>JBGAPO010000003.1:0-200755 GCA_044221195.1 Cyclobacteriaceae bacterium
CGGCAATGCCGGCTTGATCCACTCAACGTATTTCTGTTGCCACAAACCGGCCATGACGAATGAAAAAGGAACGAGGGTAAGGGCAAACCCAAGGAAAAGCGTTGGCGGATGAATGACCATCCAATAGTTCTGGAGCAGCGGGTTAAGACCATTGCCGTCTTTTGGGATAAAATCTGGTTGCAGTGTGAATATCGGATCAGCCAGGGCGTCTCGGAGAAGAATAAAAGGCGAGCTGCCGATCTTGAGCTCGAGTCCGGGTATGACAACACCGAGAATCATGGATGCCAGAAACGCCTGAACAAGTGCAAAGATGCTCATGACAGGGCCTTCCCAACTTTGCCGGCTGAAAATCAGAAAAATGCCTATTACAGCATGCCAGAACATCCAAAGCAAAAAACTCCCTTCCTGACCTTCCCAAAAACAAGAAATCATATACTGCCCAGGCAAATGCCGAGAGGAATGGGCATAGGCATAGTGGTATTCGAAATAGTGCTGATAGATGATGAAGAACAGGCAGACGATGATGCCGACCACGGCGAATGCGTGAACGATGAATGCCGATCGGCCGTTCATGATCCATTGCGGCTGCTGTACACCATCGGATACCACCGTGGCGCGCCAGTAAGAAAATGCGGCAATCAACCCCGTGACAAAAGAGGCAATGACAAATAGGTGGCCGAGGTTGCCAATGAAGTAGTGCATGTTCAAAGCTAGACGTTACGTACTAAACCCGGGCGTTGAGTTTATTCTCCTGGTATTTTGACGGGCATTTGAGCAGGATCTTGGAGGCCACAAACCGGTCACCCTGGAATCCGCCAACAACCACAATTTTCTCAGAACGGGTGAAATCGGGAGGCATGGGCTCATTATAGTAGACGGTCTGCTCCCGCTTGGCATCATCCACGAGAATGAACGAGAACGAAAGCTTGTCAGGTCCCGGTTCAATGCCAACAACTGAACCGTCCTGTCCCTTTTTCAATTCACCCACGACGTGAATACTGTTTGTGTTTCCCGTGGAGGCCATTTGATAGGCTTGGTCGAAGGAAACGTATGTGCTGGCATCTCCTGCCGTGGAAATAATGATCGCAATCGCCGCAGCGATAACGAGGATGGCTATTATGTGCGTTTTCTTCATAGGCTGACTTCTCGCTACCGACAAAGGTAACAGAGTTTGTGATTAGAATGTCAGCCTACTTTTTTACGAACTCGTCCAGTTTCTGTTCCAGGCGCGATGCTTTGCGGTCGAGGGTAAAGACATACAAAATCAACCCGGTGAGTATGACGAGAACGATGGCGACCACGACGTAGATTTTACCTTCTGAACGCATGGTATCTGCCATTTCTACTTTCTGGGAAAATCCGGGAAGGGAAAGCAGACAAGCCAACAGGACACTAATGATTCTTCTCATAGTCGATTTCCAATAATTTTTCTTCTGCACTGAGAATGCGGATTCGAACGCTGGCGATCCAAATGCCCAGCAAAATCCAACCCAAAACAGCCGGGTAGAAGACTCGGCGCATGCTGCTGTCGAGATCATACATGTTAAAGCCTGGATTGCCGCCGCTGCCCGGGTGCATGGAGCTGGTCATTCGGGGGATAATGAAGATCAGCGGAATCATTGCGGCAAAAGCAAAAATGGCATACACCGAACTTAATCTTGCTCGCTGCTCCTGATTATCGATAGAGCTCCGAAGAATAAAATAAGCGAGATAAATCAACGTGGCTATGGCAGCTCCGTTTTGTTTGGGATCTCCGTGCCAGGGTGAGCCCCAGGTATAATTTGCCCAGATCATCCCCGTAAAAATGCCTAAGAGGCCATAAATCAATCCGGTGTGTGCATAGGCCGCCGCCTTGCGATCGTCCATGGGGTTGTGTTTCCGGAGGTAACGGACGGCGTAGATGACGGAGAGCAAAAAAAGAATGATCATCCCAAACCACATCGGCACATGGAAGTACAGCGCCCGGATACTTTCATTGATGATATTCAGGCGAGGAACATCCATGAGGAAGCCGCCGATAGCCGTATAGAGAAGCAGTGCTACAGAGAGTAATTTCCACCAACCCTTCATCGATGATGATTAGCTTCGCCAAATATAAGGGAAGAGAAGATAGGAAACGGCCGCGGCCATCAGATTTATGCCCGTCAGCATCAGCAGTTCATCGCTGCTGGCTGAGCGCTCAAGTCCGTCAATGCAGTTCTTGGTGATCTTGATGGACATGAGCAGGAGGCCGATGATGACAGGAAAACTGAGAATGGCCATCACCATACTTCCATTGTTCGTTTTTGCCGCGATGGCTGAAAGGAGCGATAGCGCCGCGGAGAAACCGAACGACGAAAGCAACAGCGTGAGAAGAAATAGCGGAACGTCCTGGATGGGATTGTTCAGCCACAACCCGAAGAAGACATACCCGGCCAGTGAAATTCCTGAACACAGAAGAAATCCGTAGACAATTTTTGACGCAATAATTTTCTCGGGGGCCACCAGACTGTATAGATAGCCCATGGTTCCCGGGCGGTCGTTGATAAAACTTTTGGCGATGGCGTTGACTAGTGTTGACAGTACGGCCATCCAAAACAGGGCGCTCCAGACAGCAGGTGCAAGCGACCGGTTTTGAATACCCAGGGCCAGGTAATTGATGAACACGAGGGAAACCAGGTAGAGAGCGAGGCTGAAGAAGATGGACTTCTTGCGAAACTCGGAACGAAACTGGTAGAGAAGCAGCTCTCTCATGTTGTTGACGCGGCCTGGTAGCGTAAAATCAGATTGTAAAAATAGATGTCAATGGGGACAAAATGGGCTCAAGGAACGATTAATTATGGCCTTATGCTTAGTTTTGTGCCCCGCCAAGGCATGCAAAAGACACTGGTTACCGGCGCTGCCGGATTCATCGGCTTCCATCTTGCCCTTCGTCTTCTAAACGTAGGTCAGACGGTAGTTGGGCTTGACAACCTCAATGCTTACTACGATGTGAAGTTGAAAGAGGATCGGCTCAAGTTGCTGGCAAAGCACCCTAATTTTCAATTTGAACGAATTGACATTACGGACAAATTGACCTTGGACAAGCTGTTCTCTGCACACCAGTTTGCCTATGTTGTCCATCTGGCTGCACAAGCCGGCGTTCGCTATTCATTGCAGAATCCCTACGCCTATCTCGACAGCAACCTTCATGGCTTTTTGAATATTCTGGAGGCGTGTCGTCAACAAATGCCCCAGCACCTGATTTTTGCCTCTTCAAGCTCGGTGTACGGCGCCAATAGGAAAATTCCCTTCTCCACCCGTGATAATGTGGACCATCCGCTGGCGCTGTATGCGGCAAGTAAGAAGGCGAATGAGTTGATGGCCCACGCCTATGCAAATCTTTACCGAATTCCCTCCACCGGACTTCGTTTCTTCACGGTATATGGTCCGTACGGCCGGCCGGATATGGCGCTCTTTCTTTTTACCAAGGCTATCCTGGATGGCCATCCAATCGACGTGTACAACTACGGTCGAATGAAGCGGGACTTCACATTTGTCGCTGATATTGTTGAAAGCATTGTTCGGTTGATGGGGAAGGCTCCACAGGCAGATCCTCTATGGGATGCGCAGAAGCCGAATCCTGCTTCCAGTTTTGTTCCTTATCGTATTTATAATATCGGCAACAATCAACCTGTGGATTTGTTGCACTTCATCGAAGTGCTCGAGCATAAACTGGGCAAGCGAGCGATCAAGAATTTTCTCCCCATTCAACCCGGTGATGTGGAATCAACTTATGCCGATGTGGCCGACCTCGAGGAAACGGTCAACTTTCGCCCTTCGGTAAGCATTGAAGAGGGAATTGATAAGTTTGTAGATTGGTATCGATCCTATTACAAGGCGTAGTCACCTATGGAAAACATCGGCATTATTGGATTGGGTTATGTGGGATTGCCCTTGGCGGTGGAATTTGGCAAAGTAACCAACACGGTTGGGTTTGATATCAACCGCGAACGCATCGATGAACTAAGGAGGGGAGTTGATCGCACGCTGGAAGTGGATGCCGGCGAGTTGGCCGAAGCCAAACAACTTTCCTTCACAACCAACATTGATGACCTCCGCGGTGTCAATTATTTTATTGTTACCGTTCCAA
The DNA here is from genome assembly GCA_044221195.1 of Cyclobacteriaceae bacterium. Taxonomy (GTDB): domain Bacteria; phylum Bacteroidota; class Bacteroidia; order Cytophagales; family Cyclobacteriaceae; genus ELB16-189. The sequence goes on from JBGAPO010000003.1 coordinate 4,112, forward strand.
CGCCGGTTGATCAATACAAGAAGCCGGATCTTCAACCGTTGGTGAAAGCCAGCGAAACGGTGGGAAAGGCTCTCAAGAAAGGGGACATCGTAATTTACGAGTCAACGGTGTATCCAGGATGTACCGAGGAGGTATGCGTTCCAACTCTGGAGAAGACCAGCGGTCTCCGATTCAATGTCGATTTTTTCTGCGGATATTCTCCGGAGCGTATTAACCCGGGCGACAAGCAACACCGATTGGTAACCATCCGAAAAGTAACCAGCGGGAGCACACCGGAAGTGGCCCAACGGGTTGATGCCTTGTACCGAAAAATTATCAAAGCGGGCACTCATTTAGCCTCCTCACTCAAGGTGGCTGAGGCCGCCAAAGTCATTGAGAATTCCCAGCGCGATCTCAACATTGCCTTTGTCAATGAATTGGCCCTTATTTTCGAGCGCCTGGGCATTGATACGCATGAAGTTCTCGAGGCGGCAGGGACAAAATGGAATTTTCTCCCCTTCAAACCCGGACTCGTCGGTGGTCACTGCATTGGCGTAGACCCTTACTACCTGACTCATAAGGCCGAAGGATTAGGCTATCGTCCCGAAGTGATTCTGTCCGGCCGTCGAATCAATGACAACATGGGCATCCACATTGCTTCGCGCGTAGTGAAACTGATGGCACAAGCCGATCTGCCCATTCGGGGTGGTAGGGTGTTGATCCTCGGACTCACTTTTAAAGAAGACTGCCCCGACATCCGAAACAGCAAAGTGGTGGATGTAATTAATGAATTGAAGACCTATGGACTCCAAGTGGAGGTTTGCGATCCGCATGCCAGCCAGGATGAAGTCATGCACGAATATGGTCTCACACTGATGAAGGAACCGGGCCGGAATTATGACGCGATCGTATTGGCTGTCGCTCACCAGGAATTCAAGCGGTTGTCCTGGGACACATTGAAAACCAAAAAGACGGTTGTTTACGATGTCAAGGGTGTTCTTGACAAATCATTGGTAACCGCACGTCTGTAGATACTATGTCGTCAAAAACAGTTTTGGTCACCGGCGGCGCGGGCTACATTGGGGCACATACCCTCGTTGAGCTGGTGGCGGCGGGCTATCGGCCTGTGGTGGTTGATGATCTTTCGCGGAGCTCGAAGGAATTGTTGGTTGGTGTGGAGAAGATAACGGGGACGAAGTTGCCCTTCTATCCGATTGATTGTGCAGACAAAGAGGAGTTAGCCAGGGTTTTTCAAAACCACAGTGACATTTCAGGGGTTATTCATTTCGCGGCATTCAAGTCGGTCAACGAATCTGTTGAAAAACCGCTGCTCTATTTTCGCAATAATATTGATTCGTTGCTGAGCCTGCTGGAAGTGATGCTTTCAAGGAAAGTGCATCGGTTTGTTTTTTCATCATCATGCACAGTGTACGGACAACCCGATGTTATACCGGTTACCGAGGCGGCGCCGTTTAAGCGACCCGAGTCACCGTATGGAGCTACCAAGCAGATGGGCGAGCGTATTCTTGAAGACGCTGTCAATGCCTTTTCGGAGTTGCGGGTTGTTTCCCTTCGATATTTCAATCCCATCGGTGCCCATCCTACCGGTGCAATTGGTGAATTGCCTATCGGGGTGCCCAACAACCTCGTTCCCTACGTTACCCAAACGGCCATTGGCAAGCGGAAGGCGCTTACTGTCTTTGGAAATGACTACAATACCCCGGACGGCAGTTGCCTGCGCGATTTCATTCATGTGGTTGATTTAGCCAAGGCACATGTGTCGGCATTGACGGAAATGGACCGCCTTCCCAAACGGTTCGAAGCCTTCAACCTGGGGAGTGGAGTGCCGTGTTCAGTACTTGAGCTAATCCATACGTTTGTTAAAGTCACTGGCGTATCGGTGAATTATTCCATCGGCCCTCGGCGCCCGGGAGATATTGAGAAGGTCTATGCGGATCCATCAAAGTCGAACCGCGACCTTAAGTGGAAAACACAGCTTACCACCGAGGACGCTCTGCGCGATGCATGGAACTGGGAAAAAAAATTAGCTCATGCGCCCCATTAAGATGGTGGACTTGCTGGGCCAGTACCAGCGGATTAAACCCGAAGTTGACCGGGCCATCCAGCAAGTGCTGGAGGCCACCGAATTTATCCAGGGCCCGCAGGTTCGGGAGTTTGAGTTAGCGCTTTCCCATTTTCTGGATGAGGCACATGTCGTATCCTGCGGCAATGGCACGGATGCTCTTCAGATTGTCATGATGGCGCTTGAACTGAAACCGGGCGATGAAGTCATTTTGCCGGTACACACTTATGTGGCCACCGCGGAAGTAATTGCCCTGCTCCAACTTGTTCCGGTTTTCGCAGAGGTCAACCCGAATTCGTTTACGCTTGATCCTTCAGGGATTGAGAAATTGATTACCAAGAGAACGAAAGCCATTGTACCCGTTCATCTGTATGGCCAATGCGCAGATATGAAACCAATTCTGGACATCGCCGCGCAGTATGGACTCTATGTGATTGAAGATGGTGCACAATCGTTGGGCGCGGATTACTTATCGGGTGGAAAAACGGTGAAAGGATGTACCCTTGGAACGGTTGGGACAACATCGTTTTTTCCATCGAAGAACCTGGGTGCATTCGGCGACGGCGGGGCCATGATCACCCGGGATGCCAAGCTGGCCGAACGGCTCAGGATGATTGCCAACCACGGCCAGCAGAAAAAATATCATCATGATACGATCGGGGTCAACAGCCGACTCGACACATTGCAGGCTGCCATTCTTCAGGTCAAGCTAAGGTATCTCGATGAATATGCTGCCCAGCGCAGGGCTGTGGCAGATTTCTACGATGCACACCTCGCCAAAGTAAGTTTCTTGAAAACACCTTTACGGACTCCATACTCCACGCACGTTTTTCACCAGTACACCCTAAGGGTTAATGGGATCAACCGTGATCAACTGAAGTCCTATCTGCTGGATAAGGGAATTCCTTCGATGATTTACTATCCAATCCCGCTGCACCTGCAGACCGCTTACCGCCGGGAGGGGTTTGGCGTTGGATCATTTCCCGTCACGGAAGAACTTTCCCGGACGGTACTTTCCTTGCCGGTGCACACGGAAATGGATGAGGATCAGTTGTCCTATATTTGCGAGGCAATTGCCCGATTTGGATAATGATGAAAGAGACTCCTTACTATGCACACGAAACGGCCGTAATTGATCCGGGCTGTGAAATAGGAGAGGGAACAAAGATCTGGCATTTCACTCACATCATGCCTAACTGCCGGATTGGAAAGCGGTGCAACATCGGACAGAATGTTGTGGTTTCACCTGATGTGATCCTGGGTGCAAACGTGAAAGTGCAGAACAATGTCTCCATTTACACGGGTGTTATTTGCGAGGACGATGTATTCCTGGGGCCATCCATGGTATTCACCAATGTGAGTAATCCGCGCAGCGCAGTGGATCGACGCAGCCAGTACGAACGCACCCTAGTGAAGAAGGGAGCCACGATCGGCGCAAATGCAACAATCGTATGTGGCCATACCATCGGTCGATTCGCTTTTGTCGGGGCTGGTACTGTCGTGACAAAGGATGTTCCCGATTACGCATTGGTGGTTGGAAATCCAGGTCGCCAGATGGGCTGGATGAGTGAGCGCGGTCACCGGCTGACATTTGATAAGTCCGGCAAGGCTACCTGCGACGAGAGTGGCGAACAATATGAGCTTCTTAACGGAGCTGTAAGAAAACTATGAAGAACTTTGCTTTGATCGGAGTCGCCGGCTTCATTGCTCCACGGCACTTGCAGGCGATACGGGATACCGGGAACAACCTGGTAGCGGCGCTGGACAAATTTGACAGCGTCGGGATTATGGACTCTTACTTTCCGGAAGCAGATTTTTTTACGGAGTTTGAGCGGTTCGACAGGCACCTCGACAAGCTGCGCAGACAGGGAAAGAAGATTGACTATGTTTCCATCTGCTCGCCAAACTACCTGCACGATTCGCATATTCGCTTCGCCCTGCGCCATCAGGCAGAAGCGATCTGCGAGAAGCCGCTCGTCTTAAACCCGTGGAACCTGGATGCGTTGGCTGAAATTGAAAAGGAAACAAACCACCGCGTATACACGATTCTGCAACTGCGGCTTCATCCCGCGATACAGAATCTCCGCGATGAAATTGCAAGAGGACCCAAGGACAAGCACTACGTTGTTTCGCTGGAGTACATCACCTCTCGGGGTCATTGGTATCATCGCAGTTGGAAGGGCGACGAGTCAAAATCAGGAGGAATAGCCACCAATATCGGAATCCATTTTTTCGATATGTTGACCTGGATTTTTGGAAAGCCTGCGGGAGATTCCGTGGCCGATATTCATGACGATCATGCTTCAGGGACATTGCATCTTGAACGGGCAACCGTGACGTGGAAACTGAGCATCAATGCAGCCCATCTCCCGGCCCCTGTAGCGGCTGCCGGCAAGCGCACATTTCGTTCGTTAAAAATCGAAGGAAAGGAAATCGAATTCAGCGATGGGTTCACAGATCTGCACACGGCGTGCTACCGCCAGATATTGGAGGGAAAAGGGTTTGGAATCGCTGAAGCCCGGACTTCGATTGAAATGGTGCACGCATTCAGGATGAACTAGGCGCATCCATGAAATTGATCAACACCGGATTCGACGACTTGTGGCTGATTGAGCCCGTGATTCACACGGACGCCAGGGGATATTTCTTTGAGTCGTACAGCAAACCAGTGTTTGAAAAGTTGGGACTCGATTTGACATTTGTGGGCTGCATTTTCAAGCTCCACCTGTAGCCCAGGCCAAACTAATTAGAGTGCTTTCCGGCGGCATTTGGGATGTGGTGGTGGATCTTCGGAAGAACAAGCAAACATTTGGAAAGGTGTATGGTGTGGAATTGTCTGCTGCCAACAAACTTCAATTATTGGTGCCCAAGGGTTTTGCTCACGGGTTCTCCGTTCTGACAGACTCGGCAGAAGTATTATACAAGTCGGATGCGCCGTACGCTCCGCAATTGCAGCGTGGACTGCGCTACAATGACCCACAATTGAATATCAACTGGAGGATCCCCTCCGGCCTCACGCCGCTCATCTCGGAACCGGATAAGGTATGGCCCATCCTCAAGGAATTAGAATCCTATTTTTGATGTGACCCGAAACGGGTCATGCTTGTTTAGCTTGCCGCACCAGGTGTCTTAGCAGCAGAAAGCTCAACGCTGCCAGCAATCCGGCAGCAAGTCCGACGATAACTGGAGGACGAAGTTTTGGAGCAACGGGTTGATTGAACGCTGTAAACCCTTCAATGAGCTGCATGCTTCCCTGAAGTTCAAGGGAGTTGCTGTAATTCATGCGCAGTTGACTCAGTTCAATAATTTTTGAATAGATATTGGTCGGCTCTACCAGCAGCATTCCTCCGCCGGCATTCAATACAGATTTTCCCTGGAGCAGCCGGAGTTTCAAACTATCCAAAGACCTGATTTCCTGATCCAATTTTGCAATCAAGGCTTTGTAGGTGGCTTCCTGCTGGCGAACACGTGTTTTGACCCACTCATTGCTTTGGAAATACTGGAGAAGTCCTTTCTGGAGATTGGGAAGAATTGAATTGTTGCGAACCCGTACGGTAACCACAAAGGTGACATCGGCTGAAGAGACTTTGTTATTTGCTGCACGTTCGATATTAACCCAATTCAGTTCACCTGACTCCGCCGGGGACAGCGCAAGTTTTTCGCTCAAGGCTGCCGTGTTTCCTTCGCCGATAAGTTTGTTAATGGTTCCTGCCAGTTGGTCGCCGTACGAACTCGTAAGGCTGTCCGATATCAGAATCATTTGTGATTCATAGACTGGCGGCGTCATCCAATAGTTGCCTAATCCCAGCAGCGCACCGACAATAGCCGAGCCCAGCATGAGAACAGCATTTCGCTGAACGAAGCGAAGCATGCTGACGGCAAGTGACTGCAGATCGATTTCTTCGGAAGCAGGTGAAGTCATGAGGAAGGCGTTAGCACCTGCAAGTTATCAAAAGGCGGAGGTTCATGAAATAGTATTGCCAATTGCTTAGTTTTACAAGCCGCCTCTTTCGCAGGACCGGTATTGGGAAATTCACCATCATGATTCGCCGAGTTGCCTTGCTGTTTGCTATTACGGGAATCGGGCATCTCATCAATATTTTTGGACTGAAGTACCTCGCCGGCGTCGGCCGATTAGCAGACGTTGCACAAATCGGTGAAGTCGAGACCCTGATCCAAACATTGATTTATGTTATTGGATTTGGCATTCAAACGGAAGCGATTCGGAATACCGCGTTTACATCGGACTGGAAGTCTGCTTTGAATGAAGTGCAAACGGCGCGGGTTACACTGTCCATCCTGGTTTTGCCCGCTGCATTATTGGTCTTCTATGACTGGACGTATGCCTGCTTCCTCATTGCACCCATACTGGCATCCAGCAGCGACTATGCTTTGTATGCGAGGGGCTATCCCATTGCCGGGGCCATGATAGCCTTCCTGCGGGCCGTCATTCCACTGGTCGTGGCGATGGCAGCCAGTTACGCAGGCCAGCCCTACGTGCCGGAAGTCTATCTGGGAACCAGTGCGTTGGTCTATCTGACGACGAATTTCCTGATTACCGGCAAGCTTCGAATACCCCACGGATGGAAACCTGCACCTTCATCCTTGAAACTTTTCGCCAAGACACTTCCTATTGGGATCATCAATCTCGGACTTTTCTTCTTCGGGTTGGGTATTCTGTTCTTTGCTCGCTTCTTCGTGACAGCTGATCTCCTGGCGGTAGCGTATATGGCCCTCAAATTCTATGTGGTATACAAGGGCGCTATCCGTGTCGTTCACCAAGGCTTCATGAACCAGATGAAGGACAATCGCGTGTGTTATCAAACGGACCAAATTGCCATGATGCTGGCGTTGTTTATCCTCGGCTCTACGTGGATTTTTCCTCAGACATTTATCGGATTGTTTTTTGGATCAAACTTGCTGGACAGGCAATTGACATTCCTCCTGCTTGGCATCTCTACTCTTGTGTACAGCTTGTTTTCAAGTGTGGTAACCCGGGCTTTGCTGGAGCGACAAGACCGGCAGTTTCTCTGGGTAGTCAGCGCAGCCGTCTGCTCAGCCTTACTTGCCTTGGTTCTTTCCACTGGTTTGGGATTTGGCACAGACAGCATCCTATTTAGTGTATTGATCGGCGAATTGTTCTTTTCCATTGGTGCAGCCTGGCAATTCATAACCAAAGAGGAAGCCTTCAAGAGAGTTGTTTTCCTCATCAAATGCCTGCCCACACTCGTGATCCCTTTTCTCTTTCATTCCTTTTTTCAGGAATCTATTCTTACTTACGGGCTCTCTTTCATGCTGATGGGTTTAGTCCTATTATTGCTGCACCATCGAGCCTTGACTTGGCGACCCACCGAATCGATCGTGGACCATCATGAGTGAGCGGACGTATCACGTTATTCAATTGCCTGAGACAACGACAAGCAGGATTTTCACTTTCCTGACGGGAGCGATTGCGTTTACTGTTCTGCTGCCGCCCATTATCAATTCTGTACTTACTATCCTTCTGTTGCTTTTTTGGGCTTTGGCTGTTCCGAAATCTTTTGCGGGAATCAAGAATGTATTTCTTGTCTCCTCAATCTTCTGGATCGCGGTGGCCGGAATGGTCTACACCACCGACCTTGATGAAGGCTCTTTTAGACTGCAACAGAAGGCGCTTCTGTTTGTTTTGCCGTTGATTTATTTCACAGCCCAGGTTGATCGCCAACGGAATTCAAAAATAGCGTTGAGTCTTTTTGTAGCAGGAGTACTTGTTTCGTGCTTTTATAGTCTGGTTGAGGCGATGTGGGCATGGTCTCAGCAGGGTGATGTGGCCCGATTTTCTTCTCATGGACTGGCGCAAGCGATCGACATTTACCCATACATATTCGCAGTCTGCTGTGTGCTGAGCCAGCTCATTTTGGTTGAAGCGATGCGAGGCAAGGTGGTTCTGTTTTCCTGGATGTTGTCTGGAATCACGGGATGGCTCCTTATAGGGTGCCTTGTGATTTTCACCTTTTTACTTAGCGTCCAGCAAGTCCTGATCATATGGCTTTTACTTCTGGGGTTCTTGGTGATAAGGCATGTAAGAAGCAATATTCACCGAGTCATAATGATCGCAGCGGCAGCGATTCTTTCGATAGCCGCAGTGTTGTGGGTTGAACCCCTTCGTATGAAGGTGAACGAGCTGCTGTTTGATACTCGTCGAAACACTATACCGTTGGACGATGAGGCAGCGTGGACGAATGAATGGAATGGGATTTCTGTCAGGAAGGCAATTTGGACATGCTCCATCGATGTAATCCGGGAGAACCCGTTATTTGGCGTCGGTACGGGCGACGCACAACACGCCCTGCAAGCGGCATATACAAACAGAAAATTCTACCTGGCTGCCCTGTATAATCGCTATAACACGCATAATCAATATATCCAGACACTGGTCTGTTTTGGATTTGCCGGTTTGGTCTTATGGATCGCTTCTTTAGCCATATTTATCTGTCCATGCTGACAGAATCTGCACTCGAAACAAACAAGGGCAACCTTGTCCTTGCTGTAGTCACTTCCATTTTTCTTTTACTGGAAACCGGTAAGCGTCCCGCTAAGGAAGAACCCACCAATAGACACATCTGACTATGGGAATTGTGTACGGGCAAAAAAAAGTATTGGCCAGCCGGCTGTTGGAACTGGTCTCCTTTGTTTTCTTGTATCCATTTACCAAACACCGCGCTGGTGAGCCACAGGGGATAACAAAGATTCTTCTTGTCGAACCGTTTCAAATGGGCGATGTGCTATCCCTGTTATGCATGTTAAAGCCACTCCAGCAGACGTACCCGGCCGCTCAAATCTTCCTGCTGACCAAACCTTCCAGCGGTGCAATAATGACCTACGATCGCCGAATAGCCGCTGTCCTCAGCGTTGATATTCCATGGTCTGATCATGGGAGAAAACATATTACGATTTCGAGGCTTTTCAAGGCCATGCGGTTTGCCTGGAAACTTCGAAAGGAAAAATTTGACCTGGCGATTGACACTCGCGGAGATGTCCGTTCGCAAATTCTCATGGCAACGGCAGGCTGCCGCTATCGGTTGGGCTACACGAGCTATCTCCAATCTGATATTCGACTGAAGGGGTGGCTCCTGACGCATCCCGCCGGCCATTCTCCTTACCCGCACCGGTATGAGTGGAATGCATTTCTTCTTACGAAACTAGGTGTTCGGGAGGATCAGGTATTTCCCTTGTCCTTCCCTTGCTTCGTGAATGATTCCCTTCCGTCTGTCCCAACCAAAAATTCATTGGTTATCCATGTCGGTGGAGGTTGGGAATTCAAACGTTGGTCCGTGGAAAAATGGTCCGATCTAATTCACCGAATCCGCTACCGCTATGATCAAGTGACGGTAATCGGAGGGCCGGGAGAGCAGGCAATTCTTCAGCAGCTTACCCAGCTGGTCGGCGACAAAGGCAACGTCATATTCAAGACGACTACCCTGGATGAGCTAGTAACCCTGTTGGCCGATTGCTCGCAATTTTTCGGGCTGGACAGCGGCCCAATGAACCTGGCCGTATGCATGGACAAGGCAGTAATTGCGTTGTTCGGTCCTGGTGATTCTTCCATGTGGAAGCCGGCAAACTCAAAAGGCAAATACGTTCACAAGGTTGAAAAATTTCCCTGTCACCCATGTCTTCAACTTACGTGCGCTTTTCCAGCCAAAAGCTGCATGCAGGAGATTCAGGTAGAGGATGTAATGCGCCTGCTTTGACAAGCAATCCCTTCACCGCCATTATCCCTTAAGGGTGGACATATCCGTAAACGTTTTGGAAGTGAGCAGCAGGGAAAGGGGAAAAGAGAGGAAGTAGAGAAAGTATTTTGCAAACGGAAGGCCTAGAAGAGCTTTTCCCCAGGCGGGAATTGGTTTTTTTGTGAGAAGGTGGAAATTATCGACGTTGTAATAGTTCATCCCCAGTTTTCCGGCAAGGGACAGGAAAGCTTCACGCGTGTAGAATGAAATGTGCTGACCGTGTTCAAATCCATAGTACCACCAATTGCTGGCCGGCACCCCTTGAGGAAGGAGTTCTGTGGTAGCGAGAATATTGTCAGACCATTCGAGAATCTTCCTGGTCTCCCCGATGGGGTCGTTAAAGTGTTCGAAGCTTTCAAAAGAAGTCGCGAGTTCATAGCGTGAGCCCGGAGTAGCTTCAAACCCACGGGCGAGTTCATTCCGCGTAAAGGGATCGCTCCAGAAGAAATCAAATCCATTGTCGCGCATCATCCGGGTAAATAATCCGAACCCTCCCGCGTAGTCCAGAAACCGGGCGCGGCGGTTGAAGAAAAGCAGGATGAGGGATGTGGCAATCCGCGCTGCTCGACGGTTTCTTAACACAATTCCTGTGTCCGACAGATTGATGGATGCTTGGTAGGCTTCCTCCAGCCAATGCGGGTTTTCGGTTTGAATAAAGCCGCATGTCGGGCATTTGAAATACCCCACTTTGTACTTCTTCAGCACAGTGGCCTGGAAAACTTCCGAAGCTTCAGAACTACAAATCTTGCACTTCACGATTTTCAAATTGTCTTGCATAAATGGCGCGGGCCATAAATCCCATGGAGACCCAATACAGGCTGGCCAATGTGGGTGTTTCAATGAGAAGGTTAAAAAATCCCACGATGGTTATGGTGATGAATCCGAAAAATACGCCGCCGTCATTTCGGTTGGTGAGGTAATAGGCTTTATGAACAAAGAATTCTTTGAGTGACCGATGGTAAATGGCAACCAAGGGGATAATCGACAGGAGACCCAGCCGGGCATAAACGGTTACAAACGTATTGTGTGCACCAATTACATGTGCGATGTATTCGTCAGGGTGACCAAGGTCGGTCGTGGTTACATTCGGATGATAGGGAAGCAGCGGAGTGCCAAGACCGAGTCCCAGGAGGTTTTGTGGAAATGCTTCCACCAAAGTGCGGTACCAGAGGATCATTCTCCAGCTGGAGTTATGATCCAGGTTGAACCAGGGATGTTGATTGTATACATAGACCACATCCCCAAAAAAGAGATCTGGATTGACGCTGTACGTGCGCAGGTAGGGGATGGCCAGGACAAAAATCACCACGATGGCAGTTGCGCCGATAAATGAAAGGAATACAAAGCTGCTGTATCTCCGGATGGACAAAAACGCAAGAATAGCGGCGCCGGAGATGAATACAGTAAGCGAGGTGTAGGCGAGTAGGTATAATCCGAGGACTGCCATCAGTAAGAGTACGGGCAGCAAATTCCAACGGCGTTGAATCAGGGCTAACCAAAAAGTGAATGAACTGCGGTCGATCAGCCCGAACTTGCCGGTTGAGAAGGCAAGGAGTCCATATCCATAAATCAGGCCACGCAGCCGGCGGTAGAAATGAAACTGTTCATGATAGAGGTAAAATCCCAGAAAGAAACCAAAGACTGAATAGAGGATGCTCAGGTTTCGAAAGTAGTAATACCAGTTCGTCTTGATGAACAACCCAATGACGGCATGCAGCAATCCAACGCCGATGAATACCAGCACGAGTTTGTAAATGAGGCTGTGAGGTATTCGAAATCGCCACGGGCGCAGGAACGAAGTGCGCAGGAAAAGCAGAAACCCAAGGAGGCTTATGAGCTCGTTAAAGAAAAAGACCCGCTCGAAAATGAAGTAGTTAATGCCGTACAGCAAAATCAACACCAAGACAATGCTGCTGAACTTTATTTTCATTTGAACGGAGTGCAAGTAAAGGCAAGCTCCGCAAAGGTAACGATTCGGGATCCAATGGGCGGCTAAATCGCTATCCGCACCCATGAATCACTATTCGTGGTGAGAATTCAGTATTTTGCAGCTGATTTGGGAAAGCATTGCAGGCAGTAGTGGAGCGCGGTTCTGTACCATTGAAGAGGGATTGGATATTTTTTTGCCGCTACACATCGTTAATGATTCAGCCAAGTGATTTTGTGAGATAATTCACCCGGACAAGACAATGGGCAGACCCACCGCACAGGTTATTTCACTGAATTTGGATCTCATATCCTACCATGATGCTTTATCGAGAATAATTGAATGGGCCAGGAACAGAGAGTCCCGCTTCGTTTGCTTTGCCAATGTCCATATGGCAATAGAAGCCTATCGTCATCCGGATTTTGCAGGTCAGGTAAATCGCGCGTCGATGGTGGTAGCGGATGGTGTCCCGCTGCTGGGTTGGCTTCGGTCAATTTCGCGTGTGAGACAAGAACGGATTGCCGGAATGGATGCTTTTCCTGATCTAATTCGGTTGGCTGCCCTCAATGGATTGAAGGTTTACTTCTTTGGGACGACTGTCGACCTCTTGGAACGTATTCGAATCAAGACCAATCGCCTCTATCCGGATTTAACGATAGCGGGTACCTTTTCGCCTCCATTTGATAAATCATTGGATGAAGATTCGTATGTCGAACAAATAAATGCGTCGGGCGCCGATATTGTTTTTGTGGCGCTGGGTTGCCCCAAACAGGAAAAATGGATGGCCAGGAATAGTCACCGAATTCGCGCTGTGTTGCTGGGCGTAGGCGGAGCTTTTCCAGTATATGCCGGCATATCAAAGCGAGCGCCGAAATTCATGCAGCGATTCGGATTGGAATGGTTGTTCAGGCTGCTTCAGGAGCCCCGGCGCCTTTTTACCCGCTACCTTGTTACGAATTCTGTATTTTTAGCGTTAGCCTTTCGGGAGAAGATCAGATTATGGGGCAAACGGGAAAGCAGACCGTAGATGGAAGGGACATGGGCACGGTCTGTTGCTAAAAGGTAAAGCTAGCATACGTGCCGGTTGCTGTTCAAGGTGTTAACAATGGGAAGCACAGTCAAATCCACAAAGCAGAAGATTTTTGACGGGTTGTTCGCCCTCTTTGTCTTTACAATCCCGTTCTCTCAGCGACTTAGCTCCGGAGCACTGATTCTTTTGGTCGGGGCCACGCCTTTCCTGCTGCCAATAAAATTCCCTCGTGATGGGTTCCGATCCACCTGGGATTTGCTGCTCTTCTATGGGATTCTCGTGGCGGGGTTGATTTACAGTACGGATCAAATTCAAGGCATGCACGTACTCGAAAGAGATCTTAGCATGGTGGGAAGCGCTTTTGTACTTGGCTTCTTCGTCAGGACAATCGATTTGCAAAGGAACTTCTTTTATCCCTTTGCAGCAGGGATTTGGGTGGCTGGGTTACTGTGCCTGTTCAATGCGGCTAACGGATATTTTAATGGCGGCGGTTTGCAGTTATTCTTCTTTGAGCAGTTCACTGCCGCCATTGATGCGCAGCCGGCCTACCTGGCGTATTATATCATTTTGGCCATCACCTGTGGCCTTTACCTCTTGTATTATGAGCATGCCGTTTCCATTCCATTCTTCTTGGCGACGATGGGGTTTCTTTTTTTTCTGCTCCTATTAACAGGGGCTCAAACCACCTTTATCAGCCTGCAATTGATACTCGGCTTCTTCCTGCTCAAGTATTTACTCGGAGAGCAAGGAGGCGAGCGGAGACTCGTATTGGCAATAGCCGTCTTCATGATGTCTCTAATATTTCTCTACACGCTCATCATGAGGAGTTATCCTGAATGGAATCTTATTGGCGCTCAGAATGACTACTGGGAACGGTGGACGCTTTGGGAATCTGGCATTCATGCGAATCCCGACATGCTGTTTGGAATTGGAACGGGTGATTATAGCACTGTACTCAATGAGTACTATCGGAGCCACAACATGGCCAATTATGCCGAACGAAGCGCCAATGCACATAACCAGTACATCCAGACGTTCTTCATGAACGGCTTGGTTGGGCTGACGGCACTGCTGATCCTGTTGGTTCGACCGCTTTATTTGTATGGAAGGCGGGGGTGGCCATTCGGCATACTTGTGTTGTTTCCTTTTGTCGTATATGGAATCACCGAAGTCTTCCTGGGCCGGTACCAGGGCGTGGTGCTTTTTGGACTGCTGCACCAGATGGTGATGGTCAAGTATTATTCGGATGAACAAAGTCTCCAAGTAGGAGGAAGCTGATTCGCCATGTCCTATTCAATGAAAGTCATTTTGTTCGTGGCAGATATCTGCTTCCTTAACCTGGCCTTCTATTTGTCCTACAAAAGCCAATACGAACCCGGTGAGGTTATCAATCTTATCTACCTGGTTGTGTATTCGAACCTGGCGTGGTTGTTCCTGGTGCTGGTTGCAAATCCATACGCCATAACAAAGAGTTGGACCGTATCCAAAGTAGCCAAGAGCCAACTCATCTTCCTGGCCATTCATCTGCTGGTAATAGTCTCTTTGATCATCTTCTTTCAAAAATCATATTCCCTGGGACAGATCCTGACAATCTACCTGATCTTTACCCCGCTCTTCTTTCTTTTCCGTCTCTTCCTGCTCTATGTTCGCCGGATTGTTACCGGAAATGTGTTGCGCAATTACGTGATCATCGGCAACAATGACCTGGCCCGGGATGTGCGACGACACTTTCTGACGAACCCCGGGGAAGGCTACCGGTTCGTCGGCACCCTCGACCTGGATTCTGGGGTGATGCAAAAGATTCAGGCATTGTCAGCCGAAAAGGAGATTCACCAGATATTTTATTGTGTTCCAAATGTGAAGCCCGAGGAGTTGAGGGAGTTAGTACAGTATGGCTTGAATTCGCTGATCAGCGTAAAGATTGTTGTTGATTCATCGGGTGGTGTTGCCGGTCAACGGAGCCTATTGAGCGGCGATGATCAAACCCCTGGCCACGAAATTTCAGCGCTTGCATTGGATGAGCCGCAAAATCAATTTATCAAGCGAGCATTCGATCTCATCTTTTCTCTCCTATTCACGCTCCTGGTGCTATGGTGGCTCATCCCCATCATGGGCTTGTTGATCAAGTTGGATTCCCGGGGACCAGTATTTTACCTCCAGTCCCGCAATGGACGAAATAACAAGCCCTTCCTCTGCATCAAATTCAGAACCATGGTGGTGGAAGGAAGCAAAGAATTCAGGCAAGCCACAAAAAATGACGACCGAATAACCCGGCTCGGGAAGTTTCTCCGGAAGAGCAGCATCGATGAACTCCCGCAATTCCTCAACGTTTTGAAAGGAGAGATGTCAATCATCGGACCCCGCCCTCATCCCATCAAATTGAATGAACACTTCATGCCGCTGATATCGAATTTGCTTTCGCGACATTATGTGAAGCCGGGAATCACCGGCCTTGCGCAATGCATGGGTTACCGCGGAGAGACAAAGGATTTGGCCGACATGGAGAACCGAATACGGCTGGATCGGTTTTACATCGAGAACTGGTCATTCTGGCTGGACCTGAAAATCGTGGTGCTTACGGTGGTGAGCCTCATCCGCGGCAGCGAAAAGGCGTACTGAGTCTGCCCTTACGCTGGAAATTCGACAGATCGTTGTAAGTTCACTCCCGAATGAATGACCTGGGCCTTTTCGTATTCCCGGCAATATCCTTTGTGATATCCATCCTGCTGTTCCCCCTGGTCATCAAGATATTCAAGGGCATGAACTGGTTTGATCCGCCCGGAACGCACAAAATCCACGCAAGCTCAGTGCCTTCCATGGGCGGGGTTGCCATCATGATTGGCGCAATCCTGGCACTGCTGATGGGATTGCCTCTGCATCAATGGATCGAGCGCAAGTACTTCTTCATTTCCATTTCGCTCATGTTTCTGATCGGACTTCGAGATGATGTGCTGGCGCTTACGCCAAGACAAAAATTGATCAGTCAATTCCTTCCCGTTCTCGTCATCGTCTTTCTTGACAGAGTCTTGTTGGTTTCATTTTATGAGTGGAACAATGACCCGCTGCCCCAGTACATGTCATACCTGATAAGCTTTGTAACTGTTATTATCGTTTCCAATGCCTACAACCTTATTGACGGTATCGATGGACTCGCGGGAGCTGTAGGAGTTCTTGTGCTGGTCTTCCTTGGGATTTGGTTTATTGAAGCAGACGACCGGTACACGGGACTCATCGCGCTCTGTTTTGCGGGTGCGCTGGTGGCATTTCTGATCTTTAACTGGCAGCCGTCGTCAATATTCATGGGTGATACGGGTGCCCTGACCATTGGACTTGTGCTATCCGTATTTGCCATTCGATTCATCAACCTCAACGCCAGTCTGTCGGCGGATCATCCGGCAAAATTTGCCGCATCTATCTCGACCGCATTTTGCATTCTCATCGTTCCACTGTTTGATACATTTAGAGTAATCTTGATACGATTGCGGCAGTTGCAGTCTCCTTTCCATGCCGACCGAAATCACATTCACCACCGCTTTCTGGCGGCCGGGATGACACATGGACGGGCCGTCATCTGGATAGCGCTCCTGAATGTATTCTTTATGGGCCTGGCCATAGCTTTGCGGGCCCAACCCGACACGGTGTTGCTGCCTGTTGTTGTAATCGCGTGCCTGTTGATTAATTTTGCCCTGCAGCGGATGACCGTAAAGTCCGCATAGAACCGCCCATCATGCTTGAAAAGGTCCAACTCCTCAAACAGGAAATTCAGTCTGCCCAGCCCGGCAACGCCGATGAGTTGGAGACATTCCGCCTGAAGTATCTCAGCCGAAAGGGCATCATTCCCACCTTGTTTGATGAATTGAAGCAACTGCCGGGAGAGCAGAAGAAGGAGGTGGGCAAGCCGCTCAACGAGCTGAAGCAAATGGCAGAAAGCAAGTGGAAGAAGTGGAGTGACAGCCTGTCGCAATCAACCGGAAAAAGTGGGGGAGACATCGACCTGACACTGCCCCCGGTACCCGATACGCTGGGAAGTCTTCATCCGCTTACACTCACTCGTTATCGGATCATTGAAATTTTCGAGCGACTCGGATTCTCGGTTGCCGATGGTCCGGAAATCGAAGATGATTGGTATAATTTCACGGCATTGAATTTTCCCGAGAATCATCCGGCCCGGGAAATGCAGGACACCTTCTTTATTGACCGCAATCCGGACATGCTCCTTCGTACGCACACCTCCAACGTGCAGATTCGGTTGATGGAGAAGCAACGACCCCCGTTGCGTGCGATTATGCCCGGCCGCGTTTATCGAAATGAAGCCATATCGGCCCGGGCGCACTGCTTCTTCCACCAGGTGGAGGGACTGTACGTCGACCGAAATGTGGGCTTTGCCGACCTCAAACAGACGCTGTTTCACTTCGCCAAGGAGATGTTCGGCAAAGACACCAAGATTCGACTGCGGCCCTCTTTCTTCCCCTTTACAGAACCCAGCGCGGAGATTGATGTTTCCTGTTTCATCTGTGGCGGCAAAGGGTGCAACATCTGCAAGCACTCCGGTTGGGTTGAAATTGCGGGCTCCGGCATGGTCCATCCGAATGTACTCCGCCATGTGAACATTGATCCGGAAGAGTTTACCGGTTTCGCTTTCGGCATGGGAATCGAACGGGTGACCATGCTCCGCTACGGAATCAACGATCTCCGACTCTTTTCGGAGAATGACGTACGGTTCCTCAAGCAGTTCAAACCTGTCCTCTGATGGACGCCATCCGTTCTGTCGGTGTAGTAGGGGCGGGGACAATGGGACTTGGTATTGCCCAGGTATGCGCATCGGCCGGGTTCGTCACACGACTTTTTGACGTCAATTCGCATCAAGTTGAACGCGCTGTTCGAACCATTGGGGAAAACCTTGCGGCAGCGGTTGCCAAGAACAAATTGTCGGAGGAGGAAAAATCCGCCGTTCTGAAACGCATTCACCCGGCGCACTCCCTGGACGAACTGAACGTTGACCTGATCATCGAGGCGGCGGTTGAAAAACTTGACATCAAGCAGGATCTGTTCCGAAAGCTGGAGGAGGTAACCAACGGTAAATCCATTTTGGCCACCAACACCTCGTCGATCTCGGTGACACAGATCGGCAGCGTATTGAAGGATCCTACGCGGTGTATTGGATTACATTTCTTCAATCCTGCCGATCGCATGAAACTGGTGGAGATAATTTCCGGCAGGTACACCAGTTCCGAGGTAGTGGACTACATCAGGCAGTTCTCCAGGACAATTGGAAAAAATGCCGTTTTGGCGAAAGATTCTCCCGGATTTATCGTTAACCGTGTAGCCCGGCATTTTTATGTGGAATCTTTACTGCTCTTGGGGAATCAGGTGGCAACAGTCGGCGAAATTGATGCACTTATGCGATCGACCGGATTTCGGATGGGCCCCTTTGAATTGATGGATCTGATCGGGGTAGATACCAACCTGTCAGTCACCACATCGGTTTATGAGGGTTTTAACCGGGCCAATAAATTTGCGCCCAATCCTATTCAGCAGCAATTGGTGAAAGAAGGAAAATTGGGAAAGAAGACGGGCAACGGATTTTATGTTTACGAAACTCGGTAGGATTTTCCGGAAGACAGGCATTGCCGTTCTCCTCGCTGCGGGATTTTCGTGCCAACCCAATCTCAGTGATGATCCAATTCCAATTGTAAATTTTCCCAATTTCGTTATCAACCTGTCCGCGCCGGAGTATCAGCCGCTTACCCTGAATGGCGGATATAAGGAAGTTAATTCAATTGGGGTGCGCGGAGTGATTGTGTATCGGCTAGACGCGTCTACCTTTCGCGCCTATGAGCGCAACTGTTCTTTCCGCCCGAATGAAGCATGTGCCACGGTGAACGTACACTCGTCTTCACTTTACCTCGTGGATCCCTGCTGCAACTCCACGTTTAGTTTCACCGCTGGCGCTCCGACCGGAGGTCCTGCCTCCCGGCCGTTGCGCCAATATGAAACTCAACTGGTAGGTCTACAGCTGACCATTACAGACACCATTCTCAATTAGGAGGATTCTGCTGTTTTTGCAGGATGCTGTGCGATTTCCCGTAAGCAAAGTAGATCACGAGACCAAAGACCATCCAACCCAGCGCAACGAGTTGTGTGTTCGGGTCCAATGACAGAATAAGTGTCGTGCAGACAAGCATCCCGAGAATCGGCACCAGGGGCACCAGGGGTGTTGCAAACGGTCTAACCGCAGTGGGATTCTTCACCCGCATAACCCAAACTCCGGCACAAACGAGTACGAATGCGAACAATGTACCGAAGCTGGTGAGGTCGCCAGCTACCGTGCCGGGCACAAAGGCAGAAAATAAGCCTACGAACACAAAGAGAATCATGTTGGACTTATAAGGAGTTCTCCACTTGGGGTGAAGATCGGAGAAGATCTTTGGCATGAGGCCGTCATTGGACATTGAGTAGAATACACGTGACTGTCCCATCAGCATCACCAGGATCACCGAGGAAAATCCGGCGAGAATCGCCACCGAAATCAATGTAGCCAACCACTCATATCCGGGCATATAGTGCTGGATAGCATAGGCGACAGAAGCTTCTTTGCCGGCAACTGCGAAATCTGTCCAAGGAGCTACTCCGGTAAGAACAAAACTGAACAATACGTAGAGGATAGTGCAGAACACCAACGAACCAAGAATACCGATAGGCATGTCGCGCTTGGGGTTCTTGGCTTCCTGCGCGGCCGTCGAGACAGCATCAAATCCAATAAAGGCAAAGAATACAATAGCGGCACCGCCGAGGACGCCCCCAAACCCATGCTGCCTGAACGATTCGTGGCCAACAGTTCCTTCCGGGATAAAGTACGGTTCGTGGTTGGCGGGGTTAATAAACTGCCAGCCCACGGCGATGAAGACGAGAACAATTGTAACCTTCAGGAATACAATGATGGCATTGACAATCGCGGATTCTTGCGTGCCTTTGATGAGCAGCAAAGTGAGAAGGACGAGTATGCCCACAGCCGGGAGATTGATCAATCCCTGAACGCCGTTGATGGAAGTCTCCAGCGGAGAATGGCAAAGTTCGTAAGGTATCGCTCCCCCCAGCAAGTTATTCAGGTATTCACTCCAGGCGATGGAAACGGTGGCGGATGCCAATGCATACTCCAGTATCAAGGCCCAACCGATGATCCAGGCAAGAAATTCTCCCAGCGTCGCGTACGCGTAGGTGTAAGCACTCCCCGCGATCGGGATCATGGAGGCGAATTCGGCGTAACACAGTCCGGCGAATCCGCAACCGACAGCCGCGACTACAAAGGAAAGCGTTACGGCAGGTCCGGCGGCCTCGCTGGCTGCCCACGCGGTGCGAACAAATAAGCCGGCACCGATGATGGCGCCGATGCCCAGGGCAATCAGGTTGGCTGCGCCGAGGGATCGTTTCAATCCTTTTGTGGAATCCTCCGACTGGGTCATCAACTGCTCCAGTGATTTCTTGATGAATAGACTCATGCGTCTTCGGTTTGGGATAGGTGAAGCCTAAAAGTAGAAAATATCCTGAATTAACAAGCCTGGAATTCCACGTCAGGAGCGGTCGAGCCAGTTATTCCGGCTCAGCAGGTTGAGGACATCAGCCCGAAAAGCATACACATCGTAGGGCGCATTGTACAACACAACCACCAGAATCCCCTTGGAAGAAATGGATATGTAGTAAGCGGCATATCCCCCCTGGTGTCCTGTATGTGAAATTACTTGGTGACCTTCCGGGGTCAGGTCGATAAACCAGGACCACCCGATAAAGGGCGGTTTTTCATCCTGCCATCCCGGGAATTGCTTAACTGTCCGGGAAGAATCCACATTGGCGCGGTCAAGGAAAGCGGAACTGCGAAGTGCCAATTCATATTTTGCAAGTTCATCAATGGAACTCCAGACTCCTCCGTTGCCGGCCGCGCAAAAAGTCGGCTCCTCCCCATAATCATCTTCTTTCCACTCGCCGGCGATTCGTGTGTAGCCATGAGAAACCCCGGATTCCGGGTGTGCGCCGTCCGTGATGGTGCTGTTGATCATTCCCGATGGCTTGAAGATATTCTTGTCAATGAACGCCTGCCACTTCATCCCACTTACTTGTTCAATGATTAGCGCTAAACCGTTGAAGGCAGGATTGGAATAGTGATACCGGGTCCCGGGCTCGAACTCGAGCGTATCGGTTTGTGTAACGGGGTACCAGTTTTGCGCATCATCCGCGGTGAGATAAAACACGGAATCCCGGCTCACCGGCCGGTTGTCGGGCAAACCGGAAGTGTGTGTCAACAGGTGCTTGATTTTCACCTTCCTCGCTATGTCTTTGTTTTTAAATCCCGGAAAATATTTGATGAGGCTGTCTTCGACTGACAATTTGCCCTGGGATTCAAGAATCAGTATTCCATTGGCGACAAATGTCTTGGAAATCGACCCGAGGTTGAATAGCGTACTGGGTGTGATGCGGTCACGGGTCTTCAGATCAGCGATCCCATATCCCTGACGGAAAACCACCATTGAATCTTTCATCACCAACACAGCGCCACCCGGCTCATTTTCACCGACAAGGTTATTCATGTACCGGTCCAGTTCTTTTGTAAACTGCACATAAGGCCCCGGCGTATTGCATGAAATCGCCAGCAGACAAAACAACAGGGCCGAACTTGCTCTCATTTTGACTTCCCGGTTAGCTCCCGAATCACCTTTAGTTCATTTGGATCGAATGGTGTTCCGTCTTTTCTGAAGATATCATGGAACCACACGGTTGGTTCCGGCGAGCCTTCTTTGGATCCCCAGGGGTATATCGTATTTGTTTTGCCGCTGACAAGCCCCCAATTGATGGCGCCGACACCGAACTTCTTCAACACGGGCATGTTTCTTTCAAATGTACTGTTGTTGGTGCGAGCCATGTACTCACTGCAAATGATGGGCCTGCCCAGTGTCTTGAGTTTGATAATTTCAGCCTCCAGGTTCTCCGGCGGGCTGTAGTTGTGAAACGTAATGATGTCAGAATTCTTCAATTGAAATTCATTGTACCGTTTGAATTTCTCACTGTCGCTCCACGTCGCACAGGTAAGGGGCTGCGAGGGTCGCACTGACCAGGCCCATTGGAAAACTTTCTCCAGCAGCCGATACGTAATATCCTCCATTCCGCTATTGCCGGGCTCATTGTAAAGATCCCACATGAGGATGCGCGGGTCGTCTTTGAAAGCTAGGAGGACACCTTTAGTATAATCTTCCAAAGGACCCCATTGCGTTGGATCACTTACTATTTTAGGACCAGGAGCGCGCAGCCAACCGGAATTATGAACGCCCGGTTTGGGTAACGGCTGTGGCCCAACCGCTGGATCGGGAAGCCAACAGTCATCAAAGAGCACGAATATAACGCGGATGTGGTGGCGATCAGCAATGGCCAAAAACTGATTGACCCGTTGGACGAACCCCGCACGTTCATACTGCCAAAGCAGATTGTGGAGATAGACACGAACGGTATTGAATCCGAGCTCTTCCGCCCAGCCCAGTTCGCGGTCAATGGTTGGCAGGTCAAAGGTGGCAGCCTGCCACATCTCCAGCTCGTTAATGGCCGTGCTGGGAATGAAATTACAACCGGCAAGCCAAGGTTGTTTGGCGCCCCATTCCGTCGCCTTGGCGGGAGACCAAATGGCCTGCGCGTTTAGCAGGTTAGCGGAAAACAGGAAGCAGACAATGAGAAGCGTTCGCTTCATTCTATTTTTTTGTTGGCAGGTCGGGCAGGATGAAACCGTCCAGCGGACTGGGTAACTTCATTATTTCTTCAATGTCCTCCACTTTTCGTGGAGCCAATGCCGACAGATGATCATATCCGTCTTTGGTGAGGAGGTAGTCGTCTTCAATACGCACAGCAATACTCCACCATTTCGGGTCACAGGGACTGTTTTCGGGAATATAGATCCCCGGTTCAATGGTTATTGCCATGCCTTCCATCAGAACGCGCGAGTCTCCTTTGTCATGCACATCCAGGCCGATCCCGTGGCAACAGCCGTGTGGATAGTACATGTGTTTCTCGCCTTCCTTGATAATTCCAAGCTCTTTCAATCCCTGGTCGATCACCGTTCGGGTAGCTTTGTTGAGGTCTGCAAATGATGTCCCCGGTTTACAGATCTTCATCGCCTCTTCTTGTGCTTTCAGCACCAACTCATAGATCAGTTTTTGTTCCGGTGAGAATTTTCCCGTGATGGGAATGGTACGGGTGATATCTGCCGTGTAGCCCCGGTATTCTGCCCCGAGGTCCATGAGAATAAGATCTTTGGATTCAATTGACGGCTTGTAGTTTTCCTCGTAGTGAAGAATACATCCGTTGTGACCAGATCCAACAATAGAAGGATAACCAATATCTTCCGCCTGATATTTCTTGAATACGAATTCATGGATGCCCTGGACCTCCAGTTCACTCATCCCGGGCCGAATGGCTTTCATCACTTCAATTTGAGATTGGCAGGAAACCAGGACGGCTTTCCGTAACAGCTGTACTTCCTCCGGAAACTTGACCTGCCGCATCTGGGCCATCAATGGACTGAGGGATTTGGTGTCGAGGTTATTTTTTGGAGGTTCAGTTTTTACGGCGAGCCGGGAGGGTTCGGGGTAGTTTACTTTTTGTTTGAACTGCACAATCAAGTCAGCCAAGTCGGAAGAGTCCCGGGGATTGTCGCGTACGTCATTCTTGAAATCGTAAAAGAGTACTTTATCGAACTTGGAAAAATCGATGTTGTATCGCTTGAATTCCTTGTTGGCATAGGACTGTTCGATGCCCCATTGCTTCTTCACGCCGTCTTCGCCAAGACGTCGGCCGGTCCACATCTCCATCAATTCATTCCTCATCTGGACGAAAATGATCTCGTTATAAAGCCCGCCGTTGGGAGCCTTTTGATGGTCTTTGAAAATCAACAAAACGGAGTGAGGCTCCTTGTAGCCGGTGAGGTAATAGAAATCAGCATCCTGATGAAATTCATAATCCACGTCATTGGAGCGGTTCCGCACGGCGGCAGAAAAGAAGACGGCGACCGAGTTGGCGGGCAGTTTTTGCCTTAGCTGTTCCCGACGCTGCTGATGAAATTCCTTCGTCAAAAAGTCAGAAGGCAAATCCGGGGTTTGAGCAACGACGCTCGAAACCGTGACAATGAGCAATGCGCACAACGAGGTGCGCAGGATGTGTGATGAGTTCATGATATTGACAGGCATCGCCAAATCTAATGCCATTTTTCAGTTTGCGCCGCCAATTTTTCGTGGGCGGGTCGGTCTTGTGTGATTACCCTGAAATACGGTATTTAGGAGGATTTTCTTGGCGAACCTCAGCAATCTGGGGGATGGCAAGCGGTCAATTTTCCTATCTTTCTAAGAAACATCCTGATTGAAGCCGTTCCTTTTTCTTGTCCCTCTCCTTTTCACACTTTCTGTGTCGGCACAATCGATGCTGGAGTTGAAACTGACAGGTTCTGAACAGGACAAGAAGCTGATTCAATTCTTACAGGAATTTGAGCGAACGCAGAAGGTTCAATTCTTCTTCCTGGAAGAATGGTTGGCGCCATATACCATTGAAGGCAGCTACCAAGGCCAAACGTTGGGCGACATGCTAACGGATATCCTTAGGGAATCTGACTTGAGCGTTATCGTGGTCCATGACCGGGCCCTGGCTTTTGTCAAAGACCCAACCGTTGAGATAAACCGCAGGGAAGCGATACAAGTGGCGACACGGCGTGAGCAATCCATTGAAAAGGCGTCTGTGGGAAATCCTGATTTGTTTCGCCCTGGCAAACTCGTAACGCTTCGCGGGCGCATCAGTCACGAAGAAGACAACACCCCAATTACCGGGGCAACGGTGGTGCCCAATGCTCACCGGGGAACAACCACCGACAGGGATGGCCGGTATGAACTTCGCCTGCCAAGCGGCCGGCACGTGCTCAGTGTCAACTTCATTGGTTTTAGAGAGCGGATCATCGACCTCACAGTGTATGACGGCGGCGACCTGAACTTAAAGCTTCAGGAAGCGCCAACGCTGCTGGAGGAGATTGTGATCAGTTCACAACCGATCAATGAACTTACGGTTAGCCGTCCAGGCCAACTGCAATTGTCAGTCGGCGCGATGAAGAAGCAGCCGGCGCTCATGGGGGAGGCGGATCTTGTTCGCCAACTTCAATCCCTGCCGGGGGTCAACACCGTCGGTGAGGCGGCGGCAGGGTTCAATGTTCGCGGAGGCAGCATTGACCAAAATCTTGTTCTCTACGACGGGCTTCCCTTGTTCAACACATCCCATGCATTGGGGTTCTTCTCGGCTTTTAATTCAGAGGCGGTGCAGGAGATGAGCTTCTACCGCGGAGGAATACCGGCCGAATACGGCGGAAGGGTATCTTCTGTTCTTGACATTCGGAGCAAGTCCGGCGACATGGAGAAATGGCGAGTTAACGGAGGAATTGGCCTGGTGTCGGCCAACGTGATGGTGCGCGGTCCGATCCGAAAGAATAAGACGACAATAGCCGTTGGGGGTCGGGGAACCTATGCGAACTGGTACCTCGATCTGTTGAAGAATACCTATAAGGACCTCTCGAACAGCCAGGTCGGATTCTATGATGCGGAAGTCCGACTCGACCATATGATCAGTGATAAATCACGATTGTCTTTTTCCTATTACCGCAGCTTCGACAAGCTCCGTGTAAGAGGTGAT
Source organism: Cyclobacteriaceae bacterium (assembly GCA_044221195.1). Taxonomy (GTDB): domain Bacteria; phylum Bacteroidota; class Bacteroidia; order Cytophagales; family Cyclobacteriaceae; genus ELB16-189. Next base: position 29,605 of record JBGAPO010000003.1, read on the forward strand.
ACATCGTTTCAATGGGTGAACCAGCTGGCATCGCTAAGATTGGATCAGATTTTTTCCCCCCGGTTCAACGGCAGCTTCCAATTGGGGATGGGTGATTACAACTACACGGTGACTGACCAAATCCCGGCTCATGGATTCGACCTCACCTATAAGATTACCTATCCCTCCCTGAAAATGGATTTCTCCTATACGATGGGAAAGCATCGCCTTGGCTTCGGTATACAATCCATGTACTACGCATTTCAACCCGGGAAGCTCATGCCTACCAGCGATATTTCCAGTGTCCGGACAATAACCATGGACTCGCAACAGGCCCTGGAGAGCGGCGTGTATGCATCCGATTCGTATCCCATAACGGAAAAATTGAACCTCGATCTGGGATTGCGTTTCTCATCGTTCCTCAACCTCGGGCCTTCAACCGTCAATGTTTACAATCCATCCTCACCGATTCTCAAGAACAACCTTGTTGATAGCATCAAGTACCGCTCGGGCCAGTTGGTGAACTCATACAATGGCTTGGAGCCGCGAGCTGCCATTCGCTATTCGCTCACCAATGAGTCTTCGCTTAAGCTGAGTTATCATCACATTTACCAATACCTGCATCTCATCAGTAATACAGCGGCGGTCACACCGGTTGACATTTGGCAGCCCTCCAATATGTTCTTTAAGCCCCAGGTGTCTGATCAGATTTCATTCGGCTACTTCCGGGATTTCAAGCAGAAAATGTATCAGGCTTATGCGGAAGTATTTTACAAAGAGATGAATAATGTACTGGACTTTAAGGACGGAGCGCAGCTGATTCTCAACAAGCAATTAGAGGCTGATCTGATCCAGGGGAAAGGGCTTGCCTACGGGATTGAAACGTACATTTCAAAGAGCCAGGGCCGGCTGACGTGGGCATTGAGTTATACATATTCCCGCTCGTTGCGTACCATACCAGGAATAAATAACGGGGTTCAGTATCCTTCGAACTTTGATCAGCCGCACATGGTCAACCTGGCGTGGAATTACCGCTTCTCGAAGCGATGGTCCTTCACCGGCAATTTTGCTTACCGTACAGGTCGCCCCGTTACCGTACCGTCCTATGGCTTCACGGTAGATGGTTATGGCGTGGCTTCCTTTTCTGGTCGTAACCAATACCGGATTCCCGACTACCATCGGCTGGACATCGCGTTTGTGATCGAGGGAAGTCATAAAATCAAAAAGCCATGGACCGGGTCCTGGATCATTTCCTTCCTGAATGTGTATGCTCACCGCAATGCCTACTCTTACTTTTTTGCGAGTGATACGCCAGGCCAGATCAAGACATATCAGCTGTCAATTCTTGGAACCGTTGTTCCTTCCGTCACGTACAATTTCAAATTCTGAGTTGTATGAGGAAATCAGCCACGCAGATATTAATCCTTGTCATTCCAGTAGGGCTGGGCTGTGTGGACCCTGCTGACGTTACCTTGCCAGCTGACACGTTGCCGCTCGTTATCGAGGGATTAGTCACCGATCAGGATGGACCGGACACGGTTAAGGTTACAAAAGCCTATCCCGTCGACGGCAACTACCATTCACGCATTGGAGTCACCGGCGCACAAATTGCAATAGCAGATGATGAAGGTAATATTGATGTGCTGACGGACATCGGAAGAGGATATTATGTCACCAACACGCTTGTTGGAACGATTGGCCACACGTATACACTGTCCGGAACGCTTCCAGGCGGCACCCGGTTTGAATCGACGGCAGAGCGAATGGCGCCCGCCGGATCAATTGATTCCATCTACTATGAGTTCATCATCTCCAGGGATTCAAAAACAGGCGCGAGTGAAGCGGGGTTCAATATTTACACAAACTCGCACATTGAAACCGGGAGCAGCATGCGCTTGCAATGGCGTTTCAGGGGAACCTACCAATACACCACAGACCCCTCATTGATTGTCACCCCGATGCCTCTGCCTTGTGCACAAGGCTGCCAATGCTGTGTATGCTTTGCAACCGAACACGAAACGTCACCGATCCTCTCTAATAGCCGGTTTGAAGGGACTACGGACTTCCAACGAACATTTATTCAATATATCCCGGTGAACGCTTTCACCTTTAACGATCGGTATAGAGTCGATGTGGAGCAGATGGAGATTTCACAGCCGGTTTATGATTTCTATTTTGGGATTCGACGCCAGATACAGAATGCTTCCAGTTTGTTTCAGCCACCCTTTTTCGAGGTGTCCGGAAATTTGACGACCATAGATGGTCCCAAGGTCATTGGAGTTTTTTCGGCTGCGGCTGTGACCAGGAGACACTTCTATATAAAGAAAAGTGAGGTGCCCGTTGTATTGAACAGTCAGCCCATCGCTGCGGATTGTCGTGTTGCCGTACCCCATGCAACAACCACGGTGCCTCCCTATTGGGACTAATGATTTTAGAATGAAGAAAAAGAGTTTCATACGGTTACTGCTTGCTTGCCTTCCTCTCGGGCTGGGGTGTGTCGATCAGGTGAAGCTGTCAGTCCCCACGGCAGAGTTGCCGTTTATTGTAGAGGGCACGGTAACGGATCAGGACGGGGCGGACACCATAAAAATCACCAAGGCTTTCCCGGTTGATGGCAACTTCTATTCAAGGGTGGGCGTAACCGGCGCAAAGCTGGTGATCTCGGATGATGCCGGCCATCGCGACGTGCTTACCGATATTTCACTCGGTTATTATGTCACCGACTCCATTGTAGGAACGATCGGACGCACCTACACGTTGCGGGGAACTATTCCCGGAGGCATTCAAATTGAGTCCACCGCCGAACGCATGGCGTCGGCAGGAGTTATCGACACGATTTTCTATGAGTTTACCTCGAAGATTGCGTCCAATGGGGTGAATGAAAATGGATTCAATGTCTACGTCAATTCAACCCTGGATCCCGGCAGCAGCAGTAGGATGCGTTGGAAATTTGACGGTACCTACCGATTGACCACTGACCCGTCACAAATTCAGATTCCTGATCCCAATTGTGTTGGTCCGGAATGTACTCCGATCACCTTGCCCTGCGCAGCAGACTGTTCATGCTGCGTGTGTTTTGCCTATGAGCGTGAAAGTGCTCCCCTGGTTTCCGATACCCGTACAACGGGCTCAGCCATTATCAACCGTACATTTATCCGTTATATTCCGATTAACAGTCTGACATTCAATGATCGTTATCGCGTGGAGGTTACTCAAATGGAAGTTTCCCAATCGGTTTACGATTTCTATTTTGATCTGAAGCGTCAGATCGCCAATGCGTCGAGTTTGTTTCAACCGCCATTTTTTGAATTGAAGGGAAACGTTGCCTTGGTTACCGGTCAAACCAAGGTGATTGGTATCTTCTCTGCAGCCGCACAAGTAAGGAAGCATATCTATATAAACAAGAGCGATGTGCCGTATTCTATGGGCACTGAAACCATCGTGGGCGATTGCCGCAGTGTCGTTCCTCATTCCACAACAACAGTACCGCCATTTTGGGACTAATGATTTTAGAATGAGGAAAAAGAATTTCATGCGGTTATTGTTTGCTTGCCTTCCTCTCGGGCTGGGATGTGTCGATCAGGTGAAGCTGTCGGTCCCCACGGCGGAGTTGCCGTTTATTGTAGAGGGCACGGTAACGGATCAGGACGGGGCGGACACCATTAAAATCACAAAGGCTTTCCCGGTTGATGGCAACTTCTATTCAAGGGTAGGCGTTACCGGCGCAAAGCTGGTGATCTCGGATGATGCCGGCCATCGCGACGTACTTACCGACATTTCACTGGGCTATTATGTCACCGACTCCATTGTGGGAACGATAGGACGCACCTACACGTTGCGGGGAACAATTCCAGGGGGCATTCAAATTGAGTCCACCGCCGAGCACATGGCGTCAGCAGGAGTTATCGACACAATTTTCTATGAGTTTACCTCGAAGATTGCGTCCAATGGGGTGAATGAAAATGGATTTAATGTCTACGTCAATTCAACCCTGGATCCCGGCAGCAGCAGTAGGATGCGTTGGAAATTTGACGGCACGTACCGACTAACCACGGATCCATCATTAATTCAAATTCCTGTTCCGCCTTGTCTTGGCCCGGGTTGTCCTACGACTACTTTGCCCTGCGCAGCAGACTGTTCATGCTGCGTGTGCTTTGCCTATGAACGTGAAAGTGCTCCCCTGGTCTCCGATATCCGTACAACGGGTTCAGCCAATATCAACCGTACATTTGTCCGTTACATCCCGATTAATAGTTTGACATTCAATGATCGTTATCGCGTGGAGGTTACTCAAATGGAAGTTTCCCAATCGGTTTACGATTTCTATTTTGATCTGAAGCGTCAGATCGCCAATGCGTCGAGTTTGTTTCAGCCGCCATTTTTTGAATTGAAGGGAAACGTTGCCTTGGTTGCCGGTCAAACCAAGGTGATTGGTATCTTTTCTGCGGCTGCACAAGTCAGGAAGCACATCTATATAAACAAGAGCGATGTGCCGTATTCAATGGGCTCCGAAACTATTGCGGGCGATTGCCGCAGTGTCGTTCCTCATTCCACAACAACGGTACCGCCATTTTGGGATTGATGCGCAGGCTTATTCTTTATATCACCTTCCTCTTGGCGCATGCCGTGCATGCCCAGGATGATCACTTGAATGAGTTGAACCGGCAACTTGTAGAAAGCCGTACCCAGTACCCGGCGATGCGGCCTATTGTCTTCTTTGCGCAGGACAAGTATTCACCCGGAGACACGGCCTTCTTCCGGTTGTTCATTCTAACAGAAGCTGAGCGAATCCTGGCGGACCGCTCATTGATGACCTTGGAATTACTGAATGTTCGCGGCTCCATCTGTGCCCGACAAATGGTATCGTGCCAGCGATTTGGTGCCGCAAACCAACTGATCCTGCCGGATTCGCTTTCACCGGGTTACTACGAGGTCAGACTTTTCAGCGACCGGATGACGATGGCGTATGGACTGAGCACACACCTGGCTGTTGTGGGTGAGAAGAGGTTGGATCGGATTCCGCGGAACACCGATGCGATTGCATTCTATCCGGAAGGCGGTCACCTCGTGCCGGGAATTCTTAGCCGGGTGATAGCGCGAGCAAATGGCAAAGCTCCGGTATCTGCCAGCCTTCATAGCGATGAGGGCAGGATCACATCGATCACGTTTGATGATTCCGGATTTGCCTCTGTTCAGTTTATTCCTCAAAAAGGAGTTGCATACTGGGTGGAATACGTGGTGAATGAAAAGATCAGCCGCCAAGTGCTGCCTCCGGTGGAGGCTGATGCACTAACTATGCGCGTGTACCGTGGCCCCAAGCAAACCTGGGTGCTTGACGTGGCTGCAGGTCCTAAAGGACCCCGTTCAGCCACACTCTTATTGATGGCTAACCGAACAGTTCTGCATTCCCAGGAAGTCAAGATTTCGTCAAGCGACCGGGCTAACGTTCTCGCCGCTGCGGACTTTTTCCCGGAAGGGTTTTCTGAATTATACCTCGTCGACAAAGAGCTGAAGGTTCTTTCGTATAGACCTGTATACACGCCCTCGAAGGACAGGAGTACTGTGTCCATCTCGGGTGTCCCGGAGTCGGTTGGTTTGCGACAGGATATTCCTGTGGGACTTTCGATAAGTGATGAGGACGGGAATCCAATTGCTGGCGGATTGGCTGTTTCCATCATTCCTGACGAAGTTCGTCACCGCGCAATTAGTACGCCTGATCCCACGCTCGAACTGCGGCCACACCCCCCGGCGTTTGACTGGACAGTGCCGCCTGCCCGGCTCGATCAGGAGCTGCTCGCTTGCGCCACGCCATCCAAGGTAGTTCCTGACTATCCCCTGCTTATACACAATTCGAGCATAACACTTTCCGGAAGGGCCTTTTCGACGGACAGCCGTTCTCCAATTCCATACCTCAGCCGGATGGTGATCTATCTGCAGGAGGATCTCATTCAATATGAAACGGCAATTGATGGCGCGGGCAACTTCAGTTTCCCAAAAATTTATGACTTCATGGGATCAGACAAAGTATTTTTCAAGGTCATCAATCTGGGGAAACTGGTACCGAATGTTGCCGTCGACTGGTCAGTAAATCCGGGAGAAATCGTGCCGACATTGGTTGAACAGTATGCTGAATCCGACCAGCCCGACAACTATGGGTCGCTGCGGAAGAAGAAGCGCATCATCGATCATTCCTATAATTTTTTTCTGCTGGCTGAAAAGGAGCCTGAAAAGGTGAGCAATTTCAATGCGCGTTTTGAGGATGAATTCCAGGATGCAGATATAACAATCAATACAGCCGAATACGTGTCATTTGGCTCGATGCGGGAGATGATTCTTGAAATCATCCCCACACTGAAGTTCAGGTACCGGGGAGGAGACAGTTTGGTCCACCTTGACTTGTACACACATTCCCCCTTTTCACCACAGCGCTATGCGGAAGGACCTCCCTTGTACATCATCGACGGATGTATGACCAACAACACCCGGTATTTCCTGTCTTTGTCTCCGGAGAACATTGTATCGGTGAAGATCATTAATGAAATCAGTAAGCTGGACAGGCTGGAAAATCTGGCAAAAGATGGAATCGTGTTTGTTCAAACCCGATTGCCGGAACAGACCCGACATGACCTGCAAAAAGAACTTCACAGCATTGATGGCCTGAGTCCAACGCTGTTGATGTCCACCAAATATTCCGCCCAGCCCAGGGTTCCTGATCTGCGCCAATTGTTATTCTGGACGCCCTTGATGGACGCGGATAGTACGGGTCGTGCTTCATTCACCTTCAGGACCTCTGATCTGCCGGGCGCTTATTGGATACGTGTGATGGGGACCACGGCCAGCGGCCATCTTGTTTCCACAGAACAGCGGTTTGTCGTTAACCTGAAATGACCGGCCCCAAGCCGGTTGAAATCATTATTTTTGAAACGATGATGCGAGGAGTCCTGATCGTCATTGCCGTTTTATTGATCTATGGGTGCTCGCCATCGCCCGACAATCGATCGTGGAAAAGTATTGAACGATCGCTGCAGACCCAACTTATCACCGCAGCCGAGGGTGACACGATTCAACTTCCCGAAGGAAACTTCCTGTTCACGCGAAGCCTCACCATGGATGGTAAGTCGAATGTGGTGATCCGTGGAAAGGGAATGGACAAAACGATTCTTTCCTTTAAGGACCAGGTGGAAGGCGCACAGGGTTTGCAGGTTAGCAATTGCCGAAACATTGTCCTGGAGGACTTTTCGGTTGAAGACGCGAGGGGTGACAATCTCAAAGTGAATGATTCACGAGGAATTACGATCCGGCGAATTCGGTCCGTGTGGACCGCGGGACCGAAGACGGAAAACGGTGCTTATGCCATCTATCCTGTTCTCTGCAAGCAGGTGGTAATGGAAGGCTGCATCGCCTCCGGGTCGTCAGACGCCGGAATTTATGTGGGGCAATCGGACTCGGTAATCATCCGCAATAATATCGCCTATTGGAACGTGGCAGGAATTGAGTCAGAGAACTCCAGGTGGGTGGAAATCTATGGCAACGAAGCGTACGATAATACGGGTGGCCTTCTCATTTTTGATCTCCCCGGCCTGACCCAGTATGGTCATACGACCCGCGCACATAACAATCGAATCCACGATAACAATCAAAAGAACTTCGCGCAGAAAGGGAATATCGTTGCCACCATTCCTCCGGGAACAGGCGTAATGGTGTTGGCCACACACGGACTGCAGCTGTTTGACAACGAAATCATCGACAACAGAACGGTTGGCGTCGCCATTATCAGCTACGAATTAGTTTCAGCGATGAATCAGGAAAAGGAGAAGGAAACAGCCGTCAGCGGTGGAGCGCAGCAAATCAATAACCGGTTTCGTGAGGATACACTTTATAACCCGTTTCCTTATGACATTGTGGTTTCTCGCAACACCATTTCCAACCGTCATTGGTTTCCATCATTAAGCAATGACATTGGTAAACTGATGATCTATGTCTCGCCATTTCGCCCTCCGGACCTGGCATATGACGGTGTGGATGACCCTTCAAGACCGCAGCGCGGCATTTGCTTCGTCGACAATGGTCAAGTTCGCTTTGTTGATCTGGATGCGGACCATAATTTCGACGGACTCACAAAGGACATCACTCCTTTTGTCTGTGATACCACCAAGATGTCGCAATAGATGAAGCACGCCTGGACGCTTTTGCTCCTTTTTTGCTTCATTTCGTGCCAGCCGAAAAAGAACCCGATGGTTACTGTGGTGGAGGAATCCGGCGAGATTGATTTGTCTTCCCTGGGGGCGCCAACTCTTTCGAGTTATGGACTGTTCTCCGGTGAGTTAAAGAATCTTTCACCCGGTGACGGTGTGCACAGCTACGCCATTAACTCCCCGCTGTTCAGTGACTATGCTCTCAAGAAGCGAATGGTGAAGATTCCGCAAGGCCAGGTAATTGCCTACGACTCCGCAGAGGTATTTGATTTTCCGGAAGGCACGGTGCTCATCAAGAATTTCTATTACCCGGCTGATATGCGTAAACCGGAAGCGAATATTCGTCTCCTGGAAACGCGCCTCCTGGTCCTTGAGAATAAAGAGTGGAAGCCATTGACCTACGTTTGGAATGAAGAACAGACGGAAGCCTTCCTGGAAGCGGCGGGGAAAACCATTGCGGTCTCCTGGACGCATACTGACGGGGTGCTGCGCAGCATCGATTACTCAGTGCCAAATCTCAATCAATGCAAGGGTTGCCACCTGAAAGGCAGCAAGGTGATGCCCATAGGCCCGTCAGCACGCCAGCTTAACCGGGACGGCCAGCTAAATGCATGGCGCGATGCAGGCTTGCTTACCCATCTCCCTGACCTGGCGAAAGTGCCTAAACTTGTGTCGTATGAGGACCTGCAACAGTCTATCGCCGACCGTGCACGTGCATGGCTTGAAGTGAACTGCGCACACTGTCATCGTCCCGATGGTCCGGCTAAAAATTCGGGACTGCACCTGTCATCGGATGTCAAGTCGCCTATGGCCTTGGGCATTGGTAAAGCGCCTGTAGCGGCTGGCCAGGGCTCCGGTGGTCGCCGATACAGTATTGTGCCCGGTCAGCCGGATGAGTCAATACTGGTTTACCGTATCGAATCAACCGATCCTGGCGTGATGATGCCGGAGATGGGACGCAAATTGGTCCACCGAGAAGGGGTTGACCTGGTGAGGCAATGGATCAAGAGTTTGCGGTAAACCGTTAGTTCGATCCTGCGCCTTAGTCAAGGTCCCGGATTTCAAAGTCGTTTCCTTTGCCAAAACGATAAATCTCTGAAAGTTGGAAACGCTCCAGCGTGTGGAGGTCCTTTACTTTGAAATCACCGTCCATCAATTTCTCTTCAATCTCCAGTTCGTGACGATCGCCATAGTTGACCACCCGGTAACGTTTGCCGATTCGCAGTACATCGAGAGAAAGACCAGGCATGGTAATGGATAATTTGATGGTCAATCCTCTTCCCGCTCCAGCATCAGAATAGAAGCCTGCGGTACAATGAAGTACTTTTCCTTTTCGTAGAGTACCTCGATGGCTCCTTTCTGAAGAAAGATGGCCAGGTCGCCCTCGCGCGCCTGCAGCGGGAGATACTTCACTGACTCCTCATGACCTTTCCAGGCATCGTCTTCGTCGGCCGGCAGGGGCAACGGGTAGCCCGGACCGGTGAGAATGACGTATCCTTTTTGAATCTTTTCCTTCTCTTGTACGCCCGGAGGGAGATAAAGTCCGCTTTCTGTGCGTTCCGAGTCCTTTGCCGGCCGGATCAACACACGATCACCTACAACGATGAGTTTCTTTAACCTATGGTCTGAGGAAAGTTTCATGCCCTACAAACAGATATCTTCGGAAATCAACTTTTCTTGTCAAACAGACTTCCCTGATCTTTCGATGCCTTCGGATCTTCTGCGCTATAAAGAGGAAGTTTGTTCAGTTCCCGGCTGAGCGTTGAATCCTGGGTAAGAATTCCCTTCTGTGCCGCTTCACTTTTCAGCCGCTCGGTCTCGCTTTCAAGTTCTTTGGTACTGATTTGTTTCGAGCGTTTCTCGATGGGAGGGTTCAATTTTTCGGATTTCTCAAACTCCACCACCTTATCGAGAAAGTCTTTCGGCAAGTCGGCCTCGCTGCGATAAACCAGCTCGAAGAACTGTTTTGCAAAGAAGCCATCGATCTGAATGCGGCGCTTGGACAAGTGCACAAACTTACCAATGACACGACAGATGTTCTCTCGTTCTTCCGGGCTGAGCTGGTCGGCAAACTCGTACTCTTCAATCTTCTTCAAGGCAAGAATGATCGGCTCAAGAGCATCGAGTGAAATGATGTAGACGGTGTAGTCAGCCAACCGGTATTCGAACTGATCGATCGCATCCAGCGTATTGGTGGGAATAACCAGGAATACCTCTTTTCGCACATCTTCTTCACGTACGTATTTGATGGCCTGTTCCACCTGGTTTTTCAGGTACGATGGGAAGTTGGTAAGGTCTTCGCCGTAAGGACTCTTCGCATCGAACACGATGTATTCTTCTTTAATTCGCAGTGTGTTATCCGGATTTCCCTTGAAAGGGACTTTATCGACGTAATCGATCGCGTGCCGTGTGCAGATGGCCTTGATGCGTGACCGAACATGGTCCTCGTGGGAGGACCAGGTCTCTTTGAGGCGTTGTAGTCGTTCAATTTCCTGGCGGTGCTTTTCATTTCGCTCATCCAATTCGCGCTTCTGCTGGGCCTCCGTCAGCCGGTTGAAATTGGAGATGGAATTTTCATACTCTTTACGCCGTTGCTCGTCGGCCGCCTTGTAGCGCGTTACTTCGCCGCGCAACGATTGGATCTGCTGCTCTAAAATCTCGTTCTGTTGCTTAAGCTCAATGCCGCGACGGTAGTATGCTTCATTCTTTTCGTCCAGGGCCGCTAAGCGTTTTTGAAATTCTTCTCTCTCCTTATGGAAGACCTGCTGCGATTCGCGGAGCGAAGCCGCATCGACTTTTGCCTGATTCAGCGATTCCCGCAGGTTTCGTGTCTCGGCACGCTCTATCTCCAGCTGGCTTTCCGCCTTTTGAGCGGCTGTACGCAACGTATCGTACGAAGGCGCAATCTTTTGCAGGTCCCCGTTGGCATCGATCAGCAGCGATTTTACCTGGCCCCATTTGAACAATCGGTCCCAGAGACCGATCGTTTTCAATCGCTCCAACAGCCTGCGTAACGAATCCAACGAATTGTCCATACTAGAACTCGATCAGCACTTGTCCTTTCTCGACACTGTCGCCTTTCTTGATCTTCACCTTCTTTACTTTGCCTGCGCCCGGCGACTTGATAATGTTCTCCATCTTCATGGCCTCCAGTATTAGTAAGGGGTCGCCGGCGTTGACATCCTGCCCATCACTGACACGAAGGTCAATGATTAGACCCGGCATCGGTGCCTTGATGGAATTGACTTTTCCTGAGCCGCCCGTGTTCATGCCCATCTTTTCCATCAGTACATCGACGTCCTCACGGAGCTTAACGGAGTAGCGTTGACCACGTACACTCAACTCAACCATCTTTGTTTCGTGATCGACCTCGATCACCTCGGCAGGATAACTTTGATTCTTGTACCGGATATGAAACTGTCCGCCGCCGAGATCGACAAGATCCCATTCCAGCCGCTGGCCGTTCACGGTCAAACCATCGGCGTCATCCTTTAACTCAAATGATTTTCCGTCGAATTGCACTTTGTACATGGTATCAAAAATAGCAGGTGTTGAGATGGTTTGACCTAAAATTGTCAAATTTGTTTCCTCAGCAATTGCCTGTGAATTGGAACCTACTTCTCTCAGCATCCCGCATCGGCCAGAAGCCGGTGCTTGCGGAAAACTCCCGAAGTTCATTCGAACAGGATTATGACCGGATCATTTTCTCTCATCCGTTTCGACGACTTCAGGATAAGACCCAGGTACATCCGCTGCCGGAAGACGACTTTGTTCATACCCGACTGACGCACAGCCTGGAGGTCTCCAGCGTTGGTCGGTCACTGGGCAAACGGGCAGGAGAGGTGTTGTTGCAACGTCACGAAGCGCTTCGTCAGAACTTCAGCCTATTCGATGTCGGTGCAGTTGTAGCTGCGGCCGCGCTTGCCCATGACCTTGGCAATCCGCCGTTTGGCCATGCCGGTGAGGACGCCTTGTCAGATTTTTTTCGGAAACGACCTGAGATGCAGGAGGGAGTCTCCCCGTCGCAATGGCAAGATCTCATTGCGTTTGAAGGTAATGCGCAGGGTTTTCGCATACTCAACCAGTCGGGCCTGGGTCTCAAACTCACACTGGCCACACTGGGTGCTTTCACCAAATATCCCTGTCCTTCGCATTTTCCCAATCGTAACCCAACCCGCAAGAGCCAGAAGAAATACGGCTTTTTTGACAGTGAACGAACCATCTTCTCGGAAGTGGCAAGCGGCCTTCAACTCATTCCGATAGAAGAGGCGTGGTCGCGTCATCCGCTCGCATTTCTTGTTGAAGCGGCCGACGACATTTGTTACAGCATCATCGATCTGGAAGATGGCTGCAACCTTGGATTGATTCCCCTGGAAGAAACTGTAGAACTGCTTGCCCCCATTCTCGGAGAAAAATTGGACCGGGACAAACTAAAGAAAAGTGATAGTCTGGCGAGAAAGCTTGGCACATTGCGAGCGCTCGCCATCGGGGAGCTAATCGATGACTGCACCCAAGTATTCCTCGACAACGAAAGTGGTATCCTGAATGGAAGTTTTGATGGCGCGCTTACTGACCTTGGGCGGTACCGGGAGCCGCTAAAAGAAATCAGCCGGCACTCCGTGGATCGGATTTATCGGGCGCGACATGTCGTGGAGATAGAAGCCGCGGGTCACGAAGTTCTTCCTGGGCTATTAGACGAGTTTATCATGGCCGCCTGCGTACTCCGATCAGGCGAGAAATCCAGAAAGTACCAAAACCTGGCGCTGCTTCTCGCGCCTGAACTAAGAGGGCCCATCCGGGACGCACATGACACCTACACATTGTATCGTCTCGTCATTGATTTTGTTTCGGGCCTCACCGACAAGCATGCGTTGAACCTGTACCGGAAGATCAAGGGGATGTCGCTCTGAGGATTGGGTCCCATGGCCGAGTTAGCCCCTTGAAAGGAGGCCGGAAAGACACGAAAACTGCCAAAATTCCGTTAGTTTTGCGGTCTTGATTTTAGCGCCCCATGTGGTCCCGCATCGCCGATAGCATCATCCGGTTTCGACTTCCCCTCATGTCGGTGATTTTTGTGATCACCGCCGTAATGGGATATTTCGCTTCGAAAGTGGAAATGAGCTACGACTTCGTTCGCTCGGTTCCACCCAACGATCCGGACATGGTCTTCTTAACCAAATTTCGACAACAGTTTGGTGAAGACGGGAACATGGTCGCCGTGGGTCTCCGCGACAGCTCGGTCTACCAACTGGACAAGTTCAACCAACTGCATCAGCTGGGTCTCGCGTTTCGCAAAATCGAAGGGGTGAACGAAGTGCTGTCACTTCCGCGCATGCAGATTATTGTGAAGGATACGGCCAACCAGCGTTTCCGCATCACACCGCTCTTTCCTGATACGGTGAAAACGCAAGGTGAACTCGACAGTCTCTTGCGCGCGGCCGCCAATCAGCGGTTTTATTCCGGGCAATTGGTGAACAGCACCAACGGGGCGACAATGATGCTGATCTCGATTGACCGGGAGTATGCAAATTCTGCCAAGCGCGTCAAGTTAACGCAAGATCTCCAGGACGCGGGTAAAGCATTTACAGCACTGACAGGTGTTGAGCTTCGTTTTGCGGGCCTTCCCTTCATACGTGCGGTGGTTGCGGAGCAAGTGCGGAAGGAACTTTCCTTATTTCTTTATTTATCGGCACTTGTCACGGGTGCCATCATGTGGATTTTCTTCCGCTCCTTCCGCGCCGTGATTTTTTCTATGATCATGATCGGCGTGCTGGTGGTATGGACGCTGGGGACACTTGCTCTCCTGGGCTTCAAGATCACCTTGCTGAGCGGATTGATTCCCCCCGTCATCGTAACCATTGGTATTACCAATGCGATCTACTTGCTGAATAAGTATCACCTGGAATATGCTCGTCATCGAAACAAGATGGAAGCGATCCGGATTGTGGTGCAGAAGATGGGATTGGCCACTTTCCTTACCAACCTTACTGTGGCTATCGGATTCCTGACTTTATTGTCGACAGATATCCTGATCCTTCGCGAATTCGGTATCGTGGCGGGCATCAACATTCTCGCGCTGTTCTTTGTCAGCCTGATCATGATCCCCGGAATTCTCACCTGGCTGCCCGAACCCTCACCCAAGCACCTGAAGCACCTGAACTTTCGAATCCTTGGTGGATTTGTCAGTGGAATAGACCTCGTCGTACACCGGCACCGCATCGCCATTTATAGTGTTACGGTACTGATCACCCTGTTTGCCGCTTTGGGGATGCTTCGGCTGCATTCGATCTCCTTTATGGTCGACGATATCCCGGCAGAAAGCCAGATCAAAAAGGACCTGGCGTTCTTTGAAGAGAACTTCAGTGGAATCATGCCGCTGGAGATTGTAGTGGATATTACCAGTAAACGGAAGCGCCAACTGCTGGAAGTCAAGAACCTGGAAGCCATCAACCAGTTTGAGCAATCCCTTGATTCCATCACGATCACATCGAAACCAATTTCCGTGGTCAGCCTGGTCAAGGCGGCAAAACAGGCCTTTTATAACGGAAACCCCGACCGATACGAGCTTCCCACCAAAACAGAATCGGGCTTCATTCTTCGTTACATGAAGGGTCAGTCCGACAACAGCGGACTGGTCAAGTCATTTGTTGACTCCACCTTCAACAAGATGCGCATCTCCCTGCAGATGGCCGATGTAGGCTCCAAGCGAATGGATTCCCTCATCAATATTGTTATTGAGCCGAAAGCGGAGAGACTGGTCGCCAACATAAAGTCCAACCTTAAATCGGACAAGGATTCCGTGACGGTAAAAGTCACCGGGACTTCGCGCATTTTCATCAAGGGAAACAAATTTCTTATCAACAACCTTACCGAAAGCCTGGTCCTCGCATTCATCCTGATCACGCTCTCTATGGCTTTTCTGTTCGCCAATGCCCGGATGATTCTCATATCGCTTATCCCGAACCTGATTGCCATGATGATCACGGCGGGGCTGATGGGCTATCTCGATATCCCGCTGAAAGCGAGCACGGCCCTGATCTTCAGTATCACATTCGGCATCTCCGTCGATAACTCGATTCGCTTCCTGGCAAAATATCGCCAAGAGCTGCTTGCCGGGGGTTTCTTTGTGCCGCGTGCCGTCAGTGAGAGCATCCTGGAAACAGGTAAGAGCATTATTTACACGTCCGTGGCCTTGTTTGCCGGGTTTATCATCTTCGCGTTCTCTGATTTTGGAGGCACCATTGCCCTGGGAATTTTGACGTCGACAACGTTGTTGATTTCAATGTTCACCAACCTGATCCTTTTGCCGGCGCTCATCATGACTTTCGATAAGCCCAACCGTGAATCGCAGAAGCGGCTCATTGATGACTTTGACTCCACATTTTATGGAGAAGAGGAGGATGAAGAAATTGACCTTTCCAAAATCCGCATTCACGACCGAATGGGAGCTGCCGAATAGCAGAACACCTTTCAACATTACAGGATATTGAACGATGAGTTTGAAGTACAAAGAAGATAGGGAAGTGTCCTTTGCCCGGATCGCCGGTGAAGTGCTCACTTATTGGAAGCAGCACAAGATTTTTGAACAGTCTGTTTCCAACCGGGAAGGTGCGCCCACGTTCACGTTTTATGAGGGGCCACCATCGGCCAACGGAACACCCGGGATACACCATGTGATGGCACGCACGGTGAAAGATATTTTTTGCCGCTTCAAGACGCTGCAGGGATTCCAGGTCAAACGGAAAGGCGGCTGGGACACCCACGGACTGCCCGTCGAGTTACAGGTAGAGAAAGAACTGGGCATCACCAAGGATGACATTGGGCGGAAGATCAGCATCGCCGACTACAACCGGAAATGCCGGGAAACGGTGATGAAATACAAGGACCAGTGGGATGATCTCACCGAAAAAATGGGCTACTGGGTTGATCTTGACCGCCCATACATCACCTATAATAACGACTACATCGAGACCCTGTGGTGGATACTGAAACGGTTTTATGAAAAGGGACTCTTATACAAGGGATATACCATTCAACCGTACTCCCCGTCCGATGGAACCGGTCTCAGCTCGCATGAACTGAACCAACCCGGCTGCTACAAGGATGTGAAGGATACCTCGATTGTGGCGCAGTTCAAGGTGATAAAGAACAGCGCATCGGAATTTCTGTTCAGTGAGAATACATCGGACGTGTTTATCCTCGCCTGGACAACGACTCCTTGGACTTTGCCGTCCAATACAGCACTTGCCGTCGGGGCGAAAATCCGGTATGCGCTGGTCGCCACGTACAATCCCTACACATTCAAACCGGTGCGGGTTGTCCTGGCGAAAGATTTGATAGGCAAGTATTTTCCGGAGAAGAACAAAGATCTTGAGCTATCCGGCTACCAGCCAGGGGCAAAAGCTATTCCCTATCGGGTGGAAAAAGAATTTTTGGGCAGCGAACTCATCGGCATTCGCTATGAGCAGTTGATGCCCTACCTCACTCCACTAACAGCTGCCGACAAAGCCTTCCAGGTGGTAGGAGGAGACTTTGTCACGACGGAGGATGGAACCGGCGTCGTGCATACATCACCCACCTTTGGCGCCGACGATTTCCGTGCGGCCAAACAGCATGGTATCCCACCTCTCACTTTGCGCGATGAAGAGGGGAACGAAGTGCCGACCGTTGATAAGAAGGGGAAGTTTGTCAAGGAGATCGGAACGAAACTCCTCGAAGGTGTGAACCGCTACAAGATCAAGACACACAAACCACTGACCGAAGACGACTTCTACGTTAAGAATTACACAGACGAGGACGAAACCAACCCGGACTACAAAACAACGGATGTCATCATTTCCATTATCCTGAAGGAGGAAAACAAGGCGTTCAAGGTTGAGAAGTACGAGCACAGCTATCCGCACTCCTGGCGCACAGACAAACCAGTGCTGTACTATCCGCTGGATGCCTGGTTCATAAAGACCACTGCGCTGAAAGACAAGATGGTGGAACTAAACAAGACCATCAACTGGAAGCCGGAGTCAACGGGCACCGGCCGCTTCGGCAACTGGCTGGAGAACCTGGTAGATTGGAATTTGTCGCGTTCTCGCTTTTGGGGGACCCCTTTGCCGATCTGGCGAACGAAGGACGGCCGGGAAGAATGCTGCATCGGGTCTGTCATGGAATTGAAAAATGAAATGGCGAAGGCGGCGAAGGCAGGCATAGAGTCCAAAGTGAAGGTCACCGACAATGACTTGGATCTACATCGCCCTTTCGTGGATGAAATTGTTTTGGTAAGTCCATCCGGCAAGCCGATGTATCGTGAGCCTGATCTTATCGATGTGTGGTTTGATTCCGGCGCCATGCCGTATGCCCAGTGGGGTCTTGATGCCGATAAACTGGCCAAAGGTGATCCCCAGCCTTTTCGTTCCGGGTGGCAAGGTGCATTTCCAGCCGATTACATCGCCGAGGGCGTTGACCAGACCCGAGGCTGGTTCTTCACGCTCCATGCGATTGCGGCCCTCCTCTATGAGAGCGTTGCATTCAAGAACGTTATCTCCAATGGCCTGGTGCTGGATAAAGACGGCAACAAAATGTCTAAACGGAAGGGCAATGTAGTTGATCCTTTCAGTACGATTGAAAAATTCGGGCCGGATGTGGTGCGTTGGTACATGATGGAGAATGCGCCGCCCTGGGACAACCTCAAGTTTGATGTGAATGGCCTGGTTGAAACCCAGCGCAAATTCTTTGGGACGCTGATGAACACGTATTCGTTCTTTGCCCTCTATGCAAATATCGATGGGTTTGTAAAGGATGAGGCACAGGTTGTATCCCACAACAAACTTTCGACGCTTGACCGATGGATCATCTCGAAACTGCAAACGCTCATTATCGAGGTCACCCGTGCGTATGAAGACTACGAACCAACTATAGCCGCCAGGGCAATTCAAGTATTTGTCAACGATCACCTGTCGAACTGGTACGTGCGTCTCAATCGCAAACGTTTCTGGCAGCCGCTCACGCGTGGTGAATTGTCGGAAGACAAACGAGCTGCTTATGAAACGCTCTACGAATGCCTGCTGGTGGTGGCCCAACTGATGTCACCCATTGCGCCGTTCTATGCTGAGCACCTGTATCGTTGCCTTACCGACAACATACGTGAGAAGGCCCGCAAATTGAACAGCCCACTGCGCTTTGAATCGATCCATCATACCCTCCTCGTGAAAGCGGAGAAGGAACGCATCGACGAAACACTGGAGAGTTCTATGGGCTACGCTCAGACCATTTGTTCTCTGGTGCACTCCATTCGTAAGAACAGCAAAATTAAAGTTCGCACACCTCTTCAAAAAGTTCTTCTCCCGGTGCTGGACGATCGATTCACCAATCGGGTGCGGGTCGTTGAGGAGATCATCAAGAATGAAGTCAACGTCAAGTCAATCGAGTACATCGATGACGCTTCGGGCTTGTTGGTAAAGAAGGTTAAGCCCAATCTTCCCAAGTTGGGCAAACAATATGGAGCCCGGATGAAGGACGTGTCGGCGGTTATACTGGCGATGAACCAGGAAGAGATCAACATGTTGGAGAAAAAGGGTGCCTTGAACAAAGGCGGCTTTGACCTGGTACCGGATGATGTGCTGATCAGTTCGGAGGATATACCTGGATGGGCCGTAGCATCGGATGGTGCAATCACGGCCGCCCTGGATATACAGGTCACCGAGGATTTGCGCCAGGAGGGTATTGCCCGTGATTTTGTGAATCGGGTCCAAAATTTGCGGAAAGACATGGGCCTGGAGGTTCTTGATAAAATCTCGATTGAGTTGGAAACAGCTGGTGTTGAGGAACAAGCCGTGCTTGCCGTACGTTCATACAGCCAATATATCTGCCGGGAAACCCAGGCCTTGGCCCTGGATTTTAAGGAAAGGGTGATGGGCGGATCCACGCTGGATATGGATGATTTCAATTTGAAAGTTCGGGTGGCAAAAGCGTGAGGAGTTATTTTTGATCTTATTTCAAGAATGAAAGGAACGAAGTATTTTTTAATAGCCTTGGCGGTAATTCTCGCCGATCAAACCAGCAAACTGATGGTGCATCGGTACATGGAGCTTCACCAGGAGGTAAGTGTAATGGGCGAATGGTTCAAGTTGCACTATCTCTTGAACCCGGGCATGGCCTTCGGCATTCGATGGGAAAGCGAGTTTGGCAAACTGGCGCTTACGGGATTCCGTATCCTGGCTATGGTGGGTATAACTGTCTTTCTTATTCGTTCCATTCGACATAAAGTAGCGCCCGGGTTCCTGGTTTGTCTTTCCATGATCCTCGGCGGAGCCATCGGCAATGTGATCGACAGTACATTTTATGGCGTCTACCTCCATAACGCCCCCTTTGATGCGCCGACGCCCTGGTTTCATGGCCAGGTCATTGACATGTTGTTCTTCCCCATCATGGAGTTTTATTGGCCGGAATGGGTTCCTGTTTTTGGCGGCGACTATTTTCTTTTCTTCAGCCCTGTATTCAACATTGCCGATTCGGCCATTTTTCTCGGCGTACTATTTATTCTCATCTTCCAAAAGTCCTATTTCCGCCCCAAGTCTGAGGGTTCCGCCGAATCAATTCTTCCCGAGTTGAATGGAACGACAACGGAGGATACAGTCACCGTCATTCCGCCGGATTCCGCACCACCCGCACAACCCTGATGGCAGAGCAACTCATCTTATCCACTTCGGGCGACAAAGCGGAACGTTATGCCGTCCTGGTCCCACAGGTGAAGGCACTGGTTGCGGGAGAGCCAGACCTGATCGCGAATCTTTCTAACATCGCCGCCGCACTCCGCCAAACCATGAATTTCTTTTGGGTGGGCTTCTATGTAGTTAAGAATAATGAACTGGTGCTGGGTCCGTTTCAGGGACCTATCGCCTGCACTCGTATCGGATGGGGCAAGGGAGTATGCGGAACCAGCTGGAAGGAAAAGAAGGTTATCCTCGTTCCCGATGTGGAACAATTTCCTGGCCATATCGCCTGCAGTTCTGATTCGAAGTCGGAGATCGTGCTCCCCATCATCAAAAACGGTGAAGTCGCCATGGTTCTTGATGTCGATAGCAATCAACTCAACGACTTCGACGCTACTGATTCGAAGGCCCTCCAGGCTATCGTCGAGGTCATAGAAGGACTTCTTTAAAGGCCTTGGCTCCCTTTTGATTGAGGTGAATCTTCAAGCCAATCGGGGTAGACCCAGACGCTTTAACACATTAATGCGTTTTCCTATCTTTGTAAAACCCTCCGCTCGTTGGTAAGGAAGTTCTTTCCAAGTGACAAGAATTACCTGCTAGAAGACGCACAGCTTCGATTGCGTGACCGTCTCCTTACCACCCTCATCGACAAGGCTGTTGCCACCTACCAATGTGTAAACAATCCGCTGGGTCTCAATGATGCGTTCAGCGAGCGGATCGCCAACTATCTTCCAAAGAGCCTGGATGCACTCTACCCGTTTTATGAAACCCTGTCAGGAGTATATCGATTCAAATTTGGCGAGAACCAGCTTTCATTCTTGTGGGACGGAAGAGATCATACCGAGAAGTATGGTTCCGATTGGTCTGCCGTATTCGCTGAATGGACATCAAGACTGTGTTCGGAAATGCAGTTCGCGCAGGCGGTGCTTGATTTGACGGTTTTCCTCCCTGAGAACAGCATGGCCCAATTGGCCGCCAACCGGATGAATGCTGTGATGCTGGACCGGTTTGAAGTGAAAATTCACAAGCAAAAGGGCATCCTGCGGGTGGCTTAGCCCTTTTTCCTGGCTTGCCTGTCAAATTCTTATATTTGAAAAACCCCTAAACCGCCATGAGAAAGTGGTTCATTATTGGCAGCCTGGCTGTCACAGCTTTGCTTATTTATTGGTCCTTCTTCTGGACCGATGTGCTCTTCCTGTTCATCATTGTCGGGCCCCTGATTGTGATGGGAATCCAGGACATGCTTCAGACAAGGCAGTCTATCCGAATCAACTTCCCGGTTGCGGGCCGTTTACGCTACGTCTTCGAAGACTTACGCCCCAAGATTCAGCAATATTTCGTTGAGTCGGACACCGATGGTGCGCCGATCAATCGTAATGAGCGATCCGTTATTTATCAGCGCGCGAAAAAACAAATTGATACGGTTCCTTTCGGCACCCAGCTGGATGTGTACGCCGAAGGATACGAATGGATTACGCATTCCATTGCCCCCAAGGATTTCCACAAATTGGATCACAACCCCCGGATTCGTTTCGGCGGCAAAGAGTGCAAGCAACCGTACGACATGAGCGTCCTCAATGTTTCGGCCATGAGTTTTGGGTCGCTCAGTAAGAACGCCATCCTTGCCTTGAATTCCGGCGCGAAGATTGGCGGCTTTGCGCACAATACCGGTGAGGGCGGACTCAGCCCGTATCACCTCGAGCCCGGTGGCGATATCATCTGGCAGATCGGTACTGGATACTTTGGCGCGCGTTCTAAGGATGGCAATTTTTCGGACGATGCATTCGCGAAGAACGCGACCCGGCCGAATGTGAAGATGATCGAGATCAAGCTCTCCCAGGGGGCCAAGCCGGGTCATGGAGGTATCCTGCCGGCAAAGAAGAATACTCCGGAAATTGCGGCCATACGCCTGGTGGAGCCCGGGACCACGGTATTCTCTCCGCCGTTCCACAGTGCTTTTGGAACACCGGCAGAGTTGCTGCAGTTCATTCGCCGTCTCAGGGATCTTTCCGGCGGCAAGCCCGTGGGGTTCAAACTTTGCATCGGCCGAAAGACGGAATTCCTTTCTATCTGCAAAGCCATGGTGAAACTCAACATCTATCCGGACTTCATTACCGTTGACGGTGGGGAAGGAGGAACCGGTGCGGCGCCGCCGGAGTTCACCAACTTCGTGGGCATGCCCTTGCTGGATGCGCTGGCATTTGTAGACAACTCCCTTCGCGGATTTGGTATTCGTGACGAGATGAAAATTATTGCCTCCGGCAAAGTGCTTACCGGCTTTCACATCCTGCGCGCGATGTCGCTCGGTGCCGACACCTGCAATTGCGCTCGCGCCATGATGATGGCGTTAGGATGCATCCAGGCACTGGAGTGTAACAAGAATACCTGCCCTACTGGTGTGGCCACCCAGGATCCATACTTCATGAAGGGCCTTGTCGTAAATGATAAGAAGGACCGTGTAGCTAATTTCCATAAGAATACGGTCGAGAGTTTTGTGGAACTGATGGGTGCCATGGGCATTGACAACCCGGAGAAAATCAACCGCACGCACGTTTACCGTCGCGTATTCATGAACTTGGTAAAAACCTACGAAGAGATCTACCCCACAATCCCTGAAGGTTGCCTTCTGGAGGGTGGTGATGTGCCATTCGACTACGAAGGCTATATGAAGAGAGCATCGGCCGAGTCTTTTGAAACGGCATGACCGGAATTATTGAAACCCATCCGGTTGTTTGCGTCCGTCCGGCAACTCGTTCACGCCTTCCTATTCTTCCTGGACTCCAGCTCGAGGGTGACTAGCCGGGTGATCATGATGGCGGGAAACAACTGACCGATCAGTCCCTCGATCATTACCAGTGATTTAGCACCCAGATTGACTGCGGTGATATCGCCGTAGCCCAGCGTCGTAAGAGTCACGTAGCTGAAGTACACAAAACGTGAATAGAAGGATTCGTTATCCGTCTGGATGTCGGGCATGCCGAATGCACCAGCGTCCAGCAAATACACAAAGTGATAAGCCTTTGAGAATACGAGGCCGATGATCAGGTACACTGCGATGGCCCCCTGGATCCGGTGAAAGGTGATATCCCCCTCGCGGAAGATGTGGCGTAATACCACGAAAATAAGCACCGCGAAGAAGAGCATCGCGAGTATATCGTCAGCAATTCGGATGGAGAAAGCCGGCTGAAAACGCAGGGTCCAGTGCGTGACAAAGGAAACAACGGCCAGAATGAGTATCGCCACTTTCGCGTGGAAATTGACGCCCATCGCTGAAACGCCGGAGAGCAGCATGAGGCTGTAAATGATGGCGTAAGAAAACTCCCCGGAACGGAAGTGCGCGAACGGCAATACCAGGAAGGTATTCACCAGAACATAGGCAAGCAGGGCGGTGAGACTGCGGTCCTCTGTCCAGAATTCCTTATTTTTTTGCAGCAGGCGTCGAATAGGCACTATCTGGAAATTATGAATCCAACATAATTCTTCGGTGGCATTTCCTCCATGACGAATGTCACCACGTGCGCCCGTGAAGGGCCATGTCTGCACCATTCAGCGAAGCGCGCAATGGCATCGTCCTCGCCTTCTGCTTCGACATACACACTGCCGTCCGGTTCATTTCGAACCATTCCCCGAACGCCCAGGCGCATGGCAGCTTCTTGGGTTGAAGCCCTGAAGAACACACCCTGCACCCTTCCCGAGACACGGATGCTGACGGCTTTCACACTTTAAAAGATATAGTCTGTGGTCAGGAAGGCCGACTCGCGATTGCGGAGGATTTTTCCCACGAGCTTTTTGTTGTCCTCCGTAGTTTTTGCGGCCACCAGCGTTCGGATGGAAAATACCCGGAGCGCGTCAGCCACGGACAGCGTTCCCTCTGCGGAGTCTTTCCGACCATTGAATGGAAAGGAATCCGGACCACGCTGACATTGCGTGTTGATATTGATCCGGCCAACCTGATTGGAGAAATCGTCGATGTAGCGGGCAATACGTTTGGAATCTGTGCCAAACAAACTCAGTTGCTGACCGAAATGTGAATTCAGCACGTAGCGTACCGGTTCCTCGTCGCTTTCGAAGGGGACTATCGGAATCACGGGACCGAATTGCTCTTCGTAGTAAACACGCATCTTGTCATTAACAGGAAACAGGACGGTAGGAAAATAATAGGTTCGGTCCGATTTCCCACCGTTGGCATTCTGGATGCGGGCGCCGTTGACCAGCGCATCATCCACTAATCCCTGGAGGTATTCCGTTTTCCCCGGTTCCGGAAGCGGTGTTAGCGCAACACCCGGCTCCCACGGCATGCCGGACTTTAGTTTGCCGACG
Organism: Cyclobacteriaceae bacterium; assembly: GCA_044221195.1. GTDB lineage: Bacteria > Bacteroidota > Bacteroidia > Cytophagales > Cyclobacteriaceae > ELB16-189. Next base: position 53,804 of record JBGAPO010000003.1, read on the forward strand.
GCCTCGCAGAAGCGCTTCACAAATTCATCTACAATGCTCTTATGGACAAAAAGGATTTTTAAAGCCGTGCACCGTTGCCCGTTGAAGGACAGGGAACCGGTGACACATTCCGACACTGCATTATTCAAATCGGCATCGGGAAGAATGATTGCAGGATTCTTTGCATCCAGGCCCAGTATGGCTTTCATACGGTGAGGCTTCGGGTGCAACTTCTTCAGGTCGTTGGCTCCTTTGTTGGTGCCGATAAATGCAAATACGTCAAGCTTGCCGGTCTCCATCAGTGCTCCGACGGTTTCGCGCCCGCGGCCGTAAATGATGTTGATGACACCCGGAGGAAAGCTATCACGGAAGGCCTCCAGGAGCGGTTGGATCAGCAGCACGCCGTACTTGGCCGGTTTGAACACGACCGTATTGCCCATGATCAGCGCAGGAAACAATGTTGTAAATGTCTCGTTGAGCGGATAATTGTAGGGACCCATGCAAAGGGCAACACCCAACGGTACGCGCCGGATCTGGCCCATGATTCCCTGCTCTTCGATGAACTTGGAGGAGTTGCGGTCAAGTTCTTTGAGCGCTCGAATCGTGTCGACGAGGTAATCAATCGTCCGGTCAAATTCCTTTTCAGAATCTTTCTGCGGTTTCCCGATCTCCCACATGAGGAGGTTTACCACGTGTGCCCGTTGCTCCCGCATGCGGACAAGAAACCGCTCGACATGTTCAATGCGTTCGATCACGGTCATCCTTGGCCACGCACCGTGACCCAGATCATAGGCTGCAACGGCAGCATCCAGCGCTTCGAGTGCCTCCTTGGTGGTGAGTAATGGCGTGCTGCCAAGTAACTTTTGCTTATGACCGGATGCTCCCCGTACAAAAACCGGGCTGGCCACCGGGTTAAGTTCTCCGGTCCACGTGCGCAATACGCCGTTGACAAGGTACTCGCGTTGCTCAATAAACTCAGGGGCGCGGGCAGATGATGGGATGGCGTCCTCGGTGGGGAAAAATTCTGTATTCATAGGGAGAGTGTTAGGTCAGGTTGCTGAGGTCATCATGGCTACGGCCGATGAGGTGCCGATCCGATCGGCACCTGCCGCAATCAATTGAAGTGCCTGGTCGCGCGTCTTGATTCCACCAGAGGCTTTGATGCCGACCGAGGGAGGTAAAGTGGCGCGCATTAATTGGATATGTTCGACTTTAGCGCCGGAAGGAGCAAACCCGGTGCTCGTCTTCACGAAGTCCGCTCCGGCATCAGCACAGAGCAAGCACGCTTGTCGGATTTCATCATCGGCGAGGTAGGCCGTTTCAATAATTACTTTTAGCAGGGTGTGCTGATCATGGCAGACCTTGGCGCACTTGGCTATCTCCACCTTGGTCCAAGGCATTCCGGTCTTGAATGCACTGATATTCCAAACTACGTCTACTTCGTTGGCGCCGTTGTCAATGGCTCGCCTGATGTCGTCGAGTTTGGTCTCTGTTAGGTTGTAACCGAGTGGGAACCCGGCAACAGTGACCAGGGTGATCGTATCGTTGCCGATTTCCCGCTTCGCTCGTTCAACCCAAAAGGGAGGCACACATACACCCAGAAATTTATGCTGTCTCGCTTCCGCGACGACCCGATCGATATCGCCGATCGTCAGCGTCGCATTAAGCACAGTATGTTCAAGATGCCGGTTCAGCTCCATGGTGGAAATGGAACTACGATATTACGAAAGATGCGGCTAAATCTATCGGATACCGTCAACCCGGTTGTTGCGGCCGATACCTAATGCCGAACCCCGCATTCATTACAATACCTCATCTTGTGCGGTGGGCGGCGCTTGGGAATCCTCTTATGGCCGAAGTAGCGATGATCCTTGAACTGTCGTTTATCAAGGTACTTGAGGATTCGCTGCTTCTCTTTAGCCGCTTGTTCTATGCGCTCATAGAATTCGTACTGCGCGGTGTGCTCTACCTTCTGCCGCCGGTGTTTCACCACCTTGGTATGACGGGGACTGAAAATCCCCCGGCTCTTGGCCGGTTCGCGCGAGTTGGGAATCTGCTGGGCACACGTTGTGAACGTTGCCAGCATGGACATAACCAACAGACAAAGGGCATGTTTCATGTTGGAGAAACGTCTCCATTGACAGATTATTGCCTCCGTGCTGACAGTAGTTGGGTTCGCCAGCCTTCATGATCAACTGCTCTTTGCCTCCGTTAATGTCTGTTGACGGCGATACGTCCACGGTGGTGTGGGGTTTTCCTCCTTCCACAATCCGATATTTTTTTGGCGGGCTTCTTCTTTTAATGCTTCAAGCTGAGGATCCGGCTGATGCTCTGATGTCCAGGCCATGCCCGCCTTAACCATTTCGTGACGGGGGTCAGGAGAGCCTTCGATGTGAATCTCGCCCAACCGATTGCCATGGCGATCACGACCGTGCATAACGATCTGGACATGTTTGCGGAGTAACAGTCGCTTCAGGTATTCGGTCGACTGTTCTGCATGCGGCTGGCCGGGATCCGGACTGTCGATGCCGTGCAGCAGGACTTTGTAAGTCTCCTGCTCATAGGTTAAAATTTCAATGGTATTCCCGTCAATCACGTTACTCACCGTGCCCATAAGTTTATCCTGGGCCGATGCTTGGAAAGAGAGGAAAGAAGTCAGCGCAAGAATCCTCAGCACAAATTTCATATACGTAGTGGTTGGTTGCTCAAAAGTCGCTGGTAAGAACAAGAGGAGAACTGAAAGCGCCACTCCGGCCTTTCCCGTGTAAGATTTCTGTCGACCTTGAAGAATTGAGCCGGGTAGGGTTTCGATGACCCTAGTCCGCAAGCAAATGGAAGAGGAAATAGGCGATGAGACACCCGGCCAGCAGCAGGGCAAACACCCTGGCCCTGTGCTGGTAAAACTTGAACGGAAAGTGGTTCATGATCTCAAACGTAAGTTGATCTGCCGATGAATACGCGGTGCCATCCACCGCGTCGGCAAATTACCCGTCCAGTGGCCCCGTATGGCCACGAACCGTCTGATAGGACGTTCAACGATAGGTTACGCTCTGGCCGGCCAACAAGGGCGCCATCAGAGGTGAATGACCTCACCATAAGCCGCCGCAGCAGCCTCCATGATCGCTTCACTCATGGTCGGGTGAGGATGAATCGATTTAATAATCTCGTGCCCGGTAGTCTCCAGTTTGCGGGCTACCACCACCTCGGCAATCATCTCGGTGACATTGGCACCAATGAAGTGCGCACCAAGCCATTCACCGTACTTGGCGTCAAATATCACTTTCACGAATCCGTCCGCAGCACCGGCAGCCTTAGCTTTGCCTGATGCAGTGAAAGGAAACTTACCCACTTTCACCTGGTAGCCGGCTTTTTTGGCGGCTTCCTCCGTGTATCCCACGGAAGCAATTTCCGGCGAGCAGTAGGTACAGCCCGGAATGTTGTTGTAATTGATCGCTTCCGGATTCTTGCCGGCGATTTTCTCCACGCAGGTAATTCCCTCCGCTGAAGCCACATGGGCCAGCGCTGGCCCGCGGGTGATGTCACCTATGGCATATATGCCAGGGACGTTAGTCTTTCCGAAATCGTCCACGATCACCTTGCCTTTATCTGTCTTCACGCCGACATCTTCCAGTCCCAGGTTCTCCAGGTTGGTCGTAATGCCTACCGCTGACAGAACGATGTCCGTTTCAATCTTGATTTCACCGGTGGGCGTCTTAACGGTAGAGATGCAGTGCGGTCCGCTGGTGTCAACTTTCGTAACTTCAGAATTCACATGGATTGTCATTCCTGCTTTCTTGAATGACTTCTCCAGGGCCTTGGAGACTTCTTCATCTTCGACCGGCACGATCCGCGGCAGGAATTCCACAATCGTAACTTCCGTGCCGATGGTGTTATAGAAATAGGCGAACTCCACACCGATGGCTCCGGAACCAACGACCAACAGCTTCTGCGGACGCTTCGGCAGCACCATCGCTTCACGGTAACCGATAATCTTTTTGCCATCGATCTTCATGGCGGGCAGTTCACGGGAACGTCCTCCGGTAGCAACAATAATGTGCTTGGCTTCGTAGTCAGTTTTCTTGCCGGCTGCATCCGTAACTTCCACCTTGCCGCCTTTCTTCAACTTGCCGTGACCAGCGATCTGTTCAATCTTGTTCTTCTTGAAGAGGAATTGAACCCCCTTGCTCATGCCGGCGGCCACGTCCCGGCTTCGCTTTACCATCGCCGTCATATCCGGTGCCGCTTCTTTTACGGTGATGCCGTAGTCGGAAGCGTGTTGGAGATACTCGAAGACATTGGCGCTCTTCAATAAAGCCTTGGTTGGGATACAACCCCAATTCAGGCAGATACCGCCGAGTTCTGCTTTCTCCACCACAGCGACTTTCATGCCCAGCTGGGATGCGCGAATCGCGGCCACGTAGCCGCCGGGACCGGAACCTATAACAATGAGATCAAAGTTTGCCATACTATCGGGTAAGTTTCGGCCAAAGATAGCCGTGAAAGAGATCAATGAAAAACGCTATTTTTGACCTGCAAAGTCAATTTTTCCGACCCAAACAAACCCTTCCGGAATGAAGCTTCTTCAGAATAAAACGGCGCTGATCACAGGCGCCTCCAAAGGAATCGGACGCAGCATCGCGTTGCGATTTGCCGAACATGGCGCCCATGTGGCCTTCACCTATCTCTCGAGCGTGGAACAGGGCCAGGCACTCGAAGCCGAACTGGCATCGAAGGGCGTCAAGGCGAAAGGTTATCGCTCAGACGCTTCTGATTTTGCCCAGGCCGATAAACTGATCACGGATGTGGTAACCGAATTCGGATCGCTCGACATTCTGGTCAACAATGCGGGGATAACGATGGATAATCTCCTGCTCCGGATGACAGAAGATGCATGGGACAAGATCATGCAGGTGAACCTCAAGAGTTGTTTCAACACCGTCAAGGCTTCTTGTAAGCCAATGATGAAGCAAAAGTCAGGATCGATCATCAACATGACTTCCGTGGTGGGATTGAAGGGCAACGCCGGTCAGGCCAACTACGCAGCATCGAAGGCTGGTATTATCGGTTTCACCAAGTCGGTAGCGCTGGAATTGGGTTCACGAGGCATTCGCTCCAACGCCATCGCACCGGGCTTCATTGAAACGGAAATGACCGGCAAACTGGATGAAAAGGTAGTGCAAACCTGGCGCGACGCGATTCCGCTCAAGCGGGGAGGCAAACCCGAAGATGTCGCTGATGCGTGCGTCTTCCTGGCTTCGGATATGTCTTCCTACATAACGGGACAGGTCATCCAGGTAGACGGCGGGATGCTTACCTGATCAAGCGGACTGTTCCACGCCCTTCAACTCATCCAACGCGCGATCCAGCTGATTGCACAACGATGAGGCCAGCGCGGCAACGCGATCCGTTTTTTTGGTGTAAACCAACTCTTCGATCAGCGCGGCATTCTTGCGTGATTCTTCCATGCCCAGCATGGACAGGGAGGTCTTGATGCGATGAACGGCGGTCGCTACACCCGTCCAATTCTCCTTGTCCCGCTGCTCACGGATATCGCGAATATTATCGGGTAAATTCGCAATCATGGCGCTGATCATCGTCTTGACAAATTCGGCGTCCTGCTGCGAGGCGCGCCGAAGATAGTTGAGGTTGATGAGGTTGTTGGGTGGAGTCGCCGTGCCGGCCAGCTGAGGCTTGATTTTCTGGAGTCTTCTGAACAGCTGATCGGGTGTAAATGGTTTTGACAGGCACTCATTCATGCCGGCCTCGAGGCATTTGTCAACGTCCCTTACCGATGCATTGGCCGTCAAGGCGATGATGGGGACTTGACCCACAGAACCGTTGAGCTTGCGGATTGCCCGTGTAGCCTCATAGCCGTCCATTACCGGCATCTGAACATCCATGAGAACTACATCGACTGCTTTTTCGGCCAGTTTATCTACGGCCTCCTTTCCATTCTCAGCCACCTCTACCTTGCAACTCCAACGCTTCAATAAGCTCGCCGCATACAGGCGGTTGATTTCGTTGTCTTCCACCAATAGCACGGTCAACGGCTGGAAAGACAAGAGATCGTTCAACTTGCTTTCCACACGGGGCGTTCGTTGTTTGGATTTCCCATCGGCCGGGGGGAATGGAAGAATGACTGTAAATGTGGAGCCTTTGCCTGAGGTGCTGTCCACCAAAATTTTGCCGTGCTGCGCGACTGTTAATTGACGTGCAATGGTCAGCCCGAGACCCGTGCCTCCATATTTTCGTGTGATACTGGGATCAGCTTGTGTAAAGCTTTCGAAGATGGCCGACAGCTTGTCGGAAGGGATACCGATGCCGGTGTCTTCTACTTCAAAGCGAAGGTGAATAAGTCTCTTCGTTTTCTTTTCCACCCGGCAACGCAAGGCGATAAAGCCTTTGTGAGTGAATTTGAGCGCGTTGCTGAGGAGATTAGTGAGAATTTGATTCACCCGCACAGGATCGCCAATCCAAGTTCCGTCGGCCCCTTCCTCCAGCTCAATCCGAAGTTGAAGATCCTTTTCCAACGCCTGCGCCTTGAAGGTGTCGGCGAGTGTCTGTAACAGATGCTTCAAATCAAAGGGTATCTTCTCGTATTGAAGCTTGCCCGATTCGATGGAGGCCAGGTCGAGGATGTCGTTGATGATCACTTTCAGATTCTCTGCGGCAGTGCGGATGGCGGCGAGGTATTGATGTTGTTCTTCCGGCGTCGTATCCTGGCTAAGCAGCGTGGTCATGCCGACAATCCCGTTGATGGGTGTGCGGATCTCGTGACTGATGTTGGCAAGAAAAAGGTCCTTGGCCTTTTGTGCCTCGATCAATGCCTGCGCCATATTCTTGCGCTGGGTGATATCGCGACAGTCGAGGATGACCCCCTCGAGCCCTTCTTGTTGGCGTAGGTTGATCGCATTGAATTCAAAATGGCGGTGCTCCCCCGAGCGGGTTACCATTTCAAATTCGACGCCCTCAGAAAATGCTCTTCTGCAACAGCGTTTGAATTCCTCCCGAAGCAGCGGTGCCTGATCGGATGACGTGAGGTCGAAGAACATTTTTCCTTTCAAGCTTCCCGGTCGATAACCTAAGTCACGAACGCTGGCATTGTGATAAATGATCTTTCCACTGTAGTCGACCACAAATATTAAATCAGACCCGTCGTCAACGACTGATTGATAGAACTTGCCTTTACTTACGTAAGTCGCCAGGGACTTCATATGCCGGCAGCCTCCATCTCTTTGAGGTAACGGTAAATCGATGATTTGCTGATTCCGAGTCGCCGGGCCACTTCGAGCACATTGTTGTCGTACTTGTTAAGATAGGATCGGATGAGGCGATAGGTGTATTCCTGGAGTGTCATTTCCGCCGTAGGAATTTCAGGCGATCCTGGCAATTGAGAAAAGGTGATGTCTGGAGCGCGCACTTCGCCTCCTTCAGCCATGACGGCGGCAAGCTCGATCACTGACTTTAGTTCCCGGACATTCCCGGGAAATGAATAGCTCGCCAATTTCTCCTGGGCGTCAGCCGATAGCCGGAGTTTGCTCATCTTGTTTTCCTTGCTGAACCGATCCAGGAAATGCTTGGCAATAGCCAATGTGTCTTTTCCGCGCTCCCGCAGTGGAGGCAGATGGATACGAAGGCCGAGGAGGCGGTAGTACAAGTCATTGCGGAACTTTCCGGCCTGTACTTCTTCCTCCAGATTCCGATGCGTGGCCACCATGATGCGCACATTCAGCTTAACCACCTCATTGCCGCCAACCCGTGTAAGTTCTTTCTCCTGAAGGACGCGGAGCAATTTCGCCTGGAGGCTGAGATCCATCTCGCCGATTTCGTCCAGCAATAGTGTTCCACCTTGGGCCTCTTCAAATTTTCCGAGTCGGCGCGCCTGTGCGCCCGTAAAGGCCCCTTTTTCATGCCCAAAAAGTTCGCTCTCGGTCAGCTCGTGGGGAATCGCAGCAAGATTTACCGCGACAAAGGGTTTTGACTTGCGATCCGAATTGTAATGGATGGCTTTTGCCACCATTTCCTTCCCGGTCCCTGTTTCACCGGTGATGGTGACAGTAATATTTGTCTTGGCGGCTTTTTCCATGAGCGGAAATATGTTCCGCATCGACGTGCTGAGCCCGATAACATCTTTCTCAAAATCATACCGGGCAGAAATCTCGCTGCGCAACCGACCGATCTCCTGCAGGAGTGTCGATTGGTTGAGAGCATTTTGGATGGAGTTTAGAATTCGTTCCCGCGCCTCTTCGTCTTTGCTGATGTAATCAAAGGCCCCAGCCTTAAGGAGTTCCACGGCGGTGCGAATCTTTTCCTGCGCAGAGACAACAATCACCGGTAGTTCCGGATCCACGTCGCGTATATGACGCAACAGTTTTTCTCCCGGCATGTCCGGCAGCGAGTAATCCAGCGTAATTACGGCAGGCCGTTCATGAAGATGGGCCACGCATTCGGTTCCTGTGCTGAAGCATGTCACCTCCCAATCAGGGTTGAGCCCGAGCACATACTTCATAAACTTGGTGTACACGGGATCATCCTCTACGACGAAGATGCGGACCGTGGCCGGGGGAGGCATGCGTTTTTCGGGGTTAATTCATTCAAGTTAAATCGGACAGGTCCAAAAACAAAAAAGGCTGCCAAGAGGCAGCCTTTTCTATGGTTGGATCTACGTCAGTAAGCTTATACGGCGATGGTGAGGGGTGAATGTTCTATCCGCTGTGCAGCCGTCACAATCCGAATTCCCTTCTTAATCGTCGTTTCGGAGACATGATGCTGCAGGGAGAGAAGGCGGACAGACTCACGGTACGTTTTGCCCTCGCTTTTCAACCCTTGAAAATCCTCATAGTACTGGATGTACGAGAGGATTGTCGTGCTTACCACCCGGGTTCTAACCAGGTAATCCAACGTGCCATTGTGATAGAGTTCCAATAAGGTTGTCATATGTCCTACAGTTTCATAATACCATGAGATTTCCGTGCCAATGCCCTAATTGGCCCAAAATGAGGGATTGCTGTACCGGATAAGCCCATTTTGGGAGGATAATCCCAAATTGGGACACTGCGGAACTCGCCGAATGAGGCCCGATTGCCATTGACCTCCATCCCCCGGCCTCTTGTCCGCTCACAGCCGATATTCTATAGCTTTGAATTGAGCAACGAACCCCGATTATGGCAACCGAAACAGAACGCATTGCGAAATCACTGAGTAAAACCTTTAACAAGGGACCTTGGTACGGTCCATCCATCATGGATATTCTAACACAGGTCAAAGCCGAAGAAGTCGATCTTCGGATAGGCAGGAGCCACTCGATCCAGGAATTGTTGCTTCACATGATCAGCTGGCGGACTTTTGCAATACGTCGGCTTCAGAGAGATAATGACTTTCAAGTTTCTGACGATCAAAACTTCCCGCCTGCATCATCGACCTCATGGAGCAAGGCGATAGAACGGCTGCAAAAAACTCAAGAAGAACTTGTCGCGGCAGCCCTGGCATTTCCTGAAAACCGCCTGGGTGAACTGGTCCCAAGCAATACCGGGAAGTATACCTATTATACCCTGCTTCATGGCATTGAGCAACACGACATCTATCATATTGGACAAATTCAGCTTATTCTAAAATCAGCAGCCGGATCATAGAATATGCTTTGTAAGTAGTTGACAGCATGTGCATTGAGTGTGGCTAACGAGCGTTGATCCGGAGCTGGTCAGAAATTTTTTTGCAGGCAGCACTTGTTTTGTTGGTGATCGCCGATGTTATCTTTGTCCACGTTCTTTAAAATTTCGCTTATCAAGAAAGGCAGAGGGTAATGGCCCGATGAAGCCTTGACAACCTATCCGGACCCGGTTCGAGATAAGGTGCCAAATCCATCCCCGTCGTCGGGGACAGATAAGTTAGAATCAGCTTCGAACTTGCTACCACGAATTCAAAGCTCTTCTGATTTGTCGGAAGAGCTTTTTGCTTTTTCCGGTATGCCGTTCTCGGTAAGTGATCATGTTAAACCAAAATAACTTCACTTGCCATGGGCAAAACGACAAACCTTATTCACTCCGTACCGGTCGACGAATTGACCGGTGCAATCTCCGTACCGATCTACCAGACGGCCACCTACGTGCAGGAAGCGCCCGGCGTCAACAAAGGCTATGACTACGGACGATCCAACAATCCCACCCGCAGCGCGCTGGAAAAGATCGTGGCTGAACTAGAAGGAGGCACAGCGGGCTTTGCTTTCGCCACCGGCCTCGCGGCCATTGACTCGGTGCTCAAGTTGCTCAGCGCGGGCGATGAGGTCGTGGCCGTTGACGACATCTACGGAGGTGCTTACCGCCTGTTCACCCACATCTACCAGAAATTTGGAATCAAGGTCACCTACGTGGATACCACGGAAGCGGAGAATGTGTTGGACCATATCACCGACAAGACCAAACTGGTGTGGCTGGAATCGCCGACGAATCCGACGCTGAAAATCTCCGACATTGAAACCATCGCTGCCATCGCACACGCCCGCGGTGCACTGGTGGTTGTTGATAATACATTTGCTTCCCCTGTCCTGCAGCAGCCGCTCAAACTGGGTGCTGATATCGTTGTCCACAGCGGAACGAAATACCTCGGTGGTCATTCCGATTTGGTGGCCGGTCTCGTCGTGGTTAAATCACCCGAGTTGGCAGAAAAAATCAAATTCATTCAAAATGCATCCGGCGGGATTCTTGGCCCTCAAGATTGCTGGCTGCTCATCCGGGGCATTGAAACTGTTACCCTTCGGGTTGATCGTCAGTGCAGAACCGCACAACGAGTAGCCGAGTTCCTTGCAGCGCAGGAAGAGGTGGCACAGGTTTATTATCCCGGGCTACCGTCGCACAAGAACCATGAAATTGCCAGGAAGCAGCAAAATGGCCTGTTCGGCGGGATCATCTCCTTTTCGCTCAAGAACGATACAGAAGATGCCGCAGTGGAGTTTGTGACCTCCACCACGTACTTCAAACTGGCGGAAAGCCTGGGAGGCGTAAAAAGCCTTCTCTGCCATCCGGCTCAGATGACACATAAGTCTATTCCTCGTGAGCGACGCATTTTATCAGGAATTTCAGATTCCCTCATTCGCCTGTCGTGCGGCATTGAAGATGCGGAAGATCTTATCGCCGATCTGAAGAATGCCTTCCGTTCGGTCGGCCAGAGCAATGCGTTGAAAAAGGAAGCAGTAACAACAAAGTAGCATGAAAAAGAAACTCACCCTTGGACTATTCGGATTCGGCTGCGTTGGACAGGGACTTCATCGGGTACTTACAGAGACCCATGGCCTGGAAACGGAAATACGTAGGATATGCATCAAGCATCCCGACAAAGCCCGCCCGCTTCCCGCTGACTATTTCACCACCTCTTCGGAAGAACTGTTGGATGATCCCGGGATCGATGTCATCGTCGAACTGATCGATGATGCTGACAAGGCGTGGGAGATCGTTCAGCAGTCGCTGAGACGCGGCAAGGCGGTGGTGACGGCCAACAAGAAAATGGTTGCTGCACACCTTGACGAATTGCGCGAGTTGGAAAGACAGTATGACCGTCCCGTGCTGTATGAGGGTGCGGTATGTGGAAGCATTCCGATCATTCGCAACCTGGAGGAGTACTATGACAACGACCGTATCCATCGTATTGAAGGCATTGTTAACGGCAGCACCAATTACATTCTCACCAAAGTGACGGAGCAAGGACTTTCTTACACAGACGCGCTAAAGGAGGCGCAGGCGAATGGCTTTGCCGAGTCGGACCCAACGCTTGACGTGCAGGGTTTTGATCCTTCCTTCAAGCTTTCCATACTGATCACACATGCGTTCGGATTGCGCGTACGCCCGGAGGAGATTATCCGTATCGGGATCGATAAACTCAGCGCGTCTGACCTCGCTTTTGCCAAGGAACACAACCTTCGTATTAAGTTGGTGGCCGGTGCCTATCGACAGGGGCATAAGATCATTGGTCTTGTTTCGCCGAAGTTCTTACGCGAAAATCATGCACTGTATGCCGTACGGAATGAATTCAATGCGGTGAGTGTCGAAGGCTTGTTTGCCGAAGAGCAACTTTTTGTAGGAAAGGGAGCCGGAGGAAACCCAACAGGTTCCGCGGTCCTTTCAGACATTAGTGCGCTTCGCTATGACTACCGATACGAGTACAGGAAGGGCGCTCAGGAGCAGGACCTTGAATTCAGCAGGGAAGGAGTGGTGGACGTGGTGGTGAGTTGCCCGCCTGAAGTGCGCATTTCTCCGTCGGATTTTGTTCGGTTCAAGGGGGGAGAAAAGAGCCGTGAAACACACCGCCTGCAGGGTGAAATTAGCCTGGAAACACTGGGCCGCTGGTCCCGGCACGAACGCATTAGTATCGTATTAGCACCAGGGGCCGTGCCTCAGGTTGCCAGAGCGACAAAACAGGAGGAATTGGTGGCCGCCTAAGGCCGAATTTGCTGTTCGGAAGGGTGTTTTTAACGGCCTCTCAATATATTTGTGGTCTTAATTCCGAACCTTATGTTCTCTATCGTTTCCCTTTCCATTGTCGCCTTTACGTTTGTCATCCTGATGCTGGTGGTGCTCCTGCTGTATGCACAGAAAAAGCTGGTACAGTCGGGACCCGTGAAGATCACCATCAATGGTGAAAAAGTGGTGACCGTATCCGCCGGCAGTTCGCTGCTGTCCACGCTGGCCAGCGAAAAGATTTTTCTTCCATCCGCCTGCGGCGGCGGTGGCACGTGTGCGATGTGCAAGTGCGTTGTGGAAAGCGGCGGCGGCGATGTGCTTCCTACCGAACTGGGACACTTGTCGCGCCAGGAGAAGAAAGAGAACGTGCGCCTTGGTTGCCAGGTAAAAGTGAAACAAGACCTGACTATCCGCATCCCGGACGAAATCTTCGGTATCAAGAAGTGGGAATGCGAAGTGGTGTCCAATTATAACGTGTCCACCTTTATTAAAGAGTTTGTTGTGAAGCTGCCTCCGGGCGAAACACTTAAGTTCGAAGCGGGTGGCTATATCCAGATCGACGTTCCGCCCATCACCGTGGACTACAAGACGATGGATATTACGCCGCATCCGGATCTGGGCCACAAGCCCGATGTGTTCCAGGGTGACTGGGACAAATTCAAACTTTGGGGACTGAAGATGAAGAACGACGAACCCATTTTCCGTGCCTACTCGATGGCGAACCATCCCGCTGAAGGAAACATCGTGATGTTGAATATCCGCGTGGCTACACCGCCTTGGGACCGCCAGAACAACAAATGGATGGACGTGAATCCGGGCATTTGCAGCAGTTATATTTTCTCTCGCAAACCTGGCGACAAGGTGACGATCTCCGGCCCTTACGGTGAGTTCCACATCAACAAGACTCAACGTGAAATGATCTATATCGGTGGAGGAGCCGGCATGGCCCCGCTCCGTGCGCAGATTTTCCACCTGTTCCACACAGAGAAAACAAATCGCAAAGTGTCATATTGGTACGGCGGGCGTTCGAAGAAGGAGTTGTTCTATACCGAACACTTCCGCGAAATCGAGAAGAAGTTCCCGAACTTCCGGTTTCATATCGGCCTGTCCGAACCGCTGCCTGAGGACAATTGGAAGCTTAGCAAGAGCCTGGATGACAGGGATAGCGACGGCTACATCGGATTCATTCATAAATGTCTGTTTGACAACTACCTGAAGGACCACCCGGCGCCGGAGGATGTGGAGTACTACTTGTGCGGACCGCCCATGATGAACGCGGCTGTCCTTAAGATGCTCGACGAAATGGGCATTCCGAAGGAAAATATCCGATTTGACGATTTCGGAGGATAGGACCATAGGAGTTGCGAACCACCTGGTCAAAGCAACTGATATTCCAGTTTCGTCCTGCCGTTTCTTCTGAAATAGGCCAAGAATACATGTGTTGATTGAGCCTTTTCCAGGTTCTCCAGAGAGCGTTTAGGTGGCATACAGAAGGACTGGATTTCTTTGGGTGTACTTCTACAGCTCCATTCTTGACAAGGCTGGCTATCCAACCACATTTCCGACAACGCACTGAGGTTTTCTGGGTAAGCTAGGCAGACGTTCGAGGCTTGCAGATGAGAGCCTGAAACTCTCCGGGAAATAGCAGTATTCGCAAACCTTGATCCCAGATGGCCGGTTCCGTTGACCGTTGAATTTTATGCATTAGCTTTGACAAACTCCTTCGGCCATGGATTTGACCCTGTTTTTTTCGCCGGTTGATGAATCGCTCTATTCCTCCATTCAGCCAGTGTCTGCATTTTTCAAAAATATCCGTGTGTACGGAGATAAAATGCCTGACCTCACCGGGGCCAACATCGCATTGATTGGTGTCAACGAAACCCGCGGTGCCGGCCATCATCCGGGGAACGCCAGTGCGCCGGATGAGGTGAGAAAGAAGTTATATGAGCTGAAGAAGGGAACAGGCGCCTATCGCGTTGTGGACCTCGGCAACCTTAACCCCGGCGTCGATCTCGATGAAACATATGTCCGACTCAGTGAAGTCTGCCGGATTCTCCTGGAGAAGAACATATTACCTGTCATCATCGGCGGCTCACACGATCTCGATTATGGCCAGTATTGGGCGTACGAGGGATTTGAAAAACTGATCAGTTTCCTGAACGTGGATGCCTTTCTTGACCTGGAAGACAAACACGGCACGGCGCCTGACCGACGACACCTGCATAAGATCCTCCTTCATGAACCTAATTATTTGCTGAGCTACACTCACCTCGCACACCAGACGTACCTGATCGACCCGTCGTCACTTGGCGTGCTCGAGAAGCTCTACTTCGAGGCCTTCCGGGTAGGGGAGATGCGCACACGCCTCGCAGAAATGGAGCCTGCCATCCGTCAAGCTGATTTGCTTTCGTTTGATGTGGCGGCGATACGCTCTTCGGATGCGCCGGGCTGCGATCGGGCGCAGCCGTTTGGACTTCAGGGTGAAGATGCCTGCCAGATTGCCTGGTATGCCGGAATGAATGAAAAACTGAGTTCCATCGGCATCTACGGCTACAATCCTCAGCTTGACGATGTGCACCATAAAACCGCTTCGATCATCGCCACCATGATCTGGTATTTCATAGAAGGGTATTATCATCGCAAGAACGAGCAGGATTTCAAGAGTAATGATTTCACTCGCTTCACGGTGTCCATGCCCACGGACCCGGATACACTCGTGTTCTTTAAGAGTCGCTTTACAGAACGGTGGTGGATGGAAATTCCCGGTACGGCAAAGTCGGCTTACCACCGGAACAGCATTGTGCCCTGCAGCTATTCGGATTACAAAACAGCGACGGCCGGCGAATTGCCCGACCGGTTCATAACTGCACTGGGAAAACTCTAAGGCAGTTCGGCGATCACCGTGCGACCACCTTGGGTGACGTCGCCGATCTTCACATTAACTTTTGCGTCAAGGGGGAGGAAAACATCGACGCGCGAGCCGAACTTAATAAATCCAAATTCATCCCCTTGCTCCAGCACGTCACCCGCCTTGATGTACCATTTGATGCGCCTGGCCAATGCGCCGGCAATCTGACGAAAGAGCACTTCTGTGCCGTTGGCCATCTTGACGACGACGGTCGTGCGTTCATTCTCGGTGCTTGATTTTGGGTGCCAGGCGACCAGGTATTTTCCGGGATGGTATTTGAAATAGCTGATCGTGCCTCCGGCCGGCATGCGGTTCACATGCACATTAATAGGCGACATGAAAATGGAAATCTGGCGACGACGGCTTTTAAGGTACTCTGGTTCATCTGTTTCTTCCAACACGACAACCTTGCCGTCGGCTGGGGCCAGGATGTGCTTTTCGTTTTTGCTGACGGTGAAAATGGGAGAGCGGAAGAACTGAAGAATGATCAGGTAGAAAATCAGGCTGACCCCGATTCCGATTTGCTGAATCAGCTCATTCTGCGGGAAAATGAAGTAAATCAGTGCGTTCAGCGCGAACAATACTACGAGCAAAACGAACAGCAACGTGCGGCCTTCTTTGTGAATCGTCATAGCGGGAAATAAAACAGGGCAAGTCTCCTGGACTTGCCCTGCAAAGGTATCAGAAAGATTCTGTTCGGGATTAGTATCCGCCGCGGAACTTGTAGGTCTTTGCAACTTTATCGATGGCCACCATGTAAGCGGCAATCCGCATGGACACTTTGTATTCCATGGCCACGCGGTACACATTTTCGAAAGCGTCTTTCATAATCCGGTCACTGCGCCGGTTAACGCGCTCCGCTGTCCACTTGTAACCAAGCCGGTTCTGCACCCACTCGAAGTAGGACACGGTTACCCCGCCGGCGTTGGCGAGGATGTCGGGCACCACGCTGATGCCCTTCTCGTAAATGAAAGAGTCTGCCTTACTAGAGGTAGGTCCGTTGGCACCTTCGATGATAAGTTTAGCCTGGATCTTCTTGGCATTGCTTACCGTAATAACATCTTCGGTAGCTGCGGGAACCAATACATCCACAGGCAGCGTCAGGATATCAGCGCCGTTGATTTTCTGTGCCTCGCTATAACCGTCGAGTGTTCCATTATTGCCGTCGCGGAACTTCACCGCCTTGTCGATATCAATGCCCGCTTCATTATAGAAAGCGCCGGAGAGGTCGCTGATGGCGACAACTTTCAGTCCGCGTTCGGCGAGCAGGCGGGCAGCCCACATGCCAACGTTGCCAAAGCCTTGAACGGCGCATGTAGCGTTGTATGGATTGATCTTGAGTTTGCCCATTGCGGCGAGCGTCGAAACCATCACACCACGGCCGGTAGCTTCCGTACGGCCAAGGGATCCGCCCAATACAATCGGTTTTCCGGTCACCACGGCATTGACTGTCATGCCACGGGTGCGGGAGTATTCGTCCATCAACCACGCCATCTCACGGGGGCCCGTTCCCATGTCGGGTGCGGGAATATCTTTGTCGGCGCCGAAGATGTCAACCATGGCCAGGGTGTAGGCGCGCATGAGGCGCTCAATTTCTCCGGCCGACATTTCGCGCGGGTTGCAGTTGACGCCGCCTTTCGCACCGCCATAGGGTATATCCACTACGGCGCACTTCCACGTCATCCACGCCGCCAATGCTTTTACCTCGTCGAGGTTGACATGAGTGTCGAAGCGAATACCGCCTTTCGAAGGACCGAGGATGGTCGAGTGAATGACACGGTAGCCCTCAAACACACGGATGGTTCCGTCATCCATGGTGACCGGTAGGGAAACAATCACTTGCCGGGCGGGTACTTTCAGTACGTTGTAGATTTGTTCCTCCAATCCCAAAAGTTGGGAGGCGGTCTTGAAGCGTGACATCATCGCTTCAAACGGATTCTCTTTATCGAGAAGCGGAGCGGGTTCGATATAGGCCATGTTCGTGAAAATTTGAGGTTGAAGGTTGCTGGTTTCGATCGCACCGGCCGGTGTTTTGGATCGCCGGGTGCATCGGTCGAAAACGGTTGCAAAGATATAGAATTAAGTGGTTTTCAAAGTTTTTTGACGGGTTGGTAAAGCGCAGAATAAACCATGGAGGAGCCTGTCAAAACGGTCAAAACGGATGGTTTTGAGCGCTTTTCCAACCAAAGTTTTGGTTGCCCTCCCGGGTGCCGATCAAATCGCAGGCCGCTAGATAATTTCCAGGAAGGCGACGATAAACGGTGCGGATATCAGTAAACCGTCGAAGCGGTCAAGAAATCCACCATGGCCCGGGAGCGACGTGCCGGAATCCTTGATTTCAATGCTTCGTTTCAGGAGGGATTCGACCAAGTCGCCATAGGTGCCGCCTACAATAATGATGGCCCCAATCACCATCCATTGCCAGGATCGGATGCTGGGGTCATGGCCAATCGATAAAAAAAAGTAGGGCAATGCATAAGCAAAGGCAAACGCCAGGATGGCACCGCCGAAAAAGCCCTCCCAGGATTTCTTAGGAGATATCCGTTCGAATAATTTTCGTTTACCGAACAGGGTGCCTGCAAAATAGGCTCCGGTGTCGCTCGCCCAAAGAATAAACAGGCATCCGAAAATGATTTGGTAGTCGTACTGGCGGTTTTCAAACGTGGCGATGTTGAGCAGTGCGAACGGAACGGCAACGTAGAAAATCCCGAGAAACGTGTAGGCAATGTTGGTGAAGGGCTTCCGTTCGAACTTCTTGTACAGTTTGATCATGTACACGCACGATGCCATCGGGAAGATCAGGAAGTAGTAGCGGTACGAGATCATGTCAAATTCAATGAAGAAGGAAAGCGAAAAGACCGCAAGCCCGATGATGGTTCCGAATGTTTTCTGTACGACCATCCCGTCGAGTCCTGCGAGATCGTAAAACTCGAGAAGGGTGAGCAGGCAGATCAGGAAGAAAATGGCGAAGTAGGTCCAGGGGCCGTATAGGATGGCCGAGACGAGCGTGGCCGCACCGATCACGGCGGTGATCAGGCGTTGCGTGAGGTTACTGTAGCTTCGAAGGATTGGTGTCACGGTCGGCAGTGAAAACGGGAATGTTCTTTTTGCAATAATACAGCAATCCGGCGAGCAACACGATGCAGGTTACCACGAAGGGCAGGGGAGCGGCATCGGTGCTTTCCGGGTCAAACGAATGTACTTTAAGCTGCAAAAGGTAAAGGACAATTACCTGAAGGCCGTTGTTCAGAAAATGGGCCAGTATCGGGAACCAGAGGTTGCCACTCCAGAAGTACAAATAGCCCATGAACGCGCCGAGCAATACGCGGGGCACAAAGCCGAAGAATTGAAGATGAAAAGC
Source organism: Cyclobacteriaceae bacterium (assembly GCA_044221195.1). Taxonomy (GTDB): domain Bacteria; phylum Bacteroidota; class Bacteroidia; order Cytophagales; family Cyclobacteriaceae; genus ELB16-189. Next base: position 72,504 of record JBGAPO010000003.1, read on the forward strand.
GGAGAAAAAAACAGCGGTGAGCCAAATGGCGAGGTGAGGATTTCGTACCGCCCGTTGCATCTCGGTTTGGATCAGTCCGCGAAAAACAAATTCTTCACCGATAGCTGGAATCACCCCCACAACAACCAGGACCAACAGAAAAGTTGCCGGCGTCATGTCGGATGTCATCGCTTTCGTGAGTTGTGAGGCCTGTGACTCCATCTCTTTCATGAAATCACCGAATGCGCCGAGCCATTCGGGTAGTTCCACATTGGCATTCCATTCCGTAATCGGAGAGATGCCAAGGACCAGCGCGATTACCATCGCGGATACGCTCACGAACCAGATGGCTGCCGGGAATTTTCCAAAGAACCGCCCGAACGACTTGAGTTCAATGCGGGTGAGATAGAACCAGGGAACAAATACCAGTCCTACACCGGCGGCCAATCCCTGCGCCAACACCAGGATGGTGTGGATGTCCGGGTGTCCGACGGGGTCATTCATGGCTTCAGCCAGGTTTCCTGAGTACAATAATGAGACAACAAGGAGGGCCACGACGTTGCCGATAACGATGAAACCGATGATGATCATCGCGAGGATTCGCAACAAGGATATTGCAGCGGGCCGATCGGATACGAGGTTGGACGTCATGTTGCCTGTTTTGGCTATTTTTGCGCCAAATATGGTGAATTCTTGACGTTGAAAGCATGGTTAAGATAGGCAGTCTGACGCTCGGCGAATTTCCACTCCTCCTTGCCCCAATGGAGGACGTGAGCGATCCGCCTTTCCGCGCGGTCTGCAAGGCGGGAGGAGCTGACCTCATGTATACCGAATTCATCTCTTCAGAGGGACTTATCCGCGATGCCGCCAAAAGCCGTCAAAAGCTGGACATCTTTGAGTATGAGCGCCCTATTGGGATTCAATTATTTGGAGGCGACATCGGGAACATGGTAGGCTCAGCGGAAATCGCAACAGAAGTCAAGCCCGATCTCATTGATATCAATTATGGATGCCCGGTTAAAGCGGTTGCTTGCCGTGGCGCGGGAGCAGCGCTGCTTCAGGACATTCCCAAGATGGTGAAGATGACCGAGGAGATAGTGAAATGCACACACCTGCCTGTAACCGTTAAGACAAGGCTCGGCTGGGACGACAAAACAAAGAACATCACGGAAGTAGCAGAGCGGCTGCAAGACATCGGTATTAAAGCGCTCACCGTTCATGGGCGCACCCGGGTGCAGATGTACAAAGGAGAAGCCGACTGGACGCTCATCGGCGAAATCAAGAACAACCCCCGAATTCACATCCCCATCTTCGGCAACGGAGACATCGACTCACCCCAAAAAGCCGCCGAGTACAGGAATCGCTACGGAATCGATGGTATTATGATTGGTCGTGCTGCCGTCGGATCGCCCTGGGTATTTCGGGAAATCAAGCACTACTTCGTCACTGGCGAATTACTTCCTTCACCTGATGTGACCGAACGAGTTCGCGTTTGTCGTGAACATTTTGACTTCTCCATTCGTTGGAAGGGAAATCGTCTTGGCGTTTTTGAGATGCGCCGACACTATGCCAATTATTTCCGAAGCATTCCGGATTTTAAGCCCTTCCGTACCCGGCTCGTCGAGGCGGACTCGCCGGAAGAGGTCCACAACATCCTGGATGAAATCAGCGAGGTGTTTGCCGTCCAGCCGACGGAGGCCTGACAGGATGCCCGCCATAAGCACAACTGACATTGGAAAATAAGAACAAAAGCCTGCCATTATTCTTGCTGGCCGCGCTCACGCTGATCTGGGGCACATCATTCATTTTGATGAAGAAGGGCCTCGTTGCCCTCACGCCCGTTGAAGTGGCCGCGCTCCGCATGACGGTAGCCGGAATGCTGGTGCTGCCCATCGCATTGGTAAAGATGCGTGAAGTACAGAAAGATCAGTATTGGAAACTGCTGGTTTCTGGTCTCCTCGGCGTATTTATTCCAGCGTTCCTGTTCACTACGGCACAGAAACACATCGACAGTTCGGTGGCGGGAATTCTCAATACGTTGTCTCCCTTGTGGACCCTCATCATGGGGGTGGTCTTTTACCAACAGTTGTTTCGCAAGCCTGCCGTATTTGGAATTCTGGTTGGGTTGGCCGGGACAGTGCTGCTGATGATATCGCGTAGTGGAACTTCGACTATCGGATTCAATGCCTTTGGACTACTCATTGTACTGGCCTGCGCGTTCTATGGCTTGAATCTTAATTTTGTCAAATACAACATTACTAACCTCGGCTCACTGGCCATCACAAGTGTTTCGATATCCATGCTCGGGCCCCTCGGCGCAATTGTGCTTTTTGGGTTTACTGATTTTACTGAGCATCTGGTTACAATTCCCGGCGCGTGGACCGCATCAGGATATGTGGCTCTCCTGGCCCTGATGAGCACCGCGGTGGCGGGATTAGTGTTTAACAAACTCGTTCGCATTACAACCCCGCTGTATACCAGCATGGTAACCTACCTGATGCCGCTGGTTTCTGTTGGCTGGGGTGTATTAGACGGGGAGAAACTATACGCGACTCATTTTATTGGTATGGCAGCTATCCTCGCTGGCGTCTATCTCGTCAATCGCAGATCGTAACTTGCCGGCTCCATGAGCACGGTAGACTATATTATTGTGGGTCAGGGCCTGGCCGGTTCGGCACTGTCGTGGGAATTGTTGAACCGCGGTAAGAAGATCCGTGTGTACGATGTGCCCGAAAACAATCTGTCTTCGCACATCTCTGCGGGCATCTGCAATCCGATCACGGGCAAGGCGATGACGAAGACCTACCTGGCCGAAGAACTATTTCCCTTCCTGAATCAATGGTATGCCAGCGCGGAACAACTGTCCGGACGGAAGTTCTTCTATCCAATGCCGGTGTACCGGCCATTTATATCCACGGAGGAGCAATCGCAGTGGAAATTGAAAGCGGCAGCGGCGGGCTTAGAAAGTTTTGTGGAAAGGATCACTGACTCCTCTGCGGAGCCGGGAAAATTGAATGATTTATACGGCGGGTTATGGGTCCGTCAGTCTGGGTATCTCCATGTTAATGCTTGGGTTTCAGCAGTTCGCGAACGCCTCATCAGGGAAGGCGCTTATGTTGCTGAGCCGTTGGAAGAACAGCGGCTCTATGTTGGCGACCATATCAGCTACAACGATGTGAGAGCGTCAAGACTAATTTTTTGCAATGGAATGGCCGCATTGAAAAGCCGATATTTTAATTGGTTGCCCCTTCGTCCGCTAAAAGGTGAAGTGCTGATTGTCCGTGCATCGCTTCAATCTGACAAGATCATCAGCCGGGGAGTTTACCTGGTGCCGGGCTCTGCGGATGGTCTGTTCATCGTGGGGTCTACTTACCAGCATGAGCCGTTTACTGCCGGCCCCACAGCATCAGGGCGGCAAGAGATATTGGCAAAATTGACAAAGGTCTATGCCGGTCCCGTTGAGACGGTTCACGAAGGCTGGGGGATTCGCCCTACAGTTATTGACCGCCGGCCCTTGCTGGGACAGCATCCGGATCATCAAAATCTTATTATTTTCAATGGTCTGGGGACAAAAGGTGTTAGCTTGACTCCCTATTTTGCGAAGCATCTGGTCGACTGGATTGAAGGGGGTACCGCGTTGCGACCGGAAGTAAATATTTCTAGGTTCAAACCGTTATATTCGAAGTGATTGAGTTTGAGTTTATGGGGGTGAGAAAGCCTATCCGGTTCGTTTTGTTGCTGACGGGATTGTGGCTTTCGGATATTGCCGCGGAGGCTCAGATGGCGCATCAATCCTTTGGACGCAACCGCGTGCAATACCGCCAGTTTAACTGGCAATACATCAGCACGGACAACTTTGATGTCTATTATTATGATGAGCGTCGCCGGGTGGCGACGGAGGCATCGCAGTACCTGGAAGCTGAGTTCGACCGAATCACGGACCTGATCGGCTATCCGCCTTACCTGAAGACGAAGGTATTTCTATATAACTCCGTCACCGATCTGCAGCAAAGCAACATGGGCATCCTGGGCAAGCAGTTCCGCGTGGGAGGCGAAACAGAATTCATCAAACCGTACGTTGAGATCGCCCACCCGGGTTCGCTGGATCATTTCAAGGAGGAACTTGTACTCAAGGTGACTGACCTCATGGTCAACGAAATGATGTTTGGCGGGAGTTTAAAAGATATGTTCCAGAACGCTGTCCTCATGAACCTTCCCGACTGGTTCATCGACGGCGTATCATTGTATGCCGCCAAAGGATGGAATGCGGAGATGGACGACTATGCCCGCCAGTTTGTGCAAAGTAAACAGGTTTCAAAGGCGCTGAAAGTGACGGGGGAAGATGCTGCCATGGTGGGGCATTCCATTTGGAACTATATCGTCGAGAAATATGGAAAAGCCAGCGTCGCCAACATCCTCAATTATACGCGGGTGATTCGGAATGAGCAGAAAAGCATCTACATTACATTGGGGGTGCCTTTCAAACAGTTAATCGCCGACTGGAAAAAATTCTACGGCGAAGATCAACAGCGAATTGTCATGAGCTACCGGCCGGTTTCTGACACGCTCCGGGTGACGCCACGCCACGGTAAGGGAACCGTCTATACCACGATGAAGATCAGCCCGGATGGCAAGAATGTGGCTTATGCGGAAAATGACCGGGGTCGATATACCGTATTGGTTAAGTCGCTGGAGACGGGACGGGAAACAAAAATTCTGACGGATGGGAACAGGGTGTTCCGCCAAACGGTGGATACCAGTCTTCCCTTACTGGCCTGGGCGGACGGTCACACCTTGGGCGTCATCGGTGTGCGCTATGGGCAGCACCTCTTTTGGCTGTATGACTTGTCCACAAGGAGCAAGATACCGCGGCCACTGGAGCGGTTCAGCAACATTCGCAGCCTCAACTTCTCTGATAACGGCAGACTGGCCGTGATCAGTGCTGATATGGACGGTCAGAATGATTTGTTCCTGATCAGCACACGACGTGACCGGGTGCGGAGGCTGACCAACGATTTGTTTGACGATTTCGACCCGTCATTTATTCCGAAGTCAAACACCCTGATTTTTAGCTCTAACCGGACGACCGACTCGGTGAACACCGTAAAACGCGACTTCGGGAAGGTGCCGAGGAACTACAACCTCTTCACATTCAATCTCGACACCACGTCAAATCTGGTGACGCGAATCACCAATACGTTGAGTGCCGACTATGCCCCGAAGGCCATCGACGAAAACAATATCTACTACCTCAGTGATCAGCGAGGGATCATCAACCTTTTTCGATTCAATCGTCAGACAGGCGTTTATGCGCAAGTCACCAATTTCCAATCCAGCATTAAGTCATTTGACCTCAATGCAGAAAGCGGAGTCTTTGCGACGGTGATGGTGAACCGCCTCAAAGAGGATATTTTCGTCGACAGAAATTTTAACCTGGATCGCCAGATTTTCACACCTGCCACAAAGCGCAAGGAGACACAACAAGTTCGAAACCTTACCGAGCGCCGAAAACGGGACACGCAGCAGACGGGTGTGTCACTTAAGCAATTGATCAACGAGCGACTTCAGCAGAAGCGGGATTCCTTGCAGCCGAAGCCAGATACAGTTAAGCGGCCCGCGGCTGATACGGTCCGTCAAAAGCCGATTCAGATTCCCACCCCGGTTGATTCCACCAAGCGCAAACTGAAGCCGGGTGAGATCAATGTGGATGACTATAGCTTTGAGGACGAAAAGCCGAAGAAGGATACAGTCACCAAACCCGTGCAGCCTCCGCCGATAATTATTACGCCGCAAAAGAAGGACAAGGACCTCAACACGGATGATTACCGGTTCGAAGATGAGGCGGTTAAAGCGCAGAAGCCAAGCGAAACGTTTTTGAGCCGGTACATGAAAGCCAAGGAAACAAGCCGCATCAATGGCCCATTCCCTTACCAGCCCAAATTCAGCTATGAAAACTTCGTGACCGATTTTGTGGTCGACCCGCTGCGGGGATTCAGCCTCCGATTAGAGACACAGATGAATGATATTCTCGAGAATTTCAGAATCTACGGGGGTATTCAAACCGCATTTGATTGGAAAAGCGGCGACGTATTCGGCGAGTTTCATTACCTGAAACACCGTGTTGACTTCAGTGTGCGATACGACCGCAAAGTCATTTTCTGGACGCCGCCGCAGCTGAACTCGGCAACCCCGGTCAATGATTCTCGTCAAAAGTACTCGTGGCAGAAAATCGAATTGGGCGTATCTCTTCCGTTAACGGTACGGCTGCGTGTTGGAGTGAAACCTTTTGGCGGATACACCTTCTTCGAGGACTTGGGTCCTGATCAGCGGATCAGCTCGCCACCAGTATACCAAGCCTCGAAATCGCAGTGGTACACAGGCGTGAAAACGGAGTTGGTTTATGACAATTCCGTCAATGTCGGACTCAATATCATGGAGGGAACCCGGGCTAAAGTAAGCATGATTCACTACGAAGCCATCGGGAACAAGAAAGCGAGTTTTTCGCAAGTCTACCTGGATGTGCGCCATTATCAAAAGATCTATCGGGAGATCGTCCTGGCCCTGCGCGGCTACACCGGAACTTTCTTTGGCAATGCACCAAAACAATATGTCTTGGGAGGTGTGGATAACTGGTTCGGAAATGTTACCAACTATGAGGGCGTCAAGAACCCGCTCTATGTGAAGTCAGGGTATAATGAAAACCTGTTGTTCACGGAATTTGCAACCACCCTTCGCGGCTTTGATTACGCAACGCTCTATGGTACCAGTGTCGCCATGTTCAATGCCGAACTCCGACTCCCGATCGTCCAGGCTTTGTCCGGGGGCAATGTGTCGTCCAGTTTCTTCCGTCATATGCAGTTCACCACCTTCTATGACATTGGCACCAGTTGGACAGGAGCTCCGCCGATCGGCACAGAGAACAGTCTTCGCACCGTGGAGGTGAAGTCGGGCCCATTCACGATCGACCTCAAACAATATCTCAATCCCTGGTTGTATAGTTATGGATTTGGATTCCGCTCCATCATCCTCGGCTATTACCTCAAGTTTGATTATGCTTGGCCGGTGGAGAATTTCAAAGTGAAAGACCCGCGGATTATGGTATCCGTTGGACTTGACTTCTGATCCGCTTGTCGCCGGATTTGCCTTACCTTGCATAAAACAAATTCAGTATGCTGCGGTCCATGACAGGATACGGCCAGGCGGTCGTGACGACGGAAGATGGCTCCGTCCATGTGGAGGTGAAGTCGTTGAACTCAAAATTTCTGGATCTCGGCCTTCGTATGCCGTCGCATTTCGCCGACAAGGATGTTGAAGTGCGCAACCTTATTCAGGACCGACTCGACCGCGGGAAAGTTTCCGTGACGGTAACCTGCGACAGGCCCGTAGCGAATTCAGTACCCCAGCGCTACAATGAGGCCCTTTTCATTGCCCACTATCAGGAATTGAAAAAGCTGGCCGATCGCGTTATGGCCCCCTATGATAACCTGTTTGAAACAGCCTTGCGGTCGCCTGACGTTGCTTTGGATACAGAAGGCATATCATCGCCCGCTTTGACGGAAGGTTTGATGAAAGCCTTGGCCTCTGCCATCAGCCAGTGCAATACCTTTCGTGAAGACGAGGGTAAAGTCCTGAGCGGCAAATTGAGTGAATACATCCAGCAGATTGGCTCACTGCTTGACCAGATCGAAGGCATTGACCCTGCCCGTGTGGAAAAGATCCGCAGCCGGATACGCAAGAATGTTTCCGATTTCTTCGGCGAAGAAGGATTTGACAAGAACCGACTGGAACAGGAAATCCTTTTTTATGTGGAAAAGCTGGACATTCACGAAGAACGAGTTCGCCTCCGCTCGCATCTCGCTTACTTTCTGGAGGCAGTCGATGATACAGCGTCAGGTAAGAAGCTCGGGTTCATTGCACAGGAAATTGGGAGGGAAATAAATACCATTGGCTCCAAAGCCAATGACGCCGTCATGCAGCGACTGGTGGTACAAATGAAGGAGGAATTGGAGAAGATCAAGGAACAATTAAACAACGTGTTGTGACGTTGTGAGTAAATGAATCGGAGTTTGAGATTGGCAGTATTGCTTTGCGGGCTGGTCTTTTCTGTAATGGTTTATGCCCAGCCGTCCTCGGGGCGTTTGGCGGGCACCTGGCAAAGTACCAATGGCGGCGCGGTACAGAATTTGGTGCTCAAATCGGACGGATCCGGATCGTTCAACAATGAAGTGTTGAAGTACGAAGTGCAGGGAAAATTCCTGGCCGTGGTAACCGGCAATGAAACGATCGTTTATGCATTTCAGCTGGAAGGTAATCAGCTGACAATCTCCGGCGGCGACCTTGACGGCGCGATGGTCTTTACCCGCATTCAGGGCAATGCTTCGGCCAAGGACCCCAGCTTCAGCAACACCTCAAAGGAGCTTATTGGCACATGGTCTGGCGATGGCGAAGTAATTGAGTTCAGACCTGACGGTATCTGCCGCTACAATGAAACGCTCATCCCTTATCGCCTTTCACAGGGACATGTGGTTCTTGACGCAGCCAGCGGAAGTGTATCCTTTGCCTATACCATCAAAGCCAACCGACTGCTGCTCTCAGCCAATGGTCAGCAGGCAGCCTACGAACGTGTGAAAACCCCCACTCATGCCACTACGGCGACTCGGCAGGTAAAAAACCCTTCTGATTTAGTAGGGCAGTGGTGTTATTTGAAATCCTCCACCGGAACATATTCCGGCAGGTGCATTACGTTGAACGCCGATGGAACATACTTGTATACTGAAGAGCGATCCATGAGCGTCCAAACCGAGGACCTTTCGGGGGGGACAGCCTCGCAGGGTTCGGATTCGGGACGTTGGTATGTTCAAGGCGATCGGCTTTATTACGAATCGACCACTCGTGGAACCGGTTCTTACCGGCTGGAGCGGCGTAACCACCCCAAAAATGTCAATGACCCCATGATTGTGCTGGACGATGAGCCGTTTGTGACCACCACGCGTCGTCCTCCCTGGAGGTAGTTTGTAGGGATAATTTTATTACATTTATCTCCTTACGCTTCAACTAATTACAAACGTATGAGCTCATCACTTACACGCCGTGCCTGGTTCAAGTCTGCCTTGACTGCCAGCGCCGCTATGCCGTTGGGACTGTCACTCGTCCAGGAACTGATGGCCGCTCCACTTAGTCCAGCAGAATTGGAGTTTTCCCTGCTGAATGGGAAACTTGTTCGGCTGGGTTCCAATGAAAACCCGTATGGTCCTTCTGCAAAAGCCCGTGAAGCCATCCAGCGTTCCATCGTTGACGGCAATCGATATGGATTTGAAGGAACCGATGAGTTGAGGCAATTAATCGCTGCCAAAGAGGGCGTGTCGACTGATCATATTTTTATGGCGGCCGGAAGCGGTGAAGCATTGGCGATAACCGGCATGAGCGTCGGACTTGAAGGCGGTTCTGTGTTGTCGGCTTGGCCCACGTTTCCGATGCTGATGAACTTTGCTGAGAAATTCAATGCTCGTTGGGATAAGGTGGACCTCGATCAATACATGGCCCACGATCTCGAAGCCATGGCCAAGGCCATCAAATCCGACACCAAAATCCTTTTTGTGGTCAATCCGAATAACCCCACCGGAACCGTTGTTGATAATACGAAGTTGAAGAACTTTTGTATTGAAATGGCGAAGCGCACCACTGTCTTTGCGGATGAGGCTTACCTGGAATTCCTCGAGCCGTCCCAGCAGATGTCCATGGTTGAGTTGGTCAAGCAGGGTCACAATGTGATCGTGTCCCGCACGTTTTCCAAGATTTATGGACTGGCAGGACTTCGTGTTGGTTATGCCGTAGCCAAGCCCGAGTTGATAGCCAAATTGGAGAAGAATCAGTTAGGGACGATTCTAAACCAGGCTGCACTCGCCGCAGCAAAGGCAAGCCTGGGCGACAATGAATTCATGGCCTACACGCGCAAGATGAATGCGGAGGCGAGAAACTACTTCACCGATTACCTGGATAGCAAAAAATGGTTCCACGGCAAGTCGTATACCAATGTAGTTCTGTTCCCTGCGCCGAAGAACGGCAAGTTGATTCTCGAAGAGACAACGAAGCGCGGATACCAGATTAGGGTATGGGAGTACCAGAACAAGGAATGGTGTCGTGTGAGCATTGGAACGCTCGACGAAATGAAATCATTCGTCAAAGTGTTTGACGAGATTGTTGCCGCCTAGGAAATTTCTTTCCCCTGTAGTCGGATGAGGCGGTAACATAGATACCCGGTTGTCACCAGCGTAATAACCACCATCGACATGTAATGCCCCTGGCTCAGGCCCATCCAGATTGAAATGGATTTGTCGAGGCCGTGCAACCCCATGATCAACACGGCGGCAAAGATGAGCAACAGAACTCCATTATAGAATCTTGAAGGCCGGTGGGCGTCCGGAATGATGCTGTAATCATTGATGAGCAGGATGAGAAAGGCAGTCAGTGACGGCAACACTAATCCGTTGATCGCCTGGACCAGCAAGATTACCGGTATAGGTTTTACTCCGCTTATTCCTACAAAGAACCCACTGGCCAGGACGCCAGCCCAAATCCAGCGCTGACCAGCCTTTCCCCAGGAGAATACCGAGGAGGCAATGATGGATGCTGCGAAAGGAGAGGTGATCGCAGAGGAAAAGCCGGCGGCAAACAATCCCAAGCCGAGGGCGAGTGCACCTAACCTACCCAGGGAGACTTCCAGCGATTTTGCCAATTCGGGAAAACTGGAGAACGACTGGGCAGAAGTGCCTGCCACGAGAATGGCCGCGGTAATCAGGCCGCCGATGATCACCGATATGCTTAAACCGAGACGCATGAGTGGAACTGTTTGCCCTTTGCTAACTCCGGAGCCAAGAAAGACATTATAGGGCACGATGGTTGTGCCAACCAAACCAAGGACCAACAACTCTGAGCCGGGGGGTATCCGTGGAACTATGGATGAGAAGATATACTCTGAGACCGTAAAGGGACGCCCAAACGCCAACGCGAAGAACGCGATCCCCATGAGTCCGACAAGGAAGGTCATCAGCCAACCGATGGCCTCCCGGCGGCCGGTCCACAGCACAACCGCAGCGACAAGAGTAACCATCACGGTAAGCCAAAGAGTCGGCCAAGATGTGAGTAATTGGAGGCCGGAAACACCGCCAAGAATATTGCCGGCTTCATATGCCGCGCAGCCAAGGATGACAGGCCCACCGAGCAGGAAGTTTAGCCAACGTCCACGCGTTTCACCGTGCCGCCGAACCAAAGCCTGGCCCATGGTCAACCCGCTTACGATAGCCAGCCGTGCAGAAACCTCCTGAAGTATTATACAGGCGATCGTCGAGAAGGCAACAGCCCAAAGCAGATCCAGGTGAAAAAGGGCCCCGGCAGAAGCAGCTGTGGTGACAGTGCCCGGCCCAATAAATGCCGCCGATATGACCGACCACAAGATTACGCTGGAGATATTTTTCCGGATGGTCACTTGTTCAGGTCGGGGTGATATTTATCAGTATTGGCTAAATTTAAAGATGTTTTCTTCTAAAACGGTGCTATTGGGCCGAATGACGCAGGTTAGGGTTAGGTTACCCATCCTGCTAGGTATGGCCAGTATGCTCCTTTTTTGTGCATTCCCAAGTTTTGGACAGCGAGGTCGAATTATAAAACCCGCAACCACATCCGTCATGGACCCCAATAACGATGGGTATGTGTCTCAGACGAGTGCCGGTTTTTCAAACGACGGATATAATGTTGACGAGTTTGAAATCAAGATGTTTGGTATCCCCAAGGTGGGATCCGGCGACACGCTGGCCGATAACCAAGCAGGTGCCAAGTGCGGGATCACCGATATCACCGTTGATAACAAAGGCTATGGTGTCTATGGCGTCATCGACAATGGAGATAATCTGATTTTCAGATTCCGCCTCGGGACGAACAATCCGAGTGTGGAGGCCTATACCATCCTGGTGGATACGGACGGGAAAATGGGAACTGATGACCCGAACTCCACTCCCAATAATCCGGGCTTTGAAATCGATATTACCCTGATCAAGAATTCGAACCAAGGAGTATTCATCTATAACATTGACGGCATTGAAAGTTGCCCTACAGCTTTGAGGAATTACGGGTTTGACACGAATTTCCAAATCGCCGTTGCCGACGTGGTTAGCTGCAGCAACCCAGACTACTTCTACGATTTCTTCGTGCCCTTTTCAGCTCTTAACCAACTCTTTGGAATTACCAAAGACACCGAACTTCGATTCGCAGCGGTGACAAACACGTCAGCGACGTGCGCCATGGCAGGTAAGATATCGGATGTCAATGGCGTCATCGACACCAAGTATAATGGGTGTAATTCCTGTGCTTTTCTTGACCTGTCCAGCAATCAATGTCCGACTTCGCTCAATAACCTGTGCTTCACATGCTCTGGATTTCAGGAAGGTGTAACACCAAAGCCCGGGCTCCGACTCCCGGTTAAGGCCGGACAGGACTTCATTTCAGGGACACTCAAGGATCCGGATGGTACGCCACTTGCCGGTGCAAGCATCTTTGTGCAGGTGTTCAACTCGTCCGATGTACTGATGGAACGCGATACTGCCCTGGTTGACGCAGGAGGAAATTGGAGCTCGTCATTTTCCTATGTGTTGGCAGCAGGTGATTCAGTCACCGCCCGGGCCAAAGCTCTGGACCGCTGCTCATCGGCTGGACTTGGGTCACAGGCCAGTTTCACCATTGTTGTTGTGAATGTGCCTCCGTCAATTTCCGGAAATACGACGGCAACCAGTTACACGGAAAACAATGCGCCCCTCTTGCTTCAACCCACGCTCACCATTTCCGATCCCGACAATCTGGTGCTTGAAAGTGCAACCGTTTCAATTACGACAAATTTTCAGCCAGGGGAAGATGGACTTTCGTTCACCCCAACGTCTGGAATTACGGGAACATACAATCCGGCCACCGGCGTATTGAATCTGCAGGGCACTGCTTCGCTCTCGGTCTATCAAACCTTGCTTCGGAGTGTAGTCTATTCGAATTCAAGCGACAACCCGGCTGTGATCTTACGAACCATTCGTTTCCGTGTTTTTGACGGGTTGGATCCCAGCAATCTCCTGGACAGGGCGGTGGCTGTTGTCCCCGTCAACGATCCGCCAGTCGTTGAAGGTTCACCGAACCAGATTCAGTACACAACGGGAAGTCTTGTGCTGGATAATACTGTCACGGTAAGCGATTTGGACAACACGCTGATTACCGGTGGGAGCGTTTCAATCACCAATAATTTCATTTCAGCGGAGGATCAACTGAACTTCACGAACCAGTTGGGCATTACCGGGTCCTATTCGCCGGCGACCGGTATTCTCACCCTGACCGGCACCACAACGCTGGCAAATTATTCTACAGCCCTGAGGACAATAACCTATTCAAATTCAGAATTGCTGCCTACACAGGTGACCAGAAGAATATCGTTTGTTGTTTCAGACGGAGCGGCCAACAGTGCTCCTTTCCACAAATTTGTCGGCATTACGCCCGTGAATTATCCGCCCTATTTTGTCGATGGATCAGGAAATCCAATCACCTCAATACCCCTCAATACAAATGAGGATACGCCGCTGAGCACATGCGTTAACGTCATTGACCCCAATGGTGATCCAGTCAGTATTAGTTCGATTACGCTGACATCAGGTTCCGGCAGTTTCACGCTGACGGGCGGATTATGTTTCAATTTTGTTCCTGGACCCAATTTCTTTGGCCCCGTCACGGCCACGATTTCCATTTGCGATGCGAGCAGCGCCTGTGCATCGGCAACGCTGAATGTCTCCGTGGCGGCTGTGAACGATCCGCCGATAATCAGTGGGTCTCCGGCCGTCGTTACTTACCCGGGATCGGCCACGGTAGTCGATAACACCATTACGGTGACCGATGTGGACAATGCAAACCTCAACGGCGGCACGGTGACCATTGATAATAATTTTGTGTCAACCGAAGATGTGCTCACGTTCGTAAATCAAGGAGGCATCACTGGCAACTACAACGCAGCGACGGGGGTTTTGACCCTTAGTGGGTCGGCAACCCTTGCAGCATATAGCGCAGCCCTGCGATCGATTACCTACACCAATCTATTCCAAACCTCCCTGCTGACGCGCCGGATTACTTTTGTCGCCAATGACGGATCGGCGAATAGTCAGCCGTTTCAGAAATTCATGGAATTCAGTGGGAATGTCAATCGGCCGCCCTTTTTGGTGGATGGTTCGGGGAATCCGGTTACCACGCTTCCCTTCACCACCAACGAGGATACGCCACTCAATACGTGCATCACGGCACGCGACCCGGATGGGGATCCGATCACGGTGACTACTATTTCATTGACATCCGGCTCCGGTGTGTTTACCTCTACCGGCGGCCTTTGCTTCACCTTTGTTCCTTCACCTGACTTCAATGGTTCGGCCACCGCAACGGTCACCATCTGCGATCCATCCAATGCCTGTGCATCCGGAACAATCGACGTCACCATAAATGCCGTGGATGACCCTCCGGTCGTGACGGGATCGAGCGGTGTTGTGACTTACACTACAGGAAGTGTCGTTATTGACAACGGTGTATTGGTTACTGATCCGGATAATACACAGGTAACTTCGGCCGCAGTTTCCATATCCTCAAATCTGGCGCCGGCAGAAGACGTATTGACCTTCACGAACCAGCTCGGAATTTCCGGAACGTATAATTCCGCAACGGGCGTGCTTCAACTCTCAGGCCTGGCTACGCTTGCCGATTACGCTACGGCGCTCCGCAATGTAACCTACTCGAACACGAATCAATTTCCTTCCACGCTCACGCGGGAGATTTCCTTTGTTGTCAATGACGGCACGCTGAACAGTCAACCCTTCCTTCGTTACATCAATGTTCAACAAGTTAATGTTGCTCCCCGCCTGACGGACGGAACAAATCCGGTTGATACGCTCTATTACACCATTTCGGAAGATATTCCGCTCGCTACTTGTGTGAATGCAACGGATGCAAACGGTGACCAGGTGTCCATAGCAGCAATCAATGTGCTTTCCGGATCCGGCAACTTCGTGCTTGACGGCGGCCTGTGTTTTACGTTTACGCCGGGCCTGAACAGCACCGCAAGAGTAAAAGCGAAGATTACAGCCTGCGATGGGGCAACAAACAGTCTCTGTGTTGTAGCGGGTATCGTGATTACTATTCTTCCCGTTGATGATCCGCCGGAAATCACAACAACCGTGGTTACGGTCAATGAAAAGGCTTCGACTCCCATCTGTCTTAATGTCACGGATGTGGAAGGAGATGCCGCCTATTTTGTCTCCGGTGTCTCGACGGCTGGTAATGGTGTAATTGCCAACGGACCATCAACATCTGATTTGTGCCTTATCTACACGCCCAATCTCGGCTTTCTTGGAAATGATTTTGTTGACGTAACCGTTTGCGAAGCAAATGCACCGGGGGTTTGCTCAACGAAGACCATTCAGGTCAATGTGCTCAACGTCAACGAGGCTCCCAACATTTATGTCAACGGAATTCCGGGAGGAACCATCACATTGACCACCCCGGAAGATACGCCGCTGGTCTTCTGCTTTGAAGCCATTGATCCCGATGGTGACGACGTAACATTGCAGCAGGCGGTTAATACAGCCGGCGGAGGATTGCTTGAGCCATACCAGAATATTGAGTTTTGCTTCACATTCACTCCCGCGAAGAACTTTTATGGTCTTTCCAGCTGGGCCATCAATGTTTGCGATAGCGGTTCTCCCAGCCTCTGCGGCACCCTGGTTGCCCTTATCAATGTGACGCCTGTGAATGACGGTCCTGTAGCGCTGAATGATACCCTTTCTGTTTTGCGACATACGGTAAGCAAATCCAATGTCCTGATCAATGATTACGACGTTGAGGGAGATTCCATCATCGTCAATACCCAATTGAAATCCTCGCCGATACATGGTCAAGCTTCGCTTACGTCCGACGGGGTCGTGACATACACATCCGATCGATACTACCGCGGCATGGATTCCCTTGTGTACGAGATCTGCGACATGGGGACGCCATCGGGCTGCAGCCGCGCGACCGTTTTCTATGACATCACTGACCTACCTCTGCGGATTTATGAGGGCATTTCTCCAAACGGTGATGGGGTCAACGATTACTGGCGAATGGATGGTATCGACTACTATCCAGGCAACATCGTGCGGGTGTTTGACCGATACAATAACCTGGTTTATGAAATGACGGATTATAACAACGAAGACCGGGTTTGGCGAGGTGAGGCAAATCGCGGCATGTTCCGCGGCAAGCTTCCTGACGGTGTCTATTTCTATTACATCCGGGTATCAAACGACATACCATCCCTGAGTGGATTTGTCGTCCTAAAAATGGATCAATGAACCGGGTGAAGCTGATTGTCTCATTCGCGCTTTCGCTGACCTGCATTTACAGCCAGGCCCAGCAGGAGGCGACCTATGCCCAGTATATGTTCAATGGATTGGCCATCAATCCGGCGTATGCCGGCCAGCACCGGGCATTGAGCGTCAGCCTCCTTTCACGTTTTCAGAATGTAGGACTTCCCGGGGCACCGACTACACAAACGCTGGCCGTGCATTCACCATTGGCCAATCAACGGTTTGCGGTAGGCGCCCTGTTTGTCAATGACAAGATTGGCGTAATTACTCAAACGCAATTCAGCGGAATATATGCGTATCGAATTCCGATTTCATTTCAGGGAACACTTTCTTTTGGCATCCAGGCGGGCATCAGCCGGTATTTTGCGCAATATTCGGCATTGGATATTTATCAGACTGATCCTGCCTTCAGCCAGGATATCCAGGAGGTGAGGCCCAATATCGGAACAGGTGCCTTTCTCGATTTTACAAACTGGTATATCGGCCTGAGTGCCCCTCATATGCTCAACAACGTATTTACGCGGGGAAGCAACCTCACTTCCATTCACCAGCCATTTCCGATCATTCTTACCGGGGGATATGTTTTCTTGATAAGCCGGGCTGTACGTTTCAAACCCAATACATTGATTAAGATGGTGGATGGAAGAATTGTGGAAGTCGATCTGAATGCCAATTTCCTATTCGATGAGGTGCTTTGGGCCGGCATTTCGTATCACACTTCACAAGCCCTGAATTTTATCGTCGATCTGCAACTGACCGATCAACTTCGACTTGGATATTCCTACACCGCCGCGCTGGGGGAAATCAAGAGCGCCGAGATCGGTTCCCATGAAATCTTCCTGGGTTATATATTCAAATTCAATAGCAAGGGGATAGTGTCTCCACGTTATTTCTGATGAGCAACCGCAGCCTTTTCGCGATCTTCCTTGTGTGCCTGAGCTGGGCCAGCATGGCACAGAGTACAAATATCTCTGGGCTGTTCACCAGCAACTTTGCCAAGGCGGAGCGAATGTATTTGCAGCAAGGCTATCGCAATGCAATCGATTTGTACCGGCTGGCGTTGCAGCGAGATCCGGGTAACCGGACAGCAAAGGCTCGTGTTGCTGATTGCTACTACCGGATGGGGCAATTCGATGAGGCCAATCGCTGGTACCGGCAATTGGTGAAGCAAGGACAGCCATCGGCAATCGAATACTATCAGCTGGGTCAGGTTCTCAGTTCGTTGGAGCGCTATGATTCGGCCCGAATGGCCTATGAACAGGCGGCGGCCATGGACAGTACAGATCGACGCGCCAAAAATAAAGTCGAGTTTGTTCAAATCATGTCGGCATATCACAAAGATCCTGCATCGTACTCCATGAACCGTCAATGGTATAATTCGCCTGAATCTGATTTCTCCCCCCGGCATTTCGGCAAAGGCATTGTCTTTGTGTCGTCTCGCGACCGGGACTTGTTCATAAAACGCCGTTCAATGAGTTCCGTAAATGAGAACGAAGGCTTGTTGAACGCTTTCTATGTAGACAACGACTTTGATTCTGCGCGAAGTGTCGATGATCAGGTGAGCTTATTCTACAGCAAAGCACTCAATTCGCCATACCATGACGGCCCGGTGACATTCTTTAGCGACGGAAAAAGGATTGCCTATACAAGAAACCTGCTGGTGGATGGAAAGCCGGCAAAAGATGAATGGGGGCGCGTGAACCTCGAACTCTATTTTGCCACGCTTGGAAATGGCAGGTCCCTCACCAACCTCGAAGCATTTCCATACAACAGTCGCTCGTATTCAATTGCTCATCCATGGGTTTCTGAAGACGGGAGTGTGCTCTACTTTTCGTCGAATATGCCCGGGGGAAAAGGTGGCGCAGACCTTTACGCGAGTTATTATAGAGACGGAAAATGGAGTCAGCCTGAAAACCTGGGTGAAGGTGTAAATACCGCCGGCGACGAGTTCTCACCCTATTTCTGGCAAAATCAACTTTTCTTCGCTTCGGATGGTTTTGGAGGATTTGGCGGACTCGATAATTATATCGCCATCATGCAGGACGGAAAGTTCATGCGTCCTGAGAACCTGGGATTTCCGCTTAACTCTTCCCATGATGATTTTGGAATGATCATTGACGGGGTTGGTAGGGAAGGCTACTTCGCTTCCAATCGGCTGGACCGCAACGATGACATCTATAAGTTTCGCCTGAAGCGAGTTACTGTCGTTGGACATGTAAGGGATTTGGAAACCCGCGAACCGGTGCCCCATGCAACGATCAGCATATCAGGGGAAGGTGATTCCCAGTTAAACCAATTGAATACAGATGAGCAAGGCAATTTCCGTGTTGAGCTCGATCTTGAAAGGAACTACCGATTCCATCCTGCGAAAGAAGGATACACATCCCTTTCGGATCAGCAACTTGCGGTAGGCATGGCGTCGATTATTCCGGATACCCTGGAAGTAGCCATCTGGAAAAACGGACTCTTTGCGAAGGGCGTTGTTTACAGCAACGAACTTCAATCGCGCCTGCCAGGAGCCATGGTTTATATCCAAAATTTGTCGACAGGCGTTGTTGACAGTATAAAGGTCGGGGATGATGCGGAGTACCGATTTCTTGTCCTGCCCAACATGAGCTACCGCGTCAATGCCCGCTATCCGGGTTATCTTGAAAATGGCTTTGCTTTGAACACCAGTAACTTGTTTCACGGCAACTTGTTGAACGATATTCTGTTGGAAGAGACCTACCAGGAGAAACTGACCGTCTTCTTTGATCTTGACAAGGCAGTTGTCCGGCCGGAGTTCGGCAAAAGCCTGGACAAGCTGGTACGAAGCCTGAATCGGTTCAAGGGGGCGACCCTCTATGTCGGGGCGCATGCTGATGCACAAGGCAGCCGTGAGTATAACAAGCGATTATCCGACCGACGGGCCGCTGCGATTGTGGCATTTTTCAAAGAGAAGGGAATCCAACCCAGCCGAATGGAAGCATTCGGATTCGGAGAAGAACTGATACTGAACACCTGCAGTGATGGGGTTGAGTGTTCCGATGCGCAGCACTCTCAGAACCGCCGGGCAGAGGTCAAAGTGCAGTTGGCCGGCAGCCGTTAGCCTTTACCGGCTGCCCCCTTGCAGCCCGCTACTTGAAGTGGAGGTTTAACCACAGGGATTCATAATTCATGTTTCCAAATGAGAACCGGGAATGACCAGTTGAAATGGTGGTCATTATGTTAATTGTTTGTTCGTAATATTTAACCCCCCGGTAAACGCAGGATGTCAGCAAATCCCATAGTTTTGCTCGGATACAACACTTCACCTAATCCCAATTACTATGAGGAGAATTCTACAGTTCCTGGTTGTCGCCATGCTGGCAGCTCCCCTTGGAGTCGCAGCGCAGGGTGTGACAACTGCGAGCCTCACCGGCATCATTAAAGACAAGTCGGGGGAAATCATCCCTGGCGCGAACATCGTGGTTACCCACGTTCCTTCCGGTACGACCTACGGTGGTGCCTCGAGGGTCGATGGGTACTACAATATCGAAGGTATGCGTGTAGGCGGACCCTACACCGTCAAAGTGTCCTTCGTCGGTTACAAGGAGCAGGTTCAAGATGAGGTTTACCTCGAACTGGGCCAGACGTTGATCTTGAATTACGAGCTCATTTCGGAGGCAACAGAACTGCAGGCTATCGTCATCACGGGTGTTCAGGATGCAATTCTGAACTCCGAGAAGATTGGCGCCTCATCGAACTTCTCCAACCGGTCGATCACCCGGCTCCCGTCCATTGGTCGTGACTTCCGCGACATTACGCGCCTTACTCCTCAGGCGGGCGGCAGTTCATTTTCGTTCGGCGGCCGAAGCAACCTATATAATAACCTGACGATTGACGGAGCCACCATGAACAACGTGTTTGGTCTCAATCCCCTCCCGGGCGGTCAATCGGCGGTGACACCGTTTAGTATGGATGCGATCCAGGAGATGACCGTCTCCCTTTCGCCCTACGATGTGCGGCAAGGTAACTTTACCGGCGCCGGTATCAGCGCGATTACGCGCAGCGGTACAAACGAATTGAGCGGCTCTGCATACTACTTCTTCCGTTCTCAAAGCTTTGCGGGAACGAAGATCGACGGCGCCGATTCGCCCATTCCTGACTTCAGTTTCAAAAACTTCGGGGTTCGCATCGGTGGCCCCCTGATTAAAGACAAACTCTTCTTCTTCTTCAACGCTGAAGCAGAACGGCGCACCGACCCTTTTATCACCTTCCCCGTGCGTCAAAATGCATCGGTTCCCACCAGCGCAACCAACACGCAAGGCACGGATGACAACGATCCGGCAACCGGATTGGCAGGCCTTCGTCAGTTCCTGATTGACAACTATAATTATGACCCGGGTCAATACAAGGACTTCAGCCGCGCCACGGAAAGCAACCGCTACGTGTTCCGTTTTGATTACAACATCAGTCAGAACCACAAACTGACGGTTCGTGGTAACGTAACCAATTCCTTCCAAGATCAGTTTCCCAGTGGCTCGGGTGGTTTCACCGGAGGCCCTACTGGCGGCCGGGGGAATACAAACAACGTGCTTTCATTCTCGTCTTCGTTTTACCGAATCAACAACAACCAGTATTCCGGAACGGCTGAGTTGAACTCAACTTTTGCCGGCGGTAAGTTCACCAACAACCTCGTGGTTGGCTATACGGCACTTCGCGACTTTCGTCAGAACGCAGGCGGTCTG
The DNA here is from genome assembly GCA_044221195.1 of Cyclobacteriaceae bacterium. Taxonomy (GTDB): domain Bacteria; phylum Bacteroidota; class Bacteroidia; order Cytophagales; family Cyclobacteriaceae; genus ELB16-189. The sequence goes on from JBGAPO010000003.1 coordinate 93,601, forward strand.
GACGTGCCCAGCATTGCAACGGTGGATATTCTTGGCCCGAACGGTCAGAACATGACCACCTTTGGACCGGATCCGTTCACGAAGAACAACAAGCTGGACCAGGATGTCATCCAGTTCAATGACAACTTCAATATCTACCTCAAAGACCACACCTTCTCGGTGGGAACAGCGAACGAGTATTACAGCTTCAACAACGTATTCACCCAGGTGGTCAACGGCAACTATCGCTACAACAGCCTGGCTGACTTCTATGCGGATGCTGACCCGGGTACTACCGCTTCTCAGCGTCCCGCCAACTATAACATCCAGTATGTAGCCGTTGCCGGGGGCCCCGATGCAACCGCAGCAAAATGGTCTGCATTACAGCTCGGTTTCTATGCCCAGGACGTCTACAAAGGCATAAAGAATCTTACACTGACGGGCGGTATCCGGGTAGATGTTCCCGTTTACCTCTCTGATCTTCCCAAAAACAACTACCTGAACGCTATTGACTTCAATGGCGAAAAACTTCGTGTTGGTGGTTGGCCGGAAGTTCGTCCCCTGATTTCACCGCGTGTAGGTTTTAACTGGGATGTGAAGGGAGATCGGTCCACACAAATTCGTGGAGGTACCGGCGTACTCACGGGACGGATTCCTTTCGTATGGCTTTCGAATGCGGTTAGCAACAACGGCCTCTATTTCGGCCAGTTTGCATCAACCAACGTGCCCTTTGACCTTACCGGCGATGGGTTCCCTTACAACTTCCAGCAATCGCCCTATGTGGCACCCGAGAAAGATTACTCCGACATGGTAAAAGGTAATCCTACCCTGGTAACCAATCCGCTCAATCGGAACTATGGACGCTCGTCTATCGTGCCGGCTGTGAATACCATTTCGAAGAACTTCCGGTTCCCGCAGGTTTGGAGAACAAGCCTGGCTGTTGACCAAAAGTTGCCTGGTGGTGTGGTTGGTACGTTGGAATTCATTTACACCAAGGACATTAATGCTGTACTGCTGCGCGACGCGAACCTTCGCCCTGCCGTGGCTACAGTGGCTGGCGATGGACGTCCTCTCTTCGGAGCAGCAGGCGCTGACCGCCAAATCTATTCAAATGACCGCCGGCTTTCCGGTGAAGTTGGCCAAGCGCTTGTTTTGGACAATACAGACCAAGGCAGCCAGTGGAGCATAACGGCACAGTTCCGTAAGAACTTTAGCCGTGATTTCACGGTGATGGCCGCTTATACCTACACGGATGCGCGCGAAATCAACCCGCAGAACGGTTCGACGGCTGGAGGTATTTTTTCTTCCCAGGCCAACATCCTCGGTCCGAACAATTCCGGGCTGTCTTATGCAAACGCGCTGACTCCTCACCGGATCATCGCCTATGGATCGTATCACTTCGAATACCTCAACAATCTGGGAACAACTATCGGCCTTACCTATGAAGGCCGTACCGGATTCAACTACTCGTATGTATACAGTGGTGATATGAACAGTGATGGTACCAATGGCAACGATATGATCTATGTGCCGAAGAACATGAGCGAAATTGTGCTGGCGCCTAGCAGTGCTACGGACGGCCGCACCCTGACGCAAATCTGGACACAGTTGGATAACTACATCAAGCAGGATGAGTATCTAAGCAAGAACCGCGGGAAGTACACTGCCCGCAACGGCGCATTTGCTCCCTGGGTTGATCGCCTGAACCTCAGCATTCTGCAGGACTTCTACCTCAATGTAAACGGCAAACGTCACACCCTGCAGTTCTCCGTTAACATAGACAACGTCCTCAATATGCTCAACTCCGGTTGGGGATTGATTCGTACTCCTTCGCGGACCCAGTTGATTCGCTTCTTGGGGTATGAGCAGCCACATACAGCTGGTTCCATTGCCTCTCCGACGGCTACAGCAGGCCCAGCCAGTACGATCGGTTCGCCCTGGGCAGCTACCACGGGTCGTCCGATTTATGCATTTGATTTGAATGCTGACGGTACACCGCTCACCTCAACGTATAACTACGATACGTCAACCACGAATGGTGGTCGCTGGCAGTTGCAGCTTGGTTTCCGCTATATTTTCTAATCCTCTCCAAACTTCGAATCAGATGAAAACAATCAATAAATCACTTCTGGCAGCCCTGTGTATCGTACTGAGTGCGATAAGCTGCAGCGAACCGGAATTGCCGTCTGCCAATACGTATAGTACGGGAGCTACCTACAAGGCCAACTTTAGTTTTGCCAATGCCACCGTCGATGCGTCGTCGCTTGATTTCTATGTAAATGGTATCAAGCTTGGAACAGCCACGGGAGGAATTGGTTCCTCTGTACCCACCACCATTCAAATCCCGAGTCCGGGAGTCAGCGGTGGCGTAACAGCCAACACATCGATCCGTGCAAAGTCAACAAGCGGACCTATTGGAGGAAAATTAGGCAGCAATGACCTGATTTATCGTTCTTCCTCCAACGGAACCAACGTGTTTGCGGCTGTTCACCTTGCCAATTACACGGTCATCGCCGTTGATAGTGTTTCTCGCCCGGTGCCAGTACGACTCAACCGGAAGACCGCAACCATTTCTTTTGCTGATGAATCCTATTGGAACCCGAAGGGCAATAAGTTCATTTCGGCAAGTCGACGCGATTCCCTGAACCCGGCCAACTGCAGAACATTGGCTTGTCCCACCTGCACAGGCTGCGACAACTGGGATGATACCAACCAGGTTCAGAACCCCTCCACCGCGACTGAATTTGGAAACTTGGTTCGCGTTGGCCTTGTTCCCCTGGGTCTGACCGATCCAGGTGGCGTACGCTTCTACGTTACCCAGGATGCACCGCTTACGTTCACGGCCGGAACCGTTGTAACCAATGCAGGTATCCGCTTTGTTAATGCAATTGCAAACTCCAACAACGCGGGCGGAAGCGCCAACGGTGACGGATCGTTTGGCGGTCCCCCGGTTTATGCGCGACTCAACGGAGGTACGCCGATCAACCTGACCAACACGGGAGCACCCAATGCCACGAATGCATTTGTAGGCGGCGTGGCCGGTGGTTTTAACCCTACCGCTGGTTCAAGAACCGCCGGCAACCTGGCGTTCACTTCACAAACCATAGCCGCTGCCGGTGTTCCGAATGCCTATACGCTTCAACTGGCTACGGATGGCGCATTTACCAATATCATCTATAGCGCTGCGGTAAGTTTTGTGCCGGGTAAGAACTACACAATCTTTGTGAAGGGTAAGTTCACCAGCCTCACGGGAATTCAGCCGAATATCACCCACGGCATAATCACCCACTAATCACCTACTCAAATTACCATGCATATGAAAAAACTGAATATAACCCGGAGGATCCTGCTGGTGGGTGTCTTGACCCTAATGTTGGGAAGTTGTAATGATGACTTCACTAGCCCGGCGGGCCCAACCGGGAACACGATAGCAGCCACAATGGCAGCAGACCCGAATTTCAACTTGTGGACTGCGGTAACACAGCGGCTTGGCCTCAATGCGTCCCTGAATACCATAAACTCTGGTCCCTTCACCATCTTTGCGCCCTCGGATCCGGCAATGACGACATACCTCGCGACGACCTATTCGGCTCAATTGCCGCTGCCAGTCAGTGAGTCAAGCATCATTGCATTTCTTGATGGGCTTTCCACGACCAGTAACCCGACGCTTGCTTCTTTTGTAACCACGGTTTTGCCGGTTATGAACTACCATATCATAAGTTCAAAGCTGACATCAAACCTCATCACAGGAACGCAGACGTTCGCCACCCTTAATGGGGCGCGTTTATCCATATCCAAGATAGGGACAACCGTGGTTCTCAACGGCAACAGCGCCTCCAACGGGGCAACAGTTACGAACTTTGACCTTCAGGGTTCTAACGGTGTTGCCCACACCATTGACCGCGTCATGGCGGTTCCCGGTACGGCCACCGTGTTGACCCCGCTGGGTCTGTCAATCAGCTACGCCACGAACCCGCCGACCGTTACCGGAGGGACTTCTCCTGATGCCACGGATACCGATTTCGATTTGTTGGCTGCCTTGATCCGGTACACCGGTCAAACGCCGACCATTCTGCCCAATGCTTCACCGCTTCCTGAATTCACGATCTTCCAGGCTAATGACGGACTTGTTCGTGCTTACCTCCTGGCGCTGAATGGGACACTGACGACCGAAGCCCTTTGCTACACGTACATTTCAACGCTGACGCCAACCAGTGGCACAACTCCGTCGCTGGCTGATCTGACAACGTTGACGCAGTACCACATTGTGCCGGGTCGGTTCCTCGTTCAAGATCTCACCGAGGGACTTCAGTTGACGACGTTGACGACGTCATTAAAGTTGACTGCGGGTGTTGTCACCGGCCCTCCGGCAGTGTATACCATCAAGGACGCTAATACCGGATTTGCAGATCCTGTGGTAACGACTTCGAATATTCTTACCAACAGCGGTGTGCTCCATACAATTAACGGCGTCCTCCGCCCGAACTAGTCGATTTGTCCGACATCCAACAAAAGAGGCCCTCACGGGCCTCTTTTGTTATTGATGGGTTTTCCGTACTTTCAACAATGGCAAGAAGAGTCCTTTACCGGCATTTTCTGCTGTTTTTCTTGCTATTTGCCGGCTGCACCTGGAAAAGTGGCGAGTCGACATTTACCACTACACCCGAGGTAACACTTGATCTTGCCCAGATTCGCCAACGCGGGTTTTTGCGGGCAATTGTCGACAATAACTCCATAAGCTATTTCATCTACCGCGGGCAAACCATGGGGTTTGAGTATGAACTCCTCCAGGACCTGGCTCGTCGACTTAATGTTGAACTTAAAATCAAAGTGATCAGCGGCATCGAGCAGGCCATTGATCTGCTTAACCGTGGCGAAGGCGATATCATTGCTTTCCCGCTAACGGTAACCAAGGAAAGGACAGCGTATCTGTCGTTCACCGATGCGCACTTTACAACATGTCAAGTGCTCGTGCAGCGTAAACCTGCCAATTGGCGTCGGATGACCCCCAACCGCATCGACCGAATGCTCATCCGAAATCCGGTGGACCTCATCGGAAAAAGAGTGCGTGTCATGAACGAATCGGCTTTCAAAGAGCGCCTCGATAATCTTTCGCATGAGATCGGCGGCGAGATCATGGTGGAGGAAGATAGTGCTTCGGCGGAGACTGAATCTCTGATTGAGCAAGTGGCCCGTGGAGAAATAGAACTGACCGTAACCGACCAAACGCTGGGCATGGTAAATTCAATCTACTATCCCGACCTGGATGTCAGTACGGTACTGAGCCTTCCGCAACAAATTGCATGGGCTACAAGAAAGAACTCTCCTGATTTGTTGGCGGCATCAAACGCCTGGCTTTCCGGAATCAAGGAATCCGGCCGATTCAAAATTCTCTATGATAAATACTTGAATAATCCGCGATCATCGCAAATACGAATCAGCAGCGCGTATTCTACCATTGGGGGTAATAAGCTATCCCCCTATGATGATGAAATTAAACGCGAAGCAAAGAGTCTTGGCTGGGACTGGCGTCTGTTGGCTTCCGTGATTTACCAGGAGTCGAACTTTCGGCCGAACGCCGAATCATGGGCTGGCGCTGTTGGATTGATGCAATTGATGCCGGCAACGGCCTCCGAGTTTGGAGCGATTGACAGGACCAATCCTCACCAAAGTCTCCGGGCTGGCGTCCGATACCTGAAGTACCTCGACAAACTTTGGTCTAAGTATGTCCGGGATCAGGAAGAACGGATAAAATTTGTGCTGGCGTCGTACAATGCCGGGCTTTCACATATTATCGATTCGCGTAACCTGACAAAGAAATATGATCGTGACCCCAACAAATGGGACGATGTGGAGATGTTCCTAAAGCAAAAATCCAATCCGAAGTATTACCGGGATCCCGTCGCTGTGGCGGGCTACTGCAAATGCGAGGAACCTGTCAATTACGTGCGAGACATTCTCACCCGGTTCGAAGAGTATAAGATACTTATCGAAGAGGCCTGAGTCGGGCGACAATTTCGCCGAAGTTCAATCCTTGCCAATTTTTCTCAATGCCGGGCGTCAACATGACTTGATCCATGATTTCCTTCTGACGCCGACCCATTTCCTGTGCTTCGCTGTATCGGATTTCATCATGAAAGGCGACCATGGAATAAAGCGGAATCCACTGTTTTGGGAAGAGCTCGTGCAGCTTGGCCTCGATCTTCTTCCGAAGAAGAAAATCCGGATCAGCGACGAGGTCGCGCATTTCAACGAAGTTGTCCAGGGCCAGTTGAGCGATGGCATCGGCATCTGCCTTGCGCAGCTGCTGAAATTCAGGAGCGACCTTACTCCAATCGTCAGCGTGCTTATCAAGGAGTTGGTTAAGTACCGAACAATCTTCAAAGCCGGCGTTCATCCCCTGGCCGTAGAAGGGCACAATGCCATGGGCGGCGTCTCCAATCAGCAAGGTGCTGTTCTTAACCCAGGGACTGCATCGTATGGTAACAAGACTTGATGTTGGGTTGTCGCGGAAATCTTCCAACAAGGAAGGCATGAGGGGAACCGCATCCGGGAAAGTCTGCTGGAAGAAGGCGAGGACTTCCTCGTCGTTGGTTAGTTTTTCAAATGAGTGGGGGCCCTCAAAGGGGTAGAAAAGCGTTACAGTAAAGGTTGCATCAGGATTTGGCAATGCGATGAGCATGAAACTTTCTCTTGGCCATATGTGCAGCGCCTCCTTGTCCATCGTAAATTCACCGTGTACGCCGGGCGGAATTCGAAGTTCTTTGTAGCCGTGCTCAATGTAGTGTTGTGAATACTCGAAGCGGTCGGATACTTGCAAAGCGGCGCGAATTGCCGAGAAAGCACCGTCTGCGCCGATGATCAAGTCAGACTGGTGATGACGGATGTCGTGCTGATTCTGGAAGGTGAGCTCGGTCTTTTCCAGGTTCACATCGATGCAGCGGTACTCAAAGAAGAAATTCACACCTTGCTTCTCCGCCTCATTCATCAGGAACATATTGAGGCCGCTCCGTGAGATCGAATTGATGTACTGACCGCTGGTCCCATAAGGCTGAAAAGTGAGCTTGCCTTCTTTATCGTGCATCAGTCGCCCTTTCATCGGAACGGAATGCTTCTTCATTTCGGCTGCCAGTCCCACTTCCTCCAGGGCGCGGATGCCCCGGTTGCTTAGCGCGAGGTTTATTGATCGGCCGCCTCCAAGGAAGTTCTTTCGCATGTCGAAACGACGTTCATAGACTGAAACCTTGTACCCCCGGCGCGCGAGATAGATCGACAGCAGGGAACCCACAAGGCCTGCCCCGACGATACTAATAGTTGTTGGTTTCTTTTTCATAAGCTGACGCCATTAGAGTTTCAAATTGACCACCGATAGGCCGATATCAAATGATTTAAATCAGGCCGGACTCTTACAATGCCCCGGCAAGAATTTCTGCAAAGCGATATACGTCTTCAAATGTGTTGTACAACGGAATCGGCGCCACGCGGATGACATCTGGTTCGCGCCAGTCGGCGATCACCCCTTGGCGGGTGATTTTTTCGAAAACCTTGTGCCCATTCGAGTGCTTCATCAGAATCGATAGCTGACATCCCCTTTCGCTTTCGTTTTCCGGCGTAATGACGGTGAATGAACGCTTATTCGGATCAATCTCCCGCAAGAGGTAAGATAAATAGCCGGTGAGCCGAATACTTTTTCTTCGCAGTGCCTTGATTCCGGCCTCATCAAATATTTCCAGCGCAGCGAGGTGTGCGGCCCCGGAAAGCACCGGAAAATTAGAAAGCTGCCAACCATCAACTCCGGGCATAGCGACAAATCCCTTCCTCATTTGGAAACGCTCTTTTTCCTGGTGTCCCCACCATCCCGCCATGCGAGGTAGATCACTTTGTGCATGTCGTTCATGAATGAAGGCGCCGGCGATGCTGCCGGGGCCGGAGTTGAGGTATTTGTAACTGCACCACACAGCAAAGTCTGCATTATCTGCATGAAGCGACAGGGGAACATTGCCTACTGCATGCGCGAGATCAAACCCAACATAGGCGCCGACCTCATGGGCAGCCGATGCAATGGCATTCAGATCAAAGAATTGGCCTGTATAGTATTGTACTCCGCCAAAAGGGTTTGGGACGGGTCAAGTTGGTGGAGTTTGATTTGCGACTCGACAGCATACTGATCGGATGAAAAGGCGCCGGCCTCCGTGATGATTTTGAACCGTTGGGCAGTTGGGCGGTAGAAGGTCGTGAGCATCAGGTGCAGATTCACCGTGAGCTGGTTCATCGCAACCACTTCATTCGGCCTTGCACCAACTAGCCGGGCCAGGGGTTTCTTAGTGAAGTGATGATAGTATAACCATGGCCTGCGGCCTTCTGTGTGCCCCTCAACGCCTAAGGTGGCCCAATCCTCCAGTTCTTCGGACAGGTATTTCTTGGCTCTTTTCGGCTCCAGTCCCAGGCTGTTGCCGCATAGATAGATGGAGGGCTTGCCATGGACTACCGGAATGTGGAATTGTTGCCGGAATTTCTTCAACGGGTCGCTGCGGTCCAAAGAGCGAGCGAAAGTAAGACTGCGTTGGTATTTCATGAAGCCTATTCTGTAATGTGGGTGGCATGAATGGATTCCTGATGATGCCGGGCGTGATAAGCGGTGAAGTACAGCATCTCGCGCAAGGTAAGCTTCCCGAGTAGTGGGTGCGGCAGGATGAGGGTATCTAATTGATCTTCGCTGAATCGATTTACGCGCTTGCCCAGCTTGTTCACAGTTCTTTCCAATTGGAGGTAGAGCGATTTCAGATTAGTGGGGGTGCCAGGAACAAAAGGTCTGCTTGCCCGCCCGCCCGCTGCAAGCTTGGCTTTGTATCGTATCACCAGTTCATCATAAGATCGGCCGGGTCTATTGGATCGACCGAATAGCAGTGGAAGAATAAATTTTGGAAGACCAAAGGCCAGCGTTACCGGCCTGACACTTTTGACAAGATGTTCAGTTTGTTGAGCGGGGCTCCACTTGCCGGGGGCCGCCATGTGGGCCTGCATGTCCGGCATTTGTCGAAGTCGGGCCAGAAAGGCACCGTACTGGATGGTCAGCAGCTCCTGTATTTCCTGCCGGTTCATGCTCAAACAAACCGGGGATCCGCTTCCATTACAGTACCGCACTTTTTGCAAGTTCGCAGTTCCTGTGAACCATAGAATTCACGAAAGCGTGGCAAAAAGTCCGTCTCAATATTGTTTAGGTGGAAAATATACTGGTGCAATGGGTTATTGCATTTTTCACAGAACCACATCAAGCCGTCCTGTTCGTCGGGATGACGCTTGCATTCGATAACCAGGCCAATTGAATTTGGTGTTCGTATGGGAGAGTGCGGCACCTTGCCGGGAAGTAAGAACATGTCGCCTTCATTGATGGGTATGGAGACTGCTTTTCCCTCTTCCTGAATCTTTACGGTGATATTGCCCTCCAGTTGATAATAAAGTTCCTCTGTCTCGTTGTAGTGATAGTCCTTGCGGGCATTGGGGCCTGCAACGATCATGACAATATAGTCGCCAGCATCGGCATAGAGGTTTTTATTCCCAACCGGCGGCTTCAGCAAATGACGGTTGTCTTCAATCCATTTCTTCAGGTTGAAAGGTCTGCGGATGGCCATAATCACGAATGCGTTAAGTATGTAAATCTAAGGGTTTTCGCTCTATCTTTATCACCATGGAACTCAGTCTAACCGGCAAACGGGCCTTGGTTTGCGGAAGCACCCAGGGCATCGGAAAGGCTTCTGCCATCGAACTGGCGTCGTTGGGTGCCAGCATCACGCTCGTCGCGCGCGATAAGGGGAAACTCAAAGATGTCCTTAAAGAACTGCCACAGGCAAAAGGCCAAGTGCACAACAGCCTGGTGGCGGATTTTAATTTTCCTGAGCGGCTGCAATCGACTCTCGAGAAACACTTGTCGAATGAGGCGGTTCATATTTTGGTCAACAATACCGGTGGACCGCCCGCGGGTCCGGTGTTCTCGGCTTCCCTCGATGAGTTCACGAAGGCGTTTGCAAATCACTTATTGTGCAACCAGGTACTGGTTCAAGCACTGGTACCGGGGATGAAGAAGGTGAAATACGGAAGGATAATTAACGTGATCTCAACTTCGGTGAAAATACCCATCCGTGGATTGGGGGTATCCAATACCATTCGCGGAGCTGTGGCCAACTGGTCAAAAACACTTGCCCATGAATTGGGCCCATTCGGCATTACAGTGAACAATGTGCTGCCAGGTGCCGCCATGACGGGCCGGCTGGAGAGCATTATTCGAGATCGCTCGGTGAAACAGAAGAAGTCCAAGGAGCAAATAATTGAGGAAATGATCAGCGAGATTCCAGCGGGTCGAATTGCCTCACCTTCGGAAGTGGCGGCTGCGGTGGCGTTCCTTGCCACGCCAGCGGCTGCCTATATTAATGGGATCAACATGCCCGTTGATGGGGGAAGAACCGGAAGTCTCTGATCTGCATGGAAAAAATTGCGAACTACATTGACGGCAAATGGATTGCCCCAATAAGCGGTACCTACCTTGAAAACATCAACCCGGCAACGGGTGCCGTATACAGCCTGATCCCTGATTCCGACCAGCGCGATGTCCAGCTTGCGGTTGATGCGGCACAAGCGGCCTTTGAAGACTGGTCGAACCGTTTGCCGGAAGGAAGGTTTTCCATTCTTGCCAAACTGGCTGACCTTATTGACCGAGATGCTGATTCGCTCGCTCTTGCCGAGAGTATTGACCAAGGCAAGCCGGTCAAGTTGGCGCGCAGTATGGATATCTATAGGGCGGCTGCCAACATTCGTTTCTATGCCACGGCAGCCATGCACTATGCATCGGAGTCTCACAACACCTCAGAGTCGATCAATTATACGCTGCGCACACCCGTTGGTGTTGCGGGATGCATATCGCCGTGGAACTTGCCGCTATATCTTTTTACATGGAAGATCGCGCCAGCGCTGGCGGTGGGATGTACAGTTGTGGCCAAGCCATCGGAGCTTACTCCGATGACTGCCCACCTCTTCACCGCCCTGTGTAAAGAAGCAGGATTGCCGGATGGGGTGCTGAATGTGGTTCATGGTCTGGGTCCCAAAGTCGGACAAGCACTAGTTGATCATCCGGGTGTTCCCGCAATTTCCTTCACAGGCGGTACGGTGACTGGTAAGAGAATTACAGCCAGTGCCGGCCCCATGTTAAAGAAGCTTTCTCTTGAGCTGGGCGGCAAGAATCCGAACATCATTTTTGCGGACGCGGAATTTGAGAAGGCCGTGACGACTTCAATCAGTAGTTCGTTTACAAACCAGGGAGAAATTTGTCTGTGTGGATCGAGAATCCTGGTCGAGCGTCCCATTTATGATCGGTTTGTTGATGCATTTGTGAGGAAAACACAGGAACTGGTGGTGGGCGATCCATTGGAGGAAAAAACCCGGATTGGCGCTCTGGTTTCTGAGGGTCACCTGCAGAAGGTCTTGTCCTATATTGAATTGGCCAAGCAGGAGGGGGGCACGGTATTGACAGGGGGTAAACGGGTGAAGATTCCCGGTCGATGTGAATCCGGATACTTTGTGGAACCAACCGTAATCACGGGACTTTCTCAGGACTGTAAAACAAATCAGGATGAGATATTCGGCCCGGTGGTGACAATTCAACCGTTCGACTCAGAGGAGGACGTGATTCGATTGGCCAACTCGACGAGCTATGGATTGTCAGCAACCCTCTGGACCACCCACTTGAACAGGGCTCATCGGGTGGCAGCCCGGTTGAAAAGCGGTATTGTGTGGATCAACTGCTGGCTGTATCGCGACTTACGTACACCGTTCGGAGGAACGAAGCAATCCGGCGTTGGTCGTGAGGGCGGTTGGGAGGCCATGCGATTCTTTACGGAGGCAAAAAACATCTGCATCCGGCTTTAGTCAGCGTTCTCCATGTTCTTCTTTGACCACCGAAGCATCTTTTTTACGCTCCTGGGGTACCCGATGAGCTACCTTGAGTTTTTTGGAACTATTTCTGGCGGAATAGCCGTTTGGCTCTCGTCACGAGGCAACATTTGGAGTTGGCCCATCGGCATAGTCAATGTGACATTGTTCTTTTTTCTCTTCTACCAGGTTCAGTTGTATCCCGACATGTTCCTCCAGGTTTTCTTTTTCGTGACAAATTTGGTGGGCTGGTGGCGCTGGGCGAACCCAAGGCCGGAAGAGGAAAATCGAAGAAAGGAACTTAAAGCGAGCTGGATGACATCGGGTCAAAACATACTGCTGGTTGCTCTTGTGGGGCTGGTAACCGCATGTCTTGGTTACTTCGCAAGTAATCTCCATGAGTGGTCTCCGAGCTTGTTCCGACTGCCAAGCGCCTTTCCCTTTGTCGATTCCTTTGTGTTAGCAGCAAGTATTGTCGCTACCTATCTCATGGTTGAGAAGAAAGTGGAGTGTTGGGCTGCCTGGCTCGTGACCGATGTGGTTGCCACAGGTTTATACTTTGCCAAAGGCATTCTGCTGGTGGGTATTGAGTACTTCATATTCTGTTTGATTGCCGGCTATGGATTTTGGCATTGGAGTAAGGAAGCAAAGCAAGTCTCAGCAGCATGATACCCCCCGGCGTGAAGCTGATTTGCCTCTATGGCCCGGAAAGCACGGGAAAGTCAACACTGGCAAGGCGACTTGCAGAGCGATACCACACGGAATTCGTGCCGGAGGTTGCGAAGGAGTTCATTACGTCCAACCAGTTTACCGTGGAAGACATTCTGCAAATTGGCCGGGCGCAGACAGAGCGAATTGTTCAAAGGGCGGCACTTGCCAACCGTGTGTTATTCTGTGATACAGACCTGATTACCACAGCGATCTACAGTGATATTTACCTGAAAACAATTCCCGATGAATTGAATGCCCTGGAAAGGACTGTCCACTATGATCAATATTTTCTTTTTGATATCGATGTTCCCTGGGTTGCCGACGGCCTGCGTGACCTCGGGGAGCGACGTAAAGAATTGTTTGATCGGTTCAAATTCGAACTAGAGCGAAGGCATATTTCGTACATACTCATCAATGGAACCTTTGAAGAGCGAGAGAAGAAAGTGACCGAAGTAGTTGACCGCCTCCTTAACCTGCCGGGCTAGCGACTTTTGAGCGACCCGCCATGTGTCCCTTTAATGCGTAGAACAGAATATACACGTAACAGGGCAAGACAATCCAGAAGAAGGCGGCCGGAGGACCTAAGGACACGGATAGTCGAGCATACACTTGTGGAATCAGTGCACCTCCCGCAATACCCATAATGAGAAGTGCAGAACCAATTTTAGTGAGCGGGCCGAGGCCATCGATGGCCAGCGGGAAAATGGCAGGCCACATAAGCGCATTGGCAAGTCCCAGCAAGGCAATGAAAACGATGGATGTGTATCCCCCTGAGACGAAGGCAATCGTAACGAGGATCATACCGGTGACGGCCGAAATTGCCAACGCCCGCTCTTGCTTGATCCATCGGGGAATAGCAATGATGCCGACAATGTATCCGGCAACCATCGACCATAAGGTGTACGAAGTAAAATTCTTCGCCTGATCCAGGCTAATGCCTATCGCCTTGCCGTAGATACTGATTACATCCCCCGCCATGACTTCAACGCCTACGTAGACAAAAATGCAAAGTGCTCCCAGTAACGTGTGGGGGTGATGAAGTATGCTGGACCTTGATTCCTTGGCGCCCGGGTGATCATCTGGCGCTGATTCAATCTCTGGCAGGCCCGAGTAGCGAATCATAATCGCCAGCAGAACAAGAACACCGGCCATTATCCCGTAGGGGAGTATGACCCGGTGAGATAATTCCTGCAGCAGCTGGGCACGTTGTGTCGGATCCACAGCTGCCTGGATCTGCGTTTCAATTTCAGTTGCACCGCGAAGAACAATAGCCCCCAGGATCAACGGGCTGATGGCCCCGGCCACTTTGTTGCAGATGCCCATGATGCTGATGCGGCTGGCAGCACTTTCCAGCGGGCCAATGACGGAGATGTAAGGATTGGAAGCCGTTTGAAGCAGGGAAAGGCCCATTCCCTGAACAAAGAGTCCGGTGAGAAACAAGCCGAACGTGCGGTCGATCGCGGCTGGAATGAATAGGAGGGCGCCAACTGCCATGACAGCCAATCCCAGCGACATTCCATTCTTGAATCCGGTTTTTTCGAGAATCATGGAGGAGGGTATGGCGAGGAAAAAGTAAGCCATATAGAAGGCAAATGTGACAAGGAGTGCTTGCGCATCGGAGTGAAGGTCACAGGCCAGCTTGAGAAATGGAATCAAAGTTCCGTTCAGCCAGGTGACAAATCCAAAAATGAAGAACAAGGCTCCGATGATCACGATAGAAGTCGTGTAATTGGCCGGCCGGTTTGTGGTAGACATGTTGCTAAAGTATGGATAAAGTTTTGGATTGAATGCGTATTTTTAGGCAAGGATCACCTACTAAATTCTCGCTTGTGGCTACCAACAAAAATCTTTCGCTCCTGGTCATGGCCGCCGGAATGGGCAGCCGGTACGGAGGAATCAAACAGATTGACGGATTCGGACCCAATGGGGAAACCATCATGGATTACTCCCTCTTCGACGCACTCCGCGCCGGGTTTGGTCAGATTGTCTTTGTCGTTCGACAAGAGATCCTGGATACGGTCAAGGAGATGTTTCTACCCAAGCTCGAAGGAAAGGCTGACGTTCATTTCGTCATTCAGTCCCTGGACCGGTTTGTTCCTTCAAAGTATGGTGTGGTGGAACGCAAGAAACCATGGGGCACCACACATGCCATGCTGTGCGGGAAGGAAGTTATTAAAGGACCGTTCTGTGTCATCAATGCGGATGATTTCTATGGACGTGATGCGTTCGCTTCACTGGCAAAGTTTTTTCAAACTGCCGGACCTGACGAACATGCGATGGTCGGGTACACCTTGAAGAACGTACTGAGTGATCATGGCAGCGTTTCACGTGGAGTGGCCGAAGAACGAGATGCCGAAGGATTTCTGAAGGTTCTTAACGAATTGGCTAAAATAGTTAAGCATGACGGGAAGATCTATTCCCAGGAGGATGGAAGGGAGAGAGAACTTCACCCGTCCTTGCCGGTATCGATGAATTGCTGGGGTTTTCAGTCAGGCATTTTTCCGTTGGCGGAGAAGATGTTTCACGATTTTGTTGACAAGAACATTCAAAACCCCTCGGCTGAGTTTTACATTGCGCTGCTCGTGAACGAGATGATTCGTCAGAAAACCGGCCGGGTTCGAATCGTGGATGGAGGAAATACCTGGTTCGGCGTGACATATAAGGAGGACAAACAAGCCGTTTCGGGCAAAATTCAGGAATTGATTAATTCCGGTGTTTACCCTGGCAGACTCTGGTAGTCTAGCATCCACGGTACCCCGCTAAAGCATTGTGGACTCACGAATCTCCCTGGAGAAGATACGGCAGGCTGCATCGGTCATCGATCCGGTATTTCTGCATTCTCCCCAATTTGAGTCTGAGTCTTTGAATGATGCCCTGGGTACGAGGGTGCTGATCAAAGTAGAGACTCTCAATCCTATTCAATCCTTCAAAGGCAGAGGCGCAGAGTATTTGGTCGCCACACGATCGGATGATCGTCCGCTTATTTGTGCAAGCGCCGGAAATTTTGGGCAGGCCATTGCGTTCGCCTGCCGTAAGAGAGGATTGCCTTTGAAAGTATATGCAGCAACCACGGCTAACCCGTACAAAGTAGAGCGTATGCGAGCCCTGGGTGCAGACGTAACCCTCTTTGGTGAGGACTTTGATGCTTCCAAAGCGGAAGCGAAGCGGGTGGCGAAAGAGAACGGCTACGCTATGGTGGAAGACGGATTGGCCGTTGAAACAATTGAGGGCGCCGGCACCATCGGGCTTGAATTAGTAGAGGCAGTTGAGTTGGATGGCCTTCTAATCGCCTTGGGCAACGGAGCTCTTTTCAATGGAGTTGCAACAGTATTCAATCACCTACGCCCCAAAACCAAGCGAATAGCGGTTCAGGCAGCTGGGGCTTCGGCGATGGCTGATTCCTGGAGGGCTGGCAAACTAATAGCCTATCCAACAATGAATACAATTGCCGATGGCATCGGAGTCCGGCTCCCTATCCCCGAGGCCCTGGCCGACATGAAATTGCTCGCGGATGACGTTATTACGGTTCGTGAAGATTCTATTGTCGAAGGAATGAAACTTATTCATACGCATGTCGGAATAGTCGCTGAGCCTTCTGCCGCTGTGGGGATTGCGGCCATCCTTGAAAATCGCAATCGATTCTCCGGGCTGCGACTGGCTACCATAATTTGCGGAAGCAACCTGACGGATGAACAGCGAAGAAAATGGTTGATGTAGCGCCGATCCTGCCCCTTTTTGGTCTTCGCCCGGAGGAATTTGCTGTTGAGCGAATTGGTTCTGGGCATATCCATTTCACCTATAAGCTGTCCGGAGTCCGCAACTACATTCTCCAACGGGTTAATAAGAATGTCTTTCAGCAGCCTGAGCGGATTGCTGCCAATCTGCGATATGCCGCTTCTTACTTGAGTAGCTACGTACCTGATTACTTGTTCTTGTCTTGTATTCGCTCCACCCGAGGACATGAATTGGAATATGATGCTGAGGGTTACCCCTGGAGGTTATTCCCCTTCATCGATGATACCGTAACGTTTGACCAGGTGGACTCTCCGGGCCAGGCCTATGAGGCAGCGAGAGAATTCGCGCGACTTACCCGTTACCTTGATGGCGCAGACCCTACAGTCTTTCAATACACGATTGACCGATTTCATGATCTTGCCCTCCGGAAAGAGCAATTCGACGATGCTTTGCTCCGGGCGAAACCGGAAATTAGAAAATCGGCAGCGTCATGTATTGAGCAATGCGAAAGATTTTCCGCCCTGGTCGATCAGTACAAGGACCTCACTTCCGGCGGATCGCTTCGACTGCGCATTGTTCATAACGACACAAAGATTAATAATGTGTTGTTTAATCGAACAACGTTAAAGACAGTGGCCGTCATTGATCTCGACACGCTGATGCCTGGCTATTTCATTTATGATCTTGGCGATATGGTCCGCACGTTTGTTTGCCCGGTCAGTGAAGAGGAGAGCAATTTGTCAAAGGTAACTTTCCGAAGAGAGATTTATGCGGCACTGCTGGAAGGGTATCTCTCCGAAATGGATCCGGTGTTGACTGCAGGAGAAAGAAAGGCGATACCCTTTGCGGGGAAGATGATGACCTACATCATGGCAATCCGTTTTCTGGCTGACTATCTGAGGGGCAATACCTATTATCACATAACCTACCCGGAACAAAACCTCGTTCGTTCGGCCAACCAACTGCGTCTTTTGGAAGTGATCTCGGCGAACTTGCCGGATTAGTCAAAGGGCACGTTCACATGTCGCTCGGCATGATAGGACGAGCGAACCAAGGGACCTGACTCAACGTATTTTAATCCCCGTTTCAGGCCTTCCTCTTTGTACATAGCGAACACATCCGGGTGGATAAATTCGGCGACCTCAAGGTGCAATTTCGTGGGTTGTAAATATTGACCCAGGGTAAGGATCATCAGGCCGTTCGCGACAAGGTCGTCCATTGCCTTGAGTACTTCCTCCTTGGTTTCACCTACACCGAGCATAATTCCACTCTTCGTTCGTTTACCAGCTTCCCGGATGCGCCGGAGTTGTTCAAGGCTGCGCTCGTATTTGGCTTGAGGGCGAACCTTACGGTACATGCGTTCGACCGTTTCCATATTGTGACTCACCACTTCCTGCCCACCGTCTATCATGCGGAGCAGGGCATCCCAATTACCCTTGGTATCAGGGATTAGGGTCTCAATGGTAGTGCTTGGCGATGCTTGTTTGGTGTGGACAACCGTTTGATACCATATTTCTGCGCCGCGGTCTTTGAGCTCGTCGCGGTTCACGGAAGTAATCACGGCATGCTTCACCTTCATGAGCCGTATCGCTTCGGCCACGCGACGCGGTTCATCAACATCATATTCCGTTGGTCGACCGGTAGCGACGGCGCAGAAGGTGCAACTGCGTGTACATACATTGCCAAGAA
Source organism: Cyclobacteriaceae bacterium (assembly GCA_044221195.1). Taxonomy (GTDB): domain Bacteria; phylum Bacteroidota; class Bacteroidia; order Cytophagales; family Cyclobacteriaceae; genus ELB16-189. The sequence goes on from JBGAPO010000003.1 coordinate 111,637, forward strand.
TCATGAAGGTAGCTGTGCCGGCCCCCCAGCACTCGCCCATGTTCGGGCAGTTTCCGCTCTCACAAATTGTGTGCAGGTGATGCGTGTCAACCAGCTTTCTGACGTTCGCATACTCCGGCCCCACAGGGAGTTTTACCTTGAGCCAGGAAGGTTTGCGTTTGCGCGCATCATCGGGAATGACAGGAAGCTCGATCACTGAGCGTGTTGATTTACCTGATCAACAAGTTATTTGCCGATAAGTTCCTTGTACTGGTCGGCCGTGAGCAACTTGGCAATATCGGCCGTGTTCTTCACTTCAATCTTTACCATCCAGCCATCGCCGTAAGGGTCCGAGTTGACCTTTTCCGGACTGCCATCCAGCATGCTGTTGACCTCCGCAACCTTGCCAGCAACGGGCATATACAGGTCGCTGACGGTCTTCACAGCCTCTACTGTGCCGAAAACCTCGTGCTCATTGACATCTTTTCCCGCCGTAGAAATATCGATGTATACAATATCGCCCAATTCGCTTTGTGCGAAGTCGGTAATTCCGACGGTTGCGGTATTTCCCTGGAGGCGAATCCATTCATGGTCTTTCGTGTACTTAAGATCAGCAGGTATGTTCATAAGGAGTTGATAAAGGTCTGCAAAAATAGACCTAAAATCCGTAATCGGGAAATGACAATACGACGATGGATAAGAGGACGAGCCCGAAATGGCTATTGAGAGAGGTTAAACAGCACCTTGAACCCCACCCGGGTGGTTGACCGGGGGTAGGAGTTGGAGACGTACGGCTCGTTCACGTTACTATCTACATAGAACTGAATATTCAGCTTGCTGTTGATGGTGTAACTCACGTTCGGACGAACCTGGATATTCATGTTGCCGTTCGTGATAGTGTTAACCTCCTCAATCTTACGTTGTATGGTGAGGTTATTGGTAATACTTACGTTCAACCGAAAGTTGATCTCGTTTTTCAACGTTATGGTTCTCCCTTGGCTTTTCCAGGGCATCTTCATGTTGTTCTTGATAAAGCCGACCTCTAATGACCAGTCCCTCGCATTGACCTCTGTGATTTGGGCGTTTGATACGTTCAGTGACAGGTCGCGCTTTGTCTTGTATTCCAGTCTTGCAGTAAGCTTGCTCTTTGTGCGGACACTAATCCCAAAGAGGGGCTGAAACTGTTCGCTCATTATCACTTGGGAGATGACATACACGGGAATAAGCTCGCCTTGGCTGTTTTTCTGAGAGGCGAAGATTCCGTTGTTGTAATCAGACAAGGGTATGTTGTTGGTAACGTTAGTGTACTCGAGCGAGTTTGTAAAGTTGGCAACGGAGTACGTCGATGAATAAGCGTGCGTGATGCTGATGCTCTGGAAGGCGTCTTTTAGGAACCCGACTTTAGTTAACCCGGTATAGTCGAGGCGCCAGTTAGGAAGAGGGGTGGATGGAAATGGGGTAAGCCCGACTTTTTTTGGATCCTGACCCGTGTAAGCAGCAATGAACGCCGGTATCAGAACATCTTGTGATTTCTTTTCATACCCATTGCCGGTGGCGGCGCTGAAGCGTTGTTGCATGATGGCAATATTCTGCTCAAACTGCTTAAATACCGTTGACGACAGGCTCTCGTTGTTTTCGAAGGTAGTCCCGATCGCAATCGTAGATATGCGATAACTGCCGGACCGGCTGGGACTTAGTTCGGCATAATCGCTGATCGAAGGGTCGTATCGGAAGATCTCCTGGAATGTGGACGTGGTGCTTTTCTTGATATCGAGTTGGATCTTGAAGTCCTGGCTGAGCTCCAGGGCAGTACGAATTCCAAGATCCCGCGTGTCGTTCTGAACAAACGGAGAAGTCAAGTTGGTAGCTTTTGTCAACCAGCCATTCTCGGCGGCTTTGTATCGGATATTAGGATCCTGGCTACCAAGAATAAATCCCCAACCCGGTGCATCCAAGGTGTTGTCCTGTCCCATAACATCGGGTGTACCAGTAAAGCCCGTCAGAATTGTTCCTTGGTTGATCGTGTATGTTCCGGTAATATTTCGCATCGACATCAGGAGTCGCAGGAATGTGTTGATGGCCACAAAATCCGGAGGTCGCTTAACGGTGTCTGCCTTCTGACGAGCTCGTTCAGCAGGCGTGGGTGTCCGCTTGGGTGTATTGATCTTCTTGAGGTAACCGACCTTATTATAAAGCTTCAGTAAATCAAGACGTCCGTTAAATCCTTGATCTCGGGAGTTCTGAATGATGTTCCCGAGCTTCAGCGTGTCTACCGTTTCCACCGGACCTGCTTTCCAGAAATAGCCAACATTGTATCGGTATTCCAGGCCCACCCAATCGACCGCCGGTATTTTCTCAAAAGGGACTGTGTAATTCAAGGTCATCGTCTGCTCGAAATTCTTCTTTCGACCCAGGCGTTTCAGGTTTGTGTTAACCGAGTCCTGGTATTCCTGGGCGCTGATATAGCGACCCAGTTTAATCGAGTACCCGCCGGCCGGGTCCACATCGGGTTCGTCGATGATCGCATTCACCCGTGCGCTATAGTCCAATGTCAACGACTTTGACAGGTTCCAGTGTAAATTATAATAGCGGTTAAACAGGAAGTACTTCTGGATATTGGGCGGCGTGCCGCTGGTATTCTCCTTTGAATTGCGGTAAACAATTTTGCTGAACGATCGATCCAATTCACCGCGAATGGATATCGTGGCGGGCATGGGATTGAAGTTGAAGTCCGTAAGAAGGGTCAGCCATTTGGATTTCCAACCGGTTTTGGCGAACGGTGAAAAGCCCTTGAAGCTGCTGTTGTACTGCCAGGCCACGGCACCCTTGATATTGCGTTGGGTATTTTCAAGCAGGTTGAAATTTGTACGCGTGGCCTCACTGTAGGCGTACGTGAACGAAAAGTTCTCAATATCGTAGAGATGACTTCGCGCGTCCGCCTTCACTTTGGTCTTTCTGACATTGGTGAAGTTCAAACTTCGTCGAATGGCATTATCCTGAATGATGGACAAGTATTTGTCCTTCTCCTGTTCTGTATTGAATGACTTCTCCATGGCCGATATCCGCATATCCGGATTGGCCGGATCAAAGTTTGGATTGATCGTTGTCTTTTCGTAGCTGATAAACATCGGGATCTTGAGACCGGTGTTCCGTGGCAATAACTTGTCGATCATGAGGGTAGCGCTGATATCAAAGGCCGTTGTCGTACCACGGGCCCGTTCCGATATTTTGGACTGCACTCCGCCAAATCCATACGTCGTATGTCGTATGGAGGTGGATAGATTCCCCAGATCGGCAAGTTTTGCATTCAGCACCCCATTGACGGCCCATCCTGCCGTTCGGTCAAATTCTGTAAGACGCATTTCGTTCGCCCACATGCACACGCTCAACGGCTTTTTATCGTCGCGGGGATTAATGAGTCCGATCATGAGAAGTTTTACCTGGCTCAGGTCCGGTCTTCCAAAGATTCGAATGCCGTGCTTACCCACTTGCTTAGGCCCCGCCAACGGGTACAACTGGCCGAGAGGATACTGCTCTCGGTCGCGGGCGGCCTTCAATGCATACAATTCGCTGAGCTCAAGGTCGATCTGGTTCTCGTCAGGCCAAACAATACTTGGATTGGGGTTATTGCCATTGGGAGTGATTTTCAAAGGCAGTGAAATTTCGTAATAGTTTTGATCGAAGTCAGTACCCAGTCGAAGGAAGGCCGTGAGCGTGTTGTCCTGAAGATTCTGGCCATGTGCCGAGATGAACATCTTGATGCGCCCGTAGTTGAAAAAGTCAAAACTTACGTTCTTGTATATCGAACGGGCGTCGCCGTCTTCCAGGTTGGTGACGCACATCTGGACGGCTTGTTCATTTAATCGACGCTGAATACTTGACGTAATGTCACGGTCACGAGCCAAGGGAGGGACGTATGCCGGCTTTTCCGCGTTGCCTTTTCCATTCTCTTCCACGTTGACAACGGACACGGAGAAATTATCAAGATTGGGTTCCAACTCTTCACTGAATTGTGACTGCGCGAGTCGCGCGGTATATCTCCGCCACCGGTTTCCTACTGCCCTGAAATTGGCGAAACGCAAGACGACAGGCTCTTTAAACCCGGAAAGAATCATCCGGGCGTACCTGATCGATTTGAATCCATTGATTTCCCCGTATTTGTCTTCAAACTGACGAATCGGAATACGCACCAAATACCACGTGACGTCCGGGTAGGCTTCCGGGGTAATCTTGTCCACCACATATTTGTTTCCCACATCAAGCTGACCGGGCTTGAGGTCAAGGTTGAAAACGTAGTACTCTTCCAATTCACTCAGTGTATTGTCCTGATTCAGATCTTCGTTCTCCGGAATGTTGGAGCCCGATTGGGCGAAAGGCTGATTGCCTGTAAGGATGGGCGAGTTGTTTTCGTGTCCGTTAATGCGCTTGTACCTTTCCAGGATCTTGGCGTTGTCCTCATCAAGATCGGTACCAAGAAAATAGTGAAAGTCATCAGCGGATGGATCCTGCAGGACAACGGGCTTAGCTGAACCGTTAACCAGGTTGATGAATGATTGAAATTGCGTTTCTTCCTTTGTGTTGCTCACCCCGTCAAGACCAACATCCTGGTTTGAGCGAGCAACGGGATCGGTATTGAAGGCATTGTTCAGGTACTGTTGTGTGGTTACGGCGCCCCAGTTATTTACCGTTACGCCGCCGTTATTGAAATTGCCGTCTGCCGGAAGGCCGTTTTCGAAGGCGTGCCGACCGTCCCGCATGACGTCCTCTGATATGCTTCCGAGGTGGAGCGTGAGCCTGCCACCGGTCGTGTTGGGCTTGGGCTCGTTGACACCGTCATCAATATAACCTTTGGGGCTGTTGATAAAGGGATTCATCAGCCAAAACTCCACGTATTCGACATTGGACTTATCAAAGTCAACTTCTGTACGAATAGCGGTGGTGATCCCTGCCCAGTTACTCGCGGGATCTTTCAAGGTTCCGTCCGCATTCAGGTCCACATTATAGTTATAAGGTCCGCGTTCGGAAGGGTAGAAGGCCAGGTCAAGAATTTGCTCATAGAAATTGCCAACATATGGATCCTTGTAGGGAAAGATTTCTTGAGGGAGTACCGGTCTTACATAGTGATTTTCCAGGTCCTTCGATGTGATGTTACCCGGCTTGTACTGACTGCTCTCGCGGTAAAAAAGATTGTCAATTTGATACCACGCCAGGCGGGCACGCTTATACCCGGCGCCCACGTCGTCCTTAGCCCCAAGCGCCAGTGATTTGTCAAACCGGGGGTCTACAGGAGTGTGGGCAAGTTTCCAGCCGACCGGGTTTAACAAGCTGTATGGCGTGGCTGTGTTCTCGAAGTCGTCAATGAATGAGGTTCCGTCTCCATCAACAATATTCGATGTACCAGGAATCAATTGGGCGAATTCCGCATTCAGTGTAATGTTGGATTGTTCCTTAGTCTGCAGAAACGGAAGCGCGTCAATCATTTTGGTCAACAGTCGGGAGTTCTTCCTGAGGTTGACGTCCAACCCGTACTGTATGTTTTGGGCAGGCTCGCTGCCGATCAGGTTGCGGGTGATCAGCGGTCGCTCGTTGTAATACAACAACGTAGATCCGAGGTTGACATCGTCATTTAGTTTGTAATCCAGTCGCGTGCCGAGCAGGGATCGGGTTTGAAATGCAAATGGATCCTGCTGTTCATACGTAATGTTGATCGTCTTACCGGAGCTAAGTATCCCTTCGTTGAGCAGCGTTACTTTTCCGAACGTATAATCGACTGTATAGTCAACTTGTTCGCGAAGCGGCGTGCCGCCGGCGTAAACCTTTACGGATCCCGGAGAGATGTTAAATCCCTGGATAATAATTTCCTTTCCCGCGCCGGCCTTGAAGGAGCCAACGATATAGAACTTATTCTTCGTCGCCATTAACTCGGCCTCCGCTTTGGTTGTTCGGTATAGCGTGTCGTACAGATATTTTTGTAAGAGAAGCTGTTCGGTGTTGGGATTAGGTTCCTTGGCAAATAGTTTTCGAAGGGCTTTATCCAGCGGTTCGAGGTAGGGAAAAATGATGAGACCGGTTTCCGGGACAATCGTTATCCGCTCAACAAAGTCAAAGTTTCCATCCGGCATGGGGTCGTTATAAGGATTGAGCCGGTCAAGTCCGAATACTTCAATCAGCTGTTTTGTTCGCGCATAGTCCCCGTCCTGGAGCTGTGGGTTGTCGATCCCGGTTCTGTCATCCCGGTAGATGATTCGAAGCTGAAACCCGTCGCGCTGGAGCTGTGTCACGTTCAGGTTGTATATATTCTTCATCATCAGATGCCAGGTGGGCAGGATACTTCCAAGGTTGTCTTTTACGGCAATCTTGCGGGGTCTCAGCATTTTCAACCAGACCACATCCTTAGGGCCTTTGTTCGAATAGTCCTCCGACAGTTCGCCAACTTTGTACTTTCTCCCATTGTAGGTGTACTCAAAGGCCACCGCCAGTGCTTCATCATTCTGAAGCTTACGCTGCAAGGTGACGTACCCTAATTCCTTGTGGAAGGTAAATTCTGTTGTGGCCAGTTTCCTTGCGCTGGTGATCTTCTCGTAGTCAGTGCCGCCGATATAGGGTTGTCCGCCAAAAAGATTGGCTAGTTGATCGTCAATGCCGTCCGATGCGAGCGGCAGTTGACTGACAAGGGAATACAGGTTGTTGTTATTGTTGTCGGCCGGCGATCCGTCGGGCACCACGGTGTTGTAGTAGTTCTTTCGGTAGGCTTTATCAGACTCTCCCAAATCCATCAATCCCACTACGTCGCGCAATGTTTGTGTGTCATTCTGACGGTTGAGCAGGTAGACCTCAACCCGGGTGATGTTTACACCCGAAGTAATTTGGGGCAGCGTCCCCAGCCAGCGTTCAAAGTTGTCGCGAAAGAATTGGGCCAAAAAGAAGTGCCGGTTTTCATCGTAATTGGAGCCGACAATTTCAAACGGCCTTCCCTGCGCGGCGCCATCCGTGCTGCCATTGATCGTAATCGTAGACTGCTTTCCGCGCTGCGTCGTTCCAATCGCAGTAGCGAACAACTTGCCAAATTGAAATTGCGCCTTGATCCCAAACAGGTTTTGCGCCCCCGTAATCAAGCTGTTGTTCAGCGGCAGGCTGACGTTACCGATTTCCAGTTTTTTTAGAATGTCCTCCTTGAACCCGGTGTATTCAATTTTCATCTGGTTCTGGAAGTCGAACGAGTTATTGTTGTCGAAGTTGGTGGTGATCTTGAGTTTCTCGCCCACCTTTCCGGTTACAGCAAGGTTGATCTGCTGGTCAAACTCAAAGCCTCCGTTTGTTTGTTGGCGAATAGGGATCGCAGGGTTCTTGATGCTTTGCCACTGCCCGCCAAAGTCAAGCGTGACAAATCCCCGCGGAATCAGTTCGACATAGCTTCCGCCGAAGATGCGGTCAAAGAATGGACTGGTATAAAGCTTCGGAAGAAGGTTTCGGCTGCTCACTGCGCTCTCCCCGTCAAGTGCCTGGCTTCTGCCTTTCCAATAATCCTTCAGCATCACACCGTTCGTGTATCGATTGATCTCGTCAAAGGTCATGAACGTGGGTGTGCGGAAGTTTACGGGACCAAACCGCTCGTAGATGCTGTAGTACCTTCCGGTGTCCGGTTCAACCTGGATTGAAAGCGTCTTTGGGTCCTTCAGGTAAAGCGGAGACTGCGGTACGTAGTTGGAAAAGGGATCGCCAAATCGGTCCCTTGGCTTCCATGTCGGCTGATAGCGCGGGCGGTAGGTGGAATCTACTTGGGTGGTATCTCTTTCCTGGGCTTGGGCATCAATAAACCCGAATGCGAGGAACAACAATGTCGTCCCCAAACCGTGGGTAACCCGTGCTGTCCAGGCTAGGTAGTTCAAAACGTCCTCTAAGCGTTTTTAAGTGCCTGTTTGACCAGGTCTTCTAAACTGATGGTATTTCCTGCTTTCCGAAGGACGCCCTCGATGCTGGCCTCTGCCGCGGCCCTGGAAATGCCCAGTGTAACCAAAGCAGTTAACGCCTCGTGGCGCAAGGTATTGCCCGGGGGCCCGGTTAAAGTTGTGCTGCCATCTCCGGGCCCTTTCCGGAGCTTGTCCCGGAGCTCAAGAATGAGCCGCTGGGCCGTTTTTCCGCCTATTCCCTTCACCGCCTGGAGGGTGGCTGCATCCTCCCTGAGGATGGCCGAACGGAGCTCGGCGGGTGGCAGAGAAGAGAGCATCATCATGGCCGTATTTGGGCCCACACCATTTACTGAAATTAGGTTCATGAACATGGCCTTTTCAGCATCGGTAGAAAAGCCATAAAGCAGTTGGGCGTCTTCGCGAACGTGCAGGTAGGTGGCCAACCGGATGTCTTCACGATCCTTGATATCTGAAAACGTGTTCAGGGATATGGAAGCCTGGTAACCTATACCTCCGACATCGACAATAACGTGGGTAGGTTCTTTGTGGACCAGCTTCCCGCGCAGATAAGCAATCATGAGAGGACAGTCGTGGGTTAAGAACTACGGTTTCTTTTCAGCGGCCAGGGCAATTTCTTCCTGCACCTGTGCATCGACGACGGAGATGGCCGTCATGTTAACAATTTCCCTTATGGAACTCCCTAGTTGAAGGATGTGCACCGGTTTCCGCATTCCCAGCAAAACAGGCCCGATCGTTTCCGCTCCTCCGATTTCCATCAGGAGTTTGTACGCGATATTGGCCGACGAGAGATTGGGGAAGATCAACGTGTTGGCGCCGTCTTTAGCCAGCGCGCTGAAAGGATAAAGTTCACGTTGCAGTTCTGTGTTGAGGGCCACATTGGCTTGTATCTCTCCATCGATTACGAGGTGTGGATACTTCGCTTTGGCCAACCTCACCGCTTCGCGTGTCTTTTCAGGTACTTCTCCCTTGCTGGATCCAAAATTTGAATATGAAAGAACAGCCACACGGGGTTCTGCTTCAAAGAAACGGGCGCCACGCGCCGTGACCCCAATAATGTCGACAAGTTCGTCTGCCGTCGGGTCTACGTTTACGGTGCAGTCAGCAAAAAAGTACGTGCCGTTCTTGTGCAGAATAATGTACATGCCCGCTACTCGTTTCACGCCGGGGCGCATCCCAATAATCTGAAGTGAGGGAAGAATTGTCTTGGAATAGTCTCGGGTTAGCCCGGAGATGAATGCATCCGCCTCGCCCTGGTCAACCATCATGGCGCCGAATACATTCCGGTCGCGGACGGCGCGGTGGGCATCAATCAGTGTAACCCCTTTGCGTTGACGCTTTTCGAAATAAGCTTGTGCATAGCGCTCGTCCCGCTCTCGTTCCTCACGAGGATCAATGATGGTGCACCCTTCAAGCTCAAGTTTATGTTCGGCGATCATACCCTCGATCTGTTGACGATTTCCAAGAAGGATGGGGAACGCTATGCCTTCGTCCTGAACAATTTGCGCCGCTTTGAGAATCTTCGGGTTCTCGGCTTCAGCGAACACCACGCGCTTAGGCGAACTTTTGGCTCGATCGATCAGGTTATTGATCAGTTTTTGATCGATGCCGATGCGCTTCTGCAATTGCCGGTAGTAGTCGCCCCAATCACTAATGGGCTGGGTGGCAACACCGGAATCCATGGCCGCTTTGGCAACCGCGGGAGCGATCGTGGTAATCAATCGGGTATCCATCGGTTTGGGGATGAGATAGTCTCGACCAAACTCAATTGTTTCTGCGTTGTAGGCCATCATTACGCTGTCTGGAACGGGTTCCTTTGCCAGGTTAGCGAGGGCATAAACGGCAGCCAGTTTCATGGCTTCATTAATTCCTTTAGCCCTGACGTCCAGGGCGCCGCGGAAGATATAGGGGAACCCAAGTACGTTATTCACCTGGTTCGGATGGTCTGACCGTCCGGTCGCCATGATCAGGTCCTGACGTGTCTTCTTCGCCAGGTCGTAGGCGATTTCCGGGTCCGGGTTGGCGAGGGCGAATACGATAGGGTTTTTGGCCATCGCCAGGATATCTTCGGGCGTAAGCACATTGGCTTTCGACAGGCCAATGAAAACATCAGCCTTCTGCATGGCCTCCTGGAGAGTATTGAGTTTCCGTGATGTGGCAAATTCAGCCTTGATGGAATCCAGATCCTTGCGGTCCGACCGGATTACTCCCTTGCTGTCGCACATGATAATGTTCTCTTTGCGCATGCCCACGGCGACATAAAGCCGGGCGCAAGAAATGGCGGCGGCGCCAGCGCCGTTCACAACCATAACGACTTCGCTGATTTTCTTACCAACCAGCTCCAGGGCGTTTAGCAAGGCCGCGCTGGAAATGATGGCGGTGCCGTGCTGGTCATCATGCATGATCGGAATGCTCATCTTTTCCCTCAACACTTGCTCTATCTTAAAGCATTCCGGTGCCTTGATGTCTTCCAGGTTCACGCCTCCGAAGGTGGGCTCCAGGGCTTTGACGATCTTGATGAATTCGTCAGGGTCAGTTTCGTTGATTTCAATATCAAAGCTGTCGATGCCTGCGTATTTCTTGAAGAGAACAGCTTTACCCTCCATCACCGGCTTGGCTGCATCGGGGCCAATATTGCCAAGGCCCAGCACAGCGGTTCCGTTGCTGATCACGGCGACCAGGTTCCCTTTTGAAGTGTACTTATATACGTCATCCTTGTTGATGGCAATTTCCTTGCAGGGCTCGGCAACTCCAGGCGAATAGGCAAGGGCCAGGTCGAGTTGGGAGGTCAATACTTTGGTTGGTACAACCTCGATCTTCCCGGGACGCCCATTCATGTGGTAGTTAAGGGCGTCTTGTTTACGGATCTTGATGGACATGGTTCATGGGTTAATAAGCGAGCTAAGTTAGTGATTCATCAGAAACAAACGCCTATCAACGCCCGCTGTAAGGGGACGTGAACCTATTTCTTCATGCCGCCTATTGGGCAGCCGGAACCGGAGCCGGGAGCTCCTTGCTGGTCTGGAAGGTATGCAGGATGGTCTCCAGCTCTCTCATGATTTCGCGTTGCTCGCGGCCGGGACTGATCGTAAATCCTTCGATGTAATAGAATTGTTGGGTTGCTTCATCAACGATTGCATAACCCAGGAAAGGACCGCCGATGCCCGGGGTATGTGAACGGAACAGCCCTCGGAGCTGAACGGCAAAGTGACCGTTGAAATTGACGGTATCGGCAGTAACAGGAATGAAGGGGATGGTCGTTTCGGTCATTACGTAGGACTCCGAATCATCGGGATCAGCAAATAGATATTTCCTGCAGACCTCGTCCCGAAACGCAATCAGCTTGTCGCGGCTGAAATCAGCTTGCGACGCGTAGGGTTTCCGCGAAATGAAAATGTCTTTATCGTCCTTCGGATTCATTTGCCGGATCCAAAGGAAATCTTTAGCCTGATCAGCCAGCTTGTACCCGAAAGGAACTTTCAGGGCACAGGAGAAATCCTTACGGAGGATGTCGGTAATCCCTTTCATTTGTCCGGCCTTGAACAGGGAGGTGGTAAGCCGTTCACGCTCGGTTCGATTGAAATGACTGACCAGCTGTTGTCCGCGTTTCCGGAGGTTTGCCGCCAGAACAGACTCGTCCCGCCCAAACAAGAATGCGACTTCCTGACCCCGGGCAGCCACGTTGCTCACGGTTGACATGAATTGCGCATCATTATTCTGGATCTGGATAATGGATTCCGGGGTGAACAACTTTCGTATAATGCCGGACCCCGTGGACTGCTTATCAAGCGTAAGGACATAGATCAGGTTGCGACGTTCCTTCAGGATATAATTGAGCTTGCGGGCATCCACCCAATGTACGCGGAAGATGGGTTCTTCCCGGGGAAGTCCTGGCATCTCCGCGCTAAGAATGGAGTCAAGAATATTCCCGATCAGGCCCTTGCGCTGGGTGGAGTCCATGATTACATAGATGTCGCCGGGTTGCCCCTGTGCAAGGGCGAGGTTCTTGGTGTTTTTACCGCAAGAAGAAAGGAGCAAAAGTGGAATGATAGCGAAAAAGAGATAGCGCATGATGCTCGTATAATGTGGAAGGGCCCTATTCGTCACGGGTGTATGCTTATTTCTCCGGATACAACACCGCCTGAAAATAATTGTTTAGGTTGAAATACCTTTTCGCACGATCCTGGATTTCCTGCCCGGTGATGGATTTCATTCGTTGTTCGACCGTCAGAATATTTGACGCGGGGGTTCCAAGTTCAAGGCTGCGCTGGAGAGCGCCGGACCAGTATGCATTGTCCTTCAGATTTTCCTGCTGCTTCTTCAGAAATGCTTCTTTCACCTTGGCAAGGTCTTCGGGCTTGGGCCCCTGATCTTTTATCTTTTGAATCTCAGCTAGTGTCGCGTCAATTAATTTGTTAACGTTCTCCGGTCCACAAGGTATCGCAATGTTGATCGCGTAATTTCCATACGGATTCTTGCTAAGGCTTCCGCCGATTTGAGCCGTATATGCCCCGCTCAATTTCTCGCGAAGTGTCTCCGTTAACTTAATTTCCACCAGATCGATCAGCGCCTGCAACTTCAACTGTTCTTCGGGAACATAGGATGCCTCGCCGGTAAAGGCTATGGAAATAAGACTTTGTTGTTCCTGCCCCTTTCGGATTTCTTTCTTCACAACACCCTTTACTGGTCGGATTCCAAGGTCTTTGAATGTGGAAATGGGTCCCATGGCCGAGGGAAGCGATCCCAGGTACACGCGTACGAGTTCTTTAGCGGCCGCAAGATCAAAACTCCCAACGAGGACGAAATTCCATCCGCGGGCGTTGCCAAACCTCTCCTTATATATCTCCAGGGCTCGATCAAGGGAGATATGATCAAAGTCCCCCGGTCGTGGAAATCGGGGAGCGCGGGGATGCATTCCGTACATCATGCGGCTCACGGAATCCTGGAAAATGGTCTGCGGATCACTCAGCATATTCTTCAGCACTGCTTGCTGACGGGACTTAAAAGATTGGAACAGCTCTTCATCTCTGCGGGGAGAAGTGAAGTACAGATAGAGGAGTTGAAACAGTGTTTCAATATCGGCCGACCCGGATTGACCGCCAAATCCTTCTGAGAGTCCCGAAAGTCTTGGTGAGGCACTCACCGACTTTCCCGCCAGCATCTTGCGAATGTCAGTCGGACTAAATTGACCAATGCCCATTTGTGACACAACGGAAGCTGCATATTGAGCGCTTTGTAAATCTTTCTCCCCGTAAAGCGAGTTACCGCCAAACCGAAATCCGGAGAGGATGACCTGATCGTTCTTGAAGTCGGTCGGCTTCAGCAAAACAGTCACCCCGTTTTCAAGCGCGATATGAGTAACTCCAACATCACTAAGATCTTTCTCATTCACAATCTTTCCGCCTACCGGCTTAGAGGAGAGGAGAGATGCGGACAGAGCCTTCTCTTCAAAGGCGGTAACCGGGAGTTGCTCGGCCCGGGCTACAATCGCCAGGAGTTCTTCATGGGTAGGCATCGTAAAGTCGGCCTTGGTGGGGCCTTGCAGCAGCACCAGCTTCTTTTCGGAGGAAGAGGGAATGTGCTGCGCGGCATACGCATTAATTTCATCCAGGGAAATACCCTCCAGGAAAAGCTTGTAGTAATTGAATTCATTGGCGATACCCGGAATAGGTTCGTCGGTCAGAAAATTGCGAAGGTATTCTTCCGCATGATCTGCCGATTCGGTCTTTTCCCGTTCATTGTAGAGTTGTTCAATGCTGCGAAAGAATGACTTCTTGGCGCGGTCCAGTTCTGACGGAGAGAAGCCAAACTTTCGAGCCCGTTCATTCTCAACGATAACAGCTTCGATGGCGGGTACGACACCGGCTTTCCCCACGGCCGCTATGCCGAAATAGGATTCATATCCGTGAACGAACTCGCTTTCGCCGCTGCCCCCAAAAAGAAATGGCGGATCGGATTTCTGGGTAAGTTCTTGCATCCGAAGATTCAGCATCTGTCCCGCCAGCATTTTGATAATGTCACGCCGATATTCGCCCAGCGTGGTGGAGGCTGTTGATTCCTTGGTTGCATAGAATATCTGCAGAATGTGATTGGTTGCTTCCGGATCTGTTACAACGAGTCCCTGTGAGCTACGACGGGGGGGTACCTTGGCGTAATCGCGCGGTTTAACTGGGGCGGGATTTTTCAGTTTTTCAAAGTGTTTTCGAATAAGGCCTTCGGCTGCCACCGGGTCAATATCACCGACAACCACAACGGCCATCAAGTCAGGGCGATACCAGTCATGATAAAATCGTTTGATGGCCTCCGGCTTGAAATTTTTCAGAATCTCCGGTTTGCCAATGGGAAGCCGGTCTGCATATCGGGATCCCTGCAGTATGTAGGGCAGCGATTTCTTGCTCATGCGTTCTTCAGCTCCCTTACCCAGTCGATCCTCTTCCAGCACAACGCCGCGCTCCTTGTCAATTTCTTTGGTTTCAAACAGTACACCGCTCGCCCAATCTTCCAGCACGAGGAATCCCTTTTCCAGGTTTTCCGGCCTGTCTGTTGGTATAGGCAGGATATAGACGGTTTCGTCGAAGCTGGTATAGGCATTGAGGTCAGCGCCAAACTCTACACCGATGGATTGCAGATACGAGACGAGGTCATTCTTCTTGAAATGTTTCGAACCGTTAAACGCCATGTGCTCGGTGAAGTGTGCCAGGCCTTGCTGGTCATCCTCCTCCAGGATGGATCCCGCCTTGATGGCCAGTCGCAATTCCACCCGCTGTTCCGGTTTGGCATTCTTGCGGATGTAATACGTGAGGCCGTTGGTGAGCTTGCCTTTGATGACATCGGCGGCGATGGGCAACTTCTCTGTGAGATCTTGCCCCAAGGATGGGGAAATGACCAGCCACAACAGCAATCCGAAATACAAGCGAACTAGTTTCATGGTAAGAGAATTAAAACAGAACCTTCCTTAATAACCCCACTCGCCGGCAATCAGCGACTGCATAGTCGGGTGGATGACGCTCCCGGCCGCACATATTTCGCGACCATACAGAAAGTTGGACCCTCCGGCAAAATCGGTGACCAATCCCCCGGCTTGTTGCACGATAAATGCACCCGCCGCTACGTCCCACGGGTTGAGATTGTACTCAAAGAACCCTTCAAACCGACCCGCAGCCACATACGCGAGATCAGTCGCTGCACTACCCAAACGGCGAACACCATGAGACTGGCGCAAAAACTTCCGGATGATGGAGAGATAGGCATCCATTTTTGGGAAATCGTAATAGGGGAAACCCGTTGCAAACAGGCTCTCGTTCAGGGTGCCGATGGAGGATGCCTTAATCACCTGGTCATTGCAGTAAGCTGGATGCCCTTGGACCGCATGAAACATTTCCTTCTTGGTCACCTCGTAAACAACCCCGAGCACGGGTTTGTCATTCAGTGTCAGTCCTATGCTGATGGCAAAGGGAGGAAGGCCGTGTGTGAAATTGGTTGTTCCGTCAAGGGGATCAATGATCCAAAGATACCCGTTTGTGCTTGGCACCGCTGAACCTTCCTCGCCGAGGAGTCCTGAGCCGGGAATGAGTTTTGAGAGTGTGGACACCAGGGTCTTTTCCGATTCTTTGTCGACATATGAAACGAGGTTGTTGAATCCCTCCTTCTGAAGAATCTGCGATCGGTCAAAGTTCTGACTCTCCACTCGAATGAATTCTCCCACATCATGGCACACGTCCATCACGTGTTGTTCGACCGAAAGCAGATCAATCATTTCTTCCTCGTTTGGTGCTTCACAAGTGTGAACAATAACATCAGTACGGAAATCCAAGCGGCGGTTCGCACCACCCATTCGCCGCGCGCAAGATAGGTAACATCTGTTACCGACGATACGTTCCCGTATAAATTGATCATCATCTCCCGTGTAATCGGGGGTCCGGAGAGAGTGTACGAATAAACTATAGGTCCGCCCAGCAGCAAGATGCCGGCGATCAACCAACCCCACTTGACGGAACCGCCAAAAAGGAATGCCATGTAGAAGCTGAAATTGACTATCAGAATCCAAAAAGATGAGCCCAGGTAGCCTGTATGAATTGTCCATCGGGTCCAGTCTTCCTTCAGCGCTAATGAATCAGCAAGAAAGGGACTTCGGCCTGCTGCCAATTTGAGAATCACATACTCGATGGCCAACCAGAATAGAATGAGGGTAATCTTTCCGGTGCGTATGCCGAGCGTCTGTCGGGCCCAGGCGTGCGCAACAAATGCCAGCGTATAAGCGATGGCGAGGACGATGGCGACCACCACAGAAGTGTCGTAAACCACCGCATGGGCAATCAAGGCGGCACCCAAGGCGATCAGAATAAGCTCCATCTTCTCCAGTATCGAACTGGAACTGTCAGCAGCGTCGGCCAAAGTGAACAGGGGCGCCAGACCGAAAAAGATCAGCAAAGGAAAGGATCCCATCAACCAGCCACCCGTTGTGAGTGCTGCGGCTATTACAGCCATTAGTACCGGCGACGGACTAGCGCTCTTTTTGACCATCGATTACGATAACAATCTCTCCCTTGACCTCCTTGGACTTGAAATGATTCAATACTTCGGTAAGTGAACCCGTAACTGTTTCTTCATGCAGTTTGGTGAGTTCTCGCGACACGGAGATTCTCCGTTGTCCCCCGAAATGTATGGTCATTTCCTCCAGTGTTTTTATCAATCGGTGAGGTGATTCATACAATATGACCGTTCGGTCTTCTTCAGCAAGCCGCTTCAATAGGGTCTGTTTGCCTTTCTTGTGCGGCAGAAAACCCTCGAAGACGAATCGATCAGATGGAAAACCCGATTGAACGAGCGCAGGAATAAGCGCGGTTGCCCCCGGAAGGCACTCTATTTCGAGGCCGGCGGCAAGGCAGGCGCGAACCAATAGGAATCCGGGATCTGAAATTCCAGGTGTTCCTGCGTCACTGACAAGGGCAAAGGTTTCGCCGGCCTTCATCCGATCAATCAGCCTTTCGGTTGTCTTGTGCTCGTTGTGGATGTGAAAGGATTGGAGCGGTTTCCGGATATCATAGTGGGCGAGGAGGACGCCCGAAGTGCGGGTGTCTTCGGCAAGAATGAGGTCCACGCTTTTGAGTACTTCCAGGGCCCGAAGGGTGATGTCGCCGCGGTTGCCGATGGGTGTTGGTACAAGGTATAAGGCAATCTTCCGGCTCACAGCTAGACGAATTTGTCGATGGCTTCTGCCATTTTCCTGTCAAGATCGGTAACCACATTGCCGGCATCATGCGTGGACAGTTCAATGTCAACCTGGTTCCAGGTATTGGTCCAGGTAGGATGGTGATTCAACTGTTCGGCCAGCAAGGCCACCCGGGTCATGAATGCGATCGCCTCACTAAAGTCGGTAAATCGGAAGGTCTTTTTGAGCTTTTGATGGTCTTCCGTCCACATGGAATTCGGGTTAAGAAGATAATGTTACGCAAATTTCCCCGGACATCGGCGAGGGATCAGAGCGCTACTATGCCTTTAATAACGGAGACCTTTTTGTAAACCTGGATAACAGATTCACTCGAAGGCATCATCATCTGATAAGTCAGGCTCACATAATTGCCTTTTCCGGAACGTTTCTCTGTACTGGTGACATGCATGGGGAATAAGCGGCGCAATTCTTCCTGGTGGTCGGCGGGAACGATGAATTTGAACATGTAAAGTGCGGGCCAAGCGTAGTGCTTATCCAGCTTTTCACGAAAGTTGTCAAACCACTGACTATCCATAAAAAGAAAACCGCGGCTGCCGGTAAGCTGCCGCGGTTGCAAAAAGAATCTGTTAATAGAATTTGTAACGCTTATCTTCCACCTTGGCAGCTTCTTTGAGCGCTTCGGTGATGTAATATCCACCGCGGTTATTGAGTGTCTGCAGTAGTTGGCTCTTGAACATCTCGATCATCCCTACAGCAGGCGCTTCGGTCTTGTTTGTCATATCGACTATCACAACACCGTTTTCGCCCGTAATGGGCAGTGACCGCTTACCGCTCTCCAGCGAAAAAGCAGCACCCACGACCACCGGATCAAAACCGACAGAAGGCATGGAGTTGGTATTCAACTTCAGATCGCTCATCGAATTCACGACGCCGTCGCGAGGAAACAACTTGGCCAGTTCATCAAGCGGCTCGGTCTTGCCTTTGAGTTTTTCCTGGATGTATTTTCCTTTTGCCTCATTGCGAACCAGGGGGGTGATTTCCTCCTTCACCTTGTCAAACGCCTTGAAGCCCTTCTCCGTTTCTCCGGTCATAACCGCTACAACGTATGTGTCGTTGAGGTCGAATACGGTAGAAACCTTTCCGATCTTGGCTTCCCGGAAAAGCCACGTAACCATCTGACGGGCTTCGCCGAGGTTGTTGATCCTGCGTTCGCCAGTGCCGATGTCGTTCGCGTCAAATAGAGACAGTCCTTCCTTCTTTGCCTTCTCCTTGAATTCATCGACGCCGGAAAGATCGGCAGCAAAAGAATCGGCTTTGCGGAGAGCCGCATTAAGTGTTTCATCGCTGGGGGTTATCTCCCGCTCCAGGGTAACCACCTTGTAGGCCGTATTGTCTTTTACACTGGTCACCTCAACGATGTGGTAGCCGAATGGTGTCTCCACAACATCATTCAAGAGGCCCGTTTTCTTAGCGTCGAAAATGGGCTTCTCGAACTCTTTTACCATTTGTCCCGAGACGAACCAGCCCAGGTCACCACCGGTAGACGCTGTGCCATCTGTTCCAAATTCACGAGCCTTCTCTGCAAAGCTTGCGCCTGCCTTAATGTCGCGTAGGATTTTCTGTGCTTTCTCCTTGGCTACCTTCTTTGCTTCCGGGGTATCAGAGTCCCACTTGATCAGGATGTGGCTTGCTTTCGCGGTGTATATCGTATCCTTTATGATGGAAGAAATCTTGTACACACGGTACTTGCCCTCCTCCAGGAGCGGGCCGATGACAAGGCCCGCCGTCAACGTTGACCTTTGATTCAGCAGGGTGGGTGGCAGAGTGGCTATCGTATATTTTTCAAAAGGAGTTGCTGCATCAGAATTGGACACGGCAAAGAGGGAGTCTTCCCGGGTGTTCTTCGCATCAATCGTCAGCCGGGTTACTTCTTCGGATATGGCGGCCGTATCTTCCGGAGAGGGAATCACGTCAAAGGCCACATAGCTCATGCTCCGGGTGTTTTCTACTTTGTATTTCCTTTTGTTCTTGTCGTAATAGGATTTCAACTCGCTGTCAGAAACCTTCACGAGGGAGTCACTCACCGCATAGTAAGGCACATAAAGGTATTTTACTTCGGCGACGTCGTTCTGGTTATGGTAATCGCGCTCTGCTTCCGCCTCAGTTACGTAGTTTGTCTTAATCAGTAGGTTTTCATATTTGAGGCGCTCGCGCGAAGGCTGAAGATCATTCTTAAAGATGTCCCAACGGATTCGCGCTTCGGAATTAACCGGCATGGCCTCTACTGATTTCAAGTAGGAGATGAGGCGATTGCGATCAAAGCGGCCCGAGCTGTCAGTAAAGGAAGACCTGATGCCTTCATCCACATTGCGGCCTTGGACCATGTCCCAAACTTCATCGGTAGTTACGCGGACGCCTACTTCCTTGTATTCCGGTTGAATGGCATTCTGACTGAGTAGCATTTCCCAGGCCTGGGCCTCCAACGTCGGATTTTCACGTTCTCCCGGTTGGCGCCCGAAGTTCAGGATATAGCTGTTCTTGCGCTCCTGGATGGCGATCTGATATTCCTCCAAAGAAATGGATGTTCCGGCGATAACGCCGATCTCCTTGTCATCACCGCCAAAAATTGACCGCGGGCCGTTGCCAAAAAGGTCACTTCCTACAATGAATGCAATCATGGAAACGGCGATGGCGCCGACGACCCATTTGGTCATTTTTTCCCTCAACGTACTGATCAATGCCATAAATCCTTAGCTGGTTTACCCTGTGTCAACTGCTGACAAAAGAGCCGCAAATTTAAACGGTTTGGCGTATTCGGCAAAGACTGAATTCTAAGGGTGCCTAGACCCTTCTATGGGCTCAGAAACAGGCTCCGGGGCCTATCCTATTCGCCATCGCCATGCGTATTAACCTCTAACCGAACGGTTTCAATCCTGTTCCCCTTGGTAGCCTGAATAATGAATGTGTAAGGGGGGATAGTGATGCTTTCACCCCTTTTTGGAAAGTCTTCCGTGTACGCCAGAATCAAGCCTCCAAGCGTCTCATACTCGCCAGCCGGCAGGTGCCAATGGTAATGTTCATTCAGGTAGTCGACTTCCAGTCGCGCACTGAGGAGAAAGGTCTTTTCATCCAGTTGTTGCTCGATCTGATCATCCGCATCATGCTCGTCTTCGATGTCACCAAATATTTCTTCAATGATGTCCTCCATGCTGATCATGCCGGATGTTCCGCCGAACTCATCCACTACAATGGCCAAGCTCCTCCGCTCTCGAATCATCTGAACCATGAGGTCGTTGGCCATCGCGGTTTCTGCAACGAGGATGGTCGGTGTCAGGATTTCCTCAATTGTCTGGGGATTACGGAAAAGGGCGGCGGAATGGCAATATCCAACCGGGTCATCAATTGTTTCACGGAATACAACAATCTTGGAATGCCCGCTCTCGATGAATACTGACTTCAACCGATCAATCCCTTCGTCAATTCCCATACCAATGATTTCCGTCCGGGGCACCATGCATTCGCGAACCTGAACGGTTCCAAACTCCAACGCATTGTGAAGAATACGCTTGTCAAGGCTGATTTCCTCGTCCTCATGGCTGACTTTCTGCATATTCCGGAGAAAGTGGTTCAAGTCGGTCAGGCCATACACCGGCTTCTCCTCCGAGTAGTTCATTCGGAAAATATGCTTCAATACGAGGGTGGAAAGATTCAGGATGGCGAACGTGACGGGCTTGAGAATGACGTACGTGGCGGCGAAGGGCACAGCGAGTGCCGAGAGCATGAAGTTTGGGTTGATAAGAAATACGCTCTTGGGCAGAAACTCGGCGGTGGCCAGAATAACGAGCGTCGAAAAGACGGTTTGAATAAGAAGTATGGAAGGCTCATTATTGAGCGATTCGGGTAGATTGGCGGTCAGCATCGGTTCAAACAAGGCCGCCATGCTGTTACCAAAAATGACGAGCGCCAGCGTATTGCCGACCAGGCAAGTCCCGATAAACCGGGAAGGAGCATTAAGGAAGTAGGTAACTAACTTGCCGGACCAGGATCCTTGCTTACTCTGTATTTCCATTTGAAGCCGATTGGCCGAAAGGAAAGCGATTTCAATCCCGGAAAAGAAGAAGGAAAAGGCAAGTGACGCAATGATCCAGGGAAGCAGTGATTCCATCAGGCTTTGCTACGTTTCCGATACACAAACCAAAGAAAAATGATCGTTGCAGGCATAAGAAATGTGTAGGCGTAAAAAAGGCCTTCCGTCATGACCTCGTAGATGCCCATGATAACCAGGGCCACACCAACAGACAAAAGCAAGGTGTCAAAAAGTTTCATCGGACTGCAAAAATACGGAAAAGCGGCGACGCTCAGTCCTTGATTTCGAAGTCGCCTGCCGGCTTCTTGATCGTGTACGACGACATATCCTGCAGCGCATCCAGTCCGGTCCCGTAGATAACTTCCGATTCGAGATTGATCGTAACGAATTTTTCTGTGAAAATCTTCTTGCTGGTAGGGTCCCAGAACAACTCTTCTGTGTTCAATTGCTGTCGCTTTTCAATATTCTTTACCTCCACTTTCCCGCGCCCGCGCCAGCGATTCTCTTTCTTGAAATAATAGGCATGATTGGCCTTCAGGCTCGATGTCATGCGTCCGGTTTCGTCATAAAACTCCAGGTAGATCCCTTCCGGAAATTCGCGGTCACCATTCTTGAATTCAAGAATCCGCTTGGCCACCATCTTCACCTTTATCTTGTCCTTCTCGGCGTGAAGCATCTCCACATCCATTGCTTCACGGAGGGGGCCTGTATATTCAACAGGTTCACTGGTTTGCTTCTCGGTACAGGAAGCCAGCAGGAGTATTGAAACAAGGAGAAATGATCGCGGATCCATAATAAAAAAGGCCCCTGGTGTAGGGGCCTTTTCGTATCTTTTTGTTCTTAATCCCTCGTCTTAAGCACCACCGACTCCCCGATCCAGCAACCTACGCGCTGTGTGGAGCCCGCTTGCCAGTTGAGCAGGAAGATTTCTTCTTTGGAAGGAAACTGAGCTTTGGCACGTGCCATGCCTGACGCATTGCCGGCCTTCTGGTACATCTCATAAGCGGCAAGGTACACCAGCCTGTCCTCGGCCATGTTCTGACGCTTGGCGCAGTCATCAAAGCTGTTGTAATAGAGATCGCCAATCTTTTCCCAGGATTCTTTATCGTTCGGATCGGCAATCACCGCCTTGCGGAAATATTCCCGTGCGGAAGCATAATTCTTCTTCTTGGCTTCGATACTGCCCATATACCGATCTGCTTCGGCCTTGTCCTTTGCCGACAAGTTGGGAATTGCCGCCGCTTCTTTCAGCAGGGCCTCGGCACGATCATAGTCGTTGCGAGCGATGTTAGCCGCGGTGAGGGCTTTCAGCAAGCCAAAGTCCTTGTCCGGGCTGAGCTTGTGGATGGTCTCGCCGGCATCCAGCCAAAGGGGGTCATCGGTGCACTTGCCCTCCAGCATAAATTTGAAGATCTTCTTGGCCAGTGCCAGGTCGTTCGGGTTCTTCTTGAACTTCGGCTCGAGGTTCTTCTTCACGAAGTCGCAGTCTACCTTCACCATTCCAATCAGCAACGCATCCACTGCATCTTTGTAACCCCGGAGTTTGTCGGCATCGGCCGGTGTCTTGGCGGCCGCAATCTTGGCATCCACAACCGTAATAATCTTGTCATAACGAGACAGGATCTGTTCGTCCGTAACATTCTTCAGTGATACCTGGTTTGATTTCACCGTCATCATATAGGGGACCAGGTTGGCGTCCGTTACATTGTTGCCGCTGATTTCATACACTTTGTCAAACAGGGCGAGCAGTCCGGGGAGAGCTTCCTTATTCTTGATGTTGAATTTGTACGAAGCGAAAGCTTTGCGGTTGAGTACATTCACTTCATCTCCGCAATTCTTGATGCGCATGTCGAAGATCATCAGCAGTGAATCCACCAAAACTTTCTTTTTGGCGGGATCTGTCTCCGCATCGGCGAGTTTGTCGTAAAGTGTTACGCCGTCGATGTACAACTTCGTGTTCCATTGCGGTGCATTGGTTGCCATCCATTGGAAGGCAGGAACCGCGCTCTTTAGGTTGCCACCGGCTTTCATCGCGTCTCCCCAAACGGCTACACATTCTTCTGCTTTTTTCTTGTCTTCAGGCCATTTAAGTTCCTTGCATTGGGCGGAAGCCGCAATGGTGGCACCAAGGAAGGCGATGAACGAAAACAGGATCCGGGCTTTCATACGTTTGCTTTTTCTTTTAATAAAATTCTAATCAAACCGACGTTTTATAAACCATTGGTCGTTAAAGGTGATGCCAAAGTAGATCTTGAAGTAGTTCTCTTCGATGGCGTTCAGCGCTTTATCTCCCTTCTTTCCCCACTTCACAGCCAGGTCAAGGCTGGAAATACGGTTTACAGGCAAAGAGACGCCAAAAGTAATGCCAAAATCTTTAACCGTGTTGCCGTTGGCCAAAAAAGGGTAATTTTCAATACTTACGCCCGTTCGGTATGTGACTCGTTTTAGGTAGTTGCTCAACGAGGTCCGGTCTGGTGTATACTCCACACCGCCTGCAATGCGCCAGCTGTTTGACTCATAGCGGTTCTTCCCTTCCAGGTCGCGGTATTGTGAATAATCGGCGAAGGAGCCGTCCAGCGCAGCCATCAAGCGATACGGATATGGACTAAAGGACATGCCGAACATGAGGTTGCCAGGTACTGTAATGGTTCCCGGTTGGTTGCTGATTACGGTTGCTGAATCCAGAAGTCCCCCATTGTTCCAGCGCTCGATGCGACGATTGAACTTCGCACTGAGGTTAGTCTTCACATCATATACAAGGCCAAAATTAAGACGATGATTCTTCTTGCCCAGTGAATCAAGATGAACCGATATTCCTGGTGTGAAAACAAAGTCGGAAATAAAGGTTCGGTCATTTACCCGAGCGGATAGACTGACGGGAGAGTTCAGCATCAGATTTCCGTAGGAACTCTCCGTTGAACTGAATAGATACGCGGCCTTGATTCCAACCGAAATGTTCCGGTTGATCGAAACCCCGTTGGACCACATGAACTGGTTGATCCCTCCGCTCCCTTGTTCGATAACCTCCACCGACTCCTGTGTGCCGGGAATCACTTGCTTATAGTCAAGCAAGTAATTGAGTTTTGTGTAGGGCATTAGGCCGAATGAGGTAGTCCACCATCCATTGATGACCGGAATCGCCAGTATGAGGTAGTTAAGATTGCCACTTCCGCTTTTTTCATTGACAGAATCAGAAGATTGGTTCCGCTGCTCACCAACAATACCTGCCTGAAACGTGGTCAGCCGGTTGTAAACCAACAAGGCCGGATTCTGGTTATTGATGTATAGGAATTGCGGATTGCTGAATCCCACCCCGCCCATGCCCTGGGCCTGAGCCAATGCGGTTCCATACTGTTCACCCAAGCCGTAAGAAGAAAAGGGGCTTCGGGCAGCTTGTCCAAAAACCAACGCGGCCGGGGACGCAAGGATTACCAGCAATAGGAGAGCAGACCTAGTTAAGGACATTGTGGAGTAGGATGCTATTGAGCCCGGTCAGAACCAATTCGGGGGCCACAAAGATGAAAGGTTTCAAAGGTTTTTCAAAAAAACGTGCATCGCCGCCGGTCAAAATCACCCGGATGCCGGGGTCATCATGGCGATAACGAGCAATTATGCCCTTTATTTCTTCCAAGGTCCCATTCATGACTCCCGATTCAAGGCATTCCAGTGTACTCGTGCCGGTGAGCTCTGCCGATTCAATAGCCGAACCCAGGGGAAGTCGCTCCGTCAGGGAGTGCATGGCGCGAAAACGCATGGCCACTCCGGGCGAAATGACACCGCCGAGATAGTGCCCCTCCTTGTTCACATGCTCATAGTTGATACAGGTTCCACAGTCAATGGCAAGGGAAGACTCTCCGGGAAACAAACTCCAGGCCCCACAGGCCGCAGCAATCCGATCAGCTCCGAGTGTTTGGGGTGTGGCATAACGGTTTACCAGGGGCAAGGGCAGTTTGGGACTCAACACCAGGAACCTTCCGCTGATTGATTGGTGCAGCTCCGGTGGATATGATTCGCCTACTACACTGCTAAGGATGGCATTGTCTGCATGCAGATCGACAATAAAGTCGCGAGCCTCGCCAAGGGAAGTAAATACTTTCTTCTGCGTCAGGGTAGCTCCTTCGAAAATGCCTATTTTGGTCAGCGTGTTGCCGGCGTCGATAGCGAGGTTCATGACGACGAAGCTAGGAAGAGTTTAATACTACTGGAAACGCGCAGGCCCTCCATGAAAAAAAGGAAAACGTATCGTGTATTGGGACTCATGTCAGGCACTTCGCTGGACGGTCTTGATATGGCGTGTGTCGACTTGACTTTTGAAAGATCCTGGAAGTTCAGATTGATCAAAGCCCAAACATTCCGCTATTCGAAGCATTGGCACAAGATATTGTCTACTGCCCACGAGCTTTCGGGTGCGGAGTTGATGCACCACCACGGCCAATACGGAAGTTACCTGGGAAAAATGTGCGCGACCTTCCTGTCGAAGCAACGTATCAAAAACGTTGACTTCATCGCATCCCATGGACATACCATATTCCATCAACCGAAGCGTGGGTTTACATTTCAGCTGGGCGACGGCGCCGCGATTCATGCGACAACGGGACTTCCCGTCGTGTGCGACTTCCGGTCTCTTGACGTCCAGCTAGGTGGGGAAGGAGCTCCACTGGTACCGGTGGGTGACCGCTACCTATTTCCGGATGCAGACGTTTGCCTGAACCTGGGAGGCATTGCCAATCTATCGATGGAAGTGAAGGGGAAGCGCCGGGCTTTTGATGTTTGCTTTTGCAACATGGCCCTGAACTTCCTCGCTCGCGAAGCAGGCAAGGCCTTTGATAATGGAGGTCGAATGGCAGCTGGCGGAACGGTAAATGAACAGCTGCTTCTGGCACTTGGCAAGGCCTATCGGGAGGTTCGCTCTGACAGGCGATCCCTCGGGCGCGAATTTTTTGAAGAGGCCATTCAGCCGTTGATAACCGACGCCAATATTCCCTTGGCGGACAGGATGAGGACGGTCAGCGAATCGATAGTGATTGAGTTGGAGGGAGCAATTCCGAAATCGAAGCAAAGGCTGGAGATTCTTTCCACGGGAGGAGGGGCAAAAAACCGATTCTTAATCAGACTCTTGAAGAGCCGCTTTCAGAACCGGGCCACGATAGTATTGCCTGCCGAACAAATCATTGACTTCAAGGAAGCAATAATCTTCGCATTTCTGGGTGTGCTGAGAATGCGGAGTCAAATCAACGTGCTGAGCAGTGTAACCCGGTCAAGCCGGGATTCCTGCAGCGGAGTTGTAATCGGGAAGTTGGACTAGTGAATGAGTTGATAAATCAGCAGGTAAGTGCCGCAACCCGCAAAATATCCCAGCATGGCAATCAGGCTGATTCGTTTCAGGTACCAGATAAAGTCAATTTTCTCCATTCCCATTACGGCAACGCCGGCCGCTGAACCAATGATCAGAATGCTTCCGCCAGTCCCAGCACAATAGGCCAGGTACTCCCAAATAAAGTGGTCCATCGGATAGGTATCCATGCTGTACATACCCATGCTGGCAGCCACGAGCGGCACGTTGTCAATCACCGCAGACATCAGACCGATCAACGTAACAATCATCGACTGACTGCCAACGGCCTGATCCAGCCATTTGGCAAATTGACCGAGGATCGTCATCGACTCCAGGGCGCCAACGGCTAAGAGGATTCCAAGGAAGAAGAGTACGGAGGATGTATCAATTCGCTGCAATGCGCCAGCTGCCGTGTAAGGCTTTCGAAGAGCCTCATCAGCATGAGGGTTGATCATTTCGGAAACCACCCACAATATACCGAGCCCAAACAACATGCCGATGTAAGGAGGCATGTGTGTTATGGTCTTGAAGATGGGAACGAAAACGAGCGCGCCAACTCCAAGAAAAAGCATGACCGTGCCGCCTTTGACCGGTTCATGACCGTAACCGCCTTCTTGTTCGACAGGCTGCTCGCCCAGGGTTCCTTTTAATGTGAAAGTCAGGTAAATCAGCGGTACCAGCATGCACATGACGCTGGGAATGAACAAAACCTGCATGATGTTTACTGTAGAAATCTGACCTCCGATCCAAAGCATGGTTGTTGTGACGTCGCCTATGGGCGTCCAGGCACCGCCCGCATTGGCCGCAATGACGATCATTCCCGCAAAGAACATCCGCATGTCTTTGTTGGGAATAAGTTTGCGGATCAATGAAATCATCACAATCGAGGTGGTGAGATTGTCGAGGATGGAGGAGAGAAAGAACGTAACCCAACAGACCAACCACAAGAGCGCAACGGGATTCTTGGTTTGAATCCGATCGGTGACCAACCGAAAGCCCTGGTACGCATCGACCAATTCGACAATCGTCATCGCGCCCATCAGGAAAAAGAGAATCTGCGACGTTTCGCTGAGGTGCTCGTTCAATTGATGCCCAACCGTTTCCGCATCCCCGGAAAACAATGCGTAGAGCGTCCAGCAAAGGACACCGGTCAGGAGGGCGGATGCGGTCTTGTTGACTTTTATCGGATGCTCCAGTGCGATGGCCAGGTAGCCAACGACGAAAATGATAATGACAACAGCATCCATGGTTGGGTGGGTTTGGGTACTACATAAAGGTATGCCAAAAAAATAATAAGACCCTTCCATGAAAAAGGGAATTCGTATAAGCGGTAAACTCAAGGAGAGCCTTAGTCACCCAGGTTGAACAGTCCTTGGTTCAGGAGCCGCAACGAGCGTTCTTTTTGCTCGGTTTCGACAAGGATGGATATGTTGTTCTGGCTTCCGCCGAAGGAGACCATCCGTATAGGTACTTTGTCCAGGGCCCGGAAGACTTCATTCAACACCCCGTCTCGTTCTGCGAGCTTGTTGCCGACCACACAAATAATCGATTGCTCGCGATCGACGGTGATGGTCCCAAACCGTTCCAAATCCTTGATGATCTGATCGAGATTCCGTGGGTCGTCGATGGTGAGCGACACGGCAACCTCGGAGGTCGAGATCATGTCGATCGGCGTTTTGTAACGTTCAAATACTTCAAACACCTCCCTTAGGAAGCCGAAGGCCAGCAGCATCCGGGATGACTTTATGTTGATGGCAATAATGCCGTCTTTGGCAGCGATCGCCTTGATGACTCCCGCCGTTCCTTTGTCACTGATCAATGTACCGAATGCCTTTTCATCCATCGTATTTTTCAATCGTACCGGTACGCCCCGCTTTTGAGCCGGCACAATCGTGGAGGGATGAAGAATTTTGGCGCCGAAGTAGGCGAGTTCGGAGGCTTCGTCGAAGGTCAGTTCGGCAATGGGCAGGGTATGTTTGACGATGCGGGGATCGTTGTTGTGCATGCCATCGATATCGGTCCAAATTTGGACCTCGTCCGCCTGTATGGCTGCACCGATGAGTGAAGCGGTGTAATCACTGCCGCCGCGCTTTAGGTTGTCGATTTCATTTCGATGATTTCGACAGATATATCCTTGTGTGATGAGAATCTCCTGCTTCACCATGGAGGGCAGCAGTGCTTTCAGCCGCTCGCCGATCTTCTCCAGTTCTGGTTCCTGGTTCTCATCGATCGACATAAAATGTAAAGCTGGTAGTAGGCGGCACTCCACGTTCTTTTCGCGGAGGTGGTAATAGAAGAATTCTGTTGATGCCAATTCACCCTGGGCAAGCAGTTCACGGTAGCTACGGTCGTCAAACGATCCCGCGGCGAGCAGGCGGATCAGACTGAAATACCGGGATGCAATGTCCTGACCGATCGCCTGGTATTCGGCGGCATGGAACAGATCCCGCGCAAAGGCCTGGTAATGATGTTCAAGCCGGTTGATTTCCGTATCCGCGTCATCCTTTCGCCCCGAGAGCAGGTGTTGGCCAATCGAAACCAATGCATTGGTTGTGCCGCTTAGCGCCGACAGCACGACAATCTTTCTGCCGGGTGTTCGGAGCACCAGCTCACCTACCTTTTGGAGCCGGTCAGGCTTGCCAACAGAGGTTCCGCCAAACTTGAGGATAATCATTTTGTTCCGTTCAAGGCTGCAAATATAGGCGCAGAGTATTCATCGCTGCCAATGCCAGGCAGCCTAAAAAGCAAAAGCCCCGATCTTCAACAGATGGGGGCTTTTGAAACTTGAGTTTTACTCAGTTTTACTTTTTCACTTCCTCGTATTCAACATCGGTAGCGTCGCCATTCCCCTGGTTCGCGCCGCCGGCAGGTCCGCCGCCGTTCGCTCCAGCGCCAGCCTGTGCTCCGGCTCCGGAAGCGGCGTACATTTCCTGTGAGGCCGCCTGCCAAGCCGCGTTCAGCGCCGTGACCGCCGTGTCAATCGCGGCTATGTCCTGGCTCTTGTGGGCTTCCTTCAGTTTTTCAAGGGCACTGTTGATGGCGTTCTTGTTGCCATCAGAAAGCTTGTCGCCGTATTCCTTCAATTGTTTTTCGGTCTGGAAAATCATCGAGTCAGCCTGGTTGATTTTCTCGATGCGTTCCTTTTCCTTCTTGTCGGCTTCGGCATTCGCTTGGGCCTCCGTCTTCATTTTCTGAATTTCGGCCTCGGTGAGACCAGAAGAAGCCTCAATGCGTATCTTCTGCTCCTTGCCTGTGCCTTTGTCTTTGGCCGAGACATGGAGAATGCCATTGGCGTCAATATCGAAGGTTACTTCGATCTGCGGTATTCCGCGGGGTGCAGGAGGAATTCCATCCAGATGGAACCGGCCGATCGTGCGGTTGTCTTTCGCCAACGGACGCTCACCTTGCAACACGTGGATTTCCACCGAAGGCTGGTTATCAGACGCCGTTGAGAACACTTCGGATTTCTTCGAAGGTATCGTTGTATTTGATTCGATCAATCGGGTCATTACTCCGCCCATCGTTTCAATACCCAGTGACAAGGGAGTAACATCCAGCAGAAGAACATCCTTCACTTCGCCAGTAAGCACTCCGCCCTGGATGGCAGCGCCAACAGCCACCACTTCATCCGGGTTCACGCCTTTTGACGGCTTGCGGCCGAAGAATTTTTCCACTTCTTCCACGATGCGCGGAATGCGGGTTGAGCCTCCCACCAGAATGACTTCATCGATCTCCGATACAGAAACGCCAGCATCACTCACAGCCTTTTTGCACGGCTCCAGGGTACGTTTGATCAGGTCGTCGCAAAGCTGTTCAAACTTGGCGCGGCTGAGTTTCTTCACCAGGTGTTCGGGTACACCGTCCACGGAAGTGATGTAAGGAAGGTTGATCTCCGTTTCATTGGAACTGGATAGTTCGATCTTGGCTTTTTCAGCCGCCTCTTTCAGCCGCTGCAGGGCCATGGCATCTTTGCGGAGGTCGATGTTCTTTTCGCTTTTGAATTCGTCGGCGAGCCAGTTCATGATGCGAGCGTCAAAATCGTCGCCACCGAGGTGAACGTCACCGTTTGTGGATTTCACCTCGAATACACCGTCGCCCAGTTCGAGAATGGAAATATCAAATGTGCCGCCGCCCAGGTCGTAGACGGCGATCTTCATGTCTTTGTTCTTCTTGTCGAGACCGTAGGCCAAAGCGGCTGCCGTGGGTTCATTGATAATGCGCTTTACGTCAAGTCCGGCAATCTGACCGGCTTCTTTTGTTGCCTGGCGCTCCGCGTCATTAAAGTATGCGGGTACAGTAATCACGGCATCGGTAACCGAGGTTCCGAGGTAGTCTTCTGCGGTGCTCTTCATCTTCTGAAGAATCATGGCTGAAATTTCCTGCGGAGTATAGAGGCGGTCTCCAATGCGTACGCGTACCGTGTCGTTGCTTCCGCTTTCCACGCCGTAGCTCACCATCTTCATTTCACCGCTTACATCCTTGAATTTCTTACCCATGAAACGTTTGATGGACATCACGGTATTCTTCGGATTGGTAATGGCCTGACGCTTAGCCGGGTCACCCACCTTCCGTTCGCCCTTGCCGTTGTCGAGAAAGCCGACAATGGACGGGGTCGTCCGACGGCCTTCGCTGTTCGCAATTACCACCGGTTCGCTGCCTTCCATAACGGCCACGCAGGAATTGGTGGTGCCCAGGTCTATTCCAATAATCTTTCCCATAGTCGTAGTTGTAGTCTTGTCCTCCTCCGATGGTCAATGATTATGCCAAGGGGGTATTGCAGCAAAGAGCGTGACAGAGTGGCAGAAATTGACCCGGTAAGCCCAAAATCAATGCAGAAAGGGCACTACTTCTAATTCCTCAGCTGTTTTAGCAGGGCCCGTGCTTCAGAATTTCCTTTCCTGCTGGCCTGTTGGATGAGCTTCAGGCCCCCGTCGCGATCTCCCGCATCATAGAGGGTCCGGCCCAGGTAATAACGGGTTTGGTGGTCATCTGGATTTTCCTTCAAAGCAAGTTCAAAATTGCTGACCGCGTGGGTGAGGAAGGCTACATCGTGCCGGCTCATGGCATAAGCCATCATGAAGTCACTTCCCGCTGAGGCCCATCGTTTATTTTGTTCGTGACAGAAACCCCGGGTTTTGAAAGATTCCATGTCGGTTGAATCGGAAGCAATAAAACGAGTGAGGTCATTGACGGCGTTGGTGCAGTCGCCGGAGAGGGCTTTTGCGATGCCGCGAATCTTATAGCTGATGGTAGAGGAAGAGTCAATGCGGATCATTTCTGCCACATCGTTGGTTGCCGCCTGGAAATCCCCCAATTCCATTCTGTAAATAGCGCGCTTTTTATAGGCGTCGAAAATATCCGGATCAGCAGCAATTGCCTTCGAGTATTCCTCCAACGCGAGATCATGAACCCCGGCGTGTTCATAGGTCAGCCCGCGGAAGAAAAAAACGATGCCGTCTTTTGAGTTGACTTTGGTGAACCATTTGATGGCGCCTTGGTAGCGCATGGCCAGGAGAAAACAAAAGCCGCTCTTGAGATTAGTCAGATCCGGCTCCTTGAAACCGTATAGTTTCTTAATCAGCAAGCGAGCCGCTGACTGAAGGTCAATGCGTTTGTCAAGGATCGTCTGACCCCCCTCAAATTTGTCGGCGTTTTCAAGGTTGGCGGTGATGGCCCTGCGAAAGTCAGCGAACGCTTTGTCGAGATCGCCTACTTCAATCTGGAGAAATCCGCGCATGTAAAGAAAAAACGGCTGATTGGGATTGTAACGCACGAGTTTGTCCCAGTCGGCAAGCGATTTTTCAATCGCGCCGAGGTCTGCGTAAGTGATGCCACGCCACAGGAGTCCGTCTTTTGAAAGGGAGTCTGCTTTTACGGCGCGCTGAAAGAAGTGCATTGCATCCTCAGGCTTTTTCTTGGTGGCGAGAGCAATACGTCCCAGCATGACGTAGGCATCGTCAAACGTTGGATCAACCGCCACCGTTCGGTAGTACAGACCTTCCGCTTCGGAGAATTTCTCTTGGACAAACTTCAAGTTCCCTTGGTGGAAGTATCCATCTGCAAATTTTGCAGACGTTTGCGTAGACTTCTCGTAGGCGGACAGAGCCCGGTCATATAGTCTGACAGCCTCATAGATTTCACCTAATTCCAGATGGCCCGCCGCCAGGGTATCGTTCAGTTCCAAAGCTCGAAGGAGACTTTTCTCGGCGGGCAAGAGTTTAAGTTGGAGTTTGTAACAGATCGCCAGGTAGTAATGAGCGGCAACCAGTTTGCGATCAAGTTCCAGTGCTTTGGTCAGATTGGCAACGGCAGCATTGATCTCGTCATCGTGCAGGCTATTGATCCCTTCATTCAGATAAGCCTGAACCTTGCCTTCCATGTTCCAACGAACATAAATATCGCGGTAAGCAAACAAGTCTACCGCGGGAGTGTACTCCTGCGAAAGATAACGTGAAAGGTGAACCTGCCCTGTAGTTGAATGAGGTCCAAGAGAACAGGTAACTAATAATAGAGCGAGTAAACGTAGTGGCATCCGACCCAGAAAGGTCACTTCCTTCGACAGCCGTCAATTATCTTCTTACGGAAGTCGTTGTCGTTCTTCATGATCGCGTAGAAATCATCGATATATCGCTTCATGGTCGCATAGTCACGCGGAATGAAATCCTTTTCATAGGCGGCCAGGGCAGCCATCACCTCCGGCTGAGCGGCGAGATATTGTTGACGCACATGTTGAACCACCGGCTCATTGCGACAGAAGCCCCGGTAAATCCGGTCGCGGATGTCTTGCTGTCCCAGTTCTTCATTGGGGACGCCGTAGGGAGGGTTTACAAAACCCGACATATCGAAGTCGTAGGCCAGCGGAACATATTTGCTTGGGGCCTTGAACATGATCTTGGCATTGTGCTGAAACGTAGTAGACCAGTCCAGATTGCTGATCATGTATTGGAAAAGATCGTGACGCACGGAGGCCGTGTCGTTCAGCCGGGCCGGATGGAGATTCAGGTTCTCCATGATTTTTGAATTGAAGCGCTTGGCGACGAGATCGTCATCTTCAATGAGAAAGGCCACCAGTTGGTGGGTCTTCGATTTCTTGCCATCCGATTCAACAAAGGTCAGGCTGACTTGCCTTGTGTTAAAGTGGTATGGTGTCAACTTCTCATACATCTTATAACAGATGAGTTCCTTAGTCACGAGTTCATTCTTATCGCTGCTGTTTTCACACGGCATGACCAACTTGAGACTTTTGTTCCCTTCGAGGATGGTTCCCTTGGCTTTCTCTTTCTTGACTTTGATCCGGATGGGAGCGAAGTAACAATTCTTCCGGCGGAAGATGCCGCGTGCCCGGATTTCAATACTGATGGAATCCCAGGTGCCGCTCGCATTCTTTACATAGAGTTGGGTAGGCAGATAGGTTGAATCGTTCGTTTTCTTTTTGATATCTTTGATTGAGTTGGTCAACTTGAGCTCCAATGGAGTTTGGTCCTGGAACAGCGCAGTGACGTCTGATTTTTGAGCGACAACCGGGAACGACAAGACCACGAGTAGAGTTACGAAGAACAAATATTTCATAGTGATATCAGTTAGGGTTTCACAAACATGAATGGCAATATGACCCGGTACTTACAGATTATAAATATCAGGACTTTTACGGTCTTAATCATCTGCCTGACCACTTCTTTTTGTGTGCTTCAGTACCAAATCAAATATAATTTTGATCTGACCATCATCAGCATAGCCATCATTTTTCCGTTGGTTTTCACGATCCGCGCCGCCTTTCGTCGACGGGAAAAGGCGCTGGACTATATGGCTCGGTTCAAGTCAGGGCTGTTGATTGTAACCCGCTGCTTCGAGCGATGCAAGAAACTCCCGGATGACAAGCAAGCAGAGATCAAGCAGATTATTAAGGCGACCTCCGATTCACTCATCCAGTTTTTTTCAGAAGGTAAGAATCAGCAGGCCCCGTTGCGCACCAATCTTCGCAAGATTTCGGAATTCCTGATGTCGCATCGGGAGGAAATTGGTTCCGGCGAAGCCTTCAAGATTCTGCGGTTTATGAAGGATGTGCACAATAGCGTCGAGGGAACCATCGCCATTTACACGCACCATACACCGGTCAGTCTCCGGGCCTATTGCCAGGTCTTTATCTACATCTTTCCTTTTATCTATTCCCCTGCCTTATTGCACCGCCTGGATGACGGATCGCCGGATTGGGTCGTCTACTCCCTGAGTTGCGTGACGGGATTCATACTTGTATCACTCTTCAATGTCCAGGATCAGATGGAGAACCCGTTTGACGACCGCGGGCTTGACGACATCAAAGTGAGAAATTTCGGCCTCGAACTCTGAGGCCTCACTCCATGTGATCGGGAATCTTTAGCTTTGCGGCCTTTATCGCCGCATGACCATCGACCAGGAAATCGACCGCCGGAGAACCTTCGGTATCATCAGTCACCCGGATGCCGGTAAGACAACGCTGACGGAAAAACTGCTGTTGTTCGGCGGCGCCATCCAAAAAGCCGGTGCCGTAAAGTCCAGTAAGATCAAGGACCATGCCCGAAGCGACTGGATGGAAATTGAGAAGCAGCGCGGGATCTCGGTGGCCACGTCGGTGATGGGATTCAACTACAAAGACATCAAGATTAACCTGCTGGATACACCGGGTCACCAGGATTTTGCCGAAGATACGTATCGCACACTCACTGCTGTTGATTCCGTCATCATGGTCATTGACTGCGTTAAAGGCGTTGAGACGCAGACGGAGAAACTCATGGAGGTCTGCCGAATGCGCAACACGCCGGTAATTTGTTTCATTAACAAGCTGGATCGTGAAGGACGCGACCCATTCGATCTGTTGGACGAAATTGAAGAGAAGCTTCGCATTAGAGTGCGCCCGCTGAGTTGGCCCATCAGCATGGGAAAAACTTTCAAGGGAGTCTATAGTCTGTACGAGAAAAACCTGCATCTCTTTACGGCGTCCAAGACGGTAGTGGAGGAGGGCATTGAAATATCCGACATCCAAAGTCAGGAAATGGACAACCTCGTGGGTGAAAACAATGCCCGTCAATTGCGGGCTGATGTGGAGCTGATTGAGGGTGTCTACCCGGAGTTTTCCGTGGAGGAATACGCGGCGGGCCGGGTCGCGCCGGTTTTTTTCGGCAGCGCAGTCAATAATTTTGGCGTCAAGGAACTTCTGGATACGTTCATTCGGATTGCGCCGTCTCCGCGCTCACGGGAGACAACGTTGCGTAATGTTGCGCCGGATGAATCAAAATTCACCGGGTTTATCTTCAAGATCCACGCCAACATGGACCCTAAGCATCGCAACCGGATTGCTTTTTTGCGAATTTGCTCGGGCACATTTCATCGCGGCGACACCTACTACCACGTCCGCCACAATAAGAGCTATCGCTTTTCAAATGCAACCGCCTTCCTGGCACAGGACCGTGAAACCATCGATGAAGCGTGGCCGGGAGATATCGTGGGCATCTATGATACGGGCAACCTCAAGATCGGCGACACACTGACAGAAGGAGAGAAACTTCAATACACCGGGATCCCCAGCTTTTCCCCGGAGATATTCAAGGAGGTACTCAACAAAGACGCCATGAAAAGCAAGCAGTTGGAGAAGGGCCTGCTTCAGCTGATGGAAGAAGGCGTCGCCCAGCTGTTCACATTTGATCTAGGAAAACGAAAGGTAGTTGGTACGGTGGGAGCACTCCAGTTTGAGGTTATCCAATTCCGGTTGCTGCATGAATACGGCGCGACCGTGGAGTTTCTGCCCCAACCCATCCACAAGGCCTGCTGGATTAGCAGTGCCAATGAACAGAAGCTGAACGAGTTCGTGCAATCCAAATTACGATACATCGCCCGCGATAAGGACGGCAAGTTGGTCTTTATGGCGGAGTCAAAGGCTTGGCTGCAAATGGTGCAGGACAACTTCCCGGAAATCCGTTTTCATTTCACATCAGAGTTCAAGGACTAGCGTTTACCCTGGTTGAATTCGTAGATTAATCGGGAAACGCGGGCCATAGAACGGATGGCAGCGGGCTCGTCTTTCAGATTCTTTGATAAAATCACCAGGGAATACCTGCGCCCATCGGGCAGAATAACAATTCCTGAATCATGTTGCACGCCGCGAATGGATCCGGTCTTGTGGGCTACAACAACACCGGCCGGCAGTTGCGCGGGAATTATCTCGTTGAATTTCTGATCGGAGAGGATGTTAATCATCGCATCGCAAGAAGCCGGGTTGATGATTTTACCTCTGGCCATCTGGTCGAACAAAATCATCAGATCAAAAGCTGTTACGGAATTATTCAGGCCTTTGGCAAATGCTTTGGAGTCTTCCACACCTCGAAGTACCTCCATGTCCATGGCTCCCATCGAACGCATTGTTCGGGTGACTTCGCGCGCATCAACCCATTCAATGATCAGGTTTGTAGCCAGGTTGCTGCTGGCGATGATCATTTGATACATGACATCATAAAGGGGCAGCTTCTTGCCGACCAATCCATATAGGGTTGGCTCACTGTCGTCTTGGGGGTTAAGCGCATAGGAACTTCCATCGACAATACTTTTGAATTCATTCTTGATGGTTATTGAATCGGTGAGTCGGAATCTACCGTGGGCAGCCTGCTTATACACTTCGATCATGACAGGCGTCTTCATGGTGCTGGCTGCATGGAAGCGCTCTCGTTCATTAATCAGAATTTGGTGACCGGTGGCAGCGTCCTTGAAGGCCACGGCGAACGTACCCGGCTGGGAACCAAGTTCCTTACGAATGGCATCCACCAAGGC
The DNA here is from genome assembly GCA_044221195.1 of Cyclobacteriaceae bacterium. Classification (GTDB taxonomy): domain Bacteria; phylum Bacteroidota; class Bacteroidia; order Cytophagales; family Cyclobacteriaceae; genus ELB16-189. The sequence goes on from JBGAPO010000003.1 coordinate 148,935, forward strand.
CTGATCATTGTTCAATTGAGCCAGGCAGGGCGCCGCACAGAAAAGGAAGCCGGCAAGCCACGCAATGAATTTTCCCATCGGTGTATCTGTTTGATTCGATTACCTTCGCAAAGATAAGCGAACACGTATTTAATGCCGGATGGTACCTGAGGTTCTCTATGAAGACAATCACCTGATCGCGATCAACAAGGTTGCCGGGGCACTGGTACAAGGTGATGAAACAGGCGACCGGACGCTGATCGAAGATGTAAAGGACTATATCAAGCACAGGTATAAGAAGCCGGGAGAAGTTTTTCTTGGAGTGGTACATCGACTCGATCGCCCCGTGAGCGGCGTAGTAGTCTTCGCCAGGACGTCGAAAGCCCTTTCAAGAATGAATGAACTGTTCCGTGATCGTAAGACGGAAAAGATCTATTGGGCGGTAACCGATCACAAGCCACCTTCTGCGGAAGGAAAGCTCGTGCATTGGCTGAGGAAGGATGAGAAGAAGAACCGAACAACCTCATTTGTCCGCGAAACATCCGGTGCATTGCGCTCAGAACTTGATTACCGGCTGCTTGACGCTGCACAAGGGGAGTACCTGCTGGAAGTCCGCCCGATCACGGGTCGGTCGCACCAGATCCGAGTGCAACTTGCCTCCATGGGTTGTGCAATTCTCGGTGACGTTAAATATGGTTCCTCCATTCCGTCGGACGACGGCAGCATCGCCCTTCAAGCAAGAGAATTGACATTTGTACACCCGGTGCGGAAGGAGCCGTTAACGATTCGGGCGGAGCTTCCGCAGCAATCCTGGTGGATACCGTTCCGTAATAAATAGTCTGTATTTTTGCCGCGACTATGGCCCACTGGACCGAACGTTTGAAGGAACGCTGGAAGGTGAAAAGCACCTTCCAGGTATTCATCATCCTTGTTGTATTTGCATGCACAGGGACAACGGTAGCGTTGCTGGCCAAACCGTTACTTCGAACCATTTTTGAACCGGAGGCAATACCCACGTGGGCAACCGTGCTGTATTATTTGTTAATACTGCCCATCTATAATGTGTTGCTCCTTTTCTACGGACTGGTCTTTGGGCAATTCAGGTTCTTCTGGGGTTTTGAAAAGAAGCTTTTTACGGGACTATTTTCAAAAGGTCAGCAATGACGGGCCGTTTGATATTGATCTTCTTGGTTGCGGCTGTGGGTTGTTCCTCACCAAAGTACACGTATTATTTTCCACAGGTGCCCGCTGTGGATGCGAGGGACCAACGGGTCGTAAGGCATGCAACTCTCCTGGCACAGAAAGAAATGCTGACAGCGAGTACCGAAGTGGATCATTTGCAAACCGCAGAAAAATTGCCTGCCAGGGAAGTCAAAGCAGCAAAACGAAAGCCATTACCCGTCATTAACGGGCCCGTCGCCCAAACAGATGCAGGACCAAGCCCGGTTTCTTCTGTTGACCAAGACGCGAAGTTGGGTGCCATTTTCTTTCTAAGCGGTGTTGTGGTTTACATTATTGGCAGCCCGGTATTTACCGTAGTTGGCAGCCTGGCCATGCTGATAGGGGTCATTTTTGGCATAAAATGGCTCCTTAAGCAATAGCAGTTCCTGAGGGGACTTTGCTTTTTTTGGAGAAAATTTATTTTTGCACCCTGTTCAATCAAACCATTCCATGGATATCCAGATTGAGAACCTATCCAAGAAGTACGCCCAACAAAAAGCGGTCGATGAAATTTCCTTCGACGTAAAACCTGGTGAAGTGGTTGGCTTTCTTGGGCCTAATGGCGCCGGGAAAAGCACAACGATGAAAATGATTACGGGCTACTTATCCATTGGCGGAGGCGATGTGCGCATCGGTGGCAAGTCTGTTCGGGATCATGGAGATGAATTGAAGAGACATATCGGGTATCTCCCGGAGAATAACCCGCTCTACCTCGATATGCCCGTGATTGACTATCTCCTGTTTTGCGGATCGCTGCAAGGCATGAGTCGAACGGATCTTCGTCGCCGGTTAAAGGAGATGATTGCCGTATGTGGGCTCAACGCCGAGAAGCACAAGAAGATTGGCGAGTTGTCTAAGGGGTACCGCCAGCGCGTTGGACTAGCGCAGGCCATGATTCATGACCCGGAAATTCTTGTTTTGGATGAGCCGACAACGGGTCTGGACCCGAATCAAATCGTAGAAATCCGAAACCTGATCCGTGAATTGGGTAAAGAGAAAACGGTTGTGCTCAGCACGCACATCCTCCCAGAAGTTGAGGCAACCTGCGACCGAATACTGATTATCAACAACGGCAAGATCGTTGCCAATGGAACGGCGGATTCCCTGCGCAAACAAGCAACGGGCCAGGAAGTGATTAAGCTGAGAATCGAGGATGCTCGCCTGGAGGAAATTGTGAACGCACTGCACAATATGGCTACTGTTGATTCCGTGGAAATCAGTGATAAGGAGCTGAACCGATTAGAAGTGCAGAGCCGGGTGGGAACTTCCTCGAAACGAGAGATCTTTCACCTGTGTGTTCAGAAGGGCTGGGTGCTCAGTGAACTTACGCCGATTGAAACACGGCTGGAAGATATTTTCAGAAACCTAACAACTAATTGACATGCACGCGACGTGGACCATTGCCAAGAAAGAACTTCAGTCCTACTTTGATTCCCTCATTGCATATATTCTGCTGGTGCTGTTCCTGGGATTCAGCGGTTTCTTCACCTGGTTATTCGGCTCCGATATTTTTATGGTGGGCCAGGCAACATTGCAGTCATTCTTTGGAATCGCTTATTGGACATTGTTTTTCTTCACTCCCGCGTTGACCATGCGTCTTCTCGCCGAAGAGAAAAAAACGGGAACAATTGAATTGCTGCTGACAAAGGCGGTTACGGACCGCCAGGTAGTCATGGGAAAATTCCTGGCCGCTTTTCTGCTGGTCATAACGGCACTGGCTTTCACCTTCCCCTATGTCATCACCTTGGCCTATATCGGCGACATTGACGCCGGCGAAATTGTTTGTGGTTATGCCGGGCTGGCCCTGATGAGCGCATCGTACATCAGCATAGGGATTTACGCCAGCAGCCTGACAAACAACCAGATTGTGGCTTTTCTTCTCTCCATGTCTATCGGCCTTTTCTTTCATATTCTTTTCGAAGTTCTGGCCAGCAATTTCACCGGTGTTACCGCCCTGGTGCTTTCTACGTTGAGTCTCAACAACCATTTTGAAAGCATCTCCCGCGGCGTAGTCGATACTCGGGACTTAATCTATTTCGCGTCTTTGATCTTCCTTGGCCTGTTCCTTGCGGAAATGTCCTTGACCAAACGGAACCTGAACTGATCATGAAAAAACAATTACTAGCTTCAACTTTCCTAGTGGTGGGAATTGTCCTCGTTATCAATTTTCTTTTTAACGAGCTGCACCTTCGGTTTGATCTGACAGACGACAGACAATACACGCTGAGCCAGGCGACGCTTGACATACTTGCTGACCTCGAAGAACCGGTCACGATCAAGGCGTACTTCTCAAAGGATCTCCCCGCTAACATCGCAGCCACGAGAACAGATTTTCAGGATATGCTCGTGGAATATAACAGCCGGTCGAACGGGATGATCGCTTATGAGTTTATCAACCCCAATGCAGATGAGGCATCGGAGCGGCTGGCCGTCGAGAGCGGTGTTCAGCCGGTCATGATCAATGTTCGCGAAAAGGACCAGGTGAAGCAGCAGAAGGCATTTCTCGGCGCTACCCTCAGCCTCGGTGAAAAGGTGGATGTCATTCCGTTTGTCCAGCCGGGCTCGGCGATGGAATATGCACTATCGACAGCAATCAAACGAATATCAGTTTCGTCCAAGCCCGTAGTTGGATTTCTTGCCGGTCACGGTGAAGCGGGCATCGAAGAGATGGGCCAGTCCATGGAACTTCTGGATGTGCTTTATACGCCTCAAACTGTTCGGATTGATTCAGCTGATGTGCCACCATCGATCAAGACGCTTGTCGTCATCCGACCCTCTGACACAATTCCGGCCATGCATTTGCAGCGGCTTGATGCTTTCCTGGCCCGTGGCGGCCGCCTGGTGCTGGCGCTCAACCGTGTTTCCGGAGACTTGCAACGTTCGTTTGGGTCGGCGGTTTCTAATGGTCTGGAGAACTGGCTTGCACAGAAGGGCATCCTTGTCGAGGATTCGTTCATCCTTGATGCCAAGTGCGGGTCTGTAACCGTTCAGCAGCAACAAGGCATGTTCAACTTCCAGACGCAAGTCATGTTTCCGTTCCTGCCAATTGTTGGCAAATTTTCGGACCACCCGATTACCAAAGGCCTTGAAACTGTTATCCTCCCGTTTGCCAGTCCGGTCAACTTCATTGGCGATTCCTCCAAGCGATTCACGCCGCTCATCATGACTTCCGAGAAGTCGGCGACACAGAAGGCACCGGTTTATTTTGATATTAATAAGCAATGGGGAGAGCCGGATTTTCCGGAACGGAACATTGTCATGGGCGGTATTATCGAGGAGACTCGTCCCGGCATGCAATTCAAAATGGTGATTCTTGGTGACGGCGACTTTGCCATCAACGGGTCAGGCCAGCAAGCGCGGTCATTGCAGCCGGACAATGTGAGCCTGCTGGTCAATGCGATTGATTGGCTTTCGGATGACACCGGACTCATTGAACTCCGAACAAAAGGAGCAACCTCGCGGCCGTTGCAGCAATTGCAGGACAGCACGAAAGTAATTTTGAAATACACCAATTTCCTTCTCCCTATACTCCTGGTGCTTGTCTATGGACTTGTACGCATGGAGCGCAACAGAAAATTGCGACTTAAGCGAATGACCGACAACTATGAAGAAAATTGATCCCTGGAAACTGGCCGTTATACTGCTCGGCCTGGTTCTCGTACTTGTTCTGGTGAAGAAATTCCGGTCGCCACGGTTGGAAGGTAATCTGCCAGCCGCCCTCACGGATATTGATACGGCGAAGGTGACGGATTTGATTATATGCCCGGCAAAGTCACCGCGAGATACCGTTCGTTTGACGAAAACAGGCGGATGGAAATTGAAGAGCAGGAGTCAGCTTCTTCGCCTGGAGCAAGGCGCGGGGCCGAATGCATTGCGGGTGCTCATGGCCATGCGCCCCGAGCGGATGATCTCGAAACGAAAAGAGAAATGGAATGAGTACCTGGTGGGTGACAGCACGGGGACGCGGGTCCTGGTAATGGCCGGTGACCAGGTGGAGGCGGATTTGATGATCGGCCGGTCAGGATTCGGCCAAACAACTGCCGCATCGTATGGAGGACCTGCGTTTACTTATGTCAGGCTTTACAATGAGCCTGAAGTCTATTCAATAGCGGGTTTCTTTGATGCTCAGTTTAACCGGGTCTTGAATGACTGGCGGGACAAGGGATTTACCCGAATCAAGAAGGATTCCATCACCCGCATCACCTTCCAATATCCCGCCGACAGCAGCTTTGTGGCTGAGCGCCGGGAGACGAAGTGGATGATCGGGAATGATCTGACGGACTCGACAGCGGTGAAATCATACTTAGCAGGACTGGAATACCAAAATGCCACGACGTTTGCTGTTAGCATTCCGGAAGGCAATCCAAACGTGGTTGTCCGATTGGACAACAGGAACAAGGTGACGGCCACCATCGATGTGTGGATTGTTGATGGAAACTGGATAGCCCGCAGTTCTCATCAGCCCGAAACATATTTTGTTCTGGAAGAGGCAGTCCGAAAGGAATTATTTCCCTCCCGGAAGAAGTTTCTATTGCCAAAGCACTGAGTGATGGAAAAGAAAAGGCGCCAAGAAGGCGCCTTTTCTTTTTGTAATGAATCAAGACTCTTATTCCTTCACGCCGTCGGCAAGAACGATGACTTTATTCTTGAGTACTTCGACTACGCCACCGGTGATTTGAACGCGCTGCTTACGGTCGTTCACTTTGTACTCCACCGTGCCCTGGGCCAGAATGCTGATCAGGGGTGCGTGGTTGTTCAGTACCTGGAAAGAGCCGTCGGAGCCGGGGAAGGTGGCGCTTGTCACATCGCCTTCAAAAACCTTCTTTTCAGCCGTAAGTATTTCGAGATACATAAGTTTTAACCTTTAGCTTCTGCCAGCAAGCGTTCACCTTTCTCCATAGCCTGCTCGATTGTGCCGACCAGGTTGAAAGCGGACTCGGGCAGGTGGTCTAATTCGCCATCCATGATCATGTTGAAGCCCTTGATAGTATCTTTTATGTCAACCAAGGCTCCTTTCAGGCCGGTGAAAGCTTCGGCTACGTGGAATGGCTGAGAGAGGAAACGTTGCACGCGACGTGCCCGGTTCACGACCAGCTTATCCTCATCGCTTAGTTCGTCCATACCGAGAATCGCAATGATATCCTGAAGTTCTTTGTACCGCTGGAGTGTGTACTTCACACGCTGGGCACAGGCATAGTGAGCCTCACCAACAATATCGGCGCGAAGAATCCGCGAGGTTGAATCCAACGGGTCAACGGCAGGATAGATACCCAATTCGGCAATCTTTCGGCTCAGTACGGTGGTTGCATCAAGGTGAGAGAATGTGGTTGCCGGCGCAGGGTCGGTCAGGTCGTCCGCAGGTACGTAAACGGCCTGTACAGACGTAATGGAACCGTGCTTGGTGGATGTAATCCGTTCCTGCATGGCACCCATTTCAGAAGCCAGTGTAGGCTGGTAGCCCACCGCTGAAGGCATCCGACCAAGAAGGGCAGATACTTCAGAACCCGCCTGCGTGAAGCGGAAGATGTTATCAATGAAGAAAAGAATGTCTCGCCCTTTACCAGATCCATCGCCATCGCGGAAATACTCAGCGATGGTTAGGCCGGACAGCGCCACGCGGGCACGTGCTCCAGGGGGTTCATTCATCTGGCCAAAGACAAAGGTGGCTTTCGATTCAGCCAATTTGGCTTTGTCCACCTTAGTGAGATCCCAGCCGCCTTCGTGGATCGACTTACGGAATGCATCGCCGTAATCCACAATGCCAGCTTCAATCATTTCACGGAGAAGGTCATTGCCCTCGCGGGTGCGTTCACCCACACCGGCGAATACTGACAATCCAGAGTAAGCTTTTGCAATGTTGTTGATCAACTCCTGGATCAACACAGTCTTACCCACACCAGCGCCGCCAAACAGGCCGATTTTGCCGCCTTTGGCATAAGGCTCGATGAGGTCGATCACCTTGATGCCCGTAAAGAGCACTTCAGATGATGTACTTAGATTTTCGTAGGCGGGCGCGGAACGGTGAATGGACAGGCTCTTTTCCCTCTTTGGTTGAGGAATGCCGTCAATGGCTTCTCCCACCACATTGAACAGGCGGCCTTTGATGTCTTCGCCAATGGGCATCTGGATGGCACCGCCAGTATCGAGCACTTTCATGCCGCGAACAAGTCCCTCTGTACCGTCCATGGCTACGGTGCGCACCCGGTCTTCGCCGAGGTGCTGCTGGCACTCCAGTACAATGCGGGTGCCGTCGCCTTTTGTCACTTCCAGGGAGTTGAGAATTTCAGGGAGTTTGGAACCGGGTTCGTCGAAGGCGACGTCCACTACAGGACCGATGACCTGCGTTATTTTGCCATAATTTGCCATGGAGGAGTAAGGTTAAGATCGTGGGAAATACGGCCACAAAAGTAGCTTTCAAGGGTGTGAACACCAAGCCAAAGCCTCAAAATAAGGGGTTCCCCAACGGGTTGATAATCAACCCTCAAGCCCTATGCGCTCAGAAGCACAATTCGGAAAGTCGTGCCTTGGTTTTCTTCTGAATGCTTCACGAAAATCTTCCCGCGGTGATAGATCTCAATGATTCGCTTGGCAAGTGTTAGTCCAAGCCCCCATCCGCGCTTTTTGGTGGTGAACCCCGGTCGGAAGACGTTCGGTATAAGAGACTTCGCCATACCCTTGCCCGTGTCTGAAATATCCACAAATACCTTGCGGTCGCTGCCGCGGAGTATTTTGATGGCGATTGTGCCGCTGCTCCCCATCGCATCCACACCGTTTTTACATAAGTTTTCCACCACCCACTCAAACAAGGGGGCATTTACCATGGCTTTGATGGATTCCGAGAGGGCATAAACTTCGAAATTGATTTTGGTGGATAACCTCGGTTGTAGGTAACTGACCACATTGTTGATCAATTGGTGCACATTCTCCTCCTTCAATGCCGGTGTTGAGCCTATGCTGGAGAAGCGTTCCGTAACAATCCGCAGCTTAACGATGTCTTTCTCCAATTCCTCGACAATACCCTTACCCCGAATTTGCGGATCATCGCGAAGCACTTCAATCCAGGCCATGAGGGAAGAGAGAGGTGTTCCCAGTTGATGCGCCGTTTCCTTTGCAAGTCCTACCCAAACGCGGTTCTGCTCCGCCTCCTTAGAATAGTTGAATGCCAAGTAAGAAATAAAGGCAAAGATGGCGATGACGGAAAGCTGGATGTAAGGATACGCCACGAGTTGCGTCAGGAGAAAGGAGTTGCGGTAGTAGACGAACTGCTGTCCGAACTTCTCGCCGGTGGTCGGGTCGCGCAGTACGATGGGGATCGCTGGAAAAGCCGCCTTCATCTTGGCCAGTTCCTTGCGAAGTTCCAGTTCCTTCCGCTCCGAAGACCATTGCGGCTGCATGGTGACATTCGTGTAGTTGATGATATTGCCCTGATCATCCACCAGCATGGTAGGTATGGAATTATTCTTGTAAATAATTTCCTCGGTAATAAAGAGAATATTGCTGGTGGCATCATTCGACGTGTACTCAAGTGCTTTAGCAAAAAGCCGCACCTGGTTACGCTCGCGTTCCTTCAATTGATTGACCAACAGGTTGGTGTAGTAAATACTACTTACACTGATGACCACGGAAATGGCAAGGATAATCCACTTCAGGTTGGCATTTTCCTGGTAAAGCGCCTTGATCCGAATGCGCGGCAATCGAGCCATGGGATTGAAATTACAAAATTATCCCCGCCGCTATGGCAGGGATAAAACAATCAGCAATCGTCGTTAGCCTTTTTGCATGAACCACTTGGCCAGCACAGCGTAACTGACTTTGGTCCCGTGCATAAGAATTCCGACGCGGTAAATGCGGGCCGCAAACCAGGTGGTCAGCATAAACCCGCCTGCCAGGAGCAGCATAGAAAGGGCCAGCTGCCATGTCGGCACATCATAACCGATGCGTCCCATCATGGCGATGGGCGAGGTGAATGGGATGATGGACAGCCAAACACTGATGGTTCCATGCGGGTCTTCCAGGATGAATGTGAATAGTCCAAAATAGGAAATCAGCATGGGGATCGTAATGGGAAACATGAACTGCTGGGCTTCGGCTGGGCTATCTACGGCGGAGCCAACGGCAGCGAAAAGAGCACCATACAGCAGATAACCGCCCACAAAGTAGAACAGGAAACTCCCGATGACGTATGGCCAGGAAATCTGACTAAGTACGTTCAGCACCTGAAGGCTCCCCGAACTTTCAGCCATTGCCTGCCGGGTCTGTTCATTCATCTGCATCATTTCTTGTGTAGGCGATTGAAGGCCGAAAAATCCCAGCACGACTGTCGTCAGGGTGGAGATCAGTACTATCCAGATGAGAAACTGAAGCAGTCCGACAGACGCCAGACCGATGATTTTTCCCATCATTAGCTGGAAAGGCCGTACGGAGGAAACAATGACTTCGACCACTTTGCTCATCTTTTCTTCAATGATGCCTTGCATGATCTGGGCGCCGTAAATGAAGATGAACATATACATGAGGATACCGCCGGCCATTCCTACGCCAAAGAATACTTTGCTGTCGGATGATTTTTCCTTGCCGCCCTCAGAAATCTTCACATTCTCAATATCAATATCTGTCTTGAGTTTGTCCAGGAGCGCCTGCTCGACATGCAGTTCGGCCATTTTCAAGTCGCGCACCTGGTTGGCGAGGAGGCGTTCAATATCCGCAATGTCAGTCGGGCTGGGATTGACCTTTGTAAACAACTTAATCCCTTCAGGATTGTCCAGATCGAACTTGGGGATGTAGAGAAAGCCAAAGTCTTCTGAGTGTTCAAACGCGCGTTTGCCGTCTTCCACCGAGCCTTCGAATGTGTGGAAGATGTACTTGGCGGTATCGGGCTTGAAATATCCGCTTTCGTCAAGATAGAGCACAACTTCCTTTGCCGCATTTTTCTTCTGCTCCACGGCGACATAGACCAGGATCGCCATGATGGCCGGGAAAATCAACGGCAGCAGAATGGTGGCCACCAGGAATGATTTTTTTTGTACGCGGTTGAGGAACTCGCGCTGCACGATCAACCAGATCTTATTCATGATGTTCTCCTTTCACCAGGGTGATAAAAATTTCGCTCATCGTGGGAATCTTTTCGGCAAACGCGTGCACTTCTGTTACGCGCGTCAAATCCTGGATGAGTTGGTTTGGGTTGGTGCCCAGCTGTACCTGGATGTGTGACTGCAGGTAGTCATCTTCCAGTTTATCCTGCTTTAATAAGGAATAGTTAGTGTTCAGGGTGAAGGCGCCGCGGTGCGTCACTGTGTAGGTATTTGATTTGTACTGCGATTTCACCTGCTTTTTGGTGCCTTCCAGGATCCGCTTCGATTTGTTGATCAAGGCAATATGATCACAAAGATCCTCCACGGTCTCCATTCGGTGTGTGGAGAAAATGATGGTGGAGCCCCGCTGACGGAGCTGCAGAATTTCCTCGGTAATCAGTTGGGCGTTGACCGGGTCAAATCCGGAGAATGGCTCATCAAGAATAATCAACCGCGGCTCATGCATGACCGTGCTGATGAACTGCACCTTCTGGGCCATTCCTTTTGACAGGTCCTCCACTTTCTTGTGCCACCAATCCTTGATTTCGAATTTCTCCAGCCACACTTTGATCTTTGACACTGCGTCATGATGGCTCAGTCCTTTGAGCCGGGCGAGGTAAATAAGCTGCTCACCTACTTTCAATTTCTTGTACAGTCCCCGTTCTTCCGGCAGATACCCGATAACACCGATGTGTTCAGGCTTTAGTTTCTCGCCAAATAATACAATCTCACCGGCATCGGCATTGATAATCTGGTTGATGATTCGGATCAGCGTGGTTTTCCCGGCACCGTTAGGACCCAGAAGGCCATAGATGGACCGCTCAGGAACCGTGATGCTCACGCTATCAAGGGCCAGGTGATTGGTATAACGCTTGGTTACACCATTAACAGAAAGTGCACTCACAGCTTGGGGTGTTTTGGTGCTGAATGAACTGCCAAAATAGCCAGATAATTACTCGATGCCAAGCGAACTGAAAATCCGGTGCTGGCGCTAGCGGTTCTTTTCCTTGAACACGATCTTTCCCATCGACACATCCAGATCGAACGTGATGGCATTCTTGGGATTCTTGTTGTAAGCCGCGTTCGTATAGGTGTATTCTCCCGTTTTGCGGAGATTACGGGAAAGCTTCATGCTGCAAAGCCAGGAGTCATTGATGGTGACTTTGACGGGCACAGTATCATCCGGCAGAATGATTACCATATTCCCGGCGCCAACACTGCCGCGTATCATTGGAACAACCGTGGGCTGCTCGCTAAAGTCCAGGAGCATGTTTCCAAAACTTACCTCGGCAACGATGTACTTTGAGCGCGACAGGTTCACCTGGCGAACCGTCAGGTTGCCAAGGTCTACTTTCACGAAGAAGGTGTCCATCGTGACTTTATTTTCAACTCCCGCGTCATAGGACACGTTGACGTTGGCACTGCCCGTATTGATTTTCAGTCGTGAAACGGCCAGGCCCGACAAATCAACGTTTGCATTGCCCAACCCATAGTCAAGGTCGAGAGAATAGGGTTTTGTATCGGTGAGGTAAAGTTTCCAAAGTTTCTCCGAATTGCCGTTTTCTTCACGGCCCAGAACCTGGTAGGAAATTTTCTTGCTGACCTTGGTGCCACCCTCATGTTCGAGCGCCAGTTTTACATAACATACCGCGCCGCGCACTTCATTGCTGAAAGAATGCGCATAGTCCTCAAGCTCCTGGTTGCTGTAAAAATTAAGAATTTCTGAAGTCTGACCCGGCCGGATAATACAGTTGCCTGTCTTTGCTTTTAAGTTGAGTTGGACGGTCGTGCAAGCCTCCTGGTCCTCAACCGCAAATTGCTTCTTCATCTGGCCCACGACTACCCCCGTGGCCATTACCCCCGCCAATGCCAACAACGCCGACTTCAGCATCTACTTCTTCACTGTTTTAGGTCGCTTTTACGCGAGTAAGGCAATAACGGTTAAGAAACCGTTAAATCTCACCCGTAATTGGTCATATACGGGAAGGATGCCGAAAGGTTGAAGAAATGTAAGGTTTGGGCTAAAAATCCCTATTCTTGGCCAAAATACTCCTTCATTCTCTCAAAAAAGCCCTTTTCTGATTTGTCAGGGTTAGGCTGGAAATTGGGGGAGGTCTTCAGCCGCTCAAGCATGGCTTTCTCCTCGGAAGAAAGCTTTTTGGGGGTCCAGACATTGACGTAAACAAGTTGGTCGCCGGAGCCATAACCATTCACATCCCGGATCCCTTTTCCACGAAGACGCAGGATCTTCCCACTTTGAGTACCTGGATCAATTTTGATCCTAAGTTTCCCGTTTATCGAGGGCACTTCCACACTGGTACCCAATGCGGCATCCACAAAATTCAGATGGAGGTCGTAAATCAAATTATTTCCGTCGCGCTTGAGGTCTTTATCCTCCTGCTCTTCAATCATGATAAGCAAATCGCCGGGAGCGCCGCCGCCCGGTGCTTCATTTCCCTTCCCGCCCATGGAGAGTTGCATACCTTCTGAAACACCAGCCGGTATCTTGATCGTGATCAAGTCTTCGCGGGATTCCAGTCCGGAACTGTCCACACCCTGTGGGCGTTTGTCAATGATCTGACCTGAGCCTTGGCAAGCCGGACATACAGACGCCGAGACCATCTGTCCCAGCATGGTGTTGACCACCTTACGAACTTGTCCGTTGCCCTGGCAGGTGGAGCAAGTTTTAAATGTAACGCCTTCGGCACGTACCAGTCGGTGTACTTTGATCTTCTTTTCGACACCGTTGGCAATTTCGTCAAGGTTGAGCTTGAGCTTGATGCGCAAGTTTGAACCGCGGCGTTGCGCAGTTCGCCCGCCTCCGCCAAAGAAACTGTCGAAGGGACTTCCATGACCGCCGAAGATATCGCCGAACTGGCTGAAGATATCTTCCATGTTCATCGTGTGCCCGGAGAATCCACCCTGGCCGGGTCGGGAATGCCCAAACCGATCATATTGTGCACGTTTATCGGCGTCGCTCAACACTTCGTAAGCCTCAGCTGCCTCCTTGAATTTCTCCTCCGATTCCTTGTTGCCCGGATTTTTATCGGGATGAAACTGGATGGCCACCTTGCGGTAAGCTTTCTTGATTTCCTCCTGCGTTGCGGACTTGGGGACGCCCAGGATTTCGTAGTAGTCGCGTTTAGCCATTCACTTAGAAATAGTTGAAATTTCAGTACCTGACGATAACATGCTATGCGCCCACGACGACTTTCGCGAAGCGGATTACTTTGTCATTGAGGAGATAGCCTTTCTCTACGACGTCGACCACTTTCCCTTTTTTTGAATCCTCCGTTACGGGTACCTGTGTGATGGCCTCGTGGTAGTCAGCGTTGAAGGCAGTATCCGAATTGATTTCCATGGCCTTTACGCCGTTCTGTTCCAGAATCTTCTTGTACTTGTTTTGGATAAGAAAGAAGCCTTCGACTTCCTTAAGGTTCAGTTCTTTGAACGACTTTTCTGCGCGCTCGAAATCATCCATCACAGGGAGCAGCAATTTGAGCAATTGCTCATTGGCGCCGAAGATCAGCTCTTGTTTCTCTTTGGCCGTTCTACGGCGGTGATTTTCAAATTCTGCGTATAGCCGAACGTACTTGTCTTTTGCTTCTGACAATTCGTCCTGAATCTTCTTGAAGGGGTCTACCACTCCGGCGGCCGCTTTGGCCGGTTCAGTCTCGGGGCTTTGACCCGCCGGCACCTCTTGGTTGTTTTCCTCGTGCTGCGACAGCTCTTGTTCAGTATTGAGCGGGTTTTCCATGATTTCTCATCAATTCAGGCCAAAATTGACAAGAATTCTGCCAATTGGCGAACCCATGTCAGAATGGCTTATTTGGATTGGTTGCGCAGCTCCTTCCAGATCAAATCCTTCAACTCCTGTATCCCTTGGTTGGTCATAGCGGCTATGAAGAGGGCAGTAATGTCTTTTGGAAGTTCCTTTTGTATGGCTTCGCGAAGTTCTTCATCCAGCAAGTCTGATTTGGAAATTGCGAGCAGCCGCTTTTTGTCGAGGAGTTCCGGGTTGTATTTGCGCAGCTCGTTGACGAGAATAGCATACTCTTCACGAATGTCTTTTGAGTCCGCAGGGATAAGAAACAGCAAGAGCGAATTGCGCTCAATATGACGCAAAAACCGAATGCCCAATCCTTTTCCTTCGGCGGCACCTTCAATGATTCCCGGAATGTCGGCCATCACGAAGCTTTGATTATCGCGGTAAGCCACCACGCCCAGATTGGGGGTAAGCGTTGTGAATGCGTAATCCGCAATTTTGGGTTTAGCGGCCGACACGACAGAAAGAAGCGTCGACTTTCCGGCGTTTGGAAGGCCTACCAATCCGACATCAGCTAAAAGTTTTAATTCAAGAATGACCCACTCCTCCACTCCGGGTTCACCTGGCTGTGCGAATTGAGGAGCTTGCTGTGTTGGTGTAGCAAAGAATGCGTTACCCTTGCCGCCTCGTCCGCCCGGAGAGAGGATGACCTCCTCGCCGTCGTTATTGATCTCGCAAATCATCTCACCGGTTTCTGCGCGCCGGGCCACGGTGCCCAGGGGTACTTCAATGATTTCATCGTTACCCTGTGCTCCCGTCATGTTGGCGCCTTCGCCGGGGCTGCCATTTTCAGCGGAGATGTGCTTGCGGTACTTGAGGTGCAGCAACGTCCAGAGTTGGGCGTTGCCTTTGAGGATTACATGACCACCGCGTCCGCCGTCGCCGCCGTCAGGTCCACCTTTTGGGACAAACTTTTCGCGGTGAAAATGCAGGCACCCGGCTCCGCCATTTCCAGACCGTGACCGGAATTTTACGTAGTCAATGAAATTGGGATTGGACACGCGCGAGTCAGAATCAGTTGATCATACAGCAAGAAACTATCACTTGTCAAGTGTCGCCGCAATGTCATCGGCGATCTTGTCAATCGAGCCTACGCCGTTGATGGTGACGAGACGGTTTTGCTTCTGATAATAAGGAAGGACGTGGACAGTTTTCCCAAAATACTCGGTTACCCGCTTGTTCAGTTTTTCATCCTCGTCGTCGGCCCGGTTTTCGATCGTGCGGCGCTTGGCAATACGGGCCCTTAATTCCGTCTCCGACACATCGAGCGCGATAACATGATGAATCGCAGTGCCGTTCTCCTTCATGAAAGCATCCAGCGCCTCCGCTTGCGCCACGGTGCGGGGGAATCCGTCAAAGAGAAAACCTTTAGCCTGCGGGTTCTTCTGCAGTTCTTCTTTGAGCATGGCGATGGTTATCTCATCGGGCACAAGAGCTCCGCTGTTCATGATCTCCTTGACCCGCTTGCCAAGAGGAGTATCATTTTTTGTATGCCAACGGAAGAGATCGCCGGTGGAAATGTGCACAAAGCCATACTTCTTAATAAGCCGCTCGCTTTGGGTGCCTTTGCCTGCCCCGGGTGGACCGAAGATGACGACGTTAATCATGGGTTTGGGTTAAGGGAACGCAAGATAAACCATAGGGCTCAAAGTTCCCGTCCCCTGTTTGCCTGCATTAATTCTGCCTGAAAGCGGAGGAAAACTATTCTGCCTGAGTATAGACGTCGCGCATGTTTCTCCCCAGCCCATCGTAGTCAAGTCCATACCCAACGACAAACTCATGGTCCAGCTCAAAGCCAACGTATTTGATGGCAATGTTCTTTTCGCGGGCAGGCTGCTTGCGGAGCAGGGCCACACATTCCACCGATTTAGCGCCGAGACTTTTCAGCTCTTCAGCGACTTTTTCCAACGTGAGCCCAGTGTCGACAATGTCTTCCACGATAATAATGTCAGTCCCGAAAAGGCTTTCATCATGACCGATCAAAGTCTTGAGCTGGCCGGTGCTGGTCGTTCCGGAATAGGATGAAATCTTCACGAAGGAGACGCGGCAGGGGATGGCGACCTCTTTCAGGAGATCGGATGCGAACATGAACGAGCCGTTGAGGATGGGCAGAAAAACGGGAGACTTGTCCTTGTAGTCCTTTTCAATCGAACGTGCCAGTGTGGCCACCTTCTTTTCTATGCGCTCTGCGGTCAAGAGCTTCTTGAATGTGAGATCCTTCAGTTTCATGCACTATTAACAACGAATTCTTACTTATGGCTAGTGCAAAGGTAGCTGAATTAGTACGTGTCGCTGAGTGCAAATTCGTTTTTGCGATACATCCACTTTCCGTTGGTAAAGTCGGGGAATTCCACCGGGGCACCTCCCTGGGCTATGGACGCTTCCGAAAGGGGGGAGATGGCGCACCAGGTTACCGCATCATAGACATCCTGAGGTGTTTGCACGCGTTGCTTGGCAGCTTCAACGAAGGCGTTGAAAACAAACCAGTCCATGCCGCCGTGACCAGCACCAGCTGCATCTCCGGCAAACTTCTTCCATAGCGGGTGATCGTACTTGTCAAGCCAGGCCTGGGCATCTTCCCAACGTCCATGTTCCTTGCTCTGTCCCTCAACGAAAATTGATTTGTTTACGTCCATCCATATTCCGTTCGTTCCCTGTACACGAAAACCCAGTGAATATGGCCTGGGCAGGTTGGTGTCATGCTGAAGAAGAACAGTCTCTTCGTTGCTGGTCTTGATCATGGTAGTGACCACATCGCCCAATTTGAACTTCACCTTGGCGTTTGGGTGGCTTTCGCCGCCCATCTTCACAATGTATTCATGCAGGCCGCGGGACTTGGTCGAATAGGAAGAAAGTTGGGTAAAACGGTTGCCGCGGTTGATGTTGAGCATCATGGACACAGGCCCAATACCGTGGGTTGGATAAAGGTCTCCATCGCGATATACGGAATGCTGGGTACGCCACTGCGCCTCAGAAAAGGCTTTCTCACCGAATTCAGCCCCGGCACCCAATGGATCCTTGCCGTCATTGAATTTAACGCCGCGCAAGTCGTGCTGGTAGCCGGCTTGCATGTGAATCAGTTCTCCAAAGATCTTCTGCCGAACCATGTTCATGACCGCCATCACGTCACGGCGGTAACACACGTTTTCCAGCATCATCAACGGCATACCTGTCCGTTCACTTGTATGAACCAATTCCCAGCATTCCTCTACCGTCATGGCAACATTCACTTCGCAGGCCACATACTTTTTCGCATTCATGGCGTCGAGGCACATGTGTGCATGCCACTCCCATGGCGTAGAGATGACCACCGCGTCAATGTCCTTGTTTTCCAGCATCTTCTTGTATCCGAGTGGCCCTTCGAGGATGACCTGTGGCTTGGCTTTTCCACTTTTGGTCACCTGTGCAAGGGCCATATTCATCATCCGCTGTTGAATATCGCAGATGGCAATGACCTCTATGTCATTTCGTTCCAGGGCACGAGCCAGGTGACCCTGTCCCCTGAAACCAACACCAATGAAGCCCATACGCAGCTTGGTGTTTTTTGAGGTTGCAATGGAATCGATGGAGGAAAGGAGGGAGAGTCCGGCACCTGCGGTTGCCGTCGTCCGGATAAATTCTCGGCGGGAGGTCATAGTTTATAAGTCCTTCATCAGGTGGTTATAGAGTTGTATCATGGAATGAATGTCCTTTTTGTGCACCGTCTCATCCGGGGTGTGTGGGTGCTGGTGAGGGGCGCCTACAAAGCACCAGTCGAATGGATACGGTGATCGCTGTAGTTCGCCGCCATCGCTCGATCCTGTGCCTTCTACCTCCAATTGATATTCAACCTTGTGCTTGTCGGCGATGCCGATGATCTGGTCGACAAATGCACGACGCGGAATATTTCTGTCGCGGAGAGAGATCACGACACCCTTCCCATGGTCGACGCCGTCAGAGACCCACGTGATATCGGAAATGAGCGCCTGGCGAACACCCCATTTTTCGTAGATGTACTTGGCGAGAAAGGGCACGCCGCCGCCGCCGTGTTCTTCCCAACAGCTGAAAACAATTATGCCGTCTTTCAGTTTTGATGCCACCTCCAGTGCCGTGTAAATCCCCAGGCGGTCGTCCAGGTAGGCTGATTCAATGGCCTGCTTCGATTCCCGGAAATTGACCTTGTACGATAGCGCCGTACCCCGATCGATAACGCGGCCAAACCTGTACAAAGCGTGGTGCTCCTTGTCAAATTCCAGCTCACAGTCAATTTCTCCTTTTGTATCCCGGCCTACCAGCCTGGCGCCGCCCTCTGCATCTGGGCTGCCTATGGGAACCAGTTGATTATTGTACCGGACAGTGAACCCTACCGTGTCCATATGTGCGAAAATAGCTGTACGGGGTTTACCGAACCTGAGTATCAGGCCATCCTGAAAGTCCCCGCCATAAAATATCTCTGGCTTTACTTTCCAGTTCTTCTGCGCCTTGCGAATATGATTGAGCAAGAAATCCCGCACGGCTGATTCATTCCCTGAAGTCCCGGGAATGGAGCAAAGGGTGCGTAGGAGTGAAAGATTGAGCTTCATGAGCCCAAACTTCGAAATAATTCCATGAACTACATGGACCCTTTTTTTGAATGGCGTGTTCCGATCGAACTAGATCTCCCGATGCCTCAAGGAGAGTTCAGCTGACGGTCTTGGCCATTTCCCAACCGATAATGCTTTTCTTGCGCATGGCTGACCAACGGTACTCGCCAAGAATTCCGTCTTTGCGGATGACGCGGTGGCAGGGGATGAGGTATGCGATATGATTAGAGCCTACCGCTGAGCCTACCGCCTGCATGGCCTTTGGATTTTGGATACGTTCGGCGATGCCCTGATAGGTGGTGACTGATCCCATTGGAAGGCGCAAGAGAGCCTCCCAGACCTTCACCTGGAAATTGGTGCCTTTCACCAGCAGGTGCAATTTCTTTGGATCGTGCGGGTTGTGTTCGCCAAATACATCCTGGATTACCTCGTTGGTGCGCGCCTGGTTTTGGCGGAATACGGATTGATGCCAATGTTCCTTCATGGCTTCCAGTTCCTTCGCATGCGTACCATCTTCCGGGAGGAATGACAGCCAGCATACGCCACGTTCAGTGACGCCCACCAGCGCAGTGCCGAAAGGAGTTTCGTGAAAGCCGTACTCCACGGCAATACCTGCACCGTTTAGTTTGTACTCCTGCGGAGTTACAGCCTCGAGTGTGGTGAACAAGTCGTATACGCGCGATTGACTGGACAGTCCTGCTGCATCGGCCGCTTCGACCAGGTTGCGCGACTCGTGGAGTTTTGTCTTCAGGAAATCAACCGTGAGAAATTGAAGGAATCGTTTGGGGCTGATGCCCACCCAATCGGTAAACAACCGTTGGAAGTGGTACGGGCTGAGGTGCACGTTATCGGCAACTTCGTCCAGTTCAGGCTGCCGATGCACGCTCTGCTCCAGGTAGTGGATGGCCTGCTCGATCCGCTTGTAATTGATGTTTGTTTCTTTTACCACCATCATAAAAGTAATGTTTTGTTAAGCAAAGGTGCTGACTGCGGAAGGGGGTTTCAACCCGAAACTTGCTGAAAATCTGGAGGCTTGAGGTATGCCGCAGCGTTGGCAGCCCGGACGAGTTGCCGTTCCCTGCCTTTTGACTTTCTTATCCGTCAAAGTCTTTTTACTTTGATCCAGGTATATAAGCCCGTACCAAACTTAGCATCTTGAATACGCTGAAACTTCAGACCATGGCCCGTCCATTGATAGCGCTCTTCATTTTTTTTCCTCTCATTCTCTCCGCGCAGCAGAATTTTGACACGGTCAAGATCCGGCCGTTTAAGTTGGCGGATAACATCTACATGCTGGCTGGTTCCGGTGGAAATATGGGCCTGCTTACCGGGCCTGAAGGAAACCTGCTGATCGATGACCAGTTTGCTCCGCTCTCGGAAAAAATCAAAGGGGCGATTGCTGCGCTGAATACCGGGCCGATACGCTTTGTGATCAATACACACTTGCACGGTGATCATTCCGGTGGAAACGAAAACTTCAAAAAACTTGGCGTCACGCTCATTGCCCATGACAACGTTCGCACGCGTATGATGAAAGAGAGCGTGGGCCGCCAAGGCCAAACCATACCACCCCGCGACAAGGAGGCATGGCCCATGGTCACTTTTGAAAATAAACTGAGTATCCATCTCAACGGTCAGGACATCGATCTCCTCCATCTGGACCGCGGCCACACCGACGGGGATGTCGTCATCTACTTCCGGACGGCCAACATCCTCCATACCGGGGATGCCTTTGTGCGGTATGGCTACCCGATTGTCGATGTGCGGAACGGGGGTGGTTTCATACAATTTGTACACCAACTGCAACAGATTCATGACCTGGCCAACGATCAGACAACGATCATCCCGGGTCACGGCGGAATCGCCACCCGCGCCGATGTCAAGGCACTCTACGACAAACTCGCGGATATCCGCGACCAAGTGGCGGCAGCGCTGAAGAAGGGAACAAAAGTGGAGGACATCCCGGCCCTTGGCATCACGGACAAGTACGAAGCGGAGTTGGGTAAGGGGTTCATAAAAGGAAAGGATTTTGTTCTCCTTGTGGCAGAACAAATGAAGGGAACAAAGTGATTCAATCTGAGATCAGCACATTGCGCATCAAGATGATCTGACCGTGCGATAACCAATAGCCTATGACCAGGGAATCATCATCCTGGGGTTCAGCTTTGCTATGTAGTTTACTACTGACCGGATGTGTACAGACCTACTACATCCCTAATTCGCACCATGTTCCACTGCTGACTCAGAAAAAGGATGCCCGGGCCGTTGCGTCCTACTACAGTACGTCAAGGGACATGATTACTTCAGTACCCGGATTTGAGTTGCAAGGGAGCTATGCAGCATCCGATCATGTGGGCCTCATGACCAGTTTCCTTCATGCCGGCCGCACGACGGATGACGGCTATTTCAACACTACCTACGGAGACCTCGGGGTTGGGTACTTCACAACCAACGCCAGCAAGAAATTGGTTTTCGAGGCTTACACTGGTTTTGGATTAGGGAGCGCCAATAATGGATTTGGTGGCAATGTGACGTCCAGCGCAGACTATTCGAAATTCTTTCTTCAACCCGGGCTGGGGTTCAAGTCGCGCTACTTCGACGCCGCATTTTCATGGCGATGGGGCACCGTTCATCATTCATCCATTACTTCGTCCGGGACACTTCCTACAGGCGGCCAGGTCGATTTCGACTGGCTTGTCAGCCGCCCTTCCTACACGGTTTCGGAACCCGCGATCACCGTCCGCGCCGGTGTAGACTTTCTTAAACTGCAAGTGCAGGTAGGTTGGTCAGTTTCTTCCGTCCGCCCCGACACCCGCTCGTTTGGCAGCGTAGGTCTATTCTTCACATTTCCACGGAAGAAGGATGAATAGCTTGGACGCTACCTGAATTCTGTTGTAAATGAATGGTTCCGTTTCAAGGGGCGACCACACTAAAGAGGTGTTGTGTCTCCATCACTCTTACATGTCACTTCCAACCGGTTTCCATCCGGATCAAGTGTTTCAAGCTCATAGTAGCCGTCACCGGTTGTGCGGGGCCCGCTGAGAATGAGGAAGCCTGCCCGGCGGAGTTCGGCGGCCTTAGCGTCAACTTCAGCGCGAGTGGCAACACCAAAAGCCAAATGGATGATGCCGCGATGTTGACGAGTAATGGTATCATTGGCATTGGCGGGAATGTCGGGTCGTCGCATGAGTTCGAGCCTTGCACCGGAGCCAAATGTGAGGAAGTAACTCTCAAATTGCTTTCCAACATTCAGGTATTTTGAATTGGGCGTACCACCAAAATGGCGGACATAATAATCTTTCAGCAATTCAAGCTGGTCGGTCCAAATCGCGACGTGTTCAAGAGATATCATCAGGGTTACTCCGGCGACCTTAAGTTATATTCAACTTTTGTCATCCGGAATTCCCCATAGGAAAAATCACCGTCAGGATAGCTGTAGCGTGTTTCAGCCACTACGCCAAGCCGAAGGCCATTTAGTTCGCCGTATGCTTTCACCGGCGTCGTCCATCGCATTCGTTGCTTGGCTTCGGCATTGTATCGGTCAAAGGATTCGAAGTTGATGAGCTGGCCATCGGGACGGAAGAATAAGGTGGCTCTTATGGTGATCCCGTTGACCGTCAATGCCGCTCTTGCTTTGAGCGAGTCACTTTCCAGCCACTTAATACGCGGATCGATAAGCGTTGCCGGCGCCATGATGGCCATGTCGTTGAAGAAGGTTACTGTTTCAGCCTCATTCATTTCAACACCCTCGGCGTATTGCACTGGGAAAATCGACAGCAGGCGAATGTCCATTGTAGCGCGCCCATTGACATAACGGTGATAACCAGCCACCGGTAGCTGCTTCATTTGTGCGTCAAGGAAGAAGAGTCGAGTGGGTGTAGTAAGGTAGTCATACTGGCGACTGGAAAAGGGCATCCATACACCTTGTTCTTTGCTGCGAATCTTACCGATAAAATCAACGCGGAAGTTGTTCACTTTTGGCTTTCCAACAGCGCCCGTGGTCCGGATGTAGCGTTGTACAGGCTCTGGCAACGGGGCGAGGTCTTGCTCAGTGAGGAGTTCTTTTTCGAAGTAGTTCGGTTGCGACAAGTTAACGGTCACATCCAAGGTAAACTCACGTTGATAATTCCAGGCAGCATATCCGGTGATACCCCACACCAGAAGACAAACATTGACGATGGTGCCATACTTGGCGTCTTTCCACGAACTCACAATAAGCAGTTGTGAAGGGATTATGGCGACCAGGATCAGAAACCATGTGTACTCCAATTGAAGCAGGCTGGTTCCGCCGACGAGCATAAACAAAACACCCACAACCCCCCACGCTGTGCCAGCAGACTTGCTGATCGTCATGGAGAAACGCGGGGATTGAATCAGCTGGAGAGCACTCGCAAGGCCCAGGAAATGACAGAGGCCGTGGAAGAGCGCCAGGAAGGGAAGGGCATAGTTCATTTTAGTTGCCCAAGACACGTCAAAAGTAGCCCTGCGTTTCGATGTAGCCTATGACTTGTGTCAATTCAAGTGCTGACGGAATTGGCCTGGGACCTCTTCATGAGTTCCCGCAGATGGGTTAAGTCGACTCAATCTTATCCTTGTCCCCTTCGTTATGTAACCATCTTGCGGTCATGTTGACCAACGTTGTTGAACTTACATTCTGGTTGTGAACGAGGCCGATAAAATGAATGCCCGACTCCAGGGACTGTGTAATCACCCGGATTTGTGTCCGGTTACCGAGGATGGAGCGTGAAGAATTGTTCTTCTTCCCTGATGCCACTATTGCCTTCATTTGCTTCACCAGTTCGTATTCCGTTCTTGCGGGAAGTTTGATAGGGGCGGTGATGGTCAACACAATAGTCTTGGTTTTCAACTCTTCGTTGGCTATTTCGTTCTGAAGGCTGCGAAGTAAACGAAGTGCCACCTTGTCAAAACGCAGGCCTAACTCCGAGAGCCGGACTCCATTGGCTTTCGCGATCTTTTTCGCAAGTGATTTTTCGTTCTCAGCCAATGCTGGTTAGCCAACTAAACTATTTCCCTTTTTCCATTGAAGAAAGCCGCTGCGCATACATCTCCCACAAGGGCGGTACCCGAGTTGTCTTGCCTCCATAGCATCCTTGAAGAATACGCGATTTTCCAACTTCATTCGTTTTCCCGAACTGCATGTCAGTAGTCCGTAGATCCTCAGTTTTCGGTTGCCGGCAAACTTTATTTCCCCGGCCTGTATAAGGGCCTGCAACTTCTGGCGGGTAAGTTCGGTATGGGCAATCACGCAGCGTCGTGAAAAATTACTCCGCAAGCATAGCGGGTACCGGAAGTTACAACGCTTACGCCATGTTTCATACGCGACCGGTAATATCCGCGTGATCCCCGCGCCGGACGGAAATTCGTGGTGAAGATTACAGCATCACCCTGCTTTGGAGTAAGCACTGTGGCGCGCGACTGTGCCCGTGGCAACTGCTCAACAAAGACCAATTCCCCACCACGGTGATCCCGTCCCGGTTCCGTCAGAAGCAGAACGATCTGGAATGGGAAATACACTTCACCGTACAAATCCTGGTGCAGCGTATTGTAACCTCCGGTTTCATATTTCAGGATCAACGGCGTCGGCCTAACCTGACCGGCTTTGCGGCAGGCCTCCAGGAATGCCTCGTGCGAGTCGGGATATCGGAAGCCCAGGTCAAGGGCTTCTGACCATTGATTCGCCAACTTCGCCAGCGGGGGATAGAAATCCTTACGCAAACGTGCAATTTGTGGCAAGAGAGGATAGTTGAAATACTTATACTCGCCTTT
This sequence comes from Cyclobacteriaceae bacterium, assembly GCA_044221195.1. Classification (GTDB taxonomy): domain Bacteria; phylum Bacteroidota; class Bacteroidia; order Cytophagales; family Cyclobacteriaceae; genus ELB16-189. The sequence goes on from JBGAPO010000003.1 coordinate 173,381, forward strand.
TCCAAACCGGTACCGCTCCATGTTAATTGTATTTCGGTAAAGGGATACTGAGCTGTATTGCGGGATCAGTTCGTTGCACTCGGCTTCTGAAACAAGCCCGGCTATATGTGCGTATCCCTGCGCATTGAGTTGTTGCTCCAATTCGGTCCAGGGCAATGAGACGACGTCTTTCATATGCACGAAGTTGCATGGCAGTCGGAGATGCATCAACCCGATTGTTGCGATTTACAGGGAGTGACGCTTGTAATTATTTCATTGCGTATGCATCACGGCACTAGAAAATGCGTGGAAGAAATATGCAATTTGCGAACCGTGGAAAAGATAGAGATCAAAGCGCCCGATGAGTTCAATTTTGGACACTCACTTGCCTTCTTGAAGCGGTCGCCCAAGGAAGTCCTGCACCGGGTGGAAGGTGAGCATGTGATCAAGGCACTTGACCTCGACGGAAACAACATCGTGTTTCGTGTGCGTGAGAAGGGGAGGGGCTTATTGGTCGAGATCCTGAACGGCAGATTGAATGAGTTGGAAAAGGATGCGGTAAAGGACTACATCCGAGAGTGGTTCGACCTTGACACGGATCTGAGACCGTTTTACCGGATGGCGCAGAAGGATGAATTGCTGAAGCCCCTGGTGAAAGCCTTCTATGGCTACCGCATCGTTGGACAACCGGATTTGTTTGAATCGTTGGTATGGGCGGTACTGGGACAGCAAATCAACCTGGCGTTTGCTTACACACTAAAGAGCCGTTTCGTCACCGGCTTCGGGCAGCAACTGCAGTGGAATAATCAGCCGCATTTCCTGTTTCCTTCACCGGCTACTGTTAGTGAAATCAGACCGGAGCAACTGTTAGCCCTGCAGTTCTCACGCCAGAAGGCTGCCTACACCATAAACATCGCGCAGGCTTTTTGCCGTGGTGACGTATCGAAGCAAAAGCTGTCTCAACTTTCGCTGGAAGATGCTAAAACTGAGCTCCGCAAGATCAAAGGCATCGGTAACTGGACGGCCAACTATGCGCTGATGAAGACATTTCGTTATCCAGACGCATTTCCGTTGGAGGATGCGGGACTTCACAACGCTATCCGCCAACAACTCGATCTCAAATCGAAGCCAAGCCTGGCTCGCGTAAGAAGAATCTTTAAGAACTACAAAGGCTGGGAAGCGTATGCGGTGCTTTACCTGTGGAAAAGTCTTGCCTAATAATTGGTAATTCGATCGGAAGTTGATTTGCCCTCTGGCAATTCGTTCCTATTTGCCTTTCCGTAAATAGACGTTGCCATACTTGGACTCAACCGAGACGGCGGGACCTTTGCCCAAATTGGCAGAGATTTCCGTCCAATGCTTGCCTTCTTTTCCACTACCGGGCATTTGATCAAAGCGGGTGTCGAGGTTGGTAAGAATCTCGCCATACTGGCTCCTCGCGTTGATCGTCCCTTTTGGTGTCGTGGCGAACGTAATATCCACACCACCATACTTGCTCACCACCGTAAGTGGACCGTCGAAGCTCGTGACTTCAATTATTCCATACTTGGAATCAATTTGTAACGGAGTGCTTTGGGGCACAAAAATGGTAAGCTTGATGTCGTGCATGATGCCGCTGGATCGATAGGTGTATTCGTTGCCGTTTTCGGCAAGGAACTTTTGAACTTCGGGCGCGTTGAAATCGCCGGTTTTGAAAAAATACTCCCGGTCACCCTTTTTGATACTGATGCGGTGCGGGATATTTTCTTTGTCTTTAAGGAGGGATGTGACTGTAACTTCCGTCGAGGTGGCCGTTGTTTCCAACTGGAAGGCACCGTCATGTTCGCCTTGGTTGATGCTGACAGTCCCGGTAATGAGAATTTCAGGCTTGTCATGCATCAAGAAGGTTGCCTGGGGATAGTCAAAATGGAATACAGCTTTTTGACCAGACTTGATGGGAATGGATTTCTCGATTTTCGTCTGCGCAGAAGCCAGAGACGAAAGGGTAAGAAGGCTGAGAAGAAGAAACTTCATGGGAGTAGAATTATTTCATAAAGACACGAGGGCCCTACTTCGGTAGGACCCTCGCGTCAGATGACTACTTTTTGCGGAGGTAGATGTTGTTGTGCGTAGACTTCAGTTCCATCTCGATTCCGCCGCCATTGAGCTTCCCGCTTACCCGGTTTGCGCTGTATTTTACCATGTCGCCGGAAGATTCAACTTCGATTTTGAGGGCAGGATCTACGAGGATTTCGCCCCAGTCAGTGCGCATAGACAGGGTGGCCTTTGTAGCCGCGGGCAGCGTGACATCAACCAGTCCATGCGTAGAGATGAGGTGAATGGGGCTCTTTATGCCACCACTAAAATCGGCTTCAATTTCTCCATGTACAGTCTTGATATTCAGCGGACCTGTGACATTGTCCAACTTGAGACCCGTGTGTACGGTGGAAGATTCAATCTCGTTTTCAACGTTGCGGATGCGGATGTCTTCACCATAAGGAGAGGAGTGTGAAATGGAAATACTGACGCCTTTGGGCACAAGGATCTTAACGCGCGGTCCGTCCATCTTCTTGAGTTGGTAAACCTCATACGTGTTGCCTTTGTCTACTACGGCAAGACCTACGCCGGTATTGTCCTCCAGGCCCAGGCTGTTGATCGCCCGAAGTCCGGCTGCCCGGCTGTCTTTATCCGATTGGCCATCCAGCGACGTGAAGACAATTTCATTGCCGTTGGTTCCCTCGATAGTGACCCTGTTGATTTCCTTCAATACGAGTTTGCCGGTATTCTTGGCGAGCTTGTATTCCTGCGAGAAGACGGGACCGACAGCAATCAAGAGAGCCGCGGTCAGGAGAATGTTTCTTTTCATTTGTTGATTCTTTTTTCTTCTGTTACTGGCGGCCGATTCAGAGGTTACAGCTATTTGAAGCGGCGTAGATAAACATTTCCGTAGGGCGACTCCAATCGATAAGCGGGACCATTCCCCAGTTTGGCGGATACCACGGTGTGAAAATCTTCGTCGCGTATGCCTTCCCGGCTGCGGAGGTTAAGATCGCTGTAAATGTGACCGTAGTTCGTCTCGGCAGTGAGTTCGCCGGTGACGCTTTCTGAAATGGATGCGTCGACTCCGCCGTAGGTGGCTTCCACGCGTAGCGGCCCATTGAACTGCCTGACTTCTACCATTCCGTAAACGGAGATGACAGATGTTTGCACGTTGGCCGGAACCTTGATGTCCAGCGTGATATCCATGTCGAGTCCTCGGTTCAACATATCGAAGTTGCCCAAATTGTTTTCTTTCTTGTACTTCTTGAATTCTGCTTCATTCTTGAATACTGTTTTGATGCCGTTCCTCATGATGGTGATGCGTTGGGGCAGTTCCTCCATATCTTTGATCTTCCCCTGGACATCAAGTACATCGCCTTGGGTATGGGTGTCGAGAACGAAAGCTGCGTCACTCTCACCATCGTTGATGCTCACTGTGCCATGGATGGAGATTTCATTTTTGTCCCACGTGCTGACCCTGATCAACTCCGGGTAGTCAAATGTGAATCGTACGTGCTGACCGACTTTTACCGGAATCGTCTTTTCCAGTTTTGTTTGAGCAGAGCTGGCCGCCGCCAGGAACACGAGAAGAATGCTGATGAGTCTCACGGGTAGGTAATTTGTTATGAACTATTTCTTCCGGAGATAGACCTTGCCGTAGCTGCTGTTGATGTCAATTGTCATTCCGCCCCCATTGATCTTTCCGCTGACGCGGTTCTCGTCATCCATCGAACGATCCACGTCAATCTTGAAGTCGGGGGAGGCGTATAGTTCACCATAGGATGTACTCATGCGAAGGTTGGCCTTGATGGTAACCGGCAGGGTTACATCGGCATAACCGTACACGGAAACAATGGATAGTGGTCCTTTTACATTCTGATCAAAGCTCGCCTCAATGTGTCCGTAGATGGTTTTTACTGTCACGGGCCCGGTAACGTTGATCATTTCCAGGCTATTGTAGTTTGACGCAAATTCGATTTCCGATTCGATGTTCCTGAACACCACATCACCGCCGTATTGTGATTCAAATGCATACGAAACGGTCACACCTTTCGGAACTTGGATACGGATGTCGGGAGAATTCATTTTTTTCAGCTGTCGGACAACTATAGAACTGCCCTTCTCTTCGACATTAATGCCAAGACCGGTGTTATCCTCAATGCCGAGGCCATTGATTTCTTTCAGTCCTTTTGCCCGATCGTCTTCTTTCCGGTTACGGTCTTTACCGCCGAAGATGATCTCATTGCCGCCATAGCCTTCTACGGTGACGCGTCCGATGTTTATCTCCAGGCGCCCTGAACTTTTGGCGATCTTGTATTCCTGGGCCCCAACGTTACCAAAGCAAAGTGAGGCAGCGAGGAGGATAAGTAGTTTTTTCATGTTGGCTTTATTAAGAGAGTTTTAGAATGCCATTGTAGGCTTCGTCTTTTACTGCTTTTATGTTCTGTTCGTCTTCCACCATCCGTTCGAGATCTTTGATGACAGTCTTCTCCTTCATCCGCACGAGCAATTGGATGAGGGCAATCTGCACCACGGGGTCCTTCTGTGTCGACAGCGAGCCGATCAGCGCTTTTCTTACAGCGGGCTCGATCTGGAACTTGCCCAGGGCATCCAATGCCGCTAACCGCACATTCGAGTTGGGGTCCTCATTCAGGGTGCGGACGAGCGCCTGAACCACGTCGTCGTCGGCTGAAGTCATCTGAAGCGCGACGCGCACACCCTGCAGCCGCTGACTGGCGGAGCCCTCATTGCCCAGCATGGATCGCATCATTTGTTTGGTGATCTCCATTTCATTTCGAAGTGCAACGAGTTCATCGTTTTGCCGTTGCTGGGAGGAAATCCAGAATCCTACGGCAACTCCGGAAACGACCAAAGCCACGGCGGCTGCCGCCCGGAAATAAGCTGACGAGAAGTGAACCTGGCGGCCTTCCGGCTTCCGTCGCATTTCTTCCGCCAGCGCCCGTTCAAATGTCACTTTCATCTGTGCCCGGGGCTCAGTCAACTTCGACTGATCCATCGCCTTCATCACGTGGCGCAGCTGCTCGTAGAGCTTGAAGGCGTCCGGATCGCGAGCCAGTTGCTGCTCCAAGGCGGCGCGGTCACTATCAGACAGCTTGCCGTCGATGTAATCGATGATGAGGGATTCGAGTTGTTCGCGTTGCATACTCATATCTTTTCGAGTTCGAAATAGTTTTCCCGCAGCTTGCCGATGGCGCGGTGAACTTTCACCTTGATGTTCGCCACCGTCGTATGAAGGAGGCTGGCGACTTCCTCATACTTCATGTGCTGAAAGCGGGTGAGCACCAGCAATTCCCGCTGCTCGTCGTTGAGCATAGCCAGGGACCGAATCAGCAATCGCTCCTGTTCTTCCTGCCGCACCGAATCATTTGCATCTGCCAGTCGGTCGCTGATTTGTTCAATGTCCATTTCGCTGCGGTTCTGATTCCGGGTGGCCTGGTAATGGTCCGAAAAGACATTACGGGCCACCTGGTAGATCCACGACTGAAATTTCAAGCCATCTTTATAGGATGTGCGGTACCGCAGCATCCGCACGAAGACATTTTGCGTGAGGTCTTCGGCGAGATCGCGGTCGAACGTCATGCGCACGAGGTAGTGGTAGAGCCGTTTGTGGTACCGATCAAACAACAGGGAAGCCTGCTGAAGATCACCGTTCTTCACGGCTTCCATGAGCTGTTCGTCCGTCATCCAGTGCGCTGTTTGGGGCCAGAATCCTTTCTTTCGTGAATTCTGACCTTGTTACCGGGTGGGTTAAAAAAGGTTACAACCTCCATTCGGAAGTTACCCAAATTGCTCCCAATTGCCGGAATTCAGATAACTTTCCAGTTAAATCCAAGTCCCTTATGAAGCATGCACATGTGCTATTGATTGCCTTTGCCTTGTCGGCCGGATATGCTTTCGCCCAAGAGAACCTGATGGTTATCCAGGGAGGTTCAGCAACGTCAAGCGGAAATGCGTTGAATTCATCATTGACAGGATTTAAGATCAATGGTGCTTGGGAATTTCAGCCCATGGGTGACAAATGGACTATGGGGGGTTCAATTGGCTATGTGCAGATGTCGGCAACGGTCACGAATGGTACGGTGAAGATTACGTCAATCCCGATCGCGTTTGTGGCGCGTTATATGGTGGGTGGAGAGAAATTCAAAGTCTTCGCGCGAGGCTCCCTGGGCACTCAAATTTCTACGGGATCGTACTCGGGCACCGTCGTGAATACCAGTGACTCTCAATGGGGAATGTCCGGCAGCATCGGCGCAGGCGTGATGTATTGGGCCAGCGACAAACTGTTCATTAGTGCGGAATATGAGTTCCTCTGGCTCTCTAATGCGATTCAGAACGCAGGCAGTGTGGGGTGTGCAATGGGAGGAATTGGCCTGAGGTTCTGAACCTAACAACGGGTTCTGTGGGGATTCGCCTGTCCCCGATTGGAAATCCAACGGTTTGCTTATTTTTGCCGTCCCATATCGGGATGTAGCACAGCCCGGCTAGTGCGCTACGTTCGGGACGTAGAGGTCGCTGGTTCGAATCCAGTCATCCCGACATTGCCCGCCGAAACTCCGTAGGAGTGTAGGCGGGCTCTTTTTATAGGAGTGAGCATGGTGATTACGGACATTTGCATTATCGGAGCTGGCCCAGTCGGCCTCTTTGCAGTTTTTGAAGCAGGTCTTCTCAAAATGAGGTGCCACCTCGTGGATGTATTGCCTCAGGTTGGCGGACAACTGGCGGAAATCTATCCGAAGAAACCCATCTATGACATCCCGGGATACCCGGAGGTTAATGCCCAGCAATTGGTCGACAACCTGATGAAGCAGATCGCCCCGTTCAAACCCACGTTTACACTGGGTGAGCGGGTGCGGATGGTCAATAAACTCGATGACGGGAGCTTTGAAGTGACGACCTCGGAGGGCACGATGATCCGTTGCAAAGCCATCGTGATTGCTGCAGGCTTGGGCTCCTTCGAACCGCGAAAGCCGGCCATAGAGAACCTGGAGAAATACGAGGGAAAGGATAATGGAATCCTGTACATGATCAAGGATCCCGAGGTGTTCCGTGGCAAACGCGTAGTGTTGGCTGGCGGCGGAGACTCTGCACTTGATTGGACAATTTTCCTTTCTTCGATTGCCGGGAAACTGACGCTGGTTCATCGAAATGAAACGTTCCGTGGCGCGCCCGATTCCGGGGAAAAAGTATTTACGCTCGCCCGCGAAGGAAAGATAGACCTCCACATGAACGCCGATCTTCAGGCCGTGCATGGGGCGGGACGACTGGATTCTGTTACCCTCCTGGATAAGAACCAGCAGTCCATTGATATCCAGACCGATTACCTTATTCCACTTTATGGACTCAGCCCCAAGTTGGGACCAATCGCCGATTGGGGATTGGCGTTGGACAAGAACAACATCCAGGTCAACACGCTGGATTATTCAACGAGTGTACCGGGTATCTACGCTATCGGCGACATCAATACCTATCCGGGAAAACTGAAATTGATACTGTGTGGATTCCACGAGGCGGCCCTCATGGCACACAGCGCGTTCAAGTACGTTTATCCAAACCAGAAACCTAGCTTCAAATACACTACCGTGAGCGGGGTAAACGAATTCTAGGGAATGACGGGCTCCCAGGAAACGGAGCCACAACTAAAAAATGAAAATGGCGGGCTCAGGTAATTTCTAGTCACCTGAGCCCGCCATTGGATTACTTCTTCTTGGGTGGATAGGTCTTGAAAATCTGCTGAACACCGTAGGTGATGTTCTGCTGTTTCTTTTCGGGCGAGGGATGATCTTCCAGCGTCTTCGTTCCGCGGCCTTGCCATACCAACTTCTCGGTCGACTTGTCGATCATGTTCACGAAGAGTGTACCCTCTACATAGTTCTCGACATTGATATGAGTCGTGCCGCCATAACCCGCGCCCCATCCATATCGGTATGCGCCATAGCCTCCTGTATTCGTGGCCGTGGCCGTTTGTTTTTGCTCCAGTTTCACCTGAATATCAACAAGAACATCCGGGCTGGAGGCTGACTTGGTAAATCCTTTTGCCGTCATCTCGTTTTCGATGGCGGTAAGAACACGCTGCCGGTCAAGTTCCTGGATGGGAAAGTTCTTGGCCTCGTCAGTAAACTCGTACGTCTTGTACTTGGCGAAGTCAACAGAACTGTCAAAGTCATAGGTGGTGCTGATGCTGCTGCAGGAAGCCAGCAGGATCAGGGAGAAGTAAGTAGTGAGTTTCTTCATGGGGTTTAAAAATTGATGGCGATAAATATAATTGATTTACCGGATTTGAACGGTGACGTTTGTCAAGCTAGAAATACTCCCCCAAATTGATGTACCAGTTCCAGCCCTCTGCACCGTAGGCAAAGTCAAGGGTGAGGTTTGTATTGGAGCGCCGATTGAACTTAAGGCGCAAGCCAAACCCGGAGGCAAAGTTAACATTCGAAAAAGCCCCCGCCTTGTTGGAATACGTTTGCGTATTGGCAAACAGCGTGCCTCCGAAAAATCCGCTGGAGGAAATGTCGAAACGATATTCTACTTCTCCGTAAATCCATTGGGCGCCGCGGAAACGATTGGCAAAGTAACCCCTGCCGGCACGACCGGAGGGGTCATCAAAAGTGGCCGGCAAATTGAGATACGGAACCCGTCCGAAGGTGCCCAGGTAGAAAGCGCGTCCGGCAAGAATCTTGTGCCTTGTTTTTGAGAATGACATGTACCGGCGGATGTCGAAATAAACAGAGCCCCAGTCTTCCGTGCTTCCCATCGATTTTCGGTTGGCGCGGAAGATCAGCGCAGTATACATGCCATTCTCCGGGTTCACCGGGTTCCGTCGGTTGTCTCGAAGAATATTGATGGTAATGCCTGATGAAACGGATCGTGAGTCTGTTCCAATGCCATATTGCTTGAATTCGCTTGGCGTTTCTGGTGTAGGGTCCTCTTCTGTGACACCCCAAAAGTAGTCGAGGTTATACCCGACACCGAGATAGAAGTTCGGCCGCACACGGGTGAGCGCCGAGAAATAGGTACGGACCTGTGAATGTTGGATGATGGTGTAATCGCTTGCCGGCACCCCGCCGCCAAGTCCCCAGTCGCGCATGGCGTTATAAAGAATGCGAAAGTCTCCGCTGCCGTTCCATTCATTCCTGGGAAACCAGATGTAAGGAGAAAGCAACAGGCCATAACTGGTGGTGAAATTGGTATAGGGGTAGAAATAGATGGTGCTCAGGTTGGTTTGCTTCGCCATATAGAAGGAAGCGTTAATCGCAGAAATGGAGATTTCTCCTTTTCCACCCGAGGAGGCTGGAGCAATGGGAATGACCGAAAAGTGAACTTTACCTTCTGTATCGTCATCCTGTCGACGGGAGATCTTGGATGCGAATAAACGTGAACCAAAATCGATCAAATCCGTCTTCTCGAGTTGCTTCAAACTAAGCGAGTCCCGCGAGTTTTTCTGCGCATGAGCAGACGGGATGCAAAAAATGAGGAAAATCCCCAACGTGAAAAACAACCAGTCAACCTTTTTCCCCCCGGCCATAGTGCAAAGATACGGCGCACCAGGCTAGGAGAAGACTATTGCCAACCGCCGCCCAGCGCTTTGTAAAGTGTCACGGTGGCCTGCAATTGGCGCTGCAATGTGGTAGACGCCTGAAGTTCAGCGTCCAGTAGTGTACGTTCGTTGTCCAGAACCTCCAGGTAGTTGGTGAAACCACTATCATAACGCTCGCGTGATAACCGTGTTGCCCCACGAACGGCTTCAACTTGCTTCTGCCGGGCTTCATATTCCCGGGCATAGGTGTTGACAGCAATCAGTGCATCCTCGACTTCAGCGAATGCAGTGAGCGCTGCCTTTTCATAGCGCAGCCGTGATTGTTCAGTTTTTGCCTTTTCAATCTCAACCCGCCGCTTGTTCTTATTGAAGGCAAACAAAGGGCCTGTTATGCCCCCCGCCAGGTGCCACACACCGCTTTCAGAGGCGATAGCTGACAAGTCATTGCTGGCGACACCAAGCGCGCCAGTGAGGCTGATGGTTGGAAACCGCGCGGCCTGGTAAACTCCGACGCGTTCATTCTGCGCGATCCACTGCTGCTCAGCCTGGTGTACATCCGGACGGCGGGCCAGAAGTTCGGAAGGAAGGCCGGCCGGTATTTGTACAATCCGTTGTTCCCTGTTTTGAAGCCCCCTTTCAACCTCCCCGGGCATCTTACCCAACAGAACACTCAGTGCATTTTCGGTTTGCCGTACGTCGCGCTCAAGACTGGGGACAAGCGCAGCGGCAATCGCTTCCTGCGTTTCAGCCTGAAACTTGTCTAGTTCAGCGACCTCTCCTCCTTTGAAACGGATCGTGATGAGCCGAGTGGCTTCTTTGCGCAGCGCGAGTGTGGCCTGGGCAATCGCCAATCGATCATCAAGACCCCTAAGCTGGAAGTATAGCGTCGCAACCTGCGATACGAGGCTTGCCGTTACGGCGCGTTGATTTTCAATGGATGCCGTCAATTCCGCTTTCGACGACCTATTACCATGTCGTGCCTTTCCCCAAATGTCAAGTTCCCAGGATAATACACCCAATCCATAGAATAGATCGCGCTGTTGAATACCCAGCTCGTTGGCTTGTTGGTTGTTCAGGTTGATGGCGCTTGCCCCGGCTGCATAATTCAGACTAGGAAAAATATCGGCCTTGGTATAACCAGCGGCTGCCCGCGATTCGTCAATTTTCGCCATCGCGGTAAGCATGTCATAATTCTGCTTAAGCGCTGTACTGATAAGGGACTGGAGCACCGGGTCCTGGTAGACTTCAGTCCATTTCATCACCGCTGTGCTGTCGCCTGCCGGGACGCCAGCAGTTCGATACGATTCCGGCGCCTTCTTTTCTTGTTTGTCAACCTTGGGCCCCACCAGGCAGCTTGAAAGACTGACCGCCAGGAGCAGCGTTACCAATTTCGTTCTCATGCTTTTTGCCCCTCCTCGGCTTTCGCTTTTTTTCCGGCGAGTTTTTCAATCATCACAAACAACGAAGGAACCAGCAATACCCCGAGGATAGTGGCGATCAACATTCCGCTGAATACCGTCATGCCCATAACTTTTCGTCCCTCAGCCCCGGCACCTGTTGCGCGAACCAGCGGCACTACGCCAAGAATAAACGCAAAGGCGGTCATAAGAATAGGCCGCAGACGCAACCTTGCCGCTTCTGTGGCGGCTTCGAAAGCAGATTTGCCTTTCTCTACACCTTCTTTGGCAAATTCAACAATGAGGATGGCATTCTTCGCGGCCAGGCCGATCAGCATCACGAGACCAATCTGTGCGAACACGTTGTTGTCGTAGCCCACCAGGAAGAACCCGGTTAGCCACAATCCGAGAAATGCACCGAACACGGCGAAAGGAGTCCCTAGAAGGACGGAAAAAGGCAACGACCAGCTCTCGTACTGGGCCGCCAAAATGAGGAATACAAACAACAGTGCCATAAGAAACACGATACTTCCGGAGCCGGCCGCCTTCCTTTCCTGGTATGACATGTTGGCCCACTCATAACCCATGTCTTTGGGTAAGGACTGAGCCGCTACTTCTTCGAGCGCCGTAAGTGCTTCGTCGGAACTGAAGCCGGGAGCAGGCGCCCCACCCAGTTCAGCGGCACGGTATAGGTTAAATCGGTTCGTGAATTCAGGCCCCGTGGTTCGCGTGACAGTAACCAGCGTGGAAAGCGGTACCATATCGCCGTTAGGTGTACGGACAAAGATTTTATTCAAGTCCTGCGGATTCACACGGTAATCACCTTCGGCCTGCAGGAAGACCTTATACTGACGACCAAATCGATTGAAGTCATTGATGTAAGCGGCTCCCAAGGCGGCTCCGATAGTTTGGTTGACATCCTCCAGCCGGAGGCCGAGTTTGAGGACTTTGTCCCGGTCAACATCAAGATAAACTTGGGGCACATTGGTGCGGTAGGTGGTGTAGATGCGCCCAATTTCCGGCCGCTGACTTGCTGCCTGGATGAATTTCATCGTATTGTCAGAAAGGTATTGAGGGGAATTTCCACCCCGATCCTGCAACATCATGGTAAATCCCGCTGACGACCCCAAGCCCTGGATAGGGGGCGGACCAAAAGCGAATACGGTTGCCTCCGGAATCTGCGTGGCCAGTTCACGGTTGAGTTTTCGCATCAGGTTAGCAACTGTAGTTTCCGGGCGTTCTTCCCAAGGTTTCATTGACACGAAGAAGAATCCGAAGTTGGGCGAGTAGGAGTTTGTTAACATGCTGAATCCATTGATGGCCGTAAATGTTTCAATGGACTCTTCTTTCGCCAGTATTTTTTCAACTGCAGCACAGGTTGCTCCGGTCCGTTCCAGTGAAGAAGCATCGGGCAACAGAACGTTAACCAGGAAGTAGCCCTGGTCTTCCTCCGGGACAAAGCCTCCCGGTATCCGGCTGCCCAGCATCACAATCGCAGCGATGAGAATGCCAACAAGGATCACGGTGCGAACAACCTTCTTCATGAAGTAGGACGCGAACCCCACATAGCCGGTGGTGACGCGGTCGAATACCCGGTTGAATCCATCAAAGAATTTCCCAAGGATTCCGCCCGTCTTTTGTGCGGGTTTAAGCAGGAGTGCACTCAGGGCAGGACTCAACGTCAAGGCGTTGAAGGCAGAGAATGCTACGGAGATGGCAATGGTAATCGCGAACTGCTGGTATAAACTACCCGTAATCCCGCCCATCCCGGCCACCGGTACAAATACCGCGCACAAAATAAGTGCGATGGCAACGACAGGACCAGACACCTCTTTCATGGCCTGCACCGTTGCCTCTTTGGGTGTCTTGCCATGTTCGATGTGGTGCATGACAGCCTCTACAACCACGATGGCATCGTCCACCACAATACCAATGGCCAGCACGAGGCCAAGTAACGATAGTACGTTGATCGAAAATCCCAGGAGAGGAAAGACCATGAACGTACCGATCAATGATACCGGTACAGTCAGCAAGGGAATAAGCGTGGCTCTCCAATTTTGGAGGAAAATAAAGACCACCAGGATGACGAGAACCACCGCCTCAAAAAGTGTATGAATGATTTCTTCGATACCCGCCTCGACGGCCAGTGTTGTATCCAGTGGAATCAGGTATGTCAGGTCTTCCGGAAATCTTGCCTCGAGTTCGATCATTGTTTCTTTCACCTTCTTGGCAACATCCAATGCATTTGAACCGGGCACCTGGTAGATGGCAATCGCCGCACCCGGCTGTGAATTGATTCTACCCGCTGAGTTGTAGTTCTCGGTACCCAGCTGCAACCGAGCCACGTCTTTCAGGCGAACCTGAGAACCCGAAGGATTCGTTCTCACAATGATGTCTCCGAATTCCTTTTCTGTCACGAGCCGGTCTTTGAGCATGACCGTGTAAGTGAATTGAGTTCCTTCCGGCGCCGGGTTACCCCCGAACTTACCGGCAGGAGCGATAGCATTCTGGGCTTTGACCGCATTAATAAGGTCACCTACGCTGAGCCCGAGTTTGGCCAGTTGATCCGGCTTAACCCATATCCGCATCGAATAATCGCTACCCCCAAATAGTTTTACGTCGCCAACACCCTGGATGCGGGAAAGTGCGTCAACGATGTTGATGTTTGCGTAGTTGGAAAGAAAGTAGTTGTCGAACGTGCCTTTGGGTGATTTCAAGCCAACCAGCATGAGCGGGAAGGCGAGTGCTTTCTTGGTCACTACCCCCATGGCCTTCACTTCATTCGGGAGGATGGCTTCTGCCTGGTTCACCCGGTTCAGCGTCAACATGTTTGAGTTGTCCAGGTCCACTCCGACCTGGAAGGAAACCCGCAGCGTTAGTGAGCCGTCACTCGCGTTGATGGATTTCATGTAGATCATGTTCTCCACGCCGTTCACTTTTTGTTCGATGGGTGTGGCAACCGCCTGCTCTACGTTAATGGCATTGGCGCCCTGAAACGTGGTTGTTACCTGCACTTCCGGCGGCGTGATGTCCGGGTACTGTGCAATGGGTAGTGACTGCATTGAAATCAATCCCACCAACACGATGAGGATTGAAATCACCATGGCCACGATAGGCCGTCGGATGAAAAATTCTGCCATGGCGGATTAAATTTTCGAACCTTCTGATTTCACAGGGACCGGCGTGATCACGGTGTTCACCCGGAGGGCTGCGTTGCCGACTAACGCAACCTTGTCCGTCGGCTCGAGACCTTTCTTGATGATCCAGTTTTCACCAAATCGATTGCCGGCCTCAACGACTTTGATCTGCAGCTTATTATCCTTGTCAACCACGTAGACCTGGTAGATTCCCTGGATTTCTGTAACCGCGCGTTGAGGAACAAGGAGGGCGCCGGGCAATGATTCAACGACCATGCGCACCCGGGCGAATTGGCCGGGACGGAGAATCTTGTCCGGGTTGGGGAAGATGGCTTCAAGAGTCAGGGTTCCGGTCGTTGCGTCAATCTCCCGGTTGGCTGCATTGAGTTGGCCCTTTTGAGGATGTATCGTTCCATCGGCAAGAATCAATTGTGCTTCACTGTTAATTTTCTCGCCGGAGAGAATGCGTTTGCGGAAGGCCAGGTATTCCCGCTCCGAGATGGAGAATCGTACGCGCATGGCATTGATGCTTGACAAGGTATTCAAGACCAGCATGTTGATTCCGCCAACGAAGTCACCGACGTCTGCCTTACTAATGCCGATGGTGCCATCGATGGGTGCAGTAATGCGGCAGTAGCCAAGTTCGATTTGAGAATTTTCGAGGTTGGCAGCCATTGCTTTTCTTCGAGCCGCGGCGGCATCGTAATTACCTTGAGCGGCCACTAATTCGCGTTGGCTTACTGCATTCATTTCGGCGAGCGGCTTGATGCGGTCCAGATCGTTCTTGGCCTTTACCAGCATCGCATCAGCTTCTGCCAATTGACCGCGGGCAACTTCCACTTTGGTTTGATAGGGCAAAGGATCGATGGTGTACAACAACTGCCCTTTTTTCACTTCAGTTCCTTCCGTGAAGTGTCGCCCCATGAGCCAGCCCTGTACCCGCGCCCTGATTTCGATATCGGATCCCCCATAGGTCTGGCCGACAAAATCTTCGGTAACATCCACATTTTGCTGCAGGACCTGGGATACGGGAACTTCAGGGGCCTGTTGTTGTGTGCTCTGCTCCTTTTTACATGAAGCCGCGAAAAGGAAGGAAATAAGAATCAATAAGCGATACATGCGAAGGTTATTAAGTGGGGTTTCAAGGTATCAAATTTTGTGCAACACCGGAGTCGCAAATATCCTGAAAAGAAAAGACCAGGCTCCCGGCCTGGTCTTTTACATAGTGATGATTTTTGTCAGTTCTTGACAAGGGCTTTGGCAGACGGCGCTTTCTTCAGGGCCTTGGGTTTCTCGTTGATGAACGTATAGAAGAAGATTCTTCCATATTCATTGTCCGCCATGAGAAAATTGACACTCATGCCATCGGTAATGGTGCTCAATTCATCCTCGGTCATTGTCTTGGCGAACCCTGGATCCAGCCCCTTTCCAAGTGTTGCAAAGGGCTCAAAACTTCCGTCTTCTTTCTGAATCAGAATAGGACGTTTGATCTTGCCATTGACAACTTCAGCTTTACCCATATAACACTGGCTGGTGCCCTCTTGGGTGTTACGGAGCGTAAGTATGACATCGTGGTTACCGTCCGTAACGGTTGCTGCACCGCGTTCACGGAACAGGTTATACCATTCTTTAAAGCAGTTGCCGCTAGCGCTTGGTGATCCTCCGCCTTGGCCGGCTTTCTGCTGAGGTCCGCCTTTTTGCGCAGAAACGGCAAGGGGCAGCGTGAGCAGCAGGATAACAAAGAGTTTGAGTTGGGTTTTCATGGCTTATTGTTTTGTTTCTAAATGCGCCGTGATGCGAGGATAATCAATTGGTGCCAGTGGTTGACATGACCTACATCAGGTTTTGGAATTAATTGATGTAGATTCCTCGGTTGGGGCACCCTGGCCGCCCAAGGACATCCACTCGAGGGCAAGTTTGTAGGTTAACGATAGGATCACTGCGCCTAGGAAAAGCCCCACGAAACCGGTTGCCACAAATCCACCAATAGCGCCCAGGAATATGACCAGCATCGGAACCGGGGCGCCCTTACCAAGGAGCCAGGGTTTTAATACGTTGTCGATCGTCAGCACGATGATACACCACACCGTGAACAGGATAGCGGTCAGCGTTGATGCCGTTGACCAAACGTAAATAATAATCGGAATTACGATGGGCCCCACGCCAATCTGAATGATGGCCATTATTAAGCACAGGACTGCCCATAAGCCGGCAAGAGGAACTCCGGCAATAAAGAAGCCAAGACTTGCCATGATCGTCTGTATGATGGCAACGCCGAGAATCCCTTTTACCACTTGACGGATTGTTGTTTCGGTAAGTTTTACAAACTCCTGACCGCGCTTTCCGATGAGCCGGATAAACACACGCTCGGCCGCGTCACCGCCTGATTTGGCATAGGCGAGCATCACACCAGCGATGATCACGGCTACCATAAACTCAAGTATGCCAACACCCACTCCTGTAAGCGCCTTGAACACCCATTTTGCTATGTCTTCAAGTTGTTCACGGTATTGCGTGACAAATGTCTGTGTACTCGTTGCGGCCAGTCGCCAGAGATCAACGACTGGTTTAGCAAATGCAGGCCATGACTGAACCCGCTCGTCCGGGGGTGGTATCAAACTTCCTTCTTGCTGATAGGTCTCTCGGAGGTGGCGAATTCCGTCGAGGAGGGAGTCAGCCAGGAGCACGCAAGGAATAATGATAATAGTTAGTAAAAATACCACCAATAGGGTGGCAGTGAGCCCGCTCCGGTTCTTCAAGCGCTTGTTTAGCGCATTGAAAAAGGGGAATAAGGTGACCGCGATAATGACGCCCCAGATGAGAAGTGGAATAAATGGCTTAAGTATGGCAAGGCACCAAAATAACAGTGCGGCCAGCAACCCGAGGCGCAATGCAACCTCAATAGCGGGTCGAACATAAGGGGAGTCTTCAACAGGCTTCAGGTCCTCGTTCATAGTAGGGTGGAAATGATGAACAATATCGTAAAATCCAATGCCCATTTCATAAGGCTTACGGTCGTTTGCCTACTGACAAAAATCAGGCAGCATGGTGGCGGACACCGAGTACCTTGCAACGATAAACCGCATACTGCGTAACAAGTACGGCCGATAGACGTAAGACGGCAGCATCGCCTTGGCTAATAACTAAGGAAATAATACTTTTGCCTCCCATCTACTTAACCTCCCCTTATGAATAGATCAACTGTTTTCTTGTCCTTTCTTTTGGCGACCGCTTTGGTGGTTCCAACGTTCGGCCAAGGTGTAAAGCTTACTGCCTTCGGCGGGTACACCGTGCAGGACAAAGTGTACGGCTACTATGGCGACGGCATCATTGGCGATGGCGGCCATTTTGGCCTTAACTTGTCGTATGAGAAATCAAGTAATCTGGCCGTCGACTTGCTGTATAGCTACCAGTCGACCACATTCAAAGTAACAGATTATTCCTACGGGTGGAATCCCAAGGTCACCAACACAAGCGGCTCAGTAAGCTACCTGATGCTCGGCTCGAAACACAGCCCGGACTTCAATGCTAAAGTTGCGCCTTATGGTGGTGTACTTGTCGGGGCAGCCATTTTTAATTCCACCGTTACCTCGGAGACCTGGAAATTTGCGGTTGGAGCACGACTGGGGGCTGTCTACCATGTCAATGACAAGATTGGCATCATGATTCAAACACAACTTATGATGCCCGTGCAAGGAATTGGACTCTATTTTGGAACTGGAGGAGCCGGCGCCGGTACAACCACCACGGCCACCCAACTCGGCTTCACCGGAGGCCTTGAATTCAAAGTGCGTTAATCGTTGAATAACACTCAAATCATCATACCATTATGAGAAGGAAATTGATTGCGTTGACGGTGGTGGCTTCCCAGCTATTGCTCTGGGGATGCTCAATCCAGGGCCCCGACTATACCGAAGAGTTGGACCTGGTGTATACCAATTACGACAACAAGTTTGACTTTAAAGCCAAGGGCACTTATTCTCTTCCGGACAAGATTGTAAAGGTCACGGGTGATCCGTTGGCTCCGCCGGAATACATCAAAGACATCTATGGAATACCCATTCTCGCGCAAATTGAGGCCAATATGACTGCGCTGGGTTGGACCAAGGTGGATGTTAATGCGTTCCCGGATGTTCAACTGCTCCCGGCGGCCTGGTCAACCACGACGATTATCACCGGTGGTTATTGGGGAGGATACTGGTGCTGGTACTACCCCTATTATTGCGGCGGCGGTTGGTACTACCCCTACTACCCGGTCAGCACGTACACCACAGGAACCTTGTTAATGACGATGACTTCACCCAGTGATGAAAGCACCGACGGAAGCGTCCGTGTTGTGTGGACAGGTGCTATGAATGGACTGCTACAGGGAGGCTATGATATCGACCGTATTAAGAACGGCGTTGACCAGACCTTTAAGCAGTCACCTTATCTCAAAACGAATTGATCACCCCGAAACGAAACGGACTTATGAAAAAAATCATTCTTCTTGTGCTCATCGCCGGGGTATCCATAACCACAGCGAATGCCCAGAGCTCATTCTCTGTTCAATACTCCATGGGATTTGGCGGCACCATCAACAATTACATCACCACGACCAGCTGGCGGGGCGTCACCCTTGAATACAAACTCTATCCCCAGCCCAACATTAGCATTGGTATCGACGCCAGCTGGAATCGCTTCTATGAACGGCGCGCGTTCGACACCTATACGAGCGGCACGGCATCGTACAGTGGCGTGCAATTCCGATATGCTAACGCGGTGCCGATTTACATAACCACCAACTATTATCTTTCTCCCGGTGAGAAAATCAATCCGTTTATCGGCGTGGGAATTGGAACCATCTACATGGACCGATACACCGATATGGGTATTTTCCGCGTAACGGACGACAACTGGCACTTTGCCCTCAAGCCTGAAGCGGGCGTGCGCGTAAACCTGGCCATGGATATGGACATGATTCTTGCGTTGCGTTACAATAATGCCTTCGCCACTTCGGATGCTGACCAGCAGAACTTCATGACATTCAATGTTGGATTTGTTTGGAAATAGACTTCTTTAACCCCTAAAACTGACCTGAAAATGAAAAAAGCGATTCTTCTTGGTGCCTTCTTGATGGGCGCAATTCTGCTTAAAGCCCAACCCACGGTAGATGAAATCAACCTGATCCAGAGCGCCTACGGAATGGAAAAGCGCGCCATCGTTGAGCAATATATGAAACTGACCGATGCGGAAGCCTCCGGATTCTGGAAGGTGTACGATGAATATGAGACAAAGCGCAAGGAATACGGAAAAACCCGCGTTAAAGTGCTGGTTGATTATGCCAACAACTACAACAACCTCACCGACGACAAGGCGGCCGAATTGATCAAGGCCTCCCTGGAAAACCAGATGTCCTTTACCAAACTGCAGCAATCAACTTTCGGCAAGATGGCAAAGGTTATCTCCAAAAAGCGCGCGGCGCAGTTTATTCAACTGGAGAATTACCTGGAGACTGTCATTCGGTTGAATATCTCAGATGACATTCCGTTTCTTGGTGAATTGGATGACACACGTAAGAACTAACGTGTCTGTTGCATAATAAAAAGGGCCGAAGGCCCTTTTTATTTGCACGCATCGCTATTCGCGACAAAATACCGCTCCAGGCCGGAGTAGATTTGTTCGTCTTTAATGGTGAGTTCGGTGGTCAGATCTGGAAGCCCCTTATCAAACACAAGCCGTAGTTTACACTTTTCACCAATGCCTTCAACAGACCACGTTCCACTCAATTTCCCTTTGTATTCGGGGTTCTGATGTTGAAGAATGCCTTTCTTTTTCACTTTTGCTGTGAACTTTCCGCTGGCACACAGATGAACTGAAGTCTCCTTCGAGCCGTCTTCGAGAAAAGCATAGGTGGTGACCATCTTGTTGGTGAGGAATTCTTTCCAGTTGAAGTCAGCATAAGGAGATGCCAATGAAGGCACTTCAAACAGACTGGAACTCATGAAACTTTCGACTACTTTCCTGACTGCTTCGTATTCCTCTGCCGGCATAACGCCAAGGGCCGTAACGCAGGGCCCGCTATCCCCACAACGGGCAACAGCATAGGCCCGGAATCCTTTGTTGATGTATTGACCAGTGGCAATCACCTCTGCAGACAACGTGCCATTGGTTAGTGATGAGCCTTTTGCTTTCAAACCGATTTGGCCGTTCATATCTACGCCTTCATCCCAAACTTGTTTCAGTAAGTCAAGTGGTCCTTTCTCTCGACCGAGTACAAAAATTTCCGCTCCGGATGTTGTGGAGGTAAGCAGGAATACTTCGCTTTGGCGCGGCAGCACACCGGTCCAGCCGGAAGGAACAGTTGCCTTGAATCCCAGGCGGGGAGCATATAGTGCTTCCCCAGCTTCGTAGACTTTTCCGGGTTGAATCCTCTTGGACTGAGCGCCGCACACGGACCCAATCGCCATCAACAAAACCAACAATCGCATCATCCGATTAGAATTTTAGCTCTACTGCGAAAGTAGCGGTATTCCACAATGTGTCCTACTCGTCTCTGGCCGTGAATTGCAAGTAGTCGTTGATGGTGTCGAGATCTGTTTCTCCTCCGATCAGTGGTATCGTATCTGCCGGACTGGCGTGCTTACGAACTAATTTTGAGGCTCCCGCGCTATCTGCTATTACAGCCAATGAATCATATAATTCTCTTCGGAACAAAGCGGGCACCCCCAGCGTCTCCTTGTAAGACGACGCAGTAACGGGGCGGGATGAGTGTTCGGCCAACGCGAGTATTTTCTTAAGGTGGCCGGCGGAAACGGCCGGCTGATCACATACCATAACCAGCACGGCATCCATTTCTGGATGCGCATCTCGCAATGCAGCTAAACCAAATTTTAGTGAGTTGCCCATGCCTCGCTGCCACTCACTGTTCTCGATTGTGTTTACCCGCAGCCCTTTCAACACCTCCCGGTGAGCGTCTGCTTCGGAACCCAACACAACGGTAACATTCGGGCATGCGGCCGCCGCCTCACGAGCGGCATGAACAAGCATCGGTATACCTTGAATTTTCATCAGCTGCTTGGATTGTCCCATTCGTGAGGATGACCCGGCAGCCAGTAGCAGGATGTGCGTATTCATTGGCTATTCCGAGTGCGCCTTCCCGGCTCATTCAGGTACACCTGTTTAAAGACTTCATCGGATCCCGTCTGACGTTGATGGATGGGGCCAGTTCGGTATTTAAGAAACCCGCCGGAACGTCCCGCAAATGTGCTTTGGATTTCTGCGATGATTGAAACAGCAATTTCATCCGGAGCTTCTGCGCCGATATCCAGGCCAATTGGCGAGTGTATCCGACTCAGTTGTTGACTGGTCAACTGAAGGCCCTGGGACTGGAACTCCTCCAGCATTCGGTCAAAACGTTTGCGGGGTCCAAGAATCCCGATATAAGGCGCCTCGCTGTTCACGAGCTTCCTCAACACATCCCGGTCGTATTCATAATTGTGCGACATCAGCACACAAGCGGTATACGGTGTGATCCGAAATTCGCGATCGATGAACTCCCGTTGACAAAGTGACAGCCTCGTTGCATCGGGAAAGAAAATGGGTGCAATGTGAGCCACGCATTCGTCGGTGACTTCCACGTTCCACCCCAATGACCGTGCGAGATGATTGACAGGCCGCGCATCAAAACCGCCGCCGAATAGAATGACCGTCACCATGGGCTGAACGAGCTCAAGGAAAACCCCGACCTCATGTCCGAAAGAAGGATAGCTGCGGGTTTCTGATTTGCGAGTTTCAAAGAGATGCAGCAAATCCTGGTGGAGTTGCGCCGGGAATCCGGTGTCGTCTCCGCCCTGAACTTCGCCAGCCTGGTTGATCAGAACCTTCCTGCCTGCCTCCGGTGAGGAAAAGATGGTGGCCAGGGCCAACGGCTGCTCTGTCTGGAGAAACCCGCTGAATAGACTCACGGGATTGTTTACATCGCCGGGCACCACCGCTTCGATGAGAACATCAATCACGCCGTTGCATCCCAAGCCGATCCCCAGGTTCTGGTTGCTTTCTTCTCGGGTATCGTACGTAACTGTCGTCGCCTGGTGGTCGGTCATTACTTGCCTGGCTTTTCTGAGCGCATCGCCCTCGAGGCAACCGCCGCTGATGGAGCCAACCCATCGCCCGTCATCCGTAATGAGCATGCGGGCGCCGGGACTCCGATAGGATGATCCGTGAACCTTGATCACCGTGGCCAATGCGGCGCGACGCTGACTAAAATCGATTTTTGCGTACTCCTCAACAATGGCCCTGAAATCCTTCATGGTTACTTCTTGCGCAATGCGGACACCTGCTGCGGCGTTATGGAACCACCCTTGTTGCCGAACGAGTTTCGGATATAGTTAACGACATCACTTACTTCCTGGTCGCTGATTTCAACCCCGGTCATTTCGGCATTATAGGTCTTGCCGTTGACTACCATCTCGCCGGAAGCGCCATATAAAACCTGCCGAACGGCCCTGTTTTTATCGGCCATCAGGTAGTCAGATTTTGCCAAGGGAGGATACACGCCTTCGATGCCTTCCCCCTGATCAAGGTGGCACGACAGGCAGTAGGTAATATAGGTTTCACGACCCCGGGTCATACTCGCCTTAAGGTCAAAGGCAGGTTTTTTTTGAAAGGAAGCCAGCATAAGAACCAGGCTGCTGGCACCAACGAAAATCAAGAGTGTATTTTTCAAACTCATAAAACGGAACAATGTATTTATTTGGGATAACATCTTCGGACAAGTCAACTTACAATACAACACACTTTTTCAAACCTCATCAAGGAGGAAAGGAAGAACCCGGATTCGTTTCCCGGTGAGATCAAATATAGCATTGGTCAGCGCTGCCGTAAATGGAGGCAAACCAGGTTCTCCTACACCGCCGGCTCTTTCATTATTGTCCATGATATGGACTTCAATGTCAGACGGGGCGTCAGAAATCCGCGTCATCTTGTACTTGTCGAAATTGTGTTCCACCGCCTTGCCATCTTCAAACGTAGTAGCGTGCTTGGTGGCAGCACCCAATGCCATGATGATGCTTCCTTCCACCTGAGCGCGGATAATGTCCGGGTTCACATACCACCCGCAATCCATCACAGCCCACACCTTCTCAATCCTCACTTTTCCTTCCGCATTACGTTTGACTTTGCACACCTCACCGACGATACTGCTGAATGATTCGCTGATGGAAACGCCATAGCCTTCGCCTTTCTTCCGGGTGTCCCAGTTGCTCACTTCGCGCAGTTTTGCGATCAATGCCGCATAACGCCCCTGGCCCAAGTGTTGAGCTCTGAAATCCAGTGGATCTTTCCCTGCCGCAACGGCCATTTCGTCGAGAAAGCTTTCGAAGGCGAAGGCGTTGGTAGAGGCATATACGGATCGCCACCACATCACGGGAATAGGCACGTCCAGCGGGGCGTCACCAAAACGGTAGTTGGGAACGGAATCGAAGTAGGGTTTGAGCATTCCGTCAACCACATCCAAATTGTACATTGATTTGTCAGCACTAGGTTCCTGGGTAGACATATTCTGGCCCGAGGCATTTACCTCCAGCGCAGCGATACGGTTGCCATTACCAACGGCACCACGGCATTGGTAAATCATGCCCGGCCGGAAGGGCCCGATTGTCATATCATCTTCCCGCGTCCAGACAACCTGAACGGGTGCTTTGATGGATTTCGAGATAAAGACTGCTTCATGAGGATAATCAGTGAATGCTTTACGACCCAAACCGCCACCCAGGAAAGTCATGTGAACTTTCACTTTTTCGGGCGGTAATTTAAGAAACCCAGCCGTTGCGCCCTGAATCCAGTCCGGCCCCTGGATGGGTCCCCAAATTTCGCATGAATCCTCTTTCACGTCGGCGATGCAGTTCAAGGGCTCCATATTGCTATGAGACTCATAAGGAGTTTCATACAGTGCTTCTACTTTCTTTTCTGCTTTGGCGTAGACGGAATCGAAATTGCCTTGCGTACGCACCGACAGGACTTTCCCCTCCTTGAGGTTTGTCTTCATTCGGTCATACAATTGCTGCGTATTCAAATGTTCAAAGCCGCTGTCATCCCATTCAACCTTCAGTTTCTTGCGGGCTTGTAAGGCGGCCCAGGTAGATTCGGCCACAACGGCAACTCCCTCCAACATATTACCGAATGTGTCCCGCTCTACTCTCAGTACATGCCGGACACCGGGCTCCTTCATGACCTCGTCAGCATTAAAGGTTTTCACTTTGCCCATGAACCGGGGATTCCTTTCAACAACGGCATACAACATGCCCGGTAGTTTCTTGTCCATTCCGAAAGTGGCCTGACCGCTAATCTTCAATGGATTGTCCTGGCGCGGAAGTGGCTTGCGGATGATTTTATAGTCCTTTGGATCTTTCAACTTCACGCTGGTTGGGACCTTAAGTTTCGCTGCGTCCGCCACCAACTCTCCATAACCCATTTTCTTTCCAGACGGACGGTGAAAAACCTGCCCCGCCTCGGCATAACACTGCGATGCAGGCACTTGCCACTTGGACGCTGCCGCTTCGATGAGCATTTCCCGGGCCGAAGCACCCAGTCGCAGCATCCGTTCATATGAACCACGAATTGTTGAACTTCCGCCCGTTACCTGGTCGCCGTACTTGGCACCATCGCCTTGAGCAAATACAATGGAAACCTGGCTGAGGTCAACCTCCAATTCCTCTGCAATCATCTGGGGCACCGACTGGAATGAACCTTGTCCCATCTCGGCCCGGTGATTTGTCAGTGTTACTTTGCCGGTGCCGTCAATCGAAATCCATGCGTTCAACTCGGCAGATCCATTGAGTGCCGGGTTAAGAATATCGGAACTCTCCCCGTGTGAGGGAAATGAAAATCCAAGAGTAAGGGCTGCACCGGTAAGGCTGCCTGCTTTAATAAAGGAGCGCCGGGTTATATTGCTATTGAGTGTTTTCATATCCGGCAGCTTTATTTCGTTGACGATTTGGCTAACTGGGCGGCTGCCTTGATGGCCTTGCGAATCCGCGGATAGGTGCCGCACCGGCAAATATTCCCTTGCATGGCAGAATCAATATCATGGTCAGAAGGATTCGGGTTGCGGCGGAGCAAGGCGACTGCGGTCATAATCTGTCCGCCCTGACAGTAGCCGCATTGCGGTACCTGCTCTGCTATCCAGGCTTGTTGAACCGGATTGGAAAGATCCGGTGAAAGCCCCTCAATGGTTGTGATGCTTTTGCTTCCAACGGCAGCCACGGGCAGGGAGCAGGAGCGAACGGGGGTTCCATCGAGGTGTACCGTACAGGCGCCGCACTGCGACACGCCGCAGCCGTATTTTGTGCCAGTGAGCCCAACGACATCGCGAAGGGCCCAAAGAAGGGGCATTCGAGGATCTACATCGATCGTGTAGGTTTTCTGGTTGACAAGAAGTTTAATGGCCGCCATACATTTAATAGGGAAGTTGATTTGTAAGTTAAACAAATCAAGTTCAAAATTTGCCTGGAATTAAGATGAGGTTCATCACGACATTCTTCAAAAAATTGCCCGCCATGGGCGCGCTGGCCATTCTCCTCAATTGTATGGCCTTGCCGTCTGCTGCTCAATTCAGGATCGAAGTAGCCGTTGAACATGTGAAGGATACGCTGGGAGAAATTCGGGTGGCCGTCTTCAGCGATGCCGGCACATTTCTTAAGAAGCCAGTTCATTCCGCCAGGGTGAAAGCAGCAAAAGGAATTGTGCTGGTTAGCTTTGAGGGCTTAGCGCCGGGATCCTATGCCATCAGCATTATCCACGATGCAAATCGCAATGGCAAGCTGGATACAAATTTTATTGGCATACCGCGCGAAGGGTTTGGATTTTCAAACGATGCAATGGGAAACTTCGGACCGCCTTCCTTTGATAAAGCAAAGGTGACCATAACAGGATCTCAGCGGGTGACGGTCAACGCCCGGTATTATTAACCAGTAGGGAGTAGTCTCGGTGCCGCTTAGGGATTGTTTATTTTGCCTCATTGGTCAAATTGCTTAGTTTCAAACCTAGCGGATTCAATGATGATGATGAGACCAGTGTGGTTGGTGGGGCTTATGCTGGTGATCGTTTCCTGGGAGGTAGACGGACAGTCCTGGAAGGACCAATACACCCAGGCACAAGCCCTTGTTGCTCAAGAAAAGTACCCCGAGGCTGCCGCCCTGGCAACTGAGTCATTAAATGGTTACCTGGCTACAGGAGCACCCAGTATAGAAACGCACTCAGCCATTCTCCGGCTTCTCTCTTCGATCAACTATAATCAGCAGGAATTCGAAAAAGGATTGGTTTATGCGGACAAGGAGATACAACTGCGGGAAGTAAAAAGGGATACTTCCTATGCGATAGCGCTGACGAACAGAGCGATGTTTCAACAGCAACTTGGGCAGTATGAGGGCGCTGTGAACTCATTGATGACTGCGCGACCCATCATGTTGACTTCATTTCCACCCGATCACCTGGCTGTGATTGGCTGCAGTGTTGGCATTGCGACGAACCTTTATCTGCAGAATAGATATGACCTGGCGCGTGCACAAATGGCCGCTGCCCTGGAGTTGGCCGAAAAGAAGGGGGAATACACGGAAGAAATTCTTGAAGGATATTACTACGCCGGCATGATCGAGTTGGAGTCAGGGCGCGGTCAGGATGCAGTGACGGCATTTACCAAGGCCGCAACACAATTTGAGGCCACCTCCATGACAGAGTCGGGAACCTATCCACTGGTCCTCTACGGCAGTGCCCAGGCACACCAACTGCTACTGCAGTTCGACACGGCGGAAGGATACTATCAGAAAAGCCAGGCCGCATACGAAAAACTGATGGGCAAAGAAGGCGAGGGATATTATGCCATCCTCGCCGGGCGCTGCGTCAACCTACACCAGGTAGGCCACGCCGCAAAGGCAGACGAACAGATGAGTCAGCTAAAGTCGAGCAAGGCGTACTATGCGTCGGCCGCTGCCGCACTTGGAACTTTCTATCACGGACGCAACGAATTGGAAAAGGCGGATGGATATTATCGTGAAGCGCTGGCGAACTATGATAAGAACGACAAGATCGGCCAGTTGGACTATGCCGCCACAAACCTTAACCTCGCATCCCTCTGCGCCGATCGGGCGATGACGAAGGAGGCGCTGGAAAGGGTCACGGAGAGCGGCACGATCATCAGCGCACTCCGCGGAAAAGACAACGCCCTCTACCTCTCGGTGCTTAACCGCACAGGCCTTGTACGCGAACAGGCCGACCAACTCGCGGAAGCCGAGGCTGCCTACCTCGAAGC
>JBGAPO010000004.1:0-185246 GCA_044221195.1 Cyclobacteriaceae bacterium
AAGGGCATGTGCGGCCCGATGGTTTCAATTTGTTTGTCGATGACAGGAATGCTCTTGTAGGGGAACTGGTTGGCTTCCAGTTTGGTGATGGCCTTCGCCAAGGAGCCGATGGTGTTGTCGACCGGCGGTGCGGAGGAGTGCCCTCCTTTCGTGGTAATCGTCAGTTCAAATGAGACGTACCCTTTTTCCGCTACGTTGATCACGGCCATGGATTGGTTCAGCCCGGGCACCATGCCGTCCACAACATACCCGCCTTCATCGATGACACATTCCAGTTTGACGCCTTGATCGGTCAGGTACTTGGCCAGTGAGGCGGCTCCGCGTTCGCCGCCGATCTCTTCATCGTGGCCAAAGGCAAGGTAAAGGGTCCGCTTCGGTTTCATTCCCGCCTTCAGCGACGCTTCCACGGCTTCCAGGATGGCGAGCACGCTGACTTTGTCGTCCATCGTGCCGCGGCCGTAAATGTTTCCATTCTTGATCTCGCCGGAGAAGGGCGGTGCTTCCCAGTTTGCGAGCGTTCCTTCGTCCACCGGCACGACGTCAAGGTGCGACATCAGCAACACAGGCTTTAACGAATTGTCGCTGCCGGCCCACTTGTAGAGGAGGCTGTATCCGATGGTCTTCTTTTCCAACTGGCTGTGCACGAGGGGAAAGGCGGAGGCAAGGTGGTTATGCAGCCCGGTGAATTCGACCGAGTCCGGCGTACTGGTGAGGGAGTAGGAGACCGTCTTAAACTGCACCGCCTTCTGCAGCCGGACCAGCGCGTCGTCCGCCACTTGCAAAGGAGTAACCGGTTCTACCTTCACGTCATCGGTTGTGAAGGTGAACGTTCTCACTAGAATGAACAGGACGAAGGCCAACAAGCCTGCACCAAGTACCTTAAGTAACTTCTTCATTTAACTTAATTGTTGAATCTCTACCTCTAACTACTTACTATTACTTTTACTTCTGTCTCCTACCTGGATGAACGTACCCTCATTGATTTACTGGTGGGTAGTAATTGTCGTATCCGGTTTGTTCTTTTTTGGCTTGATCCACCCGTTCGACTTCGCTCAGGGTGACGAACCAAAAAAGATCAAGGAAAAAACATGCTGCCCGCGCTCGAGGCCAGCGCACGCCCGCGTTTTTTCCGGGCCAGCGCGCTCAGCTTCGCATTTGATGATCTCGTGATTGATGGCATGTCCCTACGTATTAGTACCTACTGCTGCTTCTGATCCCTGACCCTGTTCCCTGTTCCCTGCTCCCTGTTCCCTGCTCCCTGCTCCCTGTTCCCTGACCCCCGGCCCCCGGCCCCCCTCTACAGCGTCCACCCCTCACGGTACGTCCTCTTCACAAACTGATTGGCAATGTCGAAGTTGGTGACCTTCATGTTGTCGCCGTCCCAGAGGAGCTTGATGCCGCGGCCGGGGTAGTCATATTGGTTTGGCTTGTCCGTCTTCGGCACGCGGAGGTCGTGGCTGCGAATGGCCAGGTTGCCCATGAGTACGGTCTCGGTGAGGAAGCCGGCAATCTCAAACGAAGAACTGAGTTCCATTTTGCCGTAGCCGGCAATACACGCTTCGACCCAGTGCGCATAGTGTCCTTCCATACCTCCGGGCACACGTTTTTCTGTCTGCGGAGTGTTAACCTCCTTGTTGCGCGACGTGGGCAGCAGGTTAGGCTCCAGTCCGTAGCAGGCACAGGTCATCTTGCCTTTCGTGCCGATGAACAACACCCCGTTGCCCACATCGTCGCTGTCGCCGAACGGCTCGTTAGGACCAAGTTCTTCAGGACGTTCAGGCTGGATGCCGCCATCCATCCAATGGAGTTTCACCGCGGGCCGGCCGTTGCGCGCCGGGAAGGTGAAGATGATGTGCGAGGAGGGCGGTCCGCTTTCAGGGAAGTACCCGCGACGGAAAGGTCCCGTGTAGACGGAGCCGACACTGGCCGTCACGTCGCTCGGATAACCAAGCCCCAGCACGCTGAAGGCAGGTTCAATGATATGACATCCCATGTCGCCGAGCGCGCCGGTGCCGTAATCCCACCAGCCACGCCAGTTGAAGGGAACGAGGCCGTTGATATATTCTTTGTAGGGTGCTGTTCCCAGCCACAGGTTCCAGTCGAGCTCGGCAGGAACCGGGGCTTTCTCCTTCGACCACTCAATTCCCTGAGGCCACACGGGCCGGTTCGTCCAGCAGTACACGGTGTGGACATCGCCGAGCAACCCGGCTTTGTACCATTCTTTCAGTTGCCTTACACCGTCTCCTGAGCTTCCCTGGTTTCCCATCTGGGTTACCACTTTATATTTTTTCGCGGCTTGAGTCAGCATGCGGGCCTCGTACACGTCGTGGGCGAGGGGCTTCTGTACATACACGTGTTTGCCCAACGACATCGCCGCCATCGCCTGCACGGCGTGGTTGTGGTCGGGTGTTGAAACGCTCACCGCATCGATGTTCTTGTGCTCTTTGTCGAGCATTTGGCGATAGTCTTTATAATAGGTTGCCTTGGGGAACCGTTCCCGCGACTTCACCGCCTGGCGGTCGTCGACATCGCACATTGTCACAATTTCCGCTTTGCCGCTCTCGAAGAATTTTCGCAGGTCGCTGTCGCCTTTGCCCCCCGCGCCGATGCCAGCCACCCGGAGCTTGTCACTGGGCGCGACATAGCCCGGACCGCCCAGCACATGACGGGGAACCAGGGTGAAGCCCGCTGAAGCGAGGCCGAGAGTTTTGAGGAAGTCTCTGCGTGGGAGCGATTTATTTGTCTTCATAAGATAGCGTTGTCGGTGATCGGTTGTCGGTAATTCAGGAGGAACTCAGCGAAACTTAGCGCCTTAGCGACTTTGCGGTGGTTACAGACTCATTCGGGTTTACGTGTACGTCAACCCTTGGGAGTGGGTATTCACCGCAAAGGCGCAATGTCGCAAAGACGCGCAAAGGGTTTTAGGTTTCATCGAATTTGACTGATTCTTTCAAGGTCTTCTCATCATACTTCAATCCATACTGTTCCAGCACGTCCTGGGGCACGCCATCCCAGCGCGTGGGACTGTTGCCGGCATAGCCGAGGTCTTTGATGCCGATCTGGCTGGTGAAGAACCCACAGGCGGTGAGGTCGCGCACGCGGCTGAAAAACGCAACGCCCTGCTCCATGCCGGGCTTGGCCTGGTCGGGAAAGGCGATGTCATCGACGATCTCAATTTGTTGGGCCGCGGAGCAATCCACGAACGACTTCTCAAACCGCTTCATGGCCTGTAGATCCAGCCACTTCAGTCCGCCGCGCATGGGAATCTGGTGGTGCGGCATGTCTTTGACGATAAACTCGATGAAGTCGGGGACCTTCGCGTCGGTGGCGCTGCCGGAAACGTCATCTTTTGGAATGATGATGTCAGCAAGCACGGCGATGGTCTTCATCTCGTGTTCGTCGAAGAACGTCTCACTCATCAACTTGGCATACCGCTCCATCTCCTTCGGCTGCCGATCCGGCCCTGCCGTTGCGGCAAGATCAGGTCCCTGCTTCGCCGCTTCTTTCTCGGCGGGTCCGCAGGACTCCAACAGCGCCCCGGTCGAGACGGTGCCAAGGGCGAGGGTCTTTAGGTATTTTCTTCTATCCATGAGTTAAGTTCAAGGTTCAAGTTTAAAAGGTTCCAAAAGGTTCCAGAAGTTCCAGAGGTTCCAAAGTTCAACAGTTCTGGGTACTGGGTAGTGGGTGCTGGGCACTGGGTACTGGGTACTGATCACCTCTCATTGCTTGCACTGTTTACTGTTCACCGTTCACTGTTCACTGTTTACTGTTCACTGTTTACCGATCACTGATCACCGACCCACCGACGCACCGACTACACATTCCCCTTCTTCATCTCGTCCATCAAGTACTCCGACGCGCGCATCGACAGGGCGAGAATCGTCCACGTCGGGTTCTTGTCGGCCTGGGAAACGAAGGGGCCGCCGTCGACGACGAAGAGGTTCTTGCAATCGTGCGCCTGGTTGTATTTGTTCAGTGCAGATTTCTTCGGGTCGTTGCCCATGCGCACGGTGCCGACCTCGTGGATGATTTCTCCGGGCTTGGTGAGGCCGTAGTTGCTCTCTTTGCCCGGAGAAGGAGGGACGACGGCGCCGATGTGATGGGCAATCTCCTGGAAGGTCTCCTGCATGTGCTTCGCCTGTTTGATCTCGTGATCGCTCCAGGTGTAGTTGAAGCGGAGGACGGGGATGCCGTATTTGTCTACCGTGTTGGGGTCGATCTCGCAATAGTTGTCTTCGCGGGCGATGGCTTCACCGCGACCCGCCATGCCAAAGTTGGCCCCATAGAAATAGCGGATGTCGTCTTTGAGTGATGCACCATAGCCGCCGGCCTGCTTTTGAACCCCGTTGCGCGCCGGGAACTTGCCGTTGACGTTTTGCATGCCGAAACCAAACCCGTAGCCGGGCATGCCCATGCCGCCGCCGTACTCGATATGGTAGCCGCGGGCAAAGTCGAGCTTCTTATTGTCGAGCCACCAGGGGGTGTACACATGCATGCCGCCCACGCCGTCTTCGTTGTAGCGCTTGCGGCCGAAGAGTTTTGGAATATATCCCCCCAGGCCTGCGCCGGTAGAATCGTGAAGGTATTTTCCCACCACGCCGCTGGAGTTGGCGAGACCCGCGGGATGCCGTGTTGATTTGCTGTTCAGCAGCAGTCGCGCCGACTCGCACGCGCTGGCGGCGAGGATGATGACCTTACCGGAGATGGCATACTCCTGCATGTCGTCTTTGCTGACGTATGAAACGCCGGTGGCAAGTCCTTCCTCGTTGGTGAGCACTTCGCGGGCCATGGCATTGGCGAAGACATCGACGTTGCCGCTTTGCAGGGCCGGGTTGACAAGAACCGACGAAGAGGAGAAGTCGCCGTAGATCGTGCATCCCCGGTTGCACTGCGCGCAGTAAAAGCACGCCTTGCGTTCGGTATTATCGGGAAGCGCTTTGGTCAGAATGGAAAGACGTGAAGGTATGATAGGCACACCGGCGGCTTTGCCCGCGTCCTTGAGCATGAGTTCGTGCAGGCGGGGCTTGGGAGGAGGCAGGAAGATGCCGTCGGGTTCGTTGGGAATGTTTTCCACGGTGCCGAAAATGCCGATGAGTCTATCCACGCGATCGTAGAAGGGCTTCACATCATCGTACCCAATCGGCCAGTCGTCGCCGAGGCCGTCGATGCTGCGCCGTTTGAAATCTTTGGGACCAAAGCGCAGCGAAATTCTTCCCCAGTGGTTGGTGCGACCGCCGAGCATGCGCGCCCGGAACCACATGAACTGTGTTCCTTTGGTTGTCGTGAAGGGTTCGCCGTCGAGGTTCCATCCGCCGTAGGCAGCGTCGAAGTCGCCGAAGGAGCGCTCGTTGGTGCTGGCACCACGCCGCGGCGATTCCCACGGCCATTTAAGTTGCGTGACATTCTTTCGCGGGTCGTACATGGGGCCTGCTTCAAGCAAGGCGACTTTGACACCGGCCTTGGCGAGCATGTATGCGGCCATACCCCCTCCGGCACCAGAGCCGACAATGACCACGTCGTACTTCTTGGCGCTCTTCTTAATCTGCAAACTGGACATGAATCGTAAACGTCTGGAATGTGACGTTTAAATGTAGGAGATATTTTGACAAAATGGGACTGGAATTACGGCAGCGCGGCTCTGGGTACTGGGTGCTGGGTACTGGAAGCTAGGCACTGGGTGCTGGGCCTGCCCGCCATTAGACATATCTTTGAAGAGGTTGCGTGCTTGGCAGGCGGGCACTGGGAGCTGGGTGCTGGGGCTCTGGGTACTGGGCCTGCCCGCCATTGGACATCTCTTTGAAGAAGCTGCGTACTTAGCAGGCGGGCCTGCCCGCTAATTGTGATATCTAGAATCTACAAAGCTGTCTGCAGGCGGGCCTGCCCGCCAATGAAAGCACCTTGAAGATGACAACCACAAGTACGGCGGGTGTTGGGGCACTTTCACTCTCACGCTCACACTCACACTGAAGCCTGACGAAAGGCCGGGTGTGAGATTGAGTGTGAGGATGAGTGTGAGAGCGAGGAACTAATCGTACATCCCCGGGCTGTGGGTGTCTGCTGAGGTGCAGCTACTCTTTGCGCTTCGGCACTGGATCATAGCCGCTGGTGCCCCAGGGGTGGCAGCGGGCGATGCGCTTGGCGCCGAGCCATGTTCCTTTTAATACTCCCCATTCCTGGATGGCTTCGATCGTGTATTGCGAGCAGGAGGGCGTGTGGCGGCAGTGGGAGCCCAGCAACGGTGACAGGGTCAGTTGATATATTCGGATGGGGAGGATGAACAACTTTCGCAACATGAGGTTGGCTCTAGGTGCCTGGGTGCTGGGTACTGGGTATTGGGTAACTGGGTGCTGGTCACTGGTCACCGGTCACTGATTACTGATTACTGGTCACTGGTACTCTACTCAACCGTGTAAGTAATTTCACCGTCTTTGCCGTCCTTCAACTGTATTCCGATCGCTTTGAGGTCGTCGCGGATGCGGTCTGACAGCGCGAAGTTCTTGTCGGTGCGGGCTTTCTTCCGTAACTCGATCAGGACCTTAATAGTTCCCTCCAACAGTTTGTCGTCGGACGCCGATTCCTCCTGGAGACCGAGGACGTCCTCCATGAATCCGATGTATGCCTTCCGGAACTCTTCAAAAACGGCCGGCTCTATCTTGCCCAGGGGCAGGTTGCCCGACTTCATGTCGTTAACGCGCGACGACATCTCAAACAACAAGGCCAGCGTCTTGGCGGTGTTGAAGTCGTCGCTCATGTTTTTGTAGCAGTCGGCGACCAGTGAACTCAATGTGTCGTTCAATTCTTTGTCTGCTGTTGCCGCGCCGGGATGCTGAAGGCCTTTCACCGTGTGAAGGGAGTTGGCCAGTTTCTTATAGCCCTTCTCGGCCGCTGTCAACGCCTCGTTGGAGAAGTCGAGCGTGCTGGAGTAGTGCGACTGCAGCATGAAGAACCGGACGGTCATGGGCGTGTAGCCGCGGTCGAGCATCTTGTGATTGCCGGTAAACAGCTCGGATGGAAGAAAGCTGTTGCCGAGCGACTTGCTCATCTTCTGGCCGTTTACGGTGAGCATGTTGGAGTGCAGCCAGTAGCGCACCGGCGATTTTCCGTTGGCGCCCGTGGCCTGGGCGATCTCGCACTCGTGGTGCGGGAACTTTAGATCCATACCGCCGCCGTGGATGTCGAAGGTCTCGCCGAGATACTTCGTGCTCATCACCGTGCACTCGATGTGCCAGCCGGGAAAGCCATCGCCCCAGGGAGACGGCCACCGCATAATGTGGGCAGGGGAGGCCTTCTTCCACAACGCGAAGTCTACCTTCTCCCGCTTCTCGTCCTGGCTGTCGAGATCCCGACCGCTGTCCATCAGTTCGTCGATGTTGCGGCCCGAGAGAATGCCGTAGTGATGGCTCTTGTTGTATTTCTTCACATCAAAGTAAACGGAGCCGTTGACTTCATAAGCCAGTCCCAGGTCCATCAGCTTTTTGGTGATGTTAATCTGTTCTACAATATGCCCGGTCGCGGAAGGCTCAATGCTTGGCGGCAGGATATTAAACACCTGCATCACGTTGTGGAAGTCGTCCGTGTAGCGCTTGACGATTTCCATGGGCTCCAGTTTCTCGAGCCGGGCTTTCTTGCCGATTTTGTCTTCGCCCTCGTCGGCGTCGCTTTCCAGGTGACCGACATCGGTGATGTTCCGGACGTAGCGGACCTTATAGCCGAGGAACCGGAAGTACCGGCTGACGATATCAAAGGTCAGGAACGTACGGGTATTGCCGAGATGGACATAATTATAGACCGTGGGGCCGCAGACATACATGCCCACAAACCCCGGTACCAGCGGTTCAAATCGTTCTTTCTTCCCTGTCAGCGAGTTGGACAGGTGCACGGGATAAGCGTCGACGGGCGTCATGCGTGGAATGAAAATGCGAAGCTACGTAAATGTGACAACGTTCCAACGTGCCAAAGGGCCAACGTGTCAATGTGCCAATGTGCCGATTAGCCGATGTGCCAATGGGTCAACGTGCCAGTGTGCCAATGTGTTCACAACCTCCAACCCGACCCACCGACCCACCGATCACCCCGACTTTGCTTAAGCTACGTCGGGGCAAGCCGAACACCGACTCCCACGGTTCGTCAGGCTTCGGCTTCGCTCCCGCCTGCCTATCGTGTGTGAGCTTCACCATTCAGCAATGGCGGGCAGGCAGCCTGACGGCGCCACCGACCCACCGACCCACCGACCCACCGATCACCCCAACTTCGCTAAAGCTACGTCGGGGCAAGCTGTTCACCGTTCACGGTTCACGGTTCACGGTTCACGGTTCACGGTTCACTGTTTACGGTTCACCGTTCACAGCCCCCGCCAACTGCCTGTCACTCACCATGCATTACAACTCGTATAAATGGGGATTGTCCAAGCTGAGTATTTCGCTAACTTTCCCTCCTAACCTTATTCTACCCATGAGAAAGATTTGGATCCTCATCTTCAGCCTGGCTGCGGTCACGGCGATGGCCCAGGAAGTTCAGCAAGTGGAGAAACTCAAGGCGGAGGCGGCGCAGGAAGTCGAGAAGAACGCCGTGCTGGGTCAGCAGATCAACGACATGCTGTTCAGTTTCTCCGAGCTGGGATTCCAGGAGTTTGAAACTTTCAACTACCTCACCACGCTCCTCGAGAAGAACGGGTTCAAAGTGCAGAAAGGCGTGGCCGGTATCCCCACGGCGTGGATCGCCACCTGGGGCAGCGGCAAGCCTGTCATCGCCCTCGGCTCTGATGTGGATTGTATTCCCAAAGCATCGCAAAAGCCGGGCGTAGCATACCACGACCCGATCGTCGACGGCGCACCCGGGCATGGGGAAGGTCACAACTCCGGGCAAGCGCTCAATATTATATCGGCGCTGGCGCTGAAGAAGATCATGGAACGCGAGAAGATCCAGGGCACGATCATGCTGTGGCCGGGCATCGCGGAGGAATTGGTGGGAACGAAAGCTTATTATGTGCGCGCCGGGTATTTCAAAGATGTCGACGCCTGCATATTTACGCACGTCGCGAATAACCTGGGTGTTGGCTACGGTGATGCGGGCAGCAACGGACTGGTTAGTGTGCGCTTCAACTTCGAAGGAGCTGCTGCTCATGCGGCCGGTGCACCGTGGAGGGGGAGAAGTGCCCTCGATGCCGTGGAGCTCATGAACATCGGGTGGAACTTCCGCCGCGAACATCTTGAGTTGACGCAGCGTTCGCATTACGTCATTCCCGACGGCGGCGACCAACCCAACGTGGTTCCCTCCAAAGCGGCCGTGTGGTATTACTTCCGCGAACGCACGTACCCCGACATCAAGAAGCTCTTTGACATCGGTGTGAAAATTGCAGAAGGTGCTGCGCTCATGACCGACACCAAGTTCACTTATGAGATCCTCGGTTCTGCCTGGCCAGGTCACTTCAATAAACCGATTGCGCTGGCGATGTACGATAACATGAAGAAGGTGGGATTGCCGAAGTGGTCGGAAGAAGACCAGCTGCTGGCCAAAGCCACACAGATTGAACTGAAGGCGCCGAAGGTAGAAGGCCTTGCCACCAAGATAGACACCATTGGTCTGCCTGCTCCCGTGGGCTCAGTGAATGTGATGGGCCGTCAACTGATGGCTATGGGCGGCGGCTCCGATGACATCGCCGACATCAGTTGGTCACTGCCGACCGTGGTGCTGCGTTATCCTTCGAATATCCCGGGCCTGCCGGGTCACCATTGGTCGAATGCCATCTCCATGGCCACCCCGATTGCGCACAAGGGCATCGTGTACGGCGCCAAAGCGGAAGTGATGACATTGCTCGATATGTTCCTCAAGCCGGAAATCATCAAGAACGCCTGGGAATACTACCGCACGGAGCAGACGAAGGACCAGAAGTACGTGCCGCTGATTGGTGAAAAGGATCAGCCGGCCATCTACCTCAACCAGAAGATCATGTCGGAGTATGCTCCGAAACTTAAGCCGCTGTATTACAACCCGGCCAAGTACAAGACCTACCTCGATCAGCTCGGCATCATGTACCCGACCGTACGCCCGGACCAGAAGGAGGCCATTCAGAAGTTGGAGAAGAAATCGCCGTAGCTTTCATGTTCACGGGTATCATCGAGTCGCTGGGAATAGTCAAGCGGATTGCCGACGAAGGCAGCAACCGTCACTTTCATGTGCAGAGCAGCATCAGCGGCGAACTGCGTGTCGACCAGAGCCTGAGCCACAATGGTGTGTGCCTGACGGTCACCCGGCTGGAAGATGGCGGACACTGGGTGACCGCCGTCCGGGAGACGCTGGAGAAATCAAACCTTGGCGACCTGAAGGCCGGCGATACGGTCAACCTCGAGCGCAGTATGCTCAATAACGGCCGCTTCGATGGGCATATCGTCCAGGGGCATGTGGACACCACCGCGCGGATTGCAGGCATCAAGGACGAGAACGGCAGCTGGCGGTTTGATTTTACCCACGAAACCGGTCCGGACTTTATTACCGTGGAGAAAGGCTCCATTTGTGTCAACGGGATCAGCCTGACCTGTTTTAATGCCGCACCGGGAGCATTTTCAGTCGCCATCATTCCGTTCACCTACGCTCACACCAACCTTGGCGCAGCGAAAGCCGGTGACAGGGTGAATCTGGAGTTTGACATCCTGGGTAAGTATATAAGTCGATTGATTAGTGATCGGCTTGCCCCGACGTAGCTTTAGCGAAGTCGGGGTGATCGGTGATCAGTGATCGGTGGTTTGCGGTGGAAATGACTGGGTTGCTTCGATTTGTGAACAGTGAACCGTAAACGGTAAACAGTAAACGGTGAACAGAGAACTCCATAGCCAGTACGTAGGTTCACTGATCCCTGTTCCTTGGTCCCTGTTCCCTGTTCCCTGTTCCCTGTCCCCTGATCCCTGTCCCCTGTCCCCTGATCCCCGGCCCCTGATCCCCGGCCCCTGATCCCCGGCCCCCGATCCCCGGCCCCCGCAAAAGCATGTAATAATTAACCAGAGATTGCAGAAAACAATACCCGGGCATTCCGGTTATTTGATGTAGCAACCACAAACGGATAAGGAGATGTTGGATCAGTTACTGAAGCTTGTCGAGCAGAATGCGCAGGGAGCGATCGTCGGCAACAAGGCGATTCCGGATCAGTTGACTAACGCGGCGATCAAGGAAGTTACCAACCAGATTTTCAATGCACTGAAGGGCCAGGTGACGCGGGGCAATATGGACCAGGTCATCGCCATGTTCACGGCAGGCAACAGCAAGACGCAGCACCCGGTTGTGTCTTCCATCATCGAATCGGTCACTACCAACCTTTCAACAAAGTTTGAGTTCGGCCAGGACGTGGCGCGCGACGTGGCTTCCCGGATTGTGCCGCAAGTCATGAACCAGGTCATCAACAAGACGAACGATCCCCGCGACATTGACTTCGATCTTCAGCACATGCTGCGCGGCATGACGGGCAATAGTGCGCTCGACATCAGTTCGATGGTGCCGCAAGCGCCGAAGACCACCATCGGCAGCATCAGCCAGGTGTTCTCCAAACTATTTGGAAAGTAGAAGTGACGGTTAACCGTTAGCTCGGCGAGCCGGTCGCGTACCGTGCTTTGAGCCATTGGTAGCCTTTGAACCCCGCAATCCCGCCCGCGAAACCCACGAGCCAACCGGTGAGTATATCACCGGGGTAGTGCACGCCCAGGTAGATGCGGGTATACGACATCACCGCCGCCCAGACAAAGAGCAGCCAAACGTAGCGGTAGCGGTCTCTGAAAAGCAAGAAGAAAAACAACGCGGTTCCCAACGTGTTGGCCGCATGGCTGGAAGCAAAGCCGTACAATCCGCCCCGGTAGTTATTGACGATGTGAATGATTCCTTCCAGCGACGGCTCGTGGGAGGGCCGGAGCCGCATAAAGTATGGCTTCATGATGCTGGACGTGACCTGGTCGGTGATCACCAGCGCGATGACGATCCCGGCTAAAACCCACCAGCCGCCTTGATGAAAGTCGCGGAAGACCAGGAACAACAGGAGGACGTAGAGCGGAATCCAAAATTCCGTTTTCGTGAGGTAGTACGCAGCGGTGTCCAGCGCGGGCGTGTGAAACTGGTTCAGGAAAACCAGCAGTTGCTTGTCCCACGTTTGCAGCTGTTCGAGCATGCCGCAAGATAGCTATTGTCGCCCCACATACTCCTGGCTCATCATTAACTCCAGTATTAATTAACGGCGTTGGGGAGGTGTGAAATTCACTATGATTAAGCTGTCATTTCTATATTTATAGCTTATTCAAGGATCA
The DNA here is from genome assembly GCA_044221195.1 of Cyclobacteriaceae bacterium. GTDB lineage: Bacteria > Bacteroidota > Bacteroidia > Cytophagales > Cyclobacteriaceae > ELB16-189. The sequence continues at coordinate 12,285 of JBGAPO010000004.1, forward strand.
ACATGAACAAATACGACCTGGTGGTCATCGGTGCCGGCCCGTCGGGGTACGCGGCAGCGATGCGGGGACTGGACTTTAAGAAGAAGACATTAATAATAGAGCGCAGCCGTGTCGGTGGGGCAGGGATTACCAACGGCGCCCTTTCCTCGAAGACGTGGTGGGAGCTCTCCCGCGAGGCGTCGGCGTTCCGGAAGAGCCTGAAGCGGTACAACATCCCCGTTCCCTCCATCAACTACAACGAGATCCAGGCCGAAGTGAAGCGCGCCGTAGCCGAGCGCAAAGGCCTGCTGGAGGAACAGATGTCCAAGCTGGGCAGCTCCGGAGGTCACCAGTTTGAGTTCAAAAAGGGTGAAGCCTACCTGGTCGACAAGAACGTGGTGCGCATCACCAACGGCGCGCACACCGAAACGGTCTGGGCGGAGTACATCGTGCTGGCCACCGGCAGCCGTCCCCGCTATCTGCCTGATCTCCCCATCGATGAGAAGATAGTCATGACGAGTGAAGGCATCGAGGACATGAAGGATTTCCCGGAAAGCATGGTGATCGTCGGGGCAGGTGTGATCGGCTGTGAATATGCGACCATCTTCAGCGGATTCGGCAAGACCAAAGTCCACCTCATTGATAAAGGAGACCGCATCCTGCCTTTCGAGGATGCCGACGTGGTGCGCATCATCGAGCGCAACATGGAGAACAGCGGCGTACTCATCCATCGCAATTCCCGGTTGGTGCGGATGACGGTGGTGAACGGCCGCGTGGAGTATGAGTTGGAGTACACCGACAGTACCCGCCAGATCTTCAACGTCGAAAAGGCCCTCGTGTCTGTCGGCCGCATACCCAACCTGGAAGACTTGTGGGATGACAAAGTCGGGATCAACATCTCCAAGCGCGGCATAGAAAACAACGACACCCAGACCAACGTACCCAACATCTTCGCCATTGGCGATCTGACGGCCGACATATCCCTCGTCAACGTGGGCGAGCTCGAAGGTCGCTATGCGGTTGAGCGCATCTTCGGCCATCCGGACCGAAAGCTGGTCTATGAAAATATCAGCACCATCATGTTCTTGAGCCCGGAGGTAGCGGGTGTGGGAATGAATGAGATCCAGGCGCAGGAGAAAGCCATTGATTACAAAGTGGTGACCCTCGAATACAGCACCATTCCCCGAGCCATTGCCAAGCGCAACACGCAGGGCTTTATCAAGCTGTTAGTTACGAACGATAACGACAACAAGATTCTTGGGATGAAAGTCGTGGGCAACCATGCGTCGAGTGCCATCCAGGCGGTGGCCGTGCTCATCTCGATGAACCGCGGCGTCGAAGAGCTGGCAGAGTGCGTTCATCCGCACCCGTCCATTACCGAAGGCATCCAGGAGTGCGTGCGAATGCTGTTGGGCAAGTCAACCCTCAAGCCCGGAGCGCTGAGCGGCCGGTTGTCGTGCAGGAAGTGGGAGAAGGGGAAGTATCAGGATATTGTCTTCTAGGGGCCAGGGACCGGGGACCGGGGGACAGGGAGCAGGGTACAGGGTATGGGTCGTCAGGCTGAGCGAAGCCGAAGCCAGGGAGCAGGGTACAGGGTATGAGTCGTCAGGCTGAGCGAAGCCGAAGCCAGGGAGCAGGGTGCAGGGTGCAGGTTATAGGGATCAGGGATGACTTGACACACTGGCCCGTTGGCACATTGGCACGGTTGACACGTTGGTACGTTAGATTTGCTTGAGATCCTGTAGTTTGATCTTGTGCTCGTAGATCGCCTTGCCGACGATGGCGGCGTGCATGTTGATGTAGGCGAGTTCGGTGAGGTCGTTGGTCGAACTGATGCCACCGCTGGCGATGAGTTTTAGATTCGGCAGTCGCTTCTTGAGTTTCTTGTAGAGACCGAAGTTGGGTCCCTGCAGCATGCCGTCTGATGCGATATCCGTACAAGTAAGGTATTCAAGCCCGTCCTTCTCGAACCGGGCCGCCAGTTCGTAGATGGAGATGGATGTCTGTTCCGTCCATCCGTGGGAGAGGACCATTTCGTCTTTCACGTCGGCGCTGAGGATGAAGTTCTCCGGCCCGAACTTCTGCATCCAGTTGGAGAAAGTGTCTGGTTCGCGCGCCGCTATGCTGCCGATATTGATCTGGTCGATGCCGAGGTCGAGGAGGTGCTCCACTTCCTCTTCCGTCTTCACGCCGCCTCCGAAGTCAACCTTGAGGGCCGTATGTGCCTGGATGGAGTCGATGATACTCCAGTTGACCACCTTGCCTTTGCGTGCGCCGTCAAGGTCGACCAGGTGCAGATACTCCAGGCCTGCGTCTTCAAATTCCTGCGCCACTTCCAGGGGGCTCTCCCGGTAGACTTTCATCTTCCCGTAGTCACCCTGCGTGAGGCGTACCGCTTTGCCTTTGATGATATCGATTGCAGGAATGATCTTCATTCGCCAGGACCCCCTTCGTTAAACAATCCGCAGGAATTAACTAAACAGTTCAAAAATCCGGCCACAAATGTAGACGAAAAATGGTCCCGGCAAAGTGACTTTTTGCCTGATCGGCGGCGGCGACATCTTGGCGCAGTTATTCACTTTGAGTCAACTTCGATAGATGTCTTTCCCGAAGTACTCCCGTCACTTGCTCCAATGTTACCTCTTTGGCTGCAAGCAATACCAGGAAGTGGTACATCAGGTCAGCGGACTCTTCCAGCAGCCGGTCGCGGTTGTTGGTCATGGCTTCAATAACCACCTCGACCGCTTCTTCGCCGACCTTTTGAGCGATGCCGTTGATCCCGCCCGCGAACAGGCGGGAAGTGTAGGATGTTTCAGAGGGATTCCGCTTGCGGTCCTGGATAATCTTTTCGAGGAAGGCGAGACCGCCGGGTTCATTGGGTTCATTGAAGCAGGTGTCCTGGCCGGTGTGACATGCGGGCCCGTTGGCGGTTACTTTTAACAGGATGGTATCCTGATCGCAGTCGGTGATGATTTGGCGAACAGCCAGGTAGTGACCTGAAGTCTCGCCCTTCGTCCACAGTCGTTGACGACTGCGGCTGTAGAAGGTGGCGCGGTTTTCTGCCCGCGTCTTGGCTAGCGCTTCTTCATTCATAAAGGCGAGCATGAGGACTTTATTGGTATCGGCATCCTGAACGATACACGGTACAAGGCCGTTGAGCTTTGAAAAGTTGGGTTTGATTTCCATAATGAGTACAAAAGGTTAACGGACAAAGATTCCATTATTGGCAAGGTATGTCTTGAGCGAGGGGAGGGTAATTTCCCCGAAGTGAAACGAACCCGCGGCAAGCGCTGCGTCGACGTTGGTTAGACGGAATAGCGAAAGGAAGTCCTCTTTCTTGCCTGCACCCCCGGAGGCGATGAGGGGTATCGAAAGCAGCCGGGCAAGTTTGTTCAGCGGATCAATCGCAAATCCGTTCTTGGTTCCGTCATGATCCATGCTGGTAAAGAGAACCTCGCCAGCGCCACGTTCCTGGGCTTCCTTCGCCCAACTGAAAAGCTTTCGCTCTGTTTGTCGCCTGCCGCCATGGGTGAACACCATCCATTGGTTGCCTACCTGGCGCGCGTCAATAGCAACCACCACCAGTTGAGAGCCGAACTGTTTCGCAAGTTCATCAATGAGGGCGGGGTTGGCGACGGCAGCACTGTTGATCGTTATTTTGTCGGCGCCCGCCGCCAGCAACGCCTCAACATCTTGCACCGAGCGTACGCCGCCGCCGACGGTAAAGGGAATGTTCAGTTGACTGGCCACGCGGCGCACCAGCGCGTTGAATGAATTGCGTCCCTCCTCCGTGGCCATAATGTCCAGGTAAACCAGTTCGTCTGCTCCCTGTTGAGCATAATACATACCCAGTTCAACCGGATCACCGGCGTCCCGGAGTTCAACGAACCGGGTGCCCTTCACCGTCCGACCATTTTGAACGTCAAGGCAGGGAATAATGCGTTTGGTAAGCACAGGTGTTGTCAGGTTTTATTGGACTGCTGTTTCAGAAACTCTTTTAAAATGCGCTCGCCGGTTTCGCCTGATTTCTCCGGGTGAAACTGTACTGCGAAGAAATTGTCTTTCCGAAGTGCGGCGCTGAAGGGTCGGTCATGGGTGGCCGTGGCAACCGTATGCGCCGTGAGCGGAACAAAGTAGCTGTGAACGAAATAGGCAAATCCTCCTTCGATTCCTGTCGCCAACCAGTCTTTTGTCTCGCGCAATTGGTTCCATCCCATGTGCGGCACCTTGACGGATTCCGCCGGGAATCGAATAACATCGACATCGAAAATGCCAAGTCCCGGCGTATCTCGCTCCGCCGAGTGACGGCACATCAGCTGCATGCCGAGACAAATCCCCAGTACAGGTTGCCGGAGACCGCAGATCACCCGGTCCAGTCCACTGCCGCGGATATACTGCATCGTGGTCCAGGCTTCACCAACGCCAGGAAAGATCACGTTGTCGGCCGCGCGAATCTCTTCGGCGGAGTCGGTGACGACCGGGTCAACGCCCAGCCGTTCCAGTGCGCTGACAACCGATTGGATATTACCTCCGGGATATTTGATGATTGCTGATTTCATAACATGCCTTTGGTTGTGGGGAGCAGGTTGGTGGCATCATCGTGCACGGCCATCCGCACCGCGCGGGCAAATGCTTTGAATACCGATTCTATCTTGTGATGTTCGTTAGTGCCTTCGACCTGGATGTTCAGCGTACACAACGCCGCATCGCTGAACGACTTAAAGAAGTGGAAGAACAGTTCCGTGGGAAGGTCGCCGATCTTTTCCCGGCGGAATTCTGCCTGCCACACCAGCCACGGCCGGCCGCCGAAATCAACCGCCACTTGGGCCAGGCAGTCATCCATCGGAAGACAAAATCCGTAGCGGGCCAGTCCACGCTTACCCTCCAATGCCTGGCGAAAGGCCTCACCCAGGGCAAGGGCCGTATCCTCGACAGTGTGGTGCTCGTCAATGTGTAGATCGCCCAGCGTCTTGATGCGCAAGTCCATGTTGCCATGCCTCGCCAGCTGATCCAGCAAATGGTTGAAGAACCCAAGACCGGTTTCAATGTTTGATTCGACCGGCGTGTTCAGTTTCAGTTCCACCGTCACATCGGTCTCTTTGGATTTGCGCTGCACGAAGGCGCGCCGTTCACGCCCGAGTAACCGGGAACGAATGTCTTCCCATTGCTCAGTGATCAGGACGCAACTTCCTTCGAGCCCCTGGCGTGCAACCTCATCCTTGAGCGACGCGGAGGCCAATAGTATACCTTGAGCGCCAATGTTCTTTGCCAATTGCAGATCGGTGAGGCGGTCGCCGACAACATAGCTATGCGATAGATCGTATGCATCATTTTGGTAGTGGTTGATCATGGCGGTTCCCGGCTTGCGCGTCGGCTTGTTCTCTTCGGGAAGCGAGCGGTCAATCAGCACCTCTTTGAATTCAATGCCTTCACCGCGCAGCGTCCGCATCATTTTTTCGTGCGCCGGCCAAAAGGTCTCTTCCGGAAAACTCGACGTGCCCAGCCCGTCCTGGTTGGTGACCATGACCAGTTCGTATATGCCGGAACGGGCAACGGCATGCAGGGCGGTTATTGCTCCGGGTACAAATTCCAATTTCTCCAGGCTGTCAACCTGTTGATCGGGAGGCTCCACAATCAGGGTGCCGTCGCGGTCGATAAATAGGACTCTTTTCATAAGGATCGAAGGGTAGAAATCAATCGGCGATTTTCAATGGGTGTTCCTACGGATATGCGAAGGCAATTCTCACAGCGGAGAGCATCAGACCGCAGTCGCACGACGATGCCACGGTGCAACAGCGCCTCGTAGATGGCTTTAGCGTCGGTTACGCGAACCAGCAGGAAATTGGCATCCGAAGGGTATACCTTTCGTACGATGCGGAGTTCACGGAGTGCCTTCTCCAGCTTGTTTCGTTCCTGGATGATTGCGGCGACTTGTTTCCTCATTCGACGTTGCCGGGTACGCAACGCCTTCCGTACTACTTCTTCCGCAGCAGAACTGATATTGTAAGGAGGTTTGATCTTCTCTAGTACCTGGATGATGTTGGGGTTGGCTGCACAGATGCCCATCCGGATGCCGGCCAAACCCCACGCCTTTGAGAAGGTTTGCAGCACAACGAGGTTTGGGTATTTGCTGAGTTCACGGAGCCAGCTTTCTGTTCCGGCGAAATCAACATACGCCTCATCGATCACGACGATGCCGGGAAAGAACTTCAGCAGCCAACGGATGGCTGAAACCTGTAAGAGATTGCCGGATGGATTGTTGGGACTGCATAGAAAAACAATCCGGGTTTTTGAATTGATAGCCTTCTTGATGGCCACTTTGTCCAATTGAAACATTGCCGTAAGCGGTGCTTCCCGAACCTGGATATCGTTGACAGCGGCCCATGTAGAATACATGCCGTAGGTTGGGTTTGGAACCACCACGTTGTCAATTCCCGGTCGGCAGAATGCACGGATAAGCAAGTCGATCGCCTCATCACTTCCATTGGTTAAGAGTATTTCTTTTGATGTGACCTGCTTGAAAGCGCTTACGTTTTTGCGAAGACTTTCCTGGCGCGCATCCGGATAACGATGATAGATTGATGGAAAGGGATTCTCGTTGGCGTCGAGGTACACGGATGCCTGGCCGCGAAATTCATCGCGGGCCGAACGGTAGGGGCGCAGCAACCGGATGTTTTGCCTTACTAATTTGGAGAAATCAGTTTTCATCAGATTTGAGTCGTATCGTTACCGCACGGCGGTGGCCCATGAGGTTTTCTGCGGCGGCCATTTCCTCGATGGCAGGACCAAGCCCCGCCAGTCCTTCGCGCGTCAGCTTCTGGAAAGTGATTTCCTTGACGAAGCTTGCACAGGATATACCTCCGTATAGCCGTGAATAGCCGGACGTTGGAAGTGTGTGGTTCGTGCCCGAAGCGTAATCGCCTGCCGACTCGGGTGAGTAGGCTCCCAGGAATACGGAGCCGGCATGGACAACCTGTTCGGCAAGGGACTCCGGGTTCACCGTATTGATGATGAGGTGCTCGGGCGCATAAGCGTTCACAAATCCCATGGCTTGCTGTTGATCATTGAACGTAATCATGTAGCCTCCTGCCAGCGCCTGGGCAGCGACATCGCGGCGAGGGAGGTCTTGCAGCTGTCGATCGATCTCCGCCGCAACCTTTTCTGCTATCCCCGGTTGGAGCGCGGTCAGGATGACCTGGCTGTCGGGTCCGTGTTCGGCCTGCGAGATAAGGTCGGCAGCGACAAACGCGGGGTTCGCCGATGCATCGGCAACGACCAGGAGTTCAGATGGACCGGCCGGAAAATCAATGGCGATTCCTTCCCCGCTCACTACTTCCTTAGCTCTCGTGACATACCGGTTGCCAGGCCCAACAATCTTGTCGACGGCCGGGATGCTCGCCGTTCCATAGGCCATGGCCGCTATCGCCTGGGCACCGCCCACGCGAAAGATTTTCGAAATGCCGCAGATTCGCGCCGCAAAAAGAATGGCTGGATGGACCAGGCCCTCGGGAGAAGGCGGTGTGCACAGGATCACCTCAGGACATCCGGCGAGGGCGGCGGGAATGCCCAGCATGAGTACCGTTGAGAAAAGCGGAGCACTGCCGCCGGGTATATAAACTCCAACCCGTTGAAGCGGCACGCGTTTGGTCCAGCAGGTAACGCCCGGGAACGTCTCTACAGAAACATCCGGTGAAATTCGGGCGAAGTGAAAGCGTCGGATATTATCCGTGGCGACAAGTATGGCGTCGGTGAGAGATTTGGGCAAGGCGAATTCCGCCTCACGAAGTGCCGCATCGGGAACCTGGAGATCGTCGGCGTTCCACTGATCCAACTTCTGACAGTACTCCCGCAGCGCGTCATCGCCGCGCAATTTTACCTGGTCAAGAATTTCCTTCACGCGTTCCGCCAGGGCCGCCGTGTCGTACGCCGGGCGTTGGATCAACGCCGGCCACTGGGATGGAGGTGGGTTGGTAATCAGCTTCATAGGCGTATTCACACAATCATCTTTTCAATGGGAATGACGAGGATGCCTTCCGCGCCCGCCGCCTTAAGCTGCCCGATTTTGTTCCAGAAGTCGGTTTCGTCCACCACCGAGTGAAGTGATGACCACCCTTTGTCGGCCAGCGGCAGCAGGGTAGGGCTCTTCATACCCGGAATGATTTCGGTTATCCGGCCGATCGCCTCGTCGGGGCAGTTGAGCACGATGTATTTGTTATTGCGGGCCCTGTTTACCGCGTCGATGCGAAAGAGCAATTGATCCAGAATCTCCTGGGTGCCGTTGAGCGGACGCGGTCCGGCGATCATTACCGCTTCACTGTCCATGATGCGTTCCACTTCCTGCAGCCCGTTGCTCTGCAGCGTGCTTCCCGAGCTGACAATGTCGGCAATGGCATCCGCCAGCCCGATTCCCGGTGCGATCTCCACCGAACCGCTGATTTCGTGAATGCCGGCCTTGATATTCCTGCTTTCAAGGAATTGCCGGAGCACCTCCGGATAGGAGGTGGCAATATTTTTGCCTTCGAGCCATTGCGCGCCGGAGTACGCCGTTCCCCGCGGAACCGCAATGGAGAGGCGGCAATGCGCAAAGCCAAGTTTCTTGATCCGATGATTTCGCCGCTTCTTTTCGGCAACGGTGTTTTCTCCGACGATGCCGACGTCGGCTACCGCATCTTCCACATATTGCGGGATGTCATCATCCCGCAAGAAGATGATCTCCAGTGGGAAATTGACGGAAGGGGATCGAAGCTGGTCCGTGCCGGGCTGGAAGACAATGCCGGCATCTTCCAGCAGTTGAAGTGATCCATTGCGGAGGCGGCCGGATTTTTGAACTGCGATTCGTAAACGGTTAGAATTCATGATGGATTAGTTGTGGAATAAAAAAAAGAGGCTTGCCGGTTGGCAAGCCTCCTGTAGAAATCGATTATCTATTCAATTAAAACAATAGCCTGCCATGCCCGTGGAGCGGGTGATGATGATGCAGGTGGTTGTTTTGACGTGATTTCATCTTACGGGCGTAAAGAAAGTGCAGGTAAGATGAATTTCAAATTCTTAGACGGAATATTTATGCCGGACTCGCAGCTACTCAGAACCTGTAGATGACCTCCAACCCCAGGCTTCGCCCGCTGGGCTGGAGGATGATCTCGTTGTACTTGTCGACGGCCTTACCCAGTTTGATGTGACTGATGGCCGTCATGCCCAGCTGGGCGGCAAAGGAGCCTCCCAGGATCCACCAAAAGGTGTTTGGATCAACATATTGATTGCGGGGCAGGCTCAGAATATAGATCAACGGGACCAGCGTGACCGCCGATGCCGCGGCGTTCCACGACCGGTAACTCCTCAGGTAACGAGTCACTTCAGCATCATTCACCGCCAGCAAAGGTACCTCCAGCGCCGCCGGCCCGCTAACCTTCCTCAGGTCATAAAAATACTTCCACCCCTCTTGCGTAATCGGCTTCAACTGCACCGTCTTATACTGCGGCGCCTGCGCACCACAAGTCAGGGCCGTCAGCAACAATCCAACCACGACCAAACTTTTATTCATAGCTTTGAATTATGCATTACCTCTGCGCCTCCGCGCCTCTGCGGTTGAATTATTGACCGTTCCACCATGAAGCCCCTATCTTCCATTACGAAAATACTGCTTTTGCCAGCATTCCTCCTCAGCTGCACCCCCTCCAAGGAAGTCCGCCTTCAACAATTCTTACTAAAAGGCAACGGCGCCCTCAAAGAGCAGAACACCACCGAGGCCTCCCGCTACTTCAGTGAAGCCTTGAACATCGACCCCTGCTTCACCGACGCCCTCAACAACCTCGGCACCATCGCCTTCCAGTCGCGCCACTGGGAGGAGGCGAAGAAATACTACGACAAAGCCATTGCCTGCAACCCCAACTACCTGCCCGCCTATTTCAATCGCCTCAACTGCAACTACGAGCTGAAAGAATACTACAACGCGTTGCAAGATGTGAACAAGATCAAGCAGGCCAAGCCTGATACAGCCGTCGTTCACTTTGCCGAGGGCCTGGTCGCCACCAAGATGCGCGACTACGACAACGCCCTTCGAGCCTTTGACCGCGCGATCCACCTCGATTCTTCCAACGTGGAGTTTCTCGTGAACCGCGGCACCGTAAACTACTACCGCCGGCAGTTTGACGAAGCAGAGGCTGATTTGCGGAAGGCGGAGTACCTCAATGCCGCTGAACCCAATATCTACAACACCCGCGCCATGATTGCCATCGCCCACAACGACCCGCAGACGGCGATGACCGAGATTGAAAAAGCGCTGACCATCTCGCCCAAGCAGCCTTATTTCATCAACAACCGCGGCTTTATCCTGCTGATGCAAAACAAGCTGCCCGACGGGCTCACCGAGATCGACCGCAGCATCCTCATGGATCCCGACAATGGCTGGGCCTATCGCAACAAGGGCGTCTATTATCTCCTCAACGGCGACTACGCCCGCGCCATCAAGCTCCTGCGGCAAGCGGAGTCAATGGATGCCTTCATCGAGCGGGTTCATTTTTACCTGGGCATGGCGTATCTTAAAAGCGGTGATCGCCAGGCAGCCTGCAAGGAATTTACTACCTCCGAACGCGCCGGCGACGGGATGGTGACCGCAGATCTGCTCAAATCATGTCGCTAGATTTTGATCAGTTGATCGGGCAGCTCAGGACTTCACTCCAAGGTCCGCTCCCAGGTGCTGCTGCGCATGAGCCGTTGCGCGCGGTGCCCATCGGCGAGATGCGACCGGTGTTCCAGCACAAGGCGCCGCCCAAGCCAGGGAGCGTGCTCATCTTGTTATATCCTGATGCCGGCGAAATCAAATTCCCCCTCATGAAGCGCCCCGAGTACCTCGGCGCGCATAGCGGGCAAGTCAGCCTGCCGGGCGGGAAAGCGGAAGCGGGGGAAACTCCGGTGGAGACAGCCCTGCGCGAAGGGGAGGAGGAGATCGGTGTGCGCGCTGCCAACATTGAGATCATCGGCACGCTGAGCGAGTTCTTCGTCATCCCGAGTAATTTCCTCGTTACGCCGGTCGTGGGCATTCAACGGTCGAAGCCCATCTTCAGTCCGGACCCGGTGGAGGTGGTGCGTATTTTAAATGGCACGGTGAGCGGCCTGCTGCGCGAAGACGCGGTCATGGTGAGCGACATCACGGCGGCCAAGGTGTACCGGCTGCGTGCTCCGCACTTCGTCTTCGAAGATGAGATCGTGTGGGGGGCGACGGCGATGATGTTGAATGAATTGCGGGAAGTGGTGAGGGGAATAAACCGCTAAGGCGCAAAGACGCGAAGGAATACAGATTCAGCGCAACAAGCTATATTAACAGTAATGGATAGTCCACATGTAATCCTCACCCGAATCCTTAGCGTCTACGCGGCCGTGGGACCGGAGGCGGTGCAGTTGATATTGGATAATGGGGAGGTGGAGCGATTCAAGAAGAATGACGTGCTCTTTGCCGAAGGCAAGTACAATGCCTTTGAGTATTTTCAGTTGGAGGGTATCTCGCATCGATACAACACCGACAGCGAGGGTCAGCAGCTAACAACGGGGATCTACCTGGGCGAGCGGGTGATCACACCGCACTTCACGCGAACGCAGAATGGCCACAGCATCTTTTCGTTGCAGGCACTCACCGATGCCGCCTACCTCAAGGTGCCCGCGGGGCGGTTCCGCGAGCTGTTGGACGCCGACGAATACTTGTTGATGGTGGGGCGCGCCATCGTTGAAAAGGAATTTATCCGCGGGTTGAACTATGAAGTGCTGTTCCGGTCGTACACGGCCAAGGACCGGCTGGAATACTTCCGCGAGAATTATCCCAACCTGGAAAATCTCATTCCGCATACCGTGATCGCCAGCTTCCTCGGCATCACACCGGTTTCTTTCAGCCGCCTTCGCGGCGAGATGTCAAAGAAGTAACCTCCGTTTCATTTCTTATCATTTGATAAGCCGCCGTCACGGCCTTCTTATCAATTGATAATGCCGTGCTTTTCAGCTGCCCGTTTCTTTGCGTAAGAGATCAGAGTTTCGAGTTCCGGGTTCCGAGTTTCGAGGTTCTGAGTTTTGAGTTAGAGTTAATCCACACCTTAAACAATCATTATGAAACACAGCATTATTTTCCTTATCGGTGTCTTTGGTTCACTGGCTTCATTTGCCCAGTCGGAAAAGACGATGCAGGTTTATGTTATGGCGGGCGTGAAAGCGTTCTCGCCGAAAGAGTTCAATAGCCCGGAAAGTGTTGCGCCGTCCATGGTGCCGGGCATAGGCGGCGGTGCGCTATGGAATATTAACCGCTTCCAGTTCGGAACGGAGTTCATGTACCTCGACGGCAAGAAGGACACGGAGGCTTTCGGAAGTGTCCTCACGGGTATCAACGCGAATATCCTCGCCGGCTATTCGTGGGACCTCGGTGGCCGGATGACGCTCACGGCGCAGACAGGCTTCGGCTACAGCCTGCACCACCTGGCGGTCACCGACAATACATACGCCGGCAGTGCCCAACTCAACTCCACGATCTACCATAATATGGTCATCTCCGTGCCCGTGGCTCTGATGATCCAGCGTACCAGCGCGAACGGCGTATTCACCGGCCTGCGGGTAGGATACCAGGTGCCGATCGGTCACAACCACTGGCGATACATCGAGGGCGACAAAACGGAGAACTATATGTCCGCTTCGGACGGGCTGTACATACAAGTCACCTTCGGCGGACTGTTAAACCTCAACAAGCGCAGCGAATGAAACGCAAAGTAATCCTCGTCCTGGCTTCGGCCATGACCTGTCTAATGCTAACTTCAACAGAGTTTTTTATGAAACCGATCAAACAGTATCTCCAGGACCAGGTTGCCGACAAGAAGACGCCCTCGGTGCAGTACATGTTCTTCGACACCGACAGCGTGATCTTCGAATTCCGCCAGGGACTGAGGAATGTGGCTGCGAACGAGCCCGTCACGGCGGCGACACGGTACCACCTCTTCTCGGTGACCAAAACGTTCACGGCGCTGGCGGTAATGCAACTCGTGGAACAGGGAAAGGTGTCTCTCGACCAGCCGGTGGTGAATTACCTTCCTGAATTTCCATACCATCCGTCGATCACTGTCGAGCAGTTGCTCAGCCATACGTCGGGAATTCCAAATCCCATTCCCCTCAAGTGGATTCATCTGCAAGGCGAGCATGCGCAATTTCAGCATGACGCATTCTTCGCAGCGATCTTCCGTGAGCACCCCAAACTCGACTTTGAGCCGGGGACGAAGTTCAAATACAGCAATCTCGGCTATGTGATCCTCGGTCAACTGATCGAACGGGTTTCGGGCATGAAGTTCGACGAGTATATATCCCGGAACATCATCGACCCCAGCGGCGCGGCGCGAAAGGACCTGGACTTTACGATCGATACTGCCACCCATGCCGTAGGTTATCAGAAGTGGCTCTCGTTCAACAATGCCATCTTTGGGTTTCTCATCGACAAGCAGAAATACATGGGCGACAAGGAAGGAGCGTGGAAGCCCTTCAAGCCGTTCTACAACAACGGCATTGCTTACGGCGGGCTCTTTGGCACAGGCAACGCCCTGGTGAAGTACGCGCAGGCTTTGCTAAAGCCAAACTCCGTGCTGCTCGGCGACAATTATAAATCTATTCTACTTCAAGAGGCCCGTATCAACGGCAAAGGCACCGGCATGGCGCACTCGTGGTTCACCGGCACCCTCAAAGGCCAGCGCTACTTCGCCCACGCTGGCGGCGGTGGCGGCTACTATGTAGAGCTCCGCGTCTATCCCGATCTTGGCGTAGGAAGCGTGATCCTCTTCAACCGCACCGGCGTCCGCGATGAGCGCTTCCTGGATAAACTGGATACGTCCTTTCTCACGACACGCGAACCGTGAGCCCGCCTGCTGCATTCGCACTGAGTTTAACGCTGATCAATTGGCGGGCAGGCTGTGAACAGTGAACTGTGAACAGTAAACTGTGAACCGTAAATTGCATACCGTTTACCTTAACGCACATCAAACCATATCCCAATGAACCGATATGTTGTCATTCTTGTCTTTATTGCTCTCGCCCCCAATGCCCACGCGCAGGACATTACACCCGAGATGACAGAATATATCCGGAAGGCACAGGATCCGGCGGCTTATCTCATCGACAAATTCAAGACCTACGACGTGATCTTCCTCGCCGAGCACCATCTGATCCGGCAGAACCTGTTGTTCGTCCAGGATATGATACCCAAACTCTACAAGGCGGGAGTGTACACGGTGGCCATGGAGTTCGGGGCGGCTGAAGTTCAGGATAAACTGGACGCGTTGATAACCGGCAAGGTGTACGATGAGAAGGCCGCCCGGGACATCATGTTCACCTACAATGTAACGTGGGGCTACCAGGAATACCTGGATGTGTACCGTGCCGCCTGGCGGTGGAATCAATCGCTGCCCGCCGGGGCACGGAGGTTCCGGATATTGAACTTGAGCTATGTGTTTCATTGGGATAAGTACGACGGTCAGCGCACCATCGAAGGGATGAGCAAGGTGTTCGACAAGGGCACGGTGGACAAATACCGCGCCGACCGCATCGAGCAGGAGATCCTGTCGAAAGGTGAAAAAGTATTGGCCCTCGTAGGTACTCCGCACGCCTACACGCGGTACGGGTCGCCGTACTACAAATACAACGGCGACAACTTCTGCGACTTTGACCGCGACTGGCTCGGCAACCGCGTCTACCGGAAGTCGCCGGGCCGGGTGTACAGCGTGATGCTGCACCAGGCGTTTACGATAAAGCAGGGCAACATGTACTCGGCCGTCTCACCGGGCGGCGGGTTGGTGGAAAAACTTATGGCGACGAACAACAACCGCGCGGTGGGATTTGATCTGCTGAATTCGCCCGCGGGAAAGATTCCCGACCGGAGCCTTTACGCCGTCTGCTACCCGGACTTTACGCTGGAGCAGTTATTTGACGGTTACATCTTTCTCAAACCCTTGCGCGAGCTGGAAGGATGCACGCCGATTCCTGAGTTTGTCAACGAGACCAACATCGCGCACGCCATAAGCAATTTCCCCGACCCCGACTGGCATGAGAAGATCACCAACCTCGAGGAGATGCGGAAGTTCATCATCAACAACCCGAAGCAGGCGGTGAGGGATTACAAAGGTCTGTGATGTGTGAGCTGTGAACAGTGAACGGTAAACTGTGAACGGTAAACTGTGAACTGTGACATGTGAACAGTAAACTGGGAGGGTCATCAATAGCTGTTTAACGACTACCAGTTACCGACCACCGACCACTGACCTACCGATTACCGATTACTGATTACCGATTCCCAGACTTAACAAACCCCGCGATAGCCGGCACCAACCCCGCGCTCAGTGGCTTCTCCGGCTGGAAGTAGACTTTGACATTTTCTGCCCGGTCAGCCGGTGCATCGCGGAGTACGTGGTTCATCCCTTCAGCGATGAAGTACGTGGCCGCGGGACTGGCGGCGTGAAGTGCTTCCGCATCGGTCATGGAGACTTGTATGTCGGTGGTGCCTTGTACAATCATAACCGGGCAGGTGAGGAGACGAATTGTTTTGGCCGGATCGTATCGCATCCACGAAATCATGAACGGCTGAATGCCGGGACGGAAGAGGCTTACCAACATGGGGTTCACTTGCTTCACCCGATGCCCTTGCTTCAATGAATCGAGAATAACATGGGCTTGTTTGATGAGGTCGGGTGGATTGTTGGGGTTGGCCATCAACTGCTCCTTGAGGATCACATCGATCGGTCGACCGGCGCCAGCGATAGAAATGTATCCACCTGCATGGGTCTTCGCTGCGGCAACCATGCCCAGCAGCGAGCCTTCACTGTGGCCGGCGACGATCACACGGGAGAACCGTTTGTCTCGCTGCAAACGCTCGATCCAACTCGCCGCATCGTCGATGAAGGTATCGAAGGTAAGGTCCTCTTCCTTTTGCCCCGGCGCCTTGCTCTTGCCGATGCCCCGCTTGTCATAACGCAACGTGGCGATGCCCTGCACGGACAAGTCCTCTGCGAGCTTGCGCAGACAATCGGTCTTCAGCATCGGGCTGTTACCGTCGCGGTCCGTGGGCCCGGAACCGGCAATGATCAAAACGACAGGCACTTTCGACCCGGCGCCTGGCGGCATGCGGAGCGTTCCTTTGAGTATGCGAACGGAAGTTGAATCCGTGACCTCGGTATCCGTTTGAGCAAATCCCTGAGTAAAGTAGAATAGAGCCAGGGAGATTACGATTATCCTCGAAAGCATGATCAAAGCTCACAATTTTTCCAAGACCTACACATCACCCATTATCCGACAATAAAGCCCTGAACTGTTGAACCATGCCTGCCACGTTCGCGCTGACATTTTAGGTTTGTCCATCGGCGGGCAGGCTTTGAACTTTGAACCTTGAACTTTGAACCTTGAACTTTGAACTGTTGAACCCCCACCTCACCCCATCGCTTTCCCACAAGGAGTAAACCAGCATCTATTCGTACCGCTGTCCGTTTTCGACACAAGTTCGTTCGCTTTTGTTTGCCGAGCAGGTAAAACCTGTCGAAATTCAATGCGGCAACCTGTGGCATAGTAAGTGCCTGTGCCAGGGCAACTAAACCGTAGACCTATGTGGCGCAATTTCATCCTCGTCACTTTCCGCAATTTTGCCCGGTACAAATATTTTGCGGCGATCAACCTGACCGGCCTGGCGCTGGGTCTCTCCTGCAGCATTTTCATCATGCTTTGGGTAACAGATGAATGGAATTTCGACCGCTTCCATGCCAACGGACCGCGACTCTTCCAAATCATGAAGCGCGACTTCTTCGCCGAAGGCAGGGTAGAGGTTTATCCCCAGGGCCCCGGCATCCTCATCGACGCATTGAAAGGGGAAGTCCCTGAAATTGAAATGGGCTCGCAAATGTCTTGGGACTACCGCCAGGTGCTGACGGTCGGTGCCGAAACCCACCAGGAGTCGGGCCGATTCGTGCAACCGGATTTTCTCCAAATGTTCAGCTACCCGCTGATCAAGGGCGACCCATCCACAGCGCTGGCACAGACCACCGGCATCGTCATCTCGGAAAGCCTGGCGCAGCGGTATTTCAAGGGAGAAGATCCGATGGGCAAACTGGTGAAGGTGCGCAACAAGGAGGAGTACATCGTCACCGGCATTGTCAAAGATGTGCCTCGGAATTCGCGTTTTCAGTTTGACTACCTGCTCCATTGGGAGATCTTTCTGAAGCAGAATGATTGGGCCAGGTCATGGGACAATAACGCACCGCGCGCCTTCGTGATGCTGCGCGACCCTGCCCAGGTGCAGGCCGTGAATGCGAAGATCAAGGATTTTGTTCACCAGCGGGTGGAAGACCCGAAGACCGATATCAGCGAACTCTTTCTCCAGCCGTACCAAGACGGCTACCTGTACTCGCGCTTCACCAACGGACAGTTGGACGGCGGCCGGATCGATTACGTGCGTTCGTTTTCCATTGTCGGGATCGTGGTGCTGGTCATTGCCTGCATCAACTTCATGAACCTCGCGACGGCACAGTCGCTGCGAAGGGCAAAGGAGATCGGGATACGAAAAACTACCGGCGCCGCCAGGAGTTTGTTGGTGACGCAGTTCCTTGGAGAAGCCATCGTCTTTTCCGTGATCAGCCTCGGCGTTGCTCTCGTGATCGTCGAGCTGGCACTGCCTTCGTTCCAGGCGCTCACCGACAAACAGGTGTCCCTGCCGTACAGTGATCCGGCCTGGTTGGGAATTCTCTTGGGAGTCACCTTGATGACCGGCGTTTTCGCAGGCACGTACCCGGCCTTCTTCCTCTCCGCATTTGATGCGGTGAAGGCTTTAAAAGGATCCTTAAAGTTTGGCGCCGCACCGGTCATGTTCCGCAAGGGACTGGTCGTATTCCAGTTCAGCCTGACGATCCTCCTGATCTTCTGTACGCTGGTGGTGTATCGCCAGTTGGAATATATCAAAGACAAGAATCTGGGGTTTGACCGTGAGAACCTAGCTGTAATAGAACTGCAAGGCGATCTCCGGAATAAGATGGACGTGCTGGTGAGCGAGTCGTCGCGGCTGCCGGGAGTCAAGTCAGTAACCATTTCAACGACACCGCCGCTGGCCATGGGCAACTCCACCACGGCAGTGAGCTGGCCCGGCAAACGCCCGGACCTGCAGATGGCGATCACGCAGATGAGCGTGGGGTATGACTACCTGTCCACCATGGGCATCGAGTTGAAAGAGGGCCGCGATTTCTCCCGGGAATTTGCCACGGACAGCGTCGCCTACGTGGTGAACGAGGAGATGGTCCGAAAGATGGGCATAGAAAACCCGCTCGGTACGATCATTACCTTTTGGAGCCGACGCGGTCCAATCATCGGCGTGGTTAAAGACTACCACATCGGTTCTTTTCACGAGGCCATCGAGCCGATCATTCTTCATCTGCACCCGGAGTGGAGCAACCTGATGATCGCACGCCTCGAGGCCGGCCGCACAACAGAGGCGCTCGATGAACTAAAGCAGGTGTGCGCCAAACTCAACCCCGCGTTTCCTTTCGATTATCATTTTGTGGACGAGACATTCGACCAGTTGTACAGGAGCGAGACCACCGTGGGTATGCTGGCGAACTACTTTTCGTCGCTGGCCATCTTTATTTCCTGTCTTGGTCTCCTGGGGCTCATCGTGTTTACCGCTGGGCAGCGAACGAAGGAGATCGGCGTTCGGAAAGTGATGGGCGCTACCGTGCCGGATATTGTCGGCTTACTTTCCAAAGACTTCCTTGTGCTGGTGGCTGTTGCCTTTGCTATTGCGGCGCCGCTGGCGTGGCACGTAATGAATGGGTGGCTGGAAGATTTTGCTTACCGGACCGTCATCGGCGTGAGCGTCTTCGTGATCTCCGGCGTTGTCTCGCTGGGATTGGCGCTGGCTACGATCAGTTACCAGGCATTGAAGGCTGCGTTGGAGAACCCTATTCGTTCGCTGCGGAGCGAGTAGCCTCGCAAGGCGTGTGCCCCGGCCTGCGGGATTGTGGGAAGGGGCCGGGGTTTCGATATTTAGGAATATGGAAACATCGGACTCACCACAGGCGGGCAGCCTTCTTCGGTTTAAGATCATTCTCAGCGCGTGGCTGTTGGCCGGCACGCTCGACATTACGGCGGCCATTATCCAGACCTTACTGGCAGGAGGGAGCATTACCCGGCTGATGCAGTACATTGCCAGCGGCGTGTTTGGCACCGCGGCTTTTGACGGCGGCATGCCGTATGCGGTGATGGGGTTGGGGTTCCATTACCTGATCGCGTTTGGTTGGTCGTTCCTATTTTTGTTGATCTATCCGAAACTCACCTTTGCACCGCGGCACCGGCTCCTGACAGGGATTGCGTACGGCGCAGTGGTGTGGTTCATGATGAACCGCGTTGTGCTGCCGTTATCCAACGTTCCACAGCGGCCCTTCGATCCCGTTCGTTCCCTCATCGCCGCCGCCGTCCTCATGGTCGCCATCGGCATCCCGCTCTCCTTCCTCGCGAGCCGGCATTATGCGGGGAAAAGTCGTTAAATTGAAATGCTGAATAAGCTGTTCAAATTATCATCTTATACCTGGCATGAACAGAATTCCCACCATAACAGTCCTGGGCCTCGTGCTGGCCTTCTTCGGCGCTCCGCTGCTCATCCTGGTATTCAACCAATACACGGAGGGTGCTCCTCTTACCAATGAACTGGTTGTTACTCGCGAGACGGGCCTCTTTCTCGTTGCCGGACTGCTGCTCGTATTGATCACCAGGGGTGAGAAACTGGGCCTTGACTCCATCGGTCTTCACAACAAACACTGGGGTAAATCGCTGGTGCTGGCTTTGATTATTACAATTTCAAGCCTGGCGCTGCTCGCCGGTTTGCTGGGCATCTTCCAACTCGTCGGTATTCCGTTCGGTTCGGGCGGAGAAAGCGACCGATACAGCCAGGTCTCCCTGCCGGTCATCACCTACATGGTCATGCGCGCCGGCGTCATTGAAGAAATCTGCTATCGGGGTTACATCATCGAACGCCTGGAAAAGTACACCGGCAGCCAGGTCATCTACCTGTATCTCCCGGCCTTGATCTTCGGCTTGGTCCACTATCGCCAGGGACTGGGAGGAATCATTATCGCGACAGCGGCAGGTCTGCTGCTGGCATTCTTCTACGTCAAGAAGCGCGACCTGAAAGCCAATATCATTGCGCACTTTTCCGTTGACTTCATACCCAATGTGCTTGTTCCATTGATTGCCGGTGGGAGTTGATGGATGGTGCGTGGTGTGAACAGTAAACAGTGAACAGTAAACAGTAAACGGTAAACTGTGAACGGTAAACTGTGAACGGTAAACTGTGAACGGTAAACAGTGCAGGCAGGCAGAAATTCGAGTACCAGAACCCAGCACCCAGTGCCCAGTACCCAGCACCCAGTGCCCAGTACCCAGTACCCAGTACATCCATGAAAAAATATATCGCATTAGCATCAGCACTTATCCTCACCGCCTTCGGGCTGATAACGCTCTTCATGAGCACGTCGGTTATTTTCGACTTGTTTGGGATTAGAGCAAAGGAAGGAAACTACGTTCCGTTTATTGTCTGGACAAACTGGGGCTGCGGATTTATGTACCTGGCGGCCGCCTATGGCATTTGGAAATCAAAGGCCTGGGTCACGAAATTGCTCGCGGTGGTGGCGCTCGTACTGGCCGGGGCTTTTATCGGTTTGTTTTTCTATATCCAATCCGGCGGCATCTATGAGACCAAAACGGTTGGCGCCATGGCGTTCAGGATGACCGTGACAATTGTTTTTGCTGTCGTTTCATATTTCACCGCCGAGCGGAAAGTGTAAGGCTACTAACTTCTAACTTTCAGTCCCCCATCCCCATGAACCCCAAAGTCACCGCCTACCTCGCCAAAGTCAAAACGTGGAATGAAGAGTTCGAAACGCTTCGCAGCATCGCGCTCGCCTGCGGGTTGAAAGAGGAGTTCAAGTGGGGATCGCCATGCTATACGGTTGAGGATGGAAACGTAGTGCTCATTCATGGGTTTAAAGAATATTGTGCGCTGCTGTTCTTCAAGGGCGCGCTGCTGAAAGATCCGAAGGGAATCCTGGTGCAGCAGACAGCCAATGTGCAGGCGGCGCGACAGGCGCGGTTTACGAACCTGAAGGAAATCAAGAAGCTGGCACCCGTACTCAAGACATACATTAAAGAGGCCGCCAGGAACGAGGCGGCAGGAGCGAAGGTGGAGTTTAAGAAAACCCGGGAGTTCGCCATGCCCGAAGAGTTTCAACGCGAACTCAAAGCGAACCCGTCTCTGGCTAAAGCATTCAAAGCACTCACGCCCGGCCGCCAGCGAGGCTATCTTCTGTTTTTCTCCAGCGCCAAGCAGTCGGCGACACGCGAGGCCAGAATCAAGAAATCAACGAAAGCAATCCTTAATGGAAAGGGTTTGAACGACTGAGCTTGCTCATGGTCTCCGAAGCCACCTTCCGAAAACTTGCACTCGCTTTTGATGGCGTCATCGAAGCACCGCATTTTAAGTCGGTGGCATTCCTCGCCAACGGAAAAAAGATCTTCGCCACCTACGACCCCAAACGTCGCCGCGCCTGCTTGAAGCTCTCACCTGAAGAACAGGACCTTTTCTCCCTCTACGACCACACCATCGTCTACGCAGTCCCCAACGTCTGGGGAAAACTCGGATGGACGTTCTTTGACCTTAAGAAGGTGAAGAAGGAAGTCGTGCGCGATGCACTGATTGCTGCTCACGATGGCATTTTCAGACGAAAGCCGCGAAAAGGAACAACCGCTGAAGGCTGAGGGATTGGAGGGCAATCAAATCCAATGGGAGAAGCACGGTCTTTGTATTCCAACCGGCAATTCCTAGATTACATTACCCAACCCCTTTATCGATGAACCGCCGTACGTTTATCCTGACCGGCATGGCCAGCGCCTCAGTCGTTGTCCTGCCATTTGGCTGTGACCAATTGTCGTCTGCCAATGTAAGCCAGGCGGCTTCATGGCCCTCCACAGTGAGTATGATATGGGATGAAGCGCAGATCCTGACGATTGGAGCGAAATACCGCGAAACATTTTCACAGGAGAACAGCCGTCGCAAGCTGAGCCACCTCCTGAAGCCATTGGAGGGGGCTGACATCGAGTCAATCATCAGGGAGGACTTTGTTGCCGGACGAACCGTTACAGTTCATGGATGGATCCTCTCTCTTACCGAAGCGCGTCAGTGCGCCTTCGCATCACTAAACCAAACGGCCTGACTGATGCACCACGACGCGAGGAACATTCCCGACCATTCTGTTATTGAAGGAGACGTCTGCATCGTCGGCGCCGGAGCGGCAGGCATCAGCATCGCGCTCGACTGGATGAACACACCTTACAAGGTGATCCTGCTGGAAAGCGGAGGGCTGCAATACGACGACCAGGTGCAGGATCTGTACAAGGGAGAGAATACCGGCCAACGCTATTACCCGCTCCGGTCAAGCCGGCTTTCTTATTTCGGCGGTACCACCAACCATTGGGCGGGAATGTGCTCGCCTTTCGATCCGGTCGACTTCCGCAAACGCGACTGGGTGCCGCACAGCGGATGGCCCATCACACGGCAGGAGCTTGATCCCTTTTACGAGCGCGCCAACAAGGTGCTGAAACTTGGTCCTTACGATTACACACTCGGCTACTGGCAGCAGCAGGTTCCGAACCTTAACCCGTTCCCCCTCGATGAAAAAGTAATCTGGCACAAGATGTGGCAGAACAGCCCGCTGGCCGGATTTCTCGGCGGCCTCAAAAAGGACTATACGGAACCTGTTCTCCGGGCGAAGAACATTCACCTCTATACGTATTCAACGCTGGTGGATATCAAGTGCAATGAAAGCGTCTCGCACGTGTCGGAAGTAACGGTGAAGAACCATGCGGGTAAGTCGCACACCGTAAAGGCAAAGCATTTCATCCTCGCAGGAGGGGCGATTCAAAATGCGCGTATGCTGCTGGCCGCAAATTCGCAGGCTGCCAAAGGCCTGGGCAACGACAATGATAACGTAGGACGCTACTTCATGGAGCACCTCGAAATTCACGCTGCCGAACTTTGGCTGTTGCGCCCGTTTCCCACTGACCTGTACAACTGGGGCAAGATTTGGTGTGAGGTGGCGATCCGGGAGGAGGTCCAGGAAAAGAACCAGATCCTCAATGGCACCGCGGGACCGGATGCGCTGACCTGGGAGAGGAACACACCGCCGCGCATGGACTCCTACCAGAACGACGACCCGCGCAAAGCCTATGACAATATGGCCAAGACTTGGTCCGCGGCCGACAGTATCGCCAAGTCCCAAAGTAAGGGCGCACCTGCGCGCGCATACTCGTTGCAGACACGCCTCGAACAGGCGCCCAACCCCGACTCACGCGTGATGCTGAGCGACGAGAAGGACGCGCTGGGTGTGCCAAGAGCAAATCTTCATTGGTCGCTGACAGAACTGGACAAGCGCAGCATCCGCCGCATCAACGAGATCATCGGGGAGGAGGCTGGCAAAGCGGGCTTCGCGCGGCTCAGGTTGCGCGAGGAATTCCAGGATCCCAACGACATGTCGTGGCCGGCAGGTACCAACGGCGGCTGGCATCACATGGGCACCACCCGGATGAGCGACGACCCGAAAGCGGGAGTTGTCGATCGCAACTGCCAGGTGCACGGTATCACCAACCTGCACGTCGCCGGTGCCGCGTGTTATGCCACCGCCGGCGCACCCAATCCGACGCTCACCCTGGTCGCCTTGTCGCTAAGACTGTCGGATCAGGTGAAGGATAGGCTGCGGCTAAATGCTTGAATCGCAATCCTTCGCGGTAGAAATTATCAACCGCGAGCTTCAATGACATACGTCATTGAGAAATTTCAGTTCTGCTTGTATAATCGTGCTATGCAAGCGCCTACCCATAACTTCTCTCACCCTCGTTGGACGTGGATGACCTCCTTAGGTTGGATTGTTGGTTTGATTGTCGCCATTCTCGCCGGCGACCTGGTTGGCGACTCTGATTTTGTGTTCACCTACTTCGGTGGCATCACAGCTCTCTTTGTTGGACTGATGCAATGGCTCGTTATCCGCAAGTTCGCGATCACGCCACAGTGGATATGGCTGACGGTTCTCGGGGTGGGTGCGGGATTCTTCCTGGTTGAAGGAATACTGTGGATCCTCGCTCAGGCACTGGACATTCATTTCAAACAGGATGAAGCATTCTTTTTTGTGCCACTGGAATCAGCGCTCGGCGGACTGGCCTGCGGATGGCTTCAATCAAAGTATCAGCTCTCGAGAGTCTCCTCGGCCACAGGCTGGACCTTTACGCAATGCCTGGGTTGGTTTGCAACTACTGCCGTGATAATGATGTGGGCTTTCGCTACCACCGGGCTCTTCAAAGGACGTAACCCTATCCTCGCGTTCTCGGCCTTCCTCTTCATCTTTGGCCCCGGTGCGCTGTTGGGTTGGCTTACCGGAAAAAAGCTCAAAACCATGCTCAGCGAGCATCACTGGGTAACCTTACCGCCACTCTAGTTTGGTAGTTTTCATACTGAATAAAATCATAGGATAATCGTCCCAATCCTTGGATATTAGGTTGTTCAAGCAAATGCTATGAGTAACCGCAAATTTGCCCTTTGGTTCGTGGTTTTGCTGGTAGTGGCCGCGGCAGTATACCTGGTAGGACTAGGCCCTGCGGTAAATCCGGAGCACGTCCACGGCAAATGGACCGGCAAGCAGAAGGTCACCGTGCGCTTTGATTTCAAGGACCACTTTGAATTTCTCTCCTCGCCGGACTCCCTCCAACTGGTCCTGGTACTGCACGAGAACGGCGACGTAACCGGCGGCTTGGGTACGGCCACGCTGGAGGGCTGCACCTTGAGTCCCAACCGCAACAAGGTGAGCTCGGCGATGAATCTCTTCAGCGACTTCGTTATCCGTGGTTCCCTCAAAGGCAGCCTCTTTCCCGGCGATACCATCCCGGTCAAGCACATCTCCATCCCGCTTAACCTGGAGGTGAGCGATTTTAAGGGAACCGTGTTCCAGCATCAGGGCATTGGCGCCTACCCGATGGTCATCGGGAAGTTGAAACGGACGGAATAACTCCTCCAATCTTCCTGCTATCTCCTCCCGCGGCGCAATACGTAATTGTGCCTCCATTTTTCGGGCAATCAGTTTATATTTCCGTATGCTGACTGCCATGAAGAAACTCCTCATCCTTGTTCTCCTTATTTCACTGATCTCCTGTGAACACCAGCGGGAGGGAAGACCGCGCGTGCTGGTATTTGGTAAGCCGGCCGATTTTGTTCATAGCTCGATTCCAAATGGAGTCGCACTCATACAAAAGCTCGGCGCCGACAATGGCTTTGATGTGGACACGACCCGGAACTCCTCATTATTCACGGAAGAAAACCTGAAGAAGTACTCCGCCGTGATCTTCCTGCACACCACGGGCGACGTACTCAATCACCGACAGGAGGCTGCCTTTGAGCGCTACATCCAGGCGGGAGGAGGATTTGTCGGTATACACGCAGCGGCAGATACGGAGTATGACTGGCGATGGTATGGCCGGCTGGTCGGTGCCTACTTTGACTCACATCCGGAACAGCAGGAAGCCCGCTTTATCGTCAAAGACAAAAGTCATCCTTCCACGTCGTTCTTTCCCGACACCACGTGGGTGCGGAGGGATGAGTTCTACAACTTCAAACAGGTCCAACCTGACCTCCATGTGGTACTGGCCATTGATGAGCTTTCCTACAAAGGCGGCAAGAACGGCCCTGTCCATCCGATGAGCTGGTATCACGACTATGACGGCGGCCGCGCATTCTACACAGCGCTGGGTCATACGGAAGAAACCTACCAGGAGGAATTCTTTCAAAAGCACTTGCTGGGAGGCATTCAGTATGCGATCGGCAAAAACCTCGAGCTGGATTACCGTCGAGCGCGCACGCAGTTTCCTCCCGACGACGACCGGTTTGTAAAAACGCAATTGGCCCAGGCCGGGCTCTTCTATGAGCCGACCGAGATGACGATCCTGCCGAACCTCGACATCCTCATCATCCAGCGCCGCGGACAAATCCTCCTCTACAAGAACAGTACACAGGAGGTAAAGCCAGCAGGCTACATTGAAGTGTATTGCAAAGCCAAGAAGTCCGGCGCTAATGTAGAGGAAGGTCTCCTGGGGCTGGCGAAGGATCCCAACTTTGAAAAGAACCATTGGGTCTACATGTTTTACAGCGCGCCGGATTCGGCCGTCAACCGGCTGTCGCGGTTCACCTTCGAGAACGATTCCGTTGCCAGCAGTTCCGAGAAAACCATTCTTGAAGTGAAATCGCAGCGGGAAATCTGTTGTCACACCGGCGGCTCCATCGCCTTTGGGCCGGATGGGCTGCTCTATTTGTCAACCGGTGATAACTCAACGCCATTCGATGAACCGGGGCAGCGTTATGTCAACAGCGGCTACGGTCCCCTGAACGACACACCGGGACATCAACCCTACGACGCACGGCGTTCGTCGGGCAACACGAACGACTTGCGCGGAAAGATCCTGCGCATCCGGGTGAATGACGATGCTACCTACTCCATTCCGGAAGGAAATCTCTTCCCGGTTGGAACCGAAAAGACCCGGCCGGAGATCTATGTGATGGGCAACCGGAATCCCTACCGGATTACTGTTGATCAGAAGAACAGTACACTCTATTGGGGTGAGGTGGGTCCTGATGCTTCGGTGGACAGCCTTGGCACGCGCGGGCCAAGAGGCTATGACGAGTTGAACCAGGCACGCAAGGCGGGGTTCTTCGGCTGGCCGATGTTTGTGGGCGACAATTATCCTTATCATCAATACAACTACGTGACGGGGGAGAGCGGCCCCGCTTATGATCCTCAGCATCCGGTGAATGATTCGAGGAACAACACGGGGATAAAGGATCTTCCGCCGGTGTCGCCATCGTTTATCTGGTATCCGTACGGTCCATCACACGATTTCCCGCAAGTGGGCACGGGCGGCCGCAATGCCATGGCGGGACCGGTCTATTACACTGACCAATTTCCCAAAGAGACCCGTCTGCCTGACTATTACAATGGCAAAGTGATCATCTATGAGTGGATTCGCGGATGGATGAAGGCAGTGACGCTGCAACCCAACGGGGACTTTGATAAGATGGAGCCTTTCGCGCTTTTGGTAAAGACAAATTCAATGATTGACCTCGAGGTTGGACCCGACGGCAAGCTCTACATGCTGGAATACGGCACGGGCTGGTTCACGCAGAATCCTGACGCGGGTTTGGCCCGTCTTGACTATATCGCCGGCAATCGGCCGCCGAAAGTTTCTTCCATGAAGGTGAATAGGACTTCAGGCCAACTTCCTTTTTCCATCCAGGCAGAAGCGAAAGCGGCAGATGCCGACGGTGACAATCTTCGTTATCAATGGCGGTTGGGCAACGGTGAGGTGAAGGAAACAGCAGAGCCGAAACTGGAGTACACCTATAAGCAGCGCGGCGCTTTCTGGTTGTCGGTGAAAGCCATTGATTCCAATGGAAGTTGGGCGCTGAGCGACTCCGTCAATGTTTATGCCGGCAATGAAGCGCCTTCTGTGAAGATCGCGATAGGAGGTGAGAACCAATCGTTCTATTTGCCAGGCGTCCCCCTGAAGTACCAAGTTACCGTCAACGACAAGGAAGATGGCACCGTCGTTGATGCCGATCGCCTCACGGTAACAGCCGACTACCTCGAAGGCGTGCAGGCAGACACTTCAGCAGCGGGACATCTGCAGACCATCAGCGGTCAGGCGCTGATGCAGTCGCTGGATTGCAGAAGCTGCCACAAGGAGGGAGAGAAGTCGGTGGGGCCCGCGTATGTGGACGTGGCACGGAAGTACAGGACGCAACCCAATTCAGTTGCCTACCTGGTGAAAAAGATTATCAGCGGCGGTTCCGGCGTGTGGGGCCCGGTGGCCATGGCGGCACATCCCACCTTGTCGGAAGCCGACGCGCGGATTATCGTGAACTGGATATTCACGCTGGATCACAGCGCCGCCGACAAGAACAGGTTGCTGCAGTCGGGAACAATTGTGCCTGTGATGCAGCTGAATAATGCCTCGTTGGTTCTCTCCGCACACTACACCGACAGGGGTGGCGACGGGATCGAACCCTTGATGGGATCGGCACGTGTAGCCCTGCCCGGCAACGTCGTACGAATTACCGGCAAGGAAGCGATCAACGGTTTTGTTCGACAAGACCAATCGCTGCTTGTCCCATCCGGTGATGCGAGTTTTGTACTCCAAAGCATTGACCTGACCCATGTTCAGCAGGTCAGTATCATGCTCAGTTGGTATAAAGCACCTGAAGTACCGCTTCGGTTCGAGATACGGAAGAACTCGGCAGCGGGTGAACTGCTGGGGTCCGGTGTGCTCCGGCCGGGACAGTCAACCGGCAATAAGGGAAAGGTTCCGGTTATGATTAAGTCAATAAGCGGCAGGAGTGATTTGCACATCCAGTACAAGGCAGGGGGCCAGGCGGTGAAGAATGTATGGGTGAACGGCGTTGAGTTCGAAGGGCGAAAGTAAGCCGAGGCGGAATGCGGAGTGATTTTGTCAGGAAAACCTGATTGATGGCTATTTCTGGCCAAGCCATATTTGCACCATGGCAAAGGTCAGGCGATTTGAGCATAGTATATACAGGAAGTATATACCTTTGCGAAAACCCCATCCTATGAAAACCCTTTCATTAAAGTTGGATGACCGGATATTTGAAGCCGCGGAAAAAATTCTATCCAAGAGTCAAAAGAACCGTAACCGGTATATCAATGAAGCAGTAGATCTATACAATCGGCTTCATCTGCGAAAACAACTGGCTTCACAATTGAGGAAGGAGTCAGGATTGGTTTCAAAGGACTCTTTGATCGTTTTGGCTGAATTTGAAAAGTTTCAGGATGAAGGTCAGTCGGTTTGATGTATGGCTGGCAGACTTAAATCCCAGGATGGGGACAGAGCCGGGGAAGGTCCGGCCTGTTTTGGTAGTCCAGACTAATCTGTTGAATGAAATCCATCCTTCTACAGTGATTTGCCCAATCACATCAAATACAACGGATGAAGCAACCTTGATCCGGGTCCGTATTGGCAAGGAATCCGGCCTTCAGACTCCAAGCGACGTAATGATTGATCAAATTAGAGCTGTCGATAACCGAAGGCTTTTGAAAAGAATGGGGCGGATTTCTCAAAGTGCAAGACAAAAGGTTGCCAACGGATTAATTATCCTGATGGACCTATAATAGAAAAGGGAGCCGCACAAACGACTCCCTTTTACTTTTTGCCTTATACTTCTTACTTCTTACGTTTCGTGGTCTTCTTCGCTTTCTTCACAACCTTCTTCGCCTTCTTCACTGACTTCTTCTTCGCCGCAGGCTTGGCCTTCTTGACTGCTTTCTTGGCTGCTTTTTTCGGAGCTGCTTTCTTCGCCGCGCCCATCTGGTTCAATGCAGAGCCAGCCTTGAACCACAGGATCTGGTTGGCATTGTACGTGTGATTCGCCTTGATGATATCCTTGCTGCCGTCCTTGTGGTTGAAGACAAGCGTCAAAGGACGGTCAGGGGCAAACGACGTCAGGTCGGTGAAATCGATCGTGTCGTCTTCCTGGATTTTGTTGTAGTCGTCCTTGTTGGCAAACGTCAGCCCCAGCATACCCTGTTTCTTCAGGTTCGTTTCATGGATGCGGGCGAACGACTTCACCAGGATAGCTTTCACGCCGAGGTGGCGGGGCTCCATGGCGGCATGTTCGCGGGAAGATCCTTCTCCGTAGTTTTCGTCGCCCACCACGATGGAGCCGATGCCTTTGGCCTTGTAAGCGCGCTGCACCTTGGGTACTTCGTCGTACTGGCCGGTGAGCCCGTTCTTCACGCTGTTCTGCTTCTCGTTGTAGAAGTTGGTGGCGCCGATCAACAGGTTGTTCGAAATGTTGTCGAGGTGCCCGCGGTATTTTAACCACTTGCCGGCCATCGAGATGTGGTCGGTCGTGCACTTGCCTTTTGCCTTAATGAGCAGGCGCAGCCCGCTGAAATTCTTGCCGTCCCACGGCGCAAAGGGCGTGAGGAGTTGCAAGCGGTCCGAGGTCGGGCTCACCTTCACCTGGACCTTGCTGCCGTCCTTGGCAGGGGCCTGGTAGCCGGGATCTTTTACGTCAAAGCCCTTCTTCGGCAACTCATCGCCTTTGGGCGGATCGAGTTTCACTTTCTCGCCGCGCTCGTTGGTGAGGTAGTCGGTTAACGGATTAAACGTGAGATCGCCGGCAATGGCGAGGGCGGTCGTCAACTCGGGTGATGCCACAAACGCGTAAGTGTTCGGGTTGCCGTCGTTGCGCGACTGGAAGTTCCGGTTGAATGAATGGACGATGGTGTTCTTCTCTTTCTTGTCGGCGCCCATACGGCTCCACATGCCAATACAGGGGCCGCAGGCGTTGGCAAATACGGTCGCACCGATGCGGTCGAAGGTCTTGATGAAACCGTCGCGCTCGATGGTATACCGCACCTGCTCTGAGCCGGGCGTGATGGTGAACTCGGCCTTCGTCTTCAGGCCCTTGTTGGCGACCTGCTCCGCGAGACTGGCCGCGCGGGAGATGTCTTCATATGACGAGTTGGTGCAGGAACCGATCAATCCCACTTCCACTTTTGTAGGCCAGCCGTTCTTCGCGGCCTCTTCTTTCATTTTGGAAATCGGCGTAGCCAGGTCGGGAGTAAAGGGGCCGTTCAGGTGCGGCTCCAGGGTCGACAAATTGATCTCGACGATCTGGTCGAAGTACTTCTCGGGGCTCGCGTACACTTCCGGGTCTGCTGTAAGGTGTTGCTTGATCTTGTTGGCCATCTTGGCGACTTCCGTGCGGCCGGTGGAAATGAGATAGCGTTCCATCGATTCGTCGTACCCGAAGGTGGACGTTGTGGCCCCGATCTCGGCACCCATGTTGCAGATGGTGCCTTTGCCGGTACAGCTGAGTGACTTCGCGCCTTCGCCGAAGTATTCCACGATGGCGCCGGTGCCGCCTTTGACGGTCAAAATGCCGGCTACTTTCAGGATGATGTCTTTCGCTGATGTCCAGCCGTTCATCTTGCCCGTCAGCTTCACGCCGATGAGTTTGGGGAATTTCAGTTCCCAAGCCATGCCGGCCATAACGTCGACGGCATCCGCGCCGCCCACACCGATGGCGACCATCCCGAGACCGCCGGCGTTCACCGTGTGCGAGTCGGTACCGATCATCATGCCGCCGGGGAAGGCGTAGTTCTCGAGCACCACCTGGTGGATGATGCCGGCGCCGGGCTTCCAAAAGCCGATGCCGTATTTATTGGAAACGGAAGAGAGGAAGTCGAATACCTCCTTGCTCTCCTTGTTGGCGTTTGTAAGGTCTTCTTTGGCGCCCGTCTTGGCCACGATGAGGTGGTCGCAGTGCACCGTGGAAGGCACCGCCACTTTAGGCCGTCCGGCCGACATGAACTGCAGCAAGGCCATCTGGGCGGTAGCGTCCTGCATGGCTACCCGGTCCGGGGTAAAGTCCACGTACGACTTCCCGCGCCCGAAATTCTCCAGCTTCTGGTCGGCAAAGAGATGCGAATACAGGATTTTTTCCGACAGGGTCAGCGGTTTGCCCACTGTTTTTCTTGCTTTCTCGATACGCCCCGGCATGGCGGCGTAGAGTTTCTTGATCATGTCCAGATCGAAGACCATAGTATAAAATTGGGTTATTAGGGCTCTAAACTACGAAAAAGTGTCAACGTACCAACGTGTCAGTGTGTCAAAGTGCCAACGTGCCAGAGTTCCAATGTTTCTGAATTTCAAGGCGTAAACATGATAGGATGCTACGGACTACTTGTTGGCGTACTGGATGTGATTTTGTCAGGTTTTCCTTTGGGTTAGTCGCATAAACAAGTCAGTTCATAGGGCCATTTTCGTAACAGTAATCATGAGTAGAATAGAGAGATTTGAAGAACTGAACTGTTGGCGGGCAGCAAGGGAACTTACCAAAGTAGTTTATGAGCTTTCGCGCAATGGGCCAATATCGCGTGATTTCAATATGAAGGATCAAGCACGAAGGGCTGCACTTTCTTCGATGAGTAATATTGCCGAAGGGTTTCGGCGAATGAGCACAAGGGAATTCATCCGTTTCCTTGAAGTATCAACGGCTTCGGCTGATGAAGTATGTAGCTTATCCTACGCTGCTGAGGATCAGTCCTATTGGGCTTCGGATGAAGCCGCTCACGTACGAAGGTCAGCTGAAAAAGTAATTGCCCTGAACCTTGGATTGATAAAATACCTTCGTGAACGGAACAGCAAATAGCTGTCATTAACGTTGGCCCATTAAAACGCTGGCACGTTGGTACGTCGACACGCTGGTACGTCGAAACGATTCCTAGCTGTTAATGAAATTGAGGAACTCCCTTTTCACCATCTCCTCCTTAAACTTCCCATTAAAATAGGCCGTCCCTGTCTTCGAATTCGTATCGCCGACGCCGCGCATGGCCACGCACATGTGGTTGGCGTCAATGACTACGCCGACGTCCTTTGTTTGGAGGATGGTTTCCAGTTCTTTGCCGATCTGCACGGTGAGGCGCTCCTGCACCTGGGGGCGCTTGGCGTAATATTGGACAATCCGGTTGATCTTGGATAAGCCGATCACTTTTCCGTTGGAGAAATAAGCCACGTGCGCGCGGCCGTAGATGGGCACGAGGTGGTGCTCGCAGTGGGAGTAGAACGTGATCTCTTTCTCCACGAGCATTTCTTCATAGTTGTACTTGTTCTCAAAGAGCCGCGCATGGGGGCGATTCTTCGGGTTGAGACCGCTGAAGACTTCCTTCACATACATCTTGGCTACGCGCTTGGGCGTGCCGTTGAGGCTGTCGTCGGCGAGATCGAGGCCGAGGGTCTGCATGATTTCACGCACGTGCTTTTCGATGCGTTCGATCTTCTCTTCGTCGGAGAGATCGAAGGCGTCGGCACGCAAAGGTGTGTTCCAATGCGTCGCGGAGGCGGCGTCGGTCGGGTTAATGGGCCGGATATTCGACATAATTTCTTTCGGTCTCATAGAGTCTGATGTTGAGGTCCAGTCGGGGATCGAGTTGTTCCCGCAGTATCTTCCAGATCACCACAGCGATGTTTTCGGCGGTCGGGTTCAGGTCGCGGAACCAGGGAGAATCCAAGTTAAGGTTTTTGTGATCAAACGGACGAAGGACATGGGCATTAATTATCTCGCTCAGTGTCTTCAAATCAATCACATACCCTGTATCGGGGTCGGTGTCGCCCGTTACGGTCACGATGAGGCGATAGTTGTGCCCGTGGTAGTTGGGATTGTTGCACTTGCCGAAAACCGCGGAGTTCTTCTCATCCGACCAGGCCGGGTTGTGCAGGCGGTGTGCGGAATTAAAATTTTCTTCGCGGGAGACGGCAACCTTCATTTCTTACTAACAAGCAAATGGTAGAATGGTTCAATGACGCTGCAAGAAAAAACCCGGTGCGGACCGGGTTTCCTTCAAAATCAGCTTATCGGAACGCTATGGCTCTTGTTTTTGCCAACCATGGCGTTCGGTGAATCAGCAATATTCCTCAAACACTTCCAGGAGGTGCTCACCGATCATCTGGGCATTGCGGCCTTCGATGTGGTGGCGCTCGATGAAGTGAAGCAGTTCACCGTCCTTAAACAACGCAATGGAAGGTGAGGAGGGAGGGTAAGGCAGCGTCAGCTGACGCGCGCGGGTCACCGCTTCCGTATCCATACCGGCGAAGACGGTTGCCAGGTGGTCGGGTTTCTTCTTGGTCGTTTGGAGGGCCCACTTCACACCCGGACGCGCTGCCCCGGCAGCACAGCCGCAAACGGAGTTGATGACAAGAAGGGTCGTCCCCTTCTCATTCATAATCGACTGGTCCACTTCCGATGGAGTCTTCAATTCTTTAAAGCCGACGCTCGTAAGGTCAGTTCGCATCGGGGCCACCAGCTGTTCAGGGTACATGCTCATAGTTTCACAATTTTAGTCGATAACACAATCAATTTACTTCAAGTTCAATCTTTCAGACTTATTAATCCTGCAATCATTAATCCTACCATCCTTTAATCATAAGAATCCTAGCTCAAGTTTCGCCGCCTCGCTCATCATATCCTGAGAATAGGGCGGGTCCCAGGTGATCTCCACATTCACCTCGTTCACGCCCTCGATGTCTTCCACGCGTTGTTTCACTTCGCTGGGGATGACTTCCGCCGACGGGCAACTCGGTGAGGTCAGCGTCATGAGGATATGCACGTTGTTCAGCGGGTACATGGTGATCTCGTAAATCAGCCCCAACTCATAGATGTCGACCGGAATCTCCGGATCATACACCGTCTTGATTGCGGCGATCACCTTTTCGCGGAGTTCGGCAGTGTCCTGTTGCGGTATGGTGGATGTTGCGTCGCTCATGCTTGAATGCCGCTGGAGGTTTGAAAAGCTTTCGCGTGCTGCTTCATGCGCTGGATCATGGCGGCGAATCCATTGGACCGCTGGGTGCCGATGAACCGGTCCATGCCGATCTCTTTCATGAAGAACAACTCACTGTTTATTATTTCCTCTGGCAAATGTCCGTTAAAGATACGGATCAGCAAACTCACCAGCCCTTTGGTGATGGCGGTGTTGCTGTCGGCGCAGAAGAATACCCGGTCTTTCCTGCTGTCGGCGACCAGCCACACTTTGGATTGGCAGCCTTTCACAATATTTTCCTCCACCTTCTGTTCGTCGGGCAGCGGCGGCATCTTCTCGCCAAGATCCATCAGGTACATTACCGACATCTCCCGGTCGCCTTCAAGGAGGTTGAACTCCTCGATGATCTCTTTTTGTGTCTCCTCGATCGTCATTTGCGCAGGGAGCTGATTCGTTGAAGTGCCTCGATCATCCGGTCGATTTCGGCTTTGGTATTGTACACGGCAAAGGAAGCGCGTACGGTGCCTTCAATGCCGAAGCGATCCATTAATGGCTGCGTGCAATGGTGACCCGTGCGCACCGCAATGCCTCGCGCGTCCAGCAGTTGCCCGACATCGAAGGGGTGCATCCCGTCCAGGAGGAACGACTGCACGCTCACTTTTTCTTTTGCTGTGCCGATCAACCGCAGCCCGCTAATTGACCGAAGTTGAGCAGCGGCATGCTGTTGCAACTCGTTCTCGTGAGCACGTATAGCGTCCTTGCCCAGCGCGTTGATAAATTCGAATGCGGGTTTAAGGGCAATCACATCGGCGATGTTGGGGGTGCCGGCCTCAAACTTGTAGGGAATGTCGTTGAATGTTGTGCGCTCAAATGTTACTTCGCGAATCATCTCGCCGCCGCCCTGGTAGGGAGGCATTTGTTCGAGCAGCGCGCGCTTGCCATACAACACACCGACGCCGGTAGGTCCATACATCTTGTGTCCCGATAGGCAGTAGAAGTCGCAGTCAAGTTTCTGCACGTCGATGTCGAGGTGTGCGGCCGCCTGTGCCGCGTCGATGAGTACGAGCGCACCCACTGCATGGGCTTTGCTGATAATGGATTCGATTGGATTGATGGTCCCCAGGCTATTGGAGGCATGGTTGACCGCCACCAATTTGGTCTTGCTGCTTAACAGCTTATCCAGTGTGGCCATGTCCAATTCTCCCGATTCAGTAACGGGAATCACGTGGATGACGGCGCCTGCCTTTTCAGCGACCAACTGCCACGGCACAATGTTGGAATGGTGCTCGAGGCCCGAGAGAATAATTTCATCGCCCTCATCAAATAACTGGCCTCCCAGGGAGCTGGCTACCAGGTTTACCGCTTCGGTCACGCCGCGAACGAAGATGATCTCTTCCTTCTCCTTGGCATTCAGAAAAGCCTGCGCGGCAACACGGGTCTCTTCGAAGGCGCGGGTCGCCTTTTCTGCCAAGGTGTGAATGCCACGGTGAATGTTGGCATTGTAGCCGGTGTAGTAATCCACCAGTGCCTGTACGACCGCCTTTGGCTTTTGGGTGGTCGCGGCATTGTCAAAGTAAACCAGCGGGTGGCCGTTCACGGTCTGTTCGAGCACCGGGAATTCCTTCCGGAGCGTAACTACATCCAGTTCGGTGACGGCCGCGGGTTTCATGCTTCCGGGTTGGAGTGAAGTTTCTTCATGACCAACTGTTCGACGTAACCGCGGATGGTCTCATGGTGAATACCTTCGAGCGTTTCACCTGCGAAGGCGTTGAGCAGCATGCCGCGGGCGGCATCTTTGGGAATTCCGCGCGAGCGGAGATAGAAGAGGGCCTCCTCATCGAGCTGACCGGTGGTGCAGCCGTGCGAACACTTCACATCATCGGCCCAAATTTCCAATTGAGGCTTGGTATGAATCGTGCTGCTCTCGCTCAGGAGGATATTCCGGTTCGTCTGGAAAGCGTTCGTCTTCTGTGCATCGGGTCGCACAAAGATCTTTCCGTTAAAAACTGCTTTGCCGTTGCCGTCGAGTACGCCTTTGTACAACTCGTTGCTGAAAGAATTTGGTTTGCGGTGATCAACGACCGTGTGGTTGTCGATCAGCGAGCTTCCGGAAGCGAGGTACAAGCCGTGCAGGTGGGCATCGATTTTTTCGCCGTCCAGGACAAGGGTCAGGTTGTTGCGTACCAGCTGGCCGTCCAGTGTGCAGGTGTAGCACAATGCCTCCGCTGAATCAGCGAGTTTCAGCCATGCATTGTTCAGCAGAATCTCCTCGCGTCCGCCTTGTTGGATCATGACGTACTCCAAAGAAGATTGACTGCCGGCTTCGATGATGGAGTGCTTGTTGTTGAAGAATGCGTTGCCGGCTGGAGCGACCGTGTATTCCACAAGGGTCGCCTTGCTGCCTGCCCCGAGGCGACATGACCAGCGAGGGTTGCCAAAAGCATAGCCTTTCTGATCGAAGTAATAAACTACAGCCAACGGCTCGGCGACCGTATGGTGCTCGGGAATGTCAATCACCACTTCGCCCGCTGCAAATACCTGGTTCAACAGGTCGAAGGGATCGCTGTCCTTCGTGCCGCCGTTGGGCGAACTAATGCTGACTTTGATCGAGGGATCAAGGATATTGGAATGAGTTGCGGAATAGATGCCATTGATAAAGGCAATGACGGAGCACTTCAGGTTGGGAACCTGTAGAAGATCAACTGTGGGTACGGAAACTTCTGGCGGATGAAATGCGAAGTTGGCCTCCAGGCTCCTGACGATGGGCGTAAAACGATACTCTTCTGTTTTCGCAGCAGGCAAACCCTTGGCGCGCAGCAGTTCCATGGCCTGCCTTCTCACCGGGTCCTTGTCGTGGCCTTCGCGGGTATACGCGTCGGTCAACTGCTCCAACAGGTTCTTCTTTTCCGTCGTTACCATGTTACGCGGTTGTCAATCCTGCTTTGATCCAGTCGTAGCCTTTTTCTTCCAGCTCAAGGGCGAGTTCCTTGGTTCCCGATTTCACGATACGGCCTTTGTATAGCACATGAACGAAATCAGGAACGATATAGTCCAGCAACCGCTGGTAGTGTGTTACGACGATGGTCGCATTGTTCTTTGAGCGCAGGGCATTGACTCCGTTCGCGACGATGCGCAAAGCGTCGATATCGAGGCCGGAGTCTGTTTCGTCGAGGATGGAAAGTCGGGGTTCGAGCATCGCCATCTGGAAGATTTCGTTGCGCTTCTTCTCGCCGCCGGAGAAGCCTTCATTCAGCGACCGGTTCAGGAGCGACTGGTCTATTTCCACGAGCTTCATCTTCTCCTTCATCAGTTTGAGGAACGCCACGGCATCAAGCGGAGCTTCGCCGCGGTGAACGCGGATCTGATTCAGCGCGGTCTTCATGAAGTTGGTGGTGCTCACGCCCGGAATTTCAACCGGATATTGGAAGGCAAGGAACACCCCTTCGCGGGCACGCTCTTCGGGCGCCATCTCCAGGAGATTTTTGCCCATGTAGTCTACCCTACCTTCGGTAACGGTGTATTCCTCTCGCCCCGCCAGTGTGGCGGCCAGCGTGCTCTTGCCCGAGCCGTTGGGGCCCATGATCGCATGGACTTCTCCGGCGTTGACGGTAAGATGGATGCCGGTCAGTATCGGCTTTCCTTCAATTTGCGCGTGCAGGTTCTCTATCTTCAGCATATACCCATTCAATAATTATCCCACGCTGCCTTCCAGCGTCAGCGCCAGCAGTTTCTGAGCCTCGACGGCGAACTCCATGGGAAGCTGGTTCAGCACTTCCTTGGCATAGCCGTTGACAATCAGCGCCACAGCGGCTTCTTCGTCGATGCCGCGCTGCTGGCAATAAAAGATCTGATCTTCCCCGATCTTCGACGTCGTGGCCTCGTGCTCTACGCGCGATGTGCTGTTCTCGACGTCGATGTAAGGGAATGTATGCGCTCCGCATTGGTCGCCGAGCAGGAGTGAGTCACACTGCGAAAAGTTGCGTGCGTTGACGGCGCGCTTGTGGACGTGCACCTGGCCGCGGTAGCTGTTCTGCGACTTGCCGGCGGAGATACCCTTCGATACGATGCGCGACTTCGTGTTCTTGCCCAGGTGAATCATCTTCGTACCGGTGTCCGCCTGCTGGTAGTTGTTGGTCACCGCCACGGAATAGAATTCACCTACAGAATAATCGCCTTTCAGAATGCAGGAGGGATACTTCCACGTGATGGCCGAACCCGTCTCCACTTGTGTCCAGCTGATCTTGGCACGGTCGCCGGCACACAATCCGCGCTTGGTAACAAAGTTGTATATGCCGCCAACGCCCTCCTTGTTCCCGGGGTACCAGTTCTGGACAGTGGAATATTTGACCTCTGCATTCTTCATGCAGTAGATCTCCACCACGGCAGCGTGAAGCTGGTTCTCGTCGCGCATCGGGGCTGTACACCCTTCGAGGTAGCTCACGTAGCTTCCTTCGTCGGCGACAATCAAGGTGCGCTCGAACTGCCCGGTGTTGGCTGCGTTGATCCGGAAATAGGTGGAGAGTTCCATCGGGCAACGTACGCCGGTAGGGATGTAACAGAAAGATCCGTCAGAGAATACGGCGGAGTTCAGCGCCGCGAAGTAGTTGTCGGTTGCAGGGACGACGGAGCCGAGGTACTTCTTTACCAGTTCGGGATGTTCCCGAACCGCTTCGCTGAACGAGCAGAAGATGATGCCCAGTTCGCCGAGCTTCTCTTTAAATGTAGTGGCGACGGACACACTATCCAGCACCGCATCTACGGCCACACCGGTGAGTCGTTTTTGTTCGGTAAGAGAGATGCCGAGCTTCTCAAATGTCTTGAGCAGCTCCGGGTCAATCTCGTCCAGGTTCTTGGGTGTTGCTTTCTTCTTCGGTGCCGAATAGTAGATGATATCCTGGTAGTTGATTGGAGGATACTTCACGTTGGGCCATGTGGGTTCAACCATGGTAGTCCAATGGCGGTAGGCTTTGAGGCGCCACTCCAGGAGCCATTCGGGTTCCTCCTTACGGCGCGAGATGAACCGGATCGTGTCCTCGTTCAGTCCTTTTGGGGCTGACTCGGCCTCCAGGTTGGCTACCCAGCCGTGCTCATATTCCTTGGAGGTTATCTCCTGTATAATATGGTCATCCTTAGCCATTTATCTATTTAGACTAATTTCAAATAAGCTCTCAAAATTAAACAATAATGGTCCCGTAAGGTTCAGGAAAGCCCAATTTATTCAGACAACAGCAGGCTTCTGTCCAGGCTTTCTTCCAACGAAATCATCGTTTCTGTGCGGTCAATCCCGGCCACCTGCTGCATTTTGTCGTGCAGTACTTCCTTTAGATGGTTGGTATCGCGGCAGTGAATCTTGACGAACATGGAGTAATTGCCCGTGGTGTAATGGATACTGGTTATCTCCGGAATAGCTTTGAGTTTCTGGAGAACTTGGTCGTATAATGAGCTCTTTTCCAGGTATATACCGATGAATGCGGTCACATCATAACCCAGTTTGGCATAGTTGATCTTGAGGGTGGTTTTCTCGACGATACCCGCCTCCATCATCTTGTTCATCCGAACATGCACCGTTCCCTGTGAAACGAACACCTGCCGGGCTACCTCGGTAAATGGCTTCTTGGCGTCGCCCACCAGCACATCCAGGATCTTGCGGTCTGTATTGTCAACTGTATAGCTTTCAGCTTCTTTTTTGCTCATGTTTTCAATGTTTGATGCAATTTGCATACGAATTTTAAATATTCTGCAATTATTCTGAATGGGTATTGAATTGAGGCCTCGCTTGGGCGTTACTTTGAACCACAATTCGCGCACACTGTAGGGTGTTGGAATTTGGCAGACAAGCCCTCCTGTCTCGGGGGTGAGGAAATCGGAAGGGCTCGAAGTGGTCCGGAAGAAACGGGATAAACGCAGGATAGGGGCCGCTCCGGCGGCCAGGGGTTGACCACCGATAACTTGTCCTGTAGCTAACTGCCTCGTGAAGGTTCGAACCCTTCCTCTACAGCCACCAGGAATGGGGAGCATCACTGCTCCCCGTTCCGTTTTTATAACTGCACTTTCATTCACCCTTTTTGTTGGCCATCTTGGGCGTGATGAAATACCCCTGGATCGCGAGCTACCCGGAAGGCATCCCCGCAGAGATTGGTCCGCTGGAATACCGGAATCTTGTCGAACTCATCGAAGTGGCCAGCAAGAAGTTTGGCAACCGCATCGCCTACGTCAACATGGGGCGGTCCATCACGTTTGCGGAAGTTGATCGGATGTCGACGGCCTTTGGCGCCTACCTTCAGAAAGAACTTGGCCTGGTCAAGGGCGACCGTATCGCGATTCAACTGCCCAACCTCCTGCAATTTCCCGTCGCCCTTTTCGGCTGTTGGAAAGCCGGCCTCATCGTGGTCAACACCAACCCGCTCTACACTCCCCGGGAGATGGAGCATCAATTTAAGGACGCCGGCGTCGCGGCCGTAATCATCCTTGAGAATTTCGCACAACACCTGGAGTCGATCCTCCCGCACATTCCGGCAAGGCACATCATCATTACCGCCATGGGGGATATGCTCAACCCGCTGAAAGGCGCGTTGGTCAATCTGGTGGTAAGAAAAGTGAAGAAGCTGGTGCCGCCGTTTAACATACCGAAAGCCATCTCGTTTAATTCGGTCCTCTCAAAAGGACGGACGCTCACACTTGATAAACCGCACGTCGATGCCGAAGACCTGGCGGTGCTGCAATACACCGGCGGAACTACCGGCGTTGCCAAGGGGGCGCAGCTGTCGCACCGCAACCTGGTTGCGCACAACATGATGGTGACGCATTGGTTCGGTCCCTACCTGAGGGAAGGGCTTAAGGAAGACATCATGATTACGGCGATCCCGATGTATCACAGCTTTGGCTTAAGTGTGAATGGAATTCTTATGTATTCGGCAGGCGTCAAGAATATTCTGATCACCAACCCCAGGGATATCCCCGCCTTTATTCGCGAGTTGAAGAAGTTCCCTTTTTCGATCATCACCGGCGTTAATACGTTGTTCAATGCGCTGCTCAATGATCCCCAATTCAGCACGTGCGACTTCTCCCATCTTCACGGCGCCGTCGGCGGGGCCATGGCCGTTCAGGATGCCGTCGCTACAAAGTGGGAGCAGCTGACCGGCAAGCCGGTCGTGGAAGGCTACGGGCTCAGCGAGACATCTCCGGTGCTCAGCTGCAATCCGCTCGATGGCAAACACCGCCGCGGTACCATTGGCATCCCGATGCCATCAACCGAGCTGGCCATTTTCGATGACGACGGAAACCAATTGCCCCTTGGGCAGACCGGGGAGATCTGCGCCCGTGGACCCCAGGTGATGCGCGGCTATTGGGAAAAGGATAACGAGGGCGTGTTCTTCCATAAGGATTGGTTCCGAACGGGCGATATCGGTGTGATGGACGCCGACGGGTTCTTCAAGATCGTAGACCGCAAGAAGGACATGATCAAAGTCTCCGGCTTCAACGTGTATCCGAACGAGATAGAAAACGTAATTGCTTCCCATCCCAAGGTGCACGAAGTGGCTGCCATCGGAATGCCGGATGCCAAATCGGGAGAGGTGATCAAGGCATTTGTGGTGAAGCGCGATGCTTCGCTCACGGAGGAAGAACTTAAACACTACTGCCACGAGAACCTGACCAACTACAAGGTGCCTCGGTTCTTCGAGTTCAGGAAGGAACTGCCCAAGACGAATGTGGGCAAGATCCTCCGCCGTGCATTGAAAGAGGAAGCCCAGAAAAAGGCATAAATTCTCCTTTCACGGCTACAGACTTCCACGTTGATGGCACTATTTTTGGACTCTTTTCGACAAACTATCCCTCGATCCATGAGACTACTACTTCCTGCATTGCTTCTTCTCTGTGCCACCGCTGCCGCACAGGATATCCGTTATCCCGAAGAAAAACACCTTGCCAACCTGCGCCAGCTGACCTTCGGCGGCGATAACGCGGAAGCATACTGGACTTGCCAACCTGCGCCAGCTGACCTTCGGCGGCGATAACGCGGAAGCATACTGGAGCTTCGACAGCAAGATGGTCAGCTTCCAATCGAACAATAAGAAGTGGGGGTTGAACTGCGACCAGATCTTCTACATGCCGGTGGATGGACTGAACCTGGGTGACGGCCATATGCCCACCATGATCAGCACCGGCAAAGGCCGCACGACGTGCGCGTTCTTCATGCCCAATGGCAAGTCTGTTCTCTATGCGTCGACCCACCTGGGGGGTGATGCCTGCCCGCCGGAACCGGAGCGACGCCCGGGAGGAAAGTACCTGTGGCCGATCTATGATACCTACGATATCTTCATCGCCGACCTGAACGGTAAAATGATCAAGCAACTGACCAACACGCCGGGATATGATGCCGAAGCAACGATATCACCGAAGAAGGACAAGATTGTGTTTACCTCCACCCGCAACGGCGACCTCGACCTGTACGTCATGAACATTGACGGCACCAACGTGAAGCAAATTACCAATGAACTGGGTTACGACGGAGGCGCGTTCTTCTCGCCCGACGGAAAGAAGATTGTGTTCCGCGCTTCCCGTTTTGCAACAGAGGCTGAGAAGCAGGAGTATCGCGACAACCTGAAGCAAGGTCTTGTGGCGCCGACGGCCATGGAGATATTCGTGTGCAACGTCGACGGTTCTGACCTGCGCCAGGTGACAAAACTGGGTAAAGCCAACTGGGCACCGTTCTATCACTCGAATGGGAAGAAGATCATCTTCAGCTCCAACCACAAGGGCACGCGCGGCTTTGAATTCAACCTCTTCATGATCAACGAAGACGGCACCGGCCTGGAGCAGATCACCTACGACAAGGTCTTCGATTCCTTCGCCATGTTTTCTCCCGACGGGAAGAAGCTGATCTTCTCCTCCAACCGGAATAACCAGGGAACGAGAGACACAAACCTGTTCGTCGCAGACTGGGTGGAGTAGGAGTTTCGAGTTTCGAGTTCCGAGTTCCGAGTTTCGAGTTTCGAGTTCTTCTCGGAACTCGGAACCCGGAACTAATCAACTCTCTACGCTCCGAAGAGCCACTCGAGGCCGAAATACTTGTCGGTGATGACGAGCAGTGAAAGTATGCCCAATACGATCGGGCAGACCCAGAGAATCGTGAAGTTGAGGTAGCTCTTGATCCACGACTGACCATAGCCGGTGAAGCCGACCTCCAATTCCTCGTTCATGTTGTTGATCTTCCACTTGTACCGGATGAACAGGCACATGAGCGTACCGCCGGTAATCAGCATGATGTCGCAAAGATCAGAAACGAAGGAAAGAAAGTCGGGCGCGTTGTGGATCGGCAACTTGTTCAGCAGCGGAACGATGCCCTGGCTGAACATGCTGGGCAGACCGAGCACGAAGATTAATCCCGACATACCCCAAACCACCGCCTTGCGGGGCAGCTTCTTCTGATCGACGAAATAGGCGGCAGGAACCTCGAGGAGGGAGATCGTTGACGTCAATGCGGCAAAACAGATTAAGAGGAAGAATGATCCGCCGACGATCCGTCCGACGACCGGGCCCATGCTCTGGAAGGCCTGGGTGAGGATAACAAAGATCAACTTGGGTCCCTGCCCGGGTTCAGCACCGAGGGAGAACACCAGCGGGAAAACCATCAGGCCGGCGAGGAATGCCACACTCGTATCCGCCAGCGAAATGATCGCCGCCGACTTCACAATGTTCTGGTCTTTCGTCACGTAGGAT
This sequence comes from Cyclobacteriaceae bacterium, assembly GCA_044221195.1. Lineage (GTDB taxonomy): Bacteria > Bacteroidota > Bacteroidia > Cytophagales > Cyclobacteriaceae > ELB16-189. The sequence goes on from JBGAPO010000004.1 coordinate 56,396, forward strand.
CCGTAGGTGATAAGGCAACCCATACCCAGCGATAGTGAGAAGAACGCCTGGCATAGCGCGTAGAAAATCGTCTTCGAATTGATTTGGTCGAGCTTGGGCACGAGGTAGAAATCTACGCCCGCGCCGGCACCGGGCAGCGTGAGGCTGTAAATGATCAGGCCGATCAGGATGATGTATAAGCCCGGCATCATGATTTTGTTGGCGGCTTCAATGCCTTTGGCAATACCCTGCGACACAATCACTGCGGTGATGACCATGAAGCCCAGCGAGAACATGAAGATCGGTCCGATCGAATTCACATACTCACCGAAAAATGATCCGAAGTCGGGATGATCCAATAGATTGCCGAAGCTGATTTCCAGGAAGTAACCGAAGGCCCAGCCGGCCACCACGTTGTAGTAGGACAGGATGAGCACGCCGGCGAGGATCCCATAGAGCCCGAGATATCCCCAAGCGCCGCCGCCGAGTTTATTATAGGAACCATAGGCGTCGCTGCCGGCCTTGCGACCGATTGATATCTCGCCGACCATGACCGGAAAGCAGAGTGTGAAGATGCAGATGAGGTAGATCAGGAGGAATCCGGCACCCCCGTTCGTTCCCGCAAGGTAGGGGAAGCGCCAGATGTTGCCGAGTCCCACAGCGGAGCCGGCGGCAGCCAGGATGAACCCGATTCGACTTGAAAAGTTACCTCTGTTCGACATGATGGATTGATTTTGGCGGGCAAAATAGACGTTAAACCTTTATAATCAAAAGGACCGGCAGTACCCGCGCACGTAATTAAGTGTTCAAACGTTGAAGGGATTGTGTCAAGAAAGCTAACTTTGTAAAACCCCTATTTTTTTAACCTGATCATGGAGGAAATCAAGAAGCTTACCACGCAGGAGAAGGCGCTTCAGATCAACCTGAGCAAGTCGATCTACGGCTCCTTCGCCGAGATCGGCGCGGGGCAGGAGGTTGCGGCGAGTTTCTTCAAGGTCGGAGGGGCCTCCGGCACGGTGGCAAAGACCATCTCGGCATACGACATGCAGTTCTCCGATGCCATCTACGGTGTCTGCGACCGCTACGTCTGCGAAGACCGCCTGCTCAGCATGCTCGAAAAGGAATACGCGCTGCTGCTGGAACGCCTGCCGCACCGCGCAGAGAAGGTGCGCTTCTTCGCATTTTCGGATACGGTCGAAAGTCTGAACTATGAACGCACCAACCAGGGACAAGGCTGGATCGGCCTGCGCTTTCAAACGCATCCCATGGGCCCGTTCAACGACTGCGTAGCACACATCAAGCTCCACGACAACGATCCCCTCCAGCAACAATTCGCCGTGGGAATCTTCGGCGTAAACATGCTGTATGGCTGTATGTTCTATAGCGACCCCGAACAGATCATGATGTCGCTGCTCGACAGCCTGACCACACGTCGGGTGGAAGTGGACATGCTCCGCATCAGCGGACCGGACTTCAAGCACGTCGACAACCGGTTGATGGCGCTGAAGCTGGTGAAGAATGGGCTAACGAAAGCCGCTATGTTCGGACCTGACGGCACGGTGCTCCAGCCGTCAGAAGCGCTGTACAAAAAGAATGTGCTCGTGCTTCGCGGACGATTCCGTCCCGTGACGCATGTCAACGTGGATATGCTGCTGACTTCGCGCCGTCACTTCAAGAACGAACCGGATGTTGACCGGTCAAAAATCGTGGTGCTCACCGAGCTCACCCTCACGGACCTGGGCGCCGACGGCAAGATCGACGAGAAGGACTTCCTTCACCGTGCCGACATCATTTGTTCGCTGGGGCAGACCGTACTGATTTCCAACTATTACGAGTACTATCGTCTCGTCGACTACCTCTCCCGCGTAACAAAAGGGAAGAAGATCGGCATGATCCTCGGCATCTACGCCCTCCAGAAGGTGTTCGAGGAAAAGACCTATGAGAATCTCCGCGGCGGACTGCTCGAAAGCTTTGGTATTCTTTTCGGGACGAATATCAAGCTCTACATCTATCCCGCCTGGAAGAAGGATTCAAGTGAGTTGTTCACGTTAAAAGACTTTGAGGCGACGATCCCGGAGAATACCCGCGACCTTTTCCGCTTCCTGATGAAGAACGGCAAACTGGAAGATATCCAGGATGCCAACATCAATCACCTGCACATTATCTCCGACAACGTGCTGGCGATGATCCGCAAGGGAGAGATCGGTTGGGAGAAGTTCGTGCCCCACAAGGTCGAGTCCGCCATCAAGGAACACGGCCTCTTCGACTACCCATACCTCAGCGACCGGTTCCCGGTCGAACAGGAAAAGAGCAACTAATCAGTTTTTCTCGGCTCGAAGCCGGGTGAAATAGCCTTTCGCCTCGGCCATCACTTTCGGCGCGAGAATCAATCCGGACAACATCGTCGGAACGGCCATGATGGCATAAGCGATGTCGATCACATTGATCACATCCGCCATAGACGACACGGCGCCAACAATGATGGTGGCGAGGTAGAAGTAGTCGTAGTACTTACTGTACTTCACGCCGATGAGAAAGGAAAGCGCCTTGCTGCCGTAATACGAGTAGGAGAAGAGCGATGTGACCGCAAAGAAGAATGCACAGAGCAACAGGAGGTACTTTCCCGAAGGCCCCAGCGAACTCTCAAACGCCATCGCCGTTACCGTTACTCCCGATGCGCTGCGCCAAACATCCGTGACGAGAATCGCCAACGCCGTGAGCGTGCACACCAGCAGCGTGTCGATGGCCGGGCTCATCATCGAGACCAATCCTTCGCGAATCGGCTCTTTGCTTTGCGATGCGCCCAATGCCATCGGGGCGGTGCCAATACCGGCCTCATTTGAAAATGACGCACGACGAACGCCGGCGACAATCAAACCGCCAACCACTCCACCCAACGCCGGAGGTGCAACCGACTGGCCCGCAGAAAAGGCTTCAGTGACGATGGTCACCAGCAGGCTGGGTACTTTCTCCAGGTGCATGAACAGGATGGTGATCACACATCCGAAGTAGATGATGATCATGAGCGGCACCATCTTGCCAGCCCAGCTGCCGATACGCTGAATCCCGCCCAGGATGACAATGCCGGAGATGATGGTCAGGATCACCCCGATGCTGAACTTTAGCGTATTGATTTCAAATCCCACCAGGGAGAATGACATCGCTTTCAGTTCGGGCGAGTCCACGCCAATATCGATGATGGCCTGGGTGAGTTGGTTAGCCTGGAAGATGGGCAGGCAACCGACCATGCAGCAGATGCAGAAGAGCGCCGCCAGCGGCATCCAGGGTTTGCCCAGCGCCTCGCGGATCACGTACATGGGGCCGCCCTGGATCACACCTTCTGAATCTTTTCCGCGGTACATCACCGAGAGTGTGCTCGTAAAGAAATTCGTCGACATGCCGACAAAGGCAGTCACCCACATCCAGAAAAGTGCGCCGGGGCCACCAAATGCGATCGCCGCCGCCACGCCAGCAATGTTGCCCATACCAACTGTTGACGCGAGCGCGGTGGACAATGCCTCATAGGGACTGATCTGTCCCGGGTCGTTGGGATCGTGATACTTTCCGCGCAGTACGTCGATACAATGATGGAGATAACGGTAGTGGATGAGACGGGAGTAAACAAAGAAAAACAGTCCACCGAATATCAACAGGAACAGCACGGGAGTCCAGACACCGGTAGCAATGGAGTTGATGAGTTCGCTCATTCCAGATGGTTAGCTGCGCAAAATAGACAATTTTGGCAGACTCACATTTCCGTATGCGAAGGGGTATGCGACAGCCATCCATTCGAAACGCCGGCCCAGCAGCTGAGCTGCCACAGCAAACGCGCTCCGACGTTGGCGTCCCAGTCATCACCCGGTCCCGGCGCCACTTCTGTCAAATCAAAACCGATAATCGTCCGCCCGCTGAGCGCAAGTGCTCGGATAAGCTCAACCGCCTGGTGGAACTCCAGTCCTCCGGGTACGGGTGTGCCGGTATGGGAGCAATAGCGGGGATCGAGGCCATCGATGTCGAAGCTGACGTATACTTTCTTGGGGAGTTCGTGGATCATCTCCTCGCATTGCTTTTCCCAGTTGATCCCGGCCGAGAGCTTGCGTTTCAGGTCGTCGTCGAAGAAGGTGTGAATCCGTCCACCGCCGCGTTCGATCACCTGGTACTCTGCCTCACAAAGATCGCGGATGCCTACTTGCACCAGCCGGCTGATGGAGGGCGACTTCATCGCGTTGTACATGACCGAGGCGTGCGAGAACGCGAAGCCCTCGTAGGCTTTTCGCAGATCCGCATGGGCATCGATCTGCAGAATGCCGAAACGCTCGTGCTTTTCTGCCAGCGCCCGAAGCAATCCCAGCGGTGTGCTGTGATCACCACCAACCAAACCCACCAACTTACCTTGGGATAGTAGTTTGCCGGCCTGCTGCTGCACGTAGATGTTCAGGTTGCCGCACGCCTCATTCACTTTTTCGATGAGCGGCGCAGCCTGATCAGGTGCGGCGTGGCAACGGTCCACCAGGACGCGAAGCTGCTCATTGGTTGTGCGCAGGTCGTCGGGGATAGGGGCCATGGCCACCCCCAGTCGCCACGCATCCGGAATTTCACGGTGGAAGAAATCAATTTGATGTGATGCATCGAGGATGGCTTTGGGGCCGTCGGATGTACCCGTGTGGTAGGTCACCGTCGCCTCCCAGGGAACCGGGAGCAAAACCACCTTGGCGCTTTCGGGATTGAACGGGAGACCAAACAGGTTGCCGGCGATTCCGGGACCATTGACATCGAATGAGGCTAAGTCGTTCATTGTTGGCTGTTATTTTCCTGGAGATTGTTTAGAAAGGAAGTCCATTCGGCCGTGACGGATTCAAACCTCGCAAATGAGGCCGGGGCAAGGTCGACTTCATGCCCGGCAAAATGACTCGCGAGCACGGAAATCACCGGGTTATGCCCGATGCAGACTACACATTTAATATAGGGTGGAAGCTGGCTGATCCCATCAATCCAACCGCTGGTATCGGTCTCGTAGAGTTCATCCCGAAAGGCGATATGGCCGGGCGTGATCCGCAACGACTCGTTGATGAGCTCGGCGGTCTGCCGGGTACGCGCGGCGCTGCTGGAAAGCAGGTAATCCGGATGTACGGATTGCGTGACAAATATTTTTCCCAGCGCTCGTGCCTGCGCCTCACCTTCACTTGTCAGCGAACGATCAAAGTCGCGCTGACCTGCTTGTTTACCAGCGGTTTGTGCGTGCCGAATGAGGATGATTTGCTTCATGCCATCACGTCACAACAGGGTGCGACGAAACGGTGCAAAGATGACGCCCCGAATTGATTTTTTAAAAAATTGTGATATTTGGGGCCTTCAGATGAAAAAATTTTAATGGCAAAGAACCTCGTGATCGTTGAGTCTCCCGCGAAAGCGAAGACCATTGAAGGATACCTGGGAAAGGATTTTAAGGTCTCTTCCAGCATGGGACACGTACGCGATTTACCGAAAGGAAACGGCGCCATCGATGTCGAAAACAACTTTGAACCGACCTACGAAGTCAGTCCCGAGAAGAAGGAGGTCATCTCCAAACTGAAGAAGATGGCGGAGGATGCGGAGATCGTCTATCTCGCGTCCGACGAGGACCGCGAAGGAGAAGCCATCTCATGGCACCTGAAGGAGGTCCTCGATCTCAACGACAAGAAGACACGACGCATCGTCTTTACGGAGATCACGAAAAAGGCGATCCTCAACGCGATTCAGAATCCCCGCGATATTGATATTGACCTCGTCAACGCCCAGCAGGCCCGCCGCGTGCTGGACCGTCTCGTGGGTTTTGAATTGTCGCCGATATTGTGGAAGAAGATCAAAACAGGTCTCTCTGCCGGCCGCGTACAATCCGTTGCCGTGCGTCTCGTCGTCGAACGGGAGCGCGAGATCGACAAGTTTGAGGCAAAGTCGTCGTTCAAAGTATCTGCCGTTTTCGACCTGGGCAAAGGCAAACAGCTGGTTGCTGAGCTGGGCGAAAAATTCGAGACGGAGAAAGAGGCGATGGAGTTCCTGGAATCATGCAAAGGAGCCACCTTTACCATCAGCGACCTCCAGAAGAAACCGGCCCGAAAATCGCCGGCGCCGCCGTTTACGACATCCACCATGCAGCAGGAAGCTGGGCGCAAGCTTGGCTTTTCTGTTTTACAGACCATGGTCGTCGCCCAGAAACTGTACGAAGCGGGTAAGATCTCTTACATGCGTACGGACTCGGTCAACCTGTCGGATGAAGCGGTACAAGGCGCCACCCGCCAGATTGAGACGGCCTATGGAAAAGAGTTTGTGCACAACCGTGTCTACAAATCGAAGTCGGCCAGCGCGCAGGAAGCGCACGAAGCGGTTCGGCCCACGGACTTCTCCGTACTTGACCCGGGCATGGACAGCGGCGCCAAGCGGTTGTATGAACTGATCTGGAAGCGCGCCATCGCGTCGCAAATGGCGGATGCGGAATTGGAGCGCACGACAGCAACCATTTCCATATCGACTAACCCGCGCACGCTGACCGCAACCGGCGAGGTGATTAAGTTCGAAGGCTTCCTGAAAGTCTACCGCGAATCCAACGATGAAGATGAGGAGAACGGGGGAGAAGAAGGCAGCCGCATGCTTCCGCCGCTCACGGTCGGCCAGGTGATTGACCTCGGTACGATGGATGCTACGGAGACTTTCTCGCGTCACCCGGCTCGCTACACCGAACCTACGCTGGTCAAGAAACTCGAAGAACTCGGCATCGGGCGGCCGTCGACGTATGCGCCGACCATTTCCACCATTCAAAAGCGCGGCTATGTGGTGAAAGAAAGCCGCGAAGGTGTGGAGCGAAAGTACCGTACGCTGACGCTGGCAAACAATAAGGTGACATCCCGAACTGACTCGGAGATCACCGGGGCGGAGAAGAACAAGCTGTTCCCGACGAATATCGCGATGGTTGTGAACGACTTCCTCGTAGAGCACTTCCCGGACATCACGAACTATTCGTTCACCGCGGAGATTGAACAGGAATTCGACGAAATCGCCAACGGCAAGGTCAAGTGGCAGAAGATGATCGAGCAGTTCTACCGGCCGTTCCACAAGACGGTGACGAAAACCGAACTGGTGGAGCGTTCATCGGTTCAGAACAAAAACCGCGAACTCGGCGTCGATCCAAAAACCGGCAAGAATGTGTACGCTAAACTCGGCCGCTTTGGCGCCTATGTGCAGATCGGGGAGAACCCCGAAGACGGCAACCCGGAGAAACCGAAGTTCGCCAGCCTTCGCCCGGGACAATTCATCGAGAACCTGACGCTGGCAGACGCCCTGGAGCTGATGAAGATGCCGCGCGACCTGGGTTTGTTCGAAGAGAAGCCGGTGGTCGCCAATATCGGCCGGTTTGGCCCTTATGTCCTGCACGACAAGAAGTTCGTCTCTATTCCGAAGGGTGAAGACCCGTACACTATCACGCCTGAGCGCGCTGTGGAATTGATCCAGGCCAAACGCGAGAGCGACAAGAACAAAACCATCAAGCTCTTCCCTGAGAACGCGGACATCCAGATTCTCAACGGCCGCTTTGGTCCTTACATCAAGGCTGGCAAGAAGAACGTCAAGATTCCCAAAGACAAAGTCCCCGCCGACCTCACCCTCGAAGAGTGCCTGACCCTCGCCGAGAACGCCCCCGAGCGCAAAGGGCGGTTCTTCCCGAGGAAGAAGCAGTAACCGTGAACCGTGAACAGTAAACTGTAAACGGTGAACTGTGACGGTAAACAGTAGCGTGATTGTATTCCAAATCCCTGATCCCTGACCCCCGGCCCCCTGACCCCTGGCCCCTGATCCCTGGCCCCTGACTTACCGACCCACCGACTCACTGACCCACCGACTCACTGACCCACCGACTCACTGACCCACCGACTCACTGACCTCCGGTCAGCATCTTCAAAAAGGAACCCATCCCCACGGTCGCCTTCTCCGTAATAAAATGAACATCTGGACCCGATCTCCCTTCGGGAACTCGCGGGTCGACAATGTACTTGGGAACTCCATGAGGAACGTAATCAATCAAACCGGCAGCAGGGTAGACGACCAGCGACGTACCGACCACCAGGAAGATGTCGCTTGTGGCGGCAATGGCTACGGCGACGTCCATCATCGGCACCATTTCTCCGAACCAGACGATGTTGGGGCGAAGCTGTGAACCGCGTTCGCATTTGTCGCCGAGGTTCAGCGCCCAGCCGTCGATCGGGTAAACCAGCGTGGGGTCTAATGTACTGCGCGATTCGAAAAGCTTGCCGTGGAGGTGCACCACCCGTGATGAGCCGGCCCGCTCATGAAGGTCGTCGACATTCTGGGTGATGACGGTAACTTCATACTGCAGTTCCAATTCAGCCAATATTCGGTGGGCTTCGTTTGGCTTTGCCTCGAGTGCCGCTTTGCGCCGTTGATTGTAGAACTCCAGCACGGTGCCCGGATCGCGCCGCCATGCTTCGGGTGTAGCCACATCCTCCACGCGGTATCCTTCCCAAAGTCCGCCGGAGTCGCGGAACGTTGCCAACCCGCTCTCGGCGCTGATCCCCGCCCCGGTGAGAACTACCAGCTTCTTCATGTTGATCTACTGCGGCGCTCCGTCTGATTTGCGGATCAGGTACTTCAGTTTCGGATCCATCCCAAAGCGACGAAGATGCTGCGACAGGGAGTCAAGTCCGACGGAATGACGCCGGGCGTCGATATTCGGCAGGTCGCGTACCGGCCAGAGGAACAGCGAGTCATAGCGATCGCCGGTATGCCTGTTCTCTTTGTATTCGATCCATACCTGTGTGCCATATTCCTGCGGGACGCGCTGCATCATCAACACTTCATCCTGGAAGGCCGCCGCATCGCGCATGAGCAAGTCACCGTCGCGTGCCGCACCGACAATCATGTCGACGTATTGTGCGCGTATGGATTCGTCAGAGTGACGAAGCAGATCAAAAGGCACTTGGCACAGATCGCCAACCTTGCTGCGCGGCGGATAGCCGAATCGACTGATCAGCTCATCCAATGCCTCGAGGTTAACCGAATCGAGGCGGCGCTGCTTCTCCCACAGGTCTGCGATCGCCTTCGATTGCCAGCCTTCTTTCCGTCCGACGGAGTCCATCGATTTTCTGTACTGCTGGTCCAGGTTGCGCATCGCCTCAAGCTTTGCCCGCGCGTCTTCCCAGGCAGCGTCCGGAATACGGGCGCAACCTGATAGGAGGGTTACGAAGAGTAGAATTGCAAAGAGGCGGACCATGTACAATGCCCGCTACTCAGCGAGTGATTCCAGGAATTTGAGAAACTTCGGCGTATCGTACTGGGTGGTGCCCACTTCCTTCTTCGCTACTTTTCCTTCCGGGGAAATGACAAAGGTGGTGGGTATGGATGGAACCTGGAGTTGGTCGGGAAGGTAGCCTACCGGCATATAAGCGGTAAACGTGAACTTCTTCGCGTTGAGATAGTTGACCACCTTTTGACGGTCGCTGTCTTCGTCGATCGACAGCATGACGAAGACTACTTTGTCCTTGTCCACCTTCTCATAAAGGCTTTGTATGCCCGGCATTTCCGCGCGGCACGGGCCGCACCATGTCGCCCACAGGTTGAGGAAGATCGTCTTCCCTTTGAACTGCTCGAAGGACAGGTGATTGCCCTGGAGGTCCTTGATGGTAAAGCCGTAATCAAAAGCGGCGGCGGCATCATCAACCTCACCGTCCGCATCGCGCAGTCCCGTTTGTAGGATCGTCCACTGCGTGGCGTACGTCACGGCGCTCATCAGGCCCGTTACGCGAAGGATCGCGATCAGCGCCACCGCCAGCAAAACGGGCCGGCCCCATGACAGCAGTCCGCCAAGAAGCGCTTTGGTGCGACTTTTGTGGTCCATCAGTGTTATTTATTGAGTAAGTTTACCGCAAGTTAGTATTGAAAATGAATAAACGGACCCTGATCGTATTCGTTTTGTCTTGTGCCATCGCCCATGTGTCGGCCGGACAAAAAATCAAATACAAGGACTTGTTTGTGCTGCTGAGCGCCAAGCAGTACACGGAGGCTGAACCTTTTCTCAAGAAATACCTGAAGGATAATACCGACAACCCCAATGCCTATCTCTATATGGGGTTGATCTTGGAGGACAAGGCGGCCCATGTCGATATATTGAAAGAAACGGAGCGCTACGCATCGTTGCTGGATTCCGCGGTACTCTACTTCGGTATGGCAGGCAAGGGAATGACCGAGAAGGAGGTTTCCCGGAATGAAGATTACTACATGATGTACAACCGGCGCGATCTCCGCACGGGAAAATTCGGCGTCAAACACTCGGATGTGGTGCTGGACATCGAGACGCGGATGAAGTTGAAGGATCGGGCAAAGCAGGCGCTAGCTCTCAAAGCCAAGTTCAAGGCCGCGGAGACTACCTACCTGAAGAGTCTCAAGTTCTTTAAGGTGATCCAAAGTGAATACCCCGACATGAAACACCTGTACCTGCAGGCCGACGACTCGCTCACGCTCCAGCTCAACCACCTGGCCCAGCTGTATGACTCCTGCCACGTGCACTTTAACGATTACAAAGCGTTGGCCAAGATGATGGGCAAGATCGGTTACAACCAGGACCTGGATCCACAGGACATCCTCGACTTCAAGCGCGACCAGTCGCCAGCTGATTTTTATTCGGATGACATCAAGATCCAAGACTTCAAACGGTGGGCGCTATGGACGGAGGAAGTGATCCAGAAGGAGATCCAGCCGTTGCGCGATCAGCTCGTGGCTCGTGACGCTGAACTGAACAAGCTGCAGCTGCAGATCAAAAAGGACTCCATTTCGGTGGTCCAGGATCTTCGCATACTAAAAGGTAAGGGGTTTGCCGAACTGCTGAAGATCGACCCGAACCCCATGCCGCTGGGGGTGTTTCTAATGAAGGAAGCGGAAATTGAGTTCGGCTCACAAGTGGCTGAAGATCGCCCGCTGAGAGATTCCCTAAGTCTACAACTGCAGTTGGACGGATTGATGAAAGAAATGAAGTTGGCGCACAAATTGGACAGCGTGGCGGGCTATTTGGTGGAGCGGGATATTGAGGAGGAGTCGGATAACTACATGCATTTTGTCACCACCGCATACGGTAACACTTCAGTCCTCAAGGCGCTGATCCGCAGCACGAAAGAGCTGGCCTTGCGCGAGATTGTGAGACGGGAGGCGATGATCAAGCGCCGCCAGGACGCATTGCTTTGGATTGTGGATGGTGCAGACTCTATCCCGCTGGCACAACCCGCGCCGGAAAAGAGCCGCTTTAAGCCGCTGGTCACCCAGGATGGAAAGTTCACTGTTGGATTAGCGTTCGCCGACTCGGTTGGGCTCGGATATTTTTATTCCATCACCCCATCGCGCAAGCCAACCGTCAAGGCCACTTACCCGGTGAACAAGAGTGCTTTTAAGAAGCGCTACCTGCCTGTGACCAAAGTTCTCACCACGCAGGATGAGGCGGGCATGGTTTATTTTGTGCTCACGTACCAGGAAACGAAGCTGAACGACAAGTACCAGGCGACGCTCACGAAGATCTATAAAGTGGAGGGCCTCGCCTGGAGCGTGGATATCACATTCGACCAGGTGCCGACGGAAATGGTGTTTTCCAAGGAGACATCTGAAATCTCTGTGAAGACCAAGAGCTCCATCGGGGAGATGTTCGTGGTTGTCTTCAACCGCGACGGTAAGCCGGTGAAATAACCTAGCGGTCGCCCTCTTTCAATTCCTTCGCCTTCTCCGCGACGTTCCACACATTGTTGGCCCGGCTGATGTCGGCCATCCGCTGTGAAGGATCGATCTCGATGGTGGCGATTTCGGACAGCGCAGTCTGCACGGTGAACTTGTACGTTGGATTGGTCCATGCCCACACGGCCAAGTCGGTGCGCGGCACGCCGTTGTTGTCGGCCGGTTTGTTCCCGAGCATCTCGTTCATCGGCACGTAATAGGTCTCTTGTGACCCATCCGTTAAAGTCACCGTGATGTCCAGCGGCATGGGAAATTCCCCGATGCGCTCCAGGGTCACATTGGTGGTGCCGTCCGTGCCAACTACTTCGCGAATTCCATAATCAATGCGTTTGGTGGTGTACACCCAATAGCGCAGGTACCAGTGAAGTTGAAGACCGGATGTCTTTTCCATCACCCGGATGAAGTCGTTCGGCTCGGGGTGGCGCATCTTCCAGGTGTTGAAGTAACGGAGCATGCCGGTATAGAAATTCTTTTCGCCGACCAGGTACTTGAGCTGCTCGAGGAAGACGGCGCCCATGGAATACGCCGAAGTGGAGTAGGCCCGATTCGTATTGTAGTGATCGGAGTGCTGGCTGATGGGCTCCTGTAACCCGCTGGCTACCAAGGCGTAGTATGCCCGGTAACTTCCATCATGCGGCCTTGTTGTACCCTTGATGGATGCCTGCGCCTCACTGCCGGCAAAGACGGTGTAGCCTTCGTCCATCCACGGATAAAGCGACTCGTTGTTGGCCAGCGCATGCTGAAACCAACTGTGTGTGACTTCGTGAATCATGGTTCCAATCACACCATCGGTGTTCCCTTCTCCAAGAATAAGTGTGCACATGGAATACTCCATACCGCCGTCACCGCCCTGGATAACGGAGTAGGTATCATAGGGATAACGACCAAATGTCTTGTTGAGAAAGGTGAATGTCTTCACCGCGGCGTCCTGCATCTTCAGCCACGTATCGGCTGTCTTCTCGTTCTTCTGGTAGAAGAAGTGAATGTCCGGTCCGCCGGGCACCTTCGCGATGTCGTGGGTGTAGTCCGGGTCGGCAGCCCACGCGAAGTCGATGACGTTTTTCGCCACAAAGTGCCACTTGAGGTTGCCCGCCGGCCGCTGCACTTTGGTGCCGGCTTTTTGGTAGCCGTGACCCACCTGCTCTGCATTCACCAGCTTTCCGGTGGCGGCGACAACAAACGATGAATCCAGTGACAGGGTAACGTCAAAATCTCCCCACACGCCGTGAAATTCGCGGGCGACGTACTGATACGCATGCCAACCCTGGAAGTCGTACTCCGCCATCTTGGGATACCATTGGGTCATGGAGTAGGCAATGCCTTCTTTGTTGTTGCGCCCGGAGCGCCGGATTTGCACAGGCACTTGCGACTCAAACGTCATCTCAAACGTAGTCTTGCTCTTCGGCATCAGGGCCTTGGGCAACGTGACGGTCATAACGGTTCCCTGCACCGTGTACGCCGCATCCTTTCCGTCCTGCTTCAGGGAGATGACCTTCTGGTAGCCGATCTCGGATTCAGCGAGTTTCGAGATGCGGTCCAGCACGCGCCGATCGGGGTCTTTGATGGCGCGGCTGCGTTCGTCCATCATGCTGCCCGGTTGGAAGGCGTTGAAGTAGAGATGGTAGTAGACTTTGGTGAGGGTATCCGGGGAATTGTTGTAGTAGACCAACTTTTGGGTGCCGTTCACCCGATGCGTGGTCACATCCAGGGCGGCGTTCATTGTGTATTCTACCCGTTGCTGCCAGCGATAGTCCTGGGCGTGGGCGATGGAAGCAACGATCAACAGGAAGGCAGGAGCCGTGAGACGCATGGCCATGATGGGTGGGTTTTGAAAGCCACAAAATATTAAAAGAGACGATGACCGCAAACGCCTTTGAATGCCGGCGGTCAGAAGGGGAAGTAGCGGGTAATCGAAAAGGACAAGTAACCCGTATTGCTCAACGAGAGGGTTTCCCCCGGCAGGGCCTTCGGCACATTGTAGGCGTAGCTGATCAGGAAAGACCAGTTCTTCTTGGTAAACGAAATGGGAAAGGTGAACCCGTAGTTCATGACGCCGAATTCTGTGTTGTGCTCTTCGTAATACAAGGGCAGCTTTCGGTTCGGGTGTGTCCTGTTCCACAGCACGCGCAGCAACGTGTTGGGATAAAGGCCGTAGGTGGTGATCTGCTCGGAGCCAAAGAGCACGGAGAATGCCGGGAAGAACATGATTCGATCAAAGCCAAGAAAGTTGCGCTTCACCAGGTTTAGTCCTATGCTCGGCATCAGTCGGTGTGCCGACCGTTCGCCGAAGTAGAGATAATAGTCAAAGCGGAACATGAATGGCTTCAGCTCGAAGTAGTTGCTCACGCCGATATTGTTGGTGTAGGGGATGGATACCGTACTGTCGGAAGGCTGGTTGTAGAAGTAGTGACTGTACTCCGCGAGGATCGAGTAATGCTTGCTGAACGTATGCAGGTATCCACCCGAGGCCACGGTCAGGTAAAAGCTGGGATTGTACGAGTTGCTCCAGTAGGTGGTCGCGTCTACATATGCGCCAGACTTATGGTAGTACGAAAGCCCGGGCGCGAGCCCGAACTGCTCGATGTTGAAGGTGCGGTTGTCGGACGTGATGTTGCTGTTATAGCCGAACCGCACCGCCATCATCGATTTGTCTTCGATCTTCAGCAGGGATGGATCGGCGAGCAGAAGACTGTCGATGAGATCAAAGATCTCCAGCGAGTCTTCGGCGGTGAACGATTGGTTGAGAGAATCGAGCGTAATGATCACCGGTCTCTTCACCGTATCCGCACGGGGCGACTGGGCGTACGACCAGCACGCTGACCCCAGGATCAGGAAGAAGGAGAGGGTGGGTTTCAACGAGGGGTGGTTTTCAGTTGCGCTTCAGGCGTTGGTTCTCCCTGAATTGCTCCCGCCGTTGCTGCAGGGCGCGTCGTTGTTGCAGTTGGTTCAGAATCATCTGCCGGAAATCCTGCTCTGCCTTCCGCAGGCTGATCATTTGCTGGGCCGAGATAACCCGGAGAATCCGGCCGCTGTAGTCTTTCTCCAGGTCCAGTTCCCGTTGTTTGATCTGCAGGCCCAGGTTGATGAGCTCTTGCTGTTTGGCGGGATCCGGGTTATTGGGATCGATGCCCTGTTGCGCCCGGCGGAATTCCTGCCGCATCTCCGCGCGCTTCATCGCGAACTCGCGATAGACCGGCCAGAACTTTTCCGCCTGGTCGGGCGTGAGCCCCAGCCTGTTCGAGATCAGCGCGATCCGCGCCGCCTCCACCTTCTCCCGCGTTTTCGGATCCATCTGCTGTTGCGGCGGCAGATCCTGTTCCTCCTGCGCCCAGGCGTGTCCGATGCTGACCGCCAGCAGGAGGACTAACACAAGCCATTTCATATTTTTCATCACTTCTTCATTTGCAATTCAGTTCCTAGTTCCGAGTTCCGAGTTCCGAGTTCCAAGGTCCGAAATTCATCACTTACCTCTTACGACTCCTACTCCCTGCCACCAACCACCGATCACTGATCACCGCCCCAACGTATCAAACTCCTCCATCCTCTCCACCTCATCAAACACCGCGTCGTCAATAACCAGGTCACCCATGGCATCCGCCTCCAGCGACTCCGCTTCCGCCTCGTCCAGCGGCACTGCTTCCAGCAGGTCGTCTGAGTTCAGGTCCGTTTCATCCAGGTAGGCCACCAGTTGTTCCGAGTCAACCTGGGCGAGCAGGTCTTCCGGGCCCAGGGTGCCGCGGTTGGTCAGGACGAACACCGCGGCGGCGGCCAGCAGGACTACCGGCAGGGCGTACCGCAAGGCAAGCCGTCCCCAGGCAGGTTCGGGCTCCGGCACCGCTATCCTGGTCTGGATACGGCCGGGCAGCTTTTCGAAATAGCCCTCAGGGGCTTCAAAAAGGCTCTTTTTCGGTATGTCGTCGAGACGGATCATGGCTTGTTTCTTAGAGGCTCTGTTCTTGGAAAGGTTTAATCCTTATTAATAAAATCTTCAATTTTTTTGACCGCATGGTGGTAGCTGGCCTTCAGCGCCCCTTCGGAGGTGCCCGTCACTTCCGCCATCTGCTCGTACGACATGTCCTCGTAGTATTTCAGGTTGAAGACCAACCGTTGCTTGTCGGGGAGCGTGAGCAGGGCTTTCTGCAGTTTCTTCAGTACTTCATCACCCGCCACCGAGGGTATCGCCTCAATCTTCTCCGTCAGTTCGCCTTCCGCGTCGCCGATGGGCAGGAAGAACCGGCGGCGCTTCTTCTTCATGAAGTTCAGGCACTCGTTGGTGGCGATCCGGTAAAGCCAGGTGTACAACTGGGCATCCTCCCGGAACGTGTCAATGGCCCGGTGAACTTTAATAAACACCTCCTGCGTCACATCGTCCGCATCATCGTGGTCGATCACCATTTTCCGGGCAAGCCAATACACCTTCTGCTGATACGTGCGCACCAGCATATTGAACCCGTAGTTTCTTGTCTCCGGGTTGCGAATCTTGGCCAGAAGCTCGGAGTCTTCCAAGGGGGAGGTTAGGGGTTAGACAACGGAGAGGGGGAGGGGTTTAATACAAAGTTCCAGGGGTTCCAAAGTTCCAAGTTTTGCGACTTCTTAGCGCCTTTGCGCCTTCGCGGTTCTAACTGTATTCAAACTGGCTCAGCTTATCTGCCAGCATTTCATATACTTCCTTCGAATGCGCGGGGAAATTCGCGAAACGAAGTTGGCTGGACTTGCTGGCGCCGTATCCCTCGCCCGGCTGCAGGCCCTGCGACTCCAATGCCGCCGACAGTTCATGCAGCACTCCGGGACACGATACGGTGATAACGGTTGGGGAGCGGTTGATGGTATTGGTGACAAAGGGTTTTACCTTCGGATGCTGATCCAGTACACCATAGAGGACCGCCGCCTTGTACTCCGTTTCGCGGCGGATGATCGTCAGGCCGCGGCGGAGGAAATCACCGATGACTTTGCCGAGCAGATAGATCGACAGCACATTCGGCGTCTCGGGGGTTTGGTGCTTGAGGGAAAAGCTGTGGAGCGATGCCAGGCTGTGGTACGTGCCCACGAACTTTCCCGCCGCCTGCAATTGGTTCACTTTTTCGACACAGCGGTCGTTGTAGATCCACACGCCCAGTCCCGCGGGCAGACCGAATCCTTTTTGGACAGAGAAGAAGACCGAGTCGATGGCAGAATAGTCAAGGTCGGCGTAGGGGAGGGAACTCACGGCATCGACGATGATGATGGCGCCAGGGTTCTGTTGTCGGGCGGCACGGAAGACATCGTTGGGTAGCATCACGCCTGTACTCGTCTCGTTGTGCGTGATGGCGATCAGCTCCTGGCCGGCGGGGATATTGATCGCGCCGAAGCCCTCGCCGTCGGGTACCGTTACCGCGGTTGCGTTTCTGCCCAGTTGCTTGCTGATTTCAAAGTAGCGTTTAGAGAACGCGCCGTTCACGAGGTGGAACGACGTTTCCGGCACGAGGCTCTGGATGCTCCGTTCCCAGATCTCCGTCGCCGATCCGCAGAAGGCCACGTGAAATCCCGCCGGAATGCCCAGCAGTTGCCGCAGTCCCTCCGTCGCTTCCCGGAAGATCCCCTCAAACGCCTTGCTGCGATGCGACAACGACGGAATATCCGCCTTCAGCGCGCGACGCAGGTGGTCAGGGACGGTGAAGTAGAGTTCGGAGGGGCCGGGAGTGAAGTTTACCATGAGAGAGTTCCGAGTTTCGAGTTCCGAGTTTCGAGTTCCGAGTTTCGAGTTCCGAGTTTCGAGTTCCGAGTTATTTAGATTTGAGGTTCCTCCTGCACAGTTCACTGTTTACCGTTTACTGTTCACCGTTCACCGTTCACGGTTCACTGCCCCCGGTCCCTACTTAAGCGTTGCGTTAACGTTGATCTTCGTTTTCAGCAGCTTCGAGATCGGGCAGTTCACTTCGGCGTCTTTGACCAGTTCGGCGAACTTATCCGGTGTGATGGAGGGTACCGTGGCGGTGACCGTCAGATTGGAGGCCGTGATGGCGCCTTCGTCGAGGACGATTTCGCAGGAGGTGTTGATGGATGTGGCGGTGAAGCCTGCTCCCTGGAGGTTGAAGGCCAGTTTCATGGAGAAGCAGCCGGCGTGGGCGGCGGCGACCAGTTCTTCCGGGTTGGTGCCTATGCCGTTTTCAAAGCGTGAGTTGTAGCTGTACTGCGTATTCTTCAGTACGCCGCTCGCGGAGCTGACCGTACCCGTTCCTGTTTTGCCCGGTCCGTTCCATACGGCCGAGGCGGTGCGTTTGATAGCCATAATGAAAGTAGTTTAAGGCCCCAAAGATAACTCTTCATGGGCAAGAAATTACGCTCTAACATGAGGTACCCCTTACTCCCCTAATTGGGAAGCTCGTCCGCTTCAATTCATTTGTACATCTCCACATTGGGTGATCGGTGGATCGGTGGGTCGGTGGATCGGTAAATCGGCAATTTGCTCATTTGCACATTGGCACTAGCACATTGGCACTAGCACATTGGCACTGGCACATTGGCTAATCGGCACATCGGCTAATTGGCACATCGGCTAATTGGCACATTGGCTAATTGGCACACCGGCCCGTTGGCACATTGACACGTTGGCACCTTGGCACGTTGGCACCTTGGCACGTTTTCCGGAGTACGAAAAAAGATTCCGAAAATCAATACTTGACAACCTCGAAGTTTTCTCTACGTTTGATTCAAGAAATCCACTCGGGTTTGGGACACGTTTGCTGAACCTAACGTTAAAACAATACCGAGCGAAAGCGACCAGCCAAAATCAGGCCGCATCCGCCTCAGGCGGACCTCGCCCAAAAAGCAGGACCTTTACATTTTACATTTAGTGTTTGATATTTTTCGGTTAAGTCCCCGGCGCCAACCGCAAAACAGCAAAACTCAGAACCGCAAAATGTAGAAGTAAGGAGCTGCATAAATGACAAAGTATTGGATAACCCTTTTGCTGGCTCTCTTGGTTGGATGTAACTCCAAACCAGAATTATCAGACACGCAAAAATTGCAGCTGACCGCTAAGGTGTGGGGATTCCTCAAGTACTACCATCCTCGGGTGAACGAAGGCAAACTCAACTGGGATAAGCAACTGGTTGAAATCATTCAAAAACTCGATGGCGTAAAATCTACGGAGGAGCTGTCAGCGTTGTATAGTGACTGGATCGACTCCCTCGGCCTCGTGCCGCCCTGCAGCAGTTGCGAGCCTTCTAAGGACAAGGAGTATTTTGACAGGAACCTTGATCTGTCCTGGCTGGAAAGTGAGACGTTCTCACCTGCGCTGGTGGAAAAGCTAAACTACCTCAGGCAAAATCGCACGGGGAGACAATTCTACGTTAGCCTTGACGGGGCTACCACGTATTTTGACCACGAACCGGTGTACCAGGGCTCGCAGTGGAATGACGAAAATATTCGCCTGGTCACCCTGTTTAAGTACTGGAATGTGATTGAATATTTCTACCCGTATAAGTATGTGATGGATCAGCATTGGGATCAGGTGCTATTGGAGATGATACCGAGGTTCCAGCAAGTGAAGTCGGAAGGGGAGTATCATGTCCTCTTGCATGAATTGACGGTCAAGCTGTGCGATTCGCACAGTTTTTTTGTTACGGACCAGGTGCGAGCATTTGCCGGCACCCGATATATCGCCGCCCGGTTCAAGATCATCGGCGACAAGGCGGTAATCACTGAATTCTATAATGACTCCCTAGCGAAATTGGACGACTTGCGGAAGGGCGACGCCGTTTCGAAAGTGGACGATGTGCCTGTACTTGAAAAATTCCGCCAGCATGAGAAATACATCAACGGCTCGAACGAGGCGGTGAAGAAAATGGGATACTCCTTCCGTTGGATTTTCAATGGAAATACAGACAGCGTAAGGATTACCTTCGATCGGGCAGGAGAAAACAAAACGAAAACTATCCGGCGGTATGAACGATCCGCCCTGAAGATACAGGAGGCCCCCGCCGTGAAATGGAAGACCCTGGCAGGCAACATTGGGTATGTCAACCTGGAAGAGGATGTGGTGAAACTCGAAGACTTGCCCGTAATGATGAAGGAGCTCAGCAACACCAAGGCCATTATCTTTGACCTGCGCAGCTATCCGGAGTTTATCTGGAATGAATTGGCAGAATATCTCAACAAGGAGAAAAAAGTTTGGGCACGTTTTATCCAGCCGGACTTAACGTACCCAGGTCGGTTCGTCTGGTCGACCTCCGATTCAATCGGAAAAACCAACCGCGCTCCCTATAAAGGCAAAGTGGTGATATTGATGGATGAGGGAACCCAGAGTCGCGCGGAATCATTTGTGATGGCGCTGCAGACGGTTGACGGAGCGGTGACCGTGGGCCGACAGACGTCGGGCGCCGATGGAAATATCGCCGACTTTACCTTCTTTGACGACAAGACAACCTGGATCACCGGACTGGGTGTTTTCTATCCCGACAAACGAGAGACCCAGAGAATTGGGATCGTCCCTGACTTCAACGTCCCATTGACCGTGGAGGACATCCGATCGGGCCGTGATGCGGTTCTTGAAAAGGCTATTGAGGTGGCCGGCATAAGCGGCGGCCGTTGATGGGTGCCCCGCTGCTTTTACATTTTACATTTAGAGTTCTACATTTTGCGGTTAAGTCCCCGGCGCCAACCGCAAAACAGCAAAACTCTAAACAGCAAAATGGAGAAGTGGCTGCTTCTCGGAGTGAGATCGAATTCTGGCTCGTCTCCTTTGCCTGGCTCAGCCTCGCACTACTTTTTCTGCTTACTGTCTCCTATCACACCGTCAAAGCTTCACTGGCAAATCCGGTGGGGTTGTTGAGGGAGTAGGGGTGTGGGGGTAGGAGTGGAATTGTGTATATTCTGTGTTGGCAGCAATTTCATCCAGTTCTGTCCACTTTTGTCCAGATTTGTCCCGGACAGAATAGCCAAAGCATCACAGGAACGCCGCAGGAGGGTCAAAGGAGGATCACAGCAGCATCAAAGCAGCATCAAAGGAGGATCAAAGGAGCATCAAAGGAGGATCAAAGCAGCATCAAAGGAGGATCAAAGGAGCATCAAAGGAGGATCAAAGGAGCATCAAAGGAGGATCAAAGGAGCATCAAAGGAGGATCAAAGGAGCATCAAAGGAGGATCAAAGGAGCATCAAAGGAGGATCAAAGCAGCATCAAAGGAGGATCACAGTTGCATCAAAGGAGCATTGCCAGCAGTAGCTTCCAATATGGCGCGCGTTTGTAACGCGTGCCGTGAGTGAACGTTCTTTGAAAGAGTTGAGTTGAGAAACGGCGAGTTGTGATTGAAAGGGGCTTGCGCCGTTCAAGGTGGTAGCCGGTCAAATAGTAAGGAGTCGGTTCACCTGAGGTAGGGTTAGTAACTTAGGACAGGGTGCAAGTACCGGGAACTCGACTAACCACCTGGCAACGTGCAGCGACTGTCGAATTTAAGCGCTGGTATTCGTACCTTCGAATTACGTTCACGGTATGTCACGCGTTGCAAACGCGCGCCATACGGGTAAAACGACTATGACGGAGGACGCAAAAGAATTTGCAAAGAGGAACAGAGTGACAATTATTGAATTCGATGGCGACCATTTGGGAGGGATGAATGTTTTTAGAAGGAACGAGTATGGGGACGAATACGCGGACAAGATGATTGAGTTCCTGCTTAAGAACGAGCTATAAGGTATTATCACCAACCATTTTGATATGACTGGGCATCAGTTAGGTGAAATCGTCGAACATAAACGCAGGGGAAAAGTCCTGGAATATAGAGTGGCAACAACGCTTGATCTTGGCGGAGAAGAATTAAGAAAGCTTTGGAAGGAGAGTAACGACAAGTGAATAGGAGGTCTATTGTGGAAATATTTGACCCCTATGAGATTGAAATAAAAACCGGCCGGACAAAGGAAGAACTCGTCAAGCGATTTAAGCGAAGGGCAGAGATAAAGGAGGACAGGTTTTTTATCTATACTGAGCCTTACAACCTAATACCAGCGTCAACCGTGGTCGGTGACATAAGGGAGACGATTGAGGGGACACTTGTATCTTTCAAAATTAGCGCTTCGGTATTTCTTAGGGGTTTCACGTACCTGTGGCTTGGAGGTGTTGGGATTACCTTTGTGATATTTGTAATTAACGCTTTGAGAGACTTGGCATATCACCCAGGGATACATGCGACAATTGTGTTAGGGGGTGTTGGTTTCTTCATGATAAAGTTGACATTTGGAATATCAGCCGACAGGCAGGAAAAATCGATAAGAAGAATGATCAGGGAAGAGGAGTAGAGATGAGGGGTCTTGTAGGAGGCCAACAGGCCTTGGATTCACCCATAATTTGAGTCCTTAGGCCAGTTTTTCCCGGACTCACCCCAGACTCACCTCGGACCCATGTCGGACTCCACTCGGACAAATGCCGGTCTTTACGGGATGTTAGTCGGACACTAGTCGGATAAATCACGAAAAAACGCCCTTCCAGGTACTAATAACACCGATTTGCTCTCGAAAAAGTGTGTTCTAGCAGCAATTTGAACGTATCTACCTTCGCGTCTTTCTTCGCGCCTTGGCGCCTTCGCGGTTCAATACAGCACCCTAAACTTAATCGTCTGCTCAATCGCCCGCAACTCCTTGATCACCTCTTGCTCATAGCCTTTGTTGATATCGGTGATCACATACCCGATCTGTTCATTCGTCTTTAGGTATTGTCCCACGATGTTGATGCCGTGGCTTGCGAGGACCTGGTTGATGCGGGCCAGGATGCCCGGGACGTTGTTGTGAATGTGAATGAGGCGATGGGCGTTCTCCAGCGTGGGCAGCGTCAGGTTGGGGAAGTTCACGCTGTTGCTCGTGCTGCCGGTGTTGATGTAGTCCATGAGCTTGCCCGGAACAAACATGCCGATGTTCTCCTGCGCCTCGGCCGTGCTGCCGCCGATGTGCGGTGTGAGGAGGGTGTTGGGTAAACCCCGCAGCTCGGAGACAAACTCTTCGTTGTTGTCGATGGGCTCATGCGGGAACACATCCACCGCGCAACCGGCCACCTTCCCGGAGAGGATGCTCTCCCGAAGGGCTTTGATGTCGACCACATGCCCGCGACTCAGGTTGAGGAAGATGACGCCCTGCTTCATCCGCGCAAACTGGTCCGCGCCGATCAGGTTGGTGTTCGATGCCCGGCCATCGACGTGCAGCGTGACTACATCCGATAACGCGAGCAATTCGTTCATGCTCCGGCACTTCGTGGCGTTGCCCAGCGCGAGCTTCTCCTCGCGGTCGTAGTAAAACACTTTCATCCCCAGGCTTTCCGCAATGACCGACAACTGCGCGCCGATATTGCCGTAGCCGATGATCCCCAGTTTCTTCCCTCGGATTTCAAAGCTTCCCTTGGCCGACTTGTCCCAGCGCCCTTCGTGCATCTTCAGACTCTTGTCGGCGATGCGGCGGATGAGGATGATGATCTCGCCGATGGCCAGCTCCACCACGGAGCGCGTGTTGCTGAACGGCGCGTTGAATACGGCGACGCCTTTCTTCGTGGCTTCAACAAGATCGATCTGGTTGGTACCGATGCAGAAGGCGCCGATGGCCATGAGCCGGTTGGCGTTGTCCAACACTTTCTTGGTCACCTGTGTCTTGGAGCGGATGCCCAGAACGGACACGTTCTTGATCTTCTCGCAGAGTTCTGCCTCGTCCAGTCCCGCGGGGTAGCTCTCCACGCTGAAGCCTTCCGACTTCATCAGCTCGATGGCCACCGGATGTACGTTCTCCAGCAGGAGTACGCTGATGCGGTTCTTGGGGTAGGAGATGGCGGTATTGAGTTTGTTCAGGTAGAGGAACTCATCAAGGCTGGGGGCGATATGATCCGCCTTGCTGGCCACGCTCTGGCGTTCTACGTTCTCGGTAAACGCGAAGAACTTGTTGGCCAGCCCGGAGTTCTTGATTTCATAGTCGGTGTACCCGTCGCCGATCACGTAAATGTCGCCCGAGAGGTTGAGGCCCTTCAGTCGCTCCGACTTACCGTTGTTCGCCGACAGCGGGTTGTTGGTGTCGAAGCCAATAACCTTTCCCTGGGCGTCGAACACGAACTCGTTGGCGAGAATATTTTCAGGCTTGATGCCGAACTCGGTAACGACCGGTTCGATGAACTCACGGAAGCCGTTGGAGATGATGTAGATCTGGTCGGCGTAGGTGGAGAAGAACTCTTTGTTCCGCTTGAACGATTCCGATACCTTCGACTTCAACTGACTGACGAGTGTCTGCAGGTGCGGCCTGGTGATGGGCAGCAGGGCCAGGCGGCGTTCCAGCGATTCCCGGAACGAAATCGCCCCGTCCATGCCTTCTTTCGTGATGTCTTCGATCTGTTTCTTCCGCTGCGCCAGCTCCGGATGGCCCGCCAGGGTAATGTCGGCCAGTACATCGAAGGCCTCAACCTTGGTGAAAGTGCTGTCGAAATCGATTACATAGTACCGGTTTGCCATCATCCTCTATTTTGGAGGTGGCAAAGTTAGAAAATTGTTCAACGCCTGCCTGCGTATGGACCAATGTTAATGAACGTGCGCATTGGGCAGGCGATGTTCAAAGTTCAAGGTTCAAAGTTTATAACATGAGCATAATAATCACTTGTGACCTAAGGCTCCGCAAATGAAGTATGCGGGCGGGAGTCCACGAACGGCGCGGCGCAAGCCGGGGCATGTGCGATGGCAAGGCGGCTAGCCGCGCGGAGGCGCGCAGCGTTCGTGGGGTCTTTTTCTTTTGGTTACTTTTCTTTTGGACAAGCAAAAGAAAAGTGACAATCGTTCAATGTGTTGCCACTACATTCAGAACCGGGCAATTCGACTAATCTTTCCCAAACGGCAGTCTCTTCAACGCCAAATGCCCATTGCTCATGACAATCAACGCATCTTGCAACGCACGTATATCCTCCAGGGGATTCCCTGGCACAATGACGATGTCCGCTTCGTAGCCCGGAACAATCCGTCCCGTTTTGTTCTGGATGCCGAACAGTTCGGCGGCCACTGTCGTCGCCGACTGGATTGCTTCGGCGTTGGTCATGCCCATGCGGACGAAGTGCTCACACTCCAGGGAGATCCGGCTGGTGCTGTTGGGGGTGTAGTCGTTGTCGGCGCCCGTGACGATCTTCACGCCCAGTTCACGGGCTTTGCGAAATACCTTTTCCGCGGCGGGCATCATGAAGCGGCCGCGCAGTTCGAGAACCGCGCCGGAGTAGTCGCCGCCGGGTTTGGTCAGGTCTTCGAGGGTGATGTAGGTGGGCACGAGGTAGCAGTTCTTCTCTTTCATGAGACGCAGTGTCTCGTCGCTCAGGAACGTGCCGTGTTCGATGCTGCGTGCGCCGGCCAGCACGGCGGCCCGTGCGCCTTCATCGCCGTGGGCGTGCACCATCACCGGCACGTTGCGCTTGGCGGCCTCGTCGACAATCACTTTCAGCTGGTGCTGGGTGTAAGACTGCTGCCTGGGATCTGTCTCCGGAAGGCCGGCGCGTTCCGTGCCGCGTGTTTTGATCACCTGGGCGCCCCGGTCGATGTTGACGTTCACCAATAGCTTAAGTTCCTCGTCGGTGTTGGCGCCGTTGATGAGTACGCCGAGGCGTGGATCGGAGAGGATCGTCTCACCCGGGTTCGGCGTCACGAACGTTCCGGCCGGCACCACGTCAGGCCCTGCGATGCGGTTGGCCTTCGCCAGCTCCCGGAGCGAAACATCTTGATACGCAGAGACACCCGCCGTGCGGAAAGTCGTCACCCCCGACATCAGCGCCCGCTTTGCGCTCTCCATATTGTTGATGTGCGTATGCGCATCCATCAACCCCGGCACCGCGTAGTTGTTCTGGCAGTCGACCACCTCGTACTCTTTTGGAATCGCTTCCCCCGCCTTCCCGATCTTCTCAATCTTCCCTGCCTTCACATAAATCACCGATCCAGGCGTGATTCGATTGTCAACCCCATTGAACAGGTTAACATTCGTCAACGCGTAACTCTTCTGTGCCAGCTGAGCCTGCGCGAAGGATAGAGGGAGGAGAAGGAGGAGGACGGCGATGCTTTTCATAGGAGTAAGTTTCGAGTTCCGAGTTCCGAGTTTCGAGTTTCGAGTTCCGAGCCTGCCTGCCAAATGCACTGCTCTTGAATAAGCTTCGCTCTTGGCAGGCGGGTTCCGAGTTTCGAGTTTCAAGTTCCGGGTTTCGAGTTTCGAGTTCCGGGTTTCGAGTTTCGAGTTTTCAGTTCTACGATCACCGACTACCGACCACCCACGTCAGGCTTCGGCTTCGCTCAGCCTGACGGAGTAATCTCAACTGTTCACTGACCACCGACCACTGTTCACCGACTTCCGGCCCCCGGCCCCCGGCCCCCGGTCCCTGACCCCCGGTCCCTGGCCCCCGGTTCACCGCATCATCAAAATCCTACACACCGCGTCCACCTGCTTCGTATACTCCGTCAGCGTGCCGGCGGCGATTTCGATCTGCTCTTGCGCTTCTTTCCAGTTGCGCTGCTCGATGGCTTCACGTACGCCGGGGAGAGTCTTCACGCCGTAGCCGGTGTAAAAGCCGGGGGCGTAGATGGAGTGACGGAACCACGGACGGCGTGGGAGGCCTGTGCCAGAAAGCAGTTTCTGTTCTGCCGTGTACAAGAGTTTGTTGAGGTTGTTCAGGTTGGTGTTCGGCTTGGGATTGGCCGCGGCCAGTTCTGCATATTGCGCAGCGCTTTTCTCCAGCGCCGTCACCGCGTTTTGCAGGCTGGCGAAGTTCAGGAACGGCACCGCGTCTTTGGCGGCGGGCGGAATGAACTTCACATTCGGATCGGAAGCCTGTGTGTATCGGTTTTCCCGGATCAGCTGGTTCTCCACTTCGGTTGCTTCACGCATGGATTCGAGCAGCGCCGTCACTTCGGTGAGGTAGCCGTTCACCGTGCGGTGGAAGCTTTTGAAATCGAAGGGCAGAACGTCGGCATTCACGAGGCGCAGCGTAGTGCGGCCTGCCGTCTTGGCCAGGGCAACACCGTAGTCGAACTTCGGATCGACAAATCGCTTGTAGTGATCGTACGTATCATACACGCTGTGGTATACGCCGCCGCCGCCTTCACCACCATAACCCATATTGAGTGAAGGGATGCCGAGATGCTGGATGAACGGCGTGTAGTCGGAGCCGGAACCCATCGCGCCAAGGGTCATGGTGCGCCGGCCGAGGGCTTCTTTCTTTGCCTTTGCATTGGGCGCGTTGATGGCGGAGAGGGCCTTGCCGCGTTCAAAGACGGAGATACCGGTTTCGGGATCTTTCACGTCGCGGCTAACTTCGGTGATAAGGGTTTCAAAAGTGTGGGAGCCCTGGACGCCTAGGTATCCGCGGCCGTTGCCGTCGGAGTTGATGTAGGCGACGACCTTGGCTTGCAGCTCGTCGGCGTGGTGTTCCACCCACTCTGTTGAGCCCATCAATCCGGGTTCTTCAGCGTCCCACGCGCAGTAGACGATCGTGCGCTTGGGCTTCCATCCGCCTTTGACGAGTTCACCGATAGCGCGGGCTTCTTCCAGTTCGGCCACCATGCCGCTGAGTGGATCGCCGGCGCCGTTGTTCCATCCGTCGTGGTGGTTGCCACGCACGATCCATTCGTCAGGAAGCTCACTGCCTTTCATCTTGGCGATGACGTTGAGGGCATCCACGGTGTTCCAGTTCGACTCCACCTTCAAATGCACTTTCACCGGTCCGGGACCGATGTGATACGTAATCGGCAACGTGCCGCGCCAGCGTGACGGTGCGACTGGTCCGGCGAGTGCGGCAAGCAATGGCTGCGCGTCACCATAGGATATAGGGAGCACCGGAATCTTGATCAGGTTGGTGACTTCAGAGCGATTCAGTCGTTTAGCTTCCGGAGTAGAGCCAACGTTCGGTGTCAGGGGATCGCCGGGATAGATGGGCATGTCCATAACCGAGCCGCGCTGTGCGCCGTCTTTCGGGCGGAAGCCGCCTTTGGGATAAACATCCCCTTGGGTGTAACCGTCTTCCTGCGGGTCGGAGTAGATAAGGCATCCAATGGCCCCGTGCTCTTGCGCCACCTTGGGCTTGATGCCTCGCCACGAGCCGCCATACTTGGCGATGACGATCTTGCCTTTCACATCGATGCCCATGCGCTCGAGTTGCTCATAGTCGTCGGGAATGCCGTAGTTGACAAAGACCAGTTCGGCGGTCACATCACCGTCGGCCGACCAGGCATTGTACACCGGCAGCTGGTCTGCGCCGATTGCTGCTGTGGGGTCCTCCTTGATGGAAGGCTCTGCCAGCTTGGCCACGAACTTGGTCGGTGCCGTCATTTCCAGGATGCGGACTTTGGGTGTAGGGAAGAGGACCTGGTAGGATTCGATCTGCGCGTCGTAGCCCCAGCTCTTGAGGAGGTCGCGCATGAATTCGGCGTTGGCTTTTCCATAAGCCGAACCAACCTGGTGCGGACGGAGTGTGAGCTTCTTCAGCCACTGGTCGAGATTCTCCGCCTTGAGTTGGGCGTCGAATTTCTCTTCCAGTTTGAATTGGTTCTCGGCGTTCTCTTTGGTGAAGCCGGTGATGGTCTTGGATTGTGAAAAGGCGGTAAAGCCGGCAAAAGCGATGCAGGCGGCGAGGAGGTATCTCATGGGTTTGATAGGATTGAGCGGGCAAGTTACCCTGCCGGTAGATACGTGACTTTCCGCTGGTGGAAATTTATTGAGGAACGCGGGTTCCCAGGAAGTCCTTGCCTTCCCAGTTCAGGTAGAGCGTGGTGTAGCCGCCCTTTTCATCCTTGAAGAAGACTACACGTCCGCGTGTGCCGGCAGTGAAGGCATATTCCCCAACGGGAACCAGCTCAACCTTACGGGGGCCTTTGCCTTCGAAGAACAGCCGGCCCCCTTCGGCCGAGATGACCACCTGTTCTTTTGGCGACAGCCTGAATGTGCCGGATAGAGAGGCAAGGTCAGGGATGGCAGGCCGGGACAGTGCGGGCGCCTTACGCAGGGCATCGATCTCCCTGTTGATTCCTTCCACCATGGCTTCAACAACAATTTTGCCTTTTTCCTTAGTGGCCAGTGTGGCATCGCCATAGATGCCTGTGGGCGAGTAGCGACCATTGGGGTTGTTGGGGTCGAGCGTCAGTGGTCCGGGCCCGTCTTGTTTCGGGATGTCCCGCGCGGCCTTCGACATATCCACCGTCTCCGGGTACATGTACAACATCATCGATGTCTCAATCTCGTCGGCGTGTGTTCCCGCGGGCTGTTGTTTGATTTTTTTCTCTGCTTCGCCCGCCACGGTGAGGATATCCGTGTACGTCATGCGCAAGCCTTGTCTCGCGAGCGACTCCTGCGCGATCTTCAACGGCACCAGGGTGGAGACGCCTGTATTCAACACATAAAACTTCTTCGGTCCATGCCCTGCGATGACGCGACAGATGTCGATGATCATGTTGGAAGCTGTCTCCAGTTGCAGAGAAGTAGAGCCGGCGTACTCCAGGAAGGAAGGATAGTAGTGATAGTTGACGGTAGGATAGATGACCACCGGCTGTGTGCGGGCAATCCGGTCTTTCAGGTACTCGGCGATCAGGAAGTCATTGCGGAGCAGGAGGTGCGGCCCGTGTTCCTTTGCTTGTGCTCCCAGGGGAATGACGACAATGGTGGTGTCGGTCAGCAGTCGCTTTGCTTCCGTCCACGGTTTGTTGTCAATGTAGACTGACGGTTGCCCCGAAGCGCTGGCGATGATGAGCCAACAGAGAAGTGCGCTGACCGTCAGCCGGCTCATCCCTTGCGCTGGATCGCCGCTTCCGCCGCCTTGACAATGTGTTCCGGCGACAATCCGTATTTCTTCAAAAGATCAAGCGGCTTTCCGCTTTCACCAAACGTGTCCTTGACGGCCACCATCTCAACCGGTGCAGGCCTGAAGCGTGCCAGGCACTGGGCGATGGAGTCTCCAAGTCCCCCGTTGATCTGATGCTCCTCGCAGGTAACGGCGCATCCCGTCTTCTCCACCGAAGCGAGGATGGCCTCCACGTCGAGCGGCTTGATGGTGTGAATGTTGATCACCTCGGCGCTGATTCCTTTTTCGGCGAGTGCGGCCTCGGCTTCAATCGCCTGCCATACCATGTGGCCGCAGGCGAAGATCGTAACGTCCTTGCCTTCGATCATCTTGTCGGCCTTGCCGATCACAAAGGGTCTGCCGGTAGTGAAGATTGGCCACGCCGGTCGCCCGAATCTTAAGTAAGCGGGACCGACGTGAGCGGCGAGGGCAATGGTAGCCACACGTGTCTGCTCGTAGTCGGCAGGCACAACAACGGTCATGCCCGGCAGCATCTTCATGAGGCCGATATCTTCCAGTATCTGGTGCGTCGCCCCGTCTTCACCCAATGTGAGACCGGCGTGCGATGCGCAGATTTTTACATTCTTCTCTGAGTAGGCAATCGATTGGCGAATCTGGTCGTACACACGGCCCGTGGAAAAGTTCGCGAACGTCCCGGTAAACGGAATCTTTCCGCCCGTAGCCAGTCCCGCCGCGATGCCCATCATGTTGGCTTCGGCAATGCCCACCTGGAAGAAGCGCTCCGGAAAATCCTTCTTGAAAGCATCCATCTTCAATGACCCGAGCAAGTCAGCGCACAAGGCGACGACGTTTGGATTCTGTTTCCCCAATTCATGCAACCCGGCCCCAAAGCCGCTACGCGTGTCTTTCTTTTCTGTAACAGTGAATCGTGCCATGTATTACTCTCTTATTAGAATTGACTATTAGATTTCGATCGAATGCTGGGTACTGGGTTCTAGGTACTGGGTTCTAGGTACTGGGTTCTAGGTACTGGGTTCTAGGTACTGGGTTCTAGGTACTGGGTTCTAGGTTCTAGGTTCTAGGTTCTAGGTTCTAGGTACTGGGTACATACTCAAGCTTCTTGCCTCTTACACTCTTCACTTCTGACTCCCCCTCGCTGCCTTCGAGAACCTCAGGCACCGAGATCCCAACTCCTGACCCCTGCTCCCCCGGCCCCCGGTCCCTGGCCCCCTCATCAAAAGTCCCCCACCGTCTCCTCCAACTGCGCCATCGCCTTCTTGAACTCCTCTTCATTCGGCGCCACGCCATGCCACTTGTGCGAGCCCATCATGAAATCCACGCCGTAGCCCATCACGGTGCGCATCAGGTTGAGAACAGGTTTTCCCTGGCCCAGCAGCGACTTCGCCTTGTCGAGTGTGGCGATCAGTTCTTCGAGGTTGTTGCCATTGCTTTCCACGATCGTCCAACCAAAGGCTTCCCACTTGGCTTTCAAATCTTTCAGCGACATCACCTGGTCCACCGGGCCGTCGATCTGCTGGCCGTTGTAGTCGATGGTAGCGATGAGGTTGTCGACTTTATGATGGGCAGCAAACATGCTGGCTTCCCATACCTGGCCTTCTTGCTGCTCGCCGTCGCCCATGAGGACGTAGACCGTGTGCGGGTCTTTGTTTAGTTTTTTGGAAAGCGCGGCGCCGACGGCTACCGACAGGCCCTGGCCGAGCGATCCGGAAGCGACGCGTATGCCGGGAAGGTGCTCATGCGTGGCCGGGTGCCCTTGCAGCCGTGAATTGAGCTGACGGAATGTCTTCAGCTCCTCGGTTTTGAAGTACCCAGCCCGTGCCAGCGTGGCATACCAAACCGGTGAGATGTGTCCGTTCGACAAGAAGAACATATCCTCGCCCTTTCCATCCATATGGAAGGCGGGGTTGTGCTTCATCACCTGAAAGTAGAGCGCCACGAAGTACTCCGTGCAGCCAAGCGAGCCGCCCGGGTGCCCCGACTGGCAGTTATAGACCTGGCGAACAATGTCGCGCCTGATTTGTGTACAAAGTTTGTGAAGGTGGGTGAAGTCGGGGTGGGCCATTCGGGATATTTGCAGCGAAGATTAGACAAAAGTCGTAAGTCTGCAAGCACCGGGACGGACTCACGGCTACTGTTTGTATTTGCCGTAAATCGGTTGCCCGGGAAATACGTTGCCGATGGTTTTACCGGCCTTTACCACGGCTGTTCCGTTGACGAAAACGTAGGGAATCCCTTCTGAAAATTTCAGCCCGCCTTCAAAAGTAGCTTTGTCGATGATGGTATTCGGGTCGAACACCGTGATGTCGGCATCGGCGCCAACTTGGAGCCGGCCTTTTCCACGCATAATGGGAGCGATGCCCTCCAGGCGTTGTGCGGGGCGGATGGTCATCTTGGCCAGTGCATCCATCAGGCTGAGCGCTTTCCGCTCACGGACGTAGAGTCCAAGTACCCGGGAGAAGGTGCCCGCCGTGCGCGGGTGAGCCAGTTTGGAATAGGGCATGCCGTCGGAGCCGATGGTGGTGATGGGGGAGGCTACACCGGTCTCGATCCATTCGGGTTTCATGCTGTGAATGATGACTACCCCGCCTTTCTTGCGGTAATCGGCAAAGGTTGCCTCTGTAAGACGCTCGCCGGTCTCTACCCACTGCAAGTCTTTGTAGGTGATGCCCAGGCGTTGCTGCCAGCCTTCATCAAACAAGGCTGATTCAAGACTGGTGGAGGCAGCCGTGTAGGGGTACACTTCCGTGGTGATGTCAAGCCCCTGCTTCTGTGCGTTGCCGATCATGCGCAGCGCCAGTCCGATTTCATCCAGCGTCACGCTGTTGAGATGGACGATATGCAGTGATGTACCGTTCGAGGCTGCATCCGCAATCGCCTGTTGAACGGCAATGGCTTTTCCTTCCCGGACGTGCGAGAAGATCATGGTCTTTTGCTTGGCGGCGAATTCGTAGACATTGAACACCTCTTCGCGGTTCGCCCCGGGATAGTAGGCGATGGGCACACCGATGCCAAGGGCGCCGGCTTTCAATTCTCTCTCCAGCAGGTCAAGCATGGGCTGCATTTCCGTCGAGCCGAGGTTCATGTAGTTGTACTTGTAGCTTTCGGATTCCGGCAATGCATTGCCCGCCTTCTTGGCTGCCTGGCTCATCAGTTCTGCCCGCGCCCATGGATGGGAAGCGCTGGCGCCGTAATTTACCACCGACTGGTTCTGCTTCGAGCCAAGCCAATCCGCCATGTTGGCTTTGCCGCCTTCCAGTTCCAGAGCCGTGGTGACGCCATCGTGGGCCTGGTACTCGTGCTCCTTATTCGTCATGCCGTGTACATGCAGGTCAATGAACCCCGGCGACACGATGTGGTTGGTCACGTCGATGACTTCCTTGCCCTTCAACGGATTTGCCGAGATCTCCGCAATCTTGCCGCCTCGTATGCCGACATTGCGTATGGCGTCCAGCCCGGTCTCCGGATCCATGACGCGGCCGTTTTTCAGCACGATGTCATATTCTGTTGTTTGCGTGAACCCGGTGAGAGAAGCGGTGAGTAGAAAGAGGAGGATGATGTGTTTCATGGTCGGTGGGAAGGTGTGAGCGAAGATTGTGAAATACGGATAAACAAAAAAGCCTGAACAGGTGTCCAGGCTTCCGGTGATGTGGATTGGTTCACTTTTTCTTTTTGGCGGCCTTTTTCTTTGCTGCCGGCTTGGCCGCTTTTTTCGGCGCGGCCTTCTTTGCCGGCGCTTTTTTAGCCGAAGCCTTGGGGGCTGCTACCGTAGCCGGTGCTCCCAGGATCTGGGAAGCATGGTTACGGGTGTCCACCTTGTCAATGATGTTTTCAATCACTCCGTTTCCATCGACGACGAAAGTGACTCGTGCGGTACCCATGTACTTACGCCCGTACATCGACTTCTCCACCCATGTTCCAAATTTCCCGTGCACTGATTTGTCAGTGTCAGCCAGCAAACGGAAGGGGAGCTTTTCTTTGGCGATGAACTTCTGGTGTGACTTCTCGTTGTCGCTGCTGATGCCGAAGATTTCATACCCTGCCTTCTTCAGCGATGCGTAGTTGTCGCGGAGGTTGCAGGCTTCGAATGTGCAGCCGGGCGTCATGTCCTTCGGGTAGAAGTAGAGGACAAACTTCTTTCCTTTCAGTCCGGCGAGGGATACCTCATTGCCGTCCTGGTCTTTTGTCTTAAAGTCGGGCGCTTTGGCGCCAATCTGGAGTGCCATGGTCAGAGAATTTTTTGCCTAAAAATACGTTCGTTTCCCGCACGGTCAACCACCTTCAGTTCGAAATCTCCTTTGAACGGCTGCTGCGGGTCAAGCTTATCGGACTGGAGAATTCCGGTTTTGAAATCGTAGGACATCAATACCCACTGCCCATTGATGTTGGCTTCATAGTAAGAGATACCCGACCGGCCGTCGCGGATCCGGAACCTCGCATTGTTCCCGTCAAGCCGAATGCGGTTGATGGCGGGAGGAATTGAATCCGTAAGAAAGGTGAACTCACCCAGTTCCTGTGTGTTGAATCGCACTTTGTTATTCGCCCAATCTCCACCCTGGTAGTAGTACGACAATCCTTCTCGCCGGTACACGGCGAGGTTCTTGGAAGGGATCTGTGCCAGCTGGGGTTTCAACGTCACACGGACTGATTTATGCAATGGTGTTAAACGACTTCCCACGGTGAAGAATTCCCGGCCGTTGTCGATCTCATGGCGGGCGTTTAGAAATAAGGTGTCGTACAACGCTTCGGACGGGAAGCTGGCGTCTACGAAATCACTGTAATAAGTGTACTCGGTCGTGGATGGCACCATGTCCTTAAAATGAAAGGCGAGGCTGCCCGAACAGGTGACCACCGAATCCGGCAGGTTCTTTTGCAGGTCGATGAGATAAACAGTTTGCTGCACGCTCTTGTAGGCAAATGCCAAAGTGGTCTTCTTTCCGGCGATGTACATGTCCAGTGTATTGCCGTCGCAGGGGCGGGAGGATACAACCAACGTGTTCTCCAATACTTCGTAATCCAGTTTCGGTGTCTTGTACGTGGAGAGCTTAATCTCATTCGTCACCGGCATCTTCTTGAGTTTGAAACGGACGTGACTCGTGTTGCCGGATTCATCTTTCAGGTCCACCACCACGCTGCGGTCGCTGTCGCGCACGGTGATGACGCCGTCGTTTTTGGTCTGGTAGAACGGCATACGGTTGCCTTCATCAACGTACAGCTTGTTGTACCGCTTACCGCGTATCTCGGAGGACTTGTAGTCCATCAGCACGAGGATGCCGCGGGTTTCTTCGAGGTCCACTTTCTCGATATGTTGCGAGAAGACGCGCTGGCTGTCGACGAACATCTCGATGTAGTTGATGCCGCACCGGCCGGGGGATGCGTCCATGCGGTCGTTGCCGAGAATCTCCACACCGATATGCCCGTAGGCCATGATGGGTGCGGGCAAGACATATTCCTGGTTTGATCGCTTCACGAGTGTGAACTCAAAGCGGCCAAAGCGGTCGTTGATGCGAGAGTGAATGTCCAACGTGCGCAAGGCAATCTTCTGCCCGGAAGGAGGGATGTTGTCGTGGATCTCGGTGAATCCAAACTTGAGCGGGTTGACCACGTGGTTGCCTTCGCGTATTTCGAAGTGCAGGTGAGGTCCCTGCGACGAGCCGGTATTACCCGAGAGGGCGATGGTGTCGCCGCGTTTCACCGGAAAGTCGTTGGCGTCGAAGTTCAGGGTAAGTTCAAAGGTCTTGCGTTTGTATTGCTCGCGCTTGACGGTTTCACCGAGTTTACCGGTAATCTTGTCCAGGTGTCCGTACACCGATACGCGGCCGTCGGGGTGCGAAACATAAAGGACGGTTCCGTAACCTCCGGTGTTCACCTGTGCTTTCGAGACGTAGCCGTCCATGGTGGCGAGCACGGGCACGCCGATGCGGTTGCCGGTACGGATATCAATGCCGCCGTGGAAGTGGCTGCTGCGGAGTTCACCCATGGTGCCGGCGAGGTAGTTGGCCTGACCGGGATTGATGGGAAACAAGTAGCTGCTGCTCTCGCTGCCGCGCACCGGTTCCGGATCTCCGGATTGAGCCCACACAAGGCCGGGGAAGGCCAGCAACAGGATGAAACTACTTAACCTGAAATTCCAACAACTTCTCATTTTCAATGTATGCCGACAGGGTGTCGCCGGGAGTAACAGGTCCCACGCCTTTGGGAGTTCCCGTAAAAATCAAATCCCCTGTCTTGAGTGTAAAAAATTTAGAGAGATACGAAAGCATGTAGTCGAACGGAAACAGCATGAGGCTTGTATTGCCCTGCTGCTTCAGTTTGCCGTTTACCTCCAGCTTGAAATTGATGTTCTTCACATCGGGGAATTTCTCCACCGGGATGAACGTGTCGGAAATCGGGGCCGACCCGTTAAAGCCTTTGGCGATATCCCAGGGAAGACCCTTGTCTTTGGCCTTCTGCTGCAAGTCACGGGCGGTGAAGTCGATTCCAACGCCGATGGCGTCATAATATCGGCTGGCAAATTTCTCCTCGATGTTCTTGCCTTCTTTGCTGATCCGCAGCACGAGTTCCACTTCGTGGTGAACGTCTTTGGAAAATGAAGGGTAATAGAACGGCGCGTTGTTGCGCAGGATGGCTGTATCGGGCTTGGTGAAAATAACCGGATCGTCCGGGCGTTCGTTGTTGAGCTCCTGGATGTGTTCAGCGTAGTTGCGGCCAATGGCAAAAATCCGCATGATGGGTCTGTTTTCTGCAAAGCTATCAACAATTGAAGGAATTTTTATATTCCTATATAACTTCGTGCGTTCTGACAGTATGAAACTAACACGCAATACCCTGATCCTGGCCGGCCTCCTTGTCGTCGCCGGGTGCGCCACCGTCGCGGTGACCGGCCGCCAGCAGCTGAGCCTGGTCTCTAATGAAGAGCTGATTCCGATGTCCGCACAGCAGTATTCTGATGTGATCAAAAAGGGACCGTTGTCCTCCAATGCGGAGCAAACGGCCATGATCCGACGCGTGGGCGTGAATATCCAGCATGCCGTGGAGCGCTACATGGCCAACGCCGGCAAGTCGTCTGAGTTGGCTGGCTTCGCCTGGGAGTTCAACCTGATCGACGACCCAAAGACAGTCAACGCATGGTGCATGCCGGGCGGAAAGGTTGCCTTCTACACCGCAATCCTGCCGATCTGTAAGGATGAGACAGGGGTGGCTATTGTTATGGGACATGAAGTGGCTCACGCGATCGCCAATCACGGGCGGGAGCGCATGAGTCAGCAGATGGCCGCACAGATGGGCCTGGACGTACTCAGCATCGCGATGGGGCAAAACCCCACGATGTCAAAGGACCTGCTCATGCAGGCGGTAGGTGCGGGCACACAACTGGGCATGTTGAAATTCAGCCGGCAACATGAATCCGAAGCAGATCACATGGGCCTCGTCTTTATGGCGATGGCAGGCTACGACCCCAACCAGGCGCCGTTGTTCTGGGAACGCATGAGTTCGATGAGCGGCGGCCAGCAGCCTCCCGAGTTCCTCTCCACCCACCCGTCACACGAAACCCGTATCCAGGACCTCAAAGGCTGGATCCCCGAAGCCATGCAGTACTACAAAAAGTAGTCTTTGTATTCATCCGTGTAATCCGTGTAATCCGTGGCTACCGATGCCTACAACTTCCTGGCCGCCTGGCAACTGTTTCCTGAAAAGGGTACTTACCAGCACGGAAGTCGTCCCAAATCAGGCATCTATCGCATCGCATTTTCCAATTCACAAAAGGAGTTGCTCATCAGCATCAATTGGGTGACGCTCGAGGATTATGCGTTTTCCTCCGAGTACACCCTCATACCGGATGGTGAAGCCCATTCTTTTGCTGACACAGAAGTGGGTGATACCGTCTCCGCTGCTTTTTACGACAGTACTCACTTCCAGATCATCTTTTACCGTGCTGGCAGCGAGTCGCTCAGGGTTGATCATGAAATCACGCCCCAGGGTTATCTCAAAGTCACGCAGCAGCATGCGATAGAAGGCGAAGTCAAATCCAACACCGAGTACTATCACAAACAGTTGAGCGTCTTGCCTTACTCGGCGTCCGTTTCCGGCGCGCTGATCCGTCCCAACGAGGAAGGCGTCATCCGACACCAGGCCTTGACGGCGATGGAAGAGCAGACCAACATGCAGCTAACACAAATCCGGCAGCAGATCGAACTGCTGGCGATACAAGCCAAGGAGATTCAGCAACGAAAAGAGTTGTCGATGATCATCTACGACGCGAAACTCAGCTTCAACCCGGTCATCGGGCAGACTTACTACCTCTACCAAAAAGATGACGGATCGCATCTTGTTTCCCTGGTTGGCCCGAAAGAGTGGGGTGCCAGGATCCCGTTCAAAGCTTTCGTCGCCGCCGTAAAACTCCTCGCCGATCACACCTGGAAGGAAGTGTGAGAAGTGACGTGGGCCAACGTGCCTACGTGTCTAGATGTCGAGGTGTCGATGTATCTCTAACTCCTGGTCCCTGGCCCCTGATCCCTGGCCCCCTGATCCCTGGCCCCTGATCCCTGGCCCCTGATCCCTGGTCCCTGGTCCCTGATCCCTGGCCCCTGATCCCTGGCCCCTGATCCCTGGCCCCTGATCCCTGGCCCCTGATCCCTGGCCCCTGATCCCTGGCCCCTGATCCCTGGCCCCTGATCCCTGATCCCGAACCATCTAGCGACCAGCTCCCTTCAACACACTCAGCTTAATTTCCGTAAGCCTTCTCTTCGTGTCCAGCGAAAAATCCCCGTTCATCATCCAATCGTAGTAGGAGGGTTCGTCCTTGAGGACGTTCAGCACTTTCTTCCCCTTGTGCTTGCCGAAGTTGAAGATGGGCTCACGGTTTCCGTCGAGCACCATGCGGCCGGCGAGGTCCACCATATCGGATGCGGTGAGCCTGTTCAGTTCATCCATATCGTTGCGGATGGTGCCGATGGGATTGCCCAGGGCGTCGGTGACCGGCTGGTTGTCGTAGCGTGCGACTTGTGCGAGGAGTACTTCCAACGAAGCTTTTGTGTCCGCAATTGCGGAGTGGGTGTTGGTGAGCTCTTTGCTGCAGTAAAATTGATATGCCGCCGCGAGATTCCGCTTCTCCATCAGGTGATAGATGCGCTGGGAGTCAATAATTCGCTTTCGCGAGTAGTCGAATTCCACGTCTGCGCGGAGAAACTCCTCGACCAGCATGGGCACATCGAACTTGAGAATATTGAAACCGCTCAGGTCTGCGCCTTCCATAAAGCGGGCATACTCTTTCGCCAGTTCCTTGAAGGTGGGCTTGTCCTTAACGTCTTCGTCCTTGATGCCGTGTATCGCGGATGAGTCGGCGGGGATAGGAATGGTGGGATTCACCAGGTTGTGTTTTTCCTGGACTTCGCCATTCGGCAATACCTTGATCACGGCGATTTCCACGATCCGGTCCTGGGAGATATTGGTACCGGTGGTTTCGAGGTCAAAAAAACACAAAGGAATCTTCAGGCTGAGTTTCATGGGCAATGGGAAAGAGAATCAGAAGTTGTCGCCGGTAAACTGCCGGACCGCTTCATAGAACATGGGGGTGGTGATGCCCAGCCGCTTCAACGCTTCCTTGGCGGCCGCAAAGTTCTGCATGTTGAGCTTGCCGGAGAGTTTGACAGGATGCCGTTCGCTGGAAGTCTCCACCAGGTATTCGGTTCCGCCTTCCACCACGCTGGGGTGCGTTTTGTAGGGCACGTACAGCACATCCGGCTGACTGTCCTTCTTCAGTGCATGAACCACCGGCTCCAGGTCAAAGTAAATGAGCACGCCGCCCTTGGGGGTGGAGGCTTCGAAGAGGGAAAACTGCCGGGCGTAATCCTCCTTGGTCTGGTAATCCGGGGAAGCATGCCATTCAATGCCGCTGATCAGGCCTATATGATGTTTGTATTTAAGGAAGATCGTTGTCGGATCCAGTGCCGACGCAAGCCCATCCTGGCCTTCAATGATAATGAGGGGCGCATCAGAAAGCTGAATGGAGGAAGGTCGGCCGGCGACAGGCTTGGACAGGACAAAATCGAATGACCTGTTGTGATAGTTGAGCACATGCAGGATAACCATAGCGATCATGGTCTTCCCATGGCTTCCGGTAATGACCACGCGGTGCTTGTTCCGGCACTCCAGCTGGATAAACTCGGGGTAGGAGTATACGGGGATCTTTTGCTCGAGGGCCCGGTGCAGTTCGGGGTTGTCCCTTTTCACCGCAGGGCTGATAACGACCGCCTCCAGGGTTGGAACAATCCGGCCGGCGTCCCATTCGGCCGCATTTGGAATGCCGGCAGCGTCCAGCCGGGACTTTGCCTCTGCAGGCACCATGCCTGAGCCGGTGACTTCGGCGCCTGCCTGACGCATGGCAATCGCGAGGTCGCAGACAACAGGGTTGTCGATGCCTGTGAAATGAATTTTTCTAGCGTTACCCATCAAGACTTACGGGCTTGAAGTTAAGGTAAAATGTTTGTCCGGTGAAAGAGTTCAGGATTAGGTATTTATGCGGCGAAGTTCAGTACTGCTCACCCAAACCCGCGATAAAAAAGATGCCGGCGACTGAAATTTATTCACAACACTCACTGTTGTTGTTTGTAGATTGTTTAGAAGTTGTGGACGTGGAGGGTTTTTTGATGTAACGCTTCCTTTAGGTTTGTTCCTCCAAATAAGAAACTGCGTCCAACAACCACGAAGTATGGAGCAACGATCAACGTCCTTGAGGTCAGGCAGCACCAAAATTGCCAAACTAGTTCCCCGGGATATCTCGGAGAACCTGGGCAAGCTGCCGCCTCAGGCGCTTGATCTGGAAGAAGCAGTACTGGGCGCTTTGATGCTGGAAAAGAACGCGTTAACTGCCGTAATCGAGTACCTCCGCCCCGAGCATTTCTACACCGAACAGCACAAAGAAATCTACCAGGCCATCACCGACTTGTTCAAGGCTTCGGAGCCTGTCGACATGCGGACCGTGGTCGCCCAGCTCCGGAAGAACGGCCGGCTGGAATTGGTGGGCGGCGCCTACTATATCGCCGAGTTGACCTCCAAGGTGAGTTCAGCGGCCAATATCGAGTACCACTCCCGCATCATCATCGAGATGGCCATCAAGCGGGATTTGATCCAGATATCCTCCGAGGTGCAGCAGAATGCCTACGAAGACACTACAGATGTCTTCGACCTTCTCGACCGCACGGAGCAGTCCATCTTCGCCATTTCCGACTCCAACCTTCGCAAGAACTACGATACCATGAAGTCCCTGATGTTCAGGGCGGTAACGGAACTTCAAAAGCGCAAGGAACACAAGGACGGTCTGACCGGTGTGCCCAGCGGTTTTACCAAGCTGGACCGTATCCTCAGCGGATGGCAACGATCTGACCTTATTATTATAGCGGCACGCCCCGGTATGGGTAAGACGGCTTTTGTGGTTTCGGCCCTCCGGAACGCCGCCGTCGACTTCAACCACCCGGTGGCCATATTCTCATTGGAAATGGCCTCTCTCCAGCTGGTTAACCGCCTGATTTCCGCGGAAGCTGAATTGGAATCAGAGAAAATCAAGCGGGGCAACCTGGCTGAGTTTGAATGGCAGCAGCTGGTTCACCGTACCAACCGACTGTCTTCTGCCCCTATATTTATAGACGACACCCCTGCACTATCCATTCTGGAGCTAAGGGCTAAGTGTCGGAGACTCAAGGCAGAACACAACATTCAAATGGTCGTCGTGGACTACCTCCAGTTGATGAAAGGCGACAGCCAGGGTAACCGTGAACAAGAGATCGCCTCGATCTCCCGGGCCTTAAAGGGCATCGCCAAGGAACTGGACGTGCCCGTGATCGCGCTCTCCCAGTTGAGCCGGGGTGTGGAGACCCGCGGCGGTGACAAGAGACC
The DNA here is from genome assembly GCA_044221195.1 of Cyclobacteriaceae bacterium. GTDB lineage: Bacteria > Bacteroidota > Bacteroidia > Cytophagales > Cyclobacteriaceae > ELB16-189. Next base: position 97,798 of record JBGAPO010000004.1, read on the forward strand.
CCAACTTTCGGACTTGCGGGAATCTGGTTCCATTGAGCAGGATGCTGATATCGTCATGTTCCTCTATCGCCCGGAGTACTATAAGATAACGGTGGATGAGGAAGGCCTGCCGACCAACGGTATGGCCGAGGTAATCGTGGCCAAACACCGCAACGGTTCCCTGGACACCGTCAAGCTTAAGTTCATTGGCAAGTACACGAAGTTCGCCGATTTCGACGGCCCGTCAGGGGAATCGTCATTTGGCAGCATCACGCGTGAAAGCCGCCTCAACACGTTCCGCGATGAACCGCCTCCGCCGCCGCCCCGGAACGATGATGATATGCCCTTCTAGCGGCCTCCTATTTTCCGTTTTCTGCCTGAATGAAGTAGATTTAGCTTTCTGCTAAGTCGAACACCCCAATGACTGCACGGCCGGTAAAGATTTTCTTTGCTTTGTTGATGACGCTGTGCGTCTCCGTCGGTTGCATCGGCCAGGTTATCAAGCCCATCGACAGCCTCCTGCAGAAAGCCAACGATCCTTCCCGGGTGCCGGAATCGGCGATCCTGATTCTTTCCGAGCAGGTAGCCCAGTTTGAAAATCCGGAGGACAAGGCGATGATTCACGACCGCATCGCTGCGGCCTATGAGCAAACGGGCGTGCTCGACTCGGCAGCCGCTCACGCATGGCAAGTACTTCGCCTGGTTCCCGACAACATGGCGTTGTGTTCCAGGGCCTGCCAAACATTGGGATTTGTTGCCTTCAACAAGGATGCCTTCGAACGCTCACGCGATTTCTATGACCGATCCTATCGCCTCTCTGATGAGCTAAAGGATGTTTTCGGAATGATGAACGCCGCAGCCTACCTGGGGCGGATAGAATCACGCCTCGCACACCAGGCTGAAGCTCGCGAGCATTTTCAGCAGGCCATCGAATTGGCAAGGCAACGGGCAGATTCCGCCGCCGTCAACCAGTTGACCCAGGAAATGATACCCGTTCTCCGTGGCCTTCGCGACTTCCGACAGGCTGAAGACCTGCTGAACCAAATTCTCCAACAGAGCAAAGGAGATGCGGCACGACTCGCCGAGGCTCACAAAGAGTACGGCCGATTGGAGGAAGCACGGGAACAACCGTTCAAAGCCCTGGCCCACTACAAGGCAGCATTAGTACATAATCGAAAGCAAGATTCCGATACTTATTTGTCGATTGCGCAAATCTATTCCCGCACGATCCACCTCGACACAGCCACCCTGTATGCCGACAGTGCTGAATCGGTGGCGAAGGTGCACCATAATCTGCCCGCGCTGCGCGATGGTTATCAACTGCGATACCAGATCGCGGAGCAGCGAAAGGACACCGCTTCCGCCTTCCGGTATTTTCTCTCGTATTCCCACTATGACGACACACTGAAGCAGCGTGAAGCCGACCGCCGGGTGCAGCACGTTCGGGATGAGCTTATCCTCGGCGCCAATGAGGCCTCGATGCGAACCGCCGACCTTCAGGATCAGCTGGCACTGACCCGCCACACCCAGGACGTGCAATGGACGAACTTCTTTCGGGTGCTCGCCGGTGTTGGTGTCCTTTTCCTTGTCGTCATTTTCTTGTGGATACGGTCACATTTATCGACCCGTCGGAAGGTCCAGGAGCAATTGGAACAAATCCGCGAGCTCCAGTCCAGCAACGAAAAACTCTTTACGGTGATGGCGCGTGATTTGCAAGGGCCCCTGTCTACGTTCAGCAATCTCACCCGCAGCCTGGGAACTCAAATGGAAAAGGCGACACCCGAGGAACGTTCCAACCTCATCGGACACCTCTATTCCAGCAGCATAGAACTAAGGCAATCACTCAACGAACTGCTGGATTGGACGCTGTCGAAGTCAGGCGCCATGAACACCAGGCCGGAAGTCTTCAGTTGCCGGCAATTGGCAGCCGGAGTGGAGGAAGACCTCCGGCCAATCGCGGAGGAGCGGTCGGTAACGGTTAACTTCCTTGTTCCAGATATGGTTATGGCTTTTGCCGACAAGGCCATGATCCGGATTGTCCTGCGCAGTCTGTTGTCGCTGGCCGTCCGCGGCAGCCGGGAGGGAGATGTAATCACCATTTTCAGCGGGCAGAAAGACGGACTCATCACGTTGGGGATAAAAGATCATGGTTCTGAGGACCTGCGGGAAAAGTTGAACGCCCTGCAAACGGCGTCGCCCGCCGATTCCGGAGCCGAGGGCCAGGGTCTTGGGTTGGCACTTTGCCGGGATCTTGTCCGGGCCAATGGCGGCGATCTATACGTGGAAACAATCCCGGGTGAGGGGAACACCTGCTACCTGACATTGCCTGAACCTCGTTAAGCAGATATTGGCAGAATTCAAGTTGCCAATACGCACTTCATTTGTTTTCTTGACAAGGATAAAACACGACACCCCGTGAAAGGACTTGTACTTGTTGGTTCCGGCCAAATCGAATGGCGGGAGTTTGAAAAGCCGGCGCCAAAAGCCGGCCAGGCGTTGGTTAAAATGAAGGCCGCGTCGCTGAACCGCCGTGATGAGTGGATCAAGGAGGGCAAATACCCCAACATCCGGTTTGGCGCCATCCTGGGTTCAGATGGTTCAGGAGTTGTCGAGTCGGTTGGCGACGAGAAAGACAAAGAATGGGTTGGCAAAGAAGTTGTCATTAACCCGAACGTGAACTGGGGCCCTGACCCGAATTTCCAGGGAAAGAACTACAGTATCCTGGGTATGCCGGTGAACGGCACATTCTCGGAGTATTGCCTGCTCGACATCGATCGGCTCCAGCCCAAACCGTTTCACCTGGATATTGTTCATGCAGCCGCTGTTCCGCTCGGCGGACTTACGGCATTCCGTGCGCTGTTCCGGCAGGGCGGTTTGAAGCCCGGACAGAATGTGCTGGTGTCCGGCTTTGGCGGGGGCGTTGCCCAGTTCTGCTTTCTCTTTGCACAAGCCGCCGGCGCCAATGTGTATGTCACTTCGGGAAGCGACGCCAAGATTGCCCGGGCTTTGAAACTGGGAGCGAAGGGCGCGTACAATTACAAGAAAGAGAACAACTACAGCGAACTGTGGAAAACCAAAGGAGGGTTCGACCTGATTATCGACAGCGCGGGAGGAGACCAGATCAACAACTTCATCAAAGTGTTGAAACCTTGCGGGAAGATTATCTTCTACGGAGCCACTAACGGCGTACCGTCAAAGATCGACCTGTACCGGATGTTCTGGAACCACCTGACACTCCAGGGTACAACGATGGGTAATGATCACGAGTTTAACGAGATGCTTTCGTTCATGGCGAAGCACCAGATTCGCCCTATTGTGGACAGCATCCGGCCCTTCTCAAAATTGCCGGAGTCATTTGCGGATATTCTTTTGCCCGATAAGGTGGGCAAGATTGTCTTCCAGATGTGACTTCACGATTGTTCAAACTGCCACTGCGAGTAGGCCTGCCGGAGTTCATGTTCCGTTTTCCGATCCCCTTGCTGCCTGGCTTTGGCGATTCCCGATTGAAAAAGGGTGTCTGCTCCCTGGGCATCGCCTCGTTCGGCAAGGAGGTGAGCGGCAGGGTAGTACGTCGGCAGGTAATCCGGGAATTGGCTGATCAGTGATTCGAATTGCGCCTGGGCCTTTGCCGGATCAAGATGCAAGAACTCCAGCGCGAGGGCATAGCGCGGAAAGGGATCCGACGGGTCCTCGGTAATGAATTGTTCAAGCTGTTCGATTCGCGTCATCGTCGTTGAATTATCCCTTGAAAACCGTGTCTTTTTGTATCTTGCCGCGGTTATTTTAGCACTTCGATTAATCTCTTGGCTATGAAGATTTTAGTGTGCATCACGCACGTTCCCGACACCACCTCGCGCATCAATTTTGTTGACAATAATACGAAGTTTGATTCGACCGGAGTCCAGTACATCATTGGCCCGTACGACGACTATGCGCTGGCCCGTGCCGTCGAACTCAAAGAAACGTTGGGGGCAACCATCACTGTGCTCAACGTGGGCCTGGCCGAAACGGAACCTACGCTACGCAAAGCCCTGGCCATCGGGGCGGATGATGCCATCCGTGTCAATGCCGAGCCGGCGGATTCATTTTTTGTAGCCAGCCAGATCGCCGGCCAGGCTAAAGGCTACAACCTTATCCTGATGGGCCGGGAGTCAATCGATTTCAATGGCGGCGTTGTCCATGCCATGGTGGGTGAGATGCTGGGCATGCCGTCCGTGTCGCCCGTGATGAAACTGGATATTGACGGTACGAAAGTGAAAATGACAAAGGAGATCGAGGGGGGGACAGAATCCGTTGAAGCCAGCCTCCCGCTGGTGGCCGGATGCCAGGAGCCTATCGCTGAATGGAAGATACCCAACATGCGCGGCATCATGAGCGCGCGCACCAAGCCGCTGAAAGTAGTGGAGCCGGTCGCCGCGGACGGATCAGTGAAAACGAGCAAGTATGAAATTCTTCCGCCCAAGGGAGCAGTAAAAATGATTTCCGCGGATAATGTGGGTGAGCTGGTTAATCGCCTGAAGAGCGAAGCGAAAGTTTTATAAACGAAATTTCAAGGAGACATCATCATGAAGACTTTAGTTCTGGTCGAGCATGCAGAAGGAAAAATCAAGCGCACTTCGCTCGAGGCTGTTTGTTATGCCAAAGCTTTTGGCGGTGAGGTGACGGCACTGGCGCTGGGCACCATCGATGCGACGGCCCTGGCAGAAGCCGGCAAGTTCGGCGCGGCAAAGGTGCTTCATGCATCCGATGCGCGTCTTGATCACCCGATCATCCAGGTAGTGGCCTCCGTGGTGACACAGGTGATGCAGCAGGAGGGATGCAACAACCTGGTGCTCGCCAACAGTCCACTGGGATCTCCCGTTGCCGCCAAGGTGGCGATCCGCACGGGCGCGGCGTTTGCTTCAAACGTCGTGGAACTCCCGAATACGTCATCGGGCTTCACAGTGAAGCGTGGCATCTACACCGGCAAAGCATTTGCGATGGTCGACATGAAGTCAGATAAGAAGGTGATTGCCATCAAGAAGAACGCAGCCGAAATCAAGGAAGTGGGTTCACCCGTGGCGCCGACAACTTTTGCGCCGGTACTGGAAGAGAAGGATTTCAATACAAAAGTTCTCTCCACGGATAAGGCGGCCACTGCCGTTTCCTTACCGGAAGCGAATATCGTTGTGTCAGGCGGACGCGGCATGAAAGGACCTGAGCACTGGGGAATTCTCGAGGACCTGGCGAAGACCCTGGGCGCTGCAACCGGCTGCAGCAAACCCGTTTCCGACATGGGCTGGCGCCCGCATCATGAGCACGTGGGCCAGACCGGGGTGAAAGTGGCGCCACAATTGTACATCGCCGTGGGAATTTCGGGGGCTATCCAGCACCTGGCCGGCGTCAACTCGTCGAAGTGTATCGTCGTCATCAATAAAGATGCAGAAGCGCCGTTCTTTAAGGCGGCCGACTACGGCATTATCGGCGATGCATTTGATGTGGTTCCCAAGCTCACGGAGGCGCTGAAAGCGGCCAAATAAATATTGATTAATTTGCCCTTCCCGGCATCAAATTTTTGGTAATATCGCAAACCGGTAGAGCACTGTGGCGTTGAAAAAAATCAAACTGGAAATCCTCGGCCTTTCATCAAGCCAATCCCAGACGGGGTCGTTTGCCCTTGTTCTCGGTGAGTCCGAAGGCAACCGGCGGCTCCCGATAATCATCGGCATGTTTGAAGCCCAGGCCATCGCTATCGAGATCGAAAAAATTGTACCGAACCGGCCGATGACCCATGACTTGTTCAAGTCATTTGCCAATGCCTTTCATTTTCACGTGGAGGAAATTGTTATTTCTGACCTGAAGGAAGGCGTATTCTTCGCGAAGATTGTCTGTACCGATGGACTGAAGAAGACCGAGGTCGACGCGCGCCCTTCTGACGCCATTGCCGTCGGGTTGCGATTTGACGCTCCCATCTTTACCTATGAGAATATCCTCGCGGAAGCAGGCATCGTTCTCACGGATGAAGAGGAGGAGGAAGAGAAGGAAGAAAAGGAGAAGGAAGAAAAGCCGGAGTCAAAAGTGAAGGTGAAGAAAGAGACGCCGAAAAAGAACGACGACTACAAGAGTTATACTGTCGAAAAACTCAACGAGCTGCTGAAGACTGCCATCGAGAAGGAGGACTACGAGAAAGCAGCGAAGATTCGCGACGAGCTCGGTAAACGAAATTAGAGGCGAGCCCCATCCACCCACCACCCTTCATGGAGTACCTCAGAGGTTTTATAGGTCTGGTTGTCATTGTTGCGATCGCCTATGCCTTGTCGGCTAACCGCAAAGCCATTGATTGGCGGTTGGTGGCGATCGGCATCGTCATCCAGCTGATATTCGGACTGCTCATCGGCAAGGTGGAAGTCGCTGAGCATGCGTTCATCTGGATCAGCGAGAAGTTTGTCAAGTTCCTGAGCTTTGCCCTCAAGGGAGCCGAGTTTCTCTACGGCGACCTGGCCAAGAACAGCGAAGGTGCTACCAACGTCCGGCACAACCTGGGTTTCCTGTTTGTCTTCCAGGCCCTGCCTACGGTTATCTTCTTCTCTTCGATTACGACGGGACTTTACTACCTGGGGATTCTTCAGAAAGTGGTCTTTGGTTTTGCCTGGGTGATGGCCAAGACCATGCGGCTCTCCGGTTCGGAGAGTTTGTCTGCATCGGCCAATATTTTCATGGGCCAGACGGAAGCCCCGTTGCTGATCCGACCGTTCATCGCCAAGATGACGCAGTCTGAATTGCACTGTGTGATGGTGGGCGGCATGGCCACACTCGCCGGCAGTGTGCTGGCGGCGTACGTTTCGTTCCTCGGGGGCGGCGACCTGCAAGAGCAAGCCAAGTACGCCACCTATCTCCTGAGCGCGTCGATCATGAATGCCCCCGCAGCCATCGTGCTGGCCAAGATATTTTATCCGGAAACGGAACACGATAAAATCGACCGCAAGCTGCAGGTGAACAAGGAGCAGATCGGCACCAGCGTAGTGGAGGCCCTCGCCAATGGCGCTTCCGACGGGCTCAAGCTGGCGCTCAATATCGGCGCCATGTTGCTGGCTTTCATCGCCGTGATTTACGCCCTTAACTGGATACTCGTCGACTTTGTCGGCGCGTTGACCGGACTCAACGAGTTTGTGATTCGCACTACTGACGGCGCCTACCAGGGATTTTCAATGCAGTATATCCTTGGACAGGTCTTCCGCGTGTTTGCTTTCTGTATTGGGGTGAGTTGGGATGAATCCCTGCAAGTGGGCAGCCTCCTGGGTCAGAAGATGGTAATCAACGAGTTTGTGGCCTACCTCGACCTGGCCAATATGAAGCACGCGGGTGTCCTCAGCGAGAAATCCATACGCATCGCGACGTATGCCTTGTGCGGCTTTGCCAATTTCAGTTCCATTGCGATACAGATCGGCGGCATTGGCGGTATGGCGCCCAGCCGCACGGGGGATTTGGCGCGACTTGGATTTCGTGCCATGCTGGCGGCGTCCCTGGCGACGTTGATGACGGCAACAATCGCGGGAGCCATCTTCTAGGCGGTCCCTTTTACTTGTGAATTAACGATCAGCTTACCGTTTGCGGCGCTTTGTCTTGCGCTTCTTGATCATCTTATCCTTCGTGCTCTTGCCCATGTGGGATTTGGCATAGTTGAAGGAGAAGGTGTACGCTGCTGTAATGGAGAAAGTCTTCAGGTTAGACTTGAGCAAATTCTGCTGGAACATGCTGCCGTTAAATCCAGCCTGGTTGATATAGACGGAGCTCGAATTGCTTCCCAGGTTAGTTTGTCCCAGCGAGGCCCTGAATTCCAGGAAAATCTTCTGTTTGGGTGTTATCGGTGCGTTGATGCCCACGCCAAGATCGATCCCGAAAAGCCACCGATTGACGCCGTTCAAATAGAGGTTCTGAAAGTTGGCATCGGGCGTTCCGTCAATGACAATGTTGTAATCATAGGATTCCCCGGTCGAACTGACACCAGTCCCTTGGGCGCCGAACCAGTAGTTGATGTTGGGTCCGATACCGATAAAGACGTCGGAGTGTATGCTTTTTCCCCAGGTGAACATAAATCGCCGACGAAGCAACAAGGAGATGTCTACAAAATCCATTGACATCTTGTTGACAGATCCATCAGAATCAAAAGTGAAGCTGCTGACTTTTTTTGAATAACCTATTTCGGACTGAAATGCCCATCGGTTCGTCAGCTTAAACTGACCCACGGCGCCGAGCGTCCAACCAAGAGATGACTGAGCACCAAGTGCTTGGCGCGCATCAGCGTATTCAAAGTGAGGTGTGGTGACATTGAGTCCGCCGCGGATGCCCCAAAGAAACCGATCGTATGATTTCTCGTCAAACGGGTTTTCCTTAGAGGTCTCTAATTCCTGCCCCATCACCAAAAGCGGCAAAAAACTAGTTACAAAGCATAGAATTGCCGAATTTAGTGGCTTAAGCATGAATTGTAAGTTGTCGAGACCTTGGACAAAAATACTTATTTGATGTTACCCGTAACCCTTCGTGATCATTGAATTATCATAAGGTACTTTTTGCAGGTCTTTGGTTGGCAGGTTTGACAGCGCAGGCGCAGGAGGTTGGATTCACTCAATTCTTCGTCAATCCCTCTTTACTCAACCCCTCGTTTGTCGGCGCTGAAGGCAGACCAGCGATGTTCTTGTCCTACCGCAAACAGTGGGTAGGAGTAGATGGCAGTCCGTCCATCATGAACTTCAATTTTCAGACGGCCCTTCCAAATCGGGTGAATCTCGGCGTCAACCTCAACAATACCTCCATGGGTCTTGTGTCAAATTCCGGTGTGCTGGTTACCGGAGGTTATACATTGCCCCTGGCTACGGATCAATTTTTGCGCTTCGGCATGTCCGTGGGAGGGACGTTCACTAAAGTGGACGTCGCAGCACTCAACTTCGGATCATCGGTGTTGAACAATCCCACCGACCCGATCCTCAGCAACCTCGCCGGGAATACTTTTCAACTGGCGGGCAACCTCGGAATCTCTTATCACAACAAAGGCTTTCATGGTGGTGTAGCATTGCCGGCGCTTTTTCAGCCGGCCTATCTCACGGCCAGTTCGTTCAATGCCAACTTCAAGGCATTCGACAACCTCATCCTGCACGCCAGCAATCGCTTCATGCTGCAGAAAGGCAAGAATGCATTTGAACCGTATGTCATCTACCGGATGAACAAAGGACTGCCGGCGCAATTTGAAGTCGCCGCCTTGTTTCACTATCAGCACCTGGGATGGATTGGCGCTTCCTACAAGCAAGACTATGGAATGTCTGGCTTACTGGGGATGAAGATGAACAAGATATTGGCCATTGGCTATTCATACAGCCTGCCGACATCGGGAGATAAGGCCATCGGCAAAGCATCGCATGAAATCCATATCGCCTACCTGCTGACGAAGCCGAAGAAAGATGTGGAGCAGACTTACTCCTTCGTGAATACAGAAATTATTCACAAGAAAGCGAAGGAGCCTCAATTGGTGGTCAAGAAGACGGAGACGAAACCTCCTCCCAAGACTCAGCCCAAGCCGGCCGAGACCAAGCCCGTAGAAACAAAGCCGGCGGAGACAAAACCTGTAGTTCCTGTGGTCGCGCCTGCAGATCAACAGCACCTCGAAGAACAGGAGAAGATGAGCCGCCTGGATGTTCACCAGGACAACCCGCTGGAGACTCATGAGGAGACCCATCACCCGCATGCGGAACGGCATGAGTTTGTGAAAAAGGGTACACACACCTCGGAAATGGATTTGGGTAATTATGTCATTGTAGGGGTATTCCGCGTGGAGGCAAATGCTAAAAAGTACAGCGACGGCCTCAAAAAACTGGGTTTTCCGGATGTGGACTATGGGTACCAGTCGACACACGGTACATGGTACGTTCACATTGAGGGCTCAGATGATATTAATGAGTCGCGGGCGGCAAGGGATAAGTTCAGGAAGCTGAGGATATTCCGCGACGCGTGGTTACTAACGGTGCATGAATAAAGGGGATTACCGAAGTATGATTCGAAGGATACTTTTTGGATGGATGATGTTCGTGCTCGCCGCCGAGGTGATGGGGCAAACCCCTGTTATCGGTGCCGTCACACCGGTAGCCACCTATCCGGGTGACAAAGTGCTCATCACCGGCTCCGGCTTCAGCGCGAATCCCGCCCAACTGAAAGTTTGGTTTGACGGCGTGCCGGGTACCATTAGTGCCAGTTCAACATTATCCATCGAAGTGACGATGCCGCCGCAAGCCCGACTGGGCAATGTGGAAGTATTGAATACCGTATCAGGTCTTTCAGGAAAGTCCACGTTGAAATCGGTGCCCACCTTTGGCGGCGGTGACTTTGACCCGCTGGCGGTGACGGCACCCATCAGTTTCGCTGCCGCCGAGGAAGTCTTTGATGTTTGTTCCTGCGACCTCGATGGCGACGGCAAGCCGGACCTGGCCGGCTCCAAGCAAGGATTGGCAACAGACATCATGTTGCTGCGGAACACGAGCACGTTGGGTTCACTATCATTTGTTTCTTCAACCGTCGCGGTCACTGCGCCAACCTTCAACCTCGCTTGCGGCGATCTCGATGGTGACGGTAAGCCAGACCTTGTGGCATCCCGCGGCGGGGCAACCCGAAACGAAATATTCCTCCTGCGCAACACCAGCACGGTTGGCAACATATCGTTTGCCGCCATGACCAAAGTGTTAATGGACGTCGGACACCTGGCTTTCCGCCTGGCAATTCGCGATCTGAACCTGGATGGCAAACCCGAACTCATTGTCACGAACGCATTCGATGATACCGCAAGCCCGGACAACATTATCTATGTTTTTGTGAACCAGTCGACAGCCGGCGCAATCACGTTTGCAGCAAGCCCGCTGAAACTGACAGTATCCGCTGCCTCAACAAGTTATGGGTTGGATGTTCAGGATCTCGACGGGGACAACAAGCCCGAGATCATTGTCAATACGTTTACGGCGAGCAACTTCTATATCCTCAGGAACACAAGCGCGGGAACCGTTTCTTTTGCGGCATCCCAGCAGATCAACCTCGGTGCCAACCTGATTGAAACGACAACGGCCGACTTCAATGAAGATGGCAAGCTGGATCTGGCAGCCACCAGTTCATTTGATAATCGCGCCGTGATCCTGTTGAATCAAAGCACCACGGGAAGCATATCCTTCGCGTCGGCCATTAACCTCACCACGGGCACATTGCCCTGGGGCATCAACGCAACGGATGCCGATGGAGATGGGGATATTGACCTGTTGGTGGGTACGCGCGGCGCTTCCGTCACCACGATGACATTATTCAAGAGCAACGGTGTGAATGGCGGGCTGGCGTTCACGGCGGTTTCCATTTCTACGGGCAAGAAGTCGAGGAACGTCCGCGTAGGGGACTATGACGGTGACGGCAAGCCTGACTTCGCCTATACCACGGATACCGGCAATTCCCTGGATATCATTCGCAACAAGAACTGTTATGTCCCCACTGTTCTCAACAGCACGCCGCTGACCATCTGTGCAGGTCAAACCATCCGCCTGAATGCGGCACCCGGCTTTGGAGTCGCGTCATATGATTGGAAGGAGTCGGGTTCTACGGTTTCATCGGGTGCGAATGCCTTCTATGATGTTACTACGGCAGGATCGTATACCGTTACCGCGACCACCGAGTCGGGAACATGCGTGAAGACGTCGAACACGATCGTCATCAGCTCCGGCTCCGGGACACTTCCGGCTGACCCGGTGATTTCATCCAATTCGCCGCTGTGCAATGTGCCGGGTCAGAACCTGCAGTTGAACGGGCCGACAGTCGCCGGAGTAACCTACCATTGGTCAGGTCCCAATGGATTCACTTCCGCCGTGGAAGACCCGCAGATCCTCAATGTGACCACCGCCAATGCCGGGATTTATTCCTTGCAGCTGTCAAACGGCACCTGTTTCAGCAACACGTCGACGACTTTGGTAGATATAGCGAATCTGGCCAGTTTCACCGTGGGGTCATCGGTACCTTCCAACTCGATTTGTACCGGGTCCAACCTGACGCTCACGGTGAATTCCCAATCCGGTTACACCTATCAATGGATCAAGGATGGAGTGGATATCGGAGGACAGACTACAACATCACTGGTTGTGACAGCCCAGGGAGCTTATACAGTAAGGGTAACGAATACGACGCTGGGTTGTTCGCTCGTAACCTCCCCGGCTACGAATGTAACCGTGTTTACGGCACCGGTGGCCAACTTTACGGTTAATGCTGCCGGCTGTGTGAATGATGTCATTACGTTCACGGATGCATCGACAAAAGATGGCGCCGCAACCGCGGTGTATGCCTGGGATTTTGGTGATGCCGGTACGGCGTCGACGGCAAGCCCCACTCACACGTTCACCTCGGCAAATACTTTCAACCCGTCGCTGACGCTGAGTTATTCCGGCACCAGCGGATGCAGCAGCAATACGTCCAAGAGCATCGTGATATCGGATTCCCCGACGGTGAGCATTGCTCCGGCGACAACGACCATCAGTGCCGGAGGTTCGGTGCAGCTGGTCGCTTCAGTAGCGTCAGGAACGGCGACCTATGCCTGGTCACCTCCGGATGGCTTGAGCAGTACAAACATTGACAATCCCATTGCAACGCCGGCGGTCGGTACCATCTATACCGTGGTGGCGACACAAAACGGTTGCACGGGTACAGCTACAGCAACAGTGGATGTTACCGGGGCGCCCGGTTCGGTAATGAATATACCGAACGTGTTTACACCGAACGGCGATGGAGCGAATGATGAATGGGTTGTTCCGACAACGGAAGGCGCCTGCATCGTTGCCGTTCGTTGTCGTCAGCAAGAACGGATGTTCCATCACGTCGGCACCAGCCACGGTTAACGGACCGGTAATACCGGATGCGCAAGCTTCCGTGGTAACGAATGTTGTAGACTGTTTGAATCCGAATAGCGGCTCCGTCACCGCCCAGGCAATGGTGGGTGGCGTGGCCCAAAATCCGGCCAACTACACGTTTAATTGGTACTTCTATAATAATGCGACCTCCACACGAGGAAGCATTCTTCCGCCTGCCAACGGTGTGGGTCCCACGCGTACGGGTCTCGCCATCGGATACTACCAGGTTGAAATCAAAGACAATACCAGCCAGTGTATCGCCAACCAGACGCCCGTTGTCCAGGTGCTGGATCAACGGGTGATACCGACGGCAACCATCAACCAGGTTAGCCCGCAAACTTCCTGCGACCCGTTGAATCCCAACGGCGTGTTGACCGCAGTCGGCGCAGCGCCTGGTTTGGTAAGCCCTACAAACTTCACATTTGAATGGTTCAAGGGCGACAACACGTTGCCGGCGAACCTGCATACGAATGTTTCAGGTGCAAAGGGGGAAACAGCCAATGTGGTAGCCGGCGGAGGGATTTTCTATACAGTAAAAGTCACTACGCCCAGCAACTGCTCGGGAACGCAAAAGTTCATCATCGGCGAAACGCTGAATCTGCCGATTGTTACCTTGAGCTCCACCACGAATACAACATGCGATCCGGTGCTGGGAACGGCCAGCTACAACGGTACGATAGCAGCAACCGCCTCCTTCGCGGGATCACCCATCGTTGATTTCTCGACGTACAAGTTTGTCTGGCACAATGGATCACTCCCGACCGATCCCGTCATTGCGGTGGCCAATGATAAACTTCCGTCCCTGGCACAACTGAACGGCGGCAACTATACCGTAACTCTCGAGAACTTGACCCTGGCGTGCAAATCGGTGCCCGTAACTGTTGCCGTAAACAATGCCTTCGTCCTGCCCACAATGGTACTTACGCCGACGGGCTCAACGAATTGTGTGCCCGGCAAGGAGGATGGTACAGCGGATGTGACTACGGTAGATGGATTTCCCGGTACGTCGGCGAATTATTCTTTTGCATGGACTGGGCCCGCGGCCCCTGCATTCCCGATAACTCCGGCCGTGAATAACTCGAATACCAATAAGATCATCAAAGTACAGGGAGGACCTGGCTATGACTATTCGGTGCTGGCCACGAACAAGACCACGGGCTGCCAGCGAACCCAATTTGTAAACGTGCCGGATGCGAAAGTATTGCCGGTGATCACGCTGGCGACAGTCGACAACGGTGTCTGCAACCCGGCGCTGACGGTTCCGGCCAAGACATTCAGCGGGAAGATCACGGCGACGGTGACCAACCAGATTGGTCCGTTGACGGACTACACGTTTGCCTTCGGCGGGGGCATGGGAGCGGGAGTAGCGGCGGCGAATGTCTATGATCAATTGAACGGCGGGGCGACGGCCTACACGGCGACAACGACGCACACGGTAACAGGCTGCGTGTCGTCGGTAGTGAGTGCGGTGGTAAACAATGCGCTGACCTTACCGGTACTGACCACGGGCACGACAGCCTCGACGAACTGTGCGGTGGGCAAAGAGGACGGTATTTCAGAAGTGTTGACGGTGGATGGAACGGCAGTGGGAGTTGCCGTTGGGTATACATATGCGTGGACGGGCCCGGTGGCGCCTCCGTTCCCGGTGACCAACGGGGTGAACAACGCGAACACGGCCAAGCTGATCAAGGTCCAGGGCGGAGCGTGATCACGTTGGCGACAGTCGACAACGGAGTGTGTAACCCGGCGCTGACGGTTCCTGCCAAGACATTCAGCGGGAAGATCACGGCAACGGTGACCAACCAGATTGGCCCGTTGACGGACTATACGTTTGCCTTCGGCGGCGGCATGGGAGCGGGCGTAGCGGCGGCGAATGTCTATGACCAATTGAACGGCGGGGCGACAGCCTACACAGCGACGAGTACGCATACGGTGACGGGCTGTGTGTCGTCGGTAGTGAGTGCGGTAGTGAACAATGCGCTGACCTTACCGGTACTGACCACGAGCACGACGGCCTCGACGAACTGTGCGGTGGGGAAAGAGGACGGCATTTCAGAAGTATTGACGGTGGATGGAACGGCAGTGGGAGTTGCCGTTGGGTATACATATGCGTGGACGGGCCCGGTGGCGCCTCCGTTCCCGGTGACCAACGGGGTGAACAACGCGAACACGGCCAAGCTGATCAAGGTCCAGGGCGGAGCGGGCTACAACTACACGGTGGTGGTGACCAACCAGGGTAACGGCTGCCAGACAAACCAGGCCTTGAATGTGGCCGATGCGAAAGTGCTTCCGTTACTAACGCTGACACCTCAGCCGAATACCATTTGTGACAAGACCAAGGCGATTGGAGGTGCTTTTGACGGGCAAGTTGGCGCCGCGGTGAATAACATCCCCGGTGGCAGCACGATTAACGATTACTTCTTTGACTGGAGCGTCGGTGCGGATGGCAACGGAGTAAACAATCTTCCGGGTGTGGATGTGGGAACCTATTCCGTTACCGCCCTGCATAATATCACCGGTTGTCAGTCAAGTTCTTATAGCGCCACAGTAACGAGCGCAAAAACATTACCGACCATCACGATGGGAGAGACACCGTCGACGAACTGTGCCGGCGGTGCGCCCGACGGGGTAGCCAAGGTAACGGATGTACTTCCTCATGGGAAGACGTACGACTACCGCTGGTTTGACGGCAGTTCAACCGCGGGACCGGCGGGTCCCGTAACGCTTGCCTCTGCTTTAACCACCAATGACTATGTTAATGTTCAAGGCGGAATCGTCGGTGTGACGCCGATACAATACACCGTGCAGATCCTCATACGCGAATCCGGTTGTGTCAATACCGGTACGGTTGTGGTTGCGGATGATAGCCAGGTACCCGTGCTCGGACCTTTGACGCCAACTCCGAATACGGTTTGCGGTCCTGCCAAGAATGGCGAGGCAACTGTCACCACGCTGACCTATCGGGGAGTACCGGTCCTGCCGGCAGGCTTTGGCGGCTACACGTTTGTATGGTCTGGAGGAACTCAAGGGCCGCCCGAAACGACAAAAAACCTTGCGGCCGGCGCTTACACGTTGACGGCGCAGAACAACACGAGCAAGTGTACGTCAAACCCGGTGTCGGTCACGATAGTCGATAATCTGTTCATCCCGGTAATTGACATCGCGGAAGTGGACCAGACATCATGCGATCCGCTGACGCCTAATGGATCATTGACCGCCACCATCGACGAGACAGCGCTGGGCAACGGTAACGGCATTACGGCTGGATACAATTTCACGTGGGTGGACAATGTTACGGCGGCGTCCACCGGATCGAACAGCGTGAATTCACTGAATGGGAACCAAACCTATACGATCACCGCTGTCAATTCCGTAACGCTGTGTTCCAGAACGCAGACCGTCTTCCTCAATGAGACGCTGAATATCCCGACAGTGACTGTCGCCGTGACTGATGTCACCGTTTGCTCACCGCCCAACGGGTCACTAACGGCGACTCCTCTGCCGGCCAGTGCGTACACCTTCTTCTGGTACAACGGAAGTGATGCCGTCAACGAAGACTTTGTCATCGCGAACTTTGACTTTAATGGTGGCGCGACATACTCCGGACTTATTCCCGGCGACTACACCATTGTTGTCCGCGACAACGTGTCGAAGTGTAAGTCGGCCCAGGTGATCTCGACCGTGGCGGATGCGCCCCCGATGATGCCGGTCGCAGTGAATGAAATAATTCCCACCGACTGCAGTGCGAACAATGGTACGCTCGGGGGAGGAATCCAGCTCATCAAGCCATCGATTTCATTTACTGCTTCTGCGGCCACGGACCAGCTGACGACAGCAAGCCCGTTGGGTCTGAACGTGAATGACCCCGTAGCGGTGACCCGTTCCGGTGTGTTGGCCTTGCCTCTTCCACTTGAAGCCGACAAGAAATATTTCATTCAGAGCATCGCCGGTAATGTATTGAAATTGTCCCTCACGGCTGGCGGCGCGGCTATTGACATCACAGCCAATGGCGATGGACTGATCAGCGACTTCACCACCGCGGGCGTCACCTATGAATGGTTCTCGGGTGTGCCTTCACCGACCAATCCGCTGCTGGGCACCATCAACTACTACACCAACCCGCCGGTATATTCGGCCGCAGCATTGGGCACTGCCCAGACGCAGGCCGGCCTGGCAACAGGATTATATACCCTTCAGGTGACTAACACAATCACCGGTTGCAAGAACTACATCTCGCATACGCTGCCGTTTATCGGATCGCATGCGGTCGTCAAAATCAACAAGACCAATTCCACGATATGTCCCTACAACGTGGGCAACGGTTCGGTGGAAATTCAGATTGAAGACCCGCCATCCGCACCGCCGGCGGTGGATCAGAACGATTACAAGGTCCGACTGTTCCAGGGCGTAACTGACATTGTTCCTCAATTTGTCCCGGTACCTCCGGTGGCGCCATTCCAGGTGACAAATACCCTGGCGCCCGGTTCGTATGTACTGGAAGTGGAAGAAGAGTATTCGGGTTTCTTCTGCAAGATTTTCCAGGACGTCATCATCGGCGCCGACGCATTGCCGCCGTTGATCTCGCTGGCAAGCGCCACGATATCGAATACATCATGCGACGACACCCAATTCAACGGGCGGATTGATATCAACGTCAGCAAGGATCCGGACGACCTGACCGTCGGCACTACTTACGACATTGATATGGCGGCTGATCCCAACGCAGCATTCCCCATCATGGCACAGCCGGTCGGAAACTATGCTGCCACGAATCTTGGGCCTGCGACTTATACGTTTACGGTTACTGCGTCCACGGGCTGCGTCGCCAGCAAGGCGTTCGATGTGCTGGACAATCCCACGCTTTCAGAGTTTGTTTCTGCCAATGTGATTCCGACCGCGGCACAGTATTGCTTGCCTGCGCTGGAGCAGTCGGCGAAGATTGTGGTCAACCAGATCAACGTCATCGGCGGCGGAGCCGACATCATGGACGACTATGAGTTCAACTGGTACCCGGATGCGGTTCCGTTCAATGCTTCCGCGGGCAGTGATCAGCTTAATGTTCCGGGCACCACTTTCGCTGTCAACGACAAAGTGCTGTTGAATCCAAGCGGTGTATTCCCCGGCGGTTTGTTGCCTGCGGCCGAGTATTTCGTAAAGACGGCAGCCGGAAACGACATCACCCTGTCGGCAACCATGGGTGGCCCCACTATTGATATTACCTCCAATGGCTCTGGCGTGATCTCGAAGAACATCTTCTCCCTGCTGGGAGACGGATCCGGAGCAAAGGGTGGCGAGGAATTGTCGAACGTCGCGCCGCTGCCGACCTCCCCGGTGACATCCGGTACCTATTGGGTTATTGCAACCAAGAAGACGGACTCTCCCGGCGGCGGCTCCGGTGGTCTCGGCTGTACGAGTGCACCGTTCAATGTGACCATTTCACCCAATGTGGTCACACCGCAAATCGTCCTGACGCCGAGCGGCGACACGTCGTGTGATCCAACGTTCTTTGAAGGAAGGATAGAAGTAGATGTGACAACGGCATCCGGCCCCGGTGTGGGCGCGACCTATGATTATACATGGGCACCTACAGGATTGCCCGGTCAGCCCGTCAACTCATTGGCGAATACCGGTGTCAATAATATGATCAACAACGTCAATGAGGGAACTTATACGTTGACGGCCACCAACACAACGACCGGTTGCCCGGGTACGTTGGCGACAACGCTGGTTCGCGACTCGCCGCCCGTATTCACATTGAATGCAACACCCACTCCGCTCAGTTTCTGCACACCCTTTAACGGAAAGATCGATGGCATCCAGGTGTTTGTTGACGGAGCGCCGGGCGTTGTTGCCGACTTTGACTATGTCTGGTATCGCTCGGTGATTTCCACCGATTCACTGGTACTTGACGGGACTCAACCCATCGGTATCGTTCCGGTCGATGACCAGATGACGCTGGCAACCTTCCCGGGAATAACTTTAGGTTCCTACTTCGTTAAAGCGGTACGCAGTGGAGGCGGCTCCGGCGTTGGTTGTGAATCTGCGGCCATCAAGAAGGACATCTTCGATAGTCGAATCACTCCTCAATTGTCATTTGCCACGGTGGCGAGCACGTCATGCGACAGCAACTTCGACGGCCAGATCATTGTGACGGCATCGACGGCGAGCGGCCCGGGGGCGGGAGCGAACTACAACTTCGTATGGACGAACGATCCGGACGGAGTGGGACCGGCATACTTTGCGACGAACTCACCGACAGCCAACACGGCGAGTCCTTTCAGTACGAAGAACACGGACCTCATTGGCGCGGTAAGTTCAACGGTGCCGGGCACGTATTCGATACGCGTGACCAACTTCGTCACGGGCTGCTTTGCTGACGGCTCGGTGGATGTGTTGAAGTCGACGATCCCGATGAGTGTGGGAGCGGTGACGGCGACAGACGAGACACTTTGCCTGGCGCCTAACGGCACGGCGAATGTTACGGCCATAGCGGAGACACCGGGCCCGGGCAACCCGGCGAACTACCGGTTCAGCTGGGACAACGATGCAGATATGAGCTCTCCGTTCTTATCGCTGAGTGCGGTGACGAACGTGGCCAACCTGGCGGCAGGAACGTACTATGTACAGGCCACCAAGAATGCGATTGCGAGCCCGGCGACGCCGGGAGTTACGGGATCAGGTTGTTTGACGGCACCGCTGCCGTTCACGGTATTGGACAAGCGGGTGACCCCGACCTTGTCGTTTGCGACGGTGGCGAGCAGTTCATGCGACAGCAATTTCGACGGCCAGATCATTGTGACGGCATCGACGGCGAGCGGCCCGGGGGCGGGAGCGAACTACAACTTCGTGTGGACGAACGATCCGGACGGAGCGGGCGTGGCCTACTTTGCCACGAACTCACCGACAGCCAACACGGCGAGCCCTTTCAGTACACTTAACACGGACCTCATTGGTGCGGTAAGTTCAACGGTGCCGGGCACGTATTCGATACGCGTGACCAACTTCGTCACGGGCTGCTTTGTTGACGGCTCGGTGGATGTGCTGAAGTCGACGATCCCGATGAGTGTGGGAGCGGTGACGGCCACAGACGAGACATTATGCCTGGCACCGAACGGCACAGCGAACGTTACGGCCATAGCGGAGACACCGGGTCCGGGCAACCCGGCGAACTACCGGTTCACCTGGGATAATAACGCGGATATGAGCTCACCGTTCTTATCGCTGAGCGCGGTGACGAACGTAGCCAACCTGGCGGCGGGAACCTACTTTGTACAGGCCACCAAGAATGCGATTGCGAGCCCGGCGGCACCGGGTGTAACGGGATCAGGTTGTTTGACGGCACCGCTGCCGTTCACGGTATTGGACAAGCGGGTGACCCCGACCATATCGTTTGCCACAGTGGCGAGCAGTTCATGCGACAGCAATTTCGACGGCCAGATCATTGTGACGGCATCGACGTCGAGCGGACCTGGGGCGGGAGCGAACTACAACTTCGTGTGGACGAACGATCCGGACGGAGCGGGACCGGCGTACTTTGCGACGAACTCACCGACAGCCAACACGGCGAGTCCTTTCAGTACACTGAACACGGACCTCATTGGCGCGGTAAGTTCAACGGTACCGGGCACGTATTCGATACGCGTGACCAACTTCGTCACGGGCTGCTTTGTTGACGGCTCGGTGGATGTATTGAAGTCGACGATCCCGATGAGCGTGGGAGCGGTGACGGCGACAGACGAGACCTTGTGTAATGCTCCCAACGGAAGCGGCACAGTCACGGCCATTGCAGAGACACCGGGTCCTGGCAATCCGGCGAATTACCGATTCACCTGGGATAACAACGCGGATATGAGTTCACCGCTGGTCGTTTTGAACCCCGCGGTTACCCTGAACAACCTCGCAGCGAATACTTATTACGTTCAAGCGACAAAGAACGCGGTGGTTAGTCCTGCCGTACCCGGTGTATCGGGCTCCGGCTGTGTGACGGCGCCGCTGCCGTTCACGGTGTTGGACAAGCGTGTGAATCCGGTTGTTTCCATCGCCACCCAATCCAGTACGGCCTGCGACGGCAGCTTTGACGGGCAGATTACTATATCCGCATCAACGGCCAGCGGACCTGGTTTTGGGTCCACGTATGATTTCTTGTGGCAAAGCGATCCGGGTGGAGCTGTGGTGGTGAATGACGCAATGGCCAGCACCAGTCCTCATACCACCGGTGGCGCTGACGCTATCGGACCGGGTTTGTACACCATCCGTGTGCTGAACGTCGTGACCCGCTGCTTTACGGACGCGGACACGGAAGTGCTCCTGAATCCTGAGCCGTTGGATATTCTCGGGGTAACCAAGAATGATCAGTTCATTTGCTACCCGGACGGTTCGATTACGGTGGCTACGTTGAGTTCCGGCGTTCCCGGCAACTACGCTTATGAGTGGTATCGCGGCACGGTTGCCTCAGCGCAGTTGACTGACAACTTCGCAGCACCGATCGCCGTAGCGACCTTGGTTCCGGGTGTTGCCGCAACCCAGTATCCTACCATGGGTGCCGGCACCTACTTTGTGAAAGCGGTGAAGAACCCGGGAACGGGCGTCGGTTCCGGATGCGAGACGCCGCCCTTCCGCGTTGATATCGTTGATTTGTCGACCAAGCCGAAGGTTCTCTTCACGTATTTACCTAACTCTAGTTGCGACCCGGTGAACCCGAACGGAACCGTGATTGCCAATGCGTCCGAACAGAACGGTGCCAATGGAGATACCTATTCGTTTGCCTGGACCTTGAACGCCGCGGCCCTGCCGCCGGTAACCACGCAGACAAACACCAACAACTCAAGTCAGCTCGGCAATTCATTTGAAGGAGCGTATGTACTTACTGTTACCAACACCTCCAATACCGGCTGTCAGATTCTGGCAGGCCTCGATGTCACAAAGGATACCAACCTGAGCATACCTAATATTGTCAATACCAGCAAGTCGGATCCGCTCGACTGCCTCAATAGCGGAAGCGCCCAGGTAACGGGAATCTCTATTAACGGCGGTCCGCTGATCAGCGGCGTTGCGCTGACGACAAACTTTGTCTACGAGTGGTACGCCGGTTCATTCCCGGGTGGACTCACCGGGGTGACCACGCCGGCCAATATCAACATAGGACCCGGCAGCTACTTTGTGGTGGCGAAGGATAACAGCACGCAGTGTAAGTCGGGCCCGACGGAGGTCGTTATTGTCGATGATAATATTGTCTATCCTGTCATTGACATCGTCCAGACAGCAAAGCAAATCAGCTGTTTGGTCGCTGCTGGAACCGGTGCACTGGCATCTACCGCCGACGGCCAGACCGATGCCAACCCCAACTATACCTTCAACTGGTTCCAGAATCTGACCACCACGCCGCCGGTATTTGCTACAACTTCAGCGTTGAACAACATCCTTGCGGGCAACTATTCGCTGACGGTGAAGAACCTGACCACCAACTGCACGGCGAATGAAGTCTTCATTGTGCCCAATGACGCGCCTTTGTTCCTCCCGGAGATTTCCGTGGGCGGAGATCCCCGCACGTTCTGCGTGGGACAGGATGGAGCTTTCCTGTCGCGGGTAACTAACCTGACATCGGCGTATCCGTTCCCTTCGAATTTCACGTCCGATCTGTACATCGGTGCTACACCCAACTTCGCCAACCCGCCCGACTTCCCGAATATGCCGGTAGTGCCGGGCTTTACCGAGAACTGGCTGCAGCCCGGACTCGCCCAGGGAACCTATACCGTGAGGATCACGGACAACAATACCGGGTGTATCTCCACGAAGACCGGCGATGTACTTGACAAGCGCACCAACCCGGTCGTTGTCGTGGTGGAAGACAATCCGTTGACAAACTGTGACCCGGCCATCGCCAACGGTCAGCTTTCCGCCAGCGCGGACGGCGGGTTTGTCGGAGGCTACACGTTTGATTGGGTTCAGGGATCAACTGTACCCCCGCCGCCCATTCCCGGTGTGATAGTCAGCGACAACATCCTTATCGGGCAGGCGGCCGGAACGTATGCGGTGCGGGTGACGAATGGAATAACCGGATGCTTCAGTGATAATTCCGGACAGATTACCGATGGTACGGTTAATCCTCCCAAACCCACAGCGGTGGTCGTATCCGACCGCACCAGTTGCATCACACCCGACGGCGCCGTCAGCGCCAGCGTCAATGGTGAAACACTCAGCTATTTGTTCGACTGGTACAATGGCTCAACGGCATCCGGTTCACCGGATTTCTCCGGGGTTAATTATTTGCAACTCGACATTGGCCCCTATGCGGTGACGGCGAAAGATGTGATCACGGGTTGTATTTCCCAGCCCAGCGTGGTGGATGTACTGGACAAGCGCGTGACGCCGGAGTTTACTTTCACCACCACACCTTCTGTCTGTTCCGACACGGGTCGCCCCGGCGGCGGTTCGATTACGCTGAACCTGGTGACACCTAACATCACCCTGGACCGCGTGTTGTGGACGGAGGTCACTACCAATGGCAATGCCGGCGAAGGAACACAAGTCTTTGGTTTGTACCCGGGCTACTACCATGCGGCGGTGACTACCAGTCTCGGCTGTACGGCGGA
Source organism: Cyclobacteriaceae bacterium (assembly GCA_044221195.1). Taxonomy (GTDB): domain Bacteria; phylum Bacteroidota; class Bacteroidia; order Cytophagales; family Cyclobacteriaceae; genus ELB16-189. The sequence continues at coordinate 121,265 of JBGAPO010000004.1, forward strand.
AGGAGATGCCCTGGTGGAAACGGATATCGGCGCGTTCAACGGGGTATCCGACAACGGTTCGGACGGACTTAACGACGTCTTCGTCGTCGACTGTATCTCCAACTTCCCGAACAACAACGTCAAGATATTCAACCGGGCCGGCATCCTGGTGTATGAAGGCAACCGGTATAACAACTGTAACCCGCAGGCGGGAGAGGATGCGGTTTGCTTCACGGGCACCGGCGAGAACGGATTGTACCTGCAGGGGAGAAGGCTGCCGGAAGGAACCTACTTCTATATCATTGACAAAGGCAATGGAGCCAAACTGATCTCCGGTTACCTTGAACTGACCCGATGAGGCGCCTGCTGACCATACTGCTCCTGACCAGCTCGGTGTCGTTGACGTCGTGGGCGCAGCAACGCCCGATGCAGTCACTCTACATGTTTGACCCGTTGCTGATCAACCCCGCCTACGCAGGGACACAGGTGCAGTTGAGTGCGACAGCGATCTACCGCAACCAGTGGGTCAACCTCGAAGGAGCCCCCAAGACTTTCACCACGACCATTCATTCCGGTTTTCTGAAATCAAAAATGGGGCTTGGGCTGATCCTGGGTTCCGATCAGATCGGTGTGCATAGCGACGTGAATATTTACGGCGTGTACTCCTATAAGATCCAGCTGAACCGCGAGCTGTCGTTGTCGATGGGAATCCAGGGGGGATTCAACTACCTGGAGTCCGACTACAATAAGCTGACGCTGAAAAACCTGGGTGACCCGAACCTTACCGGTACGACTTCCAAATTGAATCCGAATGTCGGTGCCGGATTTTTCCTGAGACACCGTCGGTTCTATGCGGGAATTTCTTCGCCCTACCTGATCGAGAACAAGGTCGCTGATCTCGGCACCAATACCCTGGTGACCCAGCATCGTTACTACTATATCCACGCGGGTACCAGCCGCAACCTTGGCCCTAACGTCATGTTTGTCCCGTCTGTTCTTTTCCGGATCCAAGAAAGCGCCCCTTTCAGTTTTGATGTCAATGGAACGTTTGTGTTCTACAAGGCCGTCAGCCTGGGTGCATCCTATCGGTTGAACGACGGCATCGTCGCTCTTTTTGAACTGCAGCTGACCGACAGTTTCCACGTCGGGTATGCCTACGACTTCACCACGTCCGACCTGAACCGCGTGTCCCTCGGGTCGCACGAAATCATGGTGAACTACCGCCTCAAGATCCCCAAGATCCACAAAGGATTGGAGTGTCCGGCATATTGGTAGGTCTCTTCCGGGGTCTCTCCAGTGAGGGCCATTTTCTGATACCAAATAGCAATCGATTGCGGTCACCGGAAGGTTATTCTTGTGTGCTGTTGCTTTTGCACATCCCTGCACAGCCCCTATCTTGGACCTCCGAACCTGCCTATGCGCCTTCCGTTTCTTCTCCTTTTTCTTGTCGGGTCAATTCTTGGCTGCTCGCCCCGCAAAGAGAAGATACCGGATCCTCCAACGCCCACCATCGCCTCCAATAAACTCATCATTTACCAGGTGATGACCCGGCTGTTCGGAAATACGAACACCACCAACAAGCCTTTTGGTACACGCGACGAAAACGGGGTGGGTAAATTCAATAATATTACCGACAAGGCCCTGAGCGGCATCCGGGAGCTGGGCGTTACCCATGTATGGTACACGGGTATCCTGGAACATGCCCTGATGACAGATTACACCGCCGACGGTATCCCGCTGGATGATCCCGATGTCATTAAAGGCCGCGCCGGTTCGCCGTACTCGGTCAAAGACTACTACGATGTTAACCCTGACCTGGCGACCCAGGTCAATAGCCGGCTTGCGGAATTTGACGCGTTGGTCGACCGCACGCACCGTGCCGACTTGAAAGTTATCATCGACTTCATTCCCAATCACGTGGCAAGGTCCTATCACTCGGATGTCAAACCGGATGGTGTGGAAGACTTAGGTGCTTCCGACGATCAGTCAAAAGCCTTTGCGGTGGACAACAACTTCTACTACCTGCCCGGTCAATCATTCAAGCCGCCCGCAGACCTGTTCAACCGCTTCAAGACTTTCTACACGAACATGGACGGCAAGTTCGATGAGACGCCGGCTAAGACAACGGGCGACGACCAGTTCACCGCTACACCGAAAATTGACAGCTGGTTTGAATCTATTAAGCTGAATTATGGTGTGGACTATCAAAACGGGCGGAAAACCTATTTCGATTCAATACCTGCTACCTGGGTGAAGATGAAAGACATCCTTGTCTACTGGGCGAACCGCAAGGTCGACGGCTTCCGGTGCGACATGGCGGAAATGGTGCCTGTGGAATTCTGGAACTGGGCCATACCCCAGGTACGGGCGGTCAACCCGGATATTGTTTTCATCGCCGAGATCTACACTCCGGCCCGCTACCGCGATTACATCGAGCGCGGACGGTTCGACTTCCTGTACGACAAGGTTCAGCTCTACGACACCTTGCGGCTGGCGATTACCGGCAAGGCGGGCGCCATGGCTGTCGCGCATACACAGGGTTCTCTCAAAGATATTAATCGGAACCTGGTTCACTTCCTGGAGAACCACGATGAACAACGGATTGCGTCGCCCTTCTTTGCCGGCAGTGCTGCCAAGGGACTTCCCGGTATGACGGTCAGCGCACTTATCGACCAGGGACCGGTACTCATTTATTTTGGACAGGAGGTAGGAGAGCCGGGAGCCGGGGCGGAAGGATTTGGAGACAATGACGGCCGCACGAGCATGTTCGACTATTGGGGTGTCCCCAATCACCAAAGATGGATGAACGGCGGACTGTTTGACGGCGGACAGCTCGGCGACGAAGAAAAATCACTGAGAGCCTCCTACGCGAAGTTGCTCACACTGGCAGGACAGCAAAAGGCTATTGCCGAAGGAGAGTATATCGACCTCACTGCATTGAATGTCGGAGGCAAGACTACTTCCGATCGCATCGTTTCATTTGCCCGATCGGCGAAGGGTGAGCGATTGATCGTCGTAGCGGGATTCAACAGCCGCGAGGAACCCGTGCAGATCAAACTGACACCCGAACTGGCGAAAACGTGGGGTGTCACCTCAACCTACCCGGTGAAGGATTTGCTGGGCGATACGACGAAAGTGTTTTTGACCGGCGACCAGGGGATACGGTTTTCGCTCCCTGCTTTCGGCTCGCGGGTCTTTCGTATCGAGGGCTTACCTGACTAATTTGTACGACGAATAACGGACCATGGCGCAACAACGTGTTTTGATTGAAGATGTTCAACCCCAGGTGGATGCCGGCTTTTACCCCGCCAAGCGAACGGTAGGCGAACGGGTGGATGTAACGGCGAATATCTTCTCCGACGGGCATGATCACCTCCGCGCCGAAGTGGTGTACAAGTTCGGCCCCGACGGCACCTGGATGAGCGTGGAAATGAATCCCGGTGTGAACGACGCCTGGTCGGCAAGCTTCCATGTCACACAGAAGGGAACCTATTATTTCTACGTGCAAGCCTGGGTCGATCATTTCGACACCTGGTATGACGGCATCAAGAAGAAAATAGCGGCCAGCGTGGACGTCTCTCTCGAACTGCGGGAGGGAGCCATCTTCCTCCGTGAAGTGGCGGCCGACAACAAGGAGATGCTGGCATGGGCAAAGCTTTTGGATGACAACGCTAAAGTCAGGCAAGCCATCGAGCGGGTCATGTCGGATGAGTTTGAAGATGCCGTGCATCGTCACCCGCTGCGCAAGCATGTGGCGAAGCAGGCCGGCGAGTTGCAGATCCGCGTGGAAGACCCCGGCGCGTTGTTCAGCACCTGGTATGAACTGTTCCCTCGTTCCAGTTCACTGACGCCCGGTAAGCACGGCACTTTTCAAGATACGATCAAACTTCTCCCGCGCATTGCGGCGATGAATTTTGACGTACTCTACCTGCCGCCTATTCATCCTATCGGGAAAGTCAACCGCAAAGGAAAGAACAACAGCGTGTCGGCGCAGCCCGGTGAACCCGGCTCACCCTGGGCCATCGGCTCGGATGAGGGCGGACATAAGGCGATACACAAGGAGCTGGGCACGCTCGAAGACTACAAGCGGCTGATGAGCGAGGCAAAGAAGTATAACATCCGCATCGCTCTTGACCTGGCTTTCCAGTGTGCACCTGATCACCCGTATGTGAAGGAACATCCCGAGTGGTTCCGCCAGCGCCCCGACGGATCCATTCAATATGCGGAGAACCCGCCGAAGAAATACCAGGATATCTACCCCTTCAACTTTGAGACGGAATCGTGGGAGGAATTATGGGCGGAGTTGAAGTCCGTCATCGTGTATTGGATTGAACAGGGTGTGACGATCTTCCGCGTCGATAACCCGCATACCAAGCCGTTCCGCTTCTGGGAGTGGGCGATCGCTGAAGTGAACAAGAAGTATCCCGATATCATCTTCCTGGCCGAAGCTTTTACACGGCCCAAGGTGATGTCGGCGCTGGCGAAGCTCGGGTTCACCCAATCGTATACGTACTTTACGTGGAGGGTAACGAAGCAGGAGATCATAGACTACATGACGGAGCTGACGCAAGGTCCGTCGCGCAATTACTTCCGACCCAACTTCTGGCCCAACACCCCCGATATCCTGCCGTGGCACCTGCAGCGGCAAGGACAGAATCAGTTTATCATCCGCTTCGCGCTGGCGTCGACGCTTTCTTCCAACTACGGGATGTATGGCCCGGTGTATGAGTTTTGCGAGAACCAGCCCGTGGAAGGCAAGGAGGAATATTTCCATTCGGAGAAATACGAAATCAAGCACTACGACTGGCGGAAGTCGAACCGGATGACGGACATCATCACGCTGGTCAACAAGGCGCGCAAGGATAACCCCGCCCTTCAGTCGACGTGGAACCTCCAGTTCTGCGCTGTGGAGAACGGCAACCTGCTGGCCTACCTCAAGATGACGGACGACCTCAGCAACATGATCCTCGTCGTCGTGAATCTTGATCCGCACCAGCGGCAGTCGGGCTATGTGCAATTGCCGCTGCATCGCCTCGGTATCGGGCGGATGATCAATGTGAAACTGCACGACCTGATCACATCGGAAGATTATACCTGGACGCAGGAATGGAACTACGTGGAACTGGAGCCGAACAAGATGCCGTTCCACCTGTTCCGCGTGGAGGTGCATGCCTCCCAAATGTAAAAAGACATGGCTTCGAAAGAGGATTCATTGTGGTTCAAGGACGCGGTCATTTATGAGCTGTCGGTGCGCTCGTTTTATGACAGCAACGGCGACGGCATCGGCGACTTCCAGGGGCTGATCCAACGGCTCGACTACCTCGAGGACCTGGGCATCACCACCCTTTGGCTCCTGCCGTTCTACCCGTCGCCCTTGCGCGACGACGGCTTTGACATCACCGACCATTGCGACGTGCATCCGGATTACGGCAACCTCGCTGACTTCAAACAGTTTTTGAAGGAGGCCCATCGCCGCGGCATCAAGGTGATCATTGAGTTGATACTCAACCACACGTCCGACGAGCATCCCTGGTTTGAAAAGGCGCGCAAGGCCGGACCGCTTTCCCGCATGCGCAACTACTATGTGTGGAGCGAGACCAGCGACAAGTACAAGGAGGCCCGCATCATTTTTCCCAGTGAAGAATCGTCGAACTGGGCGTGGGATCCTGTATCCAAGAGCTTTTATTGGCACCGCTTTTTCACCCACCAGCCCGACCTGAACTACGACTCCCACGACGTGCAGCTGGAGATGATGAAGATCGTGGACTTCTGGCTGAAACTGGGCGTCGACGGGTTTAGGCTGGCTTCCGTTGCCTTCCTGTTTGAGCAGGAGGGGACGTCGTGTGAAAATCTTCCCGAAACACATAACTACATCCGGAAGCTCCGCGCCTACATCGATAAAAAGTACAGCAACCGAATTCTCATCGCGGAAGCAAACCTGTGGCCGGAAGACGCGGCATCATATTTTGGAAAAGGAACGGAGTGCCACATGAGCTTCAACTACCCGCTCATGCCGCGGCTTTTCCTCGCCTTACGCACGGAAGACAGCTACCCGATCATCGATATTATCAGCCAGACGCCGGCCGCATCGCTCAACACACAGTGGGCCGTCTTCCTCCGCAACCATGATGAGATCGGGCTGGAAATGGTGACGGAAGAGGAGAAGGACTACCTGTTGAAAGCCTACGCCAACGAGCCGCAGACGAAACACAACCTGGGCATCCGCCGCCGCCTCGCGCCCTTGCTCAATAACGACCGGCGCAAAATCGAACTGCTGTACAGCATACTGTTTTCCCTCCCGGGCACGCCGGTGCTTTATTACGGCGATGAGATCGGCATGGGCGACAACGTCTTCCTGGGCGACCGCAGCGGCATCCGGACGCCGATGCAGTGGAGCATGGAAGTCAACGCTGGCTTTTCTTCCGCCAACCCGCAGCAACTGCACCTGCCGGTGATTTCCGATCCGGTGTATCGCTATGAGGCCGTGAATGTGGCCATGCAGGAAGAGAACCCGACGTCGCAGGTATGGTGGATTAAGAACGTCATCTCCATGCGCAACCGCCTTGGGGTGTTCGGAAAAGGCAGCCTCAAGTTCATCGATAGCAGCAATGCCAAGGTGCTCTCGTATGTGAGAAGCCTCGATTCGCAGCGTGTTATCATCGTTGCCAACTTGTCGCAGTTCTCCCAGGCCACAGTGCTGGACCTTTCGGAATTTAAAAACTGCGACATCACCGAGGCCTTTAGCCAGAACAAATTCCTCAACGTCGGCAACGGCGAATACCCGATCACCATCGGGCCGTACGGGTATTTCTGGTTCCAGGTCGATGACCAGGAGAAGAAGGACATGGGAAGCACCGGAAGCGAGCTCCTGCTGTTCACTTCTTCCGCCTCCTGGGAAAAGGTTTTTTCCCGTTATGATGAAATCCGCGAATTCGAGCGCAAGATATTCCCGTCGTTCATGAGGAAATGCCGGTGGTTCGGCGGCAAAGCCAAAACCATCAGCAAGATGAGCGTGAACAAAGTCATCCCGCTGAAGGTCGACAAGACCATGCATTACCTGGTGCTTGTCGAAGTTCACTATGTGCAGCGGCTGCCGGAGCTGTACTTCATGCCGCTGACTTATTTCCCCACCGAGATCATCATGGACCGCGTCGAGTACACGACGCAGAGTGTGGTTTGCCGCGCCGAGATCCAGGGCAAGACCGGCTTCATCCTCGACAGTTCCTATGACAAGGCTTTCCGCGATTTCCTGTTCATGAAGATGGCGAGGAATTTCCGGCACAACGACGGGGACGGAACCCTCGAATTCAACCGCAGCGTGTTCGCGAAGTTGAAGACCGACAAGATCGAGTCGAAGGTGCTCAAGGCGGACAGCACGAATACCGCTTTCATTTTCAACGACAAGTATTTCTTCAAGTTCTACCGCAAGCTGGAGCGGGAGATCAACCCCGACCTGGAGATCGTCCGCTTCCTGACGGAGAGCACCAACTTCGCCAACAGTCCCCGGTATTCGGGCAGCGTGGAGTACCGCGATGGGGAAGGCCGCACCATCGTCTTCGGGCTATTGCAAGAAAAGGTGGAGAACCAGGGAGACGCATGGACAATGACGATCGACTCCGTTGGTCGCTTCTACGAGCGGGTGCTGGCCAAAGCCAAGAAAGAAAAGCTTCCCAAGCTGGTTAACAAGCCGGCCATTTCGTTTGAAGAAACACCTGAACTTCTTCAAGAGTTTATCGGCCGTGGGTTCTACGAGCGCGTGGTGCGCCTGGGGCACCGAACCGCCGAGATGCACCTGGCGCTGGCATCCAGCCAGACGAACCCGGACTTCACGCCGGAATATTTTACCAGCAACTACCAGCGTTCACTCTACTCATCGCTGCGCAAGCTGCTGAAAGATCGTTTCAAACTGCTGCGGCAGTCGCTGCATAAACTCGATGAGGAGACCCGGAAGACGGCCGAGCGTGTGCTCCAGTTGGAGGACAGCATCCTCGAGTGCTTCAGCGAGATTTATTCCATACGAATCAAAGGAATCAAGACCCGGATTCACGGCGATTATCACCTTGGACAGGTATTGTTTACGGGAAAGGATTACATCATCATCGACTTCGAAGGAGAGCCGGGTTTTTCATTCAGCGAGCGACGCCTGAAGAAGAGTCCGTACAAGGATGTGGCGGGCATGATGCGGTCTTTCCACTATGCGGCGTTCGGAAAAATCCTTTTGAATGAGAACTACCGGCCCCAGGACATCGAAGTGCTGGAAGCCTGGGCGGAGCAGTGGCAGCACTATGTGAGCCGGTATTATGTGGGCGCGTACATGGAGCGGATGGGCATGGGCGCCACGCTGCCCTTTGAAGACGATGTGCTAATCCGCACGTACCTGATCGAAAAGGCGGTGTATGAGCTTGGTTATGAGTTGAATGGCCGTCCATCCTGGACGATCATTCCACTGCGCGGCATCGAATACCAGATGAACCGGTACCTCAAAGAAAAAGAGAACCGCAAGTCCGGTTCGAACTCGGGGAATTGAAGTTTGTAAACTACATTAGGGATAGAATCCATGGCTAAAAAAGCAGCATCACCTCCTCCCGAAACGCCGGCTACCCAGGGAAGTTCTTCGCTGATCACGGAATTTGATATCTACCTCTTCAAGTCCGGCAAACATTATAAGCTCTATGAGAAATTGGGTGCGCATGTCACCGAACTCAATGGGCAAAAGGGCACGTTCTTCGCCGTTTGGGCGCCGAATGCCCAGCGCGTGTCGGTCATCGGCGACTTCAATTACTGGAAAGCCGATCAGCATGCGCTGAAAGCCCGCTGGGACGAGTCGGGGATATGGGAAGGATTCTTTCCGGGCATCGGTGAAGGGCAGGCCTATAAATTTGCCATCCACAGCAACGTGGGCTCGTACCACGAGAAGGCCGACCCGCTGGCAACCTTCGCCGAGATCGCTCCGAAGACGGCCTCCCGGACATGGAAGTCCAACTACACCTGGAGCGATGCGAAGTGGATGGACGAGCGGAAGAAACAAACCGGGAAGCCGAAGCCGTTCTCCGTCTATGAAGTCCACTCGGGAAGCTGGCGCCGCAAGGCCGAGGATGGAAACCGTTCATTATCGTACCGCGAACTCGCCAAGGACCTTGTCGAGTATGTGAGTTACCTCGGCTTCACGCACGTGGAATTTCTCCCCGTGATGGAGCACCCTTTCTTTGGCTCGTGGGGTTATCAGCTTACCGGCTACTACGCGCCCACCAGCCGCTTCGGCACACCGGATGATTTCAAATTCCTGGTGGACAGCCTGCACCAGGCGGGCATCGGCGTCATCCTCGACTGGGTGCCCTCGCACTTTCCCGGCGACGCGCACGGACTATATGAATTTGACGGCACACACCTGTACGAGCATGCCGATCCCCGCCAGGGCTTTCACCCCGACTGGAGCAGTTACATCTTCAACTACGGCCGCCCCGAAGTGCGCGCCTTCCTCATCAGCAACGCGCTCTACTGGCTCGACCAATATCACATCGACGGACTGCGGGTAGACGCCGTGGCCTCCATGCTCTACCTCGACTACTCGCGTAAAGCAGGCGAGTGGATCCCCAACCAATACGGCGGCAACGAGAACATTGAAGCCATCATGTTCCTGAAGGAATTCAACGAGACGGTTTATTCCACCTTCCCCGACGCCGTCACCATCGCCGAAGAATCCACGGCATGGACCGGCGTATCAAGGCCCACCTACCTGGGCGGCCTCGGCTTTGGCCAGAAATGGATGATGGGATGGATGCACGACACGCTCCGCTATTTCAAGAACGATCCCATCTACCGCCAATACCACCAGAACGACATCACGTTCAGTATCATGTATGCCTTCACGGAGAACTTCATGCTCCCGCTGTCGCACGACGAAGTGGTGCACGGCAAAGGTTCGTTGCTGGGCCGCATGCCGGGCGATGAGTGGAGAAAGTTCGCCAACCTGAGGCTCCTTTTTGCCTACATGTTCACTCACCCCGGCTCCAAGCTGCTCTTCATGGGCGGCGAGTTCGGACAGTTCGCCGAATGGAACCACGACCGCAGCCTCGACTGGCACGTGACGTCCCATCCGCTGCATAAAGGGGTAATGGAATCGGTCAAGGCGTTGAATCACCTGTACACCTCGGAGCCGGCATTGTTTACTTATCAGTTCGATCACCGCGGCTTTGAGTGGGTGGACTATGAAGACCGCAACAACAGCGTGGTGGTCTTTATGCGCAAGAGCGACAAGCCCAACGACGCGCTGATCGTCATCTGCAATTTTACGCCGGAGGTGCGACAGCACTACCGGGTCGGCGTGCCGAGGAGAGGATACTGGAAAGAGGTATTCAATTCCGACAATGGAAAATTCGGGGGCACTGGAATAATGAACGGCGGCCGGATGACAACGACGCCGGTTAAATATCACGGTAAAGATTATTCCATCACCGTGGCGCTGCCGCCGCTCGGGGTCAGTGTGATCAAACTGGAACGCGAAGAAGCGGAATTTGAGTTGGGATGTTAGGAAGGGAAGATCATCATGGCCAATAACCGGTACATCTGCATTCACGGACATTTTTACCAGCCGCCCCGCGAGAATGCCTGGCTGGAGGTGATTGAAATCCAGGACTCCGCGCACCCGTACCACGACTGGAACGAGCGCATCAGCGCTGAATGCTACGGACCCAATGCCGCCTCCCGCATCCTCGACAAGGTGGGCGGTGTGATCAAGAAGATCACCAACAACTACTCCCGCATCAGTTTCAACTTCGGCCCCACGCTGCTGTCGTGGATGGAGCGGTACGACAAAGAGACGTATAAGGCTATCCAAGAGGCCGACAAGGACAGCCTGGAGATGTTTGCCGGGCATGGGTCGGCGATCGCGCAAGTCTATAACCACATGATCCTGCCGCTGGCCAACCGGCGCGACAAGGAGACACAGGTGTTCTGGGGTATCCGCGACTTCGAACGCCGTTTCAACCGCAAGCCCGAAGGCATGTGGCTCGCCGAAAGCGCGGTGGATACCGAGTCGCTCGAAGTGCTGGCTGAACAAGGCATCGTTTTCACCATCCTCGCACCGCGACAGGCGAGAGCCGTGCGGCGGATCGGGGAGGAGCACTGGAGCAGCGTCAACGACCAGACGATCGATACCCACAAGGCCTACCGCTGCAACCTGCCGTCGGGCAAGAGCATCGTGCTCTTCTTCTACGACGGCGACATCTCGCAGGGTGTGGCCTTCAACGGGTTGCTCTTTGACGGCAAGCGCTTTGCGGAGCGACTGATGGAGGGTTTCGACAATAATGACCAGGGCCCGCAGCTGGTGAATATCGCCACCGACGGCGAGACCTACGGGCACCATCACAAGAGCGGTGACATGGCCCTGGCCTTCTGCCTGGAGCACATCGATCAGAACCTGGATGTAAACCTGACCAATTACGGTCATTTCCTCTCGATGTTCCCGCCGGAGTACGAGGCGCAGATCAACGAAAACAGTTCGTGGAGTTGTGTGCACGGCGTGGAGCGCTGGCGCAGCAACTGCGGCTGCAACTCCGGCAAGGGCTACTCGCAAAACTGGCGCGGTCCCCTTCGCGACGCCCTCGACTGGCTGCGCGATACCATGAGCGAAATCTTCGAGACGGAAGGAAAGAAGCTTTTTCACGATCCCTGGAAGACCCGCAATGAATACATCCGGGTGATCCTGGAGCGCAACGAAGAGTTGGTGGACAAGTTTATGGAGGAGTTCGCTGTAAAAGACGTCGACGTGAACAAGGCCCTTCGGCTGCTGGAGCTCCAGCGCCACGCGATGCTGATGTACACGAGCTGCGGCTGGTTCTTCGACGAGCTGTCGGGGATTGAGACCGTTCAAGTGATCCAATACGCCTGCCGCGCCGTGCAGCTATCCAAGCAGTTGACGGAGCGGGTGCTGGAAGGGGAATTCCTGAATCGGTTGGAGAAGGCACCCAGCAATTTGTCCATGTATAAAGACGGCGTCGGCGTGTACAAGAAACTCGTGCTGCCGTCGAAGACCAACCTGTCAAGGGTGGGTATGCACTACGCCGTGTCATCGATATTTGAAGATGAGCCGGAGAACCTTCCGCTATTCAACTACCAGGCCATTAACGAATTCCTCGTCAAGAAAGAGGCCGGTGAGCAGAAGCTGGTGATCGGCATCACGCGGGTTCGGTCGCTCGTTACGCGGTCGGAGAAGCGCTTTGCATTTGCCGTAATCTACCTCGGCAAGCACGACGTGATCGGCAACCTGTCGCTGAACATCGAGCTCGACAAGTTCTCCAGCATGCAGTTCCGCATGGTGGACGCTTTCGAAGACGGCCGCCTGGGCGACATCATGACAATCATGCAGACGTACTTTGGGCCGGAGAAGTATTCAATCTGGTATTTGTTTAAGGAAGAGAAGCGGAAGATATTGGATACGATCGCCCGGCAGGGGCTGGAAGACATCGAGTTGTCGTTGCGCCGCACGTACAACCGCGACTACCCGCTGGTGAACGCGTTGTCCAACAACGACATTCCCATTCCCAACGCCTACCGCACCACGTTCGAGTACATCCTGAACGCGGACCTGATAAAGTGCTTCCGTCCCGACCGGATCAACATCAAGCTGTTGGAGCGGATTGCCGCCGAGGTGAAGCGGTGGAGCCTGAAGATTGAAGATCCGCGCACCGTGGAGCGCCTGGCCGGCGACAGCATCTACCAGGAGCTGCAGCGCGTCAACGCCGAGCGCGACAACATGAAGCGCATCCAGCGCCTCAACCGCGTCTTCTCCATCCTCGCCAAGTTCGACCTGGAGCCCAACCTTCACCGCAGCCAGAATTTGTATTTCGAAATGTCGCTCGAGAACAAAGAGCGCAAGCCGGAGGAACTTGATGCGGCCTGGATGGAGCAGTTTACGGCGCTGGGGGATAATTTGGGAGTGAAAGTGGAGTAGACAACGTGTCAATGTGCCAACGTGCCAATGTGCCAATGTGCCGATTAGCCAATGTGCCGATTAGCCGATGGGTCGATGTGCAGATGTGCTGATTAGCCGATGGGTCGATGTGCAGATGTGCTGATTAGTCAATGTGCCAATTAGCCAATGTGCAGATGTGCAAATGTTTCGATGGGTGTATTAGCTAGCCACCGACCAACCGATTACCGACTTACCGATCACTGATCACTGATCCCCGACCAGCGATCCCCGACCCACCCCGACTTCGCTAAAGCTACGTCGGGGCAAGCCGACCACCGACTCACTGACCTACCGATTACCGACCCACCGATCCCCGACTCACCGATCACCGATACTCCGGTGTATTTTCCGACGAAGAAACAATTGCTCCGATTTTTGGCATTTTGGAATGATTTGATACCTTGAATTATCTAAGCAAAAAGGCGGAAATCACCTCTTTCTTAAGTGATTGTCCTTATTTTTTCCAATAGCCTTATCAGGACCTTATCCAGACCTTAAGAAGACCTTATCAGGACCTTATCCTGACTTTAGCCGATGTTTATGCGGTGTTACCCTGTTGCTACCGCGGTGCTTTAGTGTTGTATGGTGCTTCGGATAAGCGGACTGCCCGGTCACGTAAGCTCAACTATGGCTGGAATCGGGGTCGATGGGTCAAGGTGCCAAGGTACCAATGTGCCAATGTGCCAACGTGCCAATGTGCCTAGCCAATGTGCCGATTAGCCAATGTGCCAATTAGCCGATGTGCAAATGTGTAGATGGGTGTGTGAACTAGCCACCCACCCACCGACCAACCGATTACCGACCTACCGATCCACCCCGACTTCGCTAAAGCTACGTCGGGGCAAGCCGACCTACCGATCCACCGATCACCGATCACCGATCACCCACCCACCCGGCATACTTCCGGCATACGGCTGGCATACCGCCGGCATACTTCCGGCATGCGGCTGGCTTGTCGCCGGCTTACTGGTGGCATATAAGTGGCATATAGCCGTAATGATTCAGGCTTGCGCCAGGCCTAGGACATGCATAGGCTGGCTTAACTAATCCTTCCCCTTGCGTGGCTTGCCGACTGTCGAAATTAAGTGCAGGTATTCGTATCTTCGATTTAGGTTCACGGCATGTCACGCGTTGCAAACGCGCCCATATGTGTAACAGGATTTCAAACTAAACTAAGAAGCATGTCCTTCATGCAATTTGTCCTTAGTCTAAAAGCTTGGGTTGTTTTCATTTCAGTGGTCGGATATGCGCTATTGTACCCATTCATTTTTTTGGCCATTCTGCCCCTCACATCAGAGACTGTCCCTGTCTTTGCCATTGGGCTTAGCCCTGCGGCATTTGGTTATCTTTTATGGATTTTTAGTATTCTCAAATTTGTCTCACGTGCACATGAGGTTGGTAGCAAGGCCCTAACCAACCTTTCGTTGGTCAGTTTTGCAATCATACTAGTATATGCCGTATTGTCCTACTGTGTCTTGATAGAAGCATTGACTGATGGCTGGCTTATTTCTGTATTACATCTGGTAACGATGGTGTCCCTTTTTTTTAGTATGTTCTATGCTTCCTACTTAATCAAATCTTCCGAGTTAAGAAGAGGAGTATCGTTGAGTGAATGTTTAGGTGAATTCCTATTGATTTGGATTTTTCCTGTGGGCATTTGGGTCCTTCAACCTAGGTTGAACAAACTTGCACGCTAACCCAGGGCCTCATTTGCTTACCAGTTACTTGCCAGAACCGAATAGGACCTTATATCCTACGGGTAAGACCCATGTATGTCCATCAAGAGCCTAGCCCCGTTCCGACTAGGGGATACTTAAAGCCTAGGGTAAACCTAGTCAAAACCTAGGGTCAATTGAAAAGTCTTGGCCTTGGGATGCTGTTGACCGAGAAAAGGGGTGCTTTTATGCAAGTTCGGTGAGTCTTGGTGAGTACGGTGACCTGTGCCTTCAAATATGCAGTTTACTTCCGGTTGGTCAGGAGATTCTGCTCGCCATCGAGATTTCTTATATTGGCTAGGGTGAAGAGAATTCGGTCAGATGAGTCTTCGATCATATAAATGCCCGACGCGGGCCAGACCAGCGTGAATAAGCTCTTTGACTACATATTTTATAGGACTTACGTTTTCTATTTGAATCGGCATGACAACACGCCTGTAACGTTTGGTTCCATAGTTGTTTCTTTAAATGCCAGGTGCGGCCAGACGAACAGCTGCGAATGGACTACAAGTCCGCCTTCGATGGAGGTGTGTGCTTCGAAAGGGTCCGGACGAATGTCCGGACCAACTGGGGTATACCGTCGGTGAAATTTACGAGGTGAAATCCGCTGCGAAAGGTGATCCGCATGCGAGGTTCAGATACTCCATCGATGGGATTACCTACACAAATACGGTAGGTATTGAAACAAGGAATAGGAAATTGTTGATTGGAAAGTGTTATGTTATCAGTATCCCAGTGGGTCACGAGGGATCTGGTAGTCTGCTTTGGGAGTATTCAGTGCCGCCAGGAATGATAGCTCCGCCTGAAGGCTGGAAGCAACTACCTAGTTTTGATTAGATCAGTAGAGGTTGGTCGGGAGATTCCCCCAGCCAGGAATTCTTATATTGGGTAAGGTGAAGAGAATTCGGTCACATGAGTCTTTGATCATATGAATGCCCGGTGCGGCCAGACCAGCGTGAATAAGCTGTTTGACTACATATTTTATAGGACTTACGTTTTCTATTTGAATCGGCATGACAATACGCCTGTAACGTATGGCTCCATAGTTGTCTCTTTGGTCCAGACATTTTGTATAATAGACACTGCAATTGTGATTCAATGGTTTGTGCCCTTTGAAACTCCATCAAAGATATATTGGGGCATTCTGATGGTTTTGGCATTGGTCTATAACTGGTTCAAGTATGAACGCAATCCATATCTTGATGAGATGAAAGCTAGATGGGACAATGAGCCTGAGAAGGAAAGGTCAGAGCACGGCACATTACTAGTCATAGCACTTGTCTCCCTCGTACTTTTCCCAATCATTATGGGTGTATTAAGACATAACTTAGGGTATTTGAAGGAGCCGCAAAGTCATCTTCAAAGTGTAAGATTCGGAAAACCATTCGGAACAGCGGTGCAGCAGACGGGCGTTACAAACGCGGCCATACGCGGGGGCAATGGTGTCGTCAAACTTGTAACTGCTTTTCCAACGAAATTGAAGTAATTCAGAATGCTTGAAGAGAACAGCCTTGTTGAAGCTCGGCGGGATTTAAGTGTTAATGTTAGACGCGGAGCAATTGGAACCGTAGTAATGGTTCTTCATCATGGTAAGGAGACTGCCTATGAAGTTGAGTTTTTTGATGATAGGAATGAGTCAATTGATCTTCTTACTGTGTCTGAAACTGATGTCGAACCGCGGCCCGCTTGAATCAACATAGAAGATAAGGGATGGCTCCCAGTTGATCGGGAGATTCCTCCCGACCCATCCCTTGTTGGTCGGGGAGATTCCTCCCAACCCATCGAAGGGGTGAGTTTGATTCGTAGCCGGACTTAAGGGGAGTTTCGCAGCATGTCGATGATACACTGACCCACCGACCCACCGATCACCGATTACAGTTTACAGTTTACTGTTCACAGTTCACTGTTCACAACTGCCCCGCCCACCAAGCCAAATCTAATGCACGGAAACCTCCGGATCAATCTCCTGCGCCCAGGCGCGGATGCCGCCTTTGAGGTTGTAGAGATTGGTGAACCCGTGGTTCTTCTCCAGCCATTGGACGATGTTGCCGCTCCGGCCGCCGCTGCGACAGTGGATGATGACCTGCTTGCCCTTTTCTATCCGACCGATACTGGTCGGTACTTCGGCCATGGGGATCAGTTCGCCGCCGAGGTTGCCTTCTTCAAATTCGTGCGGCTCACGGACGTCGATGAGCTGGAAGTCGGCGTTGGTATCTTTCAGGGACTTGAGTTCTTGGACGGTGACTTCTTTCATGGAAACAGGTGAAACGGTTTGGACGCCGCAAAATTGATCATAATCGATCAGATTGCGGATGTGGTGATCTTGTTTTTTTGGCAGGCCGATTAATCGCGTATGCAGGGTGAGGCTGTCGATGAGGAATAGCTTGCCGGTCAGCACGTCGCCGATGCCGGTGATCATCTTGATGACCTCGTTGGCCTGCGCCGCGCCGACGATTCCCGGAAGTACGCCCAACACGCCGCCTTCTTCGCAGTCGGGAACAGCGCCCGGCCGCGGCGGGGAAGGGTAGAGGTCGCGGTAGGTGGGCCCGCCGGCAAAATTGAACACGGACACCTGGCCCTCATAACGGAAGATGGAACCGTAGACGAGGGGGACGTTGAGCAATACGGAGGCGTCGTTCAGCAGGTACCGCGTCGGGAAGTTGTCGGTGGCATCGACGATCAGCTGGAAGTTGGCCAGCAACGGCAGTGCATTGGATGAGGTCAGCCTAACCGGAAAGGCCTCGACCCGGATCTCCGGGTTCAGCGCCAGCATGGCCCGTCTTGCACACGCTGCCTTGCTCTTGCCGATGTCATTGACCGTGAACAGCACCTGCCGCTGCAGGTTCGAGAGTTGCACCTCGTCGTGATCAATGACGCCGATGGTGCCCACACCCGCGGCCGCCAGGTACGACAGGATCGGGGCTCCCAGTCCGCCGGCGCCCACCACGGCAACTTTCGCCGCCTTCAATTTCGCCTGTCCTTCCGGCCCGAATCCCGGCAGCACGAAATGCCGGCTGTAGCGGAGCTGTTCGGCGGAGGTGAAGTCGTACGGCATGATGCAAATTAGTATTTGTCGGCCGATTGTGCGTGGAAGCAGTTTTGCTACTTTAGGCTCAAACAGACAACCATGAGCGACCGTCAAAACATCTCCTCGGGTGCCCCCTGGGAAAACATCGTCGGCTACAGCCGCGCTGTGCGCATCGGCGACCAACTTGAAATCTCCGGCACCGTAGCCGTTGATGAGAAGGGTGTCGTCGGCCCGGGTGATTACTACGCCCAGACCCGGTATATCCTGAAGAAGATCGAAGGCGTGCTGGCGCAGGCAGGCTTCAGCTTCAACGACGTCATCCGCACGCGCACGTACGTCCTCGACATCAGCCAGTGGCAGGCCGTCGGCAAAGCCCACGGCGAGGTCTTCCGCGACATCAAACCCGCCACGTCGATGATCCAGGTGAGCGCCTTTATCGAGCCGGAGTATTTGGTGGAGATGGAGGTGACGGCCGTGAAACAGTGATCGGTGATCAGTGATCGGTGGTTCACGGTGGGAATGAAGGGGCTGCTTCGTTGTGAACCGTGAACAGTAAACGGTAAACAGTGAACCGTGAACGGTGAACCGTAAACCGTAAACAGTGGTTCATCCAAGTGATTGGTAGGAAATCAGTGGTGAGCTGACCCAGCACCTAGTGCCCAGTACCCAGCACCCAGCACCCCCGCCCCCGCCCCCCCGCCCCCCGCCGCCCCCCCCCCCCCCCCCCCCGGCCCCGAATGATGAAGGTCATACCCAGCAAAGCGTCCGAATCCTTACCTTACACCGTTTTTTACGTCACGTATGCAAGAAGATAAAGGTGAACTCGTCCTCCGGAACCTGTGGTACCTCGCGCTGCCTTCGGAGGGGCTGAAGAAGGGGAAATTGATCGGGCTCACGATCGCGAAGGAGCGGATTGTTTTTGGTCGCGATGCGGCGGGAAAGCCGTACGCGTTGCGCGATAACTGCCCGCACCGGGGCGTTCCGCTGTCGCAAGGCAACCTGCTGGCCGACGGCACCCTCCAGTGCTGCTATCATGGCTGGGAGTTTGACAGCGGCGGCGTGTGCCGCAAGATCCCGGCATTGCCTCCTGAGTCGAAAGCTGATGTTACCAAGATCCGGGTGCCCAGCTATCCGCTGGAAGAAAAGAACGGCACCATCTGGATTTATCTGCCCGACAAGCTCACCGCCAATGTTGTTCCAAAAGAACCGGCGCCGGACCTGCATCTCGAGCTGGGACAGAATCTTCGCCATGTGGAGTCCATTGTGATGCCCACCAATATCGATCACTCAGTAATCGGTCTCATCGACCCAGCGCACGTGACGTTTGTTCACCAGTCGTGGTTCTGGCGCACGGCCAAGTCGCTGAAGCTGAAGACGAAGAACTTTGAACCCATCCCGCGCGGGTGGAAGATGGTGCGCCACGCGCCGTCGGCGAACTCGAAAGGGTACCATGTGTTGAAGGGGGAGGTGTCGACGGAGATTTTCTTCGACATCCCCGGAAACCGATTGGAACACATCAGTATCGGCAATTCGAACAAGATTATATCCATCACCACGCTCACGCCGATCGACGATACGCATACGGCGCTGAATCATTTCTTTTACTCCTCGCTGGCCATCACCAACTGGCTCTGGTGGCCGCTGAAGAGTTTGGGGCGTACCTTCATTGGGCAGGATGTAGGGGTGTTCAACAAGCTGGCGAAAGGCCTGGAGAACGATCCGCCGCTCATGTTGGTCGGTGAACCCGATGCGCAGGCGCGGTGGTACTATGAGCTGAAGAAGCAGTGGCGTGCCGCGCAGGAGCAGGGCACCGAGTTCCGTAACCCGTTGAAGGCGGAAACACTGCATTGGGTGACGTGATGCCGAACAAAATCGTTCAAGGCAAAGCCTCTTCGATGATGATTGCAAGTGAAACCCTTACCTATCTCCGTGCCCTGGGCCGCAACAATAACCGGGATTGGTTTCAGAGCAACAAAAATCGATACCTCGCCGCACAGAAAAATGTGACGGATTGGATCGAGGCGCTCATCACGGAAATGAGCCGGCATGATCAATTAGAAACGCGTAGCGGCAAAGAGGCACTGTACCGGATCTACAATGACGTTCGGTTTTCTAACGACAAGACGCCCTACAACCCGCGATTTGCCGGTAACCTTCGCCGCGTCAAGCCCCTATTGCGTGGTGGATACTATTTCTGGATCAAGCCAGGAGCCTCTCGCATTGGCTGCGGATTTACCTATCCCGCTCCAGCCGACCTTGCCCGGATCCGGCAAGACATCGACCACAACTATGAGGCTTGGCGAAAACTCCTGAAGAATAGGACCTTGGTGAAGACCTTCGGCAACATGGAAGGTGACCAGGTGAAGACTGCACCAAAAGGCTATTCCAAAGACCACCCGGCCATCGACCTGCTTCGCTTCAAGCAGTATTGGTTTGAAAAATCCTACAAAGATGCAGAAGTCACCTCACCCGGGTTTCTCCAGCAAGTGAATGCTGACTTCAGGGCCATTCGCCCCTTCTTTGATTACATGAGCGAGGTGTTGATCACAAATTCAAACGGGGAACCTCTGTACCCATAAACTTAACCTCAGCGCCTTCAAAGATCGCGCAATAGGTTTTCACCGCAAAGGCGCGAAGAAAATTACGCTAACCGTTTGGCGGCTAAGCCAGCCACCGTCTCTCCAATCGCCAACGACGATGTTGCAGCGGGGGAGGGCGCGTTGCAGACGTGAACGGCGTTCTCGGATTCGAGGATCATGAAGTCATCGACGAGGCCGCCGTCGCGGTCGCAGGCCTGGGCGCGGACGCCGGCGCCGCCCTCCACGAGGTCGGAAGATTGAATCTCCGGAATGAGTTTTTGCAGCGCCCGCGTAAAGGCTGCCTTGGAGAACGAGCGATACATCTCTCCGAAACCGGTGCGCCAATACTTCTTCGCCACTTTCTGGAAGCCCGGCCATGCCAGCGCCTCGGCCAACTCACCCAGCCGGATGTCTGACTTCTTGTAGCCCTCGCGACTGAACGCCAGCACGGCGTTAGGCCCCGCTTCGACGCCGCCTTTCGCCATCCGGGTGAAGTGCACGCCGAGAAACGGGAAGTTGGGATCGGGCACCGGGTAGATGAGGTTTCGCACCAGCGACTCCTTCTCCTTCTTCAACTTGTAGTACTCGCCGCGGAAAGGGATGATGCGCACATTCAGCCCCGGCACGGTCATCGAGGCTACCTTGTCGGAGTACAGCCCTGCGCAGTTGATGACAAGTTTGGTTTGATAAGTCGACTTGTCGGTAACAACCGTATCGCCCTGGATACCTTGCACCCGTTCGCCAAACTTCAACGATGTGCCACCTTTTTCCAGGAGCTCGGCGTACTTGCTGGCGACCAGCGTGTAGTCTACAATGCCGGTTTGAGGTACGAAGATGCCCGCCAGCCCGGCGACATGAGGTTCATATTCTTTCAACTCTTCCGCGCGCAGCGGCTTCATGCCGGTCAGGCCGTTCTGGATCCCGCGCTCATACAGCGCATTCAACCGGGGGATTTCAAAATCTTCGGTGGCTACGATGATCTTGCCGCAGCGCTCGTAGGGGATGCCCTGCTCATCGCAGAAGCGGATCAGTTGGTGATAACCGTTGATGCAGTTGGTGGCCTTGAGACTGCCGGGCTTGTAGTAGATGCCCGAGTGGATCACACCGCTGTTGTTGCCCGTTTGGTGTTGGGCCACTGCGGTTTCTTTTTCGATGACAAGAATTCGGGTTTGCGGACGGGAGCGCTGCAGTTGCAGGGCTGTGGCCAGTCCCACGATGCCCCCGCCGACGATAACGGCATCCAATTGACTCATGAAGGAAAGAAAGTTATGCTTTGATGGGCCGCACGCGGACGTTCAGGTTTTGCTCCACCATCACCAGGTGGTTGTTGGGGATGAGCGTCCACTCGGGGCCGTCGGATAGTTTTTCTGACACGACGAGCACGGCGTGATCATCGTCTTCCGGCGCTTCGAGGCGTGTCTCGCCGTCCTCCACTACATAGCGGCTGCCCTCGGAGTGGTACATCGTCAGGGCTTCTTCTTTCGGGTCGCTCACCCAGCGGGTGGCCACAATGAAGAGGCCGTTGGTTACCACCATGTTCAGGTAGGCGGGCTCCGTGATACCGGCGTCGGCCATCAGCGTCTTGCAGTACCGGAAGGTATTTTCAAAAGCGTCGGCGACCTCGTCGGTGCCGATGGTTTTGTGGTTGCTTTTCAGGTAGTTCAGCAGGTAGGCGAAGATGTGTTCAGAATCCGTCTGTCCTTTGATCCAGTTGTAGAGTTCGTTGCTGAGCGGCTCCCGGATTTTGCGTTTCACTTTGCCAAATTCCTCGATGCCGCCGTTGTGCGCCATGAGCAGGTTGTTGTACTGAAACGGGTGGCAGTTCGATTCCGACACCTCGCCGACGCTGGCCGCACGCACGTGGGCCACAAGGCATTCCGTCTTGACTTTCGACGCCATGCTCCGGAGGTTCCGGTTGCTCCAGGCGGGATTGACCGACACGAAGTTGATGGGCTCAACATTCACTTCGGGCACATACCACCCTACGCCGAATCCGTCGCCGTTCAAAGGTTCTTCGATCTCCCTGGCGTGAAGGCTCTGGTTAACCAGTGAGTTCTTTGGCTTGTAGAGCAGGTTGTCCAGCAACACGGGTGTTCCTTTGTAAGCAAGCAGTCGGCACATAGGAGAGGTAATTTGGGACAAGTTAGTAAAATCTGAGGCGGGGATGGGTGCTGGGTTCTGGGTACTGGGTGCTGGGTTCTGGGTACTGGGTTCTGGGTACTGGGTTCTGGGTACTGGGTTCTGGGTACTGGGTACTGGGTTCTAGGTGCTAGGTTCTGGGCACTGGGATATGGGGACTTATTGGGAAATCAGGATATTTTTTGTCTGGATTTCCTGTGGGGGTGATTTTGAATGATTAGGTTTTGTGTTTGGATTTTTGCCGGGTGAGTTATCGATCGTTGGAAATCTGGAAGCTGGCCAGGAAGCAGAGTTTCGGGATTCATCAATTGTCGCTTCGTCTTCCTTCCTTTGAGTTTTACGAGGAAGGCAGACAGATAAGAAGATCCTGTAAGGGTGTCACATCGGCTATTGTTGAAGGATATGGCCGCAGGAGATATAAGGCCGACTACATTCGGTTCCTGATCTACGCCCAAGCTTCCAACGATGAGACCATAGACCATCTTGAGACGTTGTTCCACACAGGGTCACT
This sequence comes from Cyclobacteriaceae bacterium, assembly GCA_044221195.1. Taxonomy (GTDB): domain Bacteria; phylum Bacteroidota; class Bacteroidia; order Cytophagales; family Cyclobacteriaceae; genus ELB16-189. The sequence goes on from JBGAPO010000004.1 coordinate 144,189, forward strand.
GACGGACGAAGAACTCTATGGTCAACTCCTGACCCAAGCCAATCAGCTCGGCAAAATGCTAAACAATTATATCAAGTCCGTTGAAAGCAGAGATTAGCGCCACGTGGCTTCGGCTTCGCTCAGCCTGGCGGTTCATGTATAACCCAACACCCAGAACCCGCCCAGTGCCAGCACCCAGTGCCCAGCGCCTAGTGCCCAGCGCCTAGTGCCCAGCGCCTAGTGCCCAGCGCCTAGTGCCCAGCACCTAGTGCCCAGCACCTAGTGCCCAGCACCTAGTGCCCAGCACCTCAATGCCTACTTTGCTGAAGTTACTTTTTCAAATTTCAACGACGCTGAGTTCATGCAGTAGCGCAACCCTGTCGGGTCGGGGCCGTCGTCGAATACGTGGCCTAGGTGACCGCCGCAGCGGCTGCAGACTACCTCTTCGCGGATCATGCCGTAGCTGAGGTCTTTGTTTACGGCCACGGCCTTCTCGTCGATGGGCTGATAGAAGCTGGGCCAGCCGGTGCCGGATTCGAATTTGGTATCGGACAGAAACAAGGGTAGACCACAGCCTGCGCAGACATAGCGGCCTTTCTCGTGGTTGTCCCATAGCTCACCGGTGAAGGCGCGCTCGGTGCCTTTCTGGCGAAGGACGTTGTATTGAATCGGGGTGAGTTGCTTGCGCCATTCCTCGTCTGTTTTTTCGATGGCAAAGGCGCCCGCTTTCTTGGTTTCTTTTTGACCCTGGCAGCCCAGCACGGGGAGCAGGAAAAGGAGGTAAGCGATGGTTTGTGTTCTCATGGTCGGGATAAATACGATTGGTCTGAAAATCAAAATACCCCGGCCGCCTGCCAGGGTATTTTGTACCTAAACCTAAACCTATGAGAGTGTGTTACTCTACACACATTTCTAACGATCATAACGGTAGATAGGTTTCAGGTTGTATATAAAAATCCGCAAAATGTGACCCTGCCTTTCTAGGGCCTATTTCAGCTTGTTTTTGAACTGTTTTTCGAACTTCTCCACCTTCGGCCGGATCACATACTGGCAGTAGGGCTGGCTGCCGTTGAGGGCGTAGTAGTTCTGGTGATAGTCCTCAGCCGGGTAGTAGTTGGTCAGCGGACTGATTTCCGTCACTATTTTGTTTTTGAAAACATGAGAAGCCTCGAGCTGGGCTTTATAGGCCTCGGCGGTTTTCTTCTGTTCATCGTTGTGGTAGAAAACGACGGAGCGGTATTGTGTCCCTTCATCGGCGCCCTGTTTGTTGAGGGTGGTGGGATCGTGTGTGTTCCAGAAGATTTCCAGCAGGTCGGAGAACGATACCTGCTTCGGATCGAAGGTGATGCGGGTAACTTCGGCGTGCCCCGTCAGCCCGGTGCATACTTCCCGGTAGGAGGGATTTTTGACCGTGCCCCCCGAATATCCCGATTCCACTTTCGTTACGCCCTTGACACCGAGAAATACGGCCTCCGTACACCAGAAGCACCCGGCGCCAAAGGTGGCCTCCTGCAAGTCTGAATTCATTGTCTTTGGTTTGGTGGATTGCCCCATAGCCAGCGTAGTGGCCAGCAGGGAAATGGTAATAACAACTTTGATCATGCGTGTTTAACCTGAAATTAGGTGAAATGGTTCGGAATTAGTAGCTAGGTTCTGGGTTCTGGGCACTGGGTTCTGGGCACTGGGTTCTAGGCACTGGGTTCTGGGCACTGGGTTCTAGGCACTGGGTTCTGGGCACTGGGTTCTGGGCACTGGGTTCTGGGCACTGGGTTCTGGGCACTGGGTTCTAGGCACTGGGTTCTAAGTGCTAGGTTCTGGGCACTGGGTACTGGGGGCTTTAATGGGAAATCGGGATATCTTTTGTCAGGATTTCCGGTGAGGGTGATTTTGTATGATGAGGTTTAGTGTTTGGATTTTTGCTGGGTGAGTTATCGATCGTTGGAAATCTGGAAGCTGGCCAGGAAGCAGAGTTTCGGGATTCATCAATTGTCGCTTCGTCTTCCTTCCTTTGAGTTTTACGAGGAAGGCAGACAGATAAGAAGATCCAGTAAGGGTGTCACATCGGCTATTGTTGAAGGATATGGCCGCAGGAGATATAAGGCCGACTACATTCGGTTCCTGATCTACGCCCAAGCTTCCAACGATGAGACAATAGACCATCTTGAGACGTTGTTCCACACAGGGTCACTGACGGACGAAGAACTCTATGGTCAACTCCTGACCCAAGCCAATCAGCTCGGCAAAATGCTAAACAATTATATCAAGTCCGTTGAAAGCAGAGATTAGTCTGCCTCCGCCGCCTCTCGATGCCAGCACCCAGTACCTAGCACCCAGTACCTAGCGCCCGTCCTCTAGTACTTCGAATAAAACCCCCTCAGCGCCTGCTCCAAATTTGTCTGCAGGTTTTGCATCGCCTGGTTGTAGAGGTCTTTGTCGTTGGGGCCCTGTTCGCGCTGCTTGCAGAGGTTTTGTTGATTGGAAGACAGGGCGCGGATGTCGCCGGTGTAGGTGGCCCATTCCTGTTGCCAGCTGGAGCGGCCTTCCACCGCCTGGCTTTGCAGTACTCCCTGCGAAGCGGCATCGGTGATGGTGAGCATGGAGCTGCTGCGGGCGCTCTTGTACTTGCGGTAGTAGACAATCTTTGCTGTCACGGTCGACATGATGTCAACCATCTTGCCGTCCGGGCCTTTCTTCTCGCCGGTCTTGATTTCCCGTGAGAGGTTTTCGGTGGATGACGTAATGCGTGCGGCGCCGTCATCGCGGTAGCCGTTGAAGACCAGGCGCAGATACTGATGCGGCGGCACGGTGTCGCGCTGAGCAACCGGGTAGAAATTCAGGAACTGCCGTCTCAGCCCATTGATGATCGGTTGAAGGCTGCCGTAGTTGATGTTGGACGCGTTGATCTCCTCGTAGGCTACCCGCAGTGTGGCGTTGTACTCCGCCTGGTTCATCATCTCGATCGACTCGCGGTAGTTGGCTTCGTAGCCGTTGGCTTCCTTGAAATCAAAGTAGGCGTTCTTGGCATCTTCGCGCGTGTTTTTCATCAGCGAGGCGATGCCTTCGTTGTAGGCTTCTTCGGCCGCTTTGGGGCGCACCTCTTTCAACTCGTTGAAGCGGGTGGCAGGCTGGCTCACGATGCGCATGGCGCCGAGGGAGGTCTTGATCTGGTCGTTGAGGTAGTTGATCTGCTCATAGCCCTTCACCGCGTTGCGCCATTTATTGGGGTCGTCGGCGGCGATGCCGTTCTTGATGCCGGATTCGATGTACTCCACGGCCAGCGGGTAGCTCTGCTGCAGCACGGCTTTGGCTTTCTTGTTATCGGGACTGCTCCGCAGGCGATTGACGGATTCGAGGACCGCCTCATAGTAGTTGCCGTGCGAAAGGGCGGACTTGCCGGAGGAGCAGGCCTGGAGGATAAGCAGTGTGAAAAGGACGAAGTAGAGTTTCTTCATGCGGGTGGCCAACGCAAAATTGGTGCCTCAAATTAGGCAGTAGGAGGCAATGTGGCAATTAGCGGTAAAGGTCCACCAGGATATTGTCCAGCAGGTTCTTCCAGTTGCCCCAGGAATGACCTTCCGGCGTTTCGATGTATTGGCACGGGATGCCGCGGGTGTCCAGGATGGCTTTCATCTTCGCGGCTTCGGTGGAGGTGTCGTATATGGTCCCGGCCGTCATGGAGACGCGGAGCGCGGTGGAGCCTTTCTCTTGGGCCATACCGAAGATCTCCTGCTTATACCAGAACGCCGGCGACTGGATGCCGATGCGGTTGAACAAGTCGGGGCGGCTGAAAGCAAAGTAGGCGGAATTAAGTCCCCCGAGCGACGTGCCGAGAATGCCGCGCTGGCCATTTAGTTGTGAAGCTGCCGAGCTTTCTACCGCCGGGATCAGTTCATCGGCAAAGAAGGCGAGGTACTTCTCGTTGAGACTCATCTCCTCCATGCGGCGGTTGATGGTGGTGTTGGACGGATCGCGGGCGTCGACGAATACGACGCGGAGCTGTTGGATGCGTTTGTCGGCCAGGAGGTTGTCAAGTACGCGGGCCATGTTGCCGAGACGCGGGTCAAGGTATTCGCTGCCGTCGGTGACGTAGAATACCGGTAGGCGGGAGGGATCCGCAACGCCTGCGGGAACATAGACGCTGTAACTTACTTCATATCCAAGCGCCTTGCTTTGCAGGCGGTGTTCCGTGAGTGTGCCGGGTGAGACTTCCTTCCGTAAAACCTGTGCGGCATCCACGTGCCATCCCGGCATGCGGATTTCCGAGTTGGGCATGCCGCCGCCAACGCCGCTGAACTGCTGGTGCGGATTGACGGGATCGATGATCCAGTCTTTGCCGTTGAGGATGACTTTGTAGTCAAGCCGTGCGGCAGATGGAAACGCACACGCGAGCATCCAGATGTCGGTGTTCTTGATCCGGCGTCCCTGGTTGGGGAACGGCTTGGAACCCCACCCATTGAAATCGCCTGACCAGGAAACCGACGATGCCTTGCCGCGGTAAAGAAACACGGCCGAGTCGGGCGAGGTGAAGGGCACCTGGTCTTTCTTCTTGCGTTCGTCCCACCAGCGGTCGACGGCCGTTTGAATGCGCGCAGAATCCGCGGTCGCGAATGAGCGCAATTGCTTCATCGCTTTGGAAAAGCCCTTGCTGGTCTGTGCATTGGCGGATGCACAACATAACGCGACAATCGCTATAAAGAGAATTCTCATTTGCCAGAAGGAGCGGAATGCAGCGCGATGCGGTTGCCTTCGGTGTCGGTGAACATGGCCATGTAGCCGTACTCTGGAGAGATTTGTGTTTTGGGCATGAGGATCTTTCCGCCGGCAGCTTCGATCCTGTCAAGGACGATCTGCACATCGGGGTTGGCGTTCAGGTAGATCAGGGTTCCTTCGGTTGCCGACGACTTGTAGAACTGGTCGTTGTGCACAAGCGCACCGCCGACATCCATCATATCTTCCAGGGGAAACATCCGCATCTTGATCTGGGGCAGGTCGAGGGGCGTCATCTTCATGTCGAAGATCGTTTCATAAAAGCGTTGTGCGCGGTTCAAGTCCTTCGTGGGTATCTCGAACCAGCTGATGGCATTCTTGAAGACCATACGGATTATTGTTTAGCTGTTATTTCGGTGTATAACAACCTCTTCCTCATCGGACACGCGCATGCAGAGCAGGCCGGCGATGATCATGGACATACCACCGCTGACCAGGATGAAGATCGGGCGGTGGTCGAAGAGGTGGACCAGCATAAAGCCGAGCACCGTGCCGGCAATAATCTGCGGGATGACGATGAAGAAGTTGAACACGCCCATGTAGTATCCCATTTTCTCCGGCGGCAGTGATCCGGAAAGCATCGCATAGGGAACGGAGAGGATGCTGGCCCAGGCGATGCCCACGCCGATCATGGAGAACCACAACCAAAAGGGATCGGTGACGAAGAAGAAGGAGATCAAGCCCATTCCGCCGCACGTCAGTGCGATGAAATGCGTCATCCTCCGGCTGGTGCGTTTGGCAAGTGCCGGAAGGAACAAGGCGGCAATAGCCGCGATGCCGTTGTACACGCCAAAGAGGTTACTCACCAGGTCTGCGCCGTCGTTATAAGCGGCGGTGGTGGGGTCGGTGGAATGGAAGACGTGATCCGTCACGGCGGGAGTGGTGTAAATCCACATGGCGAACAATGCGAACCACGAAAAGAATTGCACATACGCCAGTTGCACCATGGTGCGCGGCATCGTCAGGAAGTCCTTTGCCATGTGCACGAACCCGAGGTACGAGCGGCCTTGGCGGATATAACTGGAGGCGAGGAGGAAGATCAGGCCGAAGGCGACAAGCCCGAGGGCCAACACCAGCAGCTCTTTCTCTAAGGCATTGTAGAAGATCAGCGCCGTACCCAGCGCCCCGGCGATGATCAGCCGGAAGCTGAGCTTGACGAAGCGGGTGCGGAAGCCTTCCTCATTTTCAATCTTCCGGCTCTCGCGATCCCGAAGTCCCTGTTGCTCACCAGCCGGCGGGGGATACTCTCTTGTGCTGAACACCGTCCACATGACGGTGACGAACAGCATGAACGAACCTACATAGAATGAATATTTGACCGAGTCAGGAATTTCACCCGGGTTTGCGGCTACGTTGGAGATTCCGAACCAGTTCTTAAAGATCCATGGCAAGAACGACGCGACGATAGCGCCCGTGCCGATGAAGAAGCTTTGCATCGCGAAGCCGGCGGTACGCTGTTCGGGCGGGAGCATGTCGCCGACGAAAGCGCGGAACGGCTCCATGCTGATGTTGATGGAGGCGTCCATGATCCACAGCACGCCCACGGCCATCCAAAGAGCCGAGGAGTTGGGCATTGCACAGAGGGCGATCGACGCCAGCAGCGCGCCCACGGCGAAGTAGGGCCTGCGTCTTCCCCACGTTGGGTGCCAGGTGCGATCACTGTAAAAGCCGATGACGGGCTGGATGAGTAGTCCGGTGACGGGAGCGGCGAGCCAGAAAAGCGCGAGGCTGCTGGTTTCTGCGCCGAGGGTTTCAAAGATCCGGCTTGTGTTGGCGTTCTGCAGGGCAAAGCCGAATTGGATTCCGAGGAATCCGAAGCTCATGTTCCAGATTTGCCAGAAACTGAGATGCGGTTTGGGTTGGGTCATAAGAAAATCAATGGCCGGTGCCGAGACCGGGAACGGGAGGTTTTACGACGGCTTCCTCCCTGACGAATGTCCACAAAATGGCGGAGATCGCCAACGAACCGGAGGCGATGATGAAGATCACCGACTTGTTCTCGGCAGCCTGGATCACGCCACCCAGCACGAGGCTCACCAGCAGTTGCGGCAGCACGACCGACAAATTAAAGATGCCCATAAAGAGGCCCATCTTTGCTTTGTCCACTTTCTCGGTCATGATGGCGAACGGCAGGCTCACCGTTGCTGCCCACCCGATGCCGGCGATGCCCATGAAGATGTACACGGCCGTGGGCGAGGTACCGAAGAGAACGATAAGCAGGTAGCCCAGCGCCATGGCGGCCATCGAAAGCGTGTGAACGCGCACGCGGCCCAACCGTGTTGCCAGCGGTTCCAATACCGCGGCCGGCAAGATGAACCCCACCGTGCTCAGTACGAGGAATGAAATGGATACCACTTGCCCCGACAGCTCATCGGTGGTGATGCCCATGTTTCCTTTCACGTAGAAGATCATGTAGACAAACATCGTCTGCACGCCGATCCAACAGAAGCCGTGCGCCGCGTAGATCTTGTAGAGATCCGCAAGGCTCGACTTCTTCGCCGACGATTGTGCCGAGGCGGAGGACTGCAATTCGCGCGGCTCTTCGATCACCATGGGCGGCAGGATCGAGAAGATGAACACGAGGAACACGCTGAAGTAAATAAGCGTGTAGTTGCCGCTGGTGGCGCCGATGCCGTAGGCCAGTACGCCGAATGCACCGGAGATGGTCTGCATCCACGTATATCCCTGCGTGCGCTTTTCGCCTTCGGGTGTTACGTCGGCGATGATGGAGCGCGTGGGGTTGAAGCTGATATTAATGGACAGGTCGAGCAGCAATGCAACCGGCAGCGCGACCGCGAGAATGGGCACCCCGGTGTCTTCACTGATGGCGCCGAGATTCGGCAGGGCGAGCAGGCTGAGAGATGCGAGTGTTCCACCGATCCAGATAAACGGTCTCCGGCGGCCGCCCCAGAACCAGGTCTTGTCGCTGATGAAGCCGATCACCACTTGGCCGACCAACCCTGCCAACGGACCCGCCGCCCAGACAATACCCACTTCATGGATGTCGAGGTGATATTGTGTGGAGAGGATCCAGCTAAGTGCGGCGATTTGAACGGAGAGAGCAAAGCCCATCGCTGTGGAGGGCAGGCTGAGGATGGCCAGGAAGGTTTTTGAAAGTCGTTGCTGAAGGCTGTTCATTACCAATGAATTTCAATGAGCGATGCCGACCATGGAATAACGGCTTCCATCACCGGTTCATCGCCCATGGTTTCGGGATCTTCGATGGGATCATACTTCTCGAGCGGCAGGAAGTAGGCGTGACGCGTTGCGGCGGCGGCGACCTTCTTCCCATTGACCGTGAAGTGATCGATTTTATTCATGCCATGCAATATAATTCGGATTGTATCGAAAGCGGTGCGGAATGTGCCTTCCTGCTGGCCGATGTGCAGGGTGCGCTGCGCCGACTGGTGCCGGAGGTTCCGCCGGCAGTAGACTCCCTGCTGGTAGCCGAATGTCGAGCCGTCGTCGTCATAGTAGTCGAAGGATGTGTCGGTACTCCCTGAATAAATGTGTAAGATCAGTTCGGTCACTTTTTCCTTCGTGTGCATGACCGGCCGTTGCATCGGGATTACGGCACCGGCCTGGATGTAGACCGGCAGTTTGTGCAGCGGGCTTTCAACGATCACCTCCTGGTCTCCCGATACTTTGTGACCGTCATAAACGGAATACCAGTCACCGGCCGGGAAGCGGATTTTTGTGAACTGCTGGTGGCTCACCACCGGCGCGACGAGAACAAATGGTCCGAAGAGATACTGGTTGTGGAACTGGTGATCATACACCCACGGCTCATGTGCATGGGTAATCGCCATGGATCGCTGCACGGGCATGCCGGTGCGGGAGGCTTCTTCAAAGGCAGAATAGAGGTATGGCATCAGCTGGTACCGGAAGCGGATGAAATTTCTCGAGATGTTTTCCACCTCCTCGCCGAAGGCCCAGGGTTCCGCGTCGGGGCTGTTGACCATCGTATGGCCGCGGAAGAACGGCGACAGGGCGCCGAGTGTAATCCACCGGGCGAACAGTTTTACGCTGGCCTCACCGGTAAAGCCGCCCACATCATATCCGACGAACGGGATGCCGGCAAGTCCGAGGCTGTTGATCATCCGCACGCCGAGGAGCATGTGGTCGTCATAGGAAACATTGTCGCCGGTCCACACGGCCGCATAGCGCTGAACGCCTGAGTAGCCGGAGCGGGTGAGGTTGAAGGGGCGCTTTCCGTGTAGCAGTTCTTTCGCCGCTTCATACGAGCTGCGGGCCATCTGGAAGCCGTAGACATTTCTTGCCTTCCGCGACGTGGCGCCTTCGCCTTCGTGGTCGAACTCGATGTTCTCCGGCTGCATATGTCCCCACGTTGCAATCTCGTTCATGTCGTTCCAGAAGCCCTCCACACCCAGTGAGGAATAGTTGGTGAGCTTTTCTTTCCACCACTGTCGAACGGCGGGCTTCGTGTAATCCGGAAAGTGGCACCACCCGGGCCATACCTGCCCGGTATAGTATTCGCCGTCCGGATATTTTAGAAACACATCCTGCCTGCACCCGTCGTCGTACGGATCATACCCGGCTTCGACTTTGATGCCCGGATCGCACATGAGCACCACCTCAAAGTCTTTCGACTTCAGGTATTGGACCAGGCCTTTCGGATTGGAGAAATTTTGTTTGTCCCACGTGAAGATCTTGTACTTGTCCATGTGGTGGATGTCGAGCACAATACCGTCGGCGGGGATGCGTTTGTCGCGGAACGTGTTTGCCACCGTGCGCACTTCGGAATCAGGGTAATAGCTGTAACGACACTGCTGGTAGCCGATGCTCCACTTGGGCGGTAACGGCATGTGGCCTGTGAGATGAGCGTAGCCGGCAATAATTTCCGCGACAGAATTCCCCTGGATGAAGTAGTAATTCATGTCGCCTGCATCAGCGGCGATGCTGGCGAAGCGGTTGTTGGAGGCGCCGAAGTTGAAGAAACTTTTGTGGGTGTTGTCAAGGAAGATGCCGTATTGGATTCCATGATGAAGCCCGATGAAGAAAGGCGTTGAGCAATAGAGCGGGTCTTCACCGAGCGAGTAGGAGAAGGCGTCGGTATTCCAGTTCTGATAGCCGTGGCCGCGGCGGTCGAGCGGACCTGTCTTTTCACCCAAGCCGATGAAGCGCTCGCCATCCTGGAGTTTGCGATAGCTGGTGACTTGTTCGCCGATCCAGCTGGTGCCCAGGCCGGGGACTTCTTCATTCAGCACGTTGCCTGACTCGTCGAGGAAAGAGAAACTCAGCGGATCTTTCGTGATGCGGACCCGGAGGCTTGGCGTCCTGAGTTCGATGACACCGGGTTGATCGTCGATGGTGAATGAATCCGCCGCGGGCCGGGCTTCAACGGCATAAGGATAGTTGTCGAATTCGGCGGAGCGTGATTGGGTTACCCGTACGATGTTCTCCGCGTAGAACTGCACGCGAAGGCGGCCTTCCGCCGGGGTGGCGTCGATCCCGTAAGGAGTTTTCGTTATGGTGGAAATCTTTCCGAGCCGCTGGCTTAAAGAGGAGGGCATGGGTGCGTCAAAATCGCACTTAAGTAAAGCCAAAGAATCGAGGTACGCCAAGGCAGGCGGCGTATATTCTTCTGGAAACGATTGCGTTACTTCTTGACGGGTGTATTCCGGAGGGAGGAGTCGCGCACAATAAGGCGGGTCTTCAACACGCGGGTCTCCGGCTGCGGATCGCCCTGGTCTTTGTCGGCCCACTCGATGTGGCGGATGAGAAGGCGTGCCGCTTCCTGCCCCATCTCAAATCCCGGCTGGTCGACGGTAGTGAGGGAGGGTTCCAGCAGCGAGCCATACGACCAGTTGCTAAACCCGACGACGCCCACGTCCTGGGGAATACGAAGTCCCGCTTCTTTGATACTCTGCATGGCCCCGACGGCCAGCGGGTCATTGGCGGTGAAGATGGCGTCCGGGGGATTCGGCATCGCGAGTAATTTCTTCGTGGCGCGCTTTCCTTCTTCCAGGCTGCCGGTGAGGCATTCTTCGATGTAGGCGGCTTTGAATTCCAGTCCGTGCTCTTTCAGCGCATCCATGTATCCTCGCTTGCGGTCGGCCGTGATGATTAATCCCGGTGAGCCTTCGAGGAAAGCGATCTTCTGGTAGCCCTGGTCGATGAGGTGGTTTACCGCCTCTTTCGCCCCGACGTAATCGTCGACGAGCACGTTGCTGCAGATGGTGGTGTTGAAGGTGCGATCGTAGAAGACGACCGGCACGCCCTTGGCGATAACCGATTCGATGTGATCAAAATTCTTGGTCTCCCGTGAGATCGACATCAGCAGACCGTCCACGCGGCTGTTGAAGAGCGCCTTGATATCTGTCTTTTCCCGTTCGTATGATTCGTTCGATTGAGCGAGGATCACGCTGTAGCCCGCCTGGTAAGCGACATCTTCAATGCCGGAGATAACCGTCGAGAAGAAGAAGTGTACCAGTTCGGGGATGATAACGCCGATGGTGAACGTCTTCTTTTGCCGCAGGTTGAGGGCGACGATGTTGGGTTGATAATTCAGTTTTTCGGCCAGGGCGTTTACCGCTTCCTTGGTCTTGGAGCTGATGTCCGGGTGATCTTTCAATGCCCTCGAGACAGTGGAGGGTGATATGCCCAATTCGCGGGCAATGTCCTTGATCGTTACCTGGCTGAATTTCATACCTGTCCCTGCCTTAATTTGTTAGTCGAATCTACCGAGCAATCCCCAATAAGTCTTATTTTGATGGGTCCAAACCCTAAAGTAGTCTTTTTGTCTTTCATTATCACAACTCAACCAACCACCTATGCATGCTGCCTTCGGAGAATTCTTTGGAACGATGATCCTCATCCTGTTGGGCAACGGTGTAGTTGCCGGAACCGTCTTGAAAGGAACGAAGGGTGAAAATGCCGGTTGGTTTACCATCGTAGCCGGGTGGGGAATCGCCGTCACACTGGCGGTCTATGCCGTGGGTTCCATCAGCGGCGCTCACCTCAACCCGGCGATCACGGTAGCGCTGGCCTGGAAGGGCGACTTTGCCTGGGCTGACGTGCCTGACTACGTGCTGGCCCAATTTGCCGGCGCCATCGCCGGATCCGTTCTCGTCTGGCTGCATTATGGTCCGCACTGGAAACTCACAAGCGACCAGGGACTCAAGCGTGCCTGCTTTTGCACGAGCCCGGCGGTATCCAATACATTCTTCAATCTGTTAAGTGAAGTACTGGCTACGGCCGTCCTGGTGCTTGTGATCCTGCTCTTCGGGCGGACTGAGTTTACCCAAGGATTGAATCCTATGGCCATCGGCCTCCTGATCATCGCCATCGGCTTGAGCCTCGGCGGCACCACGGGATTTGCCATCAATCCCGCGAGAGATCTCGGCCCGCGTATCGCTCACTTCCTGTTGCCGGTCTACGACAAGGGTCCATCGGGATGGGAGTATGCCTGGATTCCGGTCCTCGGTCCGCTGATCGGCGGCGTCGTGGCAGTATATGTGTTTGCATTGTTTGCTTGACCCGTTGATCCATGAGCTCGGAGAAATACATCATCGCTCTCGACCAGGGTACCACCAGTTCGCGCGCGCTGTTGGTCGATTCCAAAGGACAGATCAAAGGGATCGCCCAACAGGAGTTTCGCCAGATTTTTCCCCAGTCGGGATGGGTGGAGCATGACCCGGTGGAGATTTGGAAGACGCAACTCAAGGTACTGCTGAATGTCTTGGTGGATGCAGGTGTTCAGCCCGCCGACGTGGCTGCCATCGGCATTACCAACCAACGGGAGACGACAGTCGTGTGGGACCGCAAGACGGGCGAACCGGTTTACAATGCCATTGTGTGGCAGGACAAGCGCACGGCTTCCATTTGTGAAGGCCTCAAGTCGAAAGGCTTGCAAGACTATGTGCGGCAGAATACCGGGCTCGTCATCGATTCCTATTTTTCCGGAACGAAAATCCGCTGGATACTGGACCAGGTGCCGGGCGCATCGGAGAAGGCCTCCCGGGGAGAACTGGCTTTCGGTACCATTGACACCTGGCTGATCTGGAACCTGACGAAAGGAAAGTCGCACATCAGCGACTACTCCAATGCCTCGCGGACGATGTTGTATAATATCAAGGAGTTGAAATGGGATGATCGCTTGCTCAAGGAACTCGCCATTCCGCCGTCCATGCTTCCGAAGGTCGCTTCCTCGTCCGGCATGTTCGGCACGTGGTCGGTCGATGGAGTGGAGATACCCATCGCCGGTGTGGCTGGCGATCAGCAGGCGGCCCTCTTCGGGCAAGCCTGCTTTGAACCGGGAACGGCCAAGAACACCTACGGCACCGGATGCTTCATGCTGATGAACACCGGCAGCAAGCTGCAGTATTCTTCAAACGGATTGATCACCACCATTGCCTGGGGAATCGACAACAGAGTTGAATACGCGTTGGAGGGCAGCGTCTTTATTGCCGGTGCAGCCGTGCAGTGGCTGCGCGACAGCATGCACCTGATCGACCAATCAAAAGACTCGGAATATTTTGCCGCCAAGGTGTTGGGTACAAACGAGGTCTATCTCGTGCCGGCCTTCGCGGGACTCGGTGCACCGTACTGGGACATGTATGCCCGGGGCGCCATCTTCGGTTTGACGCGCGACACCGGCAAAGATCACATCATCCGGGCCACGCTCGAGTCGATGGCCTATCAGACGAAAGACATATTAAATGCCATGCAAGCTGACTCCGCCATTCAGCTATCCAGCCTGAAGGTCGACGGCGGCGCCAGCGCGAATGCAGTCCTGATGCAGTTCCAGGCCGATATCCTCGGCTGCGATGTGGAGCGACCGGAAGTGATTGAGTCAACGGCGATGGGTGCAGCCTACCTCGCCGGTATGCATATCGGTTGGTGGACGAAGCATGACATCGTCAAGAACCGCCGCATCCAGAAGAACTTCACTCCGAAGATGGAAAGCGGTGTACGGGAGCGGCTTTATGCCGGCTGGAAGAAGGCGGTAGAGCGGACCAAAGGTTGGATCGACAACTGACGCTCATGCAGTTTGCAAGTCTTGAACGGGGATCCCGGTTGGACAGGCTCAAAAAGGAGTGCCTGGACGTGTTGATCATTGGCGGTGGAATTACGGGGGCAGGCATTGCCCTTGATGCGGCATCCCGCGGATTGAAGACCGGGCTCATCGAACAGCACGACTTCGCATATGGTACCAGCAGTCGTTCGACGAAGCTGATCCATGGAGGCTTGCGCTATCTCAAGCAGCTGGAGTTTGCACTGGTAAAAGAAGTGGGGAGTGAGCGGGCGATCGTCCACAAACTGGCGCCGCACCTGGTGGTTCCGGAGAAGATGCTGCTGCCGTTGTATGAGAAACGCGGGTTGGGCTACGGGCTTACGTCCATTGGTCTGAAGATATATGACTGGCTGGCCGGTGTAAAAACGGAAGATCAGCGACGGATGCTTACCAAGGCGCAGACCTTGGGCTATGAACCGTTGCTCAAAGCGCATGATATCAAAGGTGGCGCACTCTATGCCGAGTACCGCACCGATGATGCCCGCTTGACGATCGAGATTGCCAAGCGGGCGGCGAAAGAAGGCGCGGCGCTTGTGAGCTATGTGCAAGCAGCCGGGTTTCTTTATGATGATGGTAAAGTCTCGGGCATTGAGGCTGTCGACATCATCACAAATGAAAAGTTCAGCATACAGGCGGCTGTAGTCGTCAACGCGGCGGGGCCGTGGGTGGATGAACTCCGTAAGACAAATAACTCCCTCCAGGGGAAGACCCTGCATCTCACCAAGGGCGTGCATATCGTTGTGCCCTATCATCGCCTCCCTGTGCGGCAGGCGATTTACTTCGATGTTCCGGACGACCGTATGATCTTCGCTATTCCCCGCGGACGGACGACGTACGTGGGAACCACGGATACGGATCATAAGGGCAGTAAAGACGATGTGCGGGCAACGCAGGAGGATGTGCGCTACCTGATTCATGCAGTCAATGAAGCCTTTCCTTCCGTGCATTTGAATTTGGCAGACGTGGAATCCAGCTGGGCCGGGTTGCGGCCGCTGATTCACGAAGAGGGCAAATCGGCGTCAGAGCTTTCACGCAAAGATGAAATCTTCGAGTCCGACAGTGGGCTGATATCCATCGCCGGCGGCAAACTCACCGGCTACCGTAAGATGGCCGAGCGTGTGGTGGACTTGTTAGCGGAAGGAGCGTTTGAAGGGAGGGAGTTGAAGCCGTGTACGACGGACAAACTTTTCCTGGCCGGACTGCCCTTCAAGGATCTGAAGGAATTGGCGGACTACACGAACACCGTGGCTCGTCGTATTGAGAAGCTCGGACTGAAAGGAGCAGCTGGCGCCTACCTGGTGCACTTGTATGGGCGACAAGCGGATGAAATTCTGCAACTGGCAGAAGCCCGGAGCGAAAGCGACCCGGAAGTGAGTCTGACACTGGCTGAACTCAAGTTCGCCATCGACCACGAGCAGGTAGTTCGTGCCGATGATTTCCTCGTTCGGCGCACCGGCATGTTGTTCTTCGATATTCATCGGTTGGTGCGGGTGAAAGACGCCGTTCTTGCCGCCATGGCAGCGCAGCTGGGTTGGAGCTCTGAGTGGTTGGCAGAAGAGAAGGCGCGGATCGAGGATATGATGCAAAAGGCAACTAATTTTGTTGCCGATGACGGCCGGTAGATCAGAAACCTTGTGGGGGATAGACCTTGGCGGCACCAAAGCCGAAGGGGTCATCCTGGGTCCTGGCGGTACCAGCGACATACAATTCCGTGACCGGGTACCCACCGGCGCAGAGAACGGATATCATCATGTGTTATCGAAACTGGAAGAGCTCGTCGCGCAGATGGAGCGGGCGGCAGGCTATCGACCTGCACGCCTGGGCATTGGAACACCCGGCACGTTGGACCCTGAGTCGAAGACGATGCACGGATGCAATTCGGAATGTTTGAATGGGCAGCCGCTGCAACAGGACCTATGCAAGAGACTCAGGATGGATGTGGTCATCGCCAATGACGCCAACTGTTTTGCACTGGCGGAGGCCCGCCTTGGGATAGTTCAGCGCGACTTTCCTCATGCGAAGGTTGTCTTCGGTGTGATCATGGGCACCGGCGTAGGCGGTGGATTGATTGTCAACGGTCAGGCCATTAACGGGCATCACGGCATTGGCGGAGAGTGGGGACACAACTTCCTCGACGAATCCGGCGGACCCTGCTACTGCGGCAAGTCCGGGTGTGTGGAGAAAATCATTGCCGGACCATCCCTGGAAAAATACTATTACTCGCTCACGCAGGAGAAAATCCGCATGCACGAAATCCGCGAGCGGTCGTTGAAAGGCGAGGAGGCGGCCGTGAAAACCATGGAACGGCTGGTGCTGTTCTTCGGCAAGGCCATCAGCGTTGTGATCAACATTGTAGATCCTGATGTGATCGTCATCGGGGGAGGCGTAAGCCGGATACCTGAAATCTACACGGCCGGAAAAGAAGCGATTCGTCCTTACATCTTCAACAACGGTCATGTGACCACGCCGATCGTTCCTCCTTTACTCGGTGACAGCGCGGGTGTATTCGGAGCAGCATATCTCACAGCATCGTCATGAAAAAGTACCTACTCATCGCCTCGGGGTTGTTTGTCATCCTCTTTGGCGCCATCCAATTGTTTCTTTACCTGAATCGCCCTTCCTCTGTCGATGAACTGAAGATTCGGGCCGCCAAGCTGCCGGAGCTCCGGCTCACTACCCTTGACGGCGCACCCTTCCAGCCCAAAGGCGATCGGTCCATACTGCTCGTCTACTTCAATTCAGAATGTGATCATTGTCAGCGCCAGGTAGAAACGCTGAAGAGACGAATCGACCTGTTCAAATCGTGCAACGTGGTGCTGATGTCAGCCGAACCTGTGGAGACGGTTATGGCATTCCGGGATAAGGCTGGTTTGGCCGGGATAGAGAACCTGAACCTGGTGCATGTCGAACACAGCACCATCGCCGGCACATTCGGCCTGCTCAGCCTCCCGCAGATATTTGTCTATTCCAAAGACGGCGAACTGATTGATTTGTTCTCCGGCGAAACGAACCCGGAGCACATCGCCAGGCTGCTCAGTAACTAAGCGATCATTTCTTGTCGGCATCCCCGCCGCCACTTTCCAGTTTCTTCTTGGCGTAGTCAGCCAGGAAGGGGAAAGAGAAGGAGAACACCACGCGCCAGCGGTCCCACTCGAGATCCGTCGTGGAGTTGGGATCGAAAATGGTGCCGTTGCCGCCGCCGCCGTTATCCGGGAAATTGACGAGCCGGGGCACCGTCTGCTTGGCGCCCGTGTGGGTGACGCCCAAGGTGATATCGGCGCCTTTGAAATCCAGCACCACGCCGCCTCCCACATTGAAGAAGTCGGCCTTCCAGGAGTTGTTGGCCGCTTCCGGCAGCCGCTGGATAAAGCGGGTGATATCATTGGAAACACTGGAATAGTCGGTGCTGAAACTCGCGAAGCCAGACACGTGCTGACTGACATAAACCTCGAATCCAATACCGGCATTCCATACGCTCTTCATCTCATCGGTGAGGAAGAAGCTGTTCTGCGTGATTGGACGGCTTTGGCTGTAATGGTCATTAGCCGACATCAGGGTGTACTTGGAGATTCCGGAGTACCATTCCGTGCTGAAATGGATTTTGTTTCTGCCGATCGTCCTGGTAGCACCAAAGCCGACAGCCCAGGGTGATTTCGACTTGGCGACCAGGTTCTCCTGGCTGCTCGTGGTATATACATCGGGCCCTTTGTTAAGGCCGGGTATGGAACTGGAAAACAGCTGGTAGTTATAGCTGCCGCTGCCGGAGAAGCCGACCATCGGCGTTTTGATCGTAAGACCCAGGTTCCACTTTCCAAATTGTCCGGAGAGCCCGATCTTCCACAAAAGACCTGTCTCCTTATAGTCGTAGCTCCGGTTGTAGTGATACTGTGCCACCGAATCGGACGCGGAAAGTCCGCGCAAGTCGATGGACGCGCCACGGGTTTGGAAGTTGTTGACAAAGTTGGTGGTGACGCCAATGCTCATCTTTTTACTGAGGGTATGTGACCAGGTGAGACCGATCCATTGTTCATTGGCTTTGTTGGTTACGCCCATGAGCCCCGTAAACCATTCCTTGCCAGGGACGCTGGGGAACACGTCCGAATACACCTCATTGCTGTACTGTGTGCTCACGTCGGCGAGTTGGCGCGTCATGATGGCGTAGGCGAAATGGTGACCGGGGAGGAATTTCACTTTGAATGTACCGGCGGCGAGGGTGGGAACGCCTTTGATTTCCGCTTTCGAGGCGCTCTTGTTGTTGCCGAACGCATCAGAAGCCTTGAGGATGTTGTATTCGTAGACACTGGCACTCAACAAGAATGCCGGGTTTTCGATCTGCGCCAGCCGGCCGGGGTTGTAATACACCGCGCCGAGGTCGTCGACGCCACCAATGACAGAACCGCTCAGGAGCATGGACTTGGTTCCGTATTGCTGCGTCCAGTAGTGGCCGTCCTGGCCGTGGGCTGAAAGGATGAAGGCGAAGACAAAAGTGATCAGCGCGTAAATACGATTCATAGCGTGGGGTTTACCGTGCTAAAATTGCAGTTTGTTGGCGAATAATCGATGACAATTGTCAATGCGCCCGCGACTTTTTGCGGGCGATCACATTTACCCACACAAAGATAACGACCAGGAGAGCCGGCAAGAGGGTCATGAACTTCAGGGTAGCCTGCGGTCCTGCATTATCGATGGAGCGCCCCATGATCGGCAGCACCATGGAAGTGGCCACCATGCCCGCGCCGCCCATGACGGACAGCCCGAGTGCCCCGGTGCCGGGCAGGTATTCGGAGACAAAACCCAGCATTGTCGGCCAGAAGTAACAGACGCCCACCGCGAACACAATCGCCGCTGAAATGGTCATCCCCGGCCCCTGGGCCTCCGAAAGCCAATAGAGTCCTGCGACCGACAGCGCCGCCGAAGCCAGCAGCACACCGGGAGGGTTGAGGCGGTGGATCAGCGGTCCGGCGAAATAGCGACCAACGGCCATAATGCCCGTGACGACTACCAGGATGATCATCGGATCAATGCCGGCGCCTTCGAGGAGTGCGTTAATCCATTGGTTGGTGCCCAGTTCCGTGGAGGCGGTGAGAAACATCGCCAACAGCATGAGGGGGAATAACAGGCTTACCTTATTGACTAATCGCCCTTCCACAATAACGGCAACGGCGGCAATGCCCAGGAGAATATACGGCAAGTTGGTACTAAAGTCGGGCTGCAGCGAAGGCACGGAGGCGGCGAGGATCATCAGGCCAACGAGTACGAGCAGCGTGACCGGGGCGGCGAGGTTCTTGAACATATCCCGGTAGCTGACTCCGCTCGACACGCGTTCCGTTTCCGGGATCGGCTGTCCGAAGAATAAGTAGCCGTACAGTGCGAGCGGGATGAAGAGCAACGAAGTGAGCACCTGCCACGACAAGTTCAACTGCGTCATGACGAGCCACGCGAGCAGGCCGCCGATAACAATGCCGCCGGGGAACCAGACGTGAAAGCGGTTGAGCATCCTCGATTTCTCGGTGGGGTAGATCGTCGCCACCAGCGGATTGCAGGCGGCCTCTACGCTGCCGTTGCCGAAGCCGATGATCAGGTTGGCGATGAACAGCGAAATCTTGTCATCGGCCATCAGCAAAAGCGTGAGGCCGGCGGCATGCGCGACAAATGCTGTCCAGATGATGCGGTGGGTTTTGACGACGTCGATAATCACGCCGCCGAGAAACGTAGCGAGTGTGAATCCCCAGAAGGCCGGGCCGAATGCCCAGCCGATTTCTTCGGCTGTGAGATGGTAGTCGGCGCTGAAGACGCCTTCGATCTTGGCGCGGATGGCGAAGGTGAGCGAAGTGACGAGCAGTGCCAGGCAGCTGGCAATAAATAGTCGCGACGGATTCACGTTGTTGTTCATGGGGATTGGATTGACCATGAAGATGGTATCTTCTTGGCGGAGGTGCAAACCGTTCCTATCATTATCCCGGGAATTAGGGCGCGGCAGTTTTATTATTGGCAAATTTTGATGATTTTTCACCACGGCGAACTACGACAAAACCATGAAGCGTAAATTGAGAATGGGAATGGTGGGCGGCGGCCTGGACGCCTTCATCGGCGCGGTGCACCGCAAAGCAGCCGCCCTCGACGGAAATATCGAATTGGTCTGCGGCGCCTTTAGCAGCAGCCCGGAAAAATCACGCGCGGCAGGCGAATCCCTGGGCCTCCACCCGCACCGCATCTATGGCTCCTTCGCCGAGATGTTCCGCAAGGAAAAGAACTTGCCGGGCGACATGCGGATGGATTTTGTCGCCATCGTCACACCCAATCACGTGCACTATGCCCCTGCCAAGATGGCTCTCGAGAGCGGGTTCCATGTTGTGCTCGACAAGCCTATGACGCTGACGGTGGCAGAAGCCAGAAAGCTGTCTGCCATTGCTTCCAAATCGAAACTTCTGCTTGCCCTCACGCATACCTACACCGGATACCCGATGGTGAAGGAGGCCCGCAACCTAGTTGCTTCCGGAAAGCTGGGGGCCATTCGAAAGGTGTATGCCGAGTATACGCAAGGTTGGCTTTCCGGACCGCTGGAAGTTACCGGCCAAAAGCAAGCCGCGTGGCGCACGGACCCCAAGCGCTCGGGACTCGGCGGCGCCACGGGAGACATCGGCACCCACGCGGCGAACCTGGCGGAGTACATCACCGGCAACCGGATCACTTCCGTTTGTGCCCAACTTAATCGCGTAGTGAAAGGAAGGAAGCTCGACGACGATGCATCGATGCTCCTCACATTTGACAATAAGTCGTCGGGCGTTCTCAATGCCACGCAGATTGCCGCCGGCGAAGAAAACAACCTCACGATCCGCGTGTACGGAGAGCTCGGCGGACTGGAGTGGCACCAGGAAGAGCCCAATACTCTCATCGTGAAATGGCCGGACCGTCCGAAAGAGATTTATCGCACGGGCTTTGGGTATGTCTCTGCCGCAGCGAAAGCCAGCACACGTACGCCCAGCGGTCACCCGGAAGGATACATTGAAGCCTTCGCCAACATTTATGAAAACTTTGCCCGCGCCGTGCGGGAGTTCAAGCCGGGAAAAACCAAAGCTGCCGATTACGACTTCCCTTCCGTGGAAGAAGGTGTTCGCGGCATGGAGTTCGTCGAGGCCGCGGTGAAGTCATCGCGTGCAAAACAAAAATGGGTAACCATCAAGCAGTCATGAAGACCATCAAAGGCCCCGCCATCTTTCTCGCCCAGTTCCTTGGGCCCAAGCGACCTTTCAACACGCTGGAAGGAATCTGCAAATGGGCGGCTTCGCTCGGATATAAAGGGGTGCAGATACCGACCTGGGACGCCAACTACTTTGACCTGGCGCTGGCAGCCAAGAGCAAGGACTACTGCGACGAAGTAAAGGGGACCGTCGAATCGCAAGGCTTGTCGATAACCGAGTTGTCAACACATCTCCAGGGACAGCTGGTGGCGGTGCACCCGGCTTACGGCGATTTGTTCGACGGTTTCGCACCGAAACAAGTTCGCGGCAAAGCGGCGGCGCGGACACAGTGGGCGGTAGGCCAGCTGACACAAGCCGCCAAGGCGAGCAAGAACCTCGGGCTGAAAGCTCACGTAACGTTTTCAGGCGCCCTGCTGTGGCACACCATGTATCCATGGCCCCAACGGCCCGCCGGATTAGTTGAGGATGGGTTCAAAGAACTCGCCCGACGGTGGAAGCCTATCCTCGATCTGTTCGACAAGAGTGGTGTCGACGTGTGCTATGAGCTTCACCCCGGCGAAGACCTGCACGATGGAATAACCTTCGAGCGATTCTATCAGGCGACGGGCAAGCACGAGCGGTGCAACATACTGTATGACCCCAGCCACTTCGTGCTGCAGCAACTGGATTACCTCCAGTTCATCGACTTCTACCATCCGTTCATCAAAATGATGCATGTTAAGGATGCGGAGTTTAACCCGACGGGAAAGAGCGGTGTCTACGGCGGTTATCAATCATGGATCGACCGGCCTGGGAGATTCCGCTCACTCGGAGACGGTCAGATTGACTTTGGGGCTATCTTCTCCAAGCTGACCCAATACAATTTTGAAGGTTGGGCCGTTATGGAATGGGAGTGCTGCCTGAAGCATCCTGAGCAGGGCGCCGCCGAAGGGGCTCCCTTTATCGCTCGTCACATTATTCGTGCAGCCGACAAGGCCTTTGACGATTTTGCAGCCACGGGTAAGGATCAAAAACTGAACAAGAAGATACTGGGTATTTAATCGATGAAAATGACAGTGAGAATAATGGTATTGGCAGGACTGGTTTGGCTGGCCGCGTGCTCGTCGAAAAAGGAATCAGCGCCAACGGAAGAATACGTGGCCAACGATGCGGGTGGCAGTAAGCCGGCCGCCGTCGACCAGGTTGCGAGGGGAGAGGGGCTCGTGAAGAGCAATGATTGCAACACATGCCACCACCGCACCAATACGGTAATTGGTCCGGCTCACCTGAAGGTGGCCGAGAAATATGAGTTCACCGAAGCCAATGTGAAGATGCTGGCGCAGAAGATCATGAAAGGCGGTTCCGGCGTTTGGGGGCAAATCCCCATGGCGGCACACGTCGACCTGAGTGAATCAGATGCCGAGGCGATGGCACGGTATGTGCTTTCATTGGACGGAGAAAAGGAACATTGATCCAGCTATACAACAGACCGACCATGAGAATACTCTCGATCGCAATTGCCTTCTGCCTGGCGTTCAGCCTGACTTCACGGGCTCAGAATACGCTTACGGCCCAGGAGAAGAAAGACGGCTGGAAGCTGCTCTTCGATGGAAAGACAACGAAAGGGTGGCATGTATACCTGAACAAGTCGAATGGCGCGGCCTGGAAAGCCACTGACGGCTCGCTGTCGTTTGACCCCCAAGCCGAAGGGAAAGGCGACCTGCTGTCGGATGGCGAGTATGAGAACTTCGAACTGTCGGTGGACTGGAAAGTCGAAGAAGGAGGGAACAGCGGGATTATTTTCCTTGCGGTAGAATCCCCGAAGTATGAGCATGCCTGGCACACCGGTCCGGAGATGCAGTGCCTGGACAACGACCGTCACCCCGACGGAAAGATTCCCAAGCACCGGGCCGGCAACCTGTACGACCTGATCGCGTCCAAGCAGGAATCGGTGAAAGCTCCCATGGAGTGGAACACGGCGAAGATTATCTGCAACAAGGGACACCTGGAGCTCTGGCTGAACAATGTCCTCCAGGTGGAAACGACCATGTTCACCCCCGAATGGGCTGCCATGATCAAAGGCAGCAAGTTTGTGAAATACCCCGACTTCGGAACGGCCCGGAAGGGGCACTTGATGCTCCAGGATCACGGCAACAAGGTGTGGTTCCGCAACATTAAAATCAGAGAACTCTAAGGCACCCGATTACGTTGAGGGGTTGTGGAGAATGAAGGGTTATGATCATCGGGATTTTTGAAAACGAGTTTGTGCGCTGTGAACTGGACGACGACGTCCCTGTATTGCGCCACCGCTGGCTGAAGGCGCCTCCCGGGGAGGAATTCAAATTCAACCTCCTCCGCATCCTCGACGAGTATATTCAACTGAAGAAAACCTATACCAACCTCGCCTGGCTGGCCAACACTGAATTGCTCGGTGAATTGGAACTTGATATTGAGCAGTGGCTGGTCGATGAGTGGGAGGGCTTGGTGTTTGACAAGGCCGGAGTACAAGTTCATGCTGTCATCCTCGGCGCTTCCATTTTCGCGGACTACCCGATGGAGCGTTTCAAGATGGATGCCGAAGAGAAGTATCGCTCGCGCAACCTCAGCCTGGGTGTTTTTTCGAACGAGTCGGAGGCCTACGCCTGGATCAAGGCACACCAGCCGGCCTAAACAGAAGGCTCCTGCTGGCTCAGGCAGTGAAAGCTGCCCAGTCCCCAGATAATATCCACGGAATCGATACCGACTACATCGCGATCGGGCATGGCCCGCTGAAGGATTTCCAGGGCCACATGATCATTCGCGCAGCGGAACGTGGGGACAATCACGTACCGGTTGCAGATGTAGAAATTTCCATACGACGCCGGCAACCGCTGACCTTCATAGACGATCGGGTCAGGCATCGGGAGTTCGATGATCTCCAGCGGCTTGCCGTCGGGCAGCCGCATCGCTTTCAAGAGCTTGAGGTTCTCCTGCAGCGGCGCATAATTTTCATCCGACTTGTTGTGCTCGATCACCGTGACCACCGTGTGTGAACGGATGAACCGGGTAATATCATCAATATGCCCGTCCGTGTCGTCGCCGATGATGCCGTCGTGGAGCCAGAGTACCTGCTCCTGGCCGTAGTAGTCCAAAAGATACTGCTCGATCTGCGCCTGGTTGAGATTCGGATTGCGGTTCTTGTTCAACAGGCACGATGTCGTAGTGAGCACGGTGCCTTTTCCGTTGAAGTCCACCGAGCCGCCTTCCATGATGATACCGGGATTGAACACCGGCAGGTTTAACGTCTTACCTACCCGCGTCGGGATCACGTCATCGAGATCGTGCGGCGGATATTTTCCTCCCCACGCATTGTAGCCCCAATCGACAATCGCGCGCTTTTTTTCTTTGTCGTGCACCAGGAATGCCGGGCCGTGGTCGCGGCACCAGGCATCGTTCGTGGGATTAAAGTGAAACATCACCCGGGAAAGATCGGCCCCTGCTTTCTCAAGGTGTCCCAGCGCCGATGTCTTCATCGCTTCATCAGCGACGTTGATATTCACTTTCTCCGATTGCGCGAGCAACTTGACAAAAAAGGAATAGGCGGGATAGATCGATTCAATCTTCCCTGGCCAGGAAGCCTCTTTGTGTGGCCAGCTCAGCCAGGTGGACTCGTGCTTTTCGAACTCGGCGGGAAAGCGGAAGCCGAGTTCGCGGGGTGTCTGTTTCATAAGGGCAGGTCAGTCCTCGTCGATGAAGCGTTTGGTAATGGGCTGGTAAGAATCAATACGGCGGTCGCGCAGGAAGGGCCAGTGTGTGCGGTAGCGATCGCTCTTGCTCATGTCCAGTTCCTGCAGGTGAACTTCTTCTTTGTCGTGCGACGCCTGGTACAACACGCTGCCGAACGGGTTGGAGATAAACGAACCGCCCCAGAACTTCATGTGTCCTTCCGTGCCGACGCGGTTGACACTTACGACCCACACCCCGTTGGCTACGGCGTGGGAGCGCTGGATCGTCTGCCACGCGTTGTATTGTTCTGTGTTTGTCTCCTTGTCCTGTGTATCGGCCCAGCCGATGGCGGTGGGATAGAAGAGGATCTCCGCGCCGGACAATGCCGTGATGCGGGCGGCTTCCGGGTACCATTGGTCCCAGCAGATGAGCACACCGATGGTGGCGAATTTGGTCTTGAACACCTTGTAGCCGAGGTCGCCCGGCGTGAAGTAGAATTTCTCATAATAACCCGGGTCATCCGGGATGTGCATCTTGCGGTATTTGCCGAGGTACTTGCCGTCAGCGTCGATCACGGCGGTGGTGTTGTGATACAATCCTTCCGACCGCTTTTCGAAAAGAGAGGCGATGATGACCACGTTGTGCTGTTTGGCAAGGGGGCTGAGGAACTCCGTCGACGGCCCCGGAATAGGTTCGGCCAGTTTGAAGTTGTCGTGGTCCTCTTCGTCACAGAAGTAGAGGGAAGTGAAGAGTTCCTGCAGGCAGATGATCTGTGCGCCCTGGGACGCCAGTTCGGCGATTTTGGGCTTCACTTTGTCCAGGTTCTCCTTCGGCGACGCCGAGCAGGACATTTGCACGATACCGATGTTGACTTTTCTGTTCACAGCTCAGATTTTGTGCAAATATATGGGCTTCCGGCACATCTGCGACTGGGAGACCATTGTGCACATAATGCCTGATTTTGGTCATTTCCAATTGCGGCCACCGTTCCTTATTTTGCATCAAACACCTGATTTATGAGTGCCACTGCAACGATGTCAAAACCCGCTTACAAAATAGCCCATACCGAACTGCTGGACTGGGTTGAACAACTGAAGTCTCAGTTTACCCCCGATGAAGTCTATTGGTGCGATGGCTCCAAGGAAGAATACGACCGGCTCTGTCAACAACTGGTCGACAAAGGCACGTTCATCAAGTTAAATCCGGAGAAACGCCCGAACAGCTACGCCTGCTTTTCCGATCCCAGCGACGTGGCCCGCGTAGAAGACCGGACTTATATCTGCAGCCGCAAGAAGGACGATGCCGGCCCTACCAACAACTGGGTCGATCCCAAAGAGATGAAGCAAACCCTCAAGAAGCTGATGGCCGGCTGCATGAAGGGTCGCACGATGTATGTTATCCCGTTCTGCATGGGCCCGCTGGGTTCCGACATTTCGCAGATCGGCGTAGAAATTACCGATTCGGAATATGTGGTGGTGAACATGCACATCATGACCCGGGTGGGCAAGAAAGTAATCGATCAACTGGGAGCGGAAGGCGATTTTGTAAAATGCGTGCACACCGTCGGAGCTCCGCTGGCTCCCGGCCAGCAAGATGCCAAGTGGCCGTGCAACCCTACTGTTAAATACATAGTACATTATCCCGAAGAGCGATCCATCGTATCGTACGGATCCGGCTACGGCGGCAACGCGCTGCTGGGCAAGAAGTGTTTCGCCCTGCGCATTGCATCGGTGATGGCCCGCGACGAAGGTTGGCTGGCTGAACACATGCTGATCCTCGGTGTGGAAGACCCGCAAGGGGAGAAGACTTATGTCGCCGCTGCGTTCCCGAGTGCCTGCGGTAAGACCAACTTTGCGATGCTCATCCCGCCGAAGGAACTCAATGGCTGGAAGATCACCACGGTCGGTGACGACATCGCCTGGATCAAACCCAACAAGGAAGGCAAACTCTACGCCATCAACCCGGAGGCAGGTTACTTCGGTGTTGCTCCCGGTACGAACATGAAGTCGAATCCTAACGCGATGAAGACGGTGGAACGCAACACCATTTTCACGAACGTGGGTGTGACCCCGGATGGCGACATCTGGTGGGAAGGCATGTCGAAGGAAGTGCCGAAGGACATCATCGACTGGCACGGAAAGAAATGGGATCCTGCATCCGGCAAACCGGTGGCGCACCCGAATGCACGTTTCACGGCACCCGCTTCACAAAACCCGGTGCTCGACAAAGAATGGGAGAACCCCGAAGGCGTGCCGATCGGCGCGATCATCTTCGGCGGTCGCAGAAGCACGACGGTGCCGTTGGTTTACCAGGCTCACAACTGGGCTTACGGCGTTTACCTCGCCGCGACGATGGGTTCTGAGATGACCGCCGCCGCATTTGGAGAAATTGGCAAAGTTCGCCGCGACCCGTTCGCCATGCTGCCGTTCTGCGGCTACCACATGGCCGACTACTTCAACCACTGGCTGCAGTTCGGGCGAAACATCCCGAACCCGCCCCGTATTTTCGGCGTGAACTGGTTCCGCAAAGACGACAAAGGCAACTTCATATGGCCCGGCTTCGGCGACAACATGCGCGTACTGAAGTGGATCATCCAAAAGATCAAAGGAAAGTCCAACGCCGTGGAGAGCCCCATCGGCTGGATGCCGCACTACAGCGACATCGACTGGACCGGCATGGACTTCAGCGTGCAGCAGTTCGACGGCATCATGTCAATCGAACGCGAGCAGTGGAAGACTGAATTGCTGGCGCACGCCGAACTCTTTGAACGCATGTATGACCGGCTCCCCAAGGAGTTCATCTTCATGCGCGAGTTGCTGCTCAGCAGTCTGTGGCGTTCACCGGAGAAGTGGAGCCTCGAGCCCGAGCGCGAAGACAACTAAACCCCCAACGAACCCCGATCCGCATCGGGGTTTTTTCATGCGCGGTTGGGAAAACTGAGGGCGATCGTTTACTTTAACAACACCTAAACCGCATCGAATGACGATAGCCGAGCGATGGCAGGAGATCCGCACCGGATTTCAACCCACCTTTTGGGTAGCAAACACACTTGAACTTTTCGAACGACTGGCGTACTACGGCTCCAAAGCCGTGCTCACCGTTTACCTCGCCAACAAAGTAGGCCTGAATGAAGAAGCCGGGCAGTTGGCCGGCCTCTTTAATGCTGTATTGTATTCACTGCCGATCGTCGCCGGCGTCATCGTCGACAAGTACGGGTTCCGCCGATCCCTGATGGCTTGCTTTGCCATCTTCTGCGTTGGCTACTTCCTCATCGGTCTCGCCGGTATGGAATATGGACAGTCGATTACCGAAGCCATTGGAAAAAGAAATTACGTGCTGGCCGTGTTGATGCTCACTGCCGTGGGAGGTTCACTCATTAAGCCATGTGTCGTGGGTACGGTGGCGAAAACCACGAGCGAGAAGTCGCAGGCGCTGGGATTCTCGATCTACTACACGCTGGTCAATCTTGGCGGTGCCATCGGGCCGTTGCTGGCCTATCGCGTTCGGGCTGACCTGGGGATTGAGTACGTGCTCATGATGTCGTCGCTGACATCGCTGTTGCTTATTATCGGCACATTCATCTTCTTCCGCGAGCCCGGCGGCGAGGTGGGAGAGAAGAAGACGTTTGGAAAAGTGTTTCGCGACATGCTGTTGGTCTTCAAGAATGGCAAGTTCATGGCCTTCCTGCTGATCTTCTCCGGCTTCTGGCTGATGTTCTGGCAGATTTTCTACTCGTTTCCCTTCTACGTCACCGAAGTGCTCAAGTACGAAGCGTTCGAATTTCTGGAGACCGTTGACGCCATTACCTTGATCGTTATCACGGTGCCCGTAACGGCTATCGCGAGTAAGCTCAAACCCGTAACGGCCATTACGATTGGCTTTGGGATCGCCAGTTTGTCATGGATCATTATCGGAGTCGGAGGAACTATTCTTACGGCTATCATCGGTGTTGCCGTGTATGCATTTGGTGAAGCAACCCAGGCGCCTCGGTTTTATGAGTACGTGAGTTCGCTGGCGCCCAAAGATCAGATCGGTACCTTCATGGGCTTTGCGTTCCTGCCGGTGGCGATCGGCTCCTTTTCGGCCGGCGTGATCGCGGATTACCTGCGGCTGACTTACCTGCATACCAACCCGGCCATGATGTGGTACATTCTCTCCGGCGTAGGACTGGTGTCCACGGCCCTGATGATTGTTTACAACCGCATGGTATCCAAATGACTGTTCATTCAACCCACCCATTGAATCATGGAAAAGAACTTTAAACCCTACATCGCCCCGGAGCAAAACATTGCCGAGTTCACCGTCAAGTCAGTAGGCTTCGGCGTACTCTTCGGAATACTATTCGGCTGTTCGACGGTGTACCTCGCCCTCAAGGCGGGACTGACCGTATCGGCTTCCATACCGATTGCTGTTATCGCCATCACGCTGGGAAGAAAGTTTCTCAAGACAACCATCCTGGAGAATAACATTATCCAGACCACGGGGTCGGCGGGTGAGTCGATTGCCGCGGGTGTGGTGTTCACGCTGCCGGGCTTTCTGTTTCTCTCGCCCGGTGAGAACGGCATCAGCGTCGGCGAGAGCTATTTCAATTACCTCACCATCCTCATCCTCGCTGCCTTCGGCGGTATGCTGGGCACGTTGATGATGATTCCGTTGCGGCGCTCACTGATTGTGAAAGAGCATGGCACACTTCCGTACCCGGAAGGAACGGCATGCGGCTCGGTGCTGCAGGCGGGAGAAAAAGGGGGAGAGTTTGCGCGGACCGCCTTCATCGGCATGGGCGTGGCATTCGGTTATGCCATACTTCAGAAAGTTATTCACGTCATCGCGGAAACGCCGGCTTACATGACCAGCCAGATGAACAAGTTCTGGCCATCGGCGGCGACAAGAGGAGAGATTACACCCGAGTATCTCGGTGTGGGATATATCATCGGTCCCAAAATCGCAGGTGTACTTGTCGCAGGTTCTGTTCTTGCCTGGTGGGCGATGACACCGCTGCTGGCCACACTCGTGCCGGCGGATACCATTGCCATGCAACTGGTCAAGCTCGGTTATCTCACCGATATCAGCGCATCCGGCGGACCCGGGTCGTGGGACCCGGCCAGTCACACCTTCGCCAGCTACGCGGATGCCATTTATCGGGCGTACATCCGCCAGATTGGCGCAGGCGCGGTGGCGGCCGGCGGGTTCATTACCCTCATGAAAACCATCCCGACGATCATCAGCTCGTTCCGGGAGAGCATGGGTTCGCTAAAAGAGAAAGGCGAGCAGACCGTGCTCCGTACCGAGCGCGACCTGTCGTTCAAGGTGGTGATCATCGGCAGCATCATCCTCATCGCCGTGCTCACCATTATGCCCAATATTCCTGGCGACAGCCTTATCCAGAAGCTGCTGATCGGCGTACTGATCATCATCTTCGGTTTCTTCTTTGTCACGGTAGCCAGCCGCATCGTGGGGCTGGTAGGATCCAGCAACAGTCCCATTTCGGGAATGACCATTGCCACGCTCATGGGTACCTGCCTGATCTTTACAGCCGTGGGTTGGAGCGGTAAGTTGTACGAGCCGCTCGCGCTGGTTGTAGGAGGGATGATTTGCATCGCAGCGGCCAACGCCGGTGCTACGTCACAGGATTTGAAGACCGGCTACATTGTTGGCGCGACACCCCGTTACCAGCAGATTGCCCTGTTCATCGGTGCCATTGTTTCTTCCGTTGCCATCGGTTGGGTGGTGAACATTCTCGATACGCCTACGACCGAAATGGCCGCCCAGGGGATTCGTCATGCCGTAGGCAGCGACCGCTACCCGGCGCCGCAGGCAACGCTGATGGCCACACTGGCAAGGGGTATACTTTCATTCAACCTCGACTGGCAGTTCGTCATGGTGGGCGTATTCCTTGCCGTGATGATCGAACTCTGCGGCATCAAGGCCCTTGCTTTCGCCATCGGCTTGTACCTGCCGCTGGCCACAACCCTTCCGATCTTCATCGGCGGCGCCATCAAAGGATATGTCGACTACCGCGCAGAGAAGCGGAATGAGGCGAAGGAGGAAGAAGATCTAGGCAAAGGCAGTCTGTTTGCTACCGGGCTTATCGCCGGCGGCGCGCTGACAGGCGTGCTGGCCGCCATTCTGACGGTGACGGCAGAAGGCTTCATGAAAGCACTGAATATCGAGCACAGCATGGTAGGAGCGCTCGGCACGACGGGCTATCACCTGCTCGGCGTCGCCTTCTTCGTGGCTATGTGCAGTATTCTTTATCGAACCGCCGTGAAGCGATAGACTGGGAAATCCGGGTCCTTTCGCTACCTTGAGTAACTGTGAAGCGACCCATAACCTAAGCCCCCATGAAAAACACCCCAAACTCGTTGCGCGCGTCCACCCTGCTGACGGCGGCCTGCGCATTAATGTTATCTGCCTTTACTCCTCACTTGCCGCCGCAGGATGAGCCCACTGTTGTTACGTTATACGTCAACACGGCGGACATCAAGACACCCAACGAAAGTGCCTACTGCAATTTTGGGCAGGGCGATGACGTGACGAACGAGAACTATACGATCGTAGTCAACGTCGGTGAGACCGTTGTGTGGCAGGGCGTTTCTTCCGATGCACCGGAGACCGACATCGTGCAGATCACCTCCATCAACTACCAGGGTGGAAAGAATGTATTTGGCTCCAACAATTTGAAAGACACCCGTGACAACCCTGGAAAGGTCAGCGGCAAAGTGCTTTATGCCACCAACGGCAACAACTACAAGTACCAGATCTCGTTCACCGTTACCAACAACGGTGTAAAGAAGAAGGGTACCTTCCACATTGATCCGAAGATCGAAGTCCATTAACCGACACCGCCGCAAGTGTTTGTGAAGCCTGCTTTGAAGCGCACTTGCCGGTCATGGAGCAAAGCCCGTGGTATCATGGGCTTTTTTCTTTTGACAGCTGTATCGGCGTTGGCCCAGGACAAGGCCATTGGCGACAGCCTGGAGCGCGTGTTTACCAACGGCCAGTACCCGCCCGGCCAGCGGCTTGATTTGCTTCGGGACATTGCCATCAATCATCCTGACACGCAGAAGAAACTGCTTTTCAGTGAACTACTCATCGAAGCAGCGGGCGCCGTTGACTCGGCTGACTATCTCCTACAGGGTTATGTTCAGAAAGGGAATGCACTGCGGCTCAAGGGTAATCTTACCCCGGCGCTGGAGAGTTACCTCCGCGCGGCGTCCATCGCAGAAAAGATCAAGAGCCAGAAACGGCTGGCCACGGTAAACGTCGCCATCGCCGATGTCTATGCCATCATGGGGAACCATGCTACAGCCGTCCGCTATCACAAGAACGCCATTGAAGTACTGCGACTGGAGAAGGACTCGATCAACCTGGCCTCGGGGCTGCTCAATGCGGGTGACGAGTACATCAACTACGGGCGACTGGACACGGCCTTATTGTATACCGTGGAGGCGGAGACCATCTTCCGGATGCAGCACCACATTGTAGGTCAGGCCTATGCGCTGGGCAACCTGGGAATGATTTACGCCAAGCTTGGCAATAACCTGCAGGCCGAAGCCAACATGAACCTCGCGATCCTGTTGCTGGAAGACAAGCGCGAGTACTACCCGATTGCCGTGTACCTGGCCTACATCTCTGACATCTACTTACGGAAATCGGAATACAATACGGCGCTCACCTACGCGCAGCGGAGCCTGGAGTTGGCGCGCAAGCACGGTCTGAAAGACCAGGTGAGCGACGCCTGCCTTCGCCTGAGCCGGATTTACGAGCAGAAGGGGATGGCCAAGGAGGCGTTGACGTTCTATAAAGAACACATCGCGTACAAGGACAGCGTTACCAATATTGCCTCCGTGCAGCGCATGGCCGACCAGCGCACGGAGTTCGAGGTGTCGAGGAAGCAGATGGAAGTCGATCTGCTCAGTGAACAGAAGAAGAACCAGCAGATCATTCTCGTTTTCGGCGTGATCGCCCTTCTTCTGATCGTTTTGCTGGCCGTGGGATTGTATCGCCGCTACACGTATATCCGTGAGACCAACCGCATCATCGACAGGGAGAAGCAGCGTTCCGACGAACTGCTCCTGAACATATTGCCGGAGGAGACGGCCCGGGAGCTGAAAGAAAACGGACGGGTGATGGCCAAGAAGTTCGACTCCGTCACGGTGCTGTTCGCCGACTTCAAAGGATTTACCCAATATGCCGAGCGGATGTCGCCGGAAGTGCTTGTAAAGACCGTGGATCACTATTTCTCCGCCTTCGATGAGATCGTGGCTAAGCACGGACTCGAGAAGATCAAAACCGTGGGGGATGCCTACATGTGTGCCGGCGGACTGCCGTTCCCCACAGAGGATCATGCCTTGAAGATGGTGCAGGCGGCGCTGGATATGGTGGCATTTGTTGAACGCGAGAAGCAATTGACGGCCGACAGCCAGCCCCGCTTCGATGTCCGAATCGGCATCAACACCGGTCCTGTGGTGGCGGGCGTGGTTGGTACCCGCAAGTTTGCCTACGATATCTGGGGCGACACCGTCAATGTAGCTTCCCGACTGGAGACCGCTTCAGACCCTGGTCGTATCAACATCTCTGAAGAGACTTATACGCTGATCAAAGACCAAATGGAATGCGAATTCCGCGGCGAGATGGAAGTAAAGAACAGGGGAGAGTTGAGGATGTATTTTGTTCTGAAAGAGAGGTTGATGAGGGTGACCGCATAGGTGGTAAACACATAAACAATCACTTCATGAAAACCACGATATTGATTCTGCTGTGCGTTGCATTCAATGCGCCGGCCCAGGATGATTTAGGGACGTTGAAGAAGTTGAACGCCCGTTTCATCCATAATTTTGTCACCAACGATGTTCCCTCGCACGATCAGATTATTCACCCGCAATTTGTTTGCATCACCGGTAAAGGCGCCTGGGTGAACCGGGCCGATTACCTGAAGGCGTGGGCCACGGGGTTTGACCCGGAGGTGATTGTGTATTGGGATTACCGCGACGAAAAGATCACCGTGATTGGCTCAACGGCCCTGGTGCGGTCGGTGAACAAATACGTGATGATGCGGGACGGCAAAGAAATCACCGGCATGACCCAATACACAGATACCTATGTGAAAGAAAATGGCGCCTGGAAGTGTATCCAGGCTCAGCTTACGCCGGTGTCAGCGGAAAACTACCCGGGAGATGACACGATTGTACGGAAGTATGTAAAAGGGAAGTAGAAGAGGCGGGATCCGCCACAAAGATCAACCTCTTCGCCAATTACAAAGCCGGTGCGGGCGCAGTAAATTGCTCCAATCCGGTGCGCACAGCGCGGAGAGTTTGCATCTCTTCTTCCTGGACACGGCCGTCGGAGTTGATTACACTGTACAAACTCTCGATGAGGTTCAGTCGCTCGTCATAGGACGAGTTGCTGATGAGGCTCTCATTGGCCTTCATCACTTCATTGATCTTGGCAAATGTGCTGGCATTCACCATCTGGGTGGCCCGTTGGATAGCCTGGTCCGGATCAGAGCAAAATTGACCTATCCGGTCATTCAGGGTGGCTTCCTCCAGGTAGTGCACCTGGCCGTCCACCAACGCCACGTAGACCATTAAATAGGCCGCCAGGTCGGAAAACGATTTGAAAGTAGGTGCCGGTGACATGGTTGTGTGGGTATATGCTAAAGCTACGAAAACATTCGTGGACTTGGCTATGAGTAATGTCATGTTTGCGTGAAGAAGGCGGGGGTTGGTTACTCTTGATTCCGGGCCATAAGTGCTGGGTTCAGAACAGCCAGATTGCAGTGTCCCAACCATTCCCAAACAAAAGACCCGCCCGGTTTTCACCAGGCGGGTCTCTCTTATTGATCGAGATGGATTACATCATTCCACCCATTCCGCCGCCGGGGGGCATTGCGGGAGCTTCCTTCTCCTCGGGGATGTCGGAAACGACGGCTTCGGTCGTCAGCAGCAGGCCGGCGATAGAGGCAGCGTTTTCGAGGGCGAGTCGCGACACTTTTGTAGGATCGATGATACCAGCTGCGAAGAATTCCTCGTAGCGGTTCTCGCGGGCGTTGTACCCGTAGTCCTTCTTGCCTTCGCGAACTTTATTCACAACCACAGAGCCTTCCTGGCCGGCATTCTCAGCGATGGTGCGCAAAGG
The DNA here is from genome assembly GCA_044221195.1 of Cyclobacteriaceae bacterium. GTDB lineage: Bacteria > Bacteroidota > Bacteroidia > Cytophagales > Cyclobacteriaceae > ELB16-189. Next base: position 178,995 of record JBGAPO010000004.1, read on the forward strand.
TGCCTCGAGGGCCAGGCGGATGATATTGATACCCGTGGTCTGGTCTTCGTTGTCGCCGGTAGCACCCTTCAGCGCCTCGATGGCGCGGATGTATGCTACGCCGCCGCCGGGGATGATGCCTTCCTGAACGGCTGCGCGGGTTGCGTGCAGCGCATCATCGACGCGGTCCTTCTTCTCTTTCATTTCCACTTCGGTGGCCGCACCGATGTACAGGATCGCTACGCCGCCGGAGAGCTTGGCGAGGCGCTCCTGCAGTTTTTCGCGGTCATAATCGGACGTGGTGGTTTCGATCTGGGCTTTGATCTGGTTGATGCGGCCCGTGATCTCGGCTTTCTTGCCGGCACCGTTCACGATGGTGGTGTTGTCTTTGTCGATGTTCACTTTCTCTGCACGGCCGAGGAACTCCATCTTGGCGTCCTCGAGCTTCATGCCGGTCTCTTCAGAGATCACCTTGCCTCCGGTGAGGATGGCGATGTCTTCGAGCATGGCTTTGCGGCGGTCGCCGAAGCCAGGAGCCTTAACGGCTGCCACGCGCAGGGCGCCGCGGATCTTGTTCACCACGAGGGTGGCGAGGGCTTCGCCTTCCACTTCCTCCGCGATGATCAGGAGGGGCTTGCCGGTTTGGGCAGTAGCTTCCAGGATGGGGAGGAGTTCCTTCATGCTGGAGACTTTCTTGTCGTAGATGAGGATATACGGATTGTCGAGGTCGGCCTCCATCTTCTCCGTGTTGGTCACGAAGTAAGGGGAGAGGTAACCGCGGTCGAACTGCATACCTTCCACTGTCTTCACTTCTGTCTCCGTTCCTTTGGCTTCTTCCACCGTGATGACGCCGTCCTTGCCCACTTTGTCCATGGCGAGGGAGATCATCTTGCCGATCTCTTCATCGTTGTTGGAAGAGATGGTAGCCACCTGGGTGATTTCCTGGGAACCTTTGATGTTCTTGGATTGCTTGCGGAGGTTTTCGATGATGAGGTCAACCGCCTTGTCGATGCCGCGCTTCAGGTCCATCGGGTTTGCTCCGGCGGCAACGTTCTTGATGCCGTGGGCGTAGATGGCCTGGGTCAATACCGTGGCTGTCGTGGTGCCGTCGCCGGCTGCGTCCGCTGTTTTGGAAGCGACTTCCTTCACGAGCTGAGCACCCATGTTCTCGATCGCGTCTTTCAACTCGATGTCTTTGGCTACGGTCACGCCGTCTTTGGTGACGGTGGGAGCGCCAAACTTCTTGTCGAGGATCACGTTGCGACCTTTGGGGCCGAGGGTGACTTTCACCGCATCGGCGAGTTTGTCCACGCCGCGCTTGATGCGGTCACGGGCGGGGGTATCGAAGGTTATTTCCTTTGCCATAGTAGATATAGTAATTGATTGAGTTTGAAATTAGATGCTTCCGAAGATGTCGGAGTTCCTCATGATGAGGTAGTCTTTTCCATCGATGGTGATTTCCGTACCGGCATATTTTCCATAGAGGATATGCTCGCCTACTTTCACCGTGACCGGCTTGTCCTTGAGGCCTTCGCCGACGGCGATCACTTTACCTTTCTGGGGTTTTTCTTTTGCCGTGTCAGGGATGATGATGCCTGATGCAGTCTTTTCTTCCGCAGGAGCCGGTTCCACCAGCACGCGGTCTTCGTTCGGTTTGAAGTTGATTTTCGCCATACGATTTAGAGTTAGATAGATTAAAAAACGTTTCGTTTTGCCCGTTTCCGTCCATTTTCATGCCAACAGGCCGTTTTTGGCCTTCCTGGCTGACAATTCGACCCATGACGGGCCGCGAATATAGTGGGAATGGCGGACTCCTGTAATTATGGCAGAAAGTGTTATGGGGCAGCGAGACAGGTAAGCGGTAAGCAGCCAGGGATGTCGGGTTATCCGGACGTACAGTTGCCATTGACCTCAAACGCGCTATTCCGTATACTAGCATGGAGAAGTCTAGCCAATTCGCCTATGCGTTTACAAGACAACTGGCTCACGGAGGGGTTGATTGATTTTGAGTACAAGAAGTATGTCCTGCTGGCCTATCTGAAGTCGGTGAAGGAATCATTCGGGAAGGTGGAGTTGTATCCCTACTTATCGGACATCATCTTCCACTATCGCAACCTGCTGACGCTCCAGAGCAACAAATCACTGATCGTGGACAATTTTCCAAAGGAGCTTTCGCTGGAGAAGCTGAAGCAGCTGGAGGTCAGCTACCGCAAAATTATTCAGGACGACGCGGTGATGCAGGAGATTGAAGCCATTATGGACTTCGCCGTGCCGCGTTTGAAGGGGCAATTGGAAGAAGGAACTTCCGTCTATGACTTTGTGGAGTCGAAGTGCGAGCTATCCTCCATCGGGGTGGTACCTCTTTATGCCATGGAGGGATACATGTTTATGACGCAGCCGCCGGAGAATGAAACCAGCATCTACCGCTACCAGATCACTGTCTTCCATAGCAGTTCGGAGCCCCTGCGCGGACTTCAAACACAGTTTGTCTGCACCACAGCCTGCAGTTTGGTCAACACGTACGAGAGTATGAAGATGGACTTGGTAAGAAAATACAACGATCTGCCGAATCCGGCGGCATTCCTTGTCCTGTCAAAAATGCGGTTTCCATTTCAGCAAACGCTCATGCCTGTAGCCAAGCGGTTACTGATGAAGTACCTGTCGAAAACAGAAACGGGGACTACTTTTTCGTAGTGTCTGCGGCCGGCTTGTTCAACGCCGGGGCGGGAACTTCCTGCTGTTCCTTTGCGCGATCCAGGAGTTCATCGCCGGAGCCTGCACTGTTGGGCGTCGTGAGGTTAGTGGCCAATACGAGGACCATAACGGAGATCGCCAAGCCCCAGGTCAACTTCTCCAGCAGGTCGCCGGTCTTCTTTACGCCAATGAGGTTGCTGGCCGAGCTTCCGCCGAATTGGCTGGACAATCCGCCGCCTTTGGAATTCTGTGCGAGCACAACAAGCACCAGGAGGACTGATGCGAAAATGGTAAGGCCAATGAATAACGTGTACATGAGTTAACCTTTCAGGGCTTCAATTTGAGCGGCAAAGTAAGCCTTTTTCTGTGGAAACTTCCAAATCAGCTTCTTGAGCATCTCGATGGCCTTGGCCTTCTTGCCTTGCTTGAGCAGGATATTCACCAGGGTCTCTGACACGATGTTGTCACTGTAGTTCACGGATTCCTCGGAAAGGTCGGGCCCGGGTTCTTTTGCCTTGGTCCGTGGAAGTGTCGGCGCCACTTTGATGAAGTTATCGATGATCTCTCCCTGTTCGGCCACCTTCGGGCTCACGATCTTGGGTTTGCGCTTGCTGGATTTGATCTCCTCAATGAGGGGCGCCTCCGGGGTTATACCGCTCTCTGCCGGCGGCGGAGCGGTTTCCTTCTTGGCTTTGGGAGGGGTCTTACCCTTCAGCTTTTCATAACTGTCATCGAATTGATGCATCAGGTCGTGGAGGCGATGCAGTTGGAAATTCAAGTCTTCGCGCAGTGCGTCACCTTCCAGCCCGGGCTCCTTTTGACTTGGCGGCGTTGCCGGTGCTGTCGCTGGTTTTTCTGGCGGGAGCGGCTGCACATCTGCAACAGGAGCTGTTGGGGCAACTGCAGCGGGTCTCGGCACTTCGACGGTAATCTCAACACGAGGTTGGGCCGGACAGGTCATGACGTGCTTGAGAACGGTGCGGTCGGTGGCGTATACAGCAGCGCGGTGGAGGTAGGCCTGCTGGTTTTCGGCCTGTTGATCCTTGGCCGCGCGGCTGGCGATGAGGTGCAGCACCTGGCTGTAGGGATAGGCGCCTGTGAGTTCTTGAATGGCCTTGAATTCGCCGGGCGTCAGCGTGGCGTAATTGGTCACCAGTTTTCGAAAATCGGCGGAATCCATAGCGAAAGGAAGGTAAAGCTAAGGAAAATCAATGCTTAGGCAAACCGTTGATGTTTACCAGTTTGCTACGGTAGCATTAAAGATATCAATCAGTATCTGGTTGAATATCTGCCGTTCGAGGTCTTCCTGGATGGAAGGGAAGTTCAGGGTGTTGTCGAAGTCCTTATAAAAGCTGAAAGTTCGGTCCTTGAAATTGTTCTTAGGTTCCAGCGTGTCTTCGAAGGTTAGTCTTACGCTGATCGTGAGGCGGGAGAGGGCGGCCGTGTTGGGCTCGTTGGGTTTGCCGGTTGACACGGGCGCCATCGCGTTGACGCGGTATTCGGAGACCGTTCCTTCAAGATGGAGTTCACCGCCGTCGGTTACCCGAAGGCTGGAATTCTGTTGGAAGTAGTCCTTGAGTTTGTTGGTAAAAGTGGCGCCAATGTTGGCGGGCGCCAGGTCGGCGTTGTTGAAGATGGGCTCAATGCTGATGGTCTTGGCGGCCGTAGCTGTTCCGGAAAAGGAATAGACGCCACACCCGGAGGTCCAGGAGCACAGGCATAAAAGCAGCACTAACGTTTTACTCTTCAAGCTCGTATTCTTTGATTTTGCGGTACAACGTGCGCTCAGAAATACCCAAATCCCGTGCCGCGTATTTGCGCCGGTTGTTGTTCTTGCGCAAGGCACGCATGATCAGCTCCTTTTCCTTCTTTTCGATGGAAAGTGAATCCTCGGCAGCCTCATGGGTCACATCCTGGACTTCGCTGACTTCTGCTGCGGCTGACGCACCGGGGTTTGTATTGATATTCAACAGCACGGGCTCATCCTGCTTGGGAACATGCAGCTCAGAAAACAGGTCGGGATTGTCTTTCACGATCTGTGCTGCCATGGATGGATTGTGTGCGTTCTCCAGGACGATCCGCTTCAACTCGGTAACGTCCTTGCGCATGTCGAAGAGGACTTTGTACAGAATCTCCCGCTCGGATATATCCTGCGTGGACGAGGTGGAATACAAGGCCGGCAGCGTGCGCTCCTGGGGCAGGTAGCTGCGCAGAATTTCTGCGGTAATTTCCTTTTGATCAGTGGACAACACGGAGATCTGATCGACGAGGTTCTTGAGCTGACGGATGTTGCCCGGGAAACGGTATTTCAACAGCACCTCTTTGGCATCCTCCGTCAGGCTGATCGGTTTTACCTTATAGCGCTCGGCAAAGTCGGAAGCAAACTTGCGGAACAAGAGTTCTACATCCTTGCCTCGTTCGCGCAGCGGAGGTACATAGATGGGCACGCTGTTGAGTCGGTAGTACAGGTCTTCGCGGAATTTCCCGTTCTCCACCTTGTCGAGCAGGTTCACGTTGGTGGCAGCGACGACTCGCACATCTGTCTTGAGCACTTTGGAGGAACCCACTTTGATGAACTCACCGTTTTCGAGCACACGAAGAAGCCGCGCTTGGGTCTCCAGCGGCATTTCACCGATCTCATCAAGGAAGATGGTGCCGCCATTGGTTACTTCGAAGTATCCTTTGCGTGCTTCGTGAGCGCCGGTGAACGATCCTTTCTCGTGACCGAACAGTTCGGAGTCAATCGTGCCTTCCGGAATCGAACCGCAGTTGATGGCGATGAACTGCCCGTGCTTGCGCGGACTGAGGTTGTGGATGATTTTGGAGAACGACTCCTTGCCGCTGCCGCTCTCGCCGGTGATGAGTACGGTCATGTCGGTGGCGGCAACCTGCAGCGCGATGCGGACGGCGTTATTCAGCAAGGGGGCATTTCCGATGATGCCAAACCGCTGCTTAACACTTTGAATTTCACTGTCTAACGTAGCCATAATCTTACTCCTCTATTTCTCCCACGAGGGTGGCGCCGGTGCACCGGTTTACCCTCACATTGACGAATTGTCCTTTGACTTTATTCTCTTTCGGAAATACAATCACCTTGTTGGCGGAGTTCCTTCCTTGCAGAAAATCAGGTGAGCGCCGTGACGGTCCTTCCACGAGAACTTTGAACAGCTTGCCGACATCCCGCTGGTTGCTGGCCAGCGAATGCATATTCTGGAGGGCAATGATTTCGGAAAGCCGTCGTTTTTTGTCTTCCTCAGAGACGTCGTCTTTGAAGCGTTTCTCTGCCAGTGTGCCCGGACGCTCGGAGTACATGAACATGTAGGAGAAGTCATACCGAACCTGTTCCATCAGGCTGAGGGTATCCTGGTGTTCCTCTTCGGTTTCACCGCAGAATCCGGCGATCATATCAGACGACAACCCGCAGTCCTGGCCGAGGATCTCCCGGATTCGGTTGACCCGTTCCAGGTACCACTCGCGGGAATATCCGCGGTTCATTCTTTCCAGGATGCGGCTGTTGCCGCTCTGCACAGGCAGGTGAATATACTTGCAGATGTTCTCGTGACGAGCCATCACATGCAG
>JBGAPO010000005.1:0-183344 GCA_044221195.1 Cyclobacteriaceae bacterium
ACCACGGGGTAAATGAAGAAATCCCACCGCACAAGGGCGAGTTTTATATTAACTCTTCAGCGGATTAGGTCATTGCGAAGTCCGTTGAAGACGGGCCGAAGCCGTCATTGCGAGGTCCGCCTCAGGCGGGCCCGAAGCCGTCATTGCGAGGTCCGTCGAAGACGGGCCGAAGCAATCAGACGGTTGGGATACCAAGGCTCATCAACCTTTCCTCTCTATCTTCTGTCCCTCCTCCTTCCCCTCATCCATCTGCTCGTCCTGGAATCCGTCACCCAAAAACATCTTCGCCATCATTAATCCAATCCAGACGAAGGGTTGACCCATTTTGTCAACAATCATGCTGACCTGCCTGGGACTGAAGGAATTGCCCAGCCGTGGTCCGAGGTCAAGATTCAGTCGCTTAATATACCGCAGCAAGGTTTTTGGCGAAACGCGGTAATGCTGCGCCAGCTCCTTGATGGAGTATGTCTGAATAGGGAATTTGTCTTTTTCCTTTTCCACAACGACCGTTAAGCCACAGAGAATAACCGCTAAATAAATGTAACCAGGGTTTTCTGAAAGTCAATACGGTCCTGGCTATCCGGATGCCAGCCGTGGCTATGCGCTGGCTATACGGGTGGCATTCGGGGCAATGCTCTGGCGATCCTCTGGCGATCCTCTGGCGATGCTCTGGCTATGCTCTGGCGATCCTCTGGCTATGCTCTGGCGATGCTCTGGCGATCCTCTGGCTATGCTCTGGCGATCCTCTGGCTATGGTCTGGCGATCCTCTGGCTATTCTGTCCGGGACAAAACTGGACAAAAGTGGACAAAACTGGACAAAAGTGGACAAAACTGCCAAAACTGGACAAAAGTGGACAAAACTGCCAAAACTGGACAGAAGTGGACAACGTCCTTTTTGGGCGCTTCACATTTGACCCAAGCAAGGCGCAAGCGTTGCCCGCGTACTAACTGACTTGTCCACCGAAGCTAGCGAAGGTGGACTTGTCCGCCGAAGCCAGCGAAGGTGGAGCGCGCAAAGGTTGGTGCAACGGCAAGGGGCGACCCTGTGAAACGTAAAAACAAATAAAGTTATGAGTACGAAAAGAAAGCAGACGGAACTCAGCGGATTACTCGGTGAGTCCGTCTCGGTTCGCAAAGTGAGAGGCAGAGTGGTTATCACGAACCATCGCCCCAGACCGAACACGGAGATGAGCCCAGGTCAAACGGCCGTTCTGGAAAAATTCCGGGAAGCGGTGCAGTATGCCAAACAGCAGATGGCACTGCCAGCCTCCAGGGAGTTGTACCAGACGGGGGTGACAGCCAAGTTGCGCTCGGCGCATATTGTGGCCATGGGTGATTACCTGGCCGCACCCAAGGTACACTTCATCGAGACCATGGATTATCGTGGAAATGTCGGCGACACCATCGCCGTGAAAGCCACCGATGACTTCATGGTAACGGGTGTCAAGGTGGTGATCACCGCCAGCGACGGTTCCATCATCGAAGAAGGTGAAGCCGGTCCGGATCAATTGAAGATCAACATCTGGTCGTATCAAGCAACCGTGGCCAACCCCTCGCTGCCTGGCACGACGATCAAGGCTGTCGCCTTCGACCGCCCCGGCAACAAGGATGAGCTCGCCGTGACGCTGTAGTCTGACGTAAGTCGGTCTACCCGATGATTAGTTCCCACGAGAGGCTGTTGGTTGTTGGCTGTTCGCTGTCGACACCAATGCTCTGATGAACAGTTGCTATTGGCTAGCAGCCATAGTCTCCTGTGGGAACTTTTCGTTGTCGGACCGGGGGACCGGGGGCCAGGGACCGGGGGCCGGGGGCCGGGGGACAGTGAACTGTGAACGGTGAACAGTAAACGGTGAACGGCAAACAGCTTGCCCCGACGTAGCTCTTAGCGAAGTCGGGGTGAACAGTAAACAGTGAAGAGTCCCGAAACCCGGAACTCGAAACTCGGAACTCGAAACTCGAAACTCGGAACTCGGAACTCGAAACTCGGAACTCGAAACTTTGAACCTTAAACCTTGAACCTTGAACTAACATGAGCAAATACCTATGGCTCCTCGATGCCGGCCACGGAGGCATGAACAATGGAAAGTACACGACGGCTCCCGCAAAAATGCACGTCTTCGATGACGGCCTGGTTTTCTACGAAGGCGTCAACAACCGTAACATCGTGAACCGGCTTATCCAATGGCTCCAACGAAATCAGATTGATTTCATGACCATGCATGATGAAGTCGAAGACACGCCGTTAAAACAGCGCGTGCTGGTTGCCAACGCCATGCATGCCCAGGAAAAGCGCTGCATCTACTTATCGATCCACAGCGACGCCATGCCGCCGGGCGCCCACGGCAAAGGATCCGGCTTTGCCATCTACACCTCCAAAGGCCAGACCGCCAGCGACGCCGTAGCGCAGATCTTCTGCGACACCTACCGCCGCGAGCTGTCACAATTCCGTCTTCGCGAAGACCGCACCGACGGCGACGGCGACAAAGAAGAAGACTTCTACGTGCTGCGCAAAACCACCTGTCCCGCGCTGCTGATCGAAAACCTCTTCTTCGACAACCGCCCCGAAGCCGAGTACCTCCTGAGCGAACCCGGCCAGGCCCACATCGCCCACACTATATATAAGGCCATCCACTCAACCGAAACCCTCAAACCCCTATGAAAACCATCATCCAAAGACTCCTCGCCCACTTCAGCACGCGACGTCACCCAGCACCCAAAAGCCAACCGCCCAAGGCTAATTGCCCACAGCCAACCACCCAGTGCGAACGGCCAATTGCCAACGGCCAAGAGCCAACGGCCAACCCCACCGTACTCGTCAATCTATTCCTCACCCTCACCTCCAACTAACCCCCCACTATGAAACCGCTCAAAGAAACTCGTATCGGCAAATTCCTCACCGACAAAAAACTCGGCCACCTCCTCGACGAGCTTGGCGACCTGGTCCCCGGCGTCCGCGTGCTGGGGAAAATCAAGGACCTCGTCCTCGGCGACAGCACCCTGCTCGACGAAGAGAGCCGCAAGCAGTTCATCGAGCTCTACCGCCTCGACCTCGAGGCCCTCGACGCCGAGATCACCGACCGGGCGAGCGCCCGTGTGCGGGAGAAAGAGTTCGTCACTGCCACCGGCCACATCGACTGGTTCATGACCGTCTTCGGGCTGATCATCCTGTTGTGCTTCGTCTACACCGTCGTCGTCTCCGCCTGGGGCAACATCCCCGAGGAGATGCGCGAGATCTTCATCGAAAGCCGCGCCGCTGTCCGCGACATCGTCCTGGCCATCGCGGCGTACTACTGGGGAAGCTCGGCGGGGAGCCGCGTTAAAGACATGAAGAGGAATTTGAAGTGATCAGGGGCCAGGGACCAGGGGCCGGGGACCGGTGGGGTGCGAGTCAATTTACTTTCGCGGTTCACCGGACGGGGAGTATTGAACCGCAGACCCGCCTGCCCAGCGCGGGACTATTTATCAGGTTACATAATTTGGCGGGCAGGGCCGCGGAGCCGCAGAGGAATACACCGCAGTTACTTCAACCTTCATCATTTAATATTTAATATTCAACATTCGTCCCCTGCAATTCACAAAAAGAGTCATCCCCCCTTGGGGGCAAGGGGCGCGGGGTGCGAGTCAAGTGTGGGTACGTTTCCATGCGCTCATTTAAATGAAAAATGCCTGCCCGCCGAAGTGTTTCACGAAGGAGGGCCAAACACTAAATGTAAAATGTAAAAGTGGTTGCGATCAATTTCGGAGCGCCCCTTAACTTAAAATCTGTCCTGATTTCCGTACAAGCAAATTCCTGATTTCAAACACTGGCCTCAATACTTTTGTGGTCACAAATCATCAATTCCCGAACTCATGAAACCCGCACTTGACGACAAAGTCCACAAACTCCTGAACGAAAAACTTGAAGCCCTGGAAGTTCATTTTCAGGCTGACATTCTCAACTACTTTGGTCCTTTCGAAGGAGGTGAAAAGACATTCTTAAAGATCATAGAAGAATTGGCCGCGGACGAGGGAAAGAGAAACAAAATCTTCATCATATTAACGTCTCTTGGTGGCAGCGCAACTGTTGTGGAGCGGATGGTCAGTATACTTAGACATCACTATGAAGAAGTGAATTTTGTCGTACCAGACTATGCCTATAGCGCAGGTACCATTTTTTGCATGAGCGGAGACAGTATCCATATGGACTACTTTTCAGTCCTCGGGCCGATTGATCCCCAAATTCAAAACAAAGAAGGGAAATTGGTTGCTGCCCTGGGGTATCTGGACAAGATCAATGAACTTCTGGAGAAGGCCCAAAAGAACACGCTGACTCAGGCAGAATTCATTATTCTGAAGGATTTTGATCTTGCAGAACTGCGAGGGTATGAACAGGCTAAAGATCTGACTATTGCGTTACTCGAAAAATGGCTTGTCAAATACAAGTTTAAGAACTGGAGTGTTCATCGAACTGACCCTGCAAAGTTGAATAAGAAGGTGACGGAGGAAGAAAAAATTGCAAGAGCCAAAGAGATCGCCGGCCACCTTAGCAACAACAACGAGTGGAAATCTCATGGAAGACCAATCAATATTGAGGCGTTACGAGGATTAAGGCTGGAGATCGATGATTTCAGTAACAATACCGAACGGAGAACGTTAGTCAGAGACTACTACGAATTAATGTCAGACTATGTGATTAGCCGGGGATTTCTTAATTTCGTACACACCAGGAAGTTTATTTGAATCCCATGCAATTGGAGGAAGAAAGAGACCGCCAACTGAAAGTTCTGAAGGAAAAGTTCAAGAACGATTCCCGAACCAAAGAGTTTGAGAAATTCTCTGATGAGTTTGAAGAAATGGTGAGGTTAGGCCTTGCAGAAAAACGCGGCAATAAGCTGCTTTCGCCTTCAGACGCTAATAAGAAATCTGTTTTTTTCAACCGCGCCGGGTAGGGCCAAGGGCCGGGGGCCGGTAATCGGTAATCGGTGATCGGTGGTCAGTAATCGGTAGTCGGCGATCAGTGAACGGTGAACAGTTCGCTCTACCTCTACTCCTTCAACCTTCATCATTTAGAATTCAATATTCAACATTCCTCCCCTGACAATTCACAAAAAGAGTTATACCCCTTTAGGGGCAAGGGGTGCGGGGTGCGAGTCAATTGACGTGGGCACTTTGCCGGACGGTGGAATTAAACCGCAAAATGCCTGCCCGCCGAAGTGTTTCACGAAGGAGGGCAAAACACTAAATGTAAAATGCAAAAGTGGGGTGACCCACCCCGACTTCGCTAAAGCTGCGTCGGGGCAAGCCGATCACCGACTCACCGACCCACCGACTCACCGACCCACCGATCACTGATCACCGATCACGATTTAAAGTCGGGTCACATTGACCGCTTGCCAAAACCAACTAAATTTGGCAACACCCAACTTCAACATTCCCCATGGCCTCCACCCCTTCTCCTTCTCGTCCGCTGACAAGTTCTTCGAGTAATGGCAATTACGGTCCCGCGCTGACCGTGCTTACGTCGTTGTTTTTCATGTGGGGGTTCATCACGTGTTTGAATGATATTCTCATCCCCCACCTGAAGGCGATTTTTGATTTGAGTTATACGCAGGTGATGTTCGTGCAGTTCACCTTCTTCACCGCCTACGCCATCGTGTCGCTGCCGGCGGGGATGCTGGTGGAGCGGATCGGGTACAAGACGGGCATCATCGCGGGGCTGCTCACCGCCGCCGCGGGCACGCTACTGTTCTATCCCGCCGCGGGCAACCGGTCGTTCGAGCTGTTCCTCACCGCCCTCTTCGTGCTGGCCTCCGGCATCACGCTCCTCCAGGTGGCCGCCAACCCGTACGTTGCCATTCTCGGCAAACCGGAGACGGCTCCCAGCCGACTGAACCTGTCGCAGGCCTTCAACTCGCTGGGCACCACCATCGCGCCGGTGTTCGGGTCGGTGTTGATACTTTCGGTGGCAGTGAAGGGCGCTGACGAGTTGGCGCTCCTCAGCACGGCCGACCAGGAAGCCTACAAACTCACCGAGGCCGCCGCCGTACAGACGCCCTACCTTCTCCTCACCGGGATGCTCGTGGCCATCGCCGTGGTCATCTCGCTCTTCAAACTTCCAAAGATCGAAGCCGCCGCCGCCAGCACAGACGGCAGTGTTGGCAATGAGCGCGCCTCGGCGTGGGCGTATCCCCACCTCGTGCTCGGCGCCGTGGCCATATTCGTTTACGTCGGCGGCGAAGTGTCGATCGGGAGCTTTTTGGTGAACTACTTTAAAGAACTGCTCAACATGCCGGAAGTCGAAGCGGGCACGTACGTGTCGCTCTACTGGGGCGGCGCGATGATCGGAAGGTTTTTCGGCAGCATTACGTTGTCGGGCATGACCGACCGTCGCAAGAAGATGATTTACACCGCGCTGGTCTTCGCGCTGGCGTTTGTGCTGGCATTATACATAACGAAAGAGTACCAGGATATGGCCAGCGTGAACAAGTCGCTGCTCTTCCTGGCGCTGGTGGCGGTGAACTTCGCGGCCTTCAACGTGGGCAGCGGCAAGCCGGGCCGGACGCTGGCCATCCTCGCGGTGTGCGCTGCCGCGCTCGTGGTCATCTCCATGCTCACCAACGGCCCCGTGGCCATGTGGACCATCCTGGCGGTGGGGCTGTTCAACTCCATCATGTTCCCCACCATCTTCACCCTGGCCATCGACGGTCTGGGCAAGCACACGGGCCAGGGCTCCGGCATCCTCTGCACGGCCATCGTCGGCGGCGCAATCATCCCCGTGATCCAGGGCATGTTCGCCGATCGCATTGGGATTCATCATGCGTTTATCCTGCCGGTGTTGTGTTATGCATATATCGCGTTTTACGGTCTGAAAGGAAGTGAGCATAAGTAGAACGGTTCAGAGTTTTTACCGCTAAGGCGCGAAGGCGCAAAGGAATGCAGGCTCTTAGCGTCTTAGCGTCTTCGCGGTGTATTCCCGCACTCAAAACTCGAACTGCTCCTGGATTATGGCATCCTTCTCCTCTTTAACAAACTCCAGGAACGCCGCTGCCACCGGAGAGTGCTGTTTGCCTTTGGGCCAGATGAGGCGCCAGGTGTTGCGGATGGGGAGGCCGGCGACGGGGATGATGCGGAGGTAGCCGTTGCGCAGCTCGTTCTTGATGCCGATGTGCGGCATGATGGAGTAACCAAGGCCCGCCATGACGGCCTGCTTCACGGCCTCGTTGGTGGTGAGCTCCATCTTCGGCGTCACCGACACCTGGTTCTGGGTGAAGAATTCTTCCATCGACAGCCGCGTACCGCTGCCTTCCTCCCGGAAGATGAGGGGCAGTCCGGCGATGGCTTTTTTGGGATACGGCGATTTGCGCGGCTTCACGTCGCCGCTGCCGACCATGTACAGGCGGTTCTCCACGACGTCGAAGCACTCCACCGCGGGGGTGGCGGGCAGAATCGACACCAGGGCGAAGTCGACAGCGTTGGCCGCCACGCTGGCGATGACGCCGGTGCGGTTCGTCACGTCCATGGATAACTCAACATTCGGGTGCCGTTTCATGAACGGCGCGAGAAACCAGGGCATCATATACTTGCCCGTAGACACCACCGACAATTTTAATTTTCCTGTAATAAGTCCTTTATAGGAGTGCGTCTTGAAGTTGATGTTCGCCACCTGCGCCAGGATGCTCCCGGCCAGGCCGGCGATTTCCTTCCCGAAATCCGTGACATAGAGCTTGCGGCCCACCACCTCCGTGAGGGGGATATCGAACTGATCCTGAAGGTTTTTCAGCTGGATCGAGACGGCCGGCTGCGACAGGTGAAGCTCCTCGGCGGCCTTCGTCACGCTCTGGGTCTGAGCGACCTTGAGGAATACTTGCAATTGGTTGAGGGTGTAATTCATAAGGAATCCTTATGCCATCGATAGTAAATATAAATGATCTAAAATGAATTTAAATCGGGAGTTTTGCGTCTCATACACCAACAGGCCGCCCCCGGCACCCCTTGAAGGCACTGAAGACATATTACCTGGTATTGGCGCTGGTTCTCACCAGCGGCACCAACTACCTCACCGCAGGTGTAGGCGCTGTATGTCCCCCGGCACCGTATTCTGCCTTCACGCAGGCGCAGGGCACACCGCTATCTTTCCCCGGCGCATCCGTTGCCACGCCGATCAAAGCTGTCCAACACGAGGACATCGAAATTGAAGAAACCGAGGAGCGCACGTCGCTCCGCAAGTACCTCGACAACGGCGCCATCGCCGTCCGTTTTCTCTACACGCTGTCACCCGGCTACACACTCCTGAGCGACGCCGTCGCGCCGGCATCCCTGCATTCAACCCGCGAGCCGCTGCACCTCCTGTTCGGCGTGCTGAGGGTTTGATCTCCCGCGGACGCTCCTGAGTCGTCCCCTCTACTCCTGTTTTATTTTTCATCGTGTCCCCACGCGGGCACCATCCTTTAAAAAAATAGTAGTAAACGCGAGGTCAACCCTACGCACATCATTATGAACAAGATTGTAGTACTCATCAGCATCGCCGCCCTCCTGGGGCAGGCGGGCTGCAAATCAGAAAAGACAGAAACGGCCACCGAGACCAAATTTCTCGTCACGCGCCCATTGAAGCGCGACACGGCCGTCACGCGCACCTACGTATGCCAGGTGCGCTCGATCAACCACATCGAGCTGCGCGCCCTGGAGAAAGGTTATCTTCAAAACATCTACGTGGACGAAGGCAAGTTTGTGAAGAAGGGACAGCTGATGTTCCAGATCATGCCCATGCTCTACCGCGCCGAACTGCAGAAGGCGGAAGCGGAAGCCAAGTTCGCCGAGATCGAGTTCCTCAACACCAAGCAGCTCGCCGACAGCAATGTCGTTTCCCGTAACGAGCTGGCGCTCGCCAAGGCCAAGTTCGACAAAGCCAAAGCGGAGATGTCCCTCGCGCAGGTGCGCCTGGGCTTCACCGAAATCCGCGCGCCCTTCAACGGAATCATGGACCGCTTCCAGGTGCGGCTGGGCAGCCTCGTCGACGAAGGCGACCTCCTCACCACGCTGTCGGACAACAGCGAAATGTGGGTGTACTTCAACGTGCCGGAGGCGGAGTATCTCAACTACAAAGCCAACGCGAAGAAGGACAGCATCATGCGCGTGCAGCTGCTGATGGCCAACCACCAGCTGTTCAATTACAGCGGCCAGGTAAAAACCATCGAGGCCGACTTCAACAACGAAACCGGCAACATCGCCTTCCGGGCGACGTTCCCCAACCCCAACGGGCTGCTGCGTCACGGCGAAACCGGCAACATCATCGTGAACGTCCCTTACAAGAACGCGCTGATCATCCCGCAGAAAGCCACCTTCGAGGTGCTGGAGAAGAAGTACGTCTTCGTCGTGGACAAGGACAACGTGGCGCACCAGCGCGAAATCATCATCGCCGCCGAGATGCCCGACCTGTACGTGATCAAGGACGGCCTGCACGAGAGCGACCGCATCCTGCTGGAAGGACTCCGCAAGGTGAGGGACAACGACAAGATCGCTTTCGACTTCCACGAGCCGAAAGCCGTGATTGCCCACCTGCAGGTCCATGCTGAATAATCCGGACGCTTAAACGCAACGAACATGTTCAGCAAGTTTATTCACAGGCCTGTCCTGGCCATCGTGATTTCATTGGTCACGATCTTCCTGGGTATGCTGTCGATGTACAGCCTGCCCAAGTCGCAGTTCCCGGAGATCGCTCCGCCCGTCGTCATGGTGAACGCCTCCTATCCCGGCGCCAGTGCCAAAGTGCTCACCGAGTCGGTACTCATTCCTCTTGAGCAGGCCATCAACGGCGTGTGGGGCATGCGCTACATGACGTCCGACGCCACCAGCGCCGGCGAAGCCAACATCCAGATTGTCTTCAACCTCGGCACCGATCCTGACCAGGCGCTCGTACAAGTCAATACCCGCATCGCGCAGGTGTTGAACCGCCTGCCCGTGCTCGTTCAGCGCGAGGGCGTCATCGTCAACCGCATCATGAACAGCATGCTGATGTACGTGAACCTCTACAGCAAGGACAAGAACGCCGACATGAAGTTCCTCTTCAACTTCGCCGGCGTCAACATGATTCCCGAGCTACAGCGGATCAACGGCATCGGCCAGGCGCGTATCCTCGGCAGCCGGCAGTACGCCATGCGCGTGTGGCTGAACCCCGAGCGGATGCGGGCCTACAAGGTTTCCGCCCAGGAGGTGATGGAAGCCCTTGGCGACCAGAGCGTGATCGGTTCGCCGGGCCGCATCGGCCGCGCCGACAGCAAGCGCGCCGAAGCCCTCGAGTACGTGCTCACCTACCAGGGCCGCTTCAATAAGCCCGAGCAGTACAAAGACGTCATCATCCGGGCGAACCCGAACGGCGAGCTCTTGCGATTGAAAGACGTCGCGAACGTCGAGCTGGGCAGCGAGTACTACGACATCTACTCGAACCTGAACGGCTACCCGTCGGCGGCCATCGTGCTGAAGCAGACCTACGGCAGCAACGCCAGCGAGGTGATCAAGAAAGTAAAAGCCAAGCTGGAAGAGCTGAAGGGCAGCACCTTCCCTCCCGGCATGGACTACGAGATCAGCTACGACGTGAGCAACTTCCTCAGCGCCTCCACCGAGAACGTCATCCACACCTTACGTGATGCGTTCATTCTTGTGGCGCTCGTGGTCTTCCTCTTTCTCGGCGATTGGCGCTCGACGCTGATCCCCACGCTGGCCGTGCCCATCTCCCTCATCGGCGCCTTCGCGGCGATGCAGGCCTTCGGGCTCACCATCAACATGATCACCCTGTTCGCCCTCGTGCTGGCCATCGGCATTGTCGTGGACGACGCCATCGTGGTAGTGGAGGCCGTCCACGCCAAGATGGAAGAAGAGAACCTCTCTCCTTACAAGGCCGTCGTGAAAGTGCTCGGCGAGATCAGCGGCGCGGTGATCGCCATCACCCTGCTGATGACTGCTGTGTTTGTGCCCGTGGCCTTCATGACCGGGCCGGTGGGCGTATTCTATCGCCAGTTCTCGATCACCATGGCGAGCTCCATCATCCTTTCCGGGTTGGTGGCGTTGACCGTAACACCGGTGCTCTGCGCGATGATTCTCAAGAACCCGCACGGGAAGCCCAGAAAGAAAACGTGGCTCAACCGGTTCCTCGAACTCTTCAACCTGGCGTTCGAGAAGCTTACCGGCAAGTACGTCAGCCTGCTGCAGCGCATCGCCGGCAAGCGGTTGATCACCCTCGGGCTGTGGCTCGTCTTCGGGCTCGGCATCGTGGTGGTCGCCAACAACCTGCCGTCGGGCTTTATCCCCAGTGAAGACCAGGGCATGATCTACGCGATCATCCAGACGCCTCCCGGTTCCACGCTGGAGCGCACGAACGACATTTCCCGCCAGCTCCAGGCCATTGCCGAAGAGGTGGAGGGAATCAAATCCGTCTCTGCGCTGGCGGGCTACGAAGTGCTCACCGAAGGACGCGGTTCCAATGCCGGCACCTGCCTCATCAACCTCAAGCCGTGGGACGAGCGCAAGCAGTCCGTGTCAGAGATCATCTACGAACTCGAAGAGAAAGCCAAAGCCATTCCCGGCGCGACCATCGAGTTCTTCGATCCTCCGGCCGTTCCCGGCTACGGTGCCGCCGGCGGTTTTGCGTTGCAGCTGCTCGACAAGACCAACACCGGCGACTACGATCAACTGGAGAAAGTGAAGAACGAATTCATGGATGCCCTCTCCAAGCGCAAAGAGCTGACCGGGCTGTTCACCTTCTTCAGCGCCAACTATCCGCAATACGAGCTGGTGATCGACAACCAGCTGGCCATGCAGAAGGGCGTATCCATCGGCAACGCGATGAACAACCTGTCGATCATGATCGGCAGCACGTACGAACTCGGCTTCATCAAGTTCCAGCGGTTCTTCAAAGTATTTGTGCAGTCGTCGCCGGAATTCCGGAAGCTGCCCGAAGACGTGCTGAACATGTGGGTGAAAAACGACCGGGGTGAGATGGTGCCCTACTCCGCCTTCATGACCATCAAGAAGATGCAGGGCGCCAACGAGATCAACCGCTACAACATGTACACCACCGCGGCCATCCGCGGCGCGGCGGCAAAAGGCTACAGCAGCGGCGAGGCCATCAAGGCGGTACAAGAGGTTGCGAAGAACACCCTGCCCCGCGGTTACGATATCGACTGGGCGGCTCTCTCCTACGACGAAGTGCGTCGTGGCAATGAGGCCGTGATCATCTTCATCATCGTGCTCGCGTTCGTTTACCTGGTGCTGGCCGCTCAATATGAAAGCTTCATCATCCCGTTTGCCGTCGTGCTCTCCCTGCCGGCCGGTGTGTTCGGATCTTTCATGCTGATTAAGTCAATGGGATTGGCGAACGACATCTACGCCCAGGTGGGATTGATCATGCTGGTGGGATTGCTGGGCAAGAACGCCGTGCTGATCGTCGAGTTTGCCGTGCAGAAGCACCAGCAAGGCGCGACCGTGCTGGAGGCGGCCATCGAAGGGGCGAAAGTCCGCTTCCGTCCGATCCTCATGACATCATTCGCGTTCATCGCCGGCTTGATCCCGTTGGTGGCTGCGCACGGCGCCGGTGCTATCGGCAACCGGACCATCGGCGCTTCCGCGTTGGGCGGCATGCTGTTCGGTACGGTGTTCGGCGTCATCATTGTCCCCGGGCTGTACTACATCTTCGGGCGGATGGCCGAGGGCCGGAAGCTGATCCGGGATGAGGACGAAGACTCGCTCACCGAGAACATCGCCCATGGCATCGACTCCTTTCCTCAACCTGTAGACCTCGTCGAAGATGCGCACTAACAGCCGAGTACTGTTCGCCGGGATAGCCATGCTGTCCCTGGCGATTTCCGCCTGCACGGTGCCGTCGTCGATGATACCGCGGAAAGAGAACGCGGCTGTCCCGACCTCGTTTACCGGCTCGCGTGATACCGCAACGGTGGCGAAGCTGCCGTGGCGGGAGTTCTTCACCGACCCGAACCTGACGGCGTTGATTGACACCGCCTTGCGCAACAACCAGGAGCTGAACATCGTGCTCCAGGAAATCAACATTGCGCGCAACGAAGTGAAGGCCCGCAAAGGCGAGTACCTGCCGTTTGTCAACGTGCAGGGCGCGGCAGGCGTTGAGCGTGCCGCGCGCTACACCCGCGCCGGCGCCGTGGATGAGTCGACGGAGATCGAGCCGGGTAAAGCGATCCCCGCTCCCCTGCCCGACTACCTCATCACGGCCAACGCCTCGTGGCAGGTGGACGTATGGAAAAAACTGCGCAACGCGAAGAAAGCGGCGATGATGCGCTACCTGGCCACCAACGAAGGCAAGAACTTCCTCGTGACGCAGTTGATCGCCGAGATCGCCGACTCGTACTACGAGCTGATGGCGTTGGACAACCAGCTGAATATTCTTCAGCAGAACATCGAGATCCAGCAGAATGCGCTGGAGATCGTGAAGATGGAAAAAGAGGCGGCCAAGGTGACCGAGTTGGCGGTCCGGAGGTTTGAGGCGGAAGTGCTCAAGAACCAAAGCCGTCTCTTTACCATCCGGCAGCAGATCACCGTCACGGAGAACCGCATCAATTTCCTGGTGGGCCGTTTCCCGCAGCCGGTACAGCGGAGTTCGCCGACGTTCTCCGACCTTCCAACCAACGTGGCGCAGGCGGGCATTCCTTCCCAGCTGCTGCAGAACCGTCCCGACATCCGCCGTGCCGAAATGTCGCTGGCGGCAACGAAGCTGGACGTGGCGTCGGCGCGGGCGAATTTCTACCCGTCGCTGGACATCACCGCTACGGTCGGTTATGAAGCCTTTAACGCGTCGTATCTCATTTCGCGGCCGGAGTCGATGCTCTACGCCGCCGCGGGCGGTTTGGTGGCGCCGCTGGTGAACCGGAATGCGATCAAGGCAATGTACTACAGCGCCAACGCGCGCCAGGTGCAGGCCGTCTACGACTACGAGCGCACGATCCTGAACGCCTACATCGAAGTGGCCAACCAGTTGTCGAACATCAACAACCTGCAGCAGAGCTACACGCTGCGCTCGCAGCAGGTGCAAGCGCTCACGCAATCGATCGACATCTCCACGCGCCTCTTCAAGTCAGCCCGTGCCGACTACATGGAAGTGCTGCTCACCCAACGCGACGCCCTCGAGTCGAAATTCGAGCTGGTAGAAACGAAGAAGCAGCAGATGGTGGCGATGGTGAACGTGTACCAGGCGCTGGGGGGTGGCTGGGAGCGGTGAGGGAACCGTGAACGGTAAACAGTAAACCGTGAACTGTGAACGGTGAACTGTGAACCGTGAACTGTGAACTGTGAACCGTTGTCAATCCCTGAAATTGGTTGACCGTTTTATACTCAGTCAATTCCCATCGGGCAAACATGAACCTGCGGTTCTGTCTCTGGGCTAAAATCGGGGCGGTTCGATACCGCCCTGATTTTAGGATTCCCTTCGGTATAAACAATCACCTTGGGTCTGCTCTGGGTGCTCAAAACTAGCAAATCATGCTCAAACTGTTTGGGTGAGCGCTTACCAGGCAAGTGCCGGTGAATTCGTTTGTAGTTGTAATGGTCGATCGTTCTTTTTACCTCGATCTTCAATTGGCGTGGGGTAGTGATAGTTTTATAGGCCAGATATTCATTCTTGATGATTCCATTCACTCGTTCGGCGTATGCATTTTCCTGAGCCATTCTGCCCATGCTAAATAGCATTTGATATTTCAGTCCAATGCTTTTGTAGACCAAATTCAAGAATTGAGTTCCTCCATCGGAATGGTGAATGAGGCCGTGTGGAATCTCTTCCGAGTCAACGGCCATCCTCAGTGCGTTCACATTTGCCTCTGCCCGGGTATGGTCCGAAACACTATACCCTTTGATCACTTTGGTGTACACGTCGACAATGAATGTCAGGTAGTAGAACAGCTCGCCCATTCGGTAATAGGTGATGTCTGTCTGCCAAAGCCTGTTCTTGTCCCACACCAGTAATCCCTCAATCAGGTTTGGGTAGCGAAATGGCCCTGAATGAGTCGTACGGGCATATTTCCGCCTCCGAGCCACCCCGTAGCCCATTTCCCGGAACAGCCTTACAAACTTGTCTCTACCCAGCCAATCGGGCCTGATTCGATAGTACAACTTCTCCAGGCCTACGCCGCCGTGCTCACGCCGTTCCGCTTGTACGCGTTGTCTGAGTTGCTCCACTCGATCCTGGTTGCACACCCCTTTCAATTTGTGCTTGTGATAGGCCTGCTTACTTATGCCCGCCAACTCATAGATGGCGTTCATACTCCATCCTTTTTGCCGACTTGATCCAAACCACTCAATGGCTGCGTACCGGACTTTTTTTTAATGTCCAGACCGTATTGCTCCTTGGCGATTTCAATCATCTTCTCCAAGAAATCAATGTTGAGTTGTTTTTGACCAACGATCTGTTCCAACTCTCGAATCCGCTTCTGAAGATCCTTGACCTTCTTACTACTGCTCTCCGACATCTCGACCACTTTTATTCCACGTTTATTATACGCAGAATACTTGTAAATCCAGCGGTATATCACTCCTTCCTTTATGGAGAACAATCGGGAAAGCTCCTTTACCGTAAACTCGCCCTTCTCGTACTCCTTCACCCGCTCCTTTCTAAACTCTTCGCTGAAAATCCTAACCGGTTTTAGACTCACTTTTGTACCTTCCATAGCTTCGGGTTTATGGTCAACCCAGATCAGTGACGGACACGTGAACAGCTTGCCCCGACGTAGCTTTAGCGAAGTCGGGGTGAACCGTGAACTGTGAACTATTACTGTTACTGTTTGCCGTTTACCCTCCATGCCTTCGCCTACGGCTCGGCGGCGGGCAGGCTGTTCACCGTTTACTGTTTACCGTTTACTGTTTACCGTTTACTGTTTACTGTTCACGGTTCACTGTTTACTGTTCACCGTTCACAGATTACAGCCCCACCGATCCACCGACTCACCGATCCACCGACCCACCGACTAATTCCCATTCCCACTCACACTCGACGGCTTCGATTTGTGCAGGAAGTGCTTCACGCGGATGCGGAAGAGGTTGTCGATGGTTTCGAAGTCGCCCGCGATGGTGTTGCGCGACTCCTGGAGGGTGTACATGAGTTCGAAGCGCCAGGTATAGTTGAGGCGGTAGCCGAGGGCCGCGCGGATACGGAAGCGGTTGGCGAAGCGCTCGCTGACATTTTGGTCGGCAACGACAAACACCTCGGCGTCAGCGATGACATACCAGAGCTTGTCGCCCTCGAACATCGTCTTGCGGTTGAGCGGCGTGATCGTCTCGAAGCGAACACGGAGGCGGTTGCTCTCCTGCCGCGTGTCAGTCTCGGCATAGTACATGTTGCGGTGTTCGAAGCGGATGAGGAAGCGCGTGAGTACACGGCTGTGCGGGGTGAGGTGGATGCGGGTGCCGAGCATCTCGCGGAATTCGGTGCTGCTCAGCGACTGGTACTGGTTGGAGCGGCTGAGGAGCAGGGCGCCCTGCAGATCGACGTGCGGAGAAAGCGAGTATTCAGGCGTAACCTGGACATCGAACGTCTGCCACCGCGGCTCCTGCAGCAGCGTGCTATAGGTGGTGGCGAGTTCAACGTTCCACGAGTTGGCGAATGGGTAGTTGAGCATGTACTCCACCCAGAGCTGGTCGTTGGAGCTCTGCGCTCGTGCGCTGACAGAAGCGGTCAATAAAAAAATGACCGCGACAATCCGTAGGCGGGCGGTCGCGGTCAGGGGCAGCATGACGGCAATTGCTTAGTTGACGCGCTGGGAGTAGTCCTGGTTGACGGCGTTGATCTTCATCTTCTGCGCCGGCATGTTCAGCACCGTGGTCGACACGTGGTTGATGCCCGAGCTGAACTTTTCGTAGTTGATCTCCCCGTCGATGGCATCCTTGCCCACGAGGCTGGAGAATTTCTTGCCGAGGAAGAGTTTGGTGCCCGAGTCGATGCGGATGGTGAGCTTGTCGCCCTGCACGTACACGTTCTCCCCGGTGGCTTCGATCACACCGCCGGTTTCCGTTACCGTGGCTTTGGTGAAGAAGTCCATGAGCTGACCTTTGGTCATAAACGTGTAGGCCACGGCCAGGCCGAGCGCTTTCTGCGCATACTCAGCCTTGTCTTCGATGGCGCTCTTCTGGGCGCGGCCGCGCAGTCCCCGTTTTTCTTTCACCGAGCTTTCGGCGTCTACCAGCTTGGCCTGCACTTTACCCTGGGCGTCGAAGCTGAATTGCGTCACGGTGGTCAGTTTCACCTGGCCGTCCAGCGACACGTCCGATTTGCGGTTCCAGATGTAGCTCTTCAGTTTTTGTTGGTTGGCCTCGTCGGCTTTGCTGACGTCGAGGGCCAGTTTGTCTTTATCGATCTGGGCGAAGGCGCCAACAGTCAAGAATAACAAAGCAATTGCACTTAGGGATTTCATGATAATATGCTGATTAGGGGTTCAATTATTTCTTCTGCTCTACAACAATCTTGTGAATCTTGCCGGTGAAGTTGTTGTCGCCTTCACGGTAGTCGTTGGAGACGTTTGTCTCGCCGTCCCGTCCCACGTCGGCGCCTTCGTCGGCGGACAGGGCAAACGGTTCAGTTTTGGGAATCTTGCCCGTGGCCACTTGCGTGCCGTCGACAAAGAGGAGACATGTTCCTCCCGCGCCGGGTTTAGGCTCGTCGATCTGGAACTCATACTTCACGGTGTGCTTGCCGGGCTTGAGGGCGGCCGACGCGGCGATGTTCGTTCGCTGCAGGCCGAAGAAGTTGTACTCGTGGTGGACCACGCCGTTCTTGGTGTAGAGCGTCCATCCGCCGAAACGGCCTGCCTGGGAGAGGATGACTCCGTTGACATTAGCCGGTACTTCCACATCGGCGGTGATGGTATAACTTCTCATCTTCGTATTGATAAAGACATTCTCCATCAGGCCGGTCATCCCTTCATACAATGTCATACTCGTGCGGCCGCCCATGACGTCAGGTCGTCCTGCCAGCTCGGAGTTAAGGCGTTCCGAACGACGGTCGTCGATGGGGAATACGTGGTTCTTCTCTCCTTCTTCCTTAAACTTGTTTTTCAGTTCCTTCAGTTTGTCCGGGTTCGATGCCGCCAGGTTGTTGGCCTGGGAGAAGTCTTCGTTGACGTTATACAATTCCCAGACGTCCTGATCGAGGGGCGGGAGTTGCGCCATCACCCAGGGTATGGAATGTCTTGTGGCCGCCACCCATCCGTCATGATAGATGGCCCGGTTCCCGAACATTTCGAAGTATTGTGTCTTGTGCGTTTCAGGCGCCGCGGCATTGTCAAAGGAGTACACCATCGAGGTGCCGTTGAACGGAACTTGCTCGACTCCATTCACGCTCTTCGGGAACGGGAGCCCGGCGGCTTCCATCACGGTCGGCGCGATGTCAGTGACGTGCGAGAATTGGTTACGAATCTCTCCTTTAGCCTTGATGCCGTCAGGCCAATGTACGACCATGCCGTTGCGAGTGCCGCCGAAGTGGGAGGCCACCTGCTTGGCCCATTGGAAGGGTGTATTCATCGCATGGGCCCAACCCACGGCATAGTGCGGATACGTATTGGCGCTTCCCCATTCATCGTAATGCGGCATACTCTGGTCGGCCGTGCCGATGATTCCGTTGAGGGCCATCATCTCGTTGTAGGTTCCTTCCGGTCCCCCTTCCGCGCTGGCGCCGTTGTCGCCGACCACGTAGAAGAACAACGTGTTGTTGAGTTCGCCCATCGTCTGGAGCGCGTCGATAAGACGGCCCACTTCATGGTCGGTGTGTTCGGCGAATCCGGCATACACTTCCATCTGGCGGGAGAAGAGCTTCTTCTGTTCGGGGGTCAGGCTGTCCCATGCAGGAATTTCTTTCGGCCGTTCGGTGAGTTTGGCGTCTTTCGGTACGACGCCGAGGGCCTTCTGGCGTTCGAAGGATTCTTCGCGGAGCTTGTCCCAGCCTTGGTCGAACTTGCCTTTATACTTGTCGATGTATTCTTTGGGCGCATGGTGGGGGGCGTGAGTGGCCCCGGTGGCGAAGTAGACGTAGAACGGCTTGTCGGGCGTGAGCGATTGTTGCGCCTGCATCCAGTTCAATGCCTGGTTGGTCATGTCTTCGGTGAAGTGGTAGTTGGGATTCTTCTCGTGTTCAACACGGACCGTTCCGTCGTAGATGGCCGGCGCCCACTGGTTGGTTTCGCCGCCGATGAAGCCATAGAATTTGTCGAAGCCGGAGTGCGTGGGCCAGCGGTCATACGGTCCGGAGGGGGATACTTCCCAGGGCGGTGTTTCATGGTATTTGCCGAACGCCGCGGTGCTGTAGCCGTTGAGGCGCAGCATCTCGGCGAGGGGCGCCACACTGCCGGGCCGGATGCCGGTGTTACCGGGAAAAGCGGTGGCGAGTTCCATAATGGCGCCGGCGTTGTTGACGTGGTGGTTGCGGCCGGTGAGCAGGGCGACGCGCGTCGGCGAGCAGAGGGCCGTTGTGTGGAAGCGGTTGTACTTCAGACCCTGGCTGGCCAGGCGCTCGACGTTGGGCATGTTGCACGGTCCGCCGAACGCGGTTGATGCACCGAAGCCCATGTCATCGATGAGGACAACAACAATATTGGGTGCCTTGGCCGGGGCCTTCACTTCAAAGCGTGCGGGAGCTTTCGCATTGCGCGCATCCAGTGTGGTGTCGGCCGGGTAGGATGGCTCCCGGATGGGGAGCGAAGTGCGGTCGAGGCCGTCGGCAGCTGCTGCCGGTGAGGATGTGTCCGCCGAAGGAGAGGAACACGAAGCCATGACAGCCAGTAGGACAATCAGGAAAACGGGGTTTTTCTTCATAGAGTAGGTTGAAAAAGGAAGTACAAGGGGTTCAGGTTGGGTGACTTTGGCATCACGAAATTAGCATCACAATAACGCGCGAGATCGCAAATTCATACATCACCACCAGCAAACTCAGCTGGAGGGCGATTCGCAACGAGAGGCCAAATTTACCTTTTGCTTCGTAAAATTGGTAGCGGGTGACGAAGAGGTAGACCAGGATCAGCACTTTGATGATGGTTCGCACTTCCACCTGGGGCTCGGCACCTGCCGTCAGGGTTTCCTGGAGCAGGAGAAACGGAATGCTCACGATGGTCAGCACCATGATCTGGGCCGCCTGGAAAGTGTTAATCACGATAAGTTCCGACATCAGCAGCCTCCATTTGCGGTAGAAGAAAAAATCGGTAAGGGAAAGCAGCAGCAGGAAGACGATGCCGACCAGGGCGAAGTATTTGTGCGCGAGTGTTGCGTTGACGTGCTCGACCTGTTCCAGGGAGATTTCGCGGACAGGAGGCTGGAGGTGCAGGCTGAAGAAGAGAAAAGAAGTGATACCGCCGGCGATGAGGAGGAAGAGGAAGGGGTTGAAGTGGCTGATGCGTTTGCCGTCTAGGTAGTCTTTAAGGGTACGGCCGGGACGAAGGAGCAGCTCCTTAATGGTATATAACAGCCCGCGGTCGGCATGAAACACGGCGTGCCAGACATGATGAAACACTTCATGCCAGGTGATGCGTTCGGTGTCTGCCGACTGGCGGCACTGGGGACAGTACTTTCCTTCGTAGCTATGGCCGCAGTTCTTGCAAGAAATCATCGCGGTAAGATAATAAAGTCCGGGGTTTGAACAGCCGTTAGCCGGTTGGCGTCAGCCCAGGTTGGCGACGAAGATCATCGCCACGGCAGCCGGTGCCACGAACCGGATAAGGATGCGCCAGATTTTGAAATGTACTGCCTTCGGGTGAAGCAATTCCTCCTCCGCCGTAGTCGCCGGCAGCAACCATCCCGCGATGACAGCCATCAGGATACCGCCGATGGGCATCAGGAGGTTGGAGCCGAAGTAGTCGATCAGCTCGAATACGGTTTTTCCTTCGAGCGGACCGAACGGCAGGGGTTTGAATGTCTTGAAGAGATTGAACGAGAATACCGTTAGCAGGCCTGTCAGGAACAACACAATACCCGCGACAATGGAGATGCGCTTCCGCGAGTGCCGGGTGGTGGCCACGAGATGTGCAACAATCGACTCCAGCAAAGAGATGGATGAGGTTAACGCGGCGAAGACCAGCAACAGAAAGAACAGAGCGCCCACGAAGCCGCCGCCGGGCATTTCGCCGAAAGCGATGGGAAGCGTCATGAAGATCAGACCGGGACCTTCCGCCGGCGAGAGGCCATATTGAAAGACGATGGGGAAAATGGCGAGGCCTGCCAACATCGATGCGATGCCGTCGGAGAATGAAATGATGGCCGCTGACTTCAGCACGTGGGTTGTGCGCGGCATGTAAGCGCCGTACGTGAGCATCACGCCGACGCCGATGCCCAGCGAGAAGAACGCCTGTCCGAACGCGGCGA
Source organism: Cyclobacteriaceae bacterium (assembly GCA_044221195.1). Taxonomy (GTDB): domain Bacteria; phylum Bacteroidota; class Bacteroidia; order Cytophagales; family Cyclobacteriaceae; genus ELB16-189. The sequence continues at coordinate 21,332 of JBGAPO010000005.1, forward strand.
GAATTGTCTTCGCGGAGAAGTGGGAAAGGTCGGGCGCGAACATGAAAGCGAGCGCGCGGGCAAATTCGCCCGTGACCATCGCATAGCCGACCAGCATTACCAGGATGACAAACAGCGCCGGCATCATCCACGATACCGATCGCTCCAGTCCGTCCTGGACACCCAAGGCGACAATCCAGGTTGTTGCCAAAACAAAGACGCCCTGGCCGATCATCATCCGCACGGGGCTGTCGAGCAACTCGTTGTAAAAGTTGACGGCAGCCGCGGCATCGAGGTCATTCAGCATACCGGCGAAGCTCGTGACAGTGTAGTCCAGTGTCCAGCCGGCGACGACGCAATAAAAGCTGAGGATGAGAAACACGCCGACCATGGAGATCCATCCGAACCATGTCCACCGCGGGCTGAGGCCGTCGCGCTGGGCGAGCACTTGCAGCGTGCCGACCATGCTCTTCCCTCCTCTCCTTCCGATCATGAGTTCGGCGCCCAGGATGGGGATGCCCATCACCAGCAGCGAGATGAGGTAGACGAGCACGAAGGCGCCGCCGCCGTGTTCGCCGGCGAGGTAGGTGAACTTCCAGATGTTGGAAAGTCCGACGGTACTGCCAATGGAAGCGAGCAGAAACAGGTAGTTGGAAGACCAGGTGACGGTCGGCTTCGCTTCAGCCATGATCAGGAAACTTGGTTGAGGTTGTACTTCATGATTGACCCATGCGGTCCTTCCTTGATGCGCTCGATGTCAAACACATCGCCGGGCGGGCCGTTGCGGCGCGCCAGCACCACGTCGATGCGGCGAATGTCCTCCGCATCGAGCTCCAGGTCGAACACGCCGAGGTTGTCCTTGAGGTGAGCTGCCGTCCGTGCTCCGATGATGGCGGCACCAACCTGGGGACGATCGAGTACCCACCGCGCGGCGATATTGCTGATGGTTGCCTGATGTTTGACGGCCACCGACTTCAGCGTGACCAACAGCTCTTGAAAAGTCTGCCACGATCCGAACTCATCGATCATCAGCTTGTATTTCACCAGCGATCGGTTGTCGAAGGGAGGCTTCGGTTCCGGAACGCCGAGCCAGCGCTCACTGAGAAAGCCTCCTGCTACCGTGCCGTAGCATAGGAGTTTGATGCCATGCTCCCTGCAGAACTCGGCAAGTTTTTTCTCCGGGCGATTGTCCAAAACCGAATATTGAACCTGGAGTGTGGACAGCGGGATGCCGGCGTCGACGATCGCCTTCACCGCCCGCGAGTTGAAGTTCGTTCCTGAAACGAGACGGATCTTCCCGGCTTTCTGCAAATCCTGTAACCAGCCGGCGGCATCCACCCAACCGTGCACCGCGTAGGTCCACCAACTGAACTGCACCATATCCAGCCGCTCGACCCCGAGTCGCTTCAGCGAGCGATCGATTACTTTTTCAACGTATCGTTTGTTCAGGGACGCGAGTGAGTCATAGTCGGGGACAAACTTGGTGAGCACCTGGATGTCGCTGTGCGTGCCGCGCCGTTTCTTCCGTTCGGCAAGAAATCGCCCGATCAGTTCTTCCACGCCGGTATAGATATCGGCGCAGTCGAAGGTAGTGACGCCGGCATCGGCAAAGGCAAACATATCCTCCACGGGGTCTGCCCCGGAGGCCGCGCTATGTCCGGCCGACAGCTGCCAGCCGCCTTTGATGATCCTGGAAATGGAGAACCCGGGTGCGATCTCAATGCGTTCGATACTCATGATTTTTCTTTCCAGTCGTTATTCTCCGGCAGCGGCACCACGGTAGTTTCCGACCGCTCAAACACCCGCTTGCCGATGCGGCTGATCCTGAACCTGGCGCCGCAGTGCGGATCGGGGCAGGCGATGATGTGGTCCGTCGCCATCCAGTCGTACTCATTCAAAGGCCGCTGCTTGGCGGGCAGCAGGGGGAGCAACGCGGCGAGGGCATAGAGGGAGAATGGTTTGTCGGTCTTGAAGTGAAGGTTTTCGCCGATGAGGTCGAAGGATGCGCCGACCTGGTGACTGCAGACGAACGGCTTGTCGCTTTCGATGGTTTCGACGCGGAGGTCGTAGAGGTGGAATTGGGGCATGGGGGGAGCAGTTCAATGTTCAATGTTCAATGTTCAATGTTCAAGGTTCAATGTTCAAGGTTCAATGTTCAAAGTTCAATGTTCAACAGTTCAATGTTCAAAGTTCAATGTTCAATGTTCAACAGCCTGCCCGCCGATTGACCAGCATTAAATTCAGTGCGAGAGTGGCAGGCGGGTTCAACGGTTCAACGGTTCAAGAGTTCAAGGTTCAAAGGGTTTCAGAGGTTTCAAAGGTTCAAAGAGTTTCAAGTTTAGGGGTTGGGGGGTCAAGCTAATAAAAAAAGGTCCCGGAGGACCTTTCTTTTGAAGTGCGGTCAATGGGTTACATGGTACGGGAGCCAGACCAGCTGCCGGCGGAGGAGCTGCCTGTCCATGAGCCGGATGCTGAGTTGCCGTCGCTACTGAAAGTGCCGCTGGCTGATACCGATCCGGTGGTCACAATGGTGATGGCTGTGCCAACAACGCCTCCGGAGAAGTTGTCGCTGCCGCTGCCGCCGGCATACACGCCGTTAATTACGTCGTTCTGCACGGTGAAATTCCATTTGCCGGAATCGTCGCCCGAATACGTTCCTTCATAAACCTTGACGATGGCGGTTGACAATTCCTTTCTAAGTGCTCCATCCACGCTGGTCACTCCGGCGAGGTTAAGGTCACTCACGGTAACCACACTTCCGTCTGCCGCAATGGATAGGGTAATGCTCCAGTCACCGCTGGCAAATGGCGCGGCAACGATCTCCGTACCGGACGTCCAGCTGCCGAGCGCAGCTGTTGTGAGGGTACGACTTTCACCGCCGAAAGTAATATTGATTTCCTTCTTGCCGCCCTGGAGGTTGATTTTCAACCTGCCGCTCTTGGATGAGTTGGCAAATGTGCCCTTGTAAATTCCGCCGCTCTTGTTGTCGTGTTCGGCGAGGGCTTCAGGGCTGTTGGACAAGGACGGCGCGGGGGTTTCATCCTTCTTGCAGGCCATGGGTCCGATGAGGAGGAAACCGGCGAGCAGGGCGTAAATGATCCGTTTCATTGTGAGTGTTGGTTTTGGTTTGAATTGGTTGGGGTGGACAAGCTAACCAAAAAACACAAAAACCCATTGCCCGGGAAGCGGTACCGTTACCCAAATCGAGCCTGATGAGGCGTAGATCGTTCAAAACCCTCATATTTGAATATGATCAAACTGTCGGCAGCCTTAACCGTGGCGGTGCTGGTGTGTACCTCATCGGCCGCGCAGGTACCTGCCGGGGTGCAGTCGTCGCCCGGGTTGTATGATCTCAGCCACTATAACTTTTACACCGGCAAGGCCGCGCGTATCGATGCGCAGTGGGCGTTCTACTGGAAGCAGCTTCTCACGCCGATGACCATCAGCGGCGCATCTTCTCATCAATTGTTAAGCGGCGCCAGCGGTTGGGCCGTTCAAGCCGGGTACTCCGGCGAAGGATATGGCACCTATCGACTTACCCTGAAGCTTCCCCATAACCACAACGGGCTGTCCATCTACTTTCCCATCATCAACGCGTCGTGCCGCATCTGGGTCAACGGGAAGTGGGCGGCATCTTCCGGCATCGTGTCCGAAAACCCGGAAGAGTATCGTCCGGAGCTGACCACCATTCTCATCCCGCTGCCCGACAAAGAAGAGAACATCGAACTCGTCATACAGGTCGCCAACTTCACCCATCCCAACGGCGGCCTCTCCAATTTTCCGCGCATCGACCGCACGGCGGATCTCGTGGACGACCTGACCCGGTCGAACGGCATTCAGAACTTCTTTGCCGGCAGCCTGATCGCGATGGCCTTCTACCAGCTCATCCTCTTCTTTCTCTACCGCAAAGGCAAAGCTTTCCTGTGGCTTGCCCTGATCTGCCTCGGTGTAGCGATTCGCTCGCTGGTCATTCACGGTGGATCACTCCTGCTTCCTCACCTGCTTCCCGACATTTCATGGACCTTCTGGAAGCGGTTTGAGTTCGGAGCCGTTTATGCCATTGTCGCGTTCTTCCCGCTGTACGTGTTTGAACTGTTCCCGCGGTTTGCCCCGAAGAAACCTTTGGCGGCTTTCATTCTCATCGGGTCGCTTTCTACCCTGCTCGTCGTTTTCACCAAGCAGGCCACCTTTGGCTTTGTGCTGGAGATGATCCACCTGTGCTACGTCCTCACCTTCATCTACGCGTTCTACACCATCGGCAAAGCGTGGAGGGCCGGCGACAGCGATGCGCGCATCATTCTCCTGGGCATCTTCGCAAGCTTCCCGTTTATCCTGCTGGAGATCATGAAGAACTCGGCGTTCATCAACCTGAACATCCCGAACATGTATTACGTGGAGCTGGGCGTACTCGTCTTCCTCCTCTTCCAGGTGTACCTGCTGGCCAACCACCAGGCGAAGTCGCACAAGACCTTAGAAGCAATGAACATCAACCTGGAAGGCATTGTGAGTGCGCGGACGCAGGAACTGCAGACCGCCAACGAGGTCCGCGACAAACTTCTCTCGGTCATCTCGCACGACGTGCGCAGTCCATTGAATTCCCTCCAGGGCATGCTCGATCTGTACAACCGCGGCATGGTGACGCCGGACGAGTTTTCGCAGTTCTCACGACAGATCCAGTCGCACCTGGGCAACACCGGGCTGCTGGTGGAGAATATCCTCGTGTGGTCGGCTTCTCAACTCAAAGGCGGTATGTCGCAGCGGCAGACGTTCAACCTCAACGAGATGGTAGAGCGCAACCTCGAATTGTTCCGCACGGCCGCCGAACAGAAGCATGTTGTCCTGCGCTCGCATGCCACCACCCCCATCACTCTGTCATGGGATAAAAACATTGTTCATCTGGCCTTGCGCAACCTCATTGCCAACGCCATCAAGTTTTCGCACGAAGGCGGCGCCATCGACATTACGGCCTCCAAAGAGGGATATGATGTCCATCTCACCGTTATCGACTACGGTATCGGCATGGACAGCGCCACATTAGACACGATACTTTCCACCCGGCGGTCGGCCAGCCGGGAAGGGACCGGAAAGGAAACGGGAGCAGGCATTGGTTTGTCGCTTGTGCGGGACTACGTCATCCATGCAGGTGGGCAGCTGAAAGCGGAAAGCACCGTGGGAAAAGGAAGCCGATTTACGCTGGTGATCCCTCAATAATTATCCACCAAAGAGTCTTCCGAAGAAGCCTTTCTTACCGTGATGTTCCTGGATGGCGTCGAGGGCCGTGCGCAGGCGGACGAGGGAGGCAGAATCCTTTACGATATAGGCTTCAGCGCCGGCTGCCATCACCTGGCGGCGAACCGCATCGTCGTCGAGGGTAGTGTGATAAATAATCGGCAGGTTCTTGTGCGACTTCCGTATGCCCGCGATGTAATCCAGGCCGGTTTTGGTTTGCCCTTCAAAAAAATGATCGAGGACAATGGCGTATGGCTCCTCCTCGATCAAGTGTGACATCATCTCGATCGGGTTGCCAAACGACTTCACCTGGTAGTTGCCGAGCACTTCTTTGAAATGAACCTCCAGCATCTTTTGCTGATACTTGTTGTCTTCTACAATGAAGACCAGTTTGGTGCTGTTGGCCATGGTTGCTAGGGTATCCGAGGTTATAGAATTCGTTTGCCTGTCCACGAGCCGGAGGCGGTCGGCGATGTGGTCGCCCAGGTTCCGGAGGCATTGTCGCCGGACAATGAGCCCGTGCCGCTGATGGAGGTAAAAGTAACCGTGGTTCCGTCGACGAGGCCTTCGAAGCTTTGCACCGTGGATCCATCGGTAGAGCGGCTGACGCCGATCAGTGCCGGACCCTGGATGACGAAGTTCCACGTACCAGCCGATGTTCCCGTATAGGTGCCCTCGTAAACGCGGATGATGGACGTTGACAGTTCTTTGAGGACGACGACCTGTGCGTTGGTATGCCCGGGGATGTTGACGGTTAATTGCGGCAGCAGACCGGTGGCACCCACGGAGAAAACCGCCTCCCAACCATCGAGCGCAAAGACAGCGTTCTTGATCGGGTCGCCTGTCGTCCACGTCGTCAGGCCCGTGGGCACAAGTTTCTTGGTTACACCGTCGAGGGTAATGGCAATTTCCTTGACCCCTTTCTGAAGTCTTACGACAAACACCCCGCTGGATCCGACGATGGTGCCTTTGTAGATGCCGCCGCTCTTGTCGTTCTCCGCCAGGGTTGCCTCCGGGTTGGTTGTCAGTGAAGATGTCGGTGCCGGCACGCTGTTGCTGCTGCAGGCCGCGGCGATCCAAGTCAGCACTAAAATGGCGTATGTCCAAACTCTTTTATTCATGCTAATTGTGCGGGTCATGCGAAGTCATTGATTCCCGGCAAAGTTCGAAAAAGAAACTTATTTCCTTCACGAGTGGTAATTTTGTAAGGACACTCTAACGTCAGACCCATGAAAACCCGTTTTTTCTCCTTTATCCTGATGGCTTTCGCCCTCACGGTAAGTTGCAGCCAAGGCCAGAACAAGGCTGTTCTTGATGCCAAAGCCTTTGCCGACAAAGTCAATACGGCGACCGGCGCCACCTTAATTGATGTGCGTACCCCGGAAGAATATGCGGCCGGCCACCTGGCTAACGCGCGCAATATCGACTGGAACGGAGGTCATTTTGAGCACATGGTCATGGACCTGGACAAATCAAAGCCTGTATTGGTGTACTGCCTGAAGGGCGGCCGCAGCGCCTCTGCAGCCAGCAAGATGAGGTCCATGGGCTTCAAAGAAGTCTATGAACTTGAAGGCGGCATTGAAAAGTGGGAGGCGGCGAAGCTGCCGGTCGTCAAAGAATAAACCACCGACGCAACGGGCGGGAATAATTTCGCATCTTCCCTGACGATGCGTTACGCCCTTTTTGCCGTTTGCCTTCACCTATTTGCACACTACGGGCAGGGCCAACAACTGGTACTGGGCGTCGTACGGGATGCCGGCACCCGTGAGCCGCTAAGTGGCGTACATGTGATCGTCACCGGCCCGGCGGCACAGGGCACGTCGACCAATGATGAGGGATTCTTCTCCCTCCAAATTCCTCCGCATGCCGACTCGATCAGGGTCACTTGCATCGGCTATCAATCCCAAAGTATCTCTACGCGGTCGATGCGTGACCTGGAAATACTGCTTCGCCCGTTTGTCACATCCCTGCAGGCGCTGACCGTCAAGCCTGCATCTCCCGAACAACTCATCCGGGATGCTGTCCGCTCCATCCCGGTCAACTACACGGCACTGCCTTTTCAGACGCGTGGCTTCTACCGGGAAGTAATCCGCAGTGGCCCCACCTATTACAGCGTAGCCGAGGCTGTCTTCGAAAGTCAATCTCTGAAGAAAGGCGATGAAGCGCTGCTGAAGCTCGTGCAGGGAAGGCGAAGCGAGACCGTGAAGAGCACCCGCATTTTTGAAGACTATCATCCGGGCGGAGGTCCGAACTTTCTTGTCAACCACCAGCTCGAAACGGAAGTGCCGGAATTCCTCGTCGAAAAGAATTTTAAAGATTACGTCTACACGATCGACTCCATCACCACCTACGATGGCAAAGATGTATACCGCATTGCCTTTGACCAGCGCGACAACCTGCGTAAGAACTTGTGGTCAGGGACGATCTTTATCGACGCCGAGTCAAACGCCATCATCAACCTCTCCTATTCGTTGAGCGCCAAGGGTGTCGATTATCGTAAACATCTCACCGGCGCCGATAAGGTAATGGCCGATCTGCTGGGCATTGACTTTGAGGTAAAGGAGAAATCGATTCGATACAGCTATCACAAGACCGGCAACGTTTGGTCACTCCATGATGCCGGCATCACCATGGACATCCATTTCCGGCAGCCAAGAAAGTCGATTGACGAGCGGTTTGTCTTTCAGGGCGAATTGCTGGCGATCCGGCAAGAGACCGGGCCGATAAAACCGTTCGCCTCCAGCGACGCCTGGCAAAAGAATCAGCTGGTGAAGAACCTGCCTGGAGAATTTGACGAAGGGTTCTGGGGCGCCGACAATTTCATCCAGCCGGAGAAATCCATGACCGATGCCGTCGCGGCGATGGACATCCTCCGCGCCGAAAAGCTCACCGGCGAGGCGCCCGAAGGATGGACATTGTTTCACAGCAGCGAGGCAAAGGCCTATCGCAAGGACAGCACCTATATGCTAAAACCTTTCCTCGAGTCGCGGTGGAAAGACAGCGAGCTGGGTCCCCTGCTGTGGCAGGCAGTGACGGGCGACTTTGAATTGTATGGCCGGCTGGATGTCAGCAAGACCGTTGACACAGCCGCGGCTCCGGATGCCGGGTTCCAGGTTGGCGGACTGATGCTTCGCTCACCGCAGGAAGGTCCGGAGAATCATGTCTTTCTTGCCGTGGGTTGCATGGGAAATCCGCAGACAAAGATCATCAGCCAGAACACCATCAACGGACGGTCCGCGATTCACGTAACCCGCATATCCACCCATCAACTTCCTATGCGGATGCGCCGGCTGGGCAATCGGGTTGAACTCCATTATCTTTCTCCTGAGAACAACCAGTGGGTGATGCTGCGAGAAATCAAACGCGATAACCTTCCGTCAGAGCTGCATGTCGGCATTGCGGGTTTCGCGTGGGTGCCGGGCGGGGCGCCGAACCGTCATCCCGACCTGCTCATCCGCGCACACGGGTTGCGACTTACCCTGCTGAAGCCATGAAAAGAATTGCGCTGCTGATTTCTTTCTTCCTCGTTTCGCCGGCCGTCTACCCGTGCCTGATCCTCGTCTTCACGGCTGACAACCGGGTCATCATCGGCAATCATGAAGACTGGCCCGCCCGTGATGCGCGCATTCGTTTTCTCCCGGGAGACGAACACAAACTGGGCGCCGTCGTCTTTGATTTTGAAAGTGAAGGGTTAATACAAGGCGGTGTCAACTCTTCCGGGTTATTCTTCGACGGCACCGCAACGCCTTTTGTTCCGATCGACTTTGCCGATAAAGAAGAGTTCATCGGGAAAGATTTCTGGCTCTCCCTGCTGCAGACCTGTCACAACGTGCAGGAAGCGGTGGTCTTCGTCGACCGGTACAAAGTGCCGGAACTGGAACAGGTGCACATCCTGTTCGCCGACCGCAGCGGTCAGTCGGTAATCGTTGGCGCCTACGACGGCAAACTGACGCATACCTGGAAGAAACAGCCATACCAGGTGCTCACCAATTTTAATATTGTCGATCCGGAATACGGCGGTGAGCAGCCTTGTCCAAGATTTGCGACAGCAACCCGAATTCTTTCCGGCCCATCCAAAGATCCCATGGAAACCGCTCGCCGGGTACTCGAGGAAACTACGCAAGGTCAGTTGACCGTGTACAGCACTTTGTTCGACCTGAGCGCCGGTGTTTTCAGCATCTACTACACAGCCGATTTCGGGCGCTCGCTGCGTTATTCCATCGCCGACGAACTGAAGCGAGGGCCGCATAACGTACTTCTCAGCCAGGAACTTCGGTAGGATGCGTTAAGGTACGGCAGCACCGTATGCATTTCTGGGTTCTTCGGAGTAACTTATCCGCCTATGAAAGCGCTGCTTTGCAAAACCCACGGACTTCCGGAAACATTACTGCTGACGGACGTTCCTGATCCAACACCTTCCGACGGCGAGGTGCTCATCCGGGTGAAAGCCTGCGGGGTGAACTTCCCTGACGTGTTGATTATCCAGGATAAGTATCAGTTTAAACCGACGCTTCCTTTTTCACCGGGTGGTGAAGTGTCCGGGGAAGTGATCACCGTGAGCGAGGGCGTCAAGCACGTGAAGCCCGGCGACCGGGTGATTGCTCTTTGTGGGTGGGGCGGATTTGCCGAGCAGGTGGCCGTGAAGGCGCCGCGGGTGTTTCCCATGCCGAAGGGAATGGACTTCATTACCGGGGCCAGCACACTATATACCTACGGGACCTCCTATCACGCCTTAAAGGACAGGGCGCAGCTGAAGAAAGAGGAAACCTTTCTCGTTCTAGGCGCCGGCGGCGGAGTGGGATTGGCTGCTGTTGAACTCGCTCACCTGATGGGCGCCACGGTGATTGCCGCGGCGTCAACAGACGACAAGCTGGAAGCTTGCGCAAAGAAGGGTGCAAACCACCTGATCAACTACACGAAAGAAGATTTGCGCAGTCGGATCAAAGAAATCACGAACGACAAAGGAGTTGATGTGGTCTATGATCCCATCGGCGGCGCACTGGCCACCGAAGCCCTGCGCTCGATGGCCTGGCGCGGCAGGTACCTGGTGGTCGGTTTCGCATCAGGAACGATCCCGCAGTTCCCGGCCAACCTGCCGCTGCTGAAAGGCTGCTCTATTGTTGGCGTCTTCTGGGGCAGCTTTGCCGAGCGGGAGCCTCAGAAAAGCCTTCTGAATTTTGGAGAGCTGCTCGGGTACATCAAATCCGGCTTGCTGCGCCAGCACTTATATAAAGTATACTCGCTCGATGAATCGGCGTCCGCGCTTTCAGATCTGTTAAATCGAAAAGTGACCGGCAAGGCCGTGGTGAAAGTCGGCAACTGGGAAGAGGCGCCGGTTCAAGAGGCAACGCAGAAACCTGCGGCAGCCGCGCCAACCCCCGGCAAACCGTTGGTGCTGCCGTTGGAAGCGCTGAAAAAAAACATAGGAACTCAACTGGGCGTCAGCGAGTGGTTTACCATCACCCAGGAGATGATCAACGACTTTGCCAAGGCCACACACGATTATCAGTGGGTGCATGTGGATGTGGAGCGGGCCAAGAGCGAGATGCCGGAGGGCAAGACCATCGCGCACGGATACCTGACGCTGTCGCTGGTGTCAAAGTTCTTTTTCGAGTTGTTGCAGGTGGAGGGCGTGAAGACATCCATCAACTACGGACTCAACAAGGCCCGTTTCCCTACCGCCGTAAAATCCGGGAGTCGGATCCGGATGACGGGAACGATCAAAGCTGTGGAAGACATGCCGGGCGGTGGGACCAAGATGATGCTGGAATGCATCATGGAAGTGGAGGGCGAAGAAAAACCGGCCTATGTCGGAGAATTGATAACGGCGCTTTTCTAATTTTAACCATCAACATCAACTGACTATGAGATTGCAGAACAAGGTGGCCGTCATTACCGGCGGCGCGGCCGGCATCGGGCTGGCTACGGTACAGGCGTTTGTCAAAGAGGGCGCGAGCGTGGCCATCTGGGATGTTTCCGACAAAGGCGCCGCCGTGGCCGAGCAGCTGAAGGGCAGCGGACACAACGTCGCGTTCACCAAAGTATCGGTTACCGACAACGACCAGGTGCTACGGGCCATGGAAGGTGCGGCAAAACAGTTCGGCAAGATCGACATCCTCATCAACAACGCCGGCATCACCAAAGACCGCACGTTGATGAAGATGACCCGGGAAGAGTGGAACGACGTGATCGGCGTCAACCTTACTGGCGTATTCAATTGCACCCAGGCCGCCGTGCAGTACATGAAGGAGAGAAATTACGGCCGCATCGTGTCGGCATCGTCGAACGTGGCCATTCGGGGTAACTACGGACAAACCAACTACGTCGCCACCAAGTCGGCCATCATCGGGATGACGAAAGTTTGGGCATTGGAGTTGGGGCGTTATGGCATCACGGCCAATTGCATTGCGCCCGGGTTCATCAAAACGGCCATGACCGATGCCATGCCGGAAGAAGTGCGCAAGGCTTCGCTGGCGCATATTCCCGTCGGCCACTGGGGTGAGCCCCATGACATCGCGATGGGGTATGTTTACCTGGCCTCGGATGAGGCGCGCTTTGTCAGCGGCATTTGCCTCACGATCGACGGCGGGGCGGCGAGGTAGCCTGGAATTCTTTGCCGCCGGCGTCATTTAGTTTGCGGACGGGCGAGCGGCCCGCCGCCGGGACTTTATCTTTGACAGGATGGATGCGCCGGTAATCACGATTGTAGAAGATGAACTCATTGTCGCCGAAGACCTGCGTCAAACGCTGGAAGGAGAAGGGTATCGTGTGTCCGGGTGTTTTGACACCGCGGAAGCGGCGCTCGCCCACCTACTGGAGTCGCCTCCCGACCTGGTGATGGTGGACATCCGCCTGAAGGGGCCGATGAACGGCATTGAGCTTACGGAGATTGTCCGCAAAGCCAGGAACCTGCCGGTGGTTTATATCACCGCCAACGCAGACGAGGAAACCTACCGCCGGGCGAAGCGGACGAAACCCCAGGCCTTCCTGGTGAAGCCGTTCAACCCGCGCACACTGCTGGCCGCGGTTGATCTCGCGTTCTACAACTTCTCCGAAAACCAGGAAGCTGAAGACATCCTGCAGGCTGACGCCCTGGAGCGGAAGGCAAGTTCATTCCCCGTCGCTGACGGATTCTTTATCCGGGCGGGCGGAAGGCACCGCAAGATCAAATCGGAGGATCTCCTCTACGTGGAAGCCGACGGAAGCTACGCGAAAGTGGTGACCGGAGACGGGTCTCATGTCATCTCACAAAACCTCAGCGCCTTTCAGCGAAAAGTTCAGATTCCTGGACTCATCCGGATTCACCGCAGTTATCTCGTCAACATCCACCGCGTGGATTCGTTCGATGAGACGTTCGTCTACCTTGGCAACGCTGCCCTTCCCTTGAGCAAATCCTATCGTCCCGATTTCCTGGCCGTCCTGAATGCACTATGAATTTCCATGGAGGGGCACGAGCACCTCAATGGTGTTGCGATCCGGCTGACGGGCAGTAGCATTCAGCTTTCGGAGCATCAGCTGCACGAGCCGCATGCCGAAGCCGTTGCTGTGCGCGCCAAAGTCATAGCCCGGGCCATTGTCGCGAAGCCGGAGCAGCATGCACTCGTTGTCCTTGCTGATCGTCACCTCCAAGGCAGGTGACGGGTGACCGACGAACGCGTGCTTGATCGCATTGGTGAGCAGTTCGTTCAAGAGGAGTCCAATGGAGATAGCCGTGTCCACGTTCACCTCCACGGGGTTGAGATGAAGTGAACGACTGACCGGGACTTTCGACGGCATGGCATTCAGCAGGTTGTCCACCAGTTCGGCGGCGAAGCCGGAGACATCAACGCGGAAGATCCCCTGAGACGTGTAGAGTCGCTGGTGAATGATGCCCATGGCCATGATCCGGGTTTTGATTTCATCGAGGCGCTCATGGAGTTCGCTGTTTTCACTTTGGTGCATCTGCAGGTTCATCAGGCTGACGATGTACTGAAGGTTATTTTTCACCCGGTGGTGAACTTCCTGCAGGAGGGCTTTCTGTTCATCGTTTGATTTCAGCAGCAGGCGGTTCTTCATGCTGATCTTTCGGCGTTGCCAGAACAACGCCACGATGAAGCAGGCCGCCAGCACGGTAAGGGCGGCCAGCGACAGCAGGAAGATGCTTCTCCGGTAGATCAGGCTTTCGGCCTGTTCCAGTTTGAGGTCCTTGCGTTCCATCTGGAACTGGGATTGCAGGCGGAGCATGGCGACCGCTGTCTCGCTGCGGTTGATGCTGTCCGACAACTCCGCATACCGTTCTGCGCACATCAGGGCCTTCTCCGGTTGACCCATACGTTCGAACAACTCGCGCCCGAATTCATACAGGCGATTCTGGTGGTAAACTGAAACCCCTTTGGTCCGTTCCATTCCCAGTCGCCAATGGTTTTCCGCACGGCCGGTGTTTCCGAGGGCCAACCAGGCCCGGGCCAGGCTGAGGTGGCTACCGGGAATGCTGATCCGGTTGTTCATCTTTTCGTTCAGCGCAAGGGCCGCCTCAAAATAATGCCGGGCGGAGTCGGGTTGGTGAAAGAGCATAAACGACTCCCCGATCTGTTCGTACGTAGTGACCACCTTGATCTGCGTAGCCCGGTGCAGTTCACCGAACGCTTTGCGGTGGAAGTAGAAACAGGAATCGTACATTCCGGCGAGTCCGTATTCTTTGGCGGCCAGGTACCAGAAAGGATAGTCGCCGGCGGTCTCCATCAACGCCGACCCCAGGCCGGCGAGGTACCCCGAGCGCCGATGATCTCCCAATTCCCTGTAGGCAACACTCAGGTTGATCAGGCTTTGATAAACCCCCACCGGGTTACCGGCCTTGCGGAACGTGAAGTAGGCTTTCCGTTCATCTTCGATTTCGTTGCGGTAGTAAAGTGTATCCACGAAGAACTGGTTTCCGCGGGTAAAGTCACCTACGAAGTGAACGAGGCCCGGCTCAAGTTCCTTGATCCGCTCTGATTCAAGCAGCCGCTGAAGTGAAAGTGCGTAATCCCCTTTCCGATGGTACATCAGGGCCATATCATGAAGGACCTGCAGTTGACCCTGATGGTTCTTCTGAAGTTCGTAGTGATGCAGGCTGCGGGAAAAGTAGACTTCGGCGGAGTCGTAATAGCCCTGGTAGTAATAGACATTTGCCGCCACGTAGTAGCTGGCAGCGAGATTATCGTCATCATGGGCGTCGGCCGATTGTTGGAATGCCTTTCGCAGGCAGTACATGGAACTGTCGTAATCACCGTTGACCCAGTAAACTTTTCCCAGGGCAGCCCACACTCTGCCTGCACAATGCGGCCCGGCGTTGCGGAAGTGAGCCAATGCGCTAAAGGCCAATTGGTGCACGCGTGGGTAATCAGACCAGAGGACAGATTCCACTTCGCGAATTGCGTTGTTGTTCGCGGTGGTGTCGCACTGACCTGCAGCGTGGCCAATGGATAGAACCCAAACGATAACGCTGAGTGTGCGCATGTTTAGAAAGAAAAGAAAAACCCGCGGGGTTCGGCCCCACGGGTTGAAGGTAACCAATTTGGATGCGTTGATCAGGGTTGTTTGGTAAACGTGAAGAACTTCTGGAAAGCGAGGTTACATCCGCAGCCGGCGTTCGCGCCGTAATCCTCCGTCAGCGGCTCACGTTGATCCCATGACATGGTGGCTCCGGCGACAAAATTGGGGATGCTGTAGAACCCGAGCCCCGTGTTGCCGTTTCCAATGTCGATCGTCTTGTTGGCTTCATTCAGCGTGAAGCTGGTGGGGCCGAAGATCACTGCATTGGAAACATCCTTCACCGTCACGGTGGTGGACGAGAATACAAACTTCATCCCGATGAAGTCTGTCGACACCGCGCGAGGTGTGATAATTCCCGCGCCCTCCTTCCACTCGGTACCCTCGGCGGTTGCCACGATCCAGGTGCCCTGGAGGTTGGCAGTTGTCACGCCGGTACTGGGCGCCACGGTGTCCTCCTTCTTACAGGATGACAGGAGTGAGATAACCAGGGCAGCCATCACGCCGGCCCGGATGATTTGATTTTTCATAGTTGTGCGGTTTTTACACTCAAATTGTATCTTGGCTCTCGGGTTTGCATACGCCGTTTTGCAGATCGCAACGTATTGTTTGCCAAGGCCCATTCTCCGTTTGCCAAGTCACTAACCGGTTCACGCCAATCTATGAACGCCTACACCAACCTTGATCACCTGAAATTTCTTCTCCAGGAGGTTCATCCCGTCGAGTCGCTTTTGAAACTCCCCCGGTACGCGCACCTCGACTGGTCGCAGTGCTGGATGATGGTGGAGTCTGCCAAATCGCTGGCCGATCGTCATATGGCGCCGTACTTCAAGGAGATGGATGAACAAGGCGTACACTACGACGGCAATGGAGGTGTGAAATCGCATCCGCAGCTGAGGACCATCATGCTGCAGGCAGGCGAGCAAGGGTGGATCAATGGCGCGGCCTCGTTCGAGGTCGGCGGGCTGCAGTTGCCGTTGATGATCTACAATGCCGGACAGCACATCTTCCAGGCAGCCAATAATCTGTGCCAGGGATATTTCAGCCTGACCAGCGGCGCGGCCGCGTTGATCACGAGTTTCGGGTCGAAGCAACAGATCGACACGTTTGTGCCGCTGATGTTCGAAGGAAAATGGCAAGGCACGATGGCCCTCACCGAACCGCAGGCGGGCAGCTCATTGTCAGACATTACGTCAAGCGCCAAACCGATCGGCGGCGATCGCTACAAGATCAGGGGGCAGAAGATTTTCATCTCCGGCGGACAGCACGAGGGCGCCGACAATTTTATACATCTCACCCTGGTGCGCATTGAAGGAGCTCCTGCAGGAACGAAAGGCATCTCGCTTTTTATTATTCCCAAGTTCAGGCCGGAAGCCGACGGCAGCCTGAAGTACAACGATGTGTTTTGTGCCGGCGACTTCCAGAAGATGGGACAGAAAGGGTACGTCACCACGCACCTCGTGTTTGGCGACAACGACGACTGCATCGGTTATCTCGTCGGTGAACCCAACAAGGGATTGTCCTACATGTTCCAGATGATGAATGAAGCGAGGATTGGTGTGGGGCAAACCGCCGCATCGGTGGCCATGGCCGCGTACCAGGCTTCGCTCCAATATGCCCAGGAGCGCAGCCAGGGTCGGCTCACCAGCGAAAAAGATCCGCTGAAGCCGCCGACGCTGATCATCCGGCACCCCGACGTACAGCGGATGCTGCTGACGCAGAAAGCCATCGCCGAAGGGTCGCTGTCGTTGGCGATGGAATGCAACCGGCTTTACGATTTTGCCCACGCAACAGAAGGTGATACACAACGTGGGCACTTGCTTTTGCTGGAGATCCTCACGCCCATTGTGAAGACCTATTCGTCAGAGCAAGGCAGCCGTTCAGCTGCGCTCGCTGTTCAAACACTGGGTGGTTACGGTTTCACCATGGACTTCCCCGTGCAGCAACACTACCGCGACCTGAAGATCATGTCGATTTACGAAGGAACCACCGGCATACAGTCGCTCGACCTGTTGGGCCGCAAGGTGACGATGGACAAAGGAAAGGCGCTCACACTTCTCGCCGAGGCGATACGAAGCGCCATCGCGGAGGCTTCTTCGGTTCCCGGGTTGGAGGTGTATGCAAAGCAGTTGGAAGCCGAGCTACAGCGCATTCAGACCGTCGTCAATCACCTCCTGAAGTTTGCCGGCAGCGACATTGACCGGTTCCTGGCCGATGCCACGGTATTCATGGAGCAGCTGAGTTATGTGGTTATCGGTTGGCAGTGGCTGAAGATGGCCACCCTGGCTGCCGGGCGTCTTGCGTCCAATGACCTGACCCGTCAGACTCGCGCTTTCTATGAGGGCAAGGTCCACACCATGAAATTCTTCTTCCGGTACGAGTTGCCCCATGCAGAGGCCTGCGCCAAGACCCTCCTAGATGAGGCCTACCTCACCAATCTGACGAATTGGGATCTACTTAAGTAGGGCTCCCGCCTGTCTATTTACAGTCAATTTGTCCTCTTTTACTGTTTAGGCCCTTCAATTCCGGCCATCCTGTCCGGATAATGGCCACTTTTTGGGTCGGCACGGATTTTCCTAAGGGTAGTGGAGAAACCAAAAACACATCGTTAACCACTAAACATTAACAGTATGAGTCTCATCCGTTATAACACCGCCGATTACGCACCGGCTACCTTCAGCAGCCTGATTGATCGTTTCTTCAACGACACGATGACCCGTTCGGGCGGCAGTTCGTTCCAGCCCCGCGTTGACATTGTGGAGAACGACAATGCCTTCGAATTGCATGTCGCTGTTCCGGGTATGAACAAGGAAGACTTCCAAATTGAAATGAAGGACAACTTCCTGACGGTGAGTGGAGAGCGCAAGTTCACCAACGAGAAGAAAGATGCCAACTGGCATTCCATCGAGACCCAGTTCGGTTCATTCTCCCGTTCGTTCTCCCTGCCGGAAAATGTGGACGCCGGCAAGATCAATGCGAAATACAACAACGGCATCCTGGAGATCTCCATTCCGAAGGATGAAAAGAAAGCACTGAAGACGACCATTAAGGTCAACTAAGCGTACGTAGGTTGAGGGGTTGGTGAGAGGGCGCTCCGTCGAACGGCGGGCGCCCTCATTTTTTTGAGCCGCGTGATGAATGCGGCTATTCCGCACAGGAAAGATTCATGCCCGGCGGTTAGTCGGAGCCAATGCAGACTCGTGGTGCACCTGGGTTTTCCGCCGGAAGAATGCTCATTTTGAGCCCAAAATCCACTACCTTTCCGCTTCTCTTTGGGTTGGATATGCGCCGTTTTCTCTTCATCGCCGTCGTTCTGCTTGCCGCCTTTATCGGGGCGATTATCGGCTCGGTTTATACCCTGCGATACCTGGAAGAAATTCCGGACTACAAGTCCATTGCCGACCATCAAAAGGTGCGCTTACCGGCTGGAAAGCCAGCGCTTACCGGAACTGCCGCGGTTAATTTTGAAACCGCAGCCGAGCAGGTGATTCCGGCCGTCGTCAACATCAATACTGTGTTTGGCGCCGGCGAGTTCAGCCTGACCCCCATGGACCTCAACTTCGATCCGATGGCCCGGCCCAGCGGCTCCGGGGTGATCATCAGCGACGACGGTTATATCGTGACCAATGAGCACGTAATCGAAGACGCCACCGCCATTGAAGTTGTGCTGAATGACAACCAGCGCTATTACGCCAAGATCATCGGCAAGGATCCCAGTACCGACCTTGCCCTGTTAAAAATCAAAGCGAAGAACCTTCCCTATCTGCGCTACGGCAATTCGGACGACGTGTCCCCCGGCGAATGGGTGCTCGCCGTAGGGAATCCGTTCGACCTGAATTCAACCATCACCGCGGGCATCGTCAGTGCCAAAGCGCGCAACATTGGTATCCTTCGCGACAAGAATAACCTGCAGGTGGAATCCTTCATTCAAACCGACGCGGCCGTCAACCCCGGCAACAGCGGCGGCGCACTGGTTAATCTCAAAGGCGAGTTGATCGGAATTAACTCCGCCATCGCCACGGTTACCGGCAGTTACTCCGGCTACTCGTTTGCCATTCCCGTTAACCTGGTCCGCAAGATCATGGATGATCTTCTGGAGTTTGGCACCGTTCAGCGGGGACTGCTGGGTGTGGAGATACGGGATGTGACCGCACGGCTGGCCCAGGACCGCGACCTCGATGTTGTGCGCGGCGTGTTTATTGTCCGTGTCAACGCAGGCAGTGCGGCGGATCAATCGGGCATGGAGGCCGGCGATGTGATCACTTCGATCGACGGCCAGGAAGTGGGCAGTGTTTCCGAATTGCAAGAGCTGGTCGCTCGTCATCGCCCCGGTCACACCATCCAGGTCACCTACCGCAGAGACGGCAAGGTGTCATCGGTGAAGACGACGTTACGAAATTTTGAAGGCCGGATGGCCATCACCCGACTGCCAGTCAACTACGAGATCCAGGGAGCCAAGTTTGAGGACATCCCCTATTCCGAACTTAACCGCCGCAACCTCGAAGGCGGCGTACTCATCCGTAACCTTGGCTCCGGCAAGTGGCACGATGCCGGCCTGCAGAAGGGATTTATCATCACGCACATCGACAAGGTCAGCGTTGAAAATGTCGAAGATCTCAACCGCATACTGGAATATAAATCCGGCGGCATCCTCGTCGAGGGAATCTATTCCTCCTCAGGGGCCAAAGCGGTATACGGCGTGAACTGGTGACTTTTTCTATCCAACTACTTTAACCTTCTTATGAATTCCGTCAGCATCCCTCATGTATTAAAAACCCTTGGCATCAAGAGCGCAAACCCTGGCGTATCAACCGGCAGCAAGTGGCTCCGGACGAAAGGCCCGGTTCTGAAATCTTACTCCCCGGTCGACGGCAAGTTGATCGCGACCGTGCAAAGCACCGATGCCGCTTCGTTCAACAAGGTGGTGGCAACGTCGCGCGCGGCGTTTGAGCAGTGGCGGCAGGTGCCGGCGCCGAAACGGGGCGAGGTGGTCCGCCAAATCGGCGAAGCTCTCCGGGCGAAGAAAGATGCGCTGGGTATGCTGGTATCCTATGAAATGGGCAAGTCGTACCAGGAAGGATTGGGCGAAGTACAGGAGATGATTGACATCTGCGACTTCGCGGTAGGACTTTCGCGTCAGCTTCACGGACTGACCATGCATTCAGAGCGGCCGCTTCACCGGATGTACGAACAATATCATCCCCTGGGGCTGGTCGGCATCATATCGGCATTCAACTTTCCCGTGGCCGTCTGGTCGTGGAATGCCGCCCTTGCCTGGGTCTGCGGCGACACGTGCATCTGGAAGCCTTCGGAGAAGACACCCTTATGCAGCGTTGCCTGTCAGCACATCGTGAACGAAGTTTTTAAGAAGAACAACGTCCCCGAGGGCGTGTCCTGTATTGTAAACGGCGACTTCCGCGTGGGTCAATGGCTCGCCTCCAATGAGGATATTCCGCTGGTTTCCGCCACCGGTTCCGTGCGGATGGGCAAGGCGGTGGGCATCGCCGTCATGGAGCGACTGGGCCGACCCCTTCTTGAATTAGGCGGCAACAATGCGATCATCATTTCCGAGCATGCCAACCTGGACATTGCCATTCGCGGCGCGCTCTTTGGCGCAGTGGGAACGGCAGGGCAGCGCTGCACCACCACCCGGAGGCTGATCGTCCACGAGAAGGTTTACGCGACAGTCAAAGAAAAACTGCGGAAGGCCTACGGGCAGCTGAGCATCGGCAACCCGTTGGATCCGAAGAATCATGTTGGGCCGCTCATCGACAAACTGGCCGTTCAGCACTACCAAAACGCCCTGAAAGCAGTGAAGAAGCAAGGCGGCAAATTATTGGTTGAAGGCGGTGTGGTGACCGGAAAAGGATTTGAGTCAGGCTGCTATGTGAAACCGGCCATTGCCGAAGTGAAGAATGAATTCCCCATCGTGCAGCAGGAGACGTTCGCGCCCATACTCTATCTCATTAAGTACAAGAAGATCGAAGACGCCATCGCGATCCAGAATGGCGTAAAACAGGGGCTTTCCTCTGCGCTCATGACCACCAACATGATGGAAATGGAGCGCTTCCTGTCGGCCACGGGCAGCGACTGCGGCATTGCGAATGTGAACATCGGCACCTCCGGGGCTGAGATTGGCGGCGCTTTCGGGGGAGAGAAAGAAACCGGCGGCGGCCGGGAGTCCGGTTCCGACGCCTGGAAGGTCTACATGCGTCGTCAAACGAACACCATCAACTACGGCACGAGTCTGCCGCTGGCGCAAGGAATCAAGTTTGATGTTTGATCCCTTCCCGGGCGCCAGTCTTCATGCCGGCGCTCGGGAAGCGGAAGATGAAGTCTTGCAATTGCTCCGGAGGGTCGTTACATTGTCCCTCCTTTTAACCCATGGCACCCAAGCGTTATCGTTCTGTGATGCTCATTGATGACAATGAGATTGACAACCTCATCAATCAGAAGATGGTTGAGGCGGCGTCCATCACGGACCACATCTACATCCACACCGGCGCCCGCAGCGCCATCGAATTCCTCCGCAACATTGAAAAGCTGGAGATCGCGGACCAGGTGCTGCCCGATGTTATCTTTCTCGACATCGACATGCCCCTCATGGACGGATTTCAGTTCCTCGATGAATTCGAAAAGTTGATGACCACCACCAAGAAGAAGTGTCGGATCGTCATGCTGACATCGTCCATCAACCCCCAGGATGTCAACCGGTCGAAGAAGTACAGCAACGTGAAACTCTACCTCAACAAACCGTTGACCCACGAGAGTCTCATGGACCTCAGTCTCTAGATATCGTCGTCGTTCTCATCGTAGCTTCCGCCGCCCTGGATTTCGAGGGCGATGAGCCGCTCCACGAATTTGTCGTCCATGCGGATGTAGGACGTGGGGGCAAAATAATTTAGCGAGAGGGCCTTGAACCGGGGGATCAAAGCGGAAATCTTCTTCTGTTTTTCCTTCTTCGCCTCGCTGACGGCAATCTTCAGGATCTTCAGGAAGATCAGCACATTCTCGCAGGCGTCCTTACCGATGATGCGGATATTTCGCTGAACGCTGTTGGAGAGCTGGTTGAAGAGGTCAATGTCTTTCAGCATACAGTACTGCAGGCAAAGGAGCGCCTTCACCTCCATCTGGGCCAACGGATATTTCTTCAGGCTGACGTCGTTGATGAGATTGTTCAACAGCCGCGCTGTCTCCTCATACCGGCCCACGTAATAACTGCCCATCGCGCAGTAGACCGTATAGATAATGTGCTGCGGAATATTGTTCAGGTCTGGCTCGTAGTCGGCGAACAGCTCCTTTTGCTCACCATAGAGATCCGATTCAGTTCCCATCCGTAGCGACCGTTCCAGCTTGGAAATCAGGAAGCGGATGGAAAAGGTGTAGTAGGGATAATTGACGAGCAGGTTGGATGCCGCGTCGTTGACCTCTTCAAAATACCGCTCGGCTTGCTTGTACACCTTGTAATGGTTGTAGTACTCCAGTTTGAGAAATTCAAACAGCAGGTTGAGGTGGTAGTAAACCGGATCGAGGTTGTAGCGGTCAAAGATATCCTGCACCCTGCCGAAAATATCCTCAATCGACTCCTCTTCGGACTGGAGGTTTTCCTCCCCTTCCACAAACAGCCGGTGGAAGACTACCATGCAGGACTTATACACATACAGGCGATGCGACTCATACAGGTTGGCCACACTATGGATCTCGCGGATCAGCAATTCCAGGCTGAGCTTCTCGGTCGGGTCGGCGGTGAGGAAATAGTTGCCGTACTTCTTGAAATAATCAGCCACCACATCTTCCGCCTTGTCGACGGCCAGCATGTAGGCGATATGGCGGTTATACAGCTGGGAAAACTGAAAGTATTCGGGGGAATGTAAATGGAGCTTTTTCAGGAGCTTGTAGATGGTCGGCAGTTCACCCACCAGGTCAGCTTCGATGAGTTCCTTTTCCAGTTTTCTGAGCGTGGCGATGGCGATCGTCTTCTTGTTGGTGAAGAAGACTTCGTTGATGTTCGCCACCTTGCGGAGCAGGTCCGTGCGGGGGCTTTCCATCTGCTGAATGAGGTACTCCTCAATCTTCTGGCTGAGGCGCGACCGCATGGTATAGTAGGCGTTCGCGTTGACTTCCAGTTCGGCCATCACCTTGTTCTCCGACAGTTGCCGCTCCCTCATGGCTTTGAGGAGGTAGGCCGACTTCTCCGCGTTTCCCGAAATCAGTGAATCATAGATGGCCTGGTAGTCCTTGTCGGACAACTGCTTGACGATGTTTTTAAGTTTAGCCATGTGGGTGAAACCCTTATCGAGGCCAAAAAATACAAAATACAGTAGTAAAACACGCCGCCGGCCCGTGATTTTACAGTATTGGTACGCGGGAGATACGATATGAGGAAATCAGCGAACGGACTATCGTCCCTTCTTCCACTTCTTTCCCTTAAACGAGGTTTTCTTGAATGACTTCTTTCCCGGCTTTTCTCCGGCTTTCGAGTCCGGTCCGGCTACGTCAACGCGGATGGGACGGCCTTCGTACTCCGTGCCTTTGAAAGCCTGGATGATTCGGTCTTCCTGCCCTTTCTCTGTTTCGAAGAAGGAATAGACACCCTTGAGATCGATTTTGCCGATGCTTTTCTTTTCCAGACCGGCAAATTCGTCGAGGATTTCAAGCACCTTCGATTTGTCGAGTCCGTCAACCTTTCCCAGGTTGATGAAGAACCGGGTGCCGGTGACATAACGGCCGCTTTCGCCTCCGCCTTTTCCGGACTCTTCATTCAAGTCGGGGGCATGACGGTAGTAATCGAGGAAGCGGTTGAATTCAATTGACGCGAAGCGCTTAATGAGTTCGTCCTTTGAGAGGCTGTTCAACTCCTCCTGGATGGCCGGAAGGAAGGCTGAGATTTCCTCTTCATTGATTTTGACCTCCCGCACCCGGTGCATGAGGGCGAGTAGTTGCTGCTGGCAAATCTCGGCGCCGGTCGGCACATTCATCCGCTTGACGGGTGACTTCAGTGTTTTCTCAATCTGCTTTAGTCGGCCTTGTTCGCTTCGGCTGACCAGTGCGATGGATATGCCCTTTTTACCGGCACGCGCGGTGCGGCCGCTGCGGTGGGTATAGAATTCCATTTCATCGGGCATGTTCATGTGGATCACATGCGTGATGTCTTCCACGTCGATGCCGCGGGCCGCCACGTCGGTGGCCACGAGAATCTGCAGGGCGCGGTTGCGGAATTTCATCATCACGCGATCGCGCTGCTGTTGGGTGAGGTCGCCGTGAAGCGAGTCGGCGTTGTAGCCATCCTTCATCAGCATTTCGGCGACACGCTGGGTGTCGATGCGGGTGCGGCAGAAGATCAGGCCGAAGATGTCCGGGGTGAAATCGAGGATGCGTTTCAGGGCGAGGTATTTGTCCCTTTCCTGAACCTGCACGTACCGGTGTTCGATGTTGGCGTTCCCCTTGTTTTGCTCTCCGACAGTAAGTTCGAAGGGATCGGCCATGTAGTTCTTCATGATCGTCCGGACCTCCCGGGGCATCGTGGCGGAGAACAGCCAGGTGTACTTCGTTTCGGGCGTGAAAGACAGAATCTTGTCGAGGTCTTCCTTGAAGCCCATGTTGAGCATCTCATCCGCTTCATCCAACACCACGTAGCGGATAGTCTCGAGTCGTACTGCCTTGCGGTCGATCAAGTCGATCAGGCGGCCCGGGGTGGCCACGATGATTTGTGCGCCACGCTTCACTTTGCGTATTTGTTCGCCGATGCTGGCGCCGCCGTAGACAGCGACGATGTTAAACGGTTTGAACTTCTCCGAGAAGTTTTCCAGGTCGCCGGTGATCTGCAGCGTGAGTTCGCGGGTGGGCGCCAAAACCAGGGCCTGCGTTTCGCGCATATTGGCATCGACCAGTTCGAGGAGCGGGAGACCGAAGGCTGCCGTCTTGCCGGTGCCTGTTTGCGCCAGCCCGACAAAGTCCTTGTTGCCTTTCAAGAGGACGGGGATGGCCTTTTCCTGGATAGGGGTAGGTGTTTCAAATCCCAGGAGTTCTACCGACTCGACCAGGCCCGGGGATAAGCCCAGCGATTCAAAATTCTTCATGTAATGGGTTAGACTGCAAAGGTACTGCTTATTCTGCCGTCGGTGCCGGGAGATTCATATTCGGAGGCAAAGGGAGGCCGACCGGGTGTTTCACCAAAGAAAAGAAAGTCGGCGGCACAGGAAGCCGAACAATGATGTGTGCGGAAGCCGGTCGCCGATACGGTGACAGATTTATGCAACGCTGAGTCACCCGATTCATCCTTCAAGCACCGCCACGTTGGCTTAGGCGGCTGTTTGCCATTGGACCTGGAAGTAGCACCATTTAACGCACATTAACATTAATTAACACCGACGTCATTTTGTGCTTTCAAGACCTGTTCTGCGCAGTAAGTGATGCAGTTTCCGAATGGAAGATGGCTCCAGCACCACACGGACAATTCAGTGCCGGAGATGACTTCGCCGTTCACGGAAATCCGCCGATTGCCGGCGTCGCCGAGCCGTTACCTTTGTCGCCGCCTAAGCCTAAATAGGGCAAACGGCATCATAATTATATATGCGGGGTAACTATTGTGGGCCAAAACGGTTAAAGGCTCTAGTTATTCCGCCCACTGAACCTACTGAAAAGACATGAAGAGAGGCCTATTTTTTGGATTGATGTTGTTGACAACCCTGACAGCCTTAGGTCAGGCACCGGCTGCCCCTGCGGGCAAAGGGAAGATCAGCGGGGTTGTTCTTGACGGCGCCAACGGTGCGCCGGTGGAGTTTGCGACGGTTGCCTTGACACTCCCCAACTCAGACAAACCCATCGACGGAGCCATCTGCGACGACAAGGGTCGCTTCACGATTCACAAGGTTCCCAACGGCACCTATCGGCTCATCATTTCCTTTATCGGCTACGATAATCTTGAAGTACCCAATATTGTCATCTCTGACAAGCAGAGCAGCGTAGATATCCCCGCGGCGAAACTTGCCACCAGCAACCAGCAGCTGCAGGCGGTGACTGTCGAAGGGCAGCGTGCGCTGGTCGAAGAGAAGGTTGACCGCACGGTATACAATGCCGAGAATGATGCCACCACCAAAGGCGGCGATGCCACGGATGTGCTGCGTCGGGTGCCCATGCTCACGGTGGACATGGACGGCAACGTAACCCTGCGCGGCAATTCGAACCTGAGAGTACTCATCAACAACAAGCCGTCGACGATCACCGCATCGAGTGTGGCCGACGCGTTGAAGCAGATTCCGGCCGACCAGATCAAGTCGGTGGAAGTGATCACCTCTCCTTCCGCCAAGTATGATGCCGAAGGTTCCGGCGGGATCATCAACATCCTTACCAAGAAGAACACCTTGCAAGGGCTGACGTTGAATGTGGATGGCGGCGTTGGCTACCGGGCATCCAACCTGGGCGTCAACGGAAACTACCGGACCGGCAAGATGGGTTTTTCACTCGGCGGCTTTGCGCGTGGGGGATATAATGTGCTCGGCAAGTTTTCCAACAGCCAGCTTACCACCTCCGGCGCCAATCAATCGCTCACGCTCCAGAACGCCGACACCCGCCGCAACGACCTCTTCAGCAACCTGAACTTCGGGTGGGATTACGATATCGACGCGAACAATTCATTGACGGCCGCGGTGCGCTATGG
Source organism: Cyclobacteriaceae bacterium (assembly GCA_044221195.1). Taxonomy (GTDB): domain Bacteria; phylum Bacteroidota; class Bacteroidia; order Cytophagales; family Cyclobacteriaceae; genus ELB16-189. The sequence continues at coordinate 47,709 of JBGAPO010000005.1, forward strand.
CAATAGAAACGGAACCGGCTACCAGGACAATCTCTTTTCGCAAAACTTCAGCAACAACGTGCTCACCAGTGCCAGCCTCCGCCAGGTGCAGACCGACAACAAGAACAACAACATCGACGCCAGCCTGACGTACAACCACCTCTTCAAAAAGCCGCAACAAGAGTTCAGCCTGTTGGGTCAATACAGCCGGAACAACGGCAACAACAACTTTTACAATTACATCCTTGATACCGGCACGTTGGCCATCAACCAACGCCTGCGCAACGACAACCTCAGTTACAACGAAGAGATCACGGCGCAGGCCGACTATCAAACCCCGATCGGCACCAACCAACTGATTGAGGTCGGCGGCAAAGCCATTGTCCGCAAAGTGTCGAGCGACTATTCTTCCTATTCGGCTACCGGGGAGAGCGGTCCCTACACCAAGACGCCCAACAGCAATTTGTCGAACGTATTCACGTACAATCAAAATATCGCCGCGACTTATCTTTCCTACACCTACACGTCGAAGTCGGGCTACAGCTTCAAGGCCGGGGGGCGCTATGAGTACACAACCATTGACGCCAATTTCAGCAATGAAAAAGGGCCGGTGACCATTCCCTCGTACAGCGTCATCGTTCCGAGTGCGAATATTTCCAAGCGGCTGCCAAACGGTACCATCAAGATGGCCTACAACCGACGCATCCAGCGGCCCAGCATCCAGTTCCTGAACCCCAACATCCAATTCAGCAACCCATACAACATTACCGCCGGCAACCCCAACCTGGAGCCGGAGTACACCAACAACTACGAGTTGTCGTACAGCACCGCCATCAAGAGTGTCAATCTTAATTTTTCAGGCTTCGTGCGCAACACCGACAACGCCATCCAGGCCATCCGCGGCGTCATCGGTAATGTTCCGACGGACCCTGACACGCTGGCCACCAGCTACAAGAACATCGGCCGTGAGGACGCGTACGGCGGAAGTGTCTTCGGCAATGTGAATCTCTCCAGCAAACTCACCCTGAACGCCGGCACAGACTTTTACTATGCCGTGTTGAGGAACAACGATCCCAATCCGCTCTACACGGCTTCCAACCAGGGCTGGGTGGTGAACTTCCGGCTGTTCGGAAACTATACCATCAAGAACGGATGGGGACTTCAATTCTTCGCCTTCTACCGCGGCCCGCAGGTGTTACTGCAGGGATCCCAGGGTAATTTCTATATGTACAGCATGTCGGTACGCAAAGAGTTCGCGAACAAGAAAGCCAGCATCGGCCTCGCCGCTGACCAGTTCCTGACCTCGTCGATGCGTATTGAAAACTATACCAAGTCGCCCATCATCGAGCAGAAGAGTGTGAACGAGATGTATAACCTCAACTTCCGCGTAACCTTCAGCCTGCGCTTTGGAAAGATGAGTTTTGACGCCCCCCGTCGCCGGAAGAAGTCGATTAATAACGACGACCTGAAGGACGGTGGCGGCGATACCGGCGGTGGTGATGCCGGCGGTATGGGCGGTGGAGCAGCAGCAGGTGCCGCCGGTGCGGGTGGACAACGTCCCGCCGCAACTCCGGGCACACGTCCCGCAACAACTCCCACAGCGCCCGCCAACACACCGCCAACAGATCCCAATGCGGTGGTGAAAGCGGAAGGAACCTGGAGCTATACCATTGAATCTCCGCAAGGAGGCGGCGGCACGCTGACCATCCGCAAGGAAGGCGACAAGTACACGGGTGTGATCGTGAGCTCCCGCAACAACAAGGAGACGCCGCTCAGCACGGTAGCGGTCAACGGCAATGAAATCACCTATACCTACGATGTGGCGTTTGGCCCCAATACGACCACCATCCAGGTGAAATCGGTTATCGTAGGCGATGAGATGACCGGATCGATGGCCCTGGGCCAGTTTGGGACTTTCCCCGTTAAAGCTAAGCGCCAACCTTAGCTGTTGGCTGTTAGCCATTGGCCTTTGGCTGTTAGCTGTTGGCCGTTAGCTGTTGGCCTTTGGCTATTAGCAGTTAGCTGTTAGCTATTGACAGTTGAGTATTGGTTGGGGGAGTTCCCCATGGTGAGGGGCTGAGTTCATCGTGTAATGCAGAAACACAACTATTGGTTGTAAGCCCAGCCAAAGGCCAAGTGCCAAAGGCCAAGTGCCAAGAGCCAAGTGCCAAGAGCCAAGTGCCAAGAGCCAAGTGCCAAAGGCCAATAGCCAACCCTAGCCAACCACACAGCCAACAATTTTTCCTAAATTCGCCACAACCCCTATGGCGTCTATCTCCCGTGTCGCGGAAGCGATCTTCTACTCCTTCCCGGTTCAGCTGCTGATCAACAATTTCCGAAGAAACCACGTACTCATATTATGCTGGATCATCCTGTTTGCGATGATCACCGGCAACTTTGGGAAATACCTGGGCATCCCCTACTTGTTCCTTGACCCCGAATACCTGAACGAAGTCAACTTCACCAGCTTCCTGATCATGGGCGTGCTGGTCAGCGGTTTCACGGTGGCCTACAACATCACCAGCTATATCATCGACGGCCACCGCTTTTCGTTTGTGGCGGCCCTCTCCCATCCCTTCAACAAGTTCAGCCTGAACAACGCGACCATTCCCATTCTCTTCTTCCTTACCTACCTCTACGAAATCATCAGTTTCCAGATTAACAATGAATTCACGTCGGCCAGCGATCTCGCTCTCGATCTTGCCGGCTTCCTGACCGGCATCTTTCTCATGGGCGGATTGCTTCAGTTGTATTTCCGGTTCACCCAAAAGGATATTTTCAAGTACATGGTCTGCCGCATCGATGAGGCCGGCAAACGCGCCTGGACGATCACCCGGGCGAGCGTGATGAGGAAGACGGAGCTCGGAAAGAAGAAGCAGGTGCGCGTGGACAACTATTTCAAGTTGCCCTTTCAATTCAAGAAGGTTCGCGACGAAAGCGAATTCTACGACAAGGCCGCCCTTCAAAAAGTCTTCGATCAGAATCAGTTCAATCTCATCCTCGTTCAGCTCCTGATCTTTGCGCTCGTCCTTGTGCTCGGGATATTCAAAGACTATCCCGCCTTCCAGCTCCCCGCCGGGGCCAGCTTCATGATTCTCCTCACCATACTGGTCATGATCTCCGGGGCCTTCAGTTACTGGTTCGGCGGCTGGTCCGTCACCACTGCACTGATCCTCTTCCTGGGCCTCAATTACCTGGTCGGTGAAGGCTGGCTGACCAAGCGGTACCCCGCCTTCGGTCTCGACTACAATGCGGAGCCCGTGGACTACTCGGTAGAGAACCTGCAGCAACACAGCGACAGCACCCACATCCTGATGTCGCGTCAACACACGCTGAGCATCCTCGAAAACTGGAGGAAGAAGTTTGACGGCCCGGGCAAACCGAAGATGGTTTTTGTCTGCGCCAGCGGCGGCGGAAAGCGGGCAGCGCTCTGGACGTTAAGCGCGCTGCAAACTGCCGATAGTCTCACCCGGGGTCAGCTGATCGAGCACACGGCGCTCATCACCGGCGCTTCCGGCGGACTGATCGGCGCCAGCTACTTCCGTGAAACGGTGCTGCGAAAGAAGTTGGGCCAGACGATGAACCCGCACAGTGCCGAACACCGCGAGAAGATTGCCACGGACAACCTGAACCCGCTCATCTTCAGTCTTCTTGCCAACGACCTGTTCGTGGGCTTCACGCAGTTTGAATACGAAGGACATGCCTATCGACGTGACAGGGGTTTCACTTTTGAGGAACAGCTGAATATTGATACCGAAGGGCTCATGGACAAGACCATCGCCGATTACCACGATGCCGAGGCGAGCGCGATGATTCCCATGATGATCATGTCACCCACCATTGTCAACGATGGCCGCAAGCTCTACATTTCTGCACAGCCGGTGGCGTACATGAACGCCGAGATTCTGAACTTCCCGGATTACACCAACAACAAACTCAGCGGTGTAGACTTCCAACTATTGTTTGAAAACCACGGGGGGCCCAGCCTGCGGTTTCTTTCCGCTTTGCGCATGAATGCCACCTTCCCCTACATCACTCCCAATACGACGCTTCCCACCGACCCTCCCATCCGCATTATGGATGCCGGTATCTCCGACAACTTCGGTATTATGGACGCGACCCGCTTTCTCTATTCCTTCCGGGAATGGATCGCGGCAAATACATCAGGCATCATCATCCTCTCCATCCGCGACTCGCCCAAGCTCGCGCCCATCACGGAAGAAAAGGGCAACACCATCATCGACGATTTCACGCAGCCCATCGCCAGCGTATACAACAACTTTGAGAACTTCCAGGACATTACCGGCGATAACCTCATCGGCTATGCCAGAACGTGGTTTGCCGATACGCCCATCGAGCGGGTTGACATCGAATACACGCCGATGTCGTACGTTCCCATCCTCCAGCAGATGGACAGCATCCGTCAACGCAGCGCCAGAGCTTCGCTGAGCTGGCGACTGACAACCCGGGAGAAAAAAGGTGTGGTGGAGACGCTAAAACTGGACATCAACCAGCAAGCGATTCACAAATTGGAGATGCTCCTCCTCAAGCCATAAGCTGGCCAACGCCGAAGAGTATAACGAAAAGCAGCGTCCCCAACGCCATGCGCTTCAGGTACGGATCGAGTTGTTCAGAGGGTTTTTCATTGACCCCCCTGCCGATAGAAACAAACACCGGCGCCGACAGCATAAATAGGAATTGTATCGGCGAGGTGTAGTTCAATACGGTATAAACGGTTGTTGCGAGCAGCCCGCCCAAAAGGAGAAACCAGTGGTAGAGCCCTGCCTTGACCTTGCCGATACGCACGGGGACAGAGAACTTTCCCGCCTGGCGATCGGACTCAATGTCGCGCATGTTATTGATGTTCAGTACGCCGACCGCAAACAGTCCGCAGGCCAGGGCCGGCAAAAAGCTAATGGGTGTCAATGTCTTCGTGAAGAGGAACAGCGCCCCGGACACGCCCACGCCGCCGAAGAAGATCAGCACGGACAAATCACCAAGCCCCGCATAGCCATACGGCTTCCTGCCCACCGTGTACATGATGGCCGCCGCAATGCAAAGCAGGCCCAGTACCAGGAATGAACCCAGCAGTCGGTAGTCGTACCCGAACGCCGCGAGCAGCAAGGCCACACCGCTGGCTAAACACAATACCACAAACAGAATGATCGCATTGCGCATGCTGTGAGCGCTGATGGTCCCCGACTGCACCGCGCGACTCGGTCCGCTGCGACCGGAATGATCGGCGCCATGGATGGTGTCGCCATAGTCGTTGGCCAGGTTGGAGAGGATTTGGAGGAAGACCGTCGTCAGGCAGCAAAGTGTAAAGACGAGCCCGTTGAATTTGTTTTCGACCGCCGCAAGAAAGCCGGCCATGCCGATGGACGACAGTGCCAACGGCAGGGTGCGCAAGCGGAAAGCACTAATCCAGTGAGCAATCATCGGGGCGAATTTCTGATTTATTGGAGATTGCAGCAAGTTGGCGGGACTGACTAAAGTCCTAACCTGCATTCCATCAACCCCGCCGTATCACCGTACAGTATTCATTATGCCCTCTCCAGACGGAAGCGCTATTTCTTCAATAATCGGTCCACCGAAATCGCTCCAGGTCCGGTGAAGAAAAGCGCCACATAGGGCACGAGATACAACAGCGCTTTCTCGCGGTCGCTGAACGGATCGCCTGCGTGAATGATGACCACCGCCGTTCCCATGGCAATAATCAATGGCACCAGCGCAAGCCGGGTAAACAGCCCCAGCGCCAGCAGGATACTGCAGAAGAACTCCGCGAAGATCACCAAAGCCATGGATAAGGAAGGTCCTATACCAAACGGGTCGGAAAATACATCCGAGCGGTCGGCAAAATTCACCAGTTTGGAATAACCGTGCGGGATCATGAACAACGCCACGGCAAGCCGCACCAGCAGCAGGCCGAAGTCCATGGAGACCGGCTTGACACTCAAGAGTCGATTAATCATGGAAGGGTTAGTGGTCAGTTGTTAATCTTGTCGAGCAACTGTTCATCGAGGGGCTGCACGCCCGACTTAAAGAATACCACGGTGTTACCGTCCTCGCTGACGAGGTACTTGGCAAAATTCCAGTCGGGCTTGTGGCCCGTCTTGCTTTGCAGCCACTGGTAGAGCGGATGCTGGTCGCCGCCTTTGACGGAAACCTTTTCGAACATCTGGAACTTCACGCCGTAGTTGCGCTCACAGAACTCAGCGATCTCCTCGTTCGTGCCTGGCTCCTGCCACAGGAAGTTGTTGGCGGGGAATCCCAGCACGATCACCTTCCCGCCGTACTGCTCATGCAGTTTTTCCAGGCCGGCATACTGCGGAGTCTTTCCGCATTTCGAGGCCGTATTGACGATAAGCAACTTATGTCCCTTGTACTGTGCGAAGTCGATCTCCTTGCCGTCGAGACTCTTGAGCTTGAAGTCGTAGATAGAGCCCGCCACGGGCCCTTTGGGAGAAGAGAAAGAGTCGGATAAAAATGCGCCGAGGCCCATGATGGTGATGATGAGTGCGAGAAAAAACAGTCGTTTAGATTTCATCCAGAATTTCTTTCGACATCGGGCTCACCTTCTGGTTGAAGAATTTCACCGTGCCGTCGGGCTTGACGATATACTTGCAGAAGTTCCAGCTCGGTTCCTGGCCCGTCTTCTCTTTCAGCCAGGTGTAGAGCGGGTGTTGGTCATCGCCGATGACGGATATCTTTTCGAACATCTGGAACGTGACGCCGTACTCCTTGGAGCAGAACTCAGCGATCTCGGCATTGGTGCCGGGCTCCTGGCCGCGGAAATTGTTGGCCGGAAATCCGAGGATAACCACGCGTTTGCCGTACATCTCATGAAGTTTCTGCAGGTCGGCGTACTGGGGCGTGTAACCACACTTGGAGGCGACGTTGACGATCATCACCGTCTTGCCCTTGTACTGGCTCAGGTCGATCATCTTCCCGTCAATCGAGTTGACTTTCAGGTCATACATGGAACCCGCCCCGGTAGTCCAGGCGGCAAGAAACAGGAGGAGAATGGCTTTCATAAGGGTTTGAGGTTTTGAAGGAAACAAATATGAGGGGGAAAAGTTCTGCAAAAGATGACCAAGGAAGGCACAGATTTACACCAATGGGCATGAAAGCCGCTTCGCCAGCCTTAAATGCAAGTCCCCCATTCCGCGCGAAGCGAGAAAAGGTACTCAAGTCTCAGGCTATCCCTTCCAACGCCTTAATCACCTCATCCACCTCCGCTTCATTGTTGACGATGGACGGAGTAAGGCGGGCATAAATGGCTTTGTATGGGGTCACTGATGCGGTGATATTCTTTGCCAGCAGTCGTTTAACGGTTTCTTCAGCCGATTGACCTTTAACAAGGAAGCAGTTGATGCCGGCGGAAAGCGATTCATCGATCGGCGTCAGCAGCTGTATGTGGGCCATGGACTTCAACCCTTCCTTCAGTCGTTTGCTGAGGGCATGCGTACGTTCTTCAACACGGCTCTTCCCGATAGTGAGCTGCCACTGGAATGCGTCAGCGAGTGACCACCGATGTTCAAAACTGTGGAAGCCGCCCGGGGTGCACAAATCCGCGAAAGAGAATTCCTTTTTTGAAGTATCTCCCATCCAGGCCGCCGCTACACCCATCCATGCACCATAGGGGCCGAACTCGAACGGCGGAATAATCGGCGCGATCATATCCCAGGCATCCTTGCGGGCAAAGAATACCCCGGTGCCCCGAGGTCCGAATATCCACTTGTGTGTGCCGGCAACGAAAAAATCGCAGCCAATATCCGCCAGGTTTGTATTCTCAACGCCGAATCCGTGAACGCCATCGACGCAAAAGTAGATGCGATCGGCGGCCGACCGGGTTCCGTTCGCCTCCTTAACCATCTTTGCAATCTCTTTGATAGGCGTCTTCACCCCTGTCCAGGAGTGCACATGCGTGACGGCAACAATGCGCGTCTTTGCGGTGACCGCCTTCTTCAACACACCGACCATTTCATCCACACTGGCGAGTGCAGGATCATCATACATACTCACGCGCTTCAGGACGGCGCCCGACCTTGCCGTAGCAAACTCCAGGGCTTTCTCTGTTGAATAGTGATCATGTGTAGTCGTTAGGATCTCCTCACCGGGTTTCAGTTTCAGCCCGCTGTACATCATGGCAAGTCCCATGGTGGTGCTGTCGGTGAGTACAATCTCTTCCGGAAGGACACCCATATATTCGCCGGCCTTTGCCCGCACGGCATTCTCAAAGGCACCAACATTATTTTCATAATAATCGACCGGGTTGGCATCGAGTTCATTCCGGTGCTTCTCAATGGCGTCGCGTACCGGTTTGGGGTGCGACGCGAGCAGCATCTGGGTCATGTGGATGCGTCCGGGAGCGAGATTGAACTGCTTCCGTATATCGTCCCATGTTTCAAATGAGACCGGCCCCGAGCCGGCCGCATCGGTTGCAGCGGCTGGCTTACTGCACTGCACGAGGAGCGTTCCTGCTCCTGCAACGGCTGAATTGAAAAGGAATTTGCGGCGATCCATATTGATATTGTGGCTGGTGGTTATTGAGATTTTGAAGATAATAAAAATCGAGATAGCCATTTCAGGGTTTCGGTAGAACGCGGAGAGTGGCTACTTTTAATCCTTGCCGGCAGGCCAGGGTGCCATAAGACACGATAATCATGAGACACGATCAGTTCACCTCTCGCATGGCGGCGATTCTTACCCTGCTGGGTGTTGCGATCGGTCTGGGCAACGTGTGGCGATTTCCCTACATGATGGGAAAGTACGGCGGGAGCGCCTTTCTCATCACCTACCTGATCCTCACCTTCATCTTCGCCTTCCCCGCCCTCATCGCCGAGATGAGCTTGGGGAGGATGAGCCGTCGCGGCACGATCGCGGCTTTCCAAACCGGATTCGGAAAAAGCGGCGGTCGGGTCGTGGGGTATTTCTTCACCATCGTTGTCACCATCGCAGGGTCTTACTACGCCGTGGTCGTGGCCAACGTTCTCTTCACGGCATGCTTCGCTCTCGCTCCGGGTTTTTCTCCCGCTGCAAACAAAAATTACAATGCGTTGCTGGCGAACCCGGCCCTCCAATATGGGCTTACCCTGCTGCTCATCCTCCTCGCGGCGCTCATGATCCGCCAAGGCCTGGTGGCGGGCATCGAACGGTTCAGCAGGCGCTTCATGCCATTGTTCTTTCTCGCCCTGGTGTATATGATCATCCATGCGCTCACGCTGCCGGGGGCCGTGGACAAGTTTGCCGAGTTTCTCCGCCCTGATTTTAACCAATTGGGTGTGCGGGAGATCTTCGCCGCGCTCGGGCAGGCTTTCTTCTCCGTGGGACTGGGCGGCACTTTCATTGTCGTATATGCCGGATACCTGGGAAGTCATGAGAAGATTCCCGGAGTCGCTTTCTTCACCGCTTTCGGCGATGCAGGAGCATCACTCCTTTTCAGCCTCTTCCTGATTCCTTCGATCCTCGTCTTTGGTCTTGACATGACACAGGGCCCGCGATTGATCTTTCACACATTCCCCGAACTCTTCTCCGCCATGCAGGGCGGCCGGGTTGTCGCCCCACTGTTTTTGTTTCCCATCGCCATTGTCGCTTTCCTTTCGCTGGTGGCCGCCTACCAGGTTCCCTATGCCACCTTGACCAGCGAGTGGCCGAAAGCCAGGCCTTCAACGTTGTTGACCGTCATTGCCGTCGTGCAAGTGGTACTCGCCATACCCAGCACGCTGTCGCCGTCGCTTATCGGCTACCTTGACCTGATCTTCGGTTCGGGCATGCAGGTACTGGGCAGCGCGTTCTGCGTCGTGTGCCTCACGTGGGGGTTGTCGCGCGCCACCGCACTTCGGGAGATGTTCAACACCGAACAATCGCCGTGGCACCACCGGCTCATTTACTTCTGGATCCGCTGGATTCTGCCGCTGGCCTTGATCTCTGTGCTGGTGTCGTATATCCTTGATGTGGTTTAGTGGAATTACATTAACTTTCTTTTCCAACTTCATTCCGATATGAAAGATTTCAAGAAGCAAAGCGACAACATCCAGCTCAACGCGGTGGAAGATCATAACGGGATTACCACCATTCGGGGCGGCGGCGACAAGCGCGATTGGAACGGTATCCACTATAAACAAGGAATGTCGTCGAAGAACGTTGGCTCGACAAACCTATCGGTTAACATCGCCACCATTCCTCCCGGCGGCGTGGCCTATGCACACATTCACGACGGATTTGAAGTGATGCTGTACATTTTGGAAGGCCGGGTCCGTCACGAATTTGGCCATCAACTCAAAGAAGTACTTGAAAACAAAGCCGGCGACTTCATCTACATCAAACAGGGCGTGCCGCACGAAGTCTTCAATATGAGCGACACCGATCCCGTGGTCGCATTTGTGGCGAGATCCAGCGCCGAAGAATGGGATAAGATCGTTCCCTATGACCGCGAAAAAGGTGAAGTACTCTGGCACCTTAAATAAACCAGCTAACACAGAAACTCGTCCAACACAACAATACATCTCCATGGATCAGCAAGGCGGCATAGAAGCGCTCAACCAGGAATTCAAGCGCTACGAGCAGGTGACGAAAGATCAGTCGTACCACTTGTCGGAGAAATCCGACGAGGACCTGTTTGACGACCAGTATGTCATCCGCACATGCGACATGAGTCTTTACTTCCACGGCGGCGAAGAGGGGAAGCGGCAATTTGCCCAGCAGTTGGGGGAAGCCATGCGCGGCATTGGCTTTGCCATCCTGACCAACCATGGCGTGGATCCGGCGTTGTATGAAGAGGCGGAAAAGAAAACCGCCGAACTGTTTGAGTCTACTACCCGTGAGGAGCGCATGAAATACCACGCTCAGCGGGTTGGTTCCGTAAACCAGGGTTACTTCCCGATCAAGGAAACGACCATTATTCATCCCGATCTCGTGGAAGGCTGGGTGTTTTGCCGCCGGGCTTTCGACCTCGATGGTAAGACCGGCTATAAGGAGTCAGACTTCTGGCCGCGCCCCGGATACGAACCCTTCTTCCGCCAAGTGGTGATCGAGCACGAGAAACTTATCCTTCCCCTCATGCAGAGTATTCTCACGTACCTGGGATGCGATGCACATTTGTACGACAAGAAGTTCACGCGCACCAACTTCGGCTTTCGCCTGAACTACTACCCCGCCCTCTCGGCCGATGACGAAGCTTCCGGCGGCGGACGCATGCTGGGCCACGAAGACGTGGATTTCTTCACAATTCTTCCAGCCCAGTCAGTTGACGGCCTGCAGGTGCTTAACCGCGAGAACATGAAGTGGATACGCCTCAACGCCCCGAAGGGAAGCATCGTTCTCAACACCGGCGATTATATGCAGCGCGTGACCAACGACCTCCTCCCTTCTACCACCCACCGCGTGAGCAAGCCCCGCAACAAATCGCTCTATGGGAAGCCCCGCATTAGTTTTCCCATGGCAGTTTACGTCTGGGAAGAGGAGATACTCGAAGTACTCCCCAACACCGGCATCCCGAAGTATGAGCCCATCCGCGCTGAAACGTTCCATACAAGAATTACCAGCAAGTATTACGGCGATGATTATGCAAAGGAAGTAAAGGGGTCGTAAGGCTCCCGGACGATAAACTTCAAACCTGTTTCTTGACGACAACTAATTTCACCAATCCGCATGACTAAGGTACTATCCCTATTCCTGTTCACATTATTGTGCTTGAGTTGTACCCAGAAGGAATCCTCATCGGATCCTGAAACCATTGTCAAAGACGATGCATTCCGGGCCGGGATAAAGACGGGTGCCTTTGTGAAGTTGAGTGCGGGCTATACCTATTATGAATTTGCCAATCCGAAGTCCGATACGGTTGTTGTGCTCGTCCATGGTTTTTCTGTTCCCTCCTACATTTGGGACTCCACATTCAATGCCGCCGTGAAGCGGGGCTACGCGGCGCTGCGGTATGACACTTACGGCCGCGGGTACTCCGACAATCCGGATGTGGTGTATGACGTGGCGCTCTTCTCCCAGCAACTCAGCGAGCTGCTCGATGCGGTGCACATCGACAAGCCCATCAACCTCCTGGGACTGTCGGACGGGGGCCGCACCATTTCCGCCTTCGCCTTTCAGTACCCTGAACGCGTCCGTTACCTGGTCTACGTCGACGCAGCGGGATTTGAGACGCCCACACCGAGAGACAGCACCGCCTCCACGATGGTATCGGAGGAAGATATCCGTGCCTTTAAGCAAAGCGAGCGCTACCAGCACATGGCGGCCGGCCAGCTGGGCGATTTCTACGATTCCACCCACTTTCGCGGCTGGGACAAAAAATACGCCGAGGTCATGAAGTACAAGGGATTTGTTCGCGCGTTGATATCAACCGGAAAGAACCGCACCTCACTGGAGAATGAACAGCGCCGCATCGCTGCTTCGGGAATTCCCGTTTTCGCTTTTTGGGGTGAGTTTGATAATGTCGTCAAACTCAATGATGTGGCGGCCAACCTGAAGGATCGCTTTCCCAAGATCGAACTGTTCGTCATTCCGAAGGCGGGACATCTGCCGCACATGGAGCAGGCAGCCATGTTCAACTCGATCCTGTTTGATCAGGTTCTTTGTTGTAAGCGTTAGTGGCAGTACGCTTTGGTGATTTTCCGTTTACTACCACGTACTACTCACCATTTACGGTTCCTTCAACCTCACCTCCACCCTCCGATTTCTCCTCCTGCCCTCCTCGGTCCGGTTATCGGCTATGGGCTGTGAGCTTCCAAAACCTTCGAAGTTGATGCGTTCGAATGCGACGCCATGGGCGGTGAGGTAGTCGGAGACTCCCTCCGCGCGACGGGTGGAAAGCGCTACGTTGTGGTGCTCCGCGCCGGTATTGTCAGTATGGCCGGTAATCGAAACCGTGATGGTGGGGTGCTTGACGAGAAACTCACTTAGCGTATCCAGGGTGGCGATATGTTGATTGTGGAGTTTGGCGCTGTTCACTTCGAACAGCAGGTCGCCCAGCACGATAAGGCTGTCGCCGGTAGACAAGACAGGTTGGGGCGGTGCCGGTGCGGGAGCTGACGGCGCGATCACTACTGTATCCTTGCGAATGACAACGGAATCCTTTTTTGCCGGCTTTGGGCGAGGCTGGGAAAGGTTCTTGTATTCACCCCGCTTGGCGTTCTTGCGGAGGCGCTTCTTAAAGTCCTCAAAACTGATGGCGCGCATGGCCTTTTTCTTGCCGGACTTCAACCGACACAAATAGTCGAAACAGAGGATGTTCTGAAGAACATAGTGCGGGCTGCCCTTGCCGATGTGCGAAACCATCAGGGGAACGGGGTCACCGTACTCCCGGCCGGCGTTGACAGGATGAACAACGCCGCGCGAACATGCGGCACAGGCAAAAGCAAGGAGGGCAATTGCCCGGAAGGCGAAACGCATGAGGGGTGGTCGGTACGTCACTAAGAACGAGAGGGTAACCGGTCTGTATGTCCATTTTCCGTCGAGTGGCGGTTGTTGTCGGTGAACTGCCGGGGCGCACGTTGAACGGCGGTTTGTTGGCAATTGGCTGTTAGCTATTGGCGGCACACCGACTACCGACCTACCGACTACCGACCTACCGACCACCGATCCACCGACCACCGATCCACCGATCCACCGATCCACTGACCACCGACTTACTGACTACCGACTCACCGATAACCGTTACTATCTTTGCACATGCTCAACCCATTCCCCACCAAAAGTTTTGCTGTCGACCTCGGAAACAACAATACGTTGGTGACCGACAGTCAACAGATACTCCTGGCACAGCCTTCCTATATCGTTTTCAATCAGCGCGATAAGTCGGTGCGGGCGGTGGGTGACGAGGCCTACGATATCTTTGAAAAGACGCACGATCAACTCAAACCCGTGCGGCCCCTGCGGTGGGGCGTCATTGCCGACTATGCCTCCACCACGCTTATGCTTGACCGGATGGTGCGCCAGGTGTACAAGACCAGCGGGCTGTTTTCGCGGTTCGACCGGATTGTATCGGGTGTGCCGTACAGCACCACCAACGTTGAGCGACGGGCACTCCGCGACGTGATGGAGCAGTTCCATTCCAGGCAAGTCAACCTGGTCTTTGAACCCCTCGCTGCCGCCGTCGGTATGGGACTAAACATCCGTGAGCCGGAAGGCAGACTGGTCATTGACATCGGCGGAGGCATCACAGAAATTGTCATTATCTCCCTCTCGGGCATAGCGGTGTTTGAATCCTTAAAAATAGCCGGCGACAACTTCACGGAGGCAGTTATTGATTACGTCAGGCGAGAACATCACGTCGTCCTGGGTTGGAAGACGGCCGAACAGGTGAAGATGAAACTCGGCGGCGCCATGCGGTCAACCGAGGGGCTTGCGGAACTCGTGGTCAAGGGCAAAGACCTCGCGGACGGTATCCCGGTACCGGTAACCTTGCGACACGAAGAGATGGTGGCAGCGCTCGACCCTGCCGTCCGCGCCATTGAAGATAAACTCATCCAGACGCTCGACACGGCACCCCCGGAACTTGCGGCCGACATTTTTGCCAACGGTATCCACCTCACGGGCGGCAGCGCTCTCCTCCGCGGCATGTCCGACCGACTCAGCCGCACAACCGGCCTGACAGTTCACCGCGACCCCACGCCGCTGCTGTCTGTCAGCAAAGGTCTTTCAAAAGTGCTGATGAAGCCGAAAGAGTACGTTTCGGTATTGAGCTGAGTTGGGATTGGCTCATTGGCCTTTGGCTTTTGGCCGTTAACAGTTCTGGGAATTACATCCTTTCGGGTACGCCAATGCCCAACACCTTCATGCCGCTGCGGATCACATCGGCGGTGGCTTTGGTAAAGGAGAGGCGGAGTGCGCGCCTGGAGGCGTCGGTTTCGTTAAGAACCGGGATGGACTGGTAGAACTGGTTGTAGTCCTTGGCCAGCTCGTAGATATAGTTCGCTACAATGGAGGGCGAGTATTCGCGCGCCGCTTCCTGCAGTTTGGCAGGATATTGACTTAAGCGAATGATAACGGCACGTTCGAGCGGATCCAGCTCACGAACCTGACCTTCCGGCCATCCGGCAACCGGGGCTCCCGCCTTCCTCAACATGCCGCGAATCCTCGCATGGGTATATTGAATAAACGGACCAGTGTGCCCCTGCAGGGAAATGCTCTCATTGGGATCAAAGAGCATCCGCTTCTTCGGATCCACCTTCAGCAGAAAATATTTTAACGCACCCAATCCAACCATCTCGGTGAGAGCAGCAATCTCCTGTTGGCTCATACCCTCGGTCTTGCCGAGTTCAAGTGTCTGCGCGCTGGCATCCTCCACCATTTGTGCCATGAGGTCGTCAGCATCCACGACCGTTCCCTCACGGCTCTTCATCTTACCGCTGGGGAGGTCGACCATGCCATATGAGAGGTGATAGCACTTCTTAGCCCACGCGTAGCCGAGCTTGCCGAGGATGAGGAACAGCACCTTAAAATGATATTCCTGTTCGTTGCCTACTGTGTAAACCTGTCCTTCGATTTTAGGGAAATCGTGGAACCGGAGCATGGCCGTGCCGATGTCCTGGGTCATATAAACCGACGTTCCATCGGACCGGAGGAGTACTTTCTGATCCAGGCCGTCTGCGGTGAGGTCAACCCACACCGAGCCGTCGTCCTTCTTGAAGAACACACCGGCGTCGAGGCCTTTCAAAACTTCCTGCTTGCCGAGGAGGTACGTTTCGGATTCGTAGTACAATTTTTCAAAGTCGACACCCATCCATGTGTACGTAGCGTCGAAGCCGGCGTAGACCCAGCTGTTCATCTTCTTCCAGAGGGCCACCGTTGCGTCGTCCTTCGCCTCCCACTTCTGCAACAGGTCGACGGCCATTTTCATGATGGGCGCCTCTTTCTCCGCCTGCTCTTCCGTCTTACCTGCGGCCATCAGTTCTTTCACCTGCGCCTTGTAGTGCTTGTCGAATTCCACATAGTACTTGCCCACCAGCTTATCCCCTTTCATTCCGCTTCCTTCCGGGGTCTCACCGTTGCCGAACAGTTGCCATGCGGCCATGCTCTTGCAGATGTGGATGCCGCGGTCGTTGATGATCTGCACCTTGTGAACGGTGAAGCCGATGGCCTTGTAGATCTCCGCCACCGAATAGCCGAGGAAGTTGTTGCGCAGGTGGCCGAGGTGCAGGGGCTTGTTGGTATTGGGCGAACTGTATTCCACCATGATCTCGCGCCCCAAGGACGGCTGGAGGCCGTAGTTATCGTCTTCAACTACTTGCCGGAGCACAGCTATCCACGCTTCATCGGAGATCGAGAGATTGAGGAAGCCTTTGACCACGTTGAACTTCGACACGAGTTTACCCTGCGCGAGTTTTTCGCCAATAAGGCGCGCCGTTTCTTCGGGCCCCTTTTTGGACAGCTTGGTGAGCGGGAAGCAGACGAGTGTATGCGACCCCTCGAACTCCTGGTTGGTGGGCTGGAGTTGCAGCGCAGGAGCAGCCTGGCCGAATAGGGCGCTTACCGCAGTCTCAATTTCTGAGCGAAGGAGTTGGTCGATTTCCATGGGTGCAATTCTCTGCGTCTCCGCGCCTCTGCGGTAATGTATTCCGCGCGGAATTTAACCGCAGAGGCGCTGAGGCGCAGAGACTCTACATGTCAAGAATATAGGCGAACATCAGCGGTGCCACGATCGTTGCATCGCTTTCGACGATGAACTTGGGCGTATCGATGCTGAGTTTGCCCCAGGTGATTTTTTCGTTGGGCACAGCGCCTGAATAAGATCCGTAGCTCGTGGTGCTGTCGCTGATCTGGCAGAAGTAGCTCCAGAAAGGCACATTGTCGCGCTCCAGGTCCTGGTGCAGCATCGGCACTACGCAAATCGGGAAGTCGCCGGCAATGCCGCCGCCAATCTGGAAGAAGCCAATGCCGTCCTTGCCCGAGTTCTTCGTGTACCAGTCTGCCAGCCACACCATGTACTCGATACCCGACTTCATGGTGGACGCCTTCAATTCACCGGTCACCACATACGAGGCGAAGATGTTGCCCATGGTGGAATCTTCCCAGCCCGGCACCACCATCGGCATGTTCTTTTCCGCGGCGGCGATCATCCAGGAGTTCTTCGGGTCGATCTCATAATACTGCTTCAAGTCGCCGCTGTTGATCATGCGGAACATGAATTCGTGGGGGAAAAGGCGTTCGCCCTTGTCTTCGGCGTCTTTCCACACTTTATACAAGTGCTTCTGCAAACGGCGAAAGGCTTCCTCTTCCGGAATGCAGGTATCTGTAACACGGTTGAGGTGGTTTTGAAGAAGGTCCCACTCCTGTTCGGGGGTGAGGTCGCGGTAGTGAGGGATGCGGCGGTAGTGGCTGTGGGCCACGAGGTTCATGATGTCCTCCTCCAGGTTGGCTCCCGTACACGAGATGATATGCACTTTGTTCTGCCGGATCATCTCGGCGAAGCTGATGCCCAATTCGCCGGTACTCATGGCGCCGGCCAATGACACCAGCATTTTCTTGCCGTCGGCGATGTGTTTTTTGTAGGCTTTGGCCGCATCGACCAGGGCGGCGGCGTTGAAGTGCAGGTAGTTCTTTTCGATGAAAGCGGAAATGGGGCGATTCGTGCTCATGCAGGGGTTAAAATTTGGGCGAATATACTTACTAGGATTAGAAGGATTATAGGATTCATAGGATTATGGAGGAGATTATAGGATTCATAGGATCATGGAGATTGTAGGATTCATGGGACTATAAGCGGGGATAAAGGTTTGGAAGTGGGTTGGGGGGTTTGGGGTGTGAGAAGTTTCATTGCCATCATCGCGAGATATTCACCATCTTCGGCTATTCATTTCTACTATGCGCAAAGCCTTCTGGATCACATCATTTTTGCTGGTAAATGCAATTGCCCATGCACAGCTTTCGGCTGACAGCGTGCAACGGATCGACCAGCTTTTTACCCGCTGGAATAATGCCACGCCGGGCGGGGTGATTACCGTCGAACGAAACGGGAAGGTGATCTACAGCAAGGCCTTTGGTTTGGCGGACCTGGAGCACAATGTGCCCAACACCACATCCTCGATTTTTGAATGCGGCTCCGTCTCCAAGCAGTTCACCGCAGCAGCTGTCCTCCTGCTGGCCCAGGAAGGCAAGCTGTCGCTGGACGACGACATCCGCAAGTACATTCCTGAACTGCCGGTCTACCAGGCGCCCATTACGCTTCGCCAGTGTATGAACCATACGAGCGGGCTCAAAGACTGGGGCAGTATCGGGGCGTTGAGTGGATGGCCGCGAACGACACGGGTGTACACGTTGGACCTGGCACTGCAGATCTTGTGCCGTCAGCAGTCGATCAACTTCCGGCCGGGCACAGAGTATTCGTACAGCAACGCCGGGTATACGGTTCTGGTGATCATCGTGGAACGCGTGACGAAGCAGTCGCTGGCGGAATTTACGCGGACCCGGCTGTTCGAACCGGCCGGAATGAAGAACACCCAGTGGCGTGACAACTTCCGCAAGATCCTACCCAACCGCTCCGTCGCCTACCGGAAAACGGGCGGCGGCTATGAACAAGAGATGCCGTTTGAAAACATCCACGGCCACGGCGGCCTGCTCACCACCACGGAAGACCTGATCGCGTGGAACCACCAGCTGGCCAATCCCACCATTGGCGGGGAGAGCGTATTGAAAATGCGCACCCAGCAGGGCAAGCTCAGCAACGGCAACAGCATCGCGTACTCCGGAGGAATAAACGTACAGAAGTTCAACGGCTACCGCGAGATTACACACACGGGCGCCACCGCCGGCTACCGGGCCGTGCTGTCGTATTATCCCGAGAAGAAATTGAGCATCGCCATGCTGAGCAACGACGGCAGCTTCAACCCAGGAGGATATAACAACCAGGTGGCAGAGATTTTTCTCGGCAAGCCGGCCACCGCTCCCGCACCGTCAAAATTTGTAACCGCCTCCAACGATCAGCTAAAGCGCTACGACGGCATCTACCGTAGTGTGCGCAACTTCGATGTCATTACCCTGAAGTATGACAATGGCCGTGTACTGACGAACGAGAAGGTCCTGAACGTCATTCATCCCGACACCCTTTACCTTGACCGCCTCTACTGGATCTTCAAAAAGCCGGGCCAGGTGCTGGTGAAAAGTGCAGGCGACACAAACACTTACGTCCGCGTCAATCCGCCGGTGACCGACCCCGCAACGTTGAAATCATTCGTTGGGAGTTACCGCTCGGCGGAGGCAGACGCAACGTTCATGGTCGAACTGCGCGGATCTGAACTGTGGCTGAACAATCCTCCGCACGGAGCCTACAAACTCACTCCTTCCTTTCGCGACGGGTTTCGCTCCGACGATATGGACTTGTATGAATTCAAGCGGGACAAGAAGGGTGCCGTGCAGCGGCTGGAGGTCAGTGCAGGGCGCGCGGAACGGATCGTATTTGTAAAAACCAATTGACAATGAAAACGATCGGCTATGTCCTTTCGATGGGTGCAGTTTCTTTTCTGCTGTCCGGCTGCATGCTCAGTTTTGGCGACTCCTATCAGGTCCGGTCCCGGGTCAACGTCGACGGCTCGATCGAACGCACCCTATCGTTCTCATCTACCGACACACTGTCCCGCAAAGCCATTCCCTTTGGCGCGGCAGACAGTACCGGCTGGAGTCAGTCGGCAGAAATCCAATCGGATACGGCCCGGTTTCCAAGCTATACGATTTATCTGCGCAAGCGATATGGAAGCGCTGCAGAGGCGACCGCGGAAGCAAAAGCGCGCACAGAGGGTTACCGGATTTCAAGTGAATGGGAGACCCGGTATCGTTGGTTCTTCACGAAGGTTCACTACAGCGACACGTATGCCGCCGTGATGCAGTTTGATGGCGTTTCCGTAGACGATTTCCTGGATGACAACGACCTCGCCTGGTGTTTTTCCTCTTTCATTAGCGACACCACCGCCACGAAAGACACGGTCCGCGGCAAAATCATCGATCAAAAAATGCAGGCTTACATGGCGCTCGGTTACGCCACCAAACTGGTGAGCCTGCTGGGGCGGCGGATGGCCGACAAGGGTATTGATCAACGCTGGATCGATTCGCTGAAAGCACACACCCGCGACCTCGGTGAATTCAGCAGAACCGACGTGGCGAATGAAGCCACGCTGCGATCCTACTTGCTGGATACCTTGCATCTCCCGCTTCGAGACCTCGCCCAGGAGCCGCTGCTGTTGCCCAATGATTTCTTCGATAAGATCCCGATTTTTGACGACATCAAGCACACGATCGAGATGCCCGCGGCAATCACTTCCTCCAACGCGCTTGTCGTCCATGACAAAGAAGCAACGTGGAATCTCCTGCCCGCCGCCGGGGTGATGGACTTCACGCTCCACGCGGAGGCCCGCGTCCTGAATTATCCCGAAATCGTCGGAACGTTCATCGGCGTATTGGTTTTGATTTTCTTTGTTTGGAAGAGGAAGTCGGCCGGGTAGCTGCACCGCGTCAACGGACCGCACCGCTGCATACGGTCAACTTCAGACTTTCGAGTCTTCCAGCTGCTCCTGTGCCGCAAGGACCTTCGCGGTAGCCTCCATGATTTCGAAGGCGCTCTCCGCCATGCTGTTCTGGCTGTCGAGTGTGGGGTTCACTTCGGCAATCTCCCACGCGCATAGTTTCGGGCTTTTCGCCAGTTCGACATTTAATGCTTTTGCCTCGGCAACGGTCAACCCGTTGGGTACCGGCGTGCCCGTGCCCAGCGAGATCCGGCTGTCCATACTGTCGACGTCAAACGATACGTAGATTAAATCACAGTGGTCGAGGTATTTGAGCACCTCTTTCGCGACGGCTTCGGGGCCCATGCGCTTGACTTCCTCCGCGGTGAAGTTCGGTATGCCGTATTTGTTGATCAGGTAGTTCTCCGGTTTCTCCATGTCGCGCATGGAGACGTAAACGAGGTCTTCGGGATAAATCTTGGCGCCGGGAATGCCCACGTTCATGATCTGTTCCCAGTATTCGATCGTCTCCCCTTTCGGGTCGTTGATCTTGCACTCCAGGTTGTCGATGTCGCAGGCCATGGCCAGGGTCATGCCGTGCATGTTGCCGGAGGGTGTGGTATAGGGTGAATGGAGGTCGGCGTGGGCGTCGATCCACACAACCCCGAGGCGCTTCTTCGGGTGGGCCTTCTTGATTCCGGCGATGGTGCCGAAGGCGGTGCTGTGGTCGCCGGCCATGATGATGGGGAAGAAATCATCAAAAATCTGTTCGTAGACTTCCAGGCATACGCGCTCTTCCATGATCAATACGCCGTCGATGAACTTGGCGTAGGCGTGCTCGGCGCTGTTGAAGAGCAGCTCGTTGACGTTTTCCACCTCCACGGATTCATGCTGCCGGAAGAAATCCGATTTCATATCGAGGCTGGCAATCTTCATGGCTTCGACGCCCAGGCTCGCGCCCCGGGTGCCGGCACCGATCTCCGACTTGACTTGAATGATCTTGATTTTCTGGCTCACAAAATGGGAATTATTACAACCAACAACACGGTACAGAATCCCGACAGATACGCAGGACCCGACGCAAGGTCAGACGGGCCCTGCCTCAGAGGTCGGGCAGGGCATGCAGGGAGGCGAGCCGGGGGAGAAATTGGAGTCCTTGCATGCGGGAAGTGTATTGCAAAGATGGCAAATTTATTCCAATATTGCGCCCTTTACCCCTTTGGCCACGAGATGAAGAGTTACCGCGAACTCATTGAACAAACCTTCGAGTTTCCTCAGGAAGAGTTCAAGGTGTGGGAGCACGAACTGCTGTTCAATGACGTACCGCTGATGGACATCATCAAGGAGTACGGCACGCCCCTCAAGCTCACCTACCTCCCCCGCATCAGCGAGAATATCCGGTTTGTCCAGGCGACTTTCAACAACGCCATGGAGCGGTTCAAGTACAACGGCAAGTATACCTACTGCTACTGCACCAAATCTTCGCACTTCTCGTTCGTCCTGGAAGAGGCGCTCAAGAACAACGTCCACATTGAAACCAGTTCCGGGTTCGATATCAATATCGTGCGCTCCCTCTATGAGCGCGGGAAGATCACAAAAGACACCTACGTGGTCTGCAACGGCTTCAAGATGCCGGCGTACACCGACAACATCTCGTCGCTCCTCAACGACGGGTTTCACAACTGCATACCGCTGCTCGATACCCTCAGTGAAATCGACGTCTACGAGCAAAAGGTAAATGTCCCGTACAGCGTCGGCATTCGTGTCGCATCCGACGAAGAGCCCAAGTTTGAGTTCTATACCTCGCGTCTCGGCATCCGCTACAGCGATATCGTCACGCTTTATAAAGAGAAGATTGCGACAAGCCCGAAGGCCCAACTGAAAATGCTGCACTTCTTCATCAACACGGGCATCAAAGACACGGCCTACTACTGGAGCGAATTGAGCCGCTTTATTTTCAAATACTGCGAACTGCGCAAACTCTGCGATACGCTGGACTCCGTGGACATCGGCGGCGGATTCCCCATCAAGACGTCCCTCACGTTCACCTACGACTACAAGTACATGATCGAGCAGATCGTGGAGAACATCAAGTGGATCTGCGACAAGAATAACGTTCCCGTTCCCAACATCTTTACGGAGTTTGGGAGTTTCACGGTGGGCGAAAGCGGGGCCATCCTCTATTCTGTGGTCGACCAAAAGCTCCAGAACGACAAGGAGCTCTGGTACATGATCGACGGTTCCTTTATCACCCAGATGCCCGACGCCTGGGGACTCAATCAGAAATACATTCTATTGGCTGTCAACAAATGGGATGACCCCTACCATAAGGTCAACCTGGGCGGGCTTACGTGCGACAGCATGGATTATTACAACTCCGAAGCGCACATCGGCGAAGTGTTTCTTCCCATGATCAACGACGAGGAGCGGCTCTACATCGGGTTCTTTCACACCGGGGCCTACCAGGAGTCGCTCGGCGGATACGGCGGCATTCAACATTGCCTGGTGCCTGCACCCAAGCACGTGCTCGTTTCGCGCAATGAGGACGGTGAAATCTTCACTAAGCTATTCTCTCCCGAGCAGAGCAGCGACAGCATGATGAAAGTGCTCGGTTATGCCAATGGCGACCGGGCTTCTGAAACTGCACCCAGCGAAGTCCAGACTTCCGCAAAAAATTAAGGTCTAAGACGCCGGCATCAGCCGTACGTCTTAGACCTTATGAGCCATGTCGGCCGGGTACTAGTACGGTGATTTGACTTCTTTGAATCCAGCCGGAATGGCGAAGTCGGACTCGGAAAGTTTCTCCCGCTTAATCTCTTTTACCTCCATCACCATCTTCCCTTGCGGCATCGTGGCTTCAATCTTGAGCGGTACGCCTTCAATTTTATCCGAGAACATCGGTTGCCCCTGGCTGTTGCGCTGGCGGGCGAGTGTCTTCATGTCGATGTCCTTGATATCGGTTGTTGCCCAGATGTTCTGCGTCATCGTGCGGCCGCCCTGGCTCATTTCTACCACATACTTGGTGCAGTTATAACCCATGACGGTTGCCGTCTCTGAGGTCTTGGTGACGGTGGGCGGAGACATGTTGCCGGGCTGTCCACCGGGAGGGCCATCCGGGATTGGGGAGTAGGTCTGGTCCTTGCGGTTTATCCGAACGGCAGGTTTGCCAGCCGGATGCAGCACTTCCATTCCATCGGTCATCCCTCCTTCCATCAGGGTCAGCATACTTCCTCCCTTCATTTTCATGCTCATGCCTTTAGGCATCATGCTGTTCATACCGCCTCCCCCGCCCATGGACTTCATCGCGTTTTCCATGGCTGCTTTCATTTGCGGATTTTGCTCCATCATTTTCTTCATCTGCGGGTCGTTCATCTTGGCCTGCATCTCCTTCATCTGTTCCTGCGTCTTCGGATCGGCCATCTGCTTTTCGGCCTGGGCCATTTGGGCTTTCGTTTCCGGGTCAGTGATATCCATGGTCATCGACCAACGGATGGTTCCTTCAAATGTCTGCGCCCTCAGGCCTGCGGGGGCGATGAGGACCAATAGCATCAGTATTCTTTTCATTGGGGTGCGAGCCGGGGGGTTGAAAGAATCCGGCTTCGAATAATCAAATATCTCCAATTTGACCGACCGGAGCAAGATTAGGCGGCCGTCTGTCTTTTCTCACTTTCAAATGTCAGCGGTTTTCTTATCTTCATTTCATCAAGTTCAATCACTTTTAATTCACTTCTAATTCACCACTGCCATGAAGATATACGACGAAAAACACATCAAAAATATCGCCCTGCTGGGAGCTCCTAAATCGGGAAAGACCCTCCTGGCGGAGGATATGCTGTTTGAAGCCGGCATTATCCACCGCCGGGGAACCATCGAAGGCAAGAACACCGTCTCCGACTATCACGAAATCGAGCAAGAGCGCGGAAACTCCGTTTTCGCCACCAGCCTGCACACGGAGTGGAAAGATTACAAGATCAACATTATCGACACGCCGGGCTTCGACGACTTCGCCGGCGAAATGATCGCCTCCCTGCGTGTAGCTGACACCGCCGTGATGGTGATCAATGCCCAGTACGGCGTGGAAGTGGGTACGGAGTTGATCTGGAACTATGCCGAACAGTTCCGCAAGCCTGTCCTCTTCGCCGTCAACCAGGTCGACCATCCCAAATCAGATTTTGAGCATACACTGGCTTCGCTGAAAGAACGGTTCGGAAGCGCCGTCACACAAATGCAGTACCCCGTCAGCCAGGGTGACTCGTTCGACGCCATCATCGACCTGCTGAAGATGGTGATGTACAAATTCCCGGCCGGCGGCGGTAAGCCGGAAAAACTGCCCATCCCGGATTCCGAAAAGGAAAAAGCCAGCGCGCTGCACAATGCCCTGGTCGAAAAGGCCGCGGAGAATGACGAGAAGCTGATGGAGAAGTACTTTGCCGCCGGCACGCTCGATGAAGATGAAATGCGCGAAGGCCTTAAGCTCGGCATGATCCACCACGATGTCTTCCCCGTCTTCTGCATGAGCGCCAAGAAGAATATGGGCAGCGGCCGCATGATGGGGTTCATCGACAACGTGGCCCCCAGCCCGCGCGAATCTCAACCCGAACGGACAGCGGAAGGCAAAGAAATCGGCTTTGACCCCAACGGCCCCACCGTGCTGTTCGTGTTCAAGTCGCATATCGAGCCCAACCTCGGCAAGCTCTCCTTCTTCAAGGTGATCTCCGGCACGGTAACGGCAGCCACGGAACTCATCAACACGCAAACCGGCACGGCGGAGCGGTTCAACCAACTGTTCATCATGGACGGCAAGCAACGGCAGCCCGTGGAGAAACTGGTCGCCGGGGACATCGGCGCCACGCTGAAGCTGAAGAACACGTTCACCAACCAGACCTTGGCGGAAAAAGGAAAAGAAATCACCATAGAACCCATCCGGTTTCCCGAGCCCCGCATTCGGACGGCTGTCGTGGCCAAGAGCAAGAACGACGACGAGAAGATCGGCGAAGTGCTCAGCAAAATCCACCAGGAAGATCCGACGCTTGATGTGGCGTATTCCCGTGAACTGAAGCAGCTGATTATTTCCGGCCAGGGCGAGCTCCACCTCATGATGTGCAAATGGTTCCTGGAAAAGATGTACAACCTGCACGTCGATTTCGTTACCCCGCGCATTTCTTACCGGGAGACGATCCGCAAGTCCGCCACGGCCAGTTACCGCCACAAGAAGCAATCCGGCGGCGCCGGGCAGTTCGGCGAGGTGCACCTCAAAGTGGAGCCGTACTATGAAGGCATGCCCGAACCCACCGACTACAGCGTGCGCGGCAAGGAATTTATCGACCTCGAATGGGGCGGCAAACTGGCGTTCTACAACTGCATCGTAGGCGGCGTGATCGACACCCGCTTCATCCCGTCCATCCTGAAGGGCGTGATGGCCAAGATGGAAGAAGGACCCATCACAGGATCATATGTCCGCGATGTGCGCGTCTGCGTCTACGACGGCAAAATGCACCCTGTGGACTCCAATGATATCTCCTTCAAGATCGCCGGCATGATGGCCTTCAAGGATGCGTTTATGCAGGCGCAACCCCAGTTGCTGGAGCCGATCTGCGACCTCGAAGTGATCGTTCCCGAAGAGATGGTGGGCGATGTGATGGGCGACCTACAGACCCGCCGCTCGCTGATCATGGGCATCGACACCAAAGGGCGCTACCAGGTGATCAAGGCCCGCACACCGTTGGCCGAACTCGACCGCTATTCCACCACGCTCCGTTCCCTTTCCCAGGGCCGAGGCACCTTCACGCAAACCTTCGCTGAGTTCGTGGCCGTTCCCATGGACTTGCAGACGAAGCTGGCGAAGGAGACGAAGGTGAGTGAGTTGGAACTGGCTTAGTCGGCTTGCCCAGACGTAGCTTAGTGAAGTCGGGGTGGGCAGTGGTGTCGTGAACAGTGAACTGTGAACAGTAAACGGTGAACTGTGAACTGTGAACAGTAAACGGTGAACTGGACCACATATGGCGCGCGTTTGTAAGGCGCGGGATAAATATACTCGGAGGCAGCACCTCAATTCCCTCGAAGCTTCTCGAACAACTTTGGGACCTCTCTCGAAAAAGCCTCGAAGCCCTCTCGAACCGGCCTAGAAGCCGTCTCAAAGAAACAGCTCGTTTTCTCGAAGCCGTCTCGAAGCGCGCTCGAACAACGATAGAATTTTCTCGGAGAAACGCGCATCTGGTCGAAGGAATGCCTTCATTTTCTCGGCCCATATTGTTTTTTCTCGGATAGGGGCCCGACGGCCATGTCCTAAGTCGGTGGGTCAATGGGTTGGTGATCAAGTGTGGTCGTGAACCGTGAACGGTAAACTACGGTTTACAGTTCACTGTTTACCGTTCACAATCGGCACATCGGCACATCCCCGTGGGGGTTCCGGGTGGTCTTGTGAAGTTTACACCCACGCTGGCAAAAAAGCACTTCCGGGCACAACCCCTGCATCCGCGAATCCATTACCTTGGATATGCCAGCGATGATTCTTTACCAACGATCTAACATCCCGTTCCCACTCCGTGTATTGGGAATTCTGTTCCACCCGGGGCTCCTGTTGGTGCCGATGCTTGCTGCCGGTCTCATCTACCTGGCGTCAAGAGATAAGGCGCTGGGTCAAGGACTGTATGTGGGGGCAGGATTAGTGATTCTGTTTTATGTGATCACGGTTGGTTTGCTGATCCGGAACACGCGCTGCATCATCGTCGCCATGGAAACAATAAACGGCAGTCTGCTGGTGAAACTATCGGATGTGAACGGCTCGCGCGAGTTCCTGATTCCCGCCGAGCGCCTGGCGGTGAATCTGGTTATCCGCTCGCCAAGAACCACCCGCCGAAGGGGAAGGTCGGGACGTCCCAAGACCTTATACTTGCTTACCGTCAAGGACCAGAACAATGCGGATGCCAATGCGACATTATCTTCCTCCGCTCAAGTTGTCGGTTACATCCTCCATGGCCTTGAATCGGAGAAATTTAAACTTGGAACGAAGGAACGGGAGTTTGCAGAGCAATACCGGCAGGACGCAGCCGTGGAAAATCTGCCGCTTTGGAAATGGATGAAATACGCCGTTTGGCTGATGGCTTTGATCAGCATTGGCGTTGCCGCATACCGGTGCGGCGGAGCAATCACGATGCAATAAAATGGCCGGGTGTTGCAGCATGGAAACTCGTTAGATATGAATAGCTCACTTACCAGGAAATTTAATGACGCGCCGTATGCGATGGCCGCTATTCGCTGTCTCCCTGCGTGGCTGCTGGTATACCTGGCGGTCACAAGCAGCCTCGCCCAGGAAGAGCCTGCGCCCCTTTGCAAGGCGACGCCGGGCATTAAGTCGCTCGTCAACCCCAAGACGGTGTTGAACGACTTCTTTGTGCGGGACTACGAAGGGCAAGAGAGTTTTTGCACGTCGATGCTAAAATCGGGCGGGGCACAACCGGCCAACAAAGCCGACGATATGGCCCAGCGCAACTGGAGCTGCAAGTACGGCACGCCCAAACTATTCGATGGCAATCCTGCCACGGCATGGGCGGAGGGAGTTAAAGGCAACGGCGCCGGCGAGATGGTGTTGATCACGGGCGCCGTGGACCCTTCCCGAAAAGTGGAAATCTGGGCTGGACTTGGCTCGTCGGAGGCACTGTTCAAGGCCAACAGTCGACCGAAAAATATCCGCGTACATATTGTCAAGGGGGCGCCAACCGGTGCGGCGCAGACAGGTTACAATCACGAGAACGTGAGTTGGGTTGCCTCCACGGATGTGACGTTGAACGACCTGAACGGCTACCAGCCCCTGCCGCTACCCGGGTTCAAAAAGGAAATCTTCAAACGCGATCCAAACGAGTGGGAATACAGCTACTGGATACTAATCGAACTCGTGGATTTTTATCCGGGGAGCAAATATGAGGACACGTGCATTGCTGAGGTGAGAAATGTGCCGAATTAGACGGACACCTGTCCTTCAATTACGATAGGGACGAACCGCGAAGACGCTAAGGCGCAAAGGGGAAATAGCAAAGGGTCCCGCCCACCCCTCATCTCTCAAGCATTACGCAGCCAGTTTTTACCTAACCCTTAGTTGGACATTATTCGATTTAACAGCACCTTGAAATACACTCACTCCATTTAGCTTTGAAAATTCACTAAGCCTTTCAGTGTTTATTACATATTTCAGGTTTCGGCCAATATAGTATATGGAGTATATGCTATAGATTCCTTTCTTAAGCTCAGACTTGTGCAGTAACACCTCAACCGTCCTTGAAGTAGAACTGCCAGGAGGCAGAATAAGTCTGGTTGACTCCATATCAACCTCCAATGACTTGTAGTATGCCTTTAAAGAATCTGTCAATGGCCTTAATGTCCATCCAAGTGAAGGCATCTTCATAAGATAAACTGACTTGCCGCCCCGCTCAAAGAATAATGCGGTTGCGCAGGTGATATCTCCCTCATAATACTTGGCCACTGGTTTAACGCCAGGCTCCATAACCCCAAACCCATAAAGTATTACACCTTGAGATCCCTCATTAGTTATTGTGAGGTTCAATTGGATCTTTGACGCGTCAGATTGAATTTCAGTTTTTGCACTTTCCAACTTCAATACTAATTCCTGAGCCTGAAGTACCGTAGAAGTAACTGTCAGAATCAAAAGAACTAAGGAATTAAGTTGAATTGCCACGACTGGTCCTCTTTTATAAAGACTTTCTTCTGTAGTAATCTAAATATTAAATCGTAAAGGGTGAAGTAATAACGGCCTGTATTCCTTCGTGCCCCTGCCCGACCGAACTCCGTCTTGAAAGCAATCGGTACATTCACCGCAATTTCATTCGCACATCTGCACATCGACCCATTGGCACGTTGACACATTGGCACATCGGCACATTGGCCAATCGACTAATCATCTAACCATCACGGTCGCCGCTTCCAGCAGGTTCCGGACAATGAATTCTCCCCGGTGTTCCGGCTCCACCTCATCCCCGATTTGAATGGTGCGGATGCCAAGGGTGCGGGCGGGGATCAGGTCCCGGCCGCGGTCGCCCACCATCCACGACTGGCGGGCGTCGATGTCAAATTTTGCAATCGCCTTTTCAAACATCAGTGTGCCCGGCTTGGTGAGGAGTGAGTTGTTGACGGACCGGTGGTAGGGCGAAAAGTAGAAGTGGTCGATGAGCCCGTTGCATACCTGCTGGAGGTAGGCATGACATTCTTTCATCTGGTCGACGGTGTAGATGCCCTTGTCGATGCCGGATTGATTGGTTACCACGACGAGCAGGAAGTCCGCCTTCTTTAACAGCTGCAGCGCCTCGACAACGCCCGGAAGGATCTCGAAGTTCTCGATGGTATAGGTGTAGTTCGGATTGTCTTTGTTCAAGACGCCATCCCGGTCCAGGAAAACGCAACGGCTCATGGACCCAAATATCAAGCCTTTTTTGCTAAGTTTGTCGTCCACCCCTTTCCCGTGACCCGCGCCCTCGTCATCACGCCCACGTACAACGAGATCGAAAACATCGAGGCGATCATCGAGGCCGTCTTTGCGCAGCCCACACCCTTCCACATGCTTATCGTCGACGACGGCTCGCCCGACGGCACTGGTGAGGTGGTGAAGAAACTCCAGGGAAAATTCAATACGTCGGAACAGCGCCTGCACCTCATGGAGCGCAAAGGAAAGCTGGGCCTGGGCACCGCGTATATTGATGGGTTCCGGTATGGACTCAACCAGGGCTACGACTACTTCCTCGAGATGGACGCCGACTTCTCCCATGATCCCAAAGACCTCAGCCGTCTGCTGGCCGCCTGTGAAAAAGAGGGCGCCGATCTCTCGATTGGCTCGCGCTACGTCACGGGAGTCAACGTGGTGAACTGGCCGATGGGCCGCGTGCTGATGTCGTTCTGCGCCAGCATGTACGTTCGTTTCATCACAGGCATGAACATCCAGGATACCACGGCGGGATTCGTCTGCTACCGCCGCGAGGTACTGGAAACGCTGGAACTCGACAAGATTCACTTTGTCGGTTACGCTTTTCAGATCGAGATGAAATTCACGGTATGGAAGTTCGGCTTCAAGCTCGCGGAGGTGCCGATCATCTTTACCGACCGCACGCGCGGGCAGTCGAAAATGTCGACGCGGATTTTCCGCGAAGCGTTTCTCGGCGTCATCCAGATGAAGGTATGGAGCTGGTTCCGCAACTACGCGCGGAAGCCGAAGACCAGCTAATCGAAGCGGATCGCCTTGATGGGGCTGATCCTGGAGATGATCGCCGTGGGCACCCACAGGACCAGGGCGACAACGACAAAAATCAAAACATTCAGGAAGATGACGATCGGCCAGTCCCAGGCGATAGGTACGTAGCTCATGTAGTAATCCTTCGGGTTCAGCGTGATGATCTTGAATTGATCCTGGATGAAGCAAATGCCCAGGCCGATGGCATTGCCCAGCAACAGTCCCCGCGCCACTAGGTTGATTCCCTGGTAAACAAACACCGACCGGATGGTGTGCCCGGCACTGCCTAACGCTTTGAGCATGCCGATCATTTGTGTGCGCTCCATCACCAGGATGAGAATGACGGAGATCATGTTGACACAGACTACAATGAGAATGACGCCCAGCAGGATATTGACCTGCCGGCTTACCAAGGCCAGCCATTCAAAAACCTGGACGAACCGGTCGCTGACGCGCTCCACGAGGAGATCGAAATCCATGGAGGCATTGATTTCGTCGTACGTATCATCCACCTTGTTCAAATCGTTGACGAAGACTTCCAGCCCGCCCGCGATGCTGTCGGGCCAGTCGTTGAGGCGCTGAACGAGGCGGAGGTCGGCGATGATAAACTTGTTGTCGAAATAATCAGATAAGTTTGTTTCATAGATTCCAGAAACACGCAGACGCCGGAAGCGCGGAGGGTCCTGGAAGAAGTGGATGGTAATGTCATCTCCTGTCTTCGCATGGATCTTGTCGGCAATGGACCGGCTGATGACGACTTCGCGGGAATAGCCCGAATCGGGGAACGCCAGGAACTTTCCATCCACCAGGTTGCCGGAGAAAGCCTGTTGGTCGAAATCGTGCCCGACACCCTTAATGATTACGCCCAATACCTCTTCCTCCGCCTTGACGAGTCCGGTCTTGTGACTGAAAGGCTGCACATGACGAATATTCGGGAATTGGCCGGGGTCGCGGTACAGGGGAATATTGATATCAATGGGCTGTTCCTCCACCGAATTGCTCAGGCTGAGTTTGGTGACGAGGATATTGGCACTAAAACTGTAGACCTTGTTCTTGACGGTGCTCTCAAAACCTTCCATGATGAGGAACGAAACAATGGATGCCGCCAG
The DNA here is from genome assembly GCA_044221195.1 of Cyclobacteriaceae bacterium. Classification (GTDB taxonomy): domain Bacteria; phylum Bacteroidota; class Bacteroidia; order Cytophagales; family Cyclobacteriaceae; genus ELB16-189. Next base: position 79,475 of record JBGAPO010000005.1, read on the forward strand.
GCCGATGGAAAGCGTGGCGATGGCAATCGTATAAATCGCCGAAGCCAGTCCCGACTTGTGGCCGGAGCTGATTCGCCGGGCGAGGAAATAGGAAAGGTTCAAGATTGCCGTATTTTTGAACTGGGCCTGTAAAGAACGCAAAATGAAAAGACTTTTTCTCCTGTTGCTGATCCTTCCCTTGTGGGCCAGCGGTCAAAAGAGCAAACTCCTCACCGGCGCCGATCAACTCGATGTGCTGCTGCCGAAATTGGCCGGCCAGCGCGTGGCCATGATGGTGAATCACACAGCAGTAGTGGGCAAACGCCACCTGGCCGATACGCTGAAAGCGCGGGGCGTCAACCTGGTGAAGATCTTCGCGCCCGAACACGGGTTCCGCGGCACGGCGGACGCCGGCGAAACCATTCGCGACGGTGTAGACACGAATACCGGGGTTCCTGTCGTATCGCTCTACGGCAGAAATTATAAGGCGACACCGGAACAGGTTGCCGACATCGACGTCGTGGTATTCGACATACAGGATGTCGGAGCGCGCTTCTTTACGTACATCAGTTCCCTGCACTACCTGATGGAAGCCTGCGCGGAGAACAACAAGAAGCTGATCATCCTCGACCGACCCAACCCCAACGGGAGTTATGTGGACGGCCCGGTCCGGAAACCAGAACAGAAGTCCTTTGTCGGCATGCACCCCATACCCATCACGCACGGGATGACGATCGGCGAATATGCAAGGATGGTGAATGGTGAGGGCTGGCTCAAGGATAAGGAGGTTTGTTCACTGGAAGTGGTTCAGCTGAAGGGATGGAACCATAAGGATTCCTATCACATTGCGCAGAAGCCGTCGCCGAACCTGCCCAGCGACCACGCGATCGGCATGTATCCGTCCACCTGCCTTTTTGAAGGCACCGTACTGAGCATCGGCCGGGGTACGCAAAATCCCTTTGAAGTGGTGGGTGATCCCTATTTGAAGAATCAGCCTTACACCTTCACACCGGTGAGCATAGACGGAATGTCGAAGGAGCCGCCATTGCAAGACCAGGTGTGCTATGGCCTGGATCTCCGGAACGAGAAGCTGCCGAAGGAGGTGACGTTGAAATATCTTATCAAGTTGTACAACGAGTATCCCAACAAGGAAAAGTTCTTCATTTCCTACTTCGACAAACTGGCCGGCAATACCACGCTGAAAGAGCAGATCAAGTCGGGCATGTCGGAGAAAGCAATCAAGGCCACCTGGAAAGCAGAGCTGGACGCGTTCAAAGCCATCCGCGCCAAGTACTTGTTATATCCGTAGGCGATGACCAAAGCCGAGAAGGTTAAGGACATCCTCGCCATCCTGGACAAGCACTTCCCGGACGTCAAGGTGCCCTTGGAGCATTACGACGCCTACACGTTGTTGATATCCGTGCTCTTGTCCGCCCAATGCACCGATGAGCGCGTGAACAAGATTGCGCCGTTGCTCTTCGCCAAAGCCGACAACCCCTACGACATGCTCAAGCTGAGCGTGGATGAAATTCGGGAGATCATCAAGCCGTGCGGGCTGTCGCCGATGAAGTCGAAGGGCATTTACGGCCTGTCGAAGATACTGGTGGAGAAATATGACGGGAAGGTGCCCGACACTTTTGAAGCGTTGGAGGAACTGCCGTCGATAGGGCACAAGACCGCTTCCGTCGTGATGACGCAGTGGTTTGGCAAGCCTGCCTTTCCCGTGGACACCCACATTCACCGGTTGGCTCACCGGTGGGGTTTATCCAGCGGAAAGAGCGTAGAGCAGACAGAAAAGGATCTGAAGCGGCTGATCCCTGAAGAAAAGTGGGCAAAGGCACACCTGCAGATCATCTATTTTGGCAGAACCTTTTGTCCGGCCCGCGGGCACGATTGGAAGAAATGTCCGGTGTGCAGCAAGTATCTTCGCAAAGAATTAAGGGCGGGAGGTTGAGAAAGCGTGAACTGTGAACCGTGAACAGCATCCTCGGAACTCGAAACTCGAAACTCGAAACTCGGAACTCGAAACTTTGAACCTTGAACTTTGAACTGGTAAGTGAATGAATTCCCTCCGCATCATTTTCATGGGAACCCCCGAGTTTGCTGTTGCCAGCCTGGAAGCGCTCGTGCAGGCAGGATGTGAGGTCGTGGGCGTTATCACCGCACCCGATAAGCCCCAGGGCCGGGGACAGGAACTGAAAGGCTCGCCGGTGAAGGAATGTGCAGTCAAACACGGGATTCCCGTCCTGCAGCCCGTCAACCTGAAGTCGCCGGAATTTATTGATGAGTTGAAGAGCTACCGTGCCGACCTGCAGGTGGTCGTTGCCTTCCGGATGCTTCCTGAAGTGGTGTGGAACATGCCGCGGCTGGGAACTTTCAACCTCCATGCTTCCCTGCTGCCGCAGTACCGCGGTGCCGCGCCCATCAACTGGGCCATCATCAACGGAGAAAAAGAGACCGGCGTGACCACCTTCTTCCTTCGTCACGAAATCGATACCGGCAGCATCATCTTCCAGGAGCGCGAACCCATTCACGACGATGATGACGTCGGCCGACTGTACGAGCGCCTGATGAATAAAGGGGCGCAGTTGGTTGTAAAAACAGTCAAGGCCATTGAGTCGGGCAGTTATCCAGCCATCGAACAGAAGCCGGCGGGCGAGCTGAAATCAGCTCCCAAGATTTTTAAAGACACCTGTGCCGTCAACTGGCATCACGGGTCGGAAGCCGTCCGCAACTTTGTCCGGGGTCTAAGCCCGTATCCGGCTGCGTGGACGAGAATTCATGAGAAGGTCTTCAAGATCTATCGTGTGGAAGTTCTGCCGCCATCTGCCGGCAACCGCGCTCATGCCTGGGAAACCGACAACAAGACTTACCTTCGCTTCCGCACCGGCGACGGTTGGGTAGCTGTAAAAGAATTCCAACCCGAAGGCAAGAAGCGGATGATGGTGGAAGATTATTTTAAAGGCAACAAGATTTAGCCGGCACCAAGGCATGAAGATTTCATTAATCGCAGCGCTCACCCGCAACCGCGTCATCGGCAAAGACAACGACCTGCCCTGGCATTTGCCCGACGACATGAAATACTTCATGCAGACCACGAAGGGGCATCACGTCATCATGGGCCGCAAGAATTACGATTCCATCCCGGAGAAGTTCCGTCCCCTCCCCAACCGGACCAATATCGTCGTGAGCCGGCAGAAAGATCTTACGCTACCCGGCTGCCAGGTAGTGAATTCCCTGGACGCTGCGGTGGATATCGCCCGCAAGGCCGGCGAACCTGAACTGTTCATCATCGGGGGCGCCACCATTTACCGGCTGGGGCTTCCCATCGCCAACCGGCTTTACCTTACCGAAATTGAAGCGGATCTGGACGGCGACACCCATTTTCCGGCCTGGAACAAGTCCGAATGGAAAGAGGCTTCACGAAAGCATCATCCGGCGGACGAGCGTCATGCATATGGTTTTGACTTTGTAATTTACGATCACATCTGACACAATGGACTCACATAAACGCATTCTCGGCATCATCTTCATCGTTTCGGGGATTTTGCTCGTCATGGCCATGATGATCCTGGCGATGGTTTTCTCCTTGTTCATCCCATGGATTGCCGATGCCGCGGGCGAAGACCAGCAGTGGGTATTCTCCTGGCTGATCCCGTTCATTCGGTTTATTGCCATCCTGGTCTGCGTCGTCATTGCACTGCCTTCTCTCATCGCCGGGTGGGGCCTTTTGAACAATAAGTCGTGGGCCATGCTACTGGCACTCATCGTGGGCTGCCTGCGCCTGTTCTCCTTCCCCATCGGAACGGCCATCGGCATTTACACCATCTGGGTTTACGTGGAAGACAACCGCATTAAAAGCGAGCGGCCGATATGAGTCTACAGGGAAAGGTGATCTGGCTGACCGGCGCTTCATCGGGTATCGGTGAGTCGTTGGCTTATGAACTGGCCCGCAAGAAAGTGAAGCTGATTCTCTCCGCCCGTCGGAAGGAAGAATTGGAGCGCGTCAAGGGCAATTGCCATCCGCTGGCACAGCCCGACATCAAGCTGCTCCCGTTTGATCTGGCGGAAGCCGCCAACCTGCAGTTGATTACGGAAGCGGCCATTCACTTATTCGGACATATTGATATCCTCATCAACAACGGCGGAATCAGTCAACGAAGCCTGGCCAAGGACACGCTTGTCAATGTCGACCGCAAGATCATGGAGGTCGATTACTTCGGAACGCTGACCATTACCAAGTATTTGCTGCCGCACTTCCTCAAGCGCAAGAGCGGACACTATGTCGTGGTGACCAGCGCCATGGGACTCATCGGCACACCGTACCGTTCGGGCTATGCGGCGGCCAAGCACGCCCTGCATGGTTTCTTCGATTCACTTCGGGCGGAACTTTGGAAGGAGAGTAAGTACATTTACGTCACGCTGGTTTGCCCCGGATGGGTGCACACCAGCATTTCTGTCAACGCGATGACGGGCGACGGATCGAAGCTCAACAAAATGGACGCGACGACGCACCATGGGCTTGACCCGAAAGTGTTTGCCAAAAAAATGGTGCGAGCCATCGAGCAGCGCAAGAATGAGGTATATATCGGCGGACTGAAAGAAGTTTCGGCGATCTACCTGAAGCGGTTTCTCCCCGATCTTTTCGCGCGTCTCGTGCGCACCGCCAAAGTTCGCTGATGGCCTGGTACGAATACATCCTCATCACCTTTGTCGGATTTCTCGCGGCGTTCATGAACACGGTCGGGGGCGGCGGGTCCTTGTTCTCCGTACCGATCCTAACCTTCCTCGGCCTGCCCATCACCATGGCCAATGCCACAAGCCGGGTGGCGATCCTCTTTCAGAACGTCTTTGCGGTCATCGGCTTCAAGAGCAAAGGCGTTAAACTTCCCTGGCCCTACAGTATTTACCTCGGACTGGCGTCGCTGGGCGGCGGCATCCTGGGTTCGTTCCTCGCGTCGCGCATCGCCGACGAAGTCTTTTCAAAAATCTTTGTAGGCATCATGTTCCTTTCCGTCATCCTGATCATCTACGATCCGTTCAAATCAAAAGGAGAAGAAAAGTTGGACACCCGCAGCCAGATTATCGGCAGCCTGTTCTTTGTCCTGCTGGGTGTCTACGGCGGGTTTGTTCAGGCCGGCATTGGGTTCATGGTCATTGCCGTACTGAGCCTGGTGAACAACCTGAACCTGGTTACCGCGAACTATGTTAAAGTGTTTGCGGCCATTGTGTACACCGGCGTCTCTGTTCTTGTTTTCGGAATCCAAGGCAAGATCCAGTGGTCAACCGGGTTGGTCCTTGCCGTCGGTCATGCCCTGGGAGGCTGGTATGCCAGCCGCTGGTCGGTTTCCGCCGGTGAAGCGTGGATCAAGCGGGTGATGGTGGTGTCGATTATTGCGATGGCGGTGAAGTTGTGGTTCTGGGGGTGAGCTGTGAACGAAGGCCGTTGGACCTGGCGTCCGTCAGGCTTCGGCTTCGCTCAGCCTGACGGTGTACCCAAATTTGAACCTGGTTCCGTCACCCTGAGCGGAGCCGAAGGGCCGTCACCCTGAGCGGAGCCGAAGTGCCGTCACCCTGAGCGGAGCCGAAGGGTGACGCCGCACGTTAACGGATGTATGCTCATCGGCAGTAGGGGATTAGTTGAAATGAATAGCACTATGCTCAAATGGATTGACGTTTTGAACTATGCCAGGAATGGCAACCCGGTGGCGCCGCGGCGCGTGGAGAAGAGCGACGAGGAGTGGAAGAAGCTCTTGCCGGCAGATGTATTTCAGATTGCCCGCCAAAAAGGAACAGAGCGGGCATTTACCGGGGAATATTGCGAGGCGCATGAGCCGGGCAAGTACGCCTGCCGCTGCTGTGGCACACCCCTGTTTGACTCAACTTTGAAATTCGAATCGGGTACCGGCTGGCCGAGCTTCACGCAGCCGATAGCGGAAAATGCCATCGCCTACCACAAAGACAGCAGCTACGGGATGGTTCGCGTGGAAGTTCTTTGTAATGTTTGTGACGGTCACCTGGGCCATGTGTTCCCGGACGGACCGGAACCCAGCGGCTTGCGGTATTGCATCAATTCAGCATCGATCCAACTGATCGGAGATTAATCACACTGCGCGGGCATTAATGCCGGCGCAGTGTGATAAATGCCTGGCCAGAAGTCAAGTTTGCTGGGCTTATTTCATCGCCCCTTCCGCCAACTCCCGCATTTTCCTGACCCGGGCGGGGTCGACAGTCCGCAACATAAACTCTGAACTCCCCTGCTCGCCCATTGCCGCGATCGATTCGTTGCGGAATGTCATCAGGCTTTCTTTTTGGGTGGTGGAACTGAAATGAATTTCTTTAGCGCCTGTCTTTGAAACAATCGCCTGTACGGTCTGCTCATTCACGCCGGAGCCGGGCATGATCTTGATCCGGTCGCCGGCCGACTCGATCAGCTGACGAATCAAATCAAGGCCTTCCGACGCTTTGGGGCGCTGACCAGCTGTCAGGATCCGTTCAAAGCCGACTTCGATGCAATCGTCGAGTGCTTCAAAGGGATCCCTGGTCATATCGAACGCCCGGTGGCATGTACACTTGAGCGGCTTTGCCTTCTCGATGAGTTCTTTGCAGCGGACTTTGTCCAACGTACCATCCGGATTCAAGATGCCGAATACAAATCCGTCAACACCGAGCTTTTGAAACTGGAAGATATCGCGCTTCATCGCGTGAAACTCGTAGCGGTTGTAGCAGAAGTCGCCGCCGCGGGGGCGTATCATTACGTAAACGTCCATTGAAACATTCTGACGGACGACCTCGACCGTTCCCGGTGAAGGCGTGGTTCCCCCTTCTGCAGGATTGTCGCACAATTCAATTCGGTCGGCGCCGCCCTCCTGCGCTTTGAGGGCGGATTCAATGTTGTAGACGACAACTTCGCAGATCATAACAGCTATTTAGTATATTTATTTTGAAACTCCGCACACTGAGACTCACACTCATCATAGGGATCATCTTACTATCTCTTACCGCATCCGGACAAGAAATCGATAGCGCCGCCTATCGCCAATACTACAACGAGCACGCACTTTTTTGGAATGGTAGCAGCTGGAACAAATACTCCCAAAATGGAAAACTGTATTCTTTCAAGCAGATGGAAGATGTCGTTCGCTTCAGTCCGGACGCTACCCGCTCATACCATCAATTCATGAAAGATCGAACCGCATCGGCAATACTCTTGGGATTAAGTACTGGTCTGATCGCGAGCAGTATTCTCGTCAAATCTCCTGAATTGAAAGGAGGGCTTGCCATTGGTGGCTTAACTATTGCCTGCATTGCAATACCGCTCTCCAAAAGATGGACATTCCAACTCAATAGGACAATCTGGATCTATAACCGGGAGATCATGTTGCAACGTAATTGATGGTCACTGGTTACTTGTCGGCGTAGTAACTCGCGGCCTTGAAGATCGTATTAGGAATTTCCGTTGAATACACGGCATAAGTAAACCCCGGCTGAAGCGCATAGGCACCGTATTCGCCGTTCTTGCCCAGGGCCAGGAAGCCCACCTGGATCTCCTTCGACTTCTGCGGCTGGTTCTTCACAATCCGCTTCACCGCTTTCTCACAGGCTTCTTGCGGCGAATTTCCCTGGCGCATGAGTTCCACTACCAGGTGCGAGCCGCAAATACGGATGACCTCCTCGCCGAGCCCGGTAGAGGTTGCCGCACCTACTTCATTGTCCACGAAAAGACCGGCGCCGATGATGGGTGAATCGCCGATGCGGCCGCGCAATTTGTAGGCCATCCCACTTGTCGTGCAGGCGCCGGAAAGATTATTGGAACTGTCCAGGGCCAGCATCCCGATCGTATCGTGGTTCTCGATGTTGGCGACAGGCTTGTACTTCGCTTCTTTCAGCCAGGCCTTCCATGCCTTCTCCGATTCCGGTGTGAGCAGGTTTTCTTTTTTGAATCCGTTGGCGAGCGCAAATTGCAAGGCCCCGTCGCCAGCGAGCATGACGTGGGGTGTTTTCTCCATCACCTTGCGCGCCACGGAAACCGGGTGGACGATGTGTTCAAGGCAGAGGACGGCGCCGCAATTCGCGTTCTCGTCCATGATGCAGGCGTCGAGGGTGACGCGTCCGTCGCGGTCGGGCAGACCGCCAAGTCCTACGCTTTGTTCCTTGGGATCACCCTCCGGTACCCACACACCGTGTTCAACCGCATCGAGGGCCCGGCCCCGGGCGGCAAGAATTTTCCAGGCTTCCGCGTTGGCTTCCTTGCCGAAGTTCCAGGTGGAAATCACCGTCGGCGAAGATGCCGGCGCAGCGCCTCGGGCTATCGATTTCAATGAAAACAAAGACGCCAGGGCGGCGGTGGTCTTAAGGAAGCGGCGGCGGTTGGACATGGCGAAGTATTTGGTAGATCAGAAAGTTAGAAAAGATTATGACACCGTGCCGCGGCGGCCTCTTGCGCGGTGAATTGATTCCGGAATCAAGGCTGATCAAGGATGCGGCGGGCGACGCGGAAGCGTTTCTTGTAGTAATCGGAGTAGAAGTTGGTCTCCACAACGCCAAGCGACGTTGACGCATGGATGAACTTCACGTTGTCTTTGGCTTTTCGGTCAGTCACGAGTCCCACGTGCGTGATCTCGCGCTTCTTTTTGCCCGTGGCAAAGAAAACCAAATCGCCGGGCTGCAAATCTTTTGGTTTGATTTTCTTGCCCATCGCCGCCTGGTCGCCCGTTTGCCGGGGAAGCTTGACATCAATGGAACGGTATGCGGTGGATGTGAGCGCACTGCAGTCCATGCCGGAGCGGGTGGTGCCTCCCCATTTGTAGGGTGTGCCGTAATAGGATCGGGCCGTTTCAATCACGGTGCCGACTTTCTTTTCGTACGCACGCGCTTTCTTCGCACTGCTGCAGGCAGCGGAAACGACCGCCAAAAGAAGGAGGAAAACGGCGGGTTGAAAAAATCGGTTTTGCGTACCTTTGCTCGCCAACCGCATAGACCTGAAGTTTAAAAAGTAAGTAAAAGTAGCGCATTCATGGCAGAAACGAAAACCAAAACGGCCGGCCGCCTTACCGGTGAAGTGATTGAACAGTTCAGGCAAATAGTGGGTGATGCGCATATCCTGCTCGACGAGAAACGAAAAGAAGACTACGGGCATGATAAGACCGAAGATTACTTCTTTCCTCCCGATGTGGTTCTCAAACCGGGAACACCGCAAGAAATAAGCCAGATTCTGAAACTCTGTTCTTCCAACGAAATTCCCGTTACACCGCGCGGAGCGGGTACCGGTCTCAGCGGCGGGGCATTGCCGGTGAAGAATGGTGTCGTGTTGTCCATGGAGCGGTTCAACAAGATTCTCGCCATCGACGAACTCAACCTCCAGGCCACAGTTGAGCCGGGCGTGATCACCGAAGTCTTCCAGAATGCGGTTAAAGAAAAAGGACTTTTCTACCCTCCTGATCCCGCCAGCCGTGGTTCCTGCTTTCTCGGCGGCAACCTGGCCAACAACTCAGGGGGCCCCAAGGCGGTGAAATACGGCGTTACCCGCGACTATGTCATCAACATGGAAGTGGTGCTGCCTACCGGTGAGATTATCTGGACGGCGGCCAACGTGCTCAAGAACTCAACCGGGTACAATCTCACGCAGCTGATGTGCGGCAGCGAAGGCACGCTGGGTGTGATTACGAAGATCGTGTTCAAACTGCGCGGTTTTCCGCAGAAGAATGTGCTCATGATGATTCCGTTTGTGAGCAACGAAGAAGCCTGCGAGGCCATCGCCGCCATTTTCGTAGCCGGTATCCAGCCCTCGGGCATGGAGTTTTTTGAAAAGGAGGCAGCTGCGAAGACTTTCGAATACTGTGAAAAGGTTCTCCACAGTCCGGTCACCACAAAATTGACGGACGGCATGAACGCCTACTTGTTGTGTGAACTCGACGGCAACGACGAAGAAGTGCTGATGCGGGATGCGGAGCGGGTGATGAACGTGGTGGAGAAATTCCAATCGGGCGAAGTGCTTTTTGCAGAAAGTAATGCCCAAAAAGAGGAGCTCTGGAAGATTCGCAAAAACATATCTCCTGCCGTAAACTGGTACACACTCACCAAGAGCGATGATGTGGTTGTGCCGCGCGGCAACCTTCCCAAACTGATTAAAGGGATCAAAGAGATCGGCAAGAACTATGGCTTCAATACGGTCTGCTTCGGTCACCTTGGCGACGGCAATCTCCATGTGAACATCCTGAAAGAAGACATCAGCGACGAGGACTGGGAAACCACAATCCCGGAAGGCATTGGAGAAATATTCAAACTGACCGTTTCACTGGGCGGGACATTGTCCGGAGAGCACGGCATCGGTATAGCCAAACGCCCTTACATGTCCATTGCCATGAGCGAAGTCAACCTCAACCTCATGCGGGGAATTAAGAAGGTTTTTGATCCGAAGGGAATACTCAACCCCGGCAAGATCTTCTGATTATCCGTGCACATCCGTGTAATCCGTGGCTATCTTTGATTCATGTGCGGCATAACCGGGGTCTTCGCGTTTAATCTGGTCGGGAAATTCAGCAAGATAAACGTCGCCGCTGCCACCGCATCCCTCGCCCACCGCGGTCCCGACTTCCATGACGTGTATGTTGATGAATGGGTTTGCCTGGGGCACAGGCGCCTGAGCATCATTGACACCCGGGAAATTGCCCACCAACCCATGTGGGACGAGACCGGGCGGTGGTGCATCGTGTACAATGGGGAGATTTTCAATTTCAAGGATCTTAGAGCCGATCTGCTCGCGCGGGGCTTTACGTTCCGCACCGAGTCCGACACGGAGGTGTTGATCAAACTCTTCATCCGTGAAGGCGAGTCGTGCCTCAACAAGCTCAATGGCTTCTTCGCGTTGTGTATCTACGACAAGCAGGAGCAATCGTTGTTTGTTGCCCGCGACCGTTTCGGCGTGAAGCCGCTCTATTACTTACATGACGACGATAAATTTCTGTTCGGCAGTGAACTGCAATCGATCGTCGCTTATGGAATCAAGAAAGACATCAACTACGATTCGCTGTACACCTACCTTCAACTCAACTACGTGCCGGCGCCGCACACCATCTTCCGGCACGTTCACAAGCTGATGCCCGGGCACTGGATGCGGGTGAAGAATGGTCAATTGAAGATTCAGTCTTACTACACCATTCCCTTCGATCGTGATCACCTGAGCACGATGTCTTATGAGGAGGCGCAGGGCCGGTTTCGCACTTTGCTGGAGGAAGCCGTGCAGCGGAGACTGGTGGCGGATGTTCCCCTCGGCTCATTTCTCAGCGGCGGGATCGACTCATCCGTAGTTACCGGGCTTGCCCGGCGTCACAAGCCCGACCTGCACACATTTTCCATCGGGTTTAAAGACGAAAAGTTCTTCGACGAGACACCCTACGCACAACTTGTATCCAGGCACTTCGGCACAGCGCACACGGTCTTCCAACTGAGCAATGCCGAGATGTCGTCGCATTTGCACAACATCCTTGACAGCCTGGACGAACCTTTTGCCGACAGTTCAGCCATTGCCGTATACATGCTGAGCCGTGAGACGCGCAAGCATGCAACCGTTGCGCTTTCCGGCGACGGGGCTGACGAACTATTGGGAGGATACAACAAACACGCGGCGTTTTTCCGCTCGCTTCATCCCGGCATGCCGGAACACCTGGTCACGGCACTCAAACCAGTATGGTCCATTCTTCCGAAGTCGCGGCATGCTCCATTTGCCAACCGGTTCCGACAACTGAACCGCTATGCACAAGGCGCGACGCTTAGCTCCCGGGACCGCTACTGGCGCTGGGCATCCTTCGCCAACGATCGGGAGGCAAGTCGCCTGATCCGAAAGGAGTGGATGACTGACAGTCAGGTTGCGATACGCAGGAACGAATGGCTCGGCACGTTGCCCGATAAGGAATCCATCAATGACATTTTGCTCACCGACATGCGCCTGGTACTTCCCAACGACATGCTGACCAAGGTAGACCGGATGAGCATGGCGCACGCATTGGAGGTGCGCAACCCCTTCCTGGATGTCGATGTGGTCAATTTCCTCTTCACCCTCCCCGATCATTTCAAGATCGACGGGAAGATGCGAAAGAAACTCCTGCAAGATAGCTTTCGTGAAATGCTTCCGGCTGAATTGTACAACCGGCCGAAGAAAGGATTTGAAGTGCCTTTGCTGAAATGGATGCGGAAGGATCTAAAAGGCGTTATCCGCGACGAACTGCTATCGAAACGATTTATTGAGGAGCAGGGGATTTTCAATTACGCAGAAATCCGAAAACTGAAGAGCCGTTTGTTTGCCCTCAGCCCGGGCGACATTCACGCCCGGATGTGGGGGCTGGTGGTGTTCCAGTGGTGGTGGCGGAAGACGGTGGGGAAATAAGCTGTTTAGCGGGTGGCCTGAGGAAGTAAGCCCAATAGAATTTCGCTGCAATTTGATAACTTCCATGATGAAGGTTTGTGCCGGCTTCATATGCCTGGTCCTTGTTTTGGGGTGTTCAACCCATTACGAACCTGCTTTTACGACAATAGAATTCGGATCAGGCGGCGGGTTTACAGGGGAATACATCGCGTATAACCTCAGGCACGACGGAGCACTCTCGAAATATGAGAATGGTTTACTGGTGCAGATCAAAACGGTTGATGCCTCGACGATCAGCCAGATTGAAATGCTGATCAACGCGCTTGGCGGCTATTCGTACAACCATCCAAGCAATATGACAGAATACATCTATATCAGGGGGCTTTCCGATCGATACTATGCATGGCCAATGCACAGTATGAATATCGATGCAAGGCTATTGACGCTCAACCAGAAACTCAATAGCCTGATTGATTAAGTTCGGACAGCATGCCAAAATCTCACGCCAAGTTCCTCCTCCCTTTACTGAAGCCCTTTCCCAGGGAAATCAAGGAAACAGTTCTCGCGTTGAGAGAATTTATCTGGGATTTGTACCCCACCGCCAATGAGTTAATCTATGACAATTACAACGCCGTGGCCGTGGGTTGGTCTCCGACGGATCGGGTTGGTCACACATTTTGTTCGCTGGCCGTGGGACGCACCAGCCACAACGTTCATTTTGGATTCTATTGGGGCGCCGAGTTGTCGGATCCGGGGAAGTTGCTCATCGGTGAAGGCAATCAATACCGATATCTCCTCGTACCCGACCTGGACAAATTCCCTAGGAAATACATCACCCAACTTGTCAAAGAGGCATACGCCAATTCGCTGATGAAAGTCAAGGGTAAGGGGCTCATGCTCGAAGGTCAAACAATCGTCAAATCGGTTTCAAAGAAAAAACGAACCGTAAAACCGAAGGCGGCCAAGGCGGTGAAAAGGAAGAAGTAGACCCTTCAAATTCGTTATCTTCGGGGATGCTCTACCTCGCCGGAGTTGGACTGGCCTTGTTTCTTTCCCTGCTGCTCGTCACCAAGCGGAACAAGACGACGGCAGACACCCTTCTATCGGCCTGGTTGATCTTAACAACCCTGCACCTCCTCTTCTTCTATCTCCAGACGGCGCGTCTCTATCCAGTTTTGCTGGGAGCGGCGATGTCGTTGCCGCTGGTACACGGGCCTTTGCTTTACGCCTATACCCGCGCGCTGACCAACCGCGCATTGCCGTGGAAGCTGCTGTTGTTGCATCTTCTCCCGCCTTTCGGCACCCTGGTTTGGTCACTCCCCTTTCTGCTTCTTCCCGCGGAGCAAAAACAGGCCATCTTCGATAATCACGAGTTGGGTACGAAACATTCAACATGATCCACCGGGTTTCGGTTGTTGCTTCCGGAATTGTATACGTCGTTCTTTCCTCCCTCGTGCTGCGCCAGCATCGACAGGCCATTGCAGAGGAATATTCGAATACCGATAAGATCAACCTTGCCTGGCTCCAATACCTCATCTATTGGATTGGCGCCATTTGGATCGGCGTCCTGGTCCGCAATGACACCGTTATCTTCACCACAGCGACACTCTTTGTTGTCTTTATCGGCTATTTTGGGATGCGGCAGGTGGGCATCTTTCACACGCTTCCCGCGCCGGAAGCTGTCACAACGGAAGAGAATCCGGAAAAAAAGAAGTACCAGAAATCGGGGCTAACCGCAGAAGCTGCTGAACGCCTGCATCGCGATCTCACCGCCCTGATGGTTCAGACGAAGGCCTATCGCGAAAGCGAACTTTCGCTCAACGAACTCGCCGGTCGGCTCAACTCGCCGGCCAACTACCTGTCGCAGGTGATCAATGAGCGGGAAGGCAAGACTTTCTACGATTACATCAACACACTGCGCGTCGAGGAGTTCAAGCGATTGGCCACCAGTCCGGAAAGCAGGAAGTACACGTTACTGGGCCTCGCGCAGGAATGCGGATTCAATTCCAAATCTTCCTTTAACCGGTACTTCAAGAAGGTTACGGGCAAGAGCCCCTCCCAATTCGTTCCTGAAATGCAGGAATGAGGTGCCAGCCTTCACGGAAGGCCTTTTCCAGTCCAATTTTGATGGTTAGCGCCCAACCCGGCCCGTTAGCGTGCTCAGGTGTCCCGTCGACCGGTACCTCGGCGGCCACTCCATTTACAAACACAAACCATCAGCACGTTATGAAAAATCTGATTCCCATTATCGTCGGTCTGTTCCTCGCCGCTTGCCAGGAACTCGACCCCCGCGAACCCGGGTTACTGGTTCCACGCACTGTCGACCAGGACGCCTCGCTTCCGTCGATCCTGGTGAATAACACACAACTGCACGCGCAGACCTTCGGGAACTCCAGCGATCCCATGCTGGTGATTCTCCATGGCGGGCCTGGCTCGGACTACCGATACCTGCTCAACTGCAAAGCGTTCGCCAATGAAGGGTTTTACGTCGTGTTCTATGATCAGCGCGGCTCAGGGCTTTCGAAGCGAGAACCGAAATCGTCCTACACGACCCACATCATGATCGAAGACCTAAGTGCCGTCATTGCCTACTTCCGCACGTCTCCCGGTCAGAAAGTTTTCCTGCTGGGTCAGTCTTGGGGCGGTATTCTGGCGACGTCGTACGTCAATGAAAATCCGGGGACCATTGCCGGCCTCGTACTGACAGAGCCCGCAGGCTTTGTTTGGTCGGACATCAAGGACTGCATTCGTCGTTCGCGCCAGTACGGCACAACCAGCGAAACCCTGAATGACGTCACTTATATGGACCAGTTCTTCACGGGTGACACTAACGACCACGCCGTTCTCGACTACAAAATGGATTTGCAGTCCGGAAATGGCAGCAACAAGCCAACCGGTGATGAAGCTGCGGTTCCCTTCTGGAGATATGGTGCCGTCGTCAACGCTGCGTTCATGGAACTTGGTGACCGCGAACAGCCCGACTGGCGGGCAAACCTGGATCAGTACACGACGAAAGTTTTGTTCTGCTACAGCGAACACAACAAATCGTATGGTCGGGACTATGCCATTCATGTCTCCTCGGCCTACCCGAGCGTTCAGTTAGAGCTCATCCAGGGAGCCGGCCATGACATGCTGACGTTCCCTACCGGCTGGAACAATTTCTTTCCGATCGCCTTGAACTACTTAAATGAAATCAAATGATCATGAAACACATCATCTGCATATCTCTATTAGCCTTCGCCGGGTTTACGGCCCGAGCGCAAGCGATCAACTGGAGCAGCTTCGCTGAAAACCAGAAGCATATTGCCAACCTCAGCACGAGCTGGGACTACGCGGCCACGCTAGGACTCGGTTATGCCTACCGGATGGAGACCAAGGTGCCGGCGGTCATCAATGCGCAGTTTTCATTGCCTGCCGGTGAAAATTTCCTGGATGACTTCAAAGCCAAATTGGGCTTTCAGGTTCGCGTATTCAAGGCGGGAAACTTCCAGGGGACTGTCTCACTCTTTGGAATCTACCGCCAGTTTCAATCGGACCTGGCACGGTTTCAGAATTTTGGAAGCGAGTTCAGCGGGACCATCGGATTCTATAAGTCCAGGTGGTTTGTCGCCACGGAAATCGGGTTTGACAAAGCCATTGTCACGCGTGTAAAGAACAGCGACCAGATGCGACAGAACTATCCGGGTGTCCGCGACGGTTGGTACGTGCCTACCGGCGGGAATTTCATGTTCACGCTGCAGGCCGGGTACTCTTTCAAGGTTTTTGACCTGTATGTGAAGGTCGGAAAGGTCATCGACCAGAACCTCAAATCAAGCGCGACGGTACCACTTACTGGTCAGCTCGGGATTAACGTGCGGTTCTGACGGTGAGGGCGTGGGATTTGAAGCGGGGTTGATTTACTCCGGCTTCACTTCTCACGCCTTATTTTTTGAATCGGAAGTGATAGGCGCCGACCAGCTGGATAGAATATCCGTAGTCCTCCGTTTTACCAAAGTTCAGAAACTTGACTTCACCCCCTATGTCGAAGCGATCGTTGATCTTCTTGCGGTACATGGCGGACACATGCAGGTTGGCCAGGGAAAGGAAGCTGCTGGTGGAGGTGCTGTTGAGTACCGAAACATCGGAGTACATAATTGTCATCCCGGGACCGCCGGCGAGGTAAAGTTCGGGGAGAAGGCGGATTCGAAATGATAGCAACAGGGGAATGGCGGAGAGCTTGGCCGTACCCGCAGGGCGCTCCAGGGAATAGATGGTATAGTACCCTGATTCAATGCCCATGGACAGCCGGTGTTCAGGCTCCCACATAAAACGGAAGGTGTATCCAACCTGGTTTGTCTTCGCGAGGTCCTTGCCAATATCGAGGGTGTTGATGTAGTGAAACCAACCCACCCCGGCGCCTATGGACCAGTTGTTTGGTTTCCGGTCCTGGCCGTTGACAACGAGTGCGGCCAACAACAAAATGAATATGGAGATTGACTTCTTCATGTGGTCAGGGACGGATGTAATGGTAATAGGCCACGTAAGAAGGATAGTTTGTCAACAGCCCGTCGAACCTGCCTTGGTTGATAAACTGGTTGATATAAGCGGGGACATCGATTGTCCAGCAAATGGCTATGCGGCCTTCGGCTTGCACGCCGGCGACCAAGTCGTTCTGGGTTCCCAGGGTCCAGCGTGGGCCCCAGGCGCGGGAATTCAGTTCACGTGCCACATCGGGGCTTATCTCACAGAGGGTGGGTATGCTGGTGTATCCCGATTCAGCCTTCAACGCCGCTTCAACGTCATCGGCTGGCACGCCCATCAGGATCTCGATTGTACGACCCTTGCTGGCGGCATGGTCATACGCCGCTTCCTGGATGGGACGAATGATGGATATAACCTTTGGATCCTTGATGTCGAGCCAAACAAACTCGATGGAAGTGCTGTCGATGGCATACGTGAGCACATCGGCCAGCTTGGGGATTCGTTCGCCGCGAATGAGGTAAACGAACGTATTTAATTGATCCCAGGTGAAGTTATCGATCGGCCCGTTGATGGGGCTCTTCTGGGTCAACCGGATATTGATATCGTCATCATGATAGAGCACCGGCACGTTGTCCTTGGTTAGGCGCACGTCAATTTCAATCCCATTGGCCCCGAACCTTCCGGCATAGCCCACCATCGCAATACTGTTTTCCGAGATCGGCAGGCGGTCGCTGGTCCGTCCTCCACCCCGGTGACCCACGACATAGAATTTCTTTGCCGTTACATTCGTACTGAAAGGGCGACTGTAAGTGAATACCACATTCGCTGAAACGGCATTATTACCTCCGCCGAACTTCCCCTTGATGATCAAAGTCGATGGCATGATCCCCTTCAAGAGACTGGCGGCCCCTTCATTTTTGGCGATCATCATGTCCACCAGGCCGAAGGCGTCGCTGGTAGGTACGCGCCAATAACCCCTCAGGTAAATGACAGAATCCAGGGTACCTGTCTCGAAAGTGAGATAGTTCGTGCGCGTGAATATCGACAGGTATTTGCCGGACCATTTCACCACCGCGTCACTGCCAAAGTTTTCCTGGCCCGAAGTGACGCTGAAGACACCTTCCATCAGGGGCTTTGCCAGATCCGGAACGGCAGTTGCCCCGGGCGGGATGGAAGGCAGCACAGGAACATCAATAGGGTATTCCGTTTGGCATGTCCATGAAACTGCGGCTACTAAACCCGTCAATATCCAACCTGAGAATCTCATAGAATCAATCCGATATAGAACTCGGGAATATTATAATAGCGGTTGAAGGTGGAAAAGGCTGGCCACGCCACGAAGTGATATTTCGCATAGCTGTTCTTCAGTCCCAGCACAAGCACCTTGTTCTTATGGATGCGCTGTTCCATATAAAGTGCTATGGTGTACCCGTTGTTGAAATTGCGGTCCGTGCTAATTTCGTTATCTCCCTGCTTGGTGCTGAAATAAGTAACGACCACCCATTCGCCTTTCAGCGTGAAGGCCACATCCTTGAACCTCCATCCCACCGACGCATTGGGGTAATTGATCCAAGACTGTGCGCTGCTGGCAAATCCGAATTGGTTAAGGAAACCAAACGTATAGGCGACGTCATAGCCGAGGTTGAATGAAATGTTGTCTTTTTGATAATTCCACCGGGGGCCAACGGAAATCTGGTTGGACACAAACAGGCTTGAAAACCGGCTGTCGAGAACGAACCCTTTCGGTAGTCCGTAGTTGACGTGAAACTGGAACAGCGGCGCCTGCACGGCCGTTTCCAGCCAGTCGAACGGAAGTTTGACTTGTGACATCGCCAACTCCATCCGGAATTCTCTTGGTTGGAAACGGTGAGGAAAGTAGACGGATGACCGGGCGATATCGAACGTATCCTTCTCCTGGGCGGTGGTAACAAACGGGGCCCCTGTGAAAAAGAGGATAATCAGTATTTTTGCCAGCGATTTCTCCGGCATGGAAGTTGGATAACCGCTCAAAGGTATATGGCGCTGCAGGTTAGTCGAAATGATTTACGTCAGGTATGCGTCCTGTCAATGGGATTGCTGGCGGGAATATTCACGGCTAACGGTCAAACCGAAATTGGCTTTGTCAGCGATACCCAGGCCCCGATGTGGGTGGAAACGATTGTCCTTAAGACCAATCACAATGAAAAGGCCACCGGAAAAGTTTTCCATGACATTATTAAAACAAAGCCATCGTCACTATTTATACTGGGTGATGTGGTCAACCTCAGTTGCAAGGAAAAGCGGTGGCAGAACATGGACCGCTACCTCGACAGCTGCCGGCAGGCGGGTATTCCCGTTTCCGCTTTGTTGGGCAATCATGACGTGATGAGCAACGCCCGTAAGGGGGAATCCAATTTTCAACGACGGTTTCCCGACCACAACCGGACCGGTTACTACAAAATACTCGACTCCACAGCCTTTATCTTCCTGAATTCCAATTTTAAGAAATTAAGCCCGGTGGATTTTGAAGCCCAGCAGCAATGGTATCAAAGCACCCTTTCATCCCTTGACGCCGACCCATCCGTTGCCGTAATTATCGTCGCCTGCCATCACGCGCCCTATTCAAACAGTACGATCGTGGGGTCTTCAGAATCCGTACAAAAGAACTTTGTCCCGGCTTACCTGAAGTCCCGGAAGGCCAAGCTCTTCATCACCGGCCACTCGCACAACTTTGAGCATTTCAGCATCCAGAGTAAAGACTTCCTGGTGGTTGGCGGCGGCGGCGGCCTCCACCAGCCGCTGTCGACCAAACCGGATCGTTTGCCCGACCTCGACACCACGTACAAGCCTCAGTTTCACTACCTCCTCATGCGGCGCACGCGCGGCTCGCTGCAGTTTACGTCACGGTATCTCGCAGATGATTTCTCGGGGTTTCAGGATGGGAAGACCTTCTCAATCGCCTATTAGCATGAAATTCCCTTGCTTGCTTTTGTTGCTTCTTCCTGTGCTTGCCCATGGCCAGTCCGACTGCAGCCTCGAATTGGATAAGGATAGTATCAAGGTTTACACCTGCATACGGCCCGATTCCCGTTACAAAACCGTTCAATCCTCTTTTACGGTGAATGCCTCCTTGGGCGAACTCGCCGCGGCCATCCTTGACGTGGAGCGCTACGGAGCCTGGCAGTACAAGACACTGACCGCAAAAGTGCTCAAACAAGTAAGCGAGCGGGAAGTGGTGTATTATACACGAGTGGAAGCCCCGGTGCTGACGCAGGATCGTGATTTCGTCATTCGGCTTACTGTTGATCCGGATCCCATGACCAAGGGGCTTATCGTGGAAGCCGTCAGTCTGCCGGAGTACTTGGCTCCCGTGGAAGATGTAGTTCGTGTTCCGTATTCCAGGGCCCGGTGGGCTATTGCTCCCGCAGGAAAAAGAAAACTTGCCGTCAACTACACCATTGATATAGACCTGGGGGGCTCGGTGCCTCCCTGGATTGTCAACATGGTGGCGCCGAAGGCTCCGTACGAAACGTTCAAGGCATTGCGGGAGGTGATTCCCGGGTATCGCGGAAAGGGCGTGGGCTTTATTGCCGAATAAGCGACTTACCCCTTCTTCACTTCCTTCGCCCACATGTCACGCAGGGTGACGGTCTGGTTGAAGATCAATTTTCCTTCCGTTGAATCCTTATCGAGGCAATAGTAGCCCATCCGGAGAAATTGGAACCTGTCGTCGACGGTGGCCTTTGCCAATTCAGGTTCCGCGTAGACTGTCTTTACAACCAGCGACTGCGGATTGAGGTACGTCCGAAAGTCACCTTCTATGGCACCGAGGTCTTCCATGGTGAAGAGGCGGTCATACAACCGAACCTCAACCGGTACCGCCTTCGCCGTACTCACCCAGTGAAGGGTGCCCTTAACCTGAACCCCCGATGTATCGGAACCGCTCTTGCTCTCGGGCAGGTATGAACAACGCACCTCGCTGATGGATCCATCCGCCGCCTTCACGACTTCCTCACACTTGATAATGTAAGCGCTTTTCAATCGCACCATTTGACCCGGGGCCAGGCGGAAATATTTCTTGGGCGGATTCTCCATGAAGTCATCCTTCTCGATGTACAGTTCACGTCCAAAAGGGATTTGCCGGAACGTGACTCCCTCTTCCCCGGGGGTGTTTTCGCTTGGGAGGAGTTCGGTCTTGCCTTCCGGGTAATTGATCAGCACGATTTTGAGCGGGTCAAATACGACCATCCGGCGTTGCGCGATTTTATTCAAGTGCTCGCGCACACAAAATTCGAGCAAGCTGATGTCGATGAGGTTATCCCGTTTGGCGACGCCTACCCGGTCGCAGAAGTCGCGGATGGCTTCCGGCGTATAACCGCGGCGCCTCACACCGCTGAGCGTCGGCATGCGGGGGTCGTCCCATCCGGTGACATGATTTTCGTTAACGAGCTGGAGCAGCTTTCGCTTGCTCATGAGCGTGTGCGTCATGTTGAGGCGAGCAAACTCATACTGCCGTGACGGGAATATCTCCAGCTTTTCGATGAACCAGTTGTACAACTCACGGTGCGGCACAAATTCCAGGGTGCAAATGCTATGGGTAACTTCCTCAATACTGTCGCTTTGCCCATGAGCGAAATCATACATGGGGTAAATGCACCAGGTGTCGCCGGTACGATGATGGTGTGCGTGCTTGATACGATAGAGAATCGGATCGCGCATGTGCATGTTCGTGTGGGCCATATCCACCTTGGCGCGCAATACCCGATCGCCGTCTTTAAATTTTCCTTCCTTCATTTGCTGAAAGAGGGAAAGATTCTCCTGTATTGATCGATTTCTGTACGGCGAGTCCTTCCCGGGCGTGGTCGGCGTTCCCTTGCCGGCCGCAATTTCTTCGCTGGTGCTGTCGTCAACGTAAGCCAGCCCCTTTTGAATGAGCTTAACAGCGAACTCGTACAACCTCGGAAAGTAATCAGATGCATAGAGTTCATTCTTCCACGAAAACCCGAGCCATCGAACATCGTCCTTGATACTGTCGACGTATTCCGTTTCTTCCGTAACCGGGTTGGTGTCATCAAAGCGAAGGTTCGTATAGCCCCCGTATTTAAGCGCCAGTCCGAAATTGAGGCAGATGCTTTTGGCGTGTCCCAGGTGCAGGTATCCGTTGGGTTCCGGTGGGAACCGGGTGACGATGCTTTTATACGTGCCGGCCTTCAGATCGCTTTCGACAATCTCTTCCAGAAAATGCAGACTCTTCTCCTCCGTCATGATGGTTTATAAAAAGGCCTCAAAGATAGGAAAGTCCTTGCGGACGAGGGAAGGAAATCGATGAAGGCGGCGAAAAGCCCGAAGCGACTACCAGAGGCGGTAACCGGCCATGAACACCAGGGCGAGATTGCGGTCTTGCAGCTTCCCGGAATAATATCCGCGCAACTCAGCGCCCAGCGTAAAGCGTTCGCTCATGTCCCTCCGATATCCCACGGCTGCGGCGAAATCGCCCAGTGACATGACCGAGGCGTCGAAATTGCCAAGGTTGGTGGTGGATACGTTGTTGTACAGGATGCCAAAGCCCAGGTTGAAGTTACCATAGAAGTGCTCGGAGAATCTCATCGAAATCACGCCCTGCAAGGGAACGATGGAATTGACGATCCGCACGTCACCGGTTACCGGATGGCTCCCCGACATCGTATACAACTGGTTGTATCCCGTCTCCACTCCCAGGCGCAGGAAGTACTCCGGCTCCCACATCAGTCGAGCAACAAACGAATAATTCAACGGCTTGACTCTATCAGCGGCAATTTCCAGGTTATTGAAGTAGATATTGGGTCCAATCCCTCCATACACAACCCAGCGATGTTGCTTTTGTTGACCGTCCGTGGACTGCGCCGCCGCCATGGTGGCCGTCATGCCAATGATTGCCAAAGTGAAAAGATTTCGGATCGCCCGATGAAAGATTCTCCGGTTCATCATTAGTAGCGGGTATAAAATTCGTAGACAACGTAGGCGGGGTAGTCGGTAATGAATCCGTCAAAATTGCCGTTCTGCAGGTAATTGACGATCAGTCCTCGGGCATTGAGTGTCCAGCTGATTACTTTGATCCCCTGGCTGTGCGCTCTCTCCACTTCCGGAAGCAGCAGTCCCAGGGTGTAACGCGGGCCGAAGAATTGGCAATTGTTTTCGATCGCCTTGTCGATCGTCTCTTCGGCCAGTGTGGGTAAAGGAGCAGAATAGGCGTAGGCCGGGTTGGTCGACTTGTACGTGGGCTGCTTGTGCAGTTCATCAATAACATCTGACGAAGGGAGGCCGGCAAAGATCACGACATTTCGATTCTTGGCTGCTGCGCGCTCATAGCCATGACGAACCACCGGCTCAAGATATTTGAAGACATCCGGGTTCCCTTTGATATCCATCCAGAAGTAAGTCAGTGTGGTGGAGTCAATGAAGGCGTTTATGGCCTGCTCCACTGACGGTACCCGTTGACCGTCGATTAGTTCCACATATTGGGAAATAAAAGCAAAGCTGTATTGATCCCATGACCCAAACAGCGGACCTTTCTTGGTGAGACGCGTATTGATGGTTGGATCATGGACCAGGATAGGCACATTGTCTTTGGTCAACCGCACGTCCAGCTCAAGGCCGGTTACCCCATAGTCTTCTGCGTTGAGGATCATGTTCACTGAATTCTCCGCATAGGGCGGATCGACGGTGGTCTGAATGCCGTGGTGGGCAAAGACCATGAACGGGTTGTTCTTGGCATACGGGGAAAAATGACGTTCAAACTTCAATCCAAGGTTGTTGCCATCGTATGCTCCTTTAATAACCAGGTCATCGGGAATTCCATTCAGCAGGCCGCTGACGCCGTCCGTTGCAGCAATGGAGAAATGAATATTTCCCTGCACGGGGCTTTCCGAGAATCGGTAAAATCCGGAGAACTGGATGGAGCCGTCGGAAGAACGGAATCCGTATTTCAACAGGATATGAAGTCCATTGCTATTGCTGAAGAAGGAAACCTTGTGCTTCGACACCTTACAGACAAAAGTGGATCCAAGACCTTCGTCGCCTCCCGCCAGCGTGTAGATTCCCTCCATGTCCTTTATTGAGGCATTGACGGAAAAAGGGATCGGAATAGTTCCGACCAGGTTGGCATCGTTGGCGCCCGGTGGCGGGGTTATTTCGCTCTGGGTACATCCCAACAGCACTCCAATAATCAACAAACCAAAAACAACTTTACTCCTCATTTCCGTCAGGTTAGAAATTCAGTCCTATTACAAATTCTGGCATGAAATATCGGTACTTGCTCGCCGGCAGAGCGGGCCATGCGATGATGTGGTACCGCAGGTAATTGATCTTGAAGCCGAGTGACATCACCCGATTCCGGGTCAATCGTTGTTCAAAACTGGTGAGGATACTGTAGCCATTCAGGAATCGCTCGTTGTTGGTTAGTGTGTTGCCTGCCTCACTCAGACTGATGTCCAGGGTGCTGTACAAGTCGCCACGAATGGTCACGGAAGTTTTTTCAAAGCTGTATCCCAACGTCAGCGAAGGTTGAGTTTCCCAACCGGTCAGAACCGTGTTGAAGCCAAAATTCCTGAGCACACCAAAATTAAAGGCGACCTGGTAGCCCACGCCAACATGGAAATTGCCCGAGGAGTAATTCCAGAACGGCCCGGCATTAAACCGGTTGGAGATAATGAGGCTTGAAACTCCGGCCTGGACGTTAAAGCCTTTAGGCAACGTATATTTTCCCGTATAGTTGAACATTGGGGCCACGACAGCGTCCAGGGTCCAGTCCTTGGGAGGAACAACATACTGCAGATAGATCGCATGGGAGTATTTCCAGGGTGCCTTGGAAAGCGGCAACAAAAAACTGTGATCCTTAATATCAAACCGGGTCGTATCCTGTGCCTGGGTGGCGGAAGGCATCATGGCGATGCAAAAGATCAGGGCGCATCCTAAGCAGCGGACTGTGATCCGTCGGGGGTGGTCCATCACAAGGGGGTAGTTTATGGTTTGAACAGACAAATGAAGCCCCAAATGTAGCCATTGTAACTATAACGGCAAGGTTAACGGGAACTGCCGGAAGCAATCCGGCGTTATATCCCTAACTTTAAACGTCATGAAGAAAACATATACGATCTCCGGCATGACTTGCGACGGTTGTGCCAATACCGTCAAGAGGTTATTATCCAAAGTCCAGGGTGTGCAGGAAGCTACTGTTTCGCTCAAGGAACAGACTGCCGAAGTCACGCATGAAAATGTTCCGCTGAGCGCGCTGAAGATCGCGTTACGGGGATTCCCTTACGAAATTGTGGAGCGAGCCTGACGTACAGTATCGGCCTGATCCGGGAAACGGCTCTGTCCCTATGCCCGGCTATTTTCCGTAAATGGAATTGAGAACACCGGCGAGACGTATACCGGCTTGCAGCATTCGGTGCTTCGCAAGAGCAAAGTGTTTGTAAGAGTATTCGTAACCCAGATTTCCGTTTCCGACGGCATAAACCTGTTGACGCAGGGCGATGTCTTCCAACGCCCATTCGCGGACGGACGCTGCCTGCCACTGGCTCACGGTGAGTTTATCGGGTTTGCCCAACGAGCCAGCCAATTCCGTGTAGCTGAGCCTCGTGTCATCAATCATTTCGCTGTCCCATACGCGATGGAGGTTTGACTCATTGCGGAACCATTTCACTTTGACATCATTTCCACCCCGATCACCGGGTTTACCCACATGAAGCGGTTGGTGGATGTCGCCGACAAGATGGACCAGCATCTTTAGTGTCTCCACCTCCTGCTGCTTGTTCAGCTTCCTGCTCTTAAGGTCGTTGATGAACTTTTCGATCATCTCGACAACCTTCCCATCCGGATTGGAGGCCACATCTTCATACTTCTTTCCGTCGGGAATGGTAGTGTAGTGCCAGGTGATGGCGTAATTGTAGGTGGAGTCAGAGCGGATTTCATCCATCCACGTGCTGACCATGGCCAGCGATTCCTGACCAAGGATCTCCGCGACGCGCTTCCTGGCCTTGGCCGTCAGGTACTGCTCCGCGATAAGTCCCGTGGCACGGTGGCCCGTCGGTCCCCATCCAAAAGCTTCAACGGAAATGAGGAATGTCAGCAAGAGGACGAGGTATCGCATAGGTGTGATTTAGCCGGCAAATTAGCGTTTTTCCCACTTCAAAAAGATCGGTTCCCGTGCCTCCTGAGATTCAAATAATATGGTTGCCTCCTGGTCCGGGTGTCAGCTGGCGGAGTTCTCCCTTGACTTCACACAGCTTCATCAATTCCGCGTTATCTTTGATATGTGAAACTTTCTGCCATCCGCATTGCCAACCAACTGGATTTGAAAGGTCTCAAGGCATTCCTTGACTTGAAACCTTTGGCGGACACGTCATCCGAGCTATTCTATGGGCTTACCCCGGAGAAGTATCAATATTACTTCAACTACGGTGTGGTTGTATTTTCGGGGTACTCAGAAGAGGAAATCCGGGAGACCGTGAAGACCATTTCACCGTTTCTCCGGAGCGCCGACACCTGGCTGCGGGATGATCATGAAATAGTAGAGCAAGCGGGAGCTTCCTTGGAATTCCTTTTCGATCAGGCCATCGTCGATCACATTGACGAGAAGGTGGTGCGCATTGGGATGTTCAACCTGGCTCAATCGGTAGCGCTGGATCATTACCATCACAAATCCGAAAACCTGCTCACGGAAATCCGCGGGTTTACCAACCACCTGGAGAGCACCGGAAGACTGAACATCAACCGGCGCAACATGATGAAGTTTATCGGCCGGGCACTCAACACCCAGAATGATATCGCTGATAACATTTATATTTTCGATGCACCGGATCTCGTGTGGGACAATGAATACCTGGATAATCTCCATAAGGGGTTGATGAAGCACTACGACCTTCGGGTACGTTTCAGCGAAATAGAATACACCCTTCGCATCATCGAAGATAACTTGCGCGTCTTCCGGGAGATATCGGCTCAACGCGAAAGCAATTTGCTGGAGTGGATAATTATTCTGCTGATCCTTGTCGAGGTGGTGAATCTCTTCATTTCCAAAATGGGTTGATCCATGTCGAAACAAAAAGCGCTTTTCCTGGATTTTGACATTAAGGCACAGCCCGATGAAGTAACCTGCGGCCCCACCTGTCTTCACGCCCTGTACAACTACTACCATGATTTCATTCCACTCAAAGAAGTCATCAAGGAAGTAAAACAGCTGAAGAACGGAGGTACGCTGGCGGTCATGATGGGAAGTCACGCATTGAAGCGCGGATACCAGGCTACCATTTACACGTATAACCTGCACGTCATGGATCCCACGTGGGCCGCGCTGTCCACGCGGAAGGTTGTGGAGAATCTTCGAAAGCAAATGCGTTACAAGAGGCATCGCCGAAAACTGATCGTTGCCAGCAAAGCCTATATCAACTTTCTTGAAGCCGGCGGAAAGCTACTCAGCGCAGAATTAGACGAGCCGTTGATCAAGGGGTATCTCAAGAAGTCGATCCCGATTATTGCCGGACTCAGCGCCACGTATCTTTACGGCACCCCGCGCGAGATTCCCAGCACGAACAAATTCGACAGCATTCGCGGCGAACCGGTCGGTCACTTCGCCATTATTAACGGATATGACGGCAACAGTAACGCCGTATTTTTGGCCGACCCGATGAACCCGAATCCGCTCAAATCGCAGTATTACAGCGTAACCTTTGACCGACTCTTGAACAGCATCATGTTGGGTATTGTTACCTACGATGCTAACTTGTTAATTATCCAGCCCAAATAATTAGCCGACCGATTGCGTTCCGCGTCCCGCAAGAGCCCATGCCCAAGCTAATCATCGTAGACAAACCCAAGGACTGGAACCTCCAATTGGACGACGTGCAGGTCATCACGCCTGCCCAATACATCACCGACGAAGCATTCCAGTCGGTCAGGAATCTCAAACTGATCAACCTCTGCCAGTCGTATCAATACCAGAGCGAAGGGTACTATGTCTCCCTGCTCGCAGAAGCCCGTGGACACAAAGTGCTTCCTGAAGTTTCCACCATCCAGGATTTCAGGTTTCCCTCGATTCTTCGCGATGATTCCCTTGACTTTGATGCGCTCATACAAACCACGTTCAAAAACGAGCCTTATGATAAGGTGGAGTTTAACGTGTACTTCGGCTCCACACAATCTGAACACGTGAACAAGCTCGCGCTCCAACTCTTTCAGTTGGTGCAGGCGCCCCTGGTGCGGGCCAGTTTTGCCAAGAAAACGAAGTGGGGTCTCCAAAGCATTCGTCCCGTGAGCTTAAATGAGATGCCGGAAACAGACCAGCCCATCCTGGAACGGGCGCTTGAAAAATACCTCCAGCGTAAACGAGACTATCGGACGGACGAAAAAAAGAAATATGATCTCGCGATATTGGTCAACCCTGACGATCCGAATCCTCCTTCCGACGACCGGGCGCTCAAACGATTTTATAAAGCCTCGTTGGAAGTCGGCTTCAATACGGAGTTCATCACCAAGAACGACATTGATCAACTGATCCAGTATGACGCGTTGTTTATCCGGGAGACAACCAACGTGAACCATCACACGTTCCGGTTTGCCAAGAAAGCAGAAGCCCTGGGGCTGGCTGTAATCGACGACCCGGAGTCCATTTCAAAGTGCACCAACAAAGTCTACCTTAATGAGCTGCTCAATGTCAATAAAGTATTGACGCCTCGGTCGCTGGTGATCACCGCCGAAAACTGTGATGGCATTCCCGGAAAGATGAATTTTCCGTTTATCCTGAAAAAGCCGGACGGCGCCTTCTCGCGGGGCGTCGTGAAGATTGAAAACATGGAGCAGTTCCGAAAAGAACGCGAAGGCATGTTTCAGGAATCCGACTTGATTATTGCGCAGGAGTTCTTACCCACGCTATTCGATTGGCGTGTCGGAATAATTGACGGCCAGGTGTTGTTTGTGTGCAAATATTTCATGGCCACCAAGCACTGGCAGATCGTCAACTGGAGCGCCAAGAAAGAGACCTCGCGCGACGGCGTGGTGGAGTGCGTCGCTGTGGACCAGGCTCCTGCCGGGCTGTTGAAGACCGCGGTGAAGGCCACCTCCCTCATCGGCAAAGGACTCTATGGTGTGGACATGAAAGAAGTGGATGGAAAATTCTATGTCATTGAAGTGAATGATAATCCCAACATCGACGCCGGTACGGAAGACAAG
This sequence comes from Cyclobacteriaceae bacterium, assembly GCA_044221195.1. GTDB lineage: Bacteria > Bacteroidota > Bacteroidia > Cytophagales > Cyclobacteriaceae > ELB16-189. The sequence goes on from JBGAPO010000005.1 coordinate 108,465, forward strand.
ATTCTCAAGGAGCGCCTGTATGAACAAATTATGGAAGTGATTCTCAACCGTATTAAGTCCTCCAAATGAGTTTACCCTCCCGACTTCACCTCTTCCAGGCCTTCGGCGTGGAATTGGAATACATGATTGTCGACCGTGACACCTTGAACATACGGCCCATTGCGGATGAATTACTCAAGGCGGAAGTGGGCGAGTATGCCGGTGATTTTGAAAACGGCATTGTCACCTGGTCGAATGAACTGGTGCTGCACGTTATTGAAATGAAGTCCACCCGGCCGGAGAGCGACTTTCCCGCGCTGGCCGCCGGATTCACCGCCAATGTGACCCGCATCAACAACATTCTGCGACAGTGGAATGCCATGCTCCTGCCTACAGCAGCCCATCCGTGGATGAACCCGCTCCTCGAAACCAAGCTTTGGCCGCACGATAACAATGACGTGTACGATGCCTATAACAAGATCTTCGATTGTCGCGGGCATGGTTGGTCAAATCTGCAAAGCACACATCTGAATCTCCCCTTCTATGACGATGAGGAGTTTGCAAAACTGCACGCGGCTGTCCGTGTCGTTCTGCCCCTGCTCCCGGCTCTTTGCGCCAGTTCGCCGATCCTTGATGGCGCCGCTACAGGATTTCTTGACTCGCGGCTTACCTTTTACAAAACAAACCAGCAGGCCATTCCATCCATTACCGGCAAGGTTATCCCGGAGGCCGTCTTCTCGAAACGTCAATACCATTCAACAGTCTATGATCGGATCAAATCAGACCTGGCCCCCTTCAATGAGAACGCCCTGCTTGATCCTATTTGGGTAAACTCCCGGGGTGCGATCCCACGGTTTGACCGCGGTTCCATCGAAATCCGCATCATGGATATCCAGGAGTGCCCGGCGGCTGACCTGGCGTTACAGACACTCGTCATTGAAACAATCAAAGCACTGGCGTCGGAGCGGTTTGCATCGCTCGAAGATTTGATGCACTTGCAGACGGATAGTCTGGCCAGCGTGCTGGACGATACCACCCGCCTTGGACACCTTGCCGATGTCAAGTACAAGAACCTGCTCGCTGTCTTTGGTCTCAGCAACGCAGTCAATGCAAATGAACTCTGGCGCCACATACATGGCAAGTTGACTGCGCCTGAAATCGCGCAATGGCATCAGGAAATCAATACTGTTCTTACGTCCGGTCCACTGGCTCACCGGATGCTTCAGTCGTTGAAAGGAGAATTCAGCCATTCCGCACTGACAGGACTATATCGCCGCCTGGCCGGCTGTCTCGCTGAAGACAGCATGTTCCGCATCTGAAAATCGTCCGGTTTTCCGTCAGGCGATTATTTCGCATCGCCGACCTTCAAACCCACCTTTACCGCCATGAAACGTCTGCGGCTTTGGGTGCGCGCCTATTTTGGTTTTTCAAGAATGGAAACCAATGCTTTCCTGGTGATGATTCCACTTGTATTGCTTCTTCTATTTGCTGAGCCGTTGCTTCATGCGATCAAACCCCAGGATCCACTTCCAAACCCTGACCGGACGGACAGCCTGATGATATGGCTGCAGACACAGGCTGCATTGGTTTCGGAAAGAATGGATACCATCGCTTTTCATCCATTTGATCCCAATACTATTTCAGAGGAAGAATTGGTCGCTTGGCAGTTGGATTTGTCAACCGCCAGCCGGATCGTTCGTTACCGAAATAATGGGGGTCGATTCAGGAAGGCGAAGGACCTGCTGAAGATATTTGGAATGGACACCAATTGGTACAGAAGGGCCAGTCCATGGATAAGTATAGCCGTTCAGGATCCCCCGGCGGTCAAGTTTACCAGCAGGAAGAAGACCACACTGCGGCAGGATATCAACACAGCTGATACCCTGATGCTTCAAGATGTTTATGGGATTGGCCCCGCCTTTGCTCGAAGGATCGTCAAGTTTCGAGAGAGGCTGGGGGGTTTCGTCAGCATAGATCAATTGCGCGAAGTCTATGGATTGGATTCCCTGGTCGTAAAACGAATATCGATGCAATTTGAAGTCCGTGAGGGGTTTCAGCCAAGGGTGCTTATTCTCAGTCAAGCGTCCATGGAGGACCTTAGCTATCATCCTTACATCAATCGTCGTCAGGCGCAGGCCATCATTTTGTTCCGTGCACAACACGGAGGCATCGATTCTTTAGGACAGTTGAAAGCCATTCCGGTCCTTGGAGAACCATGGATCAACAAAATGAAACCTTATGTGCGCGTTGGAGATTTGAGCCTTCAGCAGCGGTAAGTTAACCAAGCCAGCAGGCGGCACTAGGCCGACTTTCTCTTGAAGATAACGTACCTGTAGACAGACATTCCGATGATGACCAGGCAGCAGAAAATGACAAACAACTTCTCCGCATCAAACCAATCGATGGGCCGGTCTTGCAATTTGGGATCCGTGATGATGCTGTGAAGAATCAACGGTATGGCGGCGAAATAGGACAAGAAGTGCAGGGCTCGCCAGGTTGCCAGCTTGATCTTGTCTTTATAGTACGAGCTGATGACCACGGCGCCAATAAGGTATAGGGCCACTGATCCGAAGGTGTTGGCCAGCGGCTGGTGCTCTGTCCATGCCGGCAGTAACAAATCTCCCCAGGTGAATTTGGAAAGCGGATCGAGGGGAATAAGTACGACGTGCAGCAGAATGGTCAGTGCGGCCGTATAGCCCGTGAATTTGTGAAGAGAAAGAAACGTGAGTTGGTAGGGCAACGCATAGTTCACGTTTGCCCAAATACAAAAGCCGACAAGAAAGTTGGCAGCCAGCGCTGCAATGGCCACCATTCCAATGATGCCTGACAGTTCGATCGTCTCCATGAGTTAATGCCGAAGCGGTAAAACAATTAATTCAGTCGAAGTTTCCACCAGCAACCAGATGACTGAAGGAGCTCCTCAAGCCAACAGGCCTTTTGACGCCGTATTTCTGGAGAACCAAACTCCGAATGCACCAATAGCGATGATAGCGCAAGGCAAGATCAAACTGGACGGACCTATGAGCTCCAGTGTATTGGCGATCAGGAACGTGTAGGAGAACTGAACAATAATAGCCGCAAAAGAAACGATCAGGGTAGTCGTTGCAATTTTCTTCCGGAGGAGCAACAAAATACTTCCCAGTACGCCACCCCAAACGGCAATAGCAAAGGCAGATGTGACCCATGCGGGGATTGTCTCGATGAGCGTCCGCTGGTTTTCGGGCAACGCCTGAAGGTCTTCCGGTGTCATGGTCACTTGGCTGATGTAGGCCATGGCTCCTGACAGGTTCCAAAGGAGCAGGAGTACGCTGACAATCCAAAACGAGGTTGATGGCTTGTTACCTTCTGTTGTCATAGGCTAAGGGTTTGTTAGATGTCAACATTACAAATAAAATCCGTCGCAGAAAAACCCATCCCCTCATACGCGGCGTTTCAGCAGCCAATCGGTCTGCGGATCATCCCCCATTTGAAACACATGCTGCGAAAACCGTTCAAAACCCCATTTGTAATAAAACTCCTGGGCAGCAAAATTGCGCTCCCATACACCGAGCCATATCCAGTCGAACTTCTCTGTGTGAGCATGATTCAGCGCTTCACGCATCATGGCAGCGCCTACTCCCTTGCCCTTCCAGTCAGTGTCCACATAAAGCCGCTGCAGTTCGATCGTGTTGGGGCCGAGCAAATCTTCTACCTCCGCCGTAACCCGAAGCCGCATGAATCCGACCAGTCGACCATCTGCAAACGCGAGGTAGTTCCTGGACCGTTCCTCTTCCAACTCCTTGGTCAATGCACCCAGGGAATATGCCTCGTCAAGAAAGGCCTGCATGTTCTCCGGCGTGTTATCCTTTCCGAAGGTATCAACCTGGGTACGAATCGCCAGTTCGCGGAGCGCAGGTATGTCCGCCGGAGTTGTCAGTCGGAGTTCAACCATAATTCACATAAAGGAATCACCTTCATGCCGAGTTCCCTTTAGCTTGGGTCTACTTCGTTGCAAAGTTTTGGAAAGTGTACAAGAAGCCCAGGGAAATCGCCTGGCTATACTGCGGGCTGTTGTCCTGGTCGAAATCGTACAAGAAGATGCCGCCGAGGTTCACGTTGAAGAAGCGGCCAACCCGGGCCGTCATGGAAAGGTCAATTCGGTGGTCAATCTTGTTGATCTCTAACGTCTGGTAGTTGGCAAACATCATGTATCGCACTTTCAGGTTGACATTTTTGGCAATGTCTTTATCAAGATCGGCGGTCATATTGGCGGCATACCACTCGAAGCGCTCCATCCTTCCCACGGTCACGCCATAGGGTGCATTCGGGTCGACCGTAGCATAGCGTCCGTCATTATCTCGGAGGATGGTCACCCTTGGGGCGAGGGGCGAAAAGCGCATTTTGAAAAAACTAACGGGCTTCCATTCTGCACCAAGCGTTGTTGTAATGAAAATGGGCGCGAAGGACTGGGAGATCAGGTTGCCTTGCTCTACGCCGTTGGCGTCTTTCACATACTTGTAACCGTTGGCAAACTGGGAAAGAAGGTTTATGCCAACGAAGGCATCCCACGTCTCGCTCAGTTTGTGACCAACTTTGGTATCCAGGTAAAAGCGGTCCATGGTTTTGCGAACGCCCTGACCCTGGTTGTTAACCATCCCGTAGAGGAGGTCAATTTCATTGTCCCAGGTTGTCTTGTTCTTCTTGTAGGAGGCTTTGTAGTTAAGCAGGGCGTTGAATCCAAAGGAGGTCACACCGCCGCCCTTCCAGTTTCCGGAAAAAGCCGATTGGTTGATGTTGAGTCCTGCCTTCAGGAATTTGCGCCAGTTGGAGGTCGAGTCTATCTTGATGACCTGGGCGCTGACCGTTAGTGAAGCCAGGGAAATGGCTGTCAGGAGACAGAATTTGCGGTAAAGGGATGTTGACATGCGGAGTTGATTTTAGGCCGGCTAAAATACAAAACCGCAAGCATATCAAATGTACTTCGATCGTATCTCGTCCAGGGAGTGCTCGGTAAGAGGCTTGGTAATGAACTTGATGACGTAGTTGTTATTGACAATCTTGTCGATGTCTCTCTTGTTATCTGAACTTGAAAGGATAATCACTTTGCATTTAGTACGTACCAATTCGTGGAACTTCTCGAACTCATACAGGAAAACAAAACCATCGACCACCGGCATGTTAATATCCAGGAAAATGATGCTGGGCAGATTTTCAGGGTTGTTTTCATGCTCGGCCAGGTAGTCCAACGCACTCTTTCCCGAATTCTTTACCTCCACGCGGTCGGCGAAATCAGTGATTTCAATTATTCGCTTGCTGATAAAATTGTCTGTGTCATTGTCATCTACCAACAGCACCAGATCGATCGGCTTCTTTTTTTCTTCCATCACAGCAATATCCGCTTACGGTTTAGATTTCGGTAAAATTATTCTTTTTCGGGATAACCAAAGAGTAACCCCTGCTGCCCGGAATATTCCTACGTAATAAAATGATGAAAATTGCTGATTTCCCGCGTCAGCGGGAGGCAACTTTTAGTTTTTCGCCCACGGCAAGGCCGAAATCCGTTTTCCCGTTCCATTCCATGAGTTCACGGATGGTAACGCCATATTGACGAGCAACGCTGTAAAGTGTATCGGAGGCCTTCACCTCATGAATGAGGCTGCCCGTTGATCGGGCCGGCTGCACCGCCGGTACTGAGGCCACCAAATCCACCGGCTTTTCGATAACGTTGGGCAAGTTCTTTTCAGGCGCCAATGACACATCCCAGTCGAACGAGCCTTCCTGGTCAAGCACAGCAACCATGCTGTCCGGGGTGACAGCGACTGATCCCGGGTGATGGTAGGCAAGGAATAAGGTGGTACCCGCTATGGAGGCACCCGGTTGCTTGATGTCATTGAATTTCATGAGCGATTTCATGCGGACTCCAAAGTGTTGGCTCACAGACCACAGGTTCTCCCCTGCGCTTACCGTGTATAATTCCTGGTCGCCGTGTTTCTTTTTCTTGCCAAGAAAATACCATGCTCCCGGTTGTATTGACTGATCGATGTCCATTTCATTAAAGTTCAGAAAGCGGCTCATGCTGATATCGGCACGGGATATCAGGGCCGACAAATTCTCTCCGTCTCTGGCCTGGATGGCCCTGATCCCATTGATCTCCTTGAATTCTGATACCATCGTCTTCTCAACCGGCGGTGTCACTGTTTTCGAGGCAACCGTCAAGACATTGAAGCCTGCCGTGGCTTCCCCCTTGGGCACCAGAACAACGTATTCTTTGTCGTCTGGTATCCTGTCAGTCTTCAGCCATTTGTTATAGGTGCGGAGCTGGTCTTCATTGACGCGCGTTTCGTCGGCCAGTTCGCTCATGCGTTTACCGCCGGCATTACGTACAACCGAAACTTCAAGTGAGGGCTTTCCCGACACATTCTCAAAGGCCACCATGTGTGCCAGGAATTTCTTTACATACCAATACGTCTCGGACGTTATTTCCATGTGCCGTGTGCCGAGATCCTTATCACCCACGGCACGCATAACACCCCCGGCACCCATTTGATAGGACTGAAGTGCGTACACCCAATTGTTAAAATAGTGATTACACTGCTTGAGATATCGAGCTGCTCCCCTGCTCGCGCTCGCAATATTCATTCGCTCGTCAACTTCAGCATCCACGCGCATCCCCATTTCGGTTGCTGTAAAATCCTTGAACTGCCAAAAGCCCACGGCATTGGAGGAAGAAACAGCATCCGGCACCAACGCACTTTCCTGCAGGGCGAGGTACTTGAAATCAGTGGGCAAGCGCTCCTCTTCAAATACCTGTTCAATGATGGGAAAATAGGTGCGGGCGCGCTCGGCCTTGATGTTGAAATATTTTGGACTCCGCGTCAGCGCATCGACATCGGTCTGGATTTCACGGCGTGCCTCGTCGCGAATAGTAAGCGTCATCCCGGCAAAATGCATTTTGTGGGGGACCTGCGGAGATTGGCCAAAACTGGCGATGGCTCCGCAAAAAATAAGCGCTGGAGCGAAAAGTCTCATTTCTAAGACCAAAGGTAAGGCATTTTGTCAAATCTTACGCATCATCAGGATGCCATCGCGCAACGGCAGCAACATGGTCTCCAGGCGTGAATCGCTGCTCGCCTTTTCATTGAAATCCCGGATCGCCTTGGTGTCCTTATCGGGTTTTGGCTCCATAACCTTTCCGCTCCACAGGACATTATCCGCCAGGATAAAGCCTCCCGGAGAAACCTTGTCGATCACCAGGTCAAGGTACAGGGAATAGCTTTCCTTATCGGCATCAACCCAAACCAAATCAAACCGTTCGGTGAGACTGGGAATTACTTCACGTGCATCGCCCACCCGGTAGTCAATTTGTCCGCCCCACGCGGACGCAGCAAAGTACCCACGGACCCGGCTTTCCAGCTCATCGTTGGAATCAATGGTTATCATCCGCCCCTGCGCATCCATCCCCTCTGCAAGGCACAAGGCCGAGTAGCCAGTGTAGGTCCCTATCTCCAGTACAACCTTTGGCCTGATCATACGACTGATCATCGCCAGGAAGCGGCCTTGCAAGTGACCAGACAACATCCGCGGCATACGAACCTCGGCATGCGTATCGCGGTTGATTCGTTTCAGCAGCGGTGACTCTGGCGTGGTGATCATCTCCGCATATCGCGTGACTTCCGGAATTTCGATGTTCATACTCTTCGTTACTTAGGTTCCATACGCAAGCAACTTAACTGGGATTCATCAAACACTTCAGCGGCCATGTCACGGAGCTGGTCAGCGGTTGTGTCCTTGATCTTTTCAAAGATCTCTTCAACCGGCGGGATCCGGTTAATGTCCAGCAGGCTGCGGCCCATCATCATCATGAAACTGATGTTGGACTCTTCGGCCATCGCCACCTGCCCCATTATCTGCTCCTTGGCGGATGAAAGTTGCCGAACGCCCAGCTTCTCCTCGCGCAGTTTTCGCAGCTCTTCCTTCACCAGCCCGATGCTTCTTGTCAACTGAGACGGTTCGGTGCCAAAGGAAATAACAAAGAGCCCGGTATCCGTAAACGGGACGAAGTGAGCGCCAATGGAATAGACAAACCCATACTTCTCCCGGAGCGACAGATTCAGCCTGGAATTAAGTCCACCGCCGCCAAGAATGTTGGTCAACAAATAGAATGTGCTGCGTCGAGGATCCTTTATCGTGAATGCCGTTCGCCCCAAAGCGCACCGGGATTGCTTCACGGTACGGGACAAAGATTTTTCATTGGGTTGATAGGACTTAAACGGTTTACGCGATCGGTGACTCACCAGCCGAGGAATGGCGCCCATATACTTTTCGGTCAGGCGGATCACCTCCTCCATGGTGATATTGCCAACGACGGAGAAGACCATCCGGCGGGTGTCAAGATGATTTCGCACAAAGTCAAGAAAATCGGCACGCCGAAAGTCACGCACGGTTTTCTCGGTGCCCAGAATATTCATCCCCAACGGGTGGCTTCCGAAGATTAGCCGGTCAAATTCATCCTGAAGCGAGCCTTCGGGGTCGTCATGGTACATGGCCATTTCTTCGAGAATGACATTGCGCTCGCGATCAATCTGCGATGCCGGAAAGACAGAATGAAACGTAATATCAGCGAGCAGTTCAACGGCTCGTTCAAAGTTGATGTCGCGCAAGGATGAATAGAAAAGGATTTTCTCCTTGTCGGTAAAAGCGTTCAGTTCACCGCCCAGCGATTCCAGTCGATTGAGAATATGAAATGACTTCCGCTTGCGGGTGCCTTTGAACGCCATGTGTTCCCAGAAATGAGCAATCCCTTGATTGGCGTGCGTTTCGTCCCGGCTTCCAATATCCAGCATGATGCCGCAATGGACAATTTTGGTGGTGGTAACCCGGTTGAGTACCACCCGAATACCGTTAGAAAGTGTGTGAATGGTGTATTCTCGCATGTTGGGGCGCTAAGTTAACCGGTGAGTTTCAATTGTCTCAGGGCGGACACCGTTGCCCGCCAGCGGTCGAAGGACTTGCAGGGATAGCTGCCGATTTAGTAAAATCGTAACAAATTCGTGGCATACGGCTTGTAATTGAACACTTACCTCAAAGAACCTGCTATGGAAACACAAAAAGTTCGCACCTGCTTCACGATTACATTTACCGATGAGCAGTATACCCATGCCAGGGCGTACGTAGAAGACATGAAACGCCATCCTCTTCGTGTGTATTGGCAAGGGAAGGAAGGTAAATCAGAAGAAGAGTTGGTTATCGAACAAATTGCTCACCGCATTCTGTCGGGCTTTTATAATAATGAACCGTTCAAGGCCGGTAAGCATATTGTTCGCATGGACAGCATGACCACCGCCTCCTAGTAATTGGCCAGGTGAAGCCTGGGTATTCTTCTTTCCCTATACCAACGCTTCCAGTATTCTCCGTATGAGGTTGTCCACCACTTCGTGCGGATTAGCGGCAAACTCACGGGTGGCACGGTTGGCCACAATCGCATTGGCACTCGCCGTCTGGTGACCCATCAGGCGTCCAAAAGCAAAGTAAGCCGAAGACTCCATTTCGAAATTCATGAAGCGAAAGTCTCCGGAGCGAAAGGATCCCAGGTCATCCAACAATTTCGGGTAGCGTATGGGAACACGCACCCTCCTGCCTTGCGGGGCATAAAATCCAGGGCATGTCATCGTGTTCCCGATGATCAGGCCCTTGCCGATCTGCTCGCGCAAGCCAACGGAAGCTCTTGTAACATAGGGCAGAAAAGATATTCCCGTGTGGCGTTGAATGGCAGCAGCCAACGATGCTTCATCGGGTTGATGAGGCAAATCATAGAAGTTCATCAGGTTGTCGAGCCCGGCAGCGTAATCACTTACTACCAGCGAACCCACCGGGATGTCCGGTTGCATGGCGCCGCTTGTGCCGACACGGATGATATTCAGAGACCTTGCCGAGGGATATGGCTCCCGGGTTTTCAAATCGATATTGACCAGCGCGTCAATCTCATGGAAAAATATTTCCACATTATCAGGCCCAATTCCCGTGCTGATCACCGAGATGCGCTTGCCGTTAAATGTGCCCGTATGCGTAATAAACTCGCGCTTCTGACTTTTGAACTCAATGTGGTTGAAGTAGCGGCTGACCTCGGCCACCCGGCCTGGGTCTCCTACGGCAAGAATCGTATCGGCCAATTGATCCGGCCGAAGACTCAGATGATAAACGCTGCCATCCGCATTTAGAATAAGATCGGTGTCGCTGATGCGTCCCATCTTCGTCAGGCTTTGACGGTATGTGCCGGGTTACCAAATACCGTGGTTCCCGCCTTCACCGTGGCGATGACCACAGAACCTGCACCCACGCGGGCGCCTTTCTCCAACGTAATGCCGCTGACGACAATCGCGCCGGTGCCGATAAATACATCCTCCTCAATGGTCACCCCCGCATTGATCACAGCGCCCGCTCCTACCTGCACAAAATCTCCCACCACACACTCCGCCCCAATATGGGCTCCCGCGCCAAAGATGCCGTGACTCCCAATGGTGCAGCCCGGACCGGCGCTGAAGCCAATGTCAAAGAAATTGCCATAACCGATGCTGCCTCTTGGGGAAATTTGTGCCTGGCGATGAACCGCATTCACGGGCAGCACATGCCGCACATCCCGAAGCATCTTCACGAGACTTCTTCTGACCTTATTGTCATCAATGGCAACAAACACTTCACACTTCTTTCCAATCAGCTTCAGAAATCCGTCGTCATCGGTACTTCCCAGCACCGTGGCTTCATCGATTTCGGTAGAGTGGAGCTTTTTGTTATCATCGAGGAAACCATAGACAACCACCTGGTTGCTTTCGAAGATTTCCTTTGCTGTTCGGCCGAGTGCATTCGCGCCGAGAATGATTACCGGGTTTTCCATTGACTTGATTGGGCCACAAAGGTAGACCGAAAACACCCCTCACCCAAACCAGCGGCGAGCTGACAACCAGCGACCGAACGGGGTCAGCGGGCCCGCGCAAAGGAAAACAAGAACCGGTATCGCGCCGATTCGGTAACGGGAAAGTGTGCCAAAATTCGGAGTGGACAGTGCGAGAAAAGTGACTAGCAGAACGACATAGACCAGCGCGGCAACGACCAATACTCGATGAGGCGATGTGGGTAATCGTGCCACGGCAAAAAGCATCTGCAACACCAGGATGAGCAATGCCAGGTTTTCCAAGCTTGCCAGCAGTGACAGTGAATTAAACGCTTCCCAGACAAAGGGGCGAAAAAGCCCCGCTACCAGGGCAGCTGGAGCGTTGAACAAAACGCTCGAAAGCGTCGGTTCGAGGTTGACATATTGAACAATCCGAGGGGGCTCAGACAGCCGGGCAAATTCAAGGTAGTTCTGGGCGATCACCTCCAAAAACCGTGATGTATAGAAATTGGGATGGACATGCGTACCGATGGCCAGGAAGATCACCAACAACAGCAACGAAATACCAACATCCCACCGCGCGAGGGACGATTTCCAATGAGTAATGCCGGAGGTGGCGATCACGGCAAGGGCTACCGGCAGAAAGACTCCGATCCAGTAATATTTAAGATTCCAACCGACCCAAATGGACACCGTTGCCAGGAGCCACTCATGCATTCTGAGCCGACGGACATGAATGGCGGAAATCCCCAGGGCAACCAGGATATACAAGGCGGCCAGACCCAGTGATTCCTTGATCAGGCCGGACGACCAAAAGACCGCAGAAGGGAAAAACAGAAAAGCCACCACCGCTGAAGGGATTGCGTCGCGCACGATGCTTCCAATGGTGACAACCAACATCCACGAGGCGAAGAAGGAAAACAGCGACAGCCATGTCGCCATCACCCAATAGTTGTCTCCACTCAGCAGGGCGATGACTCCGCAAATCTTGGAAAAAAACAGTGATCGGGGTGCCAGTTGTACCAGCGAGGTCGTGAAATCCGGTGTCGCCTGCTCATCCCAGAAGAAGGCGAATGCCTGCATTGGGTCCGTTCGCATCAGCATCGATATTGCCTTGCCGTCGCTCCAGTACGAGATCGTATCGCCGGTCCCGTAGTAATAGAAATAGATTCCTCCCAGGGATAATCCGGCAACAATCTTGAACATCAACGCGGGCCAATAGTATCGCTTGAGTTCATCAGGCTGGAACCTCATCACACGCCAGGATATCCATGTGAGAAAGGCCAGGTTAAGAAGAATCAGAAGGATGCTCATCAGATGGTCTTACAATGGCGGCACCAATGGTGCATTGAAGACAACGCTTCCGCTGGCAAAAGGTATTAAATAATTCAATTTGACCCTGTGCTTCCAGCGAATTTCCCGGCGCGAATCCCAGATCATGCCACCTCCGAATAATAGCATTCTCCTCGGCGGGAAGCTGCTCAAGCCAGCGGATCGCCCGGTCTGTGTAGGTCGATTCATCAGCCCAGCGTGCATACGTCGCTAACAGCGGCACGACCGTATTGACAACAATTATCTCCAGGCTTGCTTTTCCCAGCGTGGAAGTGTGAAGAGCGGAAGGTTTTGAAAACTGGTAATGAGTCAGCCAGTAGTCCGACGTAGGAACAATAAACAGATCAATCAACTGTTCCAACGTTTCCGATTCCAGCAATTTGGAAAAGAAATTTCGAGAGTGATGCAGTAAGGCACCCAATTGGGCAATTCGCACCGTCGGAAAATTGGGCGGCCGCAGGCGCAAGAACAACCATTGCGTTTTGGCCAGACGTTCCTTCTCCAGGCCATATTTATGCGCCAGCAACCGGTATTCCTTCTGAAGTGCCAGGTAATAGTTGTCGCCGCGCTTATCTTCCAGAAATCCGGCCGTACCAAAGAGTAATGCTTCAGTTGACATGATGTCATTGTGCTTTTGAAGAATCCGGGATGGCAGGGCCCTGGCCAATTGGAAAAACGGCTCCCGATTGATCTTGAATCCGAAGGCACTGGCCATCAACTGATAAGTCGTCTCCTCCCAATCATTTCCGACAGAACGAAAAAGCGCCAGTACCTCGTCGGCCTTACGCTCCAACCGGCATAGAAGCGCTTTGGTCACCATGTCCTGTTTGAGGATTCCATTCACGGAAGGAAAAGTCTGCTGACAGGGGATTGCAAAGGAGCTGCCGATCAATTGACGGTAACTCCGGATCATTCCCTCCCGAACGCGGCCGCGCAGCTCAAGCGTTGGAAGCCTGCTCCCGTCACGCCGCACGACCGGCTTGTTGTCAGTCCAAACAACGTGCAGGATCACTTTGTCATAGGCACCGTCCTCGTCATGGTGATGATCATACCATTCCGACGACTGCAAATGAATCTCCACGCTCCCAACCCATTGCATGCTTCCGATCCGAAGCCTCGCATTGGAAAAGTCCGGGCCCGCATCGGTATTCAGGCTTCCTGGCTCATATACTTCAATCGGTTCGGCCTCCGTTGTTGAAAGCCCGGCCTTGTCAAAATACTGCAAGCTCCACAGGTGCTGGATGAAACTTTCCTGCATGCCGGCGAGTTAGGCAACCGCAGGGTTAATCCATCAAACTCGGGGTGCAGGAAATCCTGATGATTTTATGAAGGGCTTACCAGCCCGCAAATTCCGAAAGGTATTGACGCATCTCCTCTTGGGTTCGGGCCGCCTCATGGCCAGCTGCCTTGGAGAAATCCTTCCCGGAAGAAGCATAGATTATCGCCCGTGCGCTGTTGACCAGCAGTCCGCAGTCACGCGTCATGCCTTGACGAGAAACTTCTTTGAGATCACCTCCCTGGGCACCCACACCAGGAACGAGAAAGAAATGCCCGGGGGCCAGCTTCCTGATTTCAGCGATCTTGTCGGCACGCGTCGCTCCAACTACATACATGAGGTTTTCTGTATTACCCCATGCTTGCGATCGCTGTATGACTTCCTCATAGAGTGCCTTGCCCTCTGTCGATTTGAACAATTGGAAGTCCGCGCTGCCGGGATTTGATGTATGCGCCAACAGAATCACCACCTTATCCTTGAATGCCAGGAACGGCGTTACCGAATCCTCTCCCATGTACGGAGCGACAGTAATGGCGTCAAAATCCATCTGCTCGAAAAATGCTTTCGCATACATGGTTGATGTGTTTCCAATATCACCCCGTTTGGCATCCGCAATCGTGAAGTGGTCCGCCGGGATGTATTCCATCGTCTTCTGAAGACTTTCCCATCCGCGCGGGCCGAGTGCTTCGTAAAAGGCGATGTTGGGCTTGTAGGCAACGCAGTATTCCTGGGTCGCGTCAATGATCTGTCGGTTGAATTCAAAAATGGGATCCGGGAGACTGCGGAGGTGCGCCGGTATCTTGTCAAGATCGGTGTCCAAACCGACGCACAAGTAGGACTTCTTCTTTCTTATTTCAGCCAGCAGATGGGTCCGATTCATGCGGCAGGTGATCTTCAGCGCAGGTCGACGACTTCCACACCGGGGAATTTCTTCGGATCAAACACGAAAGAGTTGTCGTCAATCTTGGCTGCGGGATTAAACTTTGTGATCGTGTATTTGTAGAGGTTGCCCGCTTTGTCGAACATGGTCCAGCTGTTGATGCTCTTGTCCTTCTTGACGATATTCATACGGACTTTGAAGTATTGCGCATCGCGCTTTTCGGGAACCAGGTCGACCACCTCGCACAATACACCCCCCTCGGTCTTGTCTTCGAGGTAGAGGTATTTGAATCCCTTCTTGTAGATCTCGTAGAATTTTGACGGATTGAGGTCATCAGAGCTCGGGTCAAAATTATCAATGTTCACTTCCTTCGCTTCCGGCAGGTAGGTCCATACGGTAGTCCCGTTGTTGATCACTTCTTGCTCCGGCAGCATCAGGTGATACTTGTCGCCTTTCACCATCATTTTACCCTTGAATTCCTCGTTGATTTTTTCCGTCTCATTGGTGAGTGTGTAGGAAAAGTTGGCCTCAAAGGAAGGAATGGCTTTGTATTTCTTGCTCATGGCCTCCAGGATCTCCAACGCCTTGGGGTCGTACTGGGCTTTCAGTGACAGGAAAGTCCCAAGAAGGAAAATGACGAGAATGGCTTTTTTCATGGAATTAGGAGGCAATTCAGGGCGAATCGGCCGCAAATTTAATTATTGATCGTGCTTTTCCTTAAGAGCACTCAATAATTGTTCCAAACTCATCTCGTCTTTTACGAGGACTTCCCGTGCCTTGGACCCTTCGAACGGCCCGACGATTCCCGCCGCTTCCAATTGATCAATAAGCCGGCCCGCCCGGTTATAGCCGAGTTTCAGTTTGCGCTGGATCAGCGATGTACTGCCCTGCTGATGCATTACGATAAGTCGTGCAGCTTCTTCAAAAAGAGCGTCACGTTCAGCAAGATCCACATCGGAGGCCCCGCCTTCATCCTCGCCCGCAAATTCAGGCAACAGGTAGGCGGACTCATAGCCGCGCTGTGAGCCGATGTATTCGCAAATCCGCTCGATCTCCGGCGTATCCACAAAAGGACTTTGCAGTCGAACAATATCAGAGCCGGCAGACAGCAGCATATCACCCATGCCCACCAGCTGATCGGCTCCGCCGGTATCCAGAATGGTGCGCGAATCAATCTTCGACATCACGCGGAAAGAGAGACGCGCAGGGAAGTTCGCCTTAATTACGCCGGTAATAACATTAACGGAAGGCCGCTGCGTAGCGAGGACCAGGTGTATACCGATAGCGCGCGCGAGTTGGGCGAGTCGTGCAATGGGCGTCTCCACTTCCTTGCCGGCCGTCATCATCAGATCCGCCAGTTCGTCGATCACCAGGATGACATACGGCAGATAACGGTGGCCCTCCTTTGGGTTGAGCTTACGAGCCACAAACTTCGCGTTGTATTCTTTCAGGTTCTTGGCTCCCGCTTCCTTCAGCATCTCATACCGATTCTCCATCTCAATGCAGAGCGAGTTCAACGTGTAAACCACCTTGCGCGTGTCGGTGATAATGGCCTCTTCACTGTTCGGGAGCTTGGCCAGGTAATGCCTCTCAATCTTGCTGAAAAGGGACATCTCCACTTTCTTGGGGTCCACCAGGATGAATTTCAGTTGACTGGGGTGACGCTTATATAATAGACAGGTCAGGATTACATTCAACCCGACTGATTTGCCCTGTCCCGTAGCACCGGCGACCAATAAGTGCGGCATCTTGGCCAGATCAATCACCAGAACCTCATTGGAGATTGTCTTTCCAAGTGCAACAGGAAGGTCCTTATCTGATTTCTGGAAGGCCGGGCTGGCGATAACCGAGCGGATACTCACCATCTCACGGTTCTTGTTCGGGACCTCAATACCGATGGTACCCTTTCCCGGAATTGGCGCAATAATCCGGATTCCCAGTGCTGACAAACTTAGCGCGATGTCATCTTCCAGGTTCTTAATGCGTGAAATCTTGATACCGGCATCCGGAACGATCTCGTAAAGTGTAACCGTCGGGCCGATGGTTGCCTTAATGCTTTGGATCCCGATTTTGAAATTGACCAGCGTGGCGATGATCCGATCCTTGTTTTGATTCAGCTCCTCCTGGGTCACTTGCACCTTGGCAGCATCATATTCATTCAGGAGTTCAAGCGGGGGAAATTTGTAGCTGGCCAGATCGAGCGCTGGATCATAGAATCCCTGCTCATCGACCAGCTGTTCGGCGAGAAGGTCGGTGTCACTCTTGGGTTCCTCCACCGTAAATTCCGGCTCTTTGGATTTGGTCACCTTGGGTGTAACGATCTCGGGCGTTGCAACAGGCGCTGGCGGGTCAACGATCTTGCTGACAAGTTCTACAGGCGCAGATGGTGTTAGGTCCATGGGGGCAGGAACGACAGCCTGCTCCGGCCAGTTGTCGCGGTCGTCATGGTAGGTTGACGGAACGGTTTCTTCGTCCAGTGCCGCATTTCCCATCGGCTTCGGGTCTCTAACCTGGAAGGCATTGATCGCGGTGACGTTGAAGAAATAGATGATGAAGATAAAAAGCGTGAGTACAAGAAAAAGGAATGTTCCCCATCCGAGCATGCTGTCGGCAAGCGCTGCCAGTTCAAATCCGAGGCCGCCGCTGAGGAAGCTGATCTCGGTTGCGCCAGAAATAGAATGTGTGATATACCCGAGGAGCAGGCACAGCCACAATCCGGCGAACAATGAAAAGGTGAAGGCCGGAAGGAAGGGTAAAAGTTGTCTTTTGAAAACGGTGCGGAACCCAACCAGGAAGAGCAAGGGCGGGATGAAGAAACCCGAAATGCCGAACCAGCGGAAAATAAAGTAATGCGAAACGAAAGCCCCGGCATAGCCCAGCCAGTTGTCCGCTTCTTTTCCCGATTCAATGACGCTGGCGTCGTTGACTGCCTCAATTACACTTTGGTCGGCTTTGCCGGTGAACAAATAAGAAACGAAAGCGATGAAAAGGAACAGGCTTGTGATCAGCAGGAAAAAACCTAGCGCCAAGTGGAACCTGGGGTCTTTGAAGAAGGCGAGACTGAATCGGGAGCCGGACTTACTGCTTTTGCTTCGTTTCTCTTTCTCGGGTTTCTTAAACGTGTTTGACTTGTAGGTGTTTTCGGCCATTTAAAGTTTAAAAAGTATTCCAAAACTAACGAAAATCGGCCAAATGTGAATGCTTGAGCAGGAAGGTGTTCCCCTCCGTCAATGTATGGAATACTGGGTAAGCCATGGGTGTCCCTCTTCTGCGTTGAATGTTTATCCCTAATTCGTATTTTGAGGGTTGGTATAAGCACCCCTGGTGACCGTTGGCTCCCGCGCGGAGGACGTGGTTCCATTAATTCGAAACCGATGCACTGGCTGATCAAGATTCGCAGGGTTGCGTTACCCATCCTATGGCCATAACAACCCCATTCATCGTGCGCCGTCTCACACCCCTGATAGCTTTCATGCTGGCTTCGCTCAGCGTACTCTCCCAGGTACCAAGCTTCAATTGGGCAAACAAAATAGGCGCCAGTGCAGGAAGTGATGTCGGTGTTGCGATCAAAACAGATCTGGCAGGCAATGTCTACACTGCCGGTACTTTTAGTGGGACAGTGGACTTTGATCCAGGTGCGGCCTCATTCAACCTCACATCGGCAGGAGGTCTGGATATCTTTATCGTAAAATTTGATCCGTCGGGGAATTTTGTCTGGGCGAAGCAGGTGGGCGGCACTTCCAATGATTTTGTTGCTTCACTTGTCCTGGATGCCACAGGAAGCATCTACACGGCGGGCTATTTCTTCAATACAGTCGATTTTGATCCCGGAACGGGGAACTCGGACTTGACTGCGGCAGGAAGCAGTGACGGATTCATTTCAAAACTCGATCCTTCCGGGAATTTTGTCTGGGCGAAGCAGGTGGGCGGTGTAAATTCAGATCGTATCGAGGCCATGGACCTGCATGGGTCATCGATCGCCTTCCTGGGAACGTTTTTCATTACCGGCGATTTTGATCCGGGACCCGGAACAGCAACGCTGACATCAGCTGGCGCGGAAGAGGTCTTTGTGGTGAGTCTCGACCTCAATGGTATTCTCAACTGGGCCGGAAAATTGGGAGGGATCGGATCTGATCAGGGACGTGCTATCAGCATCGATGCAACGGGTAACGTATACGCGGCAGGTATATTCAATGGCACATCCGATTTTGATCCCGGAACTGGAGCTTCAAATCTTACCGCATCCGGAACGTTTGACACTTTTGTCACCAAACTCACATCGGCTGGAAATTTTGCCTGGGCAAAGAGAATAGGAGGAACAGGCATTACTACGCCCCTGATTACGTACTCCGATGTACCCGGGTTCGTGCATGTATCGGGAACCTTTGATCTGACCACCGATGTAGACCCCGGTGTACCCAGTGTAGATTTAACTTCAAATGGAAACACAGACGTTTTCCTCGTACTCCTTGATGCGAATGGCAACTATGTCTGGTCCAAAACCTGGGGTGGAACCGGATTTGATATTTCCTATGGGTTCGCTACGGACGTTGCTGGCAACCTGTTCATAAACGGTAGTTTTCAGAACACAGTGGATTTCGATCCAGGAACTGGTGTAGCGAACCTGTCGTCGTTGTCAGGCAGCACAGATATTTACATTTCAAAACTTGATGGATCAGGGAATTACCTGTGGGCCGGGCGTATCGGTGGTTCAAATATCGATGGGGCACGCGCTCTCACAATTGATGTGTCCGGGAACATATTCACAACCGGGTTCTTCCGTTCAACCGCTGACATGGATCCTGGGAGCGGAACATTCAATTTGACTTCTGGAGGAGGTACTGAAGATGTATTTATACAAAAACTTAATCCCACCTCCGAACCGGTGATCACATCATTCTCCCCAACCAGCGGACCTGCTGGCACCTCCGTTACCATATCCGGGTTGCGATTCAGTTCTGTCGCCGCCAATAATGCGGTCTACTTCGGGGGCGCAAAGGCGATTGTTACTGCCGCCACAAGCACCCAATTGACCGTAACGGCTCCTGCCGGTGCCACCTATGAACCGATCTCCGTCACCACCGGTGGATTGACCGGTTTCTCGAATTCTTCCTTTCTGCTGACCTTTCCCGATGGCGGGAACTTCCTGTCGTGCTCATTTGCCTCCCCTGTTCAGTATGGCCTTTCCGACTTTGGCCATGGCCTTGCCGTAGGTGATTTGGACAAAGACGGAAAGATGGATGTAGTCACTACCAATTATCAGGCTGGCGTGGTGCAAGTCTTCCGAAACAAAAGTTCGGTGGGCACGATCGATGCCAGTTCATTTGAAGTACCAGTGAATTTCACTGTGGGATCACAACCCCTTAGCGTGACCGTCTCCGACATCGATGGCGATGGAAAGCTCGACATAGTTGCATCCAGTTTTAACAGCAGCATGATCTCCGTTTTCAGGAATAATTCTTCACCCGGTTTCATCAACGCCGGTTCCTTTGACGCGAGGGTTGACCTTTCGTGCAACAGCCAACCGCTGAATGTGGTGGCTAACGACCTGGATGGCGATGGAAAAGTTGATCTCGCGGTAAGTGACAATAATTCCAACACGCTTTCTCTCTGGAGGAACATTGGCTCGCCCGGATCAATCAGTGCTGCATCTTTCGATACGCGCTTCACCATTAGTACACAAAGCGCGGGATTCAACATCGCCGACATTGATTTGGATGGGAAACCCGACCTGATCGGAGGCGAAAGCATCGGAACGCACATTGGCATTCTTAGGAACATCAGCACACCAGGTTCTCTCTCGGCCGCCTCTTTCCAAGCTCGTCAGGATTTCACGGTCGGCGCTTGGGTGGATCATGTCGACGTTGCTGACCTAGATCGGGATGGCAAGCCGGACATCGTGGCCAGCTCGTGGCCAGCAGCCAACTTTACTGTTCTTCGGAACTCCAGTACACCGGGAACTATCAACTCCGGATCCTTTGACGCAGGCGCTGCGTTCGCCTTGGGAGGTTTGACGGAACCGCGCGGTGTTGAAATAAGTGATCTGGACGGAGATGGGTTGCCCGAAATCACTGTGCTGACCCAGGTGGCCGGCAAAATGCTCGTCTACAAAAATGTCTCCTCACCCGGATCGATTACGACAGCCTCGTTCAACAACCCTGTTGCCTATGTGGCCGGCGGCAACCTACGCCGGGTTATTGCGGCCGACTTCGACGGGGACGGAAGATCGGATCTTGCCACAACCAGTTGGAGCGGGCCGTCGCTTAATATTATTCGTAATGAAGTCTTGGGAATAACCACGGTAAGTGGATTCCTGCCCATTTCAGGGAGTGTCGGCACCGCGGTTACCATAACTGGAACCAACTTCAGTACCCGCCTGGCTGACAACCTGGTCTCCTTCAATGGCAAGCCAGGATATGTCACGGCCGCGACGACAACCCAACTCACTGTCATTGTTCCGGGTGGAGCTACCACGGGTCCCCTTTCTGTAACCGTTGCGTGTGGGGCACCCATAACAACGTCGCCGTTTACCGTCACTCCGCTGGTTTACAACACATGCAGCACCGTTACCCTCAGTGGTGGCGGCAATTACATTCAGGTGAACCGGAATGCCACACTCGAGCCGGCCTCGCTTACGATTGAAGCCCTGGTAAACTTTGGCAACATACCCCTCTTCGGAGTGATCGCCGCCAAACCAGACGGCACTACCGCAGGAGATTCCTACGCCATTTGGTATGAGTCCGGGCTGCTCCGCGCAGGGGTGCGGCTGGGCGGAGGCGTTGGACTTCCGTGGACACCGGTTCTTAATCAATGGTACCATATCGCGCTCACCTATAACAGCACGACGCAAATTCAACGTCTCTATGTGAATGGAGAGATTCTTGCTTCCGGTTCGTCTTTGCCTCCTGTTTACTCTGCCGATCACTTGCTCTTCGGCGGCGATATCAATTTTGGTGTACATGACGGATTCTTCCCGGGGCAACTGGATGAAATTCGATTCTGGAATGTGGAACGCACTCCGTTAGAAATTGTCGCAAACCTAAATAACAGCCTGACCGGAACTGAATCCGGACTGGTTCTTTACCACAAGATCAATGAAGTCGGGCAAGGTGCCGGAATAACCGTGATCAACAGCGCGACATCAACAGGTCCAACGAATAACGGTGTCACCGTTGGCAATGCAACTACCCCCGTATTTCAGGGCACCTGCTCATGTGTTCCCTCCACCCAGCGCGATGCATTGATTGCTTTATATAATTCCACCGGAGGTGCGGGCTGGACAGACAATACAGGTTGGTTAAATGTTGATGTAAGTACCTGGTACGGCATCACGGTAACGGGATGCGACGTAACGGATATCACCCTCGATGGTAACAACCTGATCGGTACCCTCCCTCCCGAAATTGGTGATCTCCCCATGTTGGAAGGTTTGAGCCTTGGCGCCAATCAATTATCCGGCGGCATACCACCGGAGATCGGCAATCTTACCAACCTCATCGGCCTCAACCTCTCCATCAATCAACTCGACGGAAGCGTTCCTCCGGAAATTGGCAACCTCGTCAATCTGGAGGCCCTTGCACTGGCGAACAACAGTTTATCCGGCTTTCTGCCTATTGAGTTGGAGAGCCTTTCCTCCCTGCAGTTCGCTTTCCTGGGCTTTAACCAATTCACAGGAAATGCACCGGCTGTAGGACTGAACTCCGTTGACATGAATACGCTTCAGCTGCAGTCTAATCAATTGACCGACCTGCCTGACCTGAATGCGTATTCAGCGATCAGTTCTGTGAACGTGGCCAACAACCAACTCACGTTTGACGACTTGGAACCGTACATGGGGCTTGGCGATTTCACGTACTCACCCCAAGCGATGTTGCCGCCGGGAGGATTCGTTTCATTTCTTCCGGGAGGAACATTAACCATTCCCTTCACTACGGGCGGCTCCGCCAACAGCTATCAGTGGTACCGGAACAATGTGCTGATTCCCGGAGCCACCTCCGCCACGTATTCCAAACCCGGAGCCGTGGCCGGCGATGTGGGCAGTTATGAAGTTCGGGTAACCAATTCCATCGTACCGTTCCTAACACTAACCTCGTTGCCGTTTACGGTAATCACGGATCCCTGCGCGTCTACAACACCAACCTCCGGCGGCCTGGATGCCACCTTCGCGCCGTTGATCAGCGCACCCAGTTACTTCTATGGCGTTGCCACGCAGAGCACCGGGAAGATCATTACGTCGACCTCTTATACCATTGAGAATTCCGTTATTCAAAGCGGGATGCTTCGGTTCAACGCAAACGGCAGCCTCGACAACACGTTTAACAGTAATCCCCACGACGGGCTGTTCCTGGTGTTGCCTGACGATCGAATCATTGCCACCTACGCTGATGGAACATACACCTATCCCATCCGGTTGGATGCCAACGGAAATGAAGATGCTGCCTTCAAAGCCAATGTACCGCAGTACTACTCCGGAAACATCTCTGCCCTGGCCCGACAGCCGAATGGAAAAATCCTGGTGGGCGCCACGGCGTTCAACACACCTCCGTTTGTTGAACGGATCAACACCGACGGAACCTCTGATGGTTTGCTGACCGACGCCAATGGTCTCGATCTGTATGTAATAAGAGTTCAGAGTGACGGATACATCTTGTTGGGCGGGCAATTTCCCGGAGGAATCATCCGACTCGATCCGACGGGAGCAGTAGATCCTTCTTTCAATCCCATCGCTGGCGCCAGTGATTTTGTGACGGACATTGCCATTCAAACGGACGGCAAGATTCTTGTAGCCGGTTATTTTCATTACTTCAACGACCTCCCCCATGAAGGGATCGTGCGGTTAAATCCCAACGGCAGCATTGACAACACATTTACCGGCGTCGGCATTACCGATCTCGCCGATGCGGGCAGCTACGTCTCCAGGATTCTCATACAAAGCGACAACAAGATTCTGCTGGGAGGGAACTTCAATTCCGTCAACGGCGCTGCCCGAAAGAACCTGGTGCGGCTAAACCCGGATGGAACTGTAGATTGTGTTTTCGACCCAGGCGTAAGTTCAGATGCCGACATTGATGGTTTGGCTATTCAAACTGACGGCAAGGTTCTCATAACCGGCTCTTTTACCTCGTATGAAGGCACCCAGCGCTACGGACTCGCCCGCGTTAACGCGGGCGCTGCTCTTACCATAACACTCCAGCCTTCCGACGTGTTGATTTGCGATGGGGGCGTCGCCACGTTCTCAGTTGCAGCCACCGGCACCACCAACATCACTTACCAATGGCAGTTTTCTCCCGGCGGCGCTGTACCCTACGTTGATGTCATCGACGGCGGAGCGTACAGCGGAGCGACCACTTCAACCCTTTCGATCAATACAACAGGCATGTTTGGCGCCGGGCGTTATCGATGCCGCATCAATGGCGATGGTGCAACGCAGGTGATTACCAACAATGAGGGTCTGTTCCTCTACACCATCCCCACACCTCCGCCGGCCGTCGGTGGATCAGCGTGCGGAGCATCTGCTGTAACACTCACATCTTCCGGCGTTGCCAATGGCAATTATCGCTGGTATACCGTCGCCACCGGGGGCACCGCCATCGCGGGAGCATTCAATAACACCTACATCACTCCGGTGCTCGCTTCCACCACCACCTATTATGTGGCAGCCAATAATGGAGTATGTGAAAGTCCGACACGCACTCCGGTTATCGCCACCATAAACACAATCCCTTCGGCACCCACGACAACCGGCGGAACCGCTTGTGGTCCAAACCCCGTCCTGCTGACGGCGAGCGGATCAATCAATGGCAACTATCGCTGGTACACCACTTCTTCCGGGGGAACGGCTATAGCGGGAGAAGTAAACTCAACCTACGCAACTCCTGTGCTTTTCGCGTCGACTACATTTTATGCTTCAATTAATGATGGCACTTGCGAGAGCGCAACGCGCACCGCGGTGACCGCTACCATCAACACACTTCCTGCTGCGCCCACGACAGCCGGCGCGACAGATTGTGCCTCGACGCCCATGACACTTACTGCCTCGGGCGGGACTAACGGACAGTACCGCTGGTACACGGTGGCCACGGGAGGAATACCCATCGCGGCAGAAGTAAACAGCACCTACCTCACGCCCCCGTTGACGGTGACCACAACGTATTTTGTTGCCATCAATGATGGTACCTGCGAAAGCACACGGACTCCTGTCACGGCTACCGTGAGCGTGCCATCGAAGCCAACAGTCGTTACCACCAACTGCACAGCCATCGGCGCGACACTAACTGGTCCTGCAGGTTTTGCCAGCTATGCCTGGTCGAACGGTGCGACGACACAACAAATCGCCGTGACCCTCGCCGGGTCCTATACGCTGACGGTTACTACATCAGCGGGTTGCGTCAGCCCGGTATCCGATCCGGTAGTTTTCACTTCGTCATTCTGCAACCAGCCCCCGACTCTTCAGCCGGCAACTGTAACCACGACCGTCCAGGCGGTTGTCTCGGTGAATCTCTCGTCCCTGGCCAGCGACTTAGACAATAACATCGATCTTTCAACACTTCAAATAATTGCCCAGCCGGCCAGCGGTGCGATCGCTTCCATCAATGGCAATCTTGAATTGGTCGTCGACTACAGCAGCGTGGTCTTCGCCGGTACCGATCAAGTTACCGTCCAGGTGTGCGACGTAGCTGGCGCGTGCGTTCAACAGGTAATCACCATCGAGGTGGCCGGAGATATCACCGTGTTTAATGCCCTTTCTCCCAACGGCGACGGTAAAAACGATGTGTTCTACATTCAATACATCGACGCCCTGCCCGATACCAGGAACAACAAGGTTACGATCTTCAACCGCTGGGGCAGCCCGGTTTTTGAAGTGAGCAACTATGACAATGTTAACAATGTCTTCCGAGGCATCGGCAACAACGGATCCGATCTTCCGCCCGGAACCTACTATTACACCCTTGAGTTTTCCAGCGGCATGCCAAAACGCACCGGGTTCATTTCACTCAAAAGATGAGGACCATGAAAAGACTTTTACCCACTGATTCATTGGACACCCGCATGCGGATTATCCTGCGCACCTTTTACATTCTGCATTTTACATTTTGCATTTTACATTCTTCCTCCGCCCAGCAGGATCCCATCTACGCCTCCTACATGCAGAACCCGCTGGCCATCAACCCGGCCTATGCCGGTTCCAACAATATGCTTAATGCCACCCTCCAATACCGCACCCAATGGGCCGGCCTGGATGCCAATCCCACCACCATTAACTTCTCTTCCCACATGGCCGCTTATCACAACAAAGTCGGCGTGGGCCTTATGGTTATACAAGACAAACTCGGCGAGAACAAGAACACCGAGTTCCAGGGGCTTTTCTCCTACAAGATTCAACTCGACGATTCCTGGCTCTCCTTCGGCATGCAGACCGGCTTCATCCGCTATGAAACGGACCCCTCCATGCTGACCATCCGTGATCCCGGTGATCCGGCTTTCTATCAACTGACCGAAACCAAGTTCAACACGGGCGTGGGCCTGCTCTTGAAAAGCGATAATTACATGGTGGGTATTTCAGTGCCCCGCCTGCTGCCCGCTACGGTGAGCCAGGGCGGTCAATCCATTGAACTCTACAAGCAGGCCTACTACCTCTTCGGTTCCTATGCCTGGCTCTTCAATGAAAACGTTCGCTTCAAACCTTCGGTATTGATGCGGTACACGCAAGGCAGTCCGATGTCTTACGATGTTAACGCCAGCTTCACCTTCAAGGAAAAATACACCGGAGGCCTTTTCACCCGCAATTTCAACACGTACGGTGTTCTCGCGCAGGTGGTCGTCGACAAGTTCAGACTGGGTTACGTCCTTGAACTCCCAACCGGTTCATCCAACCTCAACTTCACCACGCACGAGATCACGCTGGGCCTGGCCATGCACGTACTTGATTTCCACGACCGGGGGCTGAAAATTTATTGATGTTTGCTTTTACATCTTGCACAAAAAAGAAAGGCCGCCTTTTCAGGCAGCCTTTCTACAGAACTGTCAAATTTTTCTACGGCATCTGCAAATACTCTTCGTAAGTCTTCAGCACGATCGGTTGAAGCTTATCCTTGCTTAACACCGAATTCAGTTTCGGAAGATACTTGTCCTTGAGTTTTTTATAATCATCCTTGGCCGTTGTAAAGCGGGACTCTACCGCCTCCATGTTGGACAACTCGGCCTGGTTGGGCTTGTAATAGCTCTGGGCCACCTTGGCATACAGGTCTGTCATCTTTTCCCGCAACTGAGGCTCAGCTGCACCCACGTAATTGTCCCCCTTCGTCACCACAAGTGTCTCCTTCAATTTGTTAAAATCCTTAATCATGGGGTCGATAGCCTTCGGGTTCTTGGTCTTTGCCTGCTCCGCCATTTTCAGGTACTCATCCATGGTGTACACGAGGTAAGCCAACTCCTGTGACATGTCGAACATCTTCTTGGTGGCAGCCTCTTGTGCTTTGCGGTCAGCCAAAGAAACGAGTGACTTGCTGTCATATTCCACAACCAAATCATTCGTATAGGTTTCCTTGCCTTTTTGAATCACCACCTTGTAGGTTCCAGCCGGAACACGCGGGGTTGTAAACCCGCCGAACGTAAACGTCTTTCCGGTTGCCACTTTAGGCGGCTTCGTCGTAAAGTTCCAGTTCACCACGTTGATTCCCTTCGCCTTTCCCAGTCCGATTTCGGTGATCCTATTGCCGTTGGCGTCCTGAATTTCCAACGACATTTTGCCCAGCACATGTCGTTTCTTCAGGTAGTATATGATTTTTGCTGATGTGCTCGGGTTTTCTCCGATAAACTGAGTTTCCGTGCTGGCACCGCCAAAACCATTGTCCTCCGGGATAACCGATGCTTTCGTCTTGAAGAAGTAAAGCTCCTTATCCATGTTTTCAGGAGTTAACTGGCGCAACACACTGATGTCGTCGATGATGACGATACCCCTTCCATGAGTGGCAATGACCAGGTCGTTGGTCTTCTTGTGCAATTCAATAAAGTGCACGTTGGCCGACGGCATGTTGTTCGTGAACTTGTACCAGTTCTGCCCGCCGTTCAGCGAAATATAAAGTCCAAATTCGGTTCCGAGGAAGAGCAGGTTTTCATTCACATAGTCTTCCTGGATGTTGCGTGCAAAGCCGTAAACTTCCGGTGTCACGATGGATTTCCAGGTCGCGCCAAAATCCGTAGTCTTATAAACGTAAGGAGTTTGATCGCCGGTCTGATAGCCGGTGAAAACCGCATACGCATTGGCTTTGTTGAAAACACTTGCTTCGATGTGATAAACCATCGTCCCTTTAGGCAGTCCCGGGACATTGGCAATGAGGTTTGTCCATGTTTTGCCTCCGTCCTTGGTCAGCTGCAGATTACCATCGTCAGTACCAGCCCAAACGACATTGGCATCCAAAGGCGATTCGGCAATGGTAAACACGGTGCAGTGGTTTTCAGCTCCCGAGTTGTCACGCGACAAACCGCCCGAATCTTCCTGGTTTTGTTTTGCGGGATCGTTCGTGGTGAGATCGGGAGAAAGTTTCACCCACGTTTCGCCCATGTCGTCTGAACGATGCACGAATTGACTGCCGATGTAAACACGGTCTGCAACCGTCGGGCTAACGGCCAACGAAGCATTCCAGTTAAAGCGAAGCTTGGGATCACCTTTTCCGGCGAGCGGCTGGATGGTCTTCGCCTGGTCCTTCGCGGGATCAAAGCGCCAAACATTCTCCGCTCCCTGCATCTCCGAGTAGATCAGTCGCTTGGTGGGGTGACTGTAAACGCGGTAGCCGTCACCCACGCCGACGCGCACCCAGTCTTTCGCCTCTATCCCACCCGGTGATTTGGATGGACCAAACCAACATCCGTTGTCCTGAAGACCGCCGTATACATTATACGGTTCTTCATTATCTACACTTACATGATAGAACTGTGAGACCGGGATATTCTCCACAATTTCCAGCGTAGTGCCGCCATCCCAGGAGCGGTAGATGCCGCCATCCGTGGCGATATACATACGATCGGAATTTCCAATATCAAACACAATATCATGAACGTCGGAGTGATTGGGTCCTAGGTTTTTGAACGTCTTGCCCCCATCGCGGGAGATAGAACCCAGCAAGCCGGCTTTCACCACAACATCCGGGTTTCTCGGATCGACTTCAAGGCGTGAAAAATAGAACGGCCTCACCACGATGCCGAAGTCGTTGTTGAGCTGTTTCCAATTTGCTCCTGCGTCGTCGCTGCGATACAGCCCTTTGCGTTCATCTTTCTCTCCTTCAATAACCGTATAGAGAATATTGGGATTGGAGGGAGCTACAGCAATCGCCAAACGTCCCAGCTTTCCGGGAGGGAACCCGTTATGGATCTTGTTGAATGTCTCGCCGCCGTCTGTCGACTTATACAATCCGCTGTTCACACCGCCTGAGTTGAACCCCCAGGGCAGGCGGCGGACTTGCCAAAAAGCCACATAAACGATGTTCGGATCCTTGGGATCCAGCGTCAGGTCACTTGCCCCCGTGGTCTTGTCCACATAGAGGATCTTGTTCCAGGTTTTGCCGCCGTCGGTGGTCTTATAGAGTCCGCGCTCTTCGCTGTCGCTCCACAGCGGACCCAGTACGGCCACATAGATTTCATTTGGATTCTTGGGGTTGACCTGGATCCCGGCAATACGTTCCGACTTGTCGAATCCTATTTTGTTCCAGGTGGAGCCCCCATCTGTTGTCTTGTACAGGCCGTCACCTACAGATACGCTGTTGCGGGTCCAAACCTCGCCAGTACCTACATACACAACGTTATCCGGGTTTGAAGGATCTATTTCTACGGCACCAATTGATTGACAGTAGTCATCAAAAATCGGGTTGAAAGTTGCCCCTCCGTTAGTGCTCTTCCAGACACCGCCGCCGGCCGTTCCGGCGTAAATAATGCGGTCGTTCTTGGGGTGTAATTCAATGTCGGTCGTGCGGCCGCTCATGAGGGCCGGGCCGATGTGGCGTGCGCGAAGGTCTCCAAAGAGTTCTTTCCCCTTGGTTACTGCCTCCGCTTGCTGCGCGTTCTGGGCAAACGAAGCGAAACACACCCCGTAAGCGAGGGCGGTTAATAATAGACGTTTCATCATAGCAATAAGCGTTTTGTACTGGGATAGGAAAAAACAAGGGCTGACGATTTGCCGGCCCTTGTATAGATTCAATTAGAATTAATTGCCTTCGGGATATTTGAAAGCAGCCGCATCAACTTTTGGATTCAACTCAATGTTGGAAATGGTGATGGGTTGGCTCCCGCCGCCTTTGGCGCCCTGGGTCATTGAAAAGGGCATCATGATGCCGCCCACTTCCTGGTAGTCGCTGAACTTGACCTGGCTGATCATGCCTTTGGCTGGGCCCGACTTGACCTCTGATTCCACCATCAACGGAACATAGCTTTCAGCATCGAAGAAGTAAAAGGAAACATTGTCCGCAGGTTTACCATCGACCATGATCGGCTTCTTGGTCAATTTGATCTTAAAGGTCTCCGTGCCGTCGATGGTTTCTTTGCCCAAAAACTCGGCTGACAGCCCACGCTCCTTGTAGTTCAACCAAACGTCGGGGAATTCGCCGATTTCGAGCTTGTAATTAGCCGTCGCTTCCGCGTCACTCTTCTCGGCTTTCATGTTCATGAAATTATGCGACCACAAGGTGGTGCCATCATAAACGCCTTGCTTGATCTCCTTGCCCTGGAAGGTGATTACCTGCATGGCCTTTCCGTCTTTGAATTGATACATATCCAAGGGTATCTCCATACCGCCCTGGTTGAGTTTAGCGGAGATCTTTATTCCCTGGATGGCGTTCCATTTGGCACGGCCTCCGGTGTTCTCGAAATACTTGTTAACGATGTCGTCAACGGATTGCGCCTGAACAGCAGAGAGGCAAAAAACAGCGAATACGAGAAGCAAATGCTTGATTTTCATAGTAATTAGTTGGTTTTCGATCGGTTAGGAAAGGACATTCAATGTATTGTAACTATTTCAGACGGAGAAGGTTTCAGCGGGGGAAATTTTAAATGCCCTGACCAGGCACCTGAGAAGGATCTGGTTATTGCTCAATAGGTTAATGCTTCCTAAGTAGTAAATCCACGGGAAAATTCCGGTTGTGAATAGGTCTGCTTAGCGTGCCCGGCTTGCAACCTGATGCAGGATATCCTTGATAAAGCCAGGGCCAGAATATACAAATCCTGTATATACCTGTATGAGATCTGCACCTGCCTCCAATTTCTCAACAGCATCTTCAGGTCTCATAATTCCACCTACACCAATAATTGGAAAGTCAGGACCAAGTTTCGAGCGCAGCAATCGGATTACTTCCGTTGAGCGATTACGTATCGGTCTTCCACTGAGGCCACCGGCTCCCATCGCGCTCACCTCAGGCATGGGTGTCTCCAGACCCATTCGCAGGATAGTCGTGTTGGTTGCGATCACTCCGTCCGTTTCCGTGCCCTTCAAGATTTCCACCACGTCATCCAACTGTTCGTTACTCAGGTCAGGAGCTATTTTCAGCAATACCGGCTTGGGTTTGCTTTTTGATTTGGTAATTGCTTTCGCACGGGTCATCAGTCGCATCAGCGGCCCCTTTTCTTGAAGTTCCCGCAGACCAGGGGTATTGGGCGAACTCACATTCACCACAAAATAATCGACATAAGGATAAAGAGCCTCCATGCAAACCGCATAATCATCTTCCGCCGTTTCGTTCGAGGTTGTTTTGTTCTTACCGATGTTTCCGCCGACGATGATCCCGGATTTCCGCGCCTTCAGTCGATGGACGGCAGCATCAACGCCATCATTGTTGAACCCCATCCGGTTGATGAGCGCCTGGTCTGCCGGCAACCGAAACAAACGAGGGCGATCATTTCCCGGTTGACTTCGTGGTGTTATTGTTCCGATTTCAATGAATCCAAATCCAAAACACGCCAGCTCATCCACCAGACGTGCATCTTTGTCAAAGCCTGCAGCCAGGCCTACCGGGTTTCTGAATTTGATTCCAAAAAGCTCCCGCTCCAGTTTCGGGTCTTCCACAACGTAGAGGGAACTAAGGAGGCCCTTGATGCCCGGAATGGCACAAACCAGCTTAAGAAAAGCAAATGTGAAATAATGCGCACGCTCCGGACTCAACAGGAAGAGCAGCGGACGAATCAGCGCTTTGTACATGTACTATTTTTTCTTCTTCTCCTTCTTGGGCTTCAGGGAGAATTTCTTGAATCCGGCAGACACCACCTGGTCAATGAGCACATGGATGTCCATCGCCGCCGCATTGGTGGTGGCGTTGATGCGCCATATCAGGTTCCTATTCTTATCATTGAGGTCAATGATCAGGCTGCCCAACTGGTAGTCGCGACTCCAGGTCTGGCTGCTATTTTCCGGCGACACACCCAACGGGCCCAATTGGCTGAAGTCGGTGCGCTGCTGGGTCCCAATAACATAAGTGGCCAGCAGGTCGCCGGCCGAGTCAACTTGCTGCAGTCCCTTTGCTTTCAATTCATTGGCGATCGCATTCCTTACCCACTCATGGAGTTTGGCTTCATTGCCCGTACGCCGGTCTTTGGGCGTGATGATTTCTCCCGAACCCAGGGTAAACGATTTGAAATGAGACAGGTCCCTGTTCTTGTCGTACTCGACATTAATATCCTGGCCAAAAGTGGTTACAACGGCCAACAACATGGTGAGAAGGGTGAGAAGACGCATGAACAAAGTTAAGAAATGAAAGGGGTTTAGAAGGACCGATCACCAATATTTACCCACAAAGACCGCAGCCTACTTCTTTTTGGGTTTAGTGGAGAATTTCTTGAACCCAACCCGGACGACTTCATCAATTACGCTTTTGGTGTCTGCCTCCGCATTTTCAGTGGTTGCCTTGATTCTCCAAACCAAGGTGCCGCTCCGATCAGCGAGATCGATGATAATTTTTCCCAGGCTGTAGCTTCTCGACCAGGTTTTGTTTGACTTGCCAGGGTCAGTCGACGGTGAATTACTGCTGATACCACCACCCAGCAATTGCACGCCAAGGTTAATATCTTCCCGCTCTTCCTTGGAGCCAATCAGGTAGGTGACGATGAGGTCGGCTGAAGAATCCGACTCTACTAATCCCTTATCTCTGAGTTTCTCCTGAATGGCCGTCTTCATCCAACCCTGAAGCTCTTTCGCCGACGACTGCTGCTTCTCCTTGGGTGTTATCACCTCACCTTCACCCAGACGGAATGTTCGGTAAACAGAGAAGTCGCGCTTCTTGTCAAAGTCAACATCGATCCCCTGGGCATTGGACCCAAAAAAATCAACAAGGAAGAAGAGGAAGACCAGCCACCGCGCCATTAACCAAGATACTAACTTTTTGGCTGGAATATTTGGGTCAGTGCCTTGGATGAAACTCCTGAATTACCTGGCGGAGGTAGTCCCTGTCGAGGTGGGTGTAGATTTCGGTGGTCGTTATTGATTCATGACCCAACATCTCCTGCACCGCACGCAAATCGGCCCCGCCTTCAATCAGGTGCGTGGCAAACGAATGCCTGAAAGTGTGAGGGCTTATACTCTTGTTCAGCCCAACTTTGGCAGCCAGTGCCTTGATCACGAGGAAAACCGTGACCCGGGAAATCTTCTTTCCTGCCTTGTTAAGAAAAGCATGACTCTCAAAACCTTTTTGAACCGGAACGTGAACCCTGATCTCCTGGAGGTAAATCCGAAGGTACTTCATCGCATCCTTGCCGATGGGGACGAGCCGCTCCTTGTTGCCTTTTCCTACCACGCGAAGGAAACCCAGGTCAAAGTAGATATTGGGGATTCTCAGTTCTACGAGTTCCGAAACCCGAAGGCCCGAACTGTACAATACCTCCAGCATCGCACGGTTCCTTCCTCCTTCCGGAGTTGACAAATCAATGGCTTCCAGAAGTCGAACGATCTCATTGTAATCCAGCGTATCGGGCAGCCGTCGGCCAAGGCGAGGTCCCTCCAGCAGCGCGGTGGGATCCTTGTCCATCCGCTCTTCAAAAAGCAGGTACTTGAAGAACCCCTTTACACCGGAAAGAATCCGAGCCTGACTGTGCGCACTCATGCCCAACTCATTCAGGAATTTCAGAAATCCCTGAAGTTGACGATAGGTTATTCCTTCAGGATGAGTTCCCGCAAAGCGCAGCTCGACAAACTCAGCCAGCTTGGTCACATCCCGGATGTAGGCTTCAATGGAATTCTGCGATAAGGAGCGCTCCAACTTCAGGTAGTTGCCAAAGTCCTTGATATCCCGATCCCACGATTTCCTGCTCATCGGATTTCGTTAGCCTGATTAATTCCCGACATTTGCCAAAGATCGCTAACCCCATCGGTACCATGTCCATTAAGTATTTGTTTTTTCTTGGTGTTGCCAGCATACTACTTTCTTCTTGTGCAGAAGGAATCCATACCTCGTCCTGGAAAGCCAAAGGGGTCGACCTGAAGGCGTACAAGTCGTATGCCTGGGTTGCTCCCGGCGACAGCGCACTCGGCAGCCGGCGGGATGATAAGTTGTTCGGCGGCACCATCCAGACCGTCGCTGACGGGGAGTTGAAGGGAAAAGGCTTTGTCGTCAACACCCAGGCGCCTGACGCCGTATTTATGTTTGATACCCGGCTGGAAGATCATGTACGCTATACTCAATCGCCATCCGTAAGCGTAGGTTTTGGAGTTGGCTCTCCCGGTTATTACGGCGCACCCGGCTACTATATGGGCGGCATGGTGCCGGTTGCCGGAGGAGATGTCACGGCGAGTTATTACAAACAGGGAACACTTATTATAGAGATGTATGATTTGAAAACCAGCAAACTTTTGTGGCGTGGCTGGGCATCCAAAGAACTGGATGAGACAACGGACATCAATTACCTATTGCGAAAAGCCATCCACGATATATTCATCTACCTGCCGGTAAAACACAAAACCAACTGATCCATGAGGATTCAGATCATCAATGGGCCCAACCTCAACCTGCTGGGCAAACGCGAGCCCGAGGTTTACGGCACACAGGCGTTTGAAACTTTCTTCCTGACCTTGCAGCAGAGTTTTCCGCAAGTCGAACTCCATTACTTCCAATCCAATATTGAAGGAGAAATTATCAACCAGCTTCAGGATGTCGGCTTTTCATTTGACGGGATTGTCTTGAATGCCGGCGCTTATACGCATACGTCGGTCGCTATTCATGATGCCATCGCCGCCATCTCGACGCCCGTTGTTGAAGTTCACATCTCCAATATCTATGCCCGCGAGGAGTTCCGTCACCAGAGTCTGATCTCAGCGAATTGTGCCGGATTAATCAGCGGCTTCGGCCTACAGGGTTACGTTCTCGCGTTGGTTTACCTGATGAACCGGACGACCTGATTCATGGTCAGTTTCTACCCGGGGCCTTCCCGCGTTTACGATGACATTCCCCGTTGGACGACCATGGCCGCCTCCCAGGGAATACTCAGCATGAATCATCGAAGCGATGACTTCATGAAGTTGATGCGCAATACCATCCAGCAACTTCATAAGAAGCTGTCAATACCAAGTTCCTACAGCATCTTTTTTGTTTCATCGGCAACAGAATGCTGGGAAATCATCGCCCAATCGTTGATTGACAAGGAGAGCCTTCACATCATCAACGGCGCGTTCGGAGAAAAATGGTTTGATTATACAAAACGCCTGAAGCCGGACGCCTCCAAATACTTGTTCGACCGCGAGGCACTTCCCGCCATGGCTTCGCTGCAGCCTCCTGTCGACGGGTTGATCTGCGTTACTCACAATGAAACCTCCAACGGCACAGCACTCCCTGTCAAATTTCTGCAGGACCTTCGCGCAGGATTTCCGTCGCACGTCATCGCTGTCGACGCAACCTCCTCCATGGCCGGTGTTTACCTTGATTTTCGGTTAGCCGATGTTTGGTTTGCTTCCGTACAAAAATGTTTTGGACTTCCGGCCGGCATGGCCATCCTCATTTGCAGTCCAAAGGCCATCGAACGAGCGGGGCAACTTTCCGACAAACAGCACTACAACAGCTTGCTGTTCATGAAGGACATGCTGGAAAAGCATCAAACCACGCACACCCCCAACGTACTGGGCATTTATTTACTCTTTCGCTCCTTGCAAAAACGGAAGCCCATCAGGGAAATCGACAGACAGACCCGTAAACGTGCCAATGCCTGGTATGATTTCTTTGCTGATCACCGTGATTTACATCTTCTCATTACACATCCCGCCGTCAGGTCACAAACAGTGATTGCTGTTAGTGGCGATCCCATCGTGCTGCAAGGGGCAAAAAAGAAAGCAAAGCAAGCACAACTTCTGCTGGGGGATGGGTATGGCAGCCTGAAGCCCACAACCATCCGGATTGCCAATTTCCCTGCGATAAGGGCCTTGGAAATACGTGCCTTGGAAGCAGTCCTCAGCAGGTTATAAACTCATTAGAACATAATTCGGATGAAATGACCTGCCGGCATTTTAATGCACTTTTGTAGTTACGTTCCGGCCCAGATGATGTTCACCAAGGCGCTCACGGCAATCCTGCTTTTCCTTTTTTCCACCGAATTCGTTGCACTTGCTTCGTCGCTGCACGATAACGTGGAGAAAACCGGCGCGCAGCAATATCAGCTGGTTGCTCACGAAGTATCTGCCACACTGAGCCTGCTGGCTGAAGAGAATGAAAACCGGGATCAACGCGATGAGATCCTGCTTCCCTTCGAGCGGGAAGTACTTCACCCGCATGTATTCCCTCCAATCGCCAGGGGCAAAATCAACTGGTCGGTTCCTGTCGCGAAGTGTCATCACGAACTTCCGCTGTACACGTTCCACCGCACCTTACTGATCTGAGTACCACGAGCCTGACAGACCTGATGGGTCTTGAGTCACGGCTCCCGCTTCTGCCGGCAGGTCACTCATCGCCTGGATTTTTCTGCGCCATCAACCGGCTGGCGCGGATGCAGGCAACTAACCTTAACGAACGCATTCTCACATTACTATGAACACGATTGAAATCCCCAAAGATGGTCTTGAAGGACTGAAGCAAAACTGGCGCTCGGACGCCATGTCCGGCTTCCTCGTCTTTTTATTGGCATTGCCCCTAAGCCTGGGCATCGCGAAGGCCAGTGAATTTCCACCCGCTATGGGTGTTCTCACCGCCATGATCGGCGGATTACTGGTCAGTTTTTTTGCCGGTTCACGTCTCACAATCAAAGGTCCCGCCGCCGGACTTATCACCATTTGTGCGGGCGCGGTGACAGAATTTGGCGGGGGCACCCGGGGATGGCACCTCGCTCTTGGTGCTGTCATTGTAGCCGCCGTTATCCAGCTTGCTTTTGGATTCCTCAAATTGGGATCACTCTCCGATTTCTTCCCTCACTCAGCGGTGCACGGTATGTTGGCGGCGATCGGTTTGATCATTTTCTCGAAACAAGTGCACGTGTTGCTGGGTATTGACCCCGCCACGTTGAAAGGACTTGAACCGGTCGAACTCTACAAAATGATACCTCACTCGCTCGCCAATGCAGACCCTCGTGTCACGTTGGTTGGCGTCATCAGTCTCCTCATCATATTTGGAATGCCCCTCATCAAGCATCCGCTGGTGAAGAAGTTCCCCCCGCCGATGGTCGTTTTACTTGTCACGATTCCCATGGCACTGGTCATGGATTTCAAACATACTGAACCGGCCTTTGACCTGGTGAAGATCGGCAACTTCTGGGGCGACATCGGGCTCAACGCCGACTTCTCGGCTATTGGAACCGGAATCTTCTGGAAATATGTCATCATGTTCTTGTTCATCAACAGCCTCGAATCACTGCTGACCGTGAAGGCCATTGATGGTTTGGATCCTTGGAAACGCATTTCCAATCCCAACAAAGACCTCATTGCGGTTGGCATCGGCAACGGGGCCTCCGCATTACTGGGGGGCTTGCCCATGATTTCTGAGGTGGCCCGCAGCTCGGCCAACATCAACTTCGGCGGTCGCACCCGGTGGTCGAATTTCTTCCACGGTTTCTTTCTGCTCGTCGCCATGGTGGCCTTCATCCCCGTCATCGAAATGATCCCGAATACGGCCCTCGCCGCGCTGCTCATCTCCGTTGGCTATCGCCTTTCGTCCCCGAACGAGTTCTTCAAAACCTACCGGATTGGATCGGAGCAGTTGGTAATTTTTGTGACCACCATCATTGTGACGGTTGCCACCGACTTACTGGTGGGCGTTGGCGCGGGTATCCTGATGAAGTTCTTCTTCCACATTATCAATGGTGCCCCGATGCGCAGTCTGTTCAAGGCGCGCTATGAGTTCTATGAGTCGAATGGCGAATACCAGGTAAAGGTTATTGACTCGGCCATCTTCTCCAACCTGATCGGCTATAAGA
The DNA here is from genome assembly GCA_044221195.1 of Cyclobacteriaceae bacterium. GTDB lineage: Bacteria > Bacteroidota > Bacteroidia > Cytophagales > Cyclobacteriaceae > ELB16-189. Next base: position 146,160 of record JBGAPO010000005.1, read on the forward strand.
AATTATTTCATCGGTTTTCACCGGGAAAGAAAGTAACGATCAACGTTTCCGACGCGCGGATTATCGATCACTCCTTTATGGAAGCCCTTCACCATTTTGAAGACGAGTATCAGCATACAGGCGGCTCAGTGGCCGTACAGGGATGGGATAACTTCAAGGCGTTTTCCAATCACCCCTTTGCAGCCCGCAAGCTGGATCCGGATGCGAAGACCAAGATTGAAATCAAACTCAGCCCCCGGCAGATGGATTTGCGTCGGTTTGCTGATGCCAACGATTACTCATTCTACCCGCAACGGGTTCGCAGCGCCCTTAAATACAAGGACTTTCCTATCCAGCACGGTGTCAAAGTTTTGTTTGAAGAAAACATCCTGGAGAAGTACCTGGATCAGGCACGCATCATTGTATCGGATGTGACCCTTGGCGAAGGTGCCCTGTCAGCTGCACGGGAAACCCAGCTTACGCTGGTGCTCATCTCTGAAGTTGATATTCACATTCCCGACTTCGCATTGGAGCCGGAAGGCCTGGCGACGAAATTTTCGGAACTCGCCGGCACCAAGGACATTGACTTCAAAGACCACCCGGTGTTCTCGAAAAAGTACTTCCTCCGGAGCGTTAACGAAGAGAAGATCCGGCAGTTCTTCACGGAAGACATTCTCACGTTCCTGGAGAATCGCGAAGACATTCACATTGAATGTCACAAGAACAAGCTGCTCTTCTACAAGAAACGCGACCTGCTCGACCCGGGAGAAATTCTCTACACAGAGAAATTTGCCGAGGATTTCCTTGCGGTTGTTACCCAGCGGACCACCGAGGTGGCATAGATCCGTCGCCATGAAGAACCTGAAATTCCTGCTTGCCGCGACCATCTTCGCGGCAAGCTTCTCGGCGCTTGCACAGACGCCTCCTGCCGAATCGGAAGAGCTCCGCTACAAACTCAATGAATCCGGCTCTCACTATATCAAGTTTACACTGCTGAACCAACTGTGGCTTCGGCAGAATGAGAGCAACCCGGGCACACTCGTCGTGAACGATCCGGCGTCGAGCACGTTTGATATCGGGTTACGCCGAACACGCTTTCAACTGTTTGGGCAAGTGACCGATCATGTATTCTTCTATTTCCAGTATGGAATGAACAACTTCAACTTCCTTGCACAGAACGCCGGCAATCGGAAGTTAGTAGCCTTTTTTCACGATGCACTATTGGAGTACAAGGTGAACAAGACAAACGAAAAACTGATTTTTGGTGGTGGCTTGACCATTGCCAACGGACTATCCCGCTTCAGCCAACCGAGTATCGGCACCATCATGACGATGGACGTACCTGTCTTCGCACAAGCAACAGTTGACCAGACGGATGAATTCTCGAGAAAACTGAGCGTGTTTGCCCGAGGCCAGCTTGGCCGACTTGATTATCGGGTTGTGTTAAGCGATCCCTTCCCCATCACAACCAATGGAACCATCAGTACCTCGGTGACTGTGGCGAACAGCAAGAACGCTTCTTTCGCCCAGGTGGGCCACGAACTTCAATATCAGGGCATGTTCATTTGGAATTTCCTGGAGAAGGAACCGCACACCACGCCGTACATGACCGGAACTTATTTAGGCAAACGCAGAATCCTGAATCTTGAGGCGGGGTTCATCAACCAACGTAAGGCGCTATGGACGGGCGATGGCGTGACGAACACGTTCCACGATATGAATCTTTGGTCGGTTGCCGCCTTTTACGACGCGCCCCTGAATCCAGAGAAAGGGACTGCGCTTTCCGCGTACCTGGGATATTTTGACTATAATTTCGGCCCCGGTTATCTCCGGTACAATGGCATCATGAACCCGGCCAGCAGCAATTCAATCAGCAGCATGCCGGCCGGAAGCCAGGGCAATGCCTTCCCCATGTTTGGTACAGGTCAGGTCACTTACGCACAGGTAGGTTACCTGCTGAGACGCGACCTATTTGGGGAGGGTAACGGAACCCTGATGCCTTACGTGTCGGTCACCAATGCCAATTACCAGCGCCTGGACAAAGCCGTTTTGGTGTGGGACGTCGGCCTCAACTGGTTCATCAAGGGACACACCAGCAAGTTCACACTTGACTACCAGCAGCGGCCGGTTTATGGGGCTGTCGGCAACGACTTCAACTACCTCGGTACGCGGGGGCAGGTCGTGTTACAGTACCAGATCTTCTTCTGATCCATTGTTCATGGCGGCAGAATGTGCTACTTTTCGGTTCATTCGCCGCCATGTTTTCAAAAGCCTGTGAATATGCCATCCGCGCCGTGCTATATATTGCGATCAAGAGCACGCACGGCGAGAAGCTTGGCCTGAAAGAAATCGCCAAGGAAGTGGATTCACCCCTTCCCTTCACGGCGAAGATCCTCCAGACACTGTCGCGCGAAGGAATCATTGCTTCGACAAAGGGCCCTAACGGGGGCTTTTATCTCAAGCCCCGCGCAAAACCAATTCCGTTGTCCGCCATCGTGCGCGCCATTGATGGTACGGATACGCTTCATACATGTGGCATAGGATTGAAGGAGTGCTCAGACCGCTACCCATGTCCAATCCACAACCAGGTAAAAGCCTATAAGGATGCCTTGCGGAAAGCGATGAGCGAAAAGACGATCCAGGAATTGGCGAAAGACCTCAGCGAAGGAAAAACCTTCCTCAAGAATCGCCGCTAGTACTGGATTTGAATTGCCCTAAACAGGTTCAAACTGCGCGGTGAAATGCCGCAGAAACGGCGGTTCATACGTGATTCGATAGCCTGTCGTGCGCTCGCGCCGGTCAAGAACATCATCAAAAACATCGACGACATAATCAATGTGGCTTTGCGTGTATACCCTGCGCGGAATGGCCAGCCGGATCAATTCGTGTTTTGCTGGAATCAGTTTTTGGTTTGCGTCGTAGGAACCAAACATAACGCTCCCGACTTCCACACAACGAATCCCTCCCAAGGTGTATAAGTCGCATACGAGTGCCTGACCGGGATACTGATCGACCGGAATTTTCGAATACAATTTTCCCGCATCCACATACACCGCATGACCTCCGATCGGCCAAACAACCGGGATTCCTTTTGCCCGAAGGTGAGCGCCGAGATACTCTGTGCTCTTAATGCGGTAATGCAGGTAATCAGGATCAAAAACTTCCTTGAGTCCTATGGCCATGGCCTCCAAGTCGCGACCGGAAAGACCGCCATAGGTAGTGAACCCTTCCGAAATAATGAGCAAGTTGGTACACTTTCGGCTCAGCTCATCATCCTTAACGGCCAGCAGCCCGCCGATATTCACCAGGCCATCCTTCTTCGCACTCATGATAAACGCGTCGCCCAGCCGGAGGGTCTCGCGGGCAATCAGTTCATAGCTTTCATATTCATGTCCGGCTTCGCGGTGACGGATAAAATAGCTGTTCTCGGCCACGCGGCAACCGTCGATTACCAGCAGCAATCCAAATTCGTCGCACAAGGCGCGTGCTTGCCGCATGTTTTCGAGGCTAACCGGCTGCCCACCCGATGAATTGTTGGTGATCGTCATAATGACGGCCGCCACATTGGCTGGGCCGCGCTGAACGATCAACTGGCGTGCTTTGTCAATATCGAGATTCCCCTTGAATGGGAGATCGCGCTCCAGGTCATGGGCTTCATCCGGCAGCAGGTCGATCGCCTCTGCACCGGTAAATTCAATATTCGCCCGGGTGGTGTCGAAATGGGTGTTGCTGATGAACAGCTTTCCTTTTCCTCCCAGGAGCCCGTAAAGAATCCGCTCGGCGGCCCGGCCTTGATGCGTGGGAAGGACATGGGGCATACCCGTCAGTTCTTTCACCACCTCCTCCAATTTTAGCCAACTGCGCGCCCCGGCATAGCTTTCATCGGCCATCATCATGCCCGCCCACTGCCGGTCGCTCATGGCTCCTGTGCCACTGTCGGTCAACAAGTCGATGAAGACATCGTCAGAATGCAGCTGAAAAGGATTGTAGCCAACTTGCTGCAGCCGTTTGGCGCGGAACTCCTCTGTGGTAAGGCGCAAGGGCTCTACCATCTTGATTTTAAAGGGTTCGGTAAGGGTTCTCTTTCTTTTTGAATTCATTTCAGCTGCACGTTATACAACCAGTAAAACTATCCGGGTGCATGACCTTGAAATCATGATATTTATCAGGTTCCCTTCAATTTATAATCGGATAACATGGTCTTTTATTAGGTGACATTGTACCTTTATCAGGTTGCTTAAACACCGGCTCATCGCCGGTATTTTTTAAACAGCCCGACATCGTGAACACCGACCAATTCCGTTCGTCCACCATCTCAGAGATTGTGAACCAACTACCGGGAGCTATTCCCGTATTCGAAAGATTCCACATCGACTACTGCTGCAACGCGGCAACATCATTCACGGACGCCTGCCTCCAAGCGCTGGCCGATGAGGGCGAAGTCATCAACGCACTGAAGAGTCCACCCCCCGCGGCTACCGGCGCCGTGCGCGCACAGGACTGGTCCCTTGACCTCCTCACGAATTACATTGTTCAGAATCATCACCAGTATGTGAAGCGCACGCTCCCTGAGCTCCAGGCCTTGTCCGAAAAAGTTTTTGCCAAGCATGGCCCAAACCACCCGGAATTGTCAGAAATCCTTGAGCAGGTTAAGACGTTGAACAAAGACCTGCCAACGCACATGTATCATGAAGAGCACGTTCTCTTTCCGGCCATCAACGCCCTGGTGAAGGAGAGTTCGCGGCTTATTCCCTCCGCCGAAAGCCTTGTCCATACCATGAGCAACCTAACGCCTGTGGTGGTGACATTAGAAACGGAACACGACCTTGCCGGACACTGCCTGCACCGAATCCGCCAGGCCAGCAATAATTTCTCCCTGCCGGCCGATGCGTGCAATGCTTTTGCCATTCTCTATCAACGCCTGCAGGAATTCGAAACGGACCTGCACATGCACGTTCACCTCGAAAACAACCTGTTGTTCCCCAAGGCACTTTCGCTTCAAGCCCGGCAACAAGAGAAGCCTGTATACGTCAACTAATTTTTTACCCCATACCGCCATGGAACTAAACCAACAAATCCTCAGCGACATTGTCGTATACATGAAGTACGCCCGGTACATTCCTGAAAAGAGCCGGCGAGAACTCTGGCCGGAGATCTGCGGCCGCTACGAACACATGATGGTCGAACGATATCCCCAGCTCACCGACGAGATTCACGAGGCCATGCAGTTTGTCGTTGACAAGAAGATATTGCCCTCCATGCGCGCTATGCAGTTTGCCGGCCCGCCCATCACGAAAAACAACAGCCGTATTTACAATTGCGCCTACCTCCCGGTTGATGACCTTCGCGCCTTTTCGGAAACAATGTTTCTTTTGCTCGGAGGGACGGGCGTGGGCTTCTCCGTGCAACAGCACCATGTGGCTGAGTTGCCTCCCATCCACAAGGCACAGAAACGCCGCCGCTTCCTGGTGGGCGACAGCCTCGAGGGTTGGGCTGATTCCATCAAAATGATCATGAAGGCCTACTTCGGCCAGAGTGACGCGATGCCCGATTTCGACTATTCTGATATTCGGCCGAAAGGCGCCCGGTTGATTACTGCGGGCGGCAAAGCCCCGGGGCCTGAACCACTGAAAGTATGCCACGCACACGTTACCGCGATCCTGGATCGAAAGGAAGATGGCCAACAACTCACGCCCCTCGAATGCCATGACATCATGTGTCATATCGCCAACGCCGTCCTCGCCGGTGGCATCCGTCGGTCAGCCATGATTTCGCTTTTCTCTCCCACGGATGAGGAGATGCTTACCTGCAAGTTCGGTCCCTGGTGGGAACTCAATGAGCAGCGCGGTCGCGCCAATAATTCGGTAGTATTGTCACGGGAAGAAACCACGAAGGAAGAGTTCGATGCACTCTGGAAGAAGATCGAGCTTTCCGGTGCCGGTGAGCCCGGCTTTTACTTTACCAACCATCCCGATTGGGGCACGAATCCATGCTGCGAGATTGCCCTAAGACCATTTCAGTTCTGTAATCTCTGCGAAGTAAATGTTTCCGATGTTGAGACCCAGGAGGACCTGAACGAACGGGCCAGGGCCGCTGCTTTCCTTGGAACCCTGCAGGCCGGTTTTACCAATTTCCATTACCTCCGCGATGTTTGGAAGACGACAACCGAGCAAGATGCGCTGATCGGAGTCGGTATGACCGGCATTGCCAGCGGTCGCGTGATCAAATTGGATCTCAAAGAGGCTGCCGACGAGGTTCGCCACGTCAATGCGGAAGTCTCCGCAAAGATCGGCATTGAATTCGCTGCACGGTGCACCACCATCAAGCCTTCCGGAACCAGTTCATTGGTACTGGGCACCTCGTCCGGGATTCATGCGTGGCACAACGACTTCTATCTGCGGCGCATGCGGATTGGGAAGAATGAAGCACTCTATGAATACCTTCGCCTGAATCATCCCGAACTTCTCGAAGACGATCTGTTGAACCCCAAGCAAGGCATCGTTTGCATTCCACAGAAAGCGCCAGAAGGCAGCATTCTTCGCACTGAGCCGGTGATGGATCTACTCGAACGGATAAAATCATTCAACCTGGAATGGGTCCGCCGCGGTTATCGGTTGGGTTACAATGCGAACAACGTTTCCGCCACAGTCTCCATCCGCGATGACGAATGGAAGCAAGTGGGCGAGTGGATGTGGGAAAACAAGGCGTCCTACAATGGGCTCAGCGTACTCCCCTTCGACACCGGAAATTACAAGCAGCCGCCTTTCGAGGACATCAGCCGTGAACGGTACGAAGCGCTGGAGCAGTCACTCCGGAGCATCGACTTGTCCGGTGTTTACGAACCGGATGACGCCACCGAACTGCACGCCGAAGCGGCCTGCGCAGGCGGAAGCTGCGTTGTCCACTAGTAATAATAAGGGCTTTGGGTGTTAGGCATCCGCCGTTGACTTATGCCCTTACGCGGTCGTTGGCCTCTGCCTAACCCCTAAACCAGTACCCAAAGCCCAATGTCAATTAGTCGTACTCGTACACCGGATCAATCGGCGTGTTGGGATCCATCTTGATCAAGTTGTGCAAGATCCCATCCGAAAGCCGGTAGACCCAGCCGTGCAATGCCGGCCGGTTGTTTTCCCGCCATGCCATCTGGATAATAGACGTCTTCGCCAGGTTCATCACCTGCTCCTGCACGTTCAATTCGGTTAACCGGTCAATACGGTCATCCTCGTCCAGTATAGCCTGCAGTTCCTCCCTATGGGAATAGTAAACGTCTTTGATGTTGCGCAGCCATTTGTTGATCAGCCCCAAGTTTTTGTGGCTCATTGCCGCCCGAACACCGCCGCAACCATAATGGCCGCAAACGATAATATGTTTCACCTGCAGCACCTGGACAGCATATTGGAGCACACTCAACATGTTTACATCGGTGTGAACAACCAGGTTGGCAATGTTTCGGTGGACAAAAATCTCGCCCGGGGGTGTGTTCGTTATCTCATTGGCCGGTACCCGGCTGTCGGAACAGCCGATCCACAGGAACTCCGGTGTCTGCACCTCGGAGAGTCGGGCAAAGAACTCCGGGTCCTTTCCAATCTGCTCGGCTGCCCAGGCCTTGTTTTGCAACAACAGTTTATCGTACGTCTTCATATGGTTAGTTCTTATTGCGCCACGCGAATATCAACACCGTTCGCACGGATAGGCATTGATGTTGCGCCATTCCCCTGCTTCAGTTCCACATCAATTGATCTTGCTGGTGCACTCGCTACAAAATCATCTATCGTTTCAATGACATCAGCATCGAGGAACTGGCTCTTGGCAACGTCAATGACTACAGAAGAATTAGTCGGGATGCTCTCCAGCGCCTTCCGCAGCTGTGCTTTATGAATGAAGGAAACATCCTTCGTGAGTTTGATCAGGTATTGATTCTTATCGCTAACGACAATAACCGCCGTTTGAACGTTGGTCTTCAGCACAAAGAATATGGCGACCAGGAACCCAACGGAGATACCGATCAACAAGTCTGACAGTAATATCGCTGCAATGGTGACGATAAAGGGCAGGTATTGGTCTATCCCCTTCCTGAACGTCTGCCGGTACATTTCCGGCGTGTTTAGTTTGTAACCCACAACCAACAGTACACCCGCCAGGCTCGCGAGCGGAATCAATTGTATGAGTGCCGGCACAGCCATCACAACGCCGGCCAGAAATACGCCATGCAGAATGGCCGATGTTTTCGTTCGCCCTCCGGCAATGATGTTCGCTGAGCTTCTGACAATGACGGCGGTGACAGGCAGGCCGCCAAATAACCCGCTAAGGATATTACTGACGCCTTGGGCTTTTAGCTCCGTATTAAGCGGTGTGATTCGTTTGTAGGGGTCCAGCTTATCAGTGGCCTCAATACTTAGCAATGATTCGATACTGGCCACCAGCGCGATGGTAATTGCTATCCGGTAGACCCGGGGGTCAAAGAAGCCATTGAGGTCCGGGAATATGATTACCTGTCTGAGGTTGCTGATGTCGTCAAATCCGCCCAGGCTTACGAGATGGGTGGATTGAATAGCGAGGGATGGCACATACTTCTGAAATACCAGGTTAAGCCCAACACCCATCACGACAACGACCAGCGGTGCCGGCACATAATTGGTCCAAGTGAATCGTCGAATAAATGGTTTAGTCCAAATGATCAGAATACCCAGCGATAAGGCAGAAATCACGAGCGCGCCGGGAGTGACAAAACTCAGCGCATTGAAGATCTCCGTAAACGTGTTCTCGTGGTCAGTCTGAAAAAAGCTTTCGTCCCCCTCGAAGTCAGCGTCATATCCCAGTGCATGCGGGATCTGCTTGAGTATGAGGATCAGTCCAATGGCCGCCAGCATGCCTTTAATCACCGCCACCGGGAAGAAGTGGCCAATCGTTCCTGCGCGCAAGTATCCGAGCACAACCTGAAGGAAACCGGCGATGACAACAGCAAGGAGAAACAATGGGAAAGACTGCAACTCCTGGATGGCAGCAAGAACAATCGTAGCCAATCCCGCCGCAGGGCCGCTAACGCTCAGTGAGGACTTGCTCAGTGAGCCCGCCACCACCCCGCCAATGATCCCCGAGATAAGTCCGGAAAAAAGGGGAGCCCCAGAGGCCAGGGCAATACCAAGGCACAAGGGCAGGGCTACCAGGAACACCACCAACGCCGCCGGCACATCATGAGCCAGGTTGTCGATGGGTTTGAATGAAATTTTGTCTCGCATAACCATCCAATGGAAATGAACTGTGAAAAAAAAGAAAGGTAAAGATGGAGGTCACCAAGCCGTGGGCTCAGTGCGTACAGGCAGTGGCTGTACTATGCTTGAGGAGGAGGAGAGATGATATCAACGGAAGCAGTGAGCAGCGGCAACACATGGGAAGTGGGTGCTGCTTCTACGGCATGAAAGACGAGCAAAATTGCAGGCTCGGGTGCAGACAGACTGTTGTCCTCTCCCGATTCATCACCTTCTTCTGTCTCTTCCGCTCCTTCCGATTCAGCCCAGTCGGAGACGACCGTTGCCTTGGTCACAAACTTTCCGGGGTAGAAAGCTGTCACCGTTGTCTTTGCCACAAAGGCAAAGGCAATCAAAACCAGCAGCAGGGAGGAAAAGCGCTTCATGCGAGGTGCAAATATACGATGAAACGCAAAATGCCCGGGGCGGTTCACCATCCTCGCCGCAGAAAAGCCTTAATTAACTGTAATATGAGCTTATTGTTTCAAGCTCTCTTCGTATCCGGAGTCAACCTCGAGGTCGCCACTTTCCGCCGCAGCCACGGCCAGGCGATCGCATCGTTCATTCTCCGGATGGCCGGCGTGCCCCCGTATCCATACAAACTTCGGTTCCAATTTGTGATGCAGTTTGATGTAGCGCTTCCAAAGGTCGGGATTGGCCTTGTTCTTAAAGTCTTTCTTCTCCCACCCCCAAATCCATCCTTGCTTGACGGCTTCTACCACATATTTGGAATCTGAGTAAACGGTGACCGGTATTCCATTCTTTCGGATGGCCTCAAGGCCGGAAATTACGGCCAGCAACTCCATCCGATTGTTGGTCGTCAGGCGGAAGCCCTGGCTGATTTCTTTCTCGTGTGACCCATACCGGAGGATAGCCCCATAGCCACCGGGTCCCGGATTTCCTTTTGCCGCTCCGTCCGTATACAACTTGATCACCCGATAAAGATATTGGTCTTGAAGATTTTTACGGCGATCGAAAGCAGAATCACGCCGAACACTTTGCGGAGAATAACAAATCCCGATTTGCCAATTTTCTTTTCCATCCAGGGACTGGCCCGCAATACGATGTAGACGAAAATGGAATTCAGCAGGATCCCAATAAGAATATTCGACTCTTCGTATACGGCCCGGAGTGAGAGTATCGTCGTTAGTGTACCGGCCCCGGCAATGAGGGGAAAGGCAATCGGTACAATGGACCCACTCCCCTGCGCGTCGGGATCATCCTTGATCAACGTGATCCCGAGGATCATCTCCATGGCGATGATAAACATGACAATGGAGCCCGCCACAGCAAACGAACCGATGTCGAGGCCAAACAACTTCAACACCGATTGCCCCAAATACAGGAACACCACCATCAACGCGGCAGCGATCAGCGTGGCACGCTCGGCATAGATCCGACCTTCTCGTTGCCGGATCAGGATGACAAAGGGAATTGATCCGAGGATATCAATTACGGAGAAAAGGATAAGGCTGACGGATAGGATTTCTTTCAGGTCCATGGCCACAAAGGTACTCATATAAGAGTTTCCCAACGTTGCACGATGTGAGGCTGCAGGCGCACTGGCGAGCCGGTTTTCAAGACAAAGTTTCCAGGAGTTACTTCTCCATGAGTTCGATGCCCTGTGTCTTTAACTCCGCCAGGATCGGATCATAGAACTCCCTGGTGACAGGAACGACAACGCCTCGGGCCTTAATCTTGCCTTCCAGGATCAACCTGGCCGCAATACCCAAGGGCAAGCCAACCGTTTTGGCCATCGCTGTGCGTGTTGAATCATCACCTTTCGCCACGAGCGTCGCCTGGATCTCGTTACCCCGACCGTCCTTGGCATACCGGAATCTGTGCCACATGATAATCATATCCTTATCATTGGGCTCCAGCTTCCATTTCTTGTTGAGGATATGTTCAAGGACTTGCGCCGGAGTGCCTTCATTCAATCCTACGGGCGTATCCTCAAACAGGCCGGACCACTTGAGCCGGGCCAGCTCCGGACCGTCGACCGCCAAACCCAGTTGCGATGAAATCTTTTCCTCCAGTTTTCGCGCTGCATGATATCCCGTGAACGCATTAAGAAATGATCGGTGCGTCATTGACTCCACCCCTTCCATCGGATAGGTATCGTCGGTGCAGCCCAATTGGACCAGCACATCCCACGCAGCACAAAATCCATCATTGCGTAAAGTCCCCCGAAGCATTGTCTTGATGCCCTGAAGTCCGTACAACGACCGGTATCCCAGTGAATCCCGGTTGGCATAGCCCTCATACTTTCCATATCCCGGGACCTCTACCGGAGTGATGCGCTTGAACAACTGCTGGTAAGGAATGTATTTGTACTGTCCTTCCTGCAGGAACCTGGCAGTGCCTTGACCGGCCATCACCACGTTGCGGGGATTCCACGTGAACTTGTACCGCCAGGGATTTCCCGGATCTGTTTCCGGGGCAATGAGTCCGCCGGTGAATGATTCAAATGAAAACAGATCGCCGCCTTCCGATCTCACCCGGTCCATCACCTGCATCGCGCTCATGTGGTCAATGCCGGGATCGAGCCCGCACTCATTGAGGAAAAGCAAGCCTGCATTCTTCGCTTCGTTGTTCACCGCATTCATGTCGGGGGACACGTAGCTGGCCGTGAGGAGGTGCTTTTTGTGTTTGAGACAAAACTTGGCAACCACCGGGTGGAACAGGGCTGGCAATACGGAGATCACGAGGTCATGCGCCGCCACCACGGATTCGGCTCCTTCCTTCTTCACATCGAACGAGATGGCCTTTCCATGCGGCGAATTGCCTACGCGTTCCTTGGCGGCCGTTTCGCTGACATCGCCCACGGTAACGCGCCATTGGTTGGCGGCGGCATGCCGGAGGAGATAATCAATGAGGGCCGATGATGAACGGCCGGCGCCGAGAACAAGGATGGAACGCATACGTCTATTTTCCTGCAATTTATCTTCAATTGGGGAATCATTTCCCATTTTCCGCATAATGGTTTAACTTTCAAATCCCGCACCAATCCGCGTTGCCATGAAGGAGATGACGTTCTACAAGAACCTGGAAGACCTTGATGCCGAATCAAAATACCTCGTGCACAAAGCAAAAGACGCTGCCAACCTCGCTTACGCCCCCTATTCAAAATTTCATGTCGGCGCCGCACTGCTGTTGGAAGATGGAACTTATGTTCCCGGATCCAACCAGGAGAACGCATCTTACCCGCTCTGTATGTGCGCAGAACGCGTTGCGTTGTATGCAGCAGCGGCCATGTATCCGGGCAAAGTGATCAAGAAGATTGCCGTGGTGGCGCATAAGAAGAGTCACAAAGAACTTTCGAACGCGAGTTCGTGCGGTGCCTGCCGCCAGGTTATGCGTGAATTCGAAGAGCGCCAGGGCGAGAACATCGAGGTCGTCATGTTCGACGACAACCAGTGGATAAAATGCACCTCCACCGAGGTGCTCCTGCCGCTAAGTTTCGACCGCGGTCATCTCAAGGATTGAACGCGCGTGAAGGAACGAACGATTCGCTTCAACTTTGCCGCACGCTACTTCACGGCCGGCACATTGGATGCCTCCACAAAACAGGTTTGGATTATCCTGCATGGCTACGGCCAACTGGCTCAGTACTTCCTCCGCAAGTTTGAACCTCTTACTGCGCATAACATTTATTTCATCGCTCCGGAAGGGCTGTCACGCTTCTATCTGTCGGAACTTACCGCTACCGGCCGCGCGGACACCAAGGTGGGGGCCACGTGGATGACGCGGGAGAACCGATTGACGGATATTGAGAACTACATCAACTTCCTGGACACCATCTTCACGCAAGAACTTGGAGATCAAGCCAACAGTATCCCGGTGACACTTTTCGGCTTCTCGCAGGGCTGTGCCACGGTATGTCGTTGGGCCATTGACGGCCATCCGCGTTTCCATCGACTGATTCTCTGGGCGGGACTTTTCCCACCGGATATGGATTTCAAGAAGGGTCATGACGTTTTCGCCGACAAAAAAACCTACCTCGTCATCGGAAACAAGGACCATTTCCTGAATGAGGAACGAATGAACGAGTTTGATGGCCTCGCCCGGCAACTGGATATTACACCAGAGAAAATTGTATTTGACGGTAAGCATGAATTGAATGAGTCGCTCTTGCAGAGGTTTGCTACAGACTACACCGATTAGAACAGATTAAGCACAACGTGAGCTATCCACTCATCTTCACTGCGGAGGAGGTTGAACAAGTAGGAATGCCTAAGGCCATCGAATTGATGCGGGAGGCGTTCCGGCTGTTGAGCGAGGGGAAGGTGCAGGTTCCCTTGCGCACGGCGATGGAGACGGATGACAAAACCGGGATGGCACTCTTCATGCCTTCCTATGCGCCTTCGTGGAAATTGTTCGGTTTGAAGATGGTCTCTGTTTTTGGCGGAAATGTTGACCCGCTTCCGGCCATCCAGGGGCAGATGCTGTTGATGGATGCGGGTAGCGGACAGTTACTCGCCATGTTGGATGCACCATCCGTGACTGCCTTGCGTACCGGCGCCGCATCGGGACTGGCCACAGACATCTTGTCGAATGCTTCTGCATCCACACTTGCTGTTTTTGGAACTGGCGTACAGGCGTGGACGCAGGTTGCCGGCGTGGTGGCTGTTCGAAGCATCACTAGAGTCTTGGTCAAGGGCACTTCACCCGAGAATGAAAAGCATTTTTGTGATCGGATTCGTGGCACCCACAAAGTTTCCTGTGAACCCTTGGGGAAACCGACGGACCTTCTCAATGCCGACATCATTTGCACAGCCACCAACTCAGCTGATCCGATTGTAAAACTAAAGAATGTCAAACCCGGCGCACACATCAATGCGGTTGGGTCTTATAAGCCCCACATGCGGGAGCTATCGGAAGACGTGATTGCCAGGTGCAAACTTGTCGTAGATCAGCGTGCGGCTGTCCTTCATGAAGCCGGGGAAGTCGTCATCCCCATCAAAGAAGGCCGGCTGACCCCAGAAATTATTTACGCTGAACTCGGCGAATTGGTGGCCGGCCGAAGCGGGCGAACAGCAACTGACGAGATCACCGTCTTCAAGTCGGTGGGTAATGCGGTTCAGGATTTGGCAGTGGCTCGTTACCTCGTCGGCAAGGCCGTTTAATTTCTTCACCACTTCCCTGCATCTACGTCCCGGATAAACTGGATCAATCCGGGGAAATAGTTTTCCTGGTCATCCCACATGCTCATGTGGCTTCCGTTGGGGCAATAGAGGTAACGCCCCTTGGGAAATTGAGTGGACATCCATTTCATGTGCTCCGGATCCATGGTATCGTGCTTGGCGCCAATGGTGAGGGTAGGCACTTTGATGTTGGGAAGATCAGCCTTGCGGTCCCACTTGACCAACGTACCACCGATACCAAATTCGCTTGGCCCCTGCATCATGGAGTAGATGACGGGGTTCAAGTGCTTGAATGTCCGATTGACGGGCTCCGGCCATTGATCCATTGGCATGTGACAGATATGCGCCGTGTAGTAGTGGTTCATGAGCAATTCGCCGTAACGCGGATTATTATAATCCTTGTTTCCTTCCATCGTCCGGATTTCATTCAAAACGGCTGGGTCAAGCTGTTTCGCCAGTACTTCTTCAGCATACTTTCCGTAATCCGGAGCGCTTGCCATCATATTGGAGATGATCAGGCCCTTCAGGTTTTGCTGGTACTTCAAGGCATATTCCATGGCCAGGATCCCGCCCCAGGAAGAACCCAGCAAATAGAAATTGGTATTGTCCAACCCCAGCGCCTTTCGTACCTCTTCCACCTCCTCCACAAATCGTTCGGTGGTCCACAAGGACGAATCATTTGGCTGGTCGCTGTAGTAAGAGCCCAACTGATCATAATAGTAATACTCGATTCCTTCCGCAGGAAGAAAGCTGTCAAAGCTTTCGAAGTACTCGTGTGTTGCGGCCGGACCACCGTGCAACAGGAGTAATTTGATTCTGGGATTATTGCCCACCCGCTTGGTCCACACCTTGTACTTGCCGCCGTGGATGGGTATCATCCGGATACCACCGGTGCGAATGCCGGATTCTCCCAAGTTGTAGTAATTGGCATTTCCCGGAGGAGCCTGGCAGGCGAAATTCAGAACCAGCGCAAGCATCGCAATGCGTGAGGTAATTTTCATAGCCATTTGGGTTGGACTTCCTAAGCTACAAAATCGCACCCTCTTCCCGAATCAAAGAGTGGGCAATATCGTGGGCCTCAGTGTTGCTTAAGGAAGGTTTCGCTCAGGAACCCCCACCCATAGCCGAAAAACTGAACCATTGCTGCCGGTACACTCAGCAGGGATGTCGCCACCGACTTCGTTTGCTGGTAGCAGTCAATGGCAATGGCGGCCCAATAGAAGAAGAGTACGGTATACCCAATGATTCCGAGATCACGGAAAAGAATCAATATAATCGGCAGCGCCAGGAAGCCAAGCAGCACAAACGTCGGGAACCAATGCGCGGGTTTAACCTCTCCCGGGTGGGCCTTGCCTACCCTCACCCGTCCGCGGCCAAAGCCTTCCACTTGTCGAAAGAACTGAGAGAGCTCGGTCCGCCGTTTATGATAGACAAACGCGTCGGCGATGAGTCCGATTTTGAAACCAGCTTTGCGGATGCGGATGCTCCACTCGATGTCTTCGGCCAGACGGTCAAATTGGAATCCACCCGTCGTTTCCCATACCTTCCGGCTGACACCCATGTTGAAGCTCCGCGGCTGGAATGTATCGGCCTGGTTCTTCCCTCCGCGAATTCCTCCGGTGGTGAGCACAGAGGACATGGTGTAAGCCATTGCCTGCTGCAGGGAGGAAAACGTTTCATGGCCGCGATCCGGACCGCCCCAGGCTTCCAGTTGATGGATGCTGAGATAGCGGTCTACAATCGCGAAATACTCCGGGGGCAGGGTACAGTCAGAATCAAAGACAACAAAATACTGCCCCGTCGCATGTTCAAATCCGAAGTTGCGGCTGGGCCCGGGACCGGTATTGGGTTTTGTAAAATACTGGATTCTCAGCCGCTTCGAATACTCCTCGTACACTGACTCCGATCGCTTGGTCGAGCCGTCTTCCACCACCAGGACTTCAAAATCCGTGAACAATTGCAAAGTCAGGCTCTCCAGCAGTTCGCGCAATTCTTCCGGTCGGTTGTAGACAGGGATTACTACGCTGTATTTTGGGGAGGTCATGCCGTAAAAGTAGTAAAACCGTGGCCCTGTTATCGCCGGTACCTATCCATCCCACAAACCGGTCAATCCATTTATCCATTATCCTGCCAACCTGTTTATCCTAAGCATCCTATTCTTATCTTGCCACCCCGATGGATCATTTTGTTGTTTCGGCCCGAAAGTATCGCCCGCTCGGCTTCGAGGAAGTGGTGGGCCAGGAACACATTACCACCACGCTAAAAAACGCCATCGACAGCAACAAACTGGCGCAGGCGCTTTTGTTCTGCGGTCCCCGAGGTGTGGGCAAGACCACCTGCGCGCGGATCGTGGCACGAATGATCAATGGGTTTGAAGAAAAGGCCGAAGTCAATTCCCTGAACATCTTCGAACTTGACGCGGCTTCCAACAACTCCGTCGAAGACATCCGTAACCTGATCGACCAGGTGCGCTACCCACCGCAATACGGAAAGTTCAAGGTGTATATCATTGACGAGGTGCACATGCTTTCCAACCAGGCCTTCAATGCCTTTCTGAAGACCCTGGAGGAGCCGCCCTCCTATGCCATCTTTATCCTGGCCACCACGGAAAAACACAAGGTGATCCCCACCATCCTCTCCCGGTGCCAGATCTTCGACTTCAACCGGATCCAGATTTCCGACATCGCGCACCAGCTCAAGAAGATCGCCGATCGTGAGAAGATCAAGACGGAGGAAGCGGCCCTGCACCTCATCGCCCAAAAAGCGGACGGTGCCCTGCGCGACGCCCTCTCCATCTTCGATCTGATGGTGACTTTTTCGCAAGGCAAGGGTGTCACCTTCCAGGATGCGCTGAACAACCTCCACATTCTCGACTACGAGTACTATTTCAAGGTAGTTGACGGCCTCCTCGCCCAGAATCCGACGGTCCCCCTCCTGCTCTTCGATGAAATCCTGCACAAGGGCTTCGATGGGCAGAATTTTATTGTCGGCCTGAGCGAACACATCCGCAACCTGATGATGACGCAGGATGAACGCACGGTCAGACTACTGGAGGTGCCCGACAGTATTAAAAAGAAATATGTCGAGCAGGCGAAGGCATCACCCTATTCGCTGCTGCTGTCCTGGCTCAACATCGGCAACCAGTGCGACATCAACTACAAGATGAGCCGTAACCAGCGACTCCTCGTCGAACTGTCGCTGATGAAGATGGCCCATGTGCGATCCGTCATTACAGCCGAGCCTTCCGCAACTGCCCCGCCAGCAGAATTAAAAAAAAAATTGAAGTAACGAACGGGACACCTGCTCCCCCTGCTCCGGAGAAGCCAACACCGAAGTCGGAACCAATTGCTGCCCCTGAAGCTCCTGCCCCTGTGCCCCTACCTGAGGAGCCCGCTCCTTCCATCACCTCAGTAAACAAACCCAAGGTCAAGAGCACGCCGAGCCTGAAGAACATCCTCAATACTTCACCGGCACCCGAAGTGGCTCCACTAGCGACTCCGACAACCACGAACAAGCCGGTTGCTGCCCCTGAATTGAAGAAAGCCTGGGATGAATACGCCGATCAGCGAAGAAGCCAGGTGGGGGAATACCAAATCCTTCAACGGGAATACCATTTTGCGCCGCCGGTAATCACGGTCAACCTGGCAAACCCCGTGGAAGAATCCTTATTGGAGAACTTTCGGCGCGACCTGCTGCAGTTTTTGCGAGAGCGACTGCAAAACGGCGAACTGACCATCTCGGTGAGCCTGCAAACGTCCACCGGCAAGAAAGTTATCTACACCGCGAAGGAGAAATTTGAACACCTGGCGGAGAAGCACCCCTTTCTGAATGAACTGAAAGACCGGCTCGGTCTGGACTGGGAATACTAGCCCGGTCAATTTCCTGAAACGCGTATATTTAGGCCTTCATTTTCGCCCCATGACCATTTCCTTCAACTGGCTGAAAGAGTATGTAGACATCACCGAATCACCCGAGGAGTTGGGCGAGGTGCTGACCAGCACGGGATTGGAAGTAGAAAGCATCCGCACCGCGGAATCGGTTCGGGGCGGGCTTCAGGGATTGGTTATCGGCGAAGTGCTGACGTGCGTGAAGCATCCCAATGCCGATAAACTCACCCTCACCACGGTGGATGTCGGCCGGTCAAACGCGCTGCCCATCGTTTGTGGGGCACCCAACGTTGCACCGGGTCAGAAGGTGGTTGTCGCTCTGCCCGGAACAACCATTTACCCCACCAAAGGCGAACCGTTTACCATCAAATCAGCGAAGATCCGAGGCGAGCAAAGCGAAGGAATGATTTGCGCAGAAGATGAAGTCGGCCTGGGAGAAAGCCATGCCGGCGTCATGGTGCTCGAAACGAAGCTCCCGAACGGCACGCCGGCGGCAAAACACTTCAAACTGGAGTCCGACTACATCTTTGAGATTGGACTCACGCCGAACCGCGCCGACGCGGCGTCACACGTTGGCGTTGCCCGTGACGTCAGGGCGGCGAAAAACCGGGAGGTGCATATGCCCTCCGTGGATGCGTTTCGTGTGGACAACCATCATCTCCCCATTGACGTGGTGGTTGAAAATACCGAAGCATGCCCGCGATACTCCGCACTTACGCTGACTAATGTAAAGGTCCAGGAATCACCCGAGTGGCTGAAGAAGAGGTTGCAGGCAATCGGCCTGACGCCCATCAGCAATGTGGTGGATGTCACCAACTTCATTTGTCACGAATTGGGACAACCGTTGCATGCCTTCGATGCCGAACAGACGGGAAAGCGAGTGGTGGTAAAGACATTACCGACGGGTACGAAGTTCGTTACCCTTGATAACCAGGAGCGCAAGCTGACCGCGCAGGATCTCATGATCTGCAACGCGACAGAAGGAATGTGCATTGCCGGCGTATTTGGCGGAATTCACTCGGGCATTAAGGAGTCGACAACATCGATTTTCCTGGAGAGCGCCTGCTTTTCGCCCGCCTACATCCGCCGAAGCAGCAACCATCATCAGTTAAAGACAGACGCGGCATTTCGGTTTGCCCGCGGGACCGACCCCAACCTCACCGTTTATGCGCTGAAACGCGCCGCCTTGCTGCTGAAGGAAGTTGCCGGAGCCGCCATATCGTCGGAAATCGTCGATGTGTATCCGGTGAAGGTAGAGAACCGTCAGATTCGTGTAAAAGATAAGAATGTGGACCGGCTCATTGGGAAGAAGATCCCCCGGCTTGAGGTTTTTGAAATACTGCGCCGTCTCGACATATCGGTTATTGATCAGCAAGAAGCAGGATACACGGTTTCCGTTCCCCCGTACCGGGTGGATGTGGAACAAGAGGCCGATGTCGTGGAGGAAATCCTTCGAATCTATGGATTCAATAATGTAGAGTTGAGCGACTCTACCCGCGCCGACTATTTGGCTGATTTTCCGGAAAAGGATTTCAATACCTACAAACGCCGTGTCGGCGAAATGCTTGCGGCCCAGGGCTTTTTCGAGTTGATGACAAATTCCCTGACCAATGCGGCCTATCAGCAAAAGCATAACCTGGACTTTGGACTTCGGCCCGTGGAGATACTGAATAAACTCAGTGAGGAACAGGGCATTATGCGCCAGACGATGTTGTTTACAGGCCTGGAGGCCATTGCCTATAACCTTAACCGCAAGCAGGGAAAACTGCGGTTCTTCGAATTCGGTCGCGTGTACGGGCGCAACGACAAGGGCTTTCATGAAGAAGAGCGCCTGGCCGTCTATGTCGCGGGCCAAAATGAAGCGGAATCCTGGCAGGAAAAAACAAGGAATGCCAACTACCATGATCTGAGCCAGTTTGTTCATGCGGTGCTGGAAAAATCAAACGTAACCGGGTTCGCGCTGGAGAAAGCGGAGCACCCATTACTGGAGTATGGAATGAAGATTGTGCGTCACAAGCGTCCAGTGGGTATGATGGGCAAGGTTCGCAATGCGTTCGCACGTGATTTCGGCATCAAACAGGAAATATTCTTTGCGGATTTGGATGCCACCTTGCTTTTCCAAGGGGCAAACCCTAAGTTCGACATGCAGGAAGTGCCCAAGTTCCCGGAAGTAAAGCGCGACTTGTCATTAGTGCTTGACCGGTCAGTAACTTTTGATGACATTCGGGAAGTCGTAGGCACCAGCGGAAAAAACCTAATAGCAGACGTGACGTTGTTCGATGTTTATGAAGGCGAGAATATTCCCAAGGGCAAGAAAGCATATGCCCTGGGTTTCACGCTCCTCGACCGCAGCAAAACCCTCACCGACGAAGAAATTGACAAGACCATGAACGGGCTGATGGCCGGGCTTGAAAAAAGACTGGGCGCCGTCATCCGCAAATAGCCATTTAAGACACCCCAACTACACCCCTATGGAGCAAGATGTACTGAAGTCAAACCTCAACGGTCTGGAACGCAAGCTGGCAGTCCTCATCAACGAGCACAAAGGTTTGAAGACCGAGGTAAATGCCCTAAAAGCCGCGAATACAGAGCTAAAACAGTCCCTCCGGCAACGGGATGAGCAACTGGACGGCTTTCGAAATCAGATTAAAATCACTAAGATTGTGGATAATATTCACCCGGAAGACGGAAGTGTTTCGGAGTTGAGGAAGACGGTGGATGACTACATCCGCGAAATTGACAAATGCATCGCTCACTTAAGCCGATAAGCGACCTGTAATGGACGAACTCTCAATCAAGATCAAAATCGGAGACCGGGAGTACCCCATGAAGGTCAAACGACACGAAGAAGAACGTGTTCGGGCTGCCGGTAAGTTGATCAACGATAAGTTGAAGTCGTACCGGGAGCAATTCGGCCTGGATGATAAACAAGACCTCCTGGCCATGACCGCCTTTGACTGCCTTGTAGAAAAATTGGCAGCCGAAGAAAGCGATCATGCTGTTGACCAATCGGTGGTCGAAAAAGTCAATCAATTGAACCAGATGGTCTCGCAGGCCATTCTCTGAGTTCTGCTTCCCCGCTCCCAGGCACCTACGTGAACGGCCCTCGCCGCGCCGGGTATTTTTTCACGTAAACTGAACAACTATGGACATCCAAGTGATTACGCTGATCAGCGTCAGCCTGACCATCGTACTGAGCTTCCTCATAGGCACCCTCCTCTACAAGCGCAAACTCCGCAAGAATAAGCGGACGCTCGAGGACAAAGCAGCCCTGATCATTAAAGAGGCTGAATTGCAGGCCGAAAACATCAAGAAAGACCGGATTCTTGAAGCCAAAGAGAAGTTCCTGAAAATGAAACAGGAATTTGAGGAAGAAACCAACCGGAAGAAGAACCAGATTATCAGCAACGAGCAGAAGATCAAGCAGCGTGAAGCCCAACTTTCAAAGGAATTGGAGCACGTGAAGCGCAAGGAACTGGAACTGGACGAAGACCGGAAGAGCCTCGCACAACAACATGACCTCGTGCGCAAACGCAAAGAGGAATTGGACCGGTTCAACCAGCAAAAAGTGCAGGTACTGGAAAGTATCTCCAAACTCACCGCCGACCAGGCCAGGGACCAGCTGGTCGAGACACTGAAAGAAGAAGCGCAATCAAAGGCCAATTCTTATATCAAGGACATCGTGGAACAGGCCAAACTAACGGCCACCAAGGATGCCAAGAAGCTGGTTATCGAAGCCATCCAGCGCACGGCCACTGAACATGCCGTGGAGAACTCCGTTTCCATTTTCAATATTGAAAGCGACGATATCAAAGGCAAAGTGATCGGACGCGAGGGGCGGAACATCCGCGCCCTGGAAGCAGCCACCGGCGTCGAGTTCATTGTCGACGACACGCCGGAAGCGATTATCATCTCCGGCTTTGATCCCGTCCGCCGCGAGATTGCCCGTCTCTCTCTCCATCGCCTCGTCCAGGACGGCCGCATTCACCCGGCGCGGATCGAAGAGATTGTGGCCAAGACGACGAAGAACATCGAAGACGAAATCGTTGAAATCGGCGAGCGCACCGTCATTGACCTCGGCATTCACGGGCTTGCCCCTGAACTGATCAAGATGGTGGGCCGCATGCGGTTCCGCTCCTCCTACGGTCAAAACCTGTTGCAGCACTCGCGCGAAGTAGCCAATCTCTGCGCCATTATGGCTACCGAACTTGGCCTCAACGTCAAGCAGGCGAAGCGCGCCGGTCTCCTGCACGATATCGGCAAAGTGTGGCCCGAGGAATTAGAAAAACCTCACGCCATTGTGGGCATGGAACTCGCCCAGAAATACAAAGAACATCCCGTCGTGTGTAACGCCATCGGTGCACACCATGACGAAATCGAGATGACCAGTCTTATCTCACCGCTCGTTCAGGCCTGCGATGCCATCAGCGGCGCACGCCCCGGTGCGCGGCGTGAGGTTATTGAACAATATACCCGCCGGCTGAAAGAGCTTGAACAAGTTGGCCTCAGCTTTGAAGGTGTGGAGAAATGCTTTGCCATCCAGGCCGGTCGTGAACTGCGCGTGATTGTCGATGCCGAGAAAGCAACTGACGAGCGCGCTAACCAGCTCAGCTTCGAGATCTCGCAGAAGATTGAGAAGGAAATGCAGTATCCCGGTCAGATCAAGGTTACCGTGATCCGGGAGATGCGAAGTGTAGCATACGCTAAGTAGACCGTAAGCATCCGTGTCATCCATGGCAAACACCTAATTGCCACGGATGACACGGATGAGCACGGATAGACCAAATATTTATGACGCCTCAGCCTGTTTGGTTTGTAACCGGCTCTTCGACCGGCCTTGGTCGCGCCCTCGTCGAGGTATTGCTGGAAGAAGGCTATCGTGTTGCCGCGACGGCAAGGAAGCCAGAAGTACTGGATGCGCTAAAGAAGAAATTCGGCAGCCAGGTTGCCTGCATCGAACTGGATGTTACAAAACCGGAGCAGGTTCGCAGCGCCGTCAAGCAAACCATTGATCTGTTTGGGAGAATCGATGTCGCCGTAAACAATGCGGGTTACGGTCTTATTGGGGCCGTGGAGGAAGTTACTGATGCGGAGATCCGGCGGCAGTTTGAGACCAATTGGTTCGGCGCACTCGATGTCACCCGGGTCATTCTTCCACACTTCCGGAAACAGCGCAGCGGGCACTTCGTCAACATCTCTTCCATCGGCGGATTTCGGGCTATTGCCGGCGCCGCCATTTATAATGCAACCAAGTTTGCATTGGAGGCTTTGTCGGAAGCGCTGGCCAAAGAAGTCGCCCCCATGGGAATACGCGTCGTGCTGGTTGAGCCCGGCCCCTTCCGTACTGATTTTGGCGGCCGCTCTATTGACGATGCGCCAAACCGGATTCCTGACTATAAAGACACGGCCGGAAAAATGCGCGACTATTACCAGGCTGCCCACGGTAAGCAGGTTGGCGACCCGCGCAAAGCGGCTGAGGCAATTATACAGGCTGTGAATACAAAGGAAGAGTTCCTCCGTCTTCCCCTTGGCCAGGCCACACTCACGGGTATGCGCGAGAAGATCGATCAGGTGGAGAAAGACATGAACCTTTGGGAACAGGTGGCCATCAAAACAGCGTTTGACGCCTAGCGATGGATATAAAACAGGAGCAAACCGGCAACAAAGGAGCCTTCTATATTGAAGGCGAAGACGGCAAGCGGATCGGCTTGCTGACCTACAGTGTGGCCGGTACTGGCCGGATCATTATCGATCATACGGAAGTGGATGATGTCCTGAAAGGTAAGAGTGCCGGCAAGCAGTTGGTAGCAGCCGCCGTTCAGTACGCCCGCAAGAATAACCTCAAAGTACTACCCCTTTGTCCTTTCGCCCGATCCGTTTTTGAACGCACGCGCGAGTTCGATGACGTTTCTGATCTCTAAAGAAGGTATGCAATACGTCCAGCCTCCATCCATTTCAAAACCCCGGGGCCACTATTCGCCTGCGGTTATTCACAACGGTTTTGTTTTTGTGTCGGGCCAATTGCCCATGGATAAAGAGGGGAAACCGGTAGGCACAACGGTGGAAGAGCAAATGCTGCAGTGCTTGCGCAACATTGACGACATTCTAAAAGCATCAGGGAGCGGCATCCCGCTGGTTGTAAAGGCGACTGTGTTCGTAACCGACATTGGCGACTGGCCGAAAGTAAACGCCGTATTTGCTTCCTACTTTGGCGATCACCGCCCTGCGCGCGTGGTTGTTCCGGTTGGCAAACTCATCGATGGAATCCTGGTGGAGGTGGACTGCATCGCAGGGCTCGCTTCTTAACTTCAATCTACGCGGACACGGACAGCATAACTCATGATGGAGGTCAACCATTGACTGCCTATATTTGGCACCATGCCTTCTCTGATTCCCGGTTACACGTACGACATCTTCATCTCCTACCGCCATAACGACAACCTCGATGGCTGGGTAACGGATTTTGTACAGAACCTGGAAAAAGAGTTGCGAGGTACACTCAAGGATACGGTCAGTATCTACTTTGACAAAAATCCTCATGATGGGTTACTCGAGACCCACCAGGTCGACAAGAGCCTGGAGGGTAAACTCAAATGCCTCATCTTCATTCCGATCATCTCGCAAACCTATTGCGACCCGAAGTCCTTTGCCTGGCAGCATGAGTTTTGCGCCTTCAACAAACTGGCCGAGCATGATGCATACGGCAGGGATGTGCGGGTGAGCGGAGGCAACGTGACGAGCCGCATTCTGCCCGTCAAGATCCATGACATTGATGCCGATGACAAGTCATTGCTAGAAAAGGAACTGGGAGGCGCGCTGCGGGCTATCGAGTTCATCTTCAAGTCGCCGGGGGTGAACCGGCCGCTGGCCACCTCCGACAACCCGGACAAGAATCAGAACAAGACATTCTACCGCGACCAGGTCAATAAGACAGCCAACGCCGTCAAAGAAATCATCCAGGCCCTCAAAAACCCTGTAAATCCGGCTACTCATTCCGCCAACAGCCAAAAGCCAACAGCCAACAGCAACCCGTTGCCCAGAAGAACCCTTGTCCTCGCCACCCTGGGGATTATCGTTCTGCTGGCTGTGATCTACGCTGTCTCGCAATTCACCGGCTCAAACGACAAAGAACCCGAGATCATCGACAAGTCAATCGCCGTGCTTCCGTTTGCCGACATGAGCGAGACAAAAGACCAGGGCTGGTTTGGCGATGGCCTGACGGAAGAGATCCTGAACAGCCTGGCCCACATCAACGGGCTGCGGGTTACGTCACGCACCTCTTCGTTTGCTTTCAAGGACAAGAACTTGCGCATCCAAAGCATTGCCGACTCACTCGGCGTAAACTATATCGTTGAAGGGTCGGTGCGGAAATCGGGTGACGGCCTGCGCATCACCGCCCAGCTCATCCGGGCCAAGGATGGATTTCACATCTGGTCCAATACGTATGACCGAAAATCCAAGGACATCTTTGATCTTCAGAAAGAAATCGCCTCCAAAATCGCGGAAAGCCTCGACATATCGCTGGACGCCAAAGCGCTGGAACAAATGCACTGGGCAGGCACCACCAGCGCGGAAGCCTTCCTGGCCTTCCTGAAAGCCCGCGAACTGGATGACGATGCGCATCGGGCCAACCGCTTTATCGACCTGGCCAAGTTGAAACAGGCGAATGCCTATTACGAACAGTCTATCCTCCTCGACCCCAACTTTGTGAATCCCTACCTGTATCATGCTGATTTCTTCCTGCATTACGTCCTTAAGGACGACCCCCATTACCAGGATTCACTTACGGATAAACAAGCACAAAGACTTTTTATGGACGACCTGGCAAAAGCCATTAGCTATTCCAGGGAATCGTCACAGGCAGACTACTACCGGATCTCCCAGGCCATGTACTCCAACGATTGGACAAATTTCAGGAACATCATCGAAAAGAGCCTGGCCAGCAAAGATGCGGTGACCCATTTCAAGTATCAGAATTTTGATCTGTCTACAGTCTTGATCGGCCTTGGCTACGGGGCTCGCATCACGGAGATCAGTGAAGCCATCGTTGCGCAGGAACCCGGCAACCTTTCCGGGTGGCGAAATATTGTCTTGAATCTTTTGCATGAGGGCAAGTACCCGGAGGCGCTGGACAAGATCGCTAGGATGAACGACTCGCCAACCCGGCTGGGCGTAAACGATTATAAACTTTTTGCCCTGATCCAATTGGGAAAATTGGATGAAGCCTACAGCGAGATCGTGCAAGATTCCAACCAGGATTACTTTGCCTATTACGATCTGAAGGCGCTTATCCTGGCAAAGCAAGGGAGGCACGAAGAGGCCAAGAAAGAACTACTGGCTGAGCATCGAGCCAGTCCCTTCTACCTTTTCGCTGTAGAAGCCGCCTTGGGCAGGAAAGCTGCCAATGCAGAGGCAGCACGAATGGACAAAGAACTGCTCCTCGATTTTCCGCTGTTCAGGAGCTTCTTCCTTGCTCCCCACAAAATGCCCTATGACCTGGCAGCTGCCCCAAACTTTGAGAGAAAACTCAAACAAGCCGGCGTAACCCTGCCCTGAAGACCAATCTAAATTTCAGCGCTTCGACCCTGTCCACCCCGGCCCACGCACCACGCGGCCCGGCCTTGCATTGGTATGCTCTCCGTCTTTCAGTACCTGGACTCCATTGACCAGGACATGCACCATGCCGGTGCTGTATTGGTGCGGGTTCTCGAACGTGGCGTGATCCTGAACCTTGGCCGGATCAAAGACGACGACGTCGGCAAAGTAACCGGGGGCGAGCGTGCCGCGTTTCTTGATGTGGATATTGGTGGCGGGCAGCCGGGTGAGCTTCCGGATCGCCTCCTCCATCGGAATCACCTTCTCATCACGAACATATTTGCCGATGACGCGGGTGAAATTCCCGAATGCCCGGGGATGGTCTTTGTATTTGAGCCACATTCCTTCTGCCGGCGGTGAACCCGCATCGGAGCCAAAACTGACGAAGGGCAGGGCGATCTGTTTCTTGATATTTTCCTCGCTCATCATCGTGTAAGCAGCTTCCACACGTGTTTTGTCTGCAATCACGAGGTCCATCGCCGTTTCTTCCGGTGACTTCCCATGCATTTTAGCCACCTCGGCTAGCGTCTTCCCTTCATACATCTTGAGCGAATCCTTGCTGAACCCAAGGATCAGCACATTCTCAGGGCCTCCGCACGTACGCAGCATGTTCTCCCACTTGTCTGTGGGTGTGAGCATCTCTTTTAAAGTCTTCTTCCGTGTAACCGGATTTTTTAGTCGCTTGATCCACTCGTTGATGCCTCCCTCCTGAACCCACGGGGGCATGGTCGCATCGAGCCCGGTGGCTCCGGCGGTGTAGGTGTACATGTTGGCCGTCGTACGGATTCCCTCCTTGTTGGCACGCTCGATCATGTGGACCACGCTGTCCAATTTCCACCAGTTGTCTTTACCGGCCATCTTGAGGTGATAGATCTCCACCGGCAGACCGGCCTCGCGTCCGATCCGGATCGTCTCATCCACCGCCTGGAATATGCTGTTGCCTTCACTGCGCATATGGGCGATGTACATGCCGCGATACGGTGCCGCCACCCTACTCAGCTCAATCAACTCTTCGGTGGTGGCATAGTTGCCCGGCGCATAAATCAACGCGGTGGTAACACCCAGGGCGCCCTCTTCCATGGCCTGACGTACCAGGTCTCTCATGCGGTCCATCTCTTGCCGATTGGGTGCCCGGTTGGCATACCCCAACTCATGAGCCCGGATGGTGTTGGCGCCAACGAACGACGCAATATTCTGGGACACTCCCTTCTTCTCGAGGTATTCGAGGTACTCGCCCAGGGTGGTCCATTCAATCGGGTATTTGAAGTCCGGGAATTTCTCCATCTGTTCCCGCGACTGCTTTTTCATGTCATCACTCATAGGCGCGATGGATATCTCACCCAGTACTTCCAACGTCACGCCTTGGCGGATGTCGCTTTGACCGCGGCCGTCCAGGATGAGCGTCTCCCAGCTGTGGCTGAGCATATTAATGAAGCCAGGGGCTACCGCCAGCCCTTTTGCATCAATCTCCAGTTTGCCTTCCGCGCTCGACAGATTACCAATAGCCGCAATGGTGTCTGCGTTGATGCCGATATCCTCGGTCAGCGCGGGCTGGCCTGTGCCGTCATACACGGTGCCACCGCGAATGACGATATCATACTGTTGTTTCTGGCAGGAGATGGCAACGAAGAGGAGCAGGGCTAACGAAAAGTATTTCATTGATGGTTGAAGTTAGGTTGGTCAGGTTTGATTCTAAGTAACCAAATCCCCGTGAGGCTGACAACCCGTTATGGACAGGCGCGTCCAGCGAGCGCTCAGCGGTCAATCCGTTATCTTTAATATTACATGCGCTACATCACCCGAACGATCTGGGTTCTTTCTTTGGTCAGCCTGTTCACGGATACAGCCAGTGAAATGCTCTACCCGGTGATGCCCTTGTACCTGACATCCATTGGTTTCTCCGTATTGTTCATCGGGATTTTGGAAGGGGTTGCAGAAGCTGCCGCAGGACTCAGCAAGGGATACTTCGGCCGGTGGTCTGACCAATCGGGCCGCCGACTGCCCTTCGTTCAGATTGGCTATGGACTTAGTGCAGTTTCCAAGCCTTTGTTAATCGCCTTCGCCTGGCCCCTTTGGGTGGTGAGCGCCCGGACGCTGGATCGTTTGGGAAAGGGTATCCGCACGGGCGCACGGGATGCACTCCTTTCGAGTGAAGCGACACCGGGCACGAAGGCAACGGTCTTTGGCTTTCACCGGGCCATGGACACACTGGGCGCTGTGATTGGCCCCTCGCTGGGTCTCCTGTATTTGTACTTCCACCCGGGCGATTACAAACCGCTGTTCCTGCTGGCCGTTGTACCGGGATTGCTTGCCGTCCTGGCCACCCTCCTGCTCCGGGAAAGGCGGGCTGAGCAAACCATCACATCAAATACGTTTCTGGATTTCCTAAAATACTGGAAGAAGAGCCCCGGCGATTACCGACGCATCGTCACCGGCTTTCTGGCCTTTGCCCTCGTCAACAGTTCTGACACCTTCCTTCTTCTCAATGCAAAGCAGTCGGGCATGGATGAAGTTACTGTGATTGGCGTCTATATTTTCTATAACCTGGTATACGCCATCTTCTCCTTTCCGCTCGGTTTGTTGGCTGACAGGATTGGAATCAAGAAGGTATATCTCATGGGGCTTGTCTTCTTTGCCATGGTCTATGCGGGAATGGGGCGGGCTGACAACGAAATTGAATTCATCGCTCTCTTCTTCCTTTACGGAATGTATGCCGCCGCCAGTGAGGGCGTATCAAAAGCCTGGATTACCAATATCGCCGACCCAACGGATGCCGCAACCGCCGTTGGAACCTACGCCGCACTGCAGAGCATCTGCGCCCTGTTCGCCAGCATATTAACCGGCTTGTTATGGTATCTCTTCGGCCCCGGCGTTGCACTTACTGTCTCCGCAGCGGTTGCCGCCCTCGTGGCAGTTTATTTTCTAGTATTGAGGACCTCGCACCCTCTAGAATGATCCGCTTTTTTTTCGAAAGGGCGAGTTAGACCGGTGAAAGGCGACAAGAGTTATGCTACCTTCAAATTCCCGTAACGAACCAGGATCATCAAGCAAATGAAGAAACTTCCCTGCCTCATAACGTTCGCCTGCCTTTGCCTCGCGCCGCTCACTGGCTATACACAAAAGACAGCCTTAGTGGCCCGCACACTGATCGACGGCACGGGCAATGTGGTCACTAATCCCGCTGTGATTGTGGAAGGCAACAAGATAATTGCCGTAACATTCAAGGACAAGATTCCGAAAGACGCAACCGTCATTGACCTGAAGGACTTTACGCTGCTGCCCGGCCTGATCGACATGCACGTTCATCCCAACCTGACGACGGGCGACTACCAGGTCGATCATATGAGGGCTTCCTCCGCTGCCAAAGCGCTGTTGGGCCTGAAGAATTTGCAGGACTACCTCGCTGCCGGCTGGACCACCGTGCGGGTTGCCGGCGATGGCGATGTAGGGTATGCGAACATGGAAATTCGCGATGCCATCAACAAAGGGATGTTCATCGGCCCCCGCATTTTTGGCGCAGCTCACTACTTGTCGGTTACCGGTGGCGGTGGCGACATTAATTTCCTTTCCTATGAACAGAAAGTCATCGCCGACGGGCTGGTGGTTGACGGACCGGAAGAAGCCCGGAAGGCTGTCCGAAATGAAATCAAGTACGGCAGCGACTGGATCAAACTGCTCGTGACCGGCGCGTTCATGTCGGCGGGTGACAACCCGAACAATGTCCATTTCAGCGCGGAGGAACTTAAGGCTGTTGTGGACGAGGCAGCCCGGCGCGACGTGCCGGTCATGGCGCATGCCCACGCAGCAGAAGGCATCAAAATGGCGGTGAAGGCAGGCGTGCGTACCATCGAGCACGGATCATTTATCGACGAAGAAGCCATGGACATGATGATCCAGCATGGAACCTGGTTGATCCCCACCTTCTGCGTCCATACCTATTTTGATGAACTGCCTTCCACGGATCCTGCCCTGCAGAAAAGCGTGGAGATCGGCCGCAAGACAAAAGCTTCGATGTACGCCAACATGAAGTTCGCTGTCAGGAAGGGCGTAAAGTTCGGATTGGGCAGCGACGACGTGGGTTGGCCGGCCAACTACTCCGCCCGTGAGTTCGTGGAATATGTGTCTATCGGAATGACGCCCATGCAGGCCATTCAGTGCGCCACCAAAATCAACGCCGAAATCCTGAAGAAAGACAGGGAAATCGGCACCGTGGAATCCGGTAAGTTCGCCGATATTATTGCGGTGAAAGGTGATCCCCTCAAAGACATCAGCGAACTCCAACGGGTGAAGTTTGTGATGGCTGGCGGACACATTGTGAAAAATGAACGGTAGATTTACCCGAACCTACTCTCTACACCCATGCGTAACTTTTCATTCCTTATCCTGGCGAGTGCCCTGTTGGTGAATGCCTGCGGCCGCTCCGGCGAAGTTTTCGAAAACGCCACTTGTATCCAGCACATTACCACGATTGACCCGCAAGAAGGTCCAAAAGAAGACCAGACGGTTGTCATCCGTGACGGAAGAATTGTCCGCGTGGGTTCCAGTGATGAAATTCAACTTGCTTCCAGCAACACCATCGTCGATGGAAAAGGCAAGTACCTCATCCCGGGCCTGTGGGATGCGCACGTGCACTTCGCCTATATGCCGGAGCTTGCTCCCCGGATGTTCGACCTCTTTATGCTTTACGGCATCACCAGTGTGCGGGACACGGGCGGTGAAATCAAATTCATTTCGAAATGGCGCGAAGACTCGCGGGCGAACCCGACGGGTGCACCCCGGGTGATGATCGCAGGCCCTCTCCTCGATGGGGTACCCACCGTATATGACGGAACCCCCGGGCATCCGGCCCTTGGCTGGGGCTCTGCCTCCGTTGACGAAGTTGCCCGCAAGGTTGAAATCATGGACAGCGCCAAAGTCGATCTGCTGAAGGCGTACGAGATGTTGATTCCCGAACAGTTCTACAAGATCATGGAACTGGCGAAAGCCAAAAACTACATTGTTACCGGCCATGTGCCGCTGACCATGGATGTAATCACCGCTTCCAATGCAGGCCTCACCAGCATGGAGCATATGCGCAACCTGGAACTCTCGTGTGCCTCCAACGCCGACGAGTTGCTCAAACAGCGATTGGATATGCTGGCCAAAGGCAAGTCCATGCCGGGCGGAGATTTGCGTTCCAGCATTCATGCCGCGCAACGAGAGATTGCCGTCAAGAACTACGACGACAACAAAGCCAACGAAATCCTCAAGGTGCTGCTCAAAAATCAGACATGGCAAATTCCCACCCTGGCACTCAATACGAGCCAGACGCGGATGCCCTATCCCCGCCCGGAATGGAAGGAGAGCTTCAGTTACCTGCCGGATTCAACGCGCTTTGGATGGATGTCGGTCATCGAGCGGTCGGCCATGAACGGGTTCCCCCCTTTCCGCCTGGAATACTCGAAGTGGATGCTGATGATGGCCAAGAAAATTTATGACGCCGGGATACCGATGATGGCCGGCACCGATACGCCGATCGCGTTTCTCACGCCGGGCCTGAGCCTTCATGAAGAACTGGTGGTCATGACGGAGGCGGGCATTCCTCCGTTGGAGGCCATCAAGACCGCAACGATCAACCCGGCCAAGTACTTCCACATGGAAAACGAACTCGGCTCCATCAAAGAAAACCAATGGGCCGATCTGCTGATCCTCAATGGCAATCCGCTGGAGGACATTCGCAATACGCAGGCCATCTTCGCCGTCATCAAGCAAGGCAAGGTGTACGGACAAAACGAACTGGAAGAAATCAGGAAGCGGCTGCGCGGCGGACAACAGTGACCGGCTGCCCTTAACGGGTCACTGAATCCTGTTATCTTTGCGCTTCTTTTTTGAAATAAGCGCATGATTTCAGTCAATAACCTCAGTTTACAGTTCGGAAAGCGGGTTCTGTTCGACGAGGTAAACCTCAAATTTGTCAACGGCAACTGCTATGGCGTCATCGGCGCCAACGGGGCGGGAAAGTCCACATTCCTGAAAATCCTGTCCGGGGATATTGACCCTACCCGCGGCAACGTGGTGATGGACCCCGGCAAGCGGATGGCGGTGCTGAAACAGAACCACTACGAATATGACGAGGTAACGGCGATCGATACCGTCATGATGGGCCACCAGAAGCTCTGGAGCATCATGAAAGAAAAGGACGAGCTCTACGCGCGCCCTGATTTCTCGGAAGCCGACGGCATCCGGGCTTCGGAACTCGAACACGATTTCGCGGAACTCAATGGATGGAACGCCCAGTCAGACGCGGCGGCGTTATTGAGCGGCCTTGGCATTCATGAAGATGATCACTTCAAACTCCTCAAGGAACTGAGCGGCAACCTGAAGGTCCGCGTGCTTCTCGCGCAGGCCATCTTCGGTAATCCGGATATCCTCATCCTCGATGAACCGACGAACGACCTCGATCTTAAAACCGTAGGGTGGTTGGAAGATTTTCTCCTCGAGTTCAAAAATACCGTGATCGTTGTTTCGCACGACCGTCACTTCCTTGACACCGTCTGTACACACGTCGTCGATATTGACTTCAGCGCGATTCGTTTGTACACGGGTAACTATACGTTCTGGTACCAGTCGAGCCAGTTGGCGCTGCAGCAACGCTCCGCCGCCAACAAGAAGGCCGAAGACAAGCGCAAAGAACTTACGGAGTTTATCATGCGGTTTAGCGCCAATGCCTCCAAATCAAAACAGGCCACCAGCCGCCGGAAGTTACTGGAGAAGATCAATGTGGATGACATCCAGCCCTCTTCCCGCCGCTACCCTGCCATCATCTTCCAGCAGAACCGAACTGCGGGCGATCAGGTGCTGCACATCGAACACCTGGGTGCATCTGTCGGCGGCACCAAATTGTTCAAGGACTTCGAACTGTTCGTCAATAAAGGCGATAAGATTGCCTTCCTCAGCAAAGACAGCCTGGCCGTTACCACACTGTTCCAGGTGCTCGCCCGTGAGGTGAAACCCGACTCCGGTTCGTTCACTTATGGTCAGACCATCACGCCGGCCTTTCTGCCGCTCAACAACGAGTCCTACTTTCAATCGGACGACAACCTGATCGACTGGCTGCGGCAGTTTGCAACAGAGGAAAACAAAGATGAAGTTTATATCCGCGGATTTCTGGGGAAGATGCTGTTCTCGGGCGAGGAAGTCTTTAAGAAATGCAATGTTCTATCCGGGGGAGAAAAGATGCGCTGTATGATTTCGCGCATGATGCTCGCCGGGGCCAACTTGTTGATCCTTGACGAGCCTACCAATCACCTCGACCTGGAATCCATTACTGCATTCAATAACGCGCTGAAGGATTTTCCCGGTACCGTGCTGTTCACTTCACATGACCACGAGTTCACCCAGACCGTGGCCAACCGCATCATCGAAATCAGCCCGAACGGTTTCATCGACAAGCTGATGACGTACGATGAGTACATTGACAGCGAACGTGTGCAGGAACAGAAAGAAGCGCTGTACGCATAGGGACAAGCTGTTGAGGGGCAGCTGATGTAAACCGAATTCCAAATGAAAATGGAATTTCACCCGAAAGATAAAATCCAATGGCGCGACTGGCTTGCGGCAAATACAGGTAAGACCAAAAGCGTTTGGCTGGTGTTACACAAGCTAGCCAGTCCAGGCCCCGGCATTGGATATGCGGAGGCGGTGGAAGAAGCCTTGTGCTACGGGTGGATTGACAGCAAGCCGCAGAAGCGGGACTCGCACACTTTTCTGCTCTACTTCGCCGAACGCAAGCCAGGCAGTATCTGGAGCAAGATCAACAAGCAACGCGTTGCCCGGCTGATCAAGGAAGGGAGAATGACAGAAGCCGGCCTTCAAAAGATCCGTTCAGCCAAAAAAGATGGATCGTGGTCAACGCTGGACTCCGTTGACGCCCTGGAGATGCCCGCCCCACTCCGCAAGGCTTTTGCCAAGAACAAGAGAGCGTTATCAAACTTTAGCGCGTTTCCACCCGGTATCAAGAAGCAACTCTTCCATTGGGTACTTTCCGCTCGTCGAGAGGATACCCAGACTGCGCGCATCCGGGAAATCGTTTCAAAAGCAGCTAAAAATCAGCGAGCCAACCAGTGGGTTAAAAAATAATCAAACGAGACAAACGTCTCGGCCGGGTATGCGCTGCACTATCTTCCAATTGCTCCCACCCTCAAAAACAATGGAAACTGCACGTGAACTGGTCCTGGTGAAATAGTCGCCAACCGCTCCATTAAATCTGTTACTGGATTTATGGAATTCTGTCGGATATACTTCTGGGTTGCCGACCAGGTATTAAGGTACCCCTCCAGTTCTGCCAGGCTCCAGGTGACCTCCATGTGGAAGGACGGAGTCGCCACCTCGGCGAACGGAAACTCCAGCGTCTTCAGTTCATCATCAATCAGTTTCCGCTCGGGGTCCCAATAGGGACCAACCACCCGGGAATAAAATTCCTGGATCAGGGAATCCATTTCAGGAGAAATCCGCAGCAGCCCATACACCCATACGGCGATCACGCTGCCGGGCCGGGTTACGCGGCGCACTTCAGCGTAGAACGCATCGCGGTCAAGCCAATGGATTGCCTGCGCAACCGTGACGAGATCAACCGAATTTTCAGGCAGACTTGTCCGTTCTCCGGCGACCGCATATGTTATATTATCTCTTTGGACTGCGTGATCCAGCTGCCGGCGACTGATATCGGTGGCCAGCACCTGCTTGAATCTTGTTGCCAGCACTTCCGCGGCCTGCCCGTTCCCTGTGCCCGCATCCCACGCCTGGCCGAAGCGCTTGACTTGTCCGAACACAAAGTCAAATAACTCCTTCGGATAGTGCGGCCGAAAGGCGGCATACTGGTGGGCCTGATGGGAGAAGCGATCCTTCACTGGCATCCGTCACAAATTGCTTCCGGCTACTTCAGCGCATTCCACTCCTCCTGCGTCGCTTTCGATTTCTGGTATTCCATCATGGCCAGCCATCGACCATTCTGCTTGACCAGCAGGCTTTCGAAGTGCACCATGCCGCCGGAGAGTACCTTCCCGTCTTTGTCGAGGGAGGTGAAGTAGAATATCCCTGTCTCGTGGGCGGTGGTGGGGCTGCCCACACGCTGCGAAAAACGAAACTCAACATTATTGCGCGTCTTCCCCGATTTGGTTTCAACAAAACCCGGCTTCCAAAGCTCCAGTTGTACGTCGATCGGGCTGGATACCTTCCGTTGCCCGCTGGTAAAGACGCAGACCGCATCCTTGTGGTAGGTGGCCTTGTAACCCTCGAAGTCTCCTTCACGCACCGTCCTGGACAATTCCGCCCAGTATCGGTTGAGTTCGGAAATACGAATCGAGTCGGGGGAAACACCCGGTGCGGCTTGACCGGTTGCAACACCGGGCAGCAGGCAAACAACGAGTACGAGAATACCGGCCAAGTTTTGTTTCATGAATTAAAGATCAGCAATTCGTCAACAAGTATCCAGCTCACCGACGTCCACGTCCCGTCCATCCCGGCCCCCGTACACAACGACCCGGCTTTGCACCGGTATGTTCGCCGTCGCGGATTACCTGGATTCCGTTGACGAACACATGCCGGACACCTTCCGCGTACTGGTGCGGTTCTTCATAGGTGGCTTTGTCGCGAACAGCCGCCGGATCAAAGACTACGATGTCGGCGTAGTGGCCCGTTTTCAGCGCGCCACGACGCGCGATCTTCAGGTTCTTTGCAGGCAGTGAAGTCATTTTGCGAATGGCTTCCTCCAGCGGAAACAATTTCTCATCGCGTGTGTATTTGCCCAGCACCCGGGCAAACGTGCCATATGCCCGCGGATGTGTGCCCTGGTCTATGAAGTCAGCCGTTGTCGCCAGGGAGCCGCCGTCAGAGCCGATACTCACATACGGTTGCTTCAACATTCGGCGCATGTTCTCCTCGGACATGAGAAAGTATAAGGATGGAATTGACGTCTTGTCGGCAACCACCAGGTCGAGCACGGTCTCATCCGCCGACTTGCCATGCAGGCGTGCCACTTCGTCGAGGCGCTTGCCTTTGTAAATTACATTGAGCGAGTCCTTCTTGAATCCCAGCAAGACCACCTGCCGGGGATCGGAGTTCTTTGTCGGGAAACCGCGCTCCATATCGTCCAGTATTCGCTTCCTGACCACCGGATCAACAAAGCGCGCACGCATCTCTGCCGCCGCTCCTTCCTGTGCCCACGTCGGTACCCGCTCCTTGAGACCCGTGGCGCTGGCCACATAAGGATACATGTTCGCGGTGATCTTCAGTCCGGCCTTTTGCGCACTGTCTACCATGGCCAGTACGGCGTTTATCTTGCTCCAGTTGCGC
>JBGAPO010000006.1:0-181792 GCA_044221195.1 Cyclobacteriaceae bacterium
GTCGGCGGAGAAATCAGCAACTCGGTCATCTTCGGTTTCAGCAATAAAGCCCACGACGGGTTTCTTGGCAACTCCGTGATCGGTGAATGGTGCAATCTCGGCGCCGACACCAACACGTCGAACCTGAAAAACAACTACGACGATGTCAAGATCTGGAACTACGGCAAGGGTGGATTTGTCAGCACGGGGCTGATGTTCTGCGGACTGATGATGGGCGATCACAGCAAATGCGGGATCAACACCATGTTCAATACGGGCACCGTCGTCGGTGTATCCGCCAATATCTATGGCGACGGCTATCCCCGAAACTTCATCCCCTCGTTTGCCTGGGGTGGGGCTGCTGGATTCACCACATTCCAGTTGAAGAAGGTATTTGAAACAGCGTCGCGGGCGATGGAGCGAAGAAAAGTCACCCTCGGCGAAATCGATAAGAATATACTGTCGGTGTTGTTTGAACAATCTGCCCCCGAGCGGGTGTGGGAAAAGAAAGTATGAGGTTCTCCGACATACCCGGCCTTGACGACATCAAGAAGCACCTGACCCGTTCGGTCCGCACCGGTAAGATTGCGCACGCGCAACTCTTCATGGGGCGTGAAGGGGCACTCAATCTGCCGCTGGCGATTGCCTACATGACCTATCTTCATTGCGAGAACCGCAGTGAAACCGACGCCTGCGGCCAATGCGCGGCCTGCTCCAAGAACCTGAAGTACATTCATCCCGATACGCACTTCGTTTTTCCGATCAGCAACATCAAGGGCGACAAGGACGATGACCGCTTCCGGGCCGATATGCTGAAGAGTTGGCGCACCTTCTTGTTGGATCAACCCTTCGGCCACGCAGGCGATTGGACACTTTCGTATGGGGGCGAAGATAAAATGGCGATCATCTCAAAAGATGAGAGTCGTGAAATCGTCAAAGCGCTTTCGCTCAAACCGTTCGAGAGCCCGATCAAGGTGATGATTATCTGGCAGCCGGAGACCATGCACCCGTCGGCAGCAAACGGTATTCTGAAAATACTGGAAGAACCTCCCTTGAATACTTTCTTCCTGCTCGTTTCCAACAACGCCGAACGACTGCTTCCCACCATCCTTTCACGGACACAGCAGGTCTCCGTTCCGATGCTGGACGACAAGGATATCGACGCTTACCTGGCCGGTCGCGGTGTGGACACCGCCCACCGGGGGAAGGCCGTAGCGAACGCCGAGGGAAATCTCCGACTGGCCCTCGACCTGGCCGATAGCGACGGTGATGACTACCATGAGCGGTTGGCCGAATGGTTCCGCACCTGCTTCAAGCAAGACGCCGTCAAGATGCTTGCCATGGCTGATGAGTTTCACGAAATGGATAAGCTGCAGCAGCACGCCTTGCTGAACTATGCACTGCGCATGATGCGGGAAACGCTGCTGGCCGCGGCGGGTGCCGACCAACTGCTGCGAAGCCGCGACAAGGAACAGAAGTTTGTGAAAGACTTCAGCAACCACATGCGCCTGGACGCCGTGGAGGCGGCCTACCGGCTAATCAACGACGCCGGAATGATGCTGGAACGGAATGGCAGCGCCAAAATGATCTTCATGGACATGTCGCTCCAGTTGGGCAAGGCGATGAATTAAATTTCCTCGTTAGCCGACAAGGGCATATTTTTGCCGGTCTTTACCAAAGTATTAATTCACGAATTCCAATGAAACGAAGCATCACGACCCTTTTTATCCTTGTCCTTCTCATCACTTCCTGCGCCCAGGACAAGAAGGATGTTGTTGTCACCATCAAGACATCCTACGGCGACATGGTGGCGATCCTTTACGATGAAACCCCCAAGCACAAGGCCAATTTCATCAAGCTGGCCAAAGAGCATTATTTCGACAGCCTCCTCTTTCACCGCGTTATCCAGGGATTCATGATCCAGGGCGGCGACCCGGATTCGAAGAAGGCGCAGCCGGGTCAGAATCTCGGCTCCGGCGGCCCCGGTTACACCGTCGATGCGGAGTTCGTGCCCACGTTATTTCATGAGAAAGGCGCCCTTTCCGCCGCCCGTATGGGTGACAATGTGAACCCTGCCAAAGCCTCCAGCGGCAGCCAGTTTTATATTGTTCAGGGCACGGTCGTTTCTCCTGAAGAAATCAACAACCTGAAGTATGACCAGATGCAACTGATGACCGGTTTGCGCCAGATGTTCGAGAACCCGGCCAACAAACCCTTGCTTGACTCGCTCAATCAATTGTACTTCTCGGGCGACATGCAGGCGTATCAACAACGGCTCTTCGCACTGGCTCCTCGCGTGGAGAAAGAGACCGGCTTGAAAGTGATCAAAAATATTTCCGAAGAGCGGATTAAGGCGTACACCACCGTAGGCGGTGCTCCTCACCTCGATGATCAATACACCGTTTTCGGCAAAGTGATCAAAGGATTGGATGTGATTGACAAAATCGCTGCCGTACAGCGCGACGGCGCTGACCGTCCGCTGGAAGACGTGCGCATGACCGTTACCGTCGAGGAGATGTCGAAGAAGAAGATCACGAAAGAATTCGGCTACCAGTATCCCAGCACAAAAAAGTGATGCGCGTCCTGGTCACCGGCGCCAACGGACTCCTCGGCCAGAAGCTATGCGAGCTGCTGGACGCGGAGTCCGGCGTTGAGTTGATCGCCACGGCCCGCGGGAATTCCCGCATGACCCTCCAGCGGGGAAAATTCCTGACGCTGGACGTCACCCGCCAGGATGACGTGGAGATGGTGATCAGTGAATCGAAGCCTGACGTCGTGATTCACACGGCTGCCATGACGCAGGTTGACCAGTGCGAAACGGACCAGGAAGTCTGCTGGCTGAATAACGTGACCGCCGTCAACTACGTGGGAAAGGCTTGCGAGCACGTCGAAGCCCACCTGATTCATCTGTCAACCGATTTTGTCTTTGACGGTTCTCACGGCCCGCTGGATGAACTGGAAAAACCCAATCCCATCAGTCACTACGGAAAATCAAAGTTGGCCAGCGAACTCGAAGTCGAGGACCTAAGAAATCCTTGGACCATCATTCGCACCGTGCTGGTGTATGGAGTAACCAGGGATCAGAGTCGATCAAACATTGTTTTGTGGGTCAAGAAGAGCCTGGAAGAAGGAAAAACCATCCGGGTGGTGAACGACCAGTGGAGGACACCCACGCTGGCGGAAGATCTCGCCGTAGGCTGCTGGCTGGCCGCCCGCAAGAAAGCATTGGGAATCTTCCACGTGAGCGGATCGGAGATGATGACCCCGTATGAAATCGCCTTGCGCACGGCCGATCACTTTGGGCTCGACCAATCGCTGATTCGTGAAACAAACTCCACGGAGTTTCGTCAGGCGGCTGCCCGGCCTCCAAAGACCGGGTTCATCATCGAGAAAGCACGCCGGGAGTTGGGCTATGAGCCGCGCACTTTCCGCGAGGGCCTTGCGCTGGTAGCCGCCCAGCTCGCGTGAAGTTACTGCCGGCGAGCTACTCATCAGAAGCATCTTTTGATTATCGCTTTATTTCTTAATCTTTCGCAAACACAATAATCAACTCGTTATGTCATCTAATCGCGGGCAATGGGGTTCAACATTTGGATTCGTGATGGCGGCAGCCGGATCGGCTGTGGGTCTCGGCAATATCTGGCGATTCCCTTACCTCACGGGACAAAACGGCGGCGCCGCATTTGTTGTCGTATACCTTGCTTGTGTCGTTCTCATCGGCGTTCCCATGCTGATGAATGAGATGGCGCTCGGCCGGATGACAGGAAAGAATACGATCGGCACTTTCCAGGCCACCGGGGCCAAACCGCTTTGGCTGATTCTCGGAGGCGTGCTCGCCCTGATGGTCAGCTTCTTTGTGCTCAGCTATTACACCGTTATCGCAGGATGGACCGTTGGCTATATGGCGACATCCCTTGTCAATGCACCGGTGCCGTTTAAGGAATTCATTGCAGCGCCCTCGTATGTTATTCCCCTTACCGGCCTGGCCATGCTGACGACAATCATCATTGTGTTGGGCGGGATTTCCGGTGGCATTGAGAAAGCCAACAAAATTCTCATGCCGGCATTATTTGTACTCCTCATCGTCACCATCATCCGCAGCCTGACATTGGAAGGTGCGGGCGCCGGTGTGGAGTACTACCTGATTCCCGATTTCTCCAAGATCACCGGCATGACGGTATTGAAGGCGCTGACGCAGGCATTCTTCTCGCTCGGTGTCGGCTGGGGCATCATGATCACCTACGGCTCGTACCTGCCGAAAACGGAAAGCATTGCAACCAGTGCAGTCTGGGTGGGGATCATGGACACTTCGGTGGCACTATTGGGCGGCTTGATGGTATTTCCTGCTGTCTTCGCGTTCGGACAAGATCCGGGTTCAGGGCCTACGCTGGTCTTTGAAGTGCTCGCCAATATTTTCCCGCAGATGCCCTTCGGAAATATCGCGGGCGCCTTCTTCTACATGCTGCTTTTCTTCGCCGCCATCACCTCGACGATCTCGATGGTTGAAGTCGTTGGCTCGTGGCTGATCGACTCCAAGAATTGGTCGCGCAAGAAAGCAACATGGACGGTCGGTATCGGCGCCTTTGTTGTCGGCCTCCCTTCCGCCCTTTCGAATGGAAGCTCCGACTTCCTTTCCACAGTTACTGTCTTCGGCCAGACAGGTGTCCTGAATATTATGGACCACGTTTTCGGAACGGTATCAATGCTCATCGTGGTACTCACCACGTGCGTGTACACCGGCTGGGTGATTGACACCAACAAAGTGATTGATGAGATACAGGAAGGAACGCCCTACTTCAAGACCACGTTCCTCGCATCCGGCTGGAAGTTTTTCGTCCGCTACGTATGCCCGGTGATAATCCTCCTGGTTGTGCTGAACGTAATCGGGGTCGTCGGCTGACGCTACTTGAGGGCTTTGACAACGGGCCGTCCGGTTGTTCCGCTCGGGAACTTGATCTTCAACAAGACGGAGAGTGTAGGCGCAATGTCGGTGATGGTTTGATACTCTGCCGAACTGCCTTTCGCAATACCCCAACCATAAAAGACCACCGGGATATGGGTGTCGTAAGCATACGGTGACCCGTGCGTTGTGCCGGATTCTCCACCTTCAAACCATTGGGGTTCCAGCACGACGGCAATATCACCGGAACGCTTGTGGTGGTAGCCGCGAATGAGGGTTCCTTTGACGCCTCCTTCATTGTAGTCACCATTGCGCAGCGTGTTGCTGGTGTACACAGCTGAAATACCGTCGACGCTTAATAAATATTGAGAAATCAATTCCGTTGCGAGCAGCAGGTCGACACCAGCGCTTTTCAGGTCGCCGAGGAACGCTTCGTGGTTGAGGAATATTTGCCCGTTGCTGATCTTCCGGATAATAACCTTGTCGCCAAAATAGGGCTTGAGA
The DNA here is from genome assembly GCA_044221195.1 of Cyclobacteriaceae bacterium. Taxonomy (GTDB): domain Bacteria; phylum Bacteroidota; class Bacteroidia; order Cytophagales; family Cyclobacteriaceae; genus ELB16-189. Next base: position 5,384 of record JBGAPO010000006.1, read on the forward strand.
AAATCATTCAGACCCTTGAGCACGGGTGCCTGGTTGACCACGCCGGCAGGAATCTTGTAGGATAACAATTCAGCCGGAATGTCCGCGACGCCGTGATCGGACGTAAGAAAGACCGTGTAATTGCCGGCGCCTACTTTCCGGTCCAGGGTGTTCAGCAAATCTTCAATGTTCTTGTCGAGACGCAGGTAAGTGTCTTCTACCTCCACCGCGTTCGGCCCCATGGCATGGCCGATGTAATCCGGGCTGGAATAGGAAACGGTGAGAAAATCGGTGATGTCATCCTTGCCCAACTCTTCGCCGTCAATCGCTGCTTTGGCAAGGTCGGTTAGCAGTTCAGAACCAAAAGGAGAATACACCAATAGATCATAGCCGCTTTGCTCGCCGCGAATTTCTTTCATCCGATACGGGAAAGTCGGCTTTTGGTCCTTGCCTTTAATCTTCGTCTCATAAGGGCTGTCGTCAGGGCCGCTCTCTTCATATTGTTCAATTGGCAGTAACGTCTTCCACTCGCGGCTGATGTATTGCTCCGGCAGTTTTAAGCCATTGAACTTGTCCAACCAAGTAGGCAGGCCCGGTTTATAAAATGTGCTGCTGATGAACCGACCCGAAGGGCTGTCGAACCAAAATGCACCGTCAGGCATATGGCCGGAAGGAAGTACGGCCCCGCGGTCTTTCATGGAGATGCCGATTACCTTGGAGCGGCGCTGCGTGGCTAACTTTAGTTCATCGGTAATTGTTGTCGTCATCAGGCGCCAGGGCGACACTGCTCCGCGGCCTTGCTCCACACCAACCGGTTTCTGACGTTCATCGCCCACGCAGTTCACCATCTTGTCGCCGTCCTTGTCAAACCAATCGTTGCCGATGATCCCGTGAACAGCCGGAGTAGTTCCTGTAAAAATGGAGGCATGACCCGGACCTGTATAGGTGGGCACATAATTATAGTGCGCATTCTTCAGCATGAAACCCTCGTTGATCAGGCGACGAAAACCTCCCTGGCCAAACTTCTTTTCAAAACGGTAGAGGTATTCCTGGCGCATCTGATCGGCCACGATGCCAACAACCAGTTTGGGACGATCCTGGGCGTGAACGGAAGATGAAAAAATGATGAACAACAGGACAAGGTGCTTTCTCATGAAACAGGTGTTAAGCGCGACAAATCTAAACGATTGGTCAGTTATCGCAAGCGATTTTCTCCAGCTCGTCGTTATTGAGGGCCTGGCTGCGAACCACCTTGCCCCGCTGGTCGAAATAAACCAAAACAGTTATTCCAGCTTCGGAAATATATCGTTCCGTATAGTACAGCGGAATCTCCCGCGTGCCCAGGTTGATCACATCGGTGTACTGGATGGGCACCACAACGCCGCGTCGATTGCTGAGCACGCCAAATGCCTTGTCCTGCTGTACGATCGCTGTCTTTTCCGAAACTGATTCTGATATGTACTGGTACTGGCGGACGTTGTCAATTCGTATCTTTTGCGTTACCATATCCATCAGCTTCCATATCCCCTCCTTTTTAACCCAGGCGACGGAATCGTTCCAGTGAGTAACCTCCTCCCAGGTCTCACCGCCGACCGGTTTCCCATCCGCATGAAGAAAATAATATCCGCCTTCGCGATAAGCCAACCACAACTTATCGTTATACGGCTTCACGTTCCGGTCATAGATCGGCTTGACGATCATCCCCGACTTCGCATCATACCATCCGAACTTCTTCTCTTTCAATAGCGAAAAGGAATTCTCTCCTGCCGGGACAATGGCATCGTATTCCACCGGCAGTACCTGCTTGCCGTCTTTGCGCACCAATCCCTTCTTGTTTTGACGCGTGATCAGGAACAACGAAGCCTGAACGGCATCCAATTGGTCAAAATCACCGGCAAAAAGTTTTGCTCCTGAACGGGCATCATACACCACTTTCCTCTTCTTGTCTTCAATGATCATGTAGGCCGAAGAATCCTTCGACTCCCTGAACTGTATGGGTGCGTCCTGCATCACCCCCACCTGCCTGCCGTCGGGCAAGTAGACGTGAATGGAATCTCCTTGTTGAACAAAGCCAAGCCGGCCGCGGAACCAGACGCTGTCGCCGCCATGGAGACTATTTTTGATCCGTTCAAACAGCCAATGCCGTCCGGCGGCATCCTTCATGCCCAGCAAGTTCCCCTGCTCGGTCACTTGTTTATAGCTTTTGCCTTCCAGGTTTTTGATGCCTTGCACGAAGACATTTCCGCCTTTTGTCGTGAGGAACCCAAACGATGTTTTTCGAAGCACTTGCCGATCCAGCGGGATGATGAAACCCAGTGAAGCATCGACCACCCCTTCCAGCACACCGTTGCGTACCCAGTAGTGCTGGTTGCCCCACTTCCGCGTCTCATCAAAAACAAAATCCTCTTTGAGCGGTGCCCCTTCGGCCACGCGGGCAATTCGCACCGGCGTTGTCAGTATTTTCTTGCCGTTCCGGGTAAGCTGCACAATAGAATCCAGCACCGCAATTTCGTCGAACGCATTCATCATCAGGGGCGCCCCGGAAAGTGAAACAACAGACCATTTGTCGTTGCGGTTGAAGCCGATCATCCGGTTGGCGATCAAGAGGGCATCGTCCACGGGTTTATCCGTGATCCGGAACCCCGACTCATGCACCACCATGCCGCCGCTGTCCGAAGCGATAAAGATGAATCCGAGGCCAAGGTCATCGAAGTCTTTCACTTTGCCTCTCCATACAAGTTGACCGTTGCGCGCGAGCAGCCCCCGTGATGTTACCAGGTAACGGTCCGTGATCTCGCCACATCGGTAGCCCTCCGGGATAAAGTCAAACCGCGGCGATACCACTTCCTTTCCTTGTTCATTGATAAACCCATACTTGTCATTCTTGATCACGGGAACCCAGTAGCCTCCGGATACGTCACGTTCCTTCTTCAGCGAGTCAGACTTCCATCTTCCTTCCGGAACAATTTCACCGTCGCGCTGCTGGCAGAAGAGGATGGCTCTCGCGCGGTTTGACCAACGGCTTTCCGGGTAGGCGGCGATGAAACGGAGGTAAGTGGCAGGAGAGCCAGACGCCGTCATGAGGTCAAATATCTTTTTCTCTGCCGCGGGGCGGTGAGGATTCATGGGATAGTCTTTTACGAACTTCCGGTAGCTGGCGAGTTTCCCGTCTTTGGTGTTCTCTTCAAACTCCAGTGACTCCATCCGCTCGCGCGCCTGCCGCCATTGTCTAGAACGCGGGTACTTATCCATGAAGGAGCGGTACCCGCTTGCCGTTTGTGTCTTGACCGCCTTTTGGTAAGCCTGCTCATCCCGCAGTTCAACCGCAGCAGGGATTTCATGTGCCGAGGAGAAGTGGACAATAAAGTTCTGATAGGCCTCTTCTGTTCCGGTTTTTTTTGCCCGCGCAAAGGCGGCGCTGTCGATTCTTATTCGAAGCCGATGAAGTGTCATGCTATCCGGCATGTCACGCCGGCCCGGCGGACGGTATTGGCGCAAGCGCGACGATTGCTCCTGGTACCAGGAGGCCGAGTCGATGTGGAACGAGGGATACCGGGAATCGAAATAGAACACAGCCATCAGGTAGGGCGGCGCCGGGTCGAGCGAATCCTTGACCATCGCCTTGCGGATCGACTGGCCTGCTTTTGTCCAACGGGCCGGATCCGTTATGGCACGAAGCTTCTCGGGTGTGGTCTGCGCACACACCACCCGAATCCCAAAAGACAAAAGAATCAATATACCGTAGCGCACTTCCAGCAGACTTCGGGCCAATAATAACACAATTGGAGTATACGATGAGTAACGTGTGGCAGTTGAAACTATTGCCATCTGCAATTTTGGATGGCCGGCATTGTGCCCTCCATGGCAAATCCGCCTGCCCAACGAAAACCTGGGGTTCTCCGCTGATTCAGGAAGCGGCCGCTAACTGATTCGGACCTTCACCCCGGCGCCTACAAATTCGTTCAATGGTGTACGGGGGCTTTTATTAAACTGGTATCGAAAGTATGAATAGAGAGTGCATCTCATGAAAAGAGGATAGTCAAGAGAAGTCTGTAAGAAAGGTGCGGCGATGGGGTATGGATTGAATACATCATAGGCACCATAAACCGCCTCGACAAATCCTTTGTTCCTCAGGTTATATCGCAGGGACAATTTGTAAGTTGGAAATTGACTGTTAATTCCAGTGGCAATAGGCCAATCCTCCACGTCATTCTTTTGAAAAGTGTACACATATCCGAGTGCAGCCAGCACGGTTAATGACTTCCCTAACGAGAATCGACTCTCGGCAATCATCAGGTAATTCGAATTCGAAAAGGATGGAGAAGGATATCGAACAATCCGATCCGACAGGCGGAACAACAACCTGAATCTTTCAAAGAAGAACTTGGTCTGTAGTTCGGCCTTATAGTGGTTATAGCTACTCAGGTTCTCCGCTGTCGCGCCCTGTCGGAAACCAAGTTCAAGCCGCAACAGGTTGTTTAGTTTGAAATTGGGAACAAGGTTCCCATCGACCCGGAATGATCCATTGTCATTGTGTATGACGCGCGTGTAAACCAGCAGGCTGATCTTCTCTTCATTTTCCTTTTCAACAGCCGGCCGCTCTATTCCGTCCTGGCCATATAAGCACAAACTCGAAAGTGCGAAGCAAAACAAAAAGCTGATCCGAGGTCTGGCAAATCTCATGGCGGCGTTAAGGTAACCGTTGGCAGAATGAAACGTCCTCGTTCAGCCAATGAATGTCCTTAGAATCCAATTAGACTCTTGTGCATGCCGCCGAAAACAGTGCGCAACACTGCCTACTTACCCCGCACCTCTAACATGAACCCCCCAGTCGGGGCCTGCCCCGACGAAGCCCTCGATGCGTTCAGCCAATGAATGTCCTTAGAATCCAATTAGACTCTTGTGCATGCCGCCGAAAACAGTGCGCAACACTGCCTACTTACCCCGCACCTCTAACATGAACCCCCCAGTCGGGGCCTGCCCCGACGAAGCCCTCGATGAACCCCACTATGAAAAACATCGCATAAAAAAACCCGCTGAACTTTGCTCTGAAAAGCAAACCTCAGCGGGCGAAGTCGGGGTGAGATGATTCGAACATCCGACCTCCACGTCCCTAACGTGATGCGCTAACCGGGCTGCGCTACACCCCGAATCCTCTTTCCCGGCCAAAAGGCCGAAATGAGGGTGCAATAATAGTAAAAATTTTGCCACCTAGAATGAGACAGCGGTCGTTACCTTGGCTCAATGATCCGCATCCCCCTTTTCCTGATTCCTTTGCTTTCGTTCACCCTTAACGCCCAGCCGCAAAAACCTCTCCGCATCGCCATCGCCGGCCTGACGCATACCCATGTGCATGGCCTATTGGCACGGGCTCACGACGGCGACCTGGAAATCGTGGGCATCGCCGAAGCCAATCGTGAGCTGGCCGGACGATACCTCGCCCAATACCACCTCCCGTCAACGCTGCTCTACCCGACGCTGGCTGAAATGCTGGATAAGACCAAGCCGGAAGCGGTGGCCGCCTTCAACCCCATCAACGAACATGCGGATGTGGTCAAACTTTGCGCCCCGAGGAAGATCCATGTCATGGTGGAGAAGCCGCTGGCGGCGAACCTCGCACAGGCTCGACAAATGGAAACGCTTGCCCGCCAATTTGGAATTCACCTGCTGACCAACTACGAAACAACCTGGTATGCCGGAAACTATGCGGCGAGGGATCAGCTTGCATCACTGGGGGTCGTTCACAAACTCGTGGCTCATCACGGCCACCCTGGCCCTAAAGAAATCGGCGTCAACCCGGAATTCCTCGAGTGGCTAACTGACCCGATCAGGAACGGCGGCGGCGCGCTCACCGACTTCGGATGCTATGGCGCCAACCTGTTCACCTGGCTGATGAACGGCGAGCGACCCACAACGGTGTCCGCCATCACGCAACATTTCAAGCCTGATGTTTATCCCAACGTGGATGATGAGGCCACTATAATTGTCACCTACCCCAAGGCACAAGGCATCATCCAGGCTTCGTGGAACTGGCCGTATAACCGAAAAGACATTGAAGTTTATGCCGATGGCGGTTATATCACCGCAGATCGGAATGGAATGACGGTGAAGTTTGGCTCCGATGCGGTCTCCGTCAAAAAGGTTGAGCCCCTGAACTCACCGTTCAATGATCCGTTTGCCTACTTTGCCGCGGTGGTTCGAAATCAAATCAAAGTAGCCTCCACCGACTTATCCTCGCTGGAGAACAACATGGTCGTGATGGAGATTTTGGATGCGGCGCGGGAATCTGCCCGGCAAGGAAAAGTAATTCGCCTGAAGTAAGAACTACTTCTTCTTGTTCGCTTTCAAATCGCGGAAGAACCTGGCCCAGTTGAACGGGTTAAGGAAGGGGTTCGTCACCCCCATCTGTTTGTTGTAGATGGCGCTGTTGTATTGCTCCATGTAGTATCGGTAGTTCAGGTTTCCGTCCATCGGCGTGGTGCGCATCATCAGCGCCATCAGTTCAGCATTCAGGTTCCTTCGGTCAATGCCGTTGTCCATCGGAACGTTCAGCGCCAGGACAGCCTGTTTGAAAACCTCTTCGGTCGGGAACGGAAGAATCGTCACTTCACGGAGGAACGTGTTGTCGGTGCTCATTTCAATGACGATCGTGAGGAAGTCCTCCGGCACCTGGGGCACGATATAGTGCTGACGCACATATCCTATCGCACTGATCACAATGCTGTCGCCCGGAAGAACCGGCATGGAAAAGAACCCGGTAAAGTTGGTAGAAGTACCCCGGCCCGCTTTAGGAACGTAAACGTGGACGCCGGGCAGCCCGCGCACGGTATCTTCTTCACCCAAAACGATACCCGATAACTGAATAATGTGCCGGCGGTTGCCCTGGGCGTGCACTGTGCCTGCCGACAAGCACGCGCCCACAACACCGATCACCATCAAAACAAACGCGTACTTCCGCATCATCAAAAAAGTGGCCTCAAAGATAACGAGAACGCTACGATCTGCCTAACGCGTATTACGTGAAAGGCTTTTTCAGTAATTTCGCCCGCTCAACAACGTGCGGTTAAAACACTTTAATATCGACCTGGGGGCGCAGATCTTCCTCGCCTGCTCGGACACCTCCCGGCTCCGCATCCTCCACCTGATCATGTCGAACGGAGAGATGTGCATTACGGATCTCGAGAGAATCCTGGAGTTCACGCAGGCGAAAACATCGCGTCACCTGACCTACCTCAAGAATTCGGGCATCCTGTCGTCACGGAAGATCAACCAATGGGTTTTCTACCAGGTCAAGGACGAAGTGATCGATATTCTGAAGCAAATGATGGAATTCGTCAAGCGCGACCCCGTGCTGCAAAAGGACCTCCAACTGTTTCAGACACTGTTCAGCAACCGCGAGCTGGCGCTGAACAAATTCAAGATGCAGCCGCTCAGCATCCGATGAAATCTTACGCCTGCGTTCTGTTCGATCTCGACCACACACTGTGGGACTATGAAGCCAATGCCGAAGAAACCCTTCGCGAGCTCTACTCCCGTTACCGGATGGAGGATCGCGGCGTCACCAGCTTCCGGTATTTCCTGGAAACCTTCCGCCGTGTCAACCTGGATTTATGGGACCGCTATGACCGCGGACTCATCGGCCAGGAAGTAATCCGCACAGAGCGCTTCGACAGGGTGTTTCGGGAAACGGGCGTTGAGGACACCCGCGGTTCCCTGGATTTTTCAGCGACGTACCTGCGTGAACTACCCCTGAAGAAAAATCTTCTCCCCCAAGCCCGGGAGATCCTCGACTATCTGCATCCGAGGTACCCTCTCACTATCGTCACCAACGGATTTGAAGAAACACAATTTGCCAAAATCGAATCGGCAGGCATCGGGCACTACTTCGCGCACATTATCACTTCTCAGCGCGCCGGCAGCAAGAAGCCGTCGCCGAAGATTTTTGAATTCGCCCTCGCAAAGTCGGGGCACCGTGCGCAGGATGCCGTAATGATCGGCGACAACCTGCAGACGGATATCGCCGGTGCGGCAGACGCCGGCATCGACACGATCTTCTACAATCCGGGCCGCTCAATTCACCAGGCGACCGTTACCCACGAAATCACCCACCTGCAGGAACTCAGGTCGCTGCTGTGACCCGTTTGCGGTAGGAATTTTCGTACTTTTGGGCCTCCAAAATTCTACCCGTATGTCCACCGGATTCTTTCATATTCCCGTTCCAAAAAATGAACCTGTTCTCTCCTATGCCCCCGGCACCAAAGAACGCGCGGCGCTGAAAAAAGCCCTCGAGGCCGCACGCGCTACCACCCTCGACATCCCGATGTATATCGGCGGCGAGGAGGTCCGGTCAGGAAACAAGAAAACCATCGCTCCTCCGCACGATCATCAGCACCTCCTCGGTCACTTCCATGCCGGCGACAAAGGTCATGTAGAGCAGGCCATCCAGGCGGCGCTCAACGCGAAAGAACTTTGGGCCAACCTGTCGTGGGAAAACCGCGCGAGCATTTTCCTCAAAGCCGCCGACCTTCTGGCCGGCCCGTATCGCTACAAAATGAACGCGGCGACCATGCTCGGACAATCGAAGAACGCCTTTCAGGCGGAGATTGATTCAGCCTGTGAGCTGATCGACTTCCTCCGCTTCAATGTGTATTTCATGGGACAGATCTACAATGAACAGCCGGAATCATCGCCGGGGATCTGGAACCGAATGGAATACCGCCCGCTGGAAGGATTCTGCTTCGCCCTCACGCCGTTCAACTTCACCGCCATCGGAGGCAACCTGCCCACCAGCATGGCCATGATGGGCAACACGGTCGTGTGGAAGCCGGCGAACACCCAGGTGTATTCGGCCAGTGTATTCATGCAGATTCTGAAAGAGGCCGGATTGCCGGACGGCGTGATCAACCTCGTTTATGTAAGCGGACCGACCGCCGGGGATGTGATTTTCAATCACCGCGACTTCGCCGGAATTCAGTTCACCGGAAGCACCGGTGTATTCCAGGGCATGTGGAAGACGATTGGCGCCAACATCGCCAAGTACAAGAGCTACCCGCGAATCGTCGGTGAGACAGGCGGCAAGGACTTTGTGGTTGCCCATAAGAGTGCCAACGCCAAAGAAGTTTCAACGGCATTGGCTCGCGGCGCATTCGAGTTCCAGGGACAAAAATGTTCTGCCGCATCACGGGCATACATCCCTTCCAACTTGTGGGATGACGTAAGGAAATACCTCCTCGATGACCTGAAGAGTTTCAAGATGGGCGGCCCGGAAGATTTTGGAAACTTTATCAATGCTGTCATCGATGAGAAAGCCTTCGATTCCATTGCGGGATATATTGAGCAAGCCCGTAAGAACCCGATGAACGAGATCATCGCCGGAGGAAAGTGCGACAAGTCGAAAGGCTACTTCATCGAACCGACCGTGATTCTTACCAAGGACCCGTCGTCGGTAACGATGTGCGAAGAGATCTTCGGCCCGGTATTGACCATCTATGTGTACCACGAGGAAAACTTTGAGCAAACGCTTGAGCTGATTGATGAGACCTCCCCGTATGCACTGACCGGTTCCATTCTCGCGAAGGATCGGTATGCCGTTGAAATGGCTACGAGGAAACTGGTCAATGCGGCCGGCAACTTCTACATCAACGACAAGCCCACCGGCGCGGTGGTCGGCCAGCAGCCTTTCGGCGGCGCCCGCGGCTCCGGCACCAACGACAAGGCAGGCGCAAAAGTGAACCTGCTCCGTTGGGTATCCCTTCGCACCATCAAGGAAACATTTGTTCCCCCGACGGACTACCGGTATCCGTTCCTCGATAAAGAATAATTTCACCAAATCCTGTCCGTATGAAAAAGGTGTGGATGTTGCTGCTGATCACGGGATGCACGGGAGCCGTCAAAGAACAGGCGCCGGCTGAAGAGTTATACACTTACGACGTCGAAGCCCGTATCAAAGAACTCGGCATCGACCTGGCGGGGCCTGTGCTTCCTCCCAATCTGAAACTGGTACTTGCCCGCCGCTCGGGAAACATGGTCTATCTCTCCGGCAACGGACCGCTGCCGGCCGGCGACCGCAAAGGTTACTACGGAAAAGTTGGGAAAGACCTCACCATTGAAGAAGGGTACGCGGCAGCGCGCTCTACAGCCATCAACCAGCTGGCCGTGTTGAAAGCGGAGATCGGCGACCTCAACAAAGTGGTGGGCATTGTGAAAGTGCTGGGCATGGTCAACTGCGAGCCGACGTTCACGGAACATCCGCAAGTCATCAACGGCTATTCCGAACTTCTTATCGAAGTCTTCGGGGAGCGCGGCAAGCATGCCCGCTCGGCCGTGGGCATGACCTCACTCCCCTGGAATATTGCCTGCGAGGTGGAGATGATTGTCGAAGTGCGGGATTAGGCCCCATAGGCGGAAGTCGCCAGGAACATTGATGATTTGACACTTCAGACCGAAGAAACGCCAAAAGGCTCATTTTTGGCCAAATTGAGCTTACAAGATCCGATGCGCGAGCTTAGCCGATCCGTAGCGCGAGCTTACAGCGTCCGTAGAACTGCCCCTCAAAAACCCCGCGAACCTTGTGGAAATTGAAATTGAGCTTACAACTCCTTGTCGAAAAAGGGTGTTTTGCTTACAAACAGCGGGGAAACGCAGGTCGGTAGTCGGCTTGCCCCATGTCGTTCAGTGAACCGTAACCAATTTGCCGTTTACTGTTCACCGTTCACTGTTCACGGTTCACCATCGGCTAATCGGCACATCGGCAATCGATCCGGCGAAAATGCGTACCTTTGCATAGCACGTATCAATTTTAACCTAAAAAGGGCCCCAAATCATACAAAAATGGCCCTGCGTGACGCCGGAGGTCTTACGCACATTGATTTTTTCACCTCCACTTTCTACACATGACATTTGACAAGCTAAATCTCATTGAGCCGATTTTACGCGCGCTCAAAACGGAAGGGTATACTACCCCCACCCCCATTCAACAGCAGGCTATCCCCGTTCTCCTGGAACGCAAGGATTTGCTCGGCTGCGCTCAGACAGGCACCGGAAAAACGGCGGCCTTCGCCATTCCCATCCTCCAACTCCTCCACCAGGATGAGCTGTACAAGAAAGGACCCGACGGCATCAAAGCATTAATCCTCACACCTACGCGCGAACTGGCCGCCCAGATCGGCGACAGCTTCTCGGCATATGGAAGACACCTCCGCATTCGTCACGCCGTTATTTTCGGCGGCGTTGGACAGAAGCCCCAGACCGACGCCCTCCGCGGCGGTGTGGACGTGCTGATCGCTACGCCCGGACGTCTGCTCGATCTGATGAACCAGGGCTATGTTCGCCTGACCAACCTGAAGATGTTCGTCCTCGATGAAGCCGACCGCATGCTCGACATGGGCTTCATCCACGACGTCAAGAAGGTCATCGCCAAACTTCCGAAGCAGCGGCAGACATTGCTGTTCTCCGCCACCATGCCTTCCGAGATTTCCTCCCTGGCGCACACGATCCTTACCAACCCCGTGCGCGTGGAAGTGACGCCGGTCTCGTCCACGGCCAACACGGTCAAGCAGGCCGTGTACTTTGTGGAGAAGTCCAACAAGCGCTCCCTGCTCCTCCACCTGCTGAAGGATGCGTCCATTGAATCGGCGCTCATCTTCACCCGTACCAAGCATGGTGCCGACAAGGTGGCGAAAGACCTTAGCCGCGCCGGCGTACAGGCGGAAGCCATCCACGGCAACAAGTCGCAGAACGCCCGCATCAAAGCGCTGAGCAATTTCAAGTCGCGCGTCACCCGCGTGCTGGTGGCCACCGACATTGCCGCCCGCGGCATCGACATCGACGATCTTTCACACGTCATCAACTTCGAACTGCCCAACGTACCCGAGACGTATGTGCACCGCATCGGCCGCACCGGCAGGGCCGGAGCCAGCGGCATAGCCATCTCCTTCTGCGACACGGAAGAGCGCGAGTTCCTCCGCGACATCCAGAAACTGATCGCCAAGAGCGTACCGGTCGTCGACAGTCATCCGTACCATTCGGAAGGCGGCGGCGACGCCAGCAGGCCCCGGGTACACCAGGCCACTTCCGCCCACAACGGCGGCCGCAGGCCCAAGAAACAATGGTCAGGGCACTGGCGCCGCAAAAAGCAGCACTAGCCGTCCGTTGTTACGGCCGTCCCGGTTTTGTTAGAAACAACTTTCAATAGTAGATTTGACTATTGTTCATCTAACTGCAACTACTTATGTCAAAAGGCCAAGACAAAAAGAAAGAAGAGAAGAAAAAGCCACAGAAGACCTTGAAGGAAAAGCGCGCTGAAAAACGCGCCAAGAAAGAAGGCAAGGGCATGGGCATGTAAGACAAGCGGAGGTGAACCCGGAAAGGTTCACCTCCGGTGTTTTCAGGCTATTCGGATTTCAAGATGACGGCCGGATTCACCCGGCTGGCGCGGAACAATTGAAAGGCCAGCGTGATCCAGGAGACCACGATCACTGCACCCACGGCCATGATGAAGTAAGCCGGCTGCAGGGAGATGTGATAGGCAAATTCCGCGAGCCAACTGCTGAAAATGACCACGGACACCGGCGTCGCCACAGCGAAGGAAATAAGGATCAGCAGCAGGAAGTCGCGATAAATCAGTAATACAATCCCCGGCTCCGACGCCCCCAGCACCTTGCGGACGCTGATCTCTTTCAGCCGGCGGCGGATAGTGAATGAGGCAAGGGCAAACAACCCCAGCGAGGCGATGAAAAGGGCAAGCAGGCAGCAGACGGAATAAATCTTGCCGACGCGGGCTTCTTCCGAATAGGTTGCTTTCAGTCCTTCGTCCAGGAAATAGTAAGTGAAAGGAATCTGCGGATACGTCCGTTGCCAGATCGATTCAATCTCCGAAATCACCGGGCGGTTGTTGCCGCTTCCCATCTTGATGGCCACATTCCCGAATGCCCGGCTGAATTGTATCACCAGGGGGCCGATCGCCGACTTCAGCGGGTCAAAATTGAAATCCTTGATCACGCCGATCACGCGTGTCGAGTCAGATCCGCGAAACCCGACCTTCAGCTTCTTGCCTACCGGGTCCTTCCAACCAAACGTCCGGGCCGCCGATTCGTTGACGACAAAAGCGAGGGAACTGTCCGACGCAAACGCCTCATCAAAAAATCGGCCCTCCGACATTTCGACACCAAACGTTTCCAGGAAATCAAACCCGGCGTACATCAACGGGACCATCTGCTCCTCGTCTTTCCCTTCGGCAATAACAGGGAGGTACGGCAGGTTCTTCTGGCCAAGATCATGGGAAAGGTTCGTCACTGCCTTCACGTTGCTTAACTGCCCGACCTGTGCCTTGAATGTGGGGTACTGCTGAAAGATGGATGTGCCGGACACCGGCAGCATGATCAATTGATCACGATCAAAACCCATGCTCCGGCTTTGGAGGTAGTCTAGCTGGCTGTAGACCACCAGTGTGCCAATGATGAGGGTAATGGAGACGGCGAATTGAATGACCACCAATACGCGGCGCAGATTAAAACTCCTTCCGGGCGTTTCCACCATACCCTTCAGTACGCGGATGGGCTGAAAACCGGACAAGGCCAGTGCGGGATAAATGCCCGACAGGATTCCCACGGTGATGAACAGGCCAGCGATTTCAGCCAACGTAACGGCATTCATCAATTCGCCCGGCTCCAGGTTCGCATGGGCCAGTTGGTTGAAGAAGGGCATGACCGCCAGAACACCTGCCACCGACAATAACCCCGCCAGCAGCGTGATGATGACCGCCTCGCCGGTAAACTGGGCGAAGAGCTGGATCCGTTGCGCGCCCACCACCTTGCGCAATCCCACCTCCTTGGCCCGCGTCATGTAGCGTGCCGTTGACAGGTTAATGAAGTTGATACAGGCGATGACCAGCAGCAACACGCCGATGACGGAAAGAATGTACAGGTAGCTGATGTTTCCGTTCGGCGACAGATCAGCACCGGAGAACTGGGAGTGCAGATGGATGTCACGGACATTCTGCAGCGTGAGCGCCGCGTGATTATCCGTGTACCGGGGAGGATAGTGACGCTTTACAAAATCCGGCAACTTGGCTTCGAGCGCTTCCACCGAAGTGCCGGGCTTGAGCTTGATGTACGCATAATACCACATCCCGACATAGCTGTCTTCCAGCTTGATGTTACTTCCCACGAACGACTGGATAAGGTGGTCGGCATGCGCCAGGTAGTCAAGCTGAAGGTGCGTATGGAAGGCGACCGGCGCCAGCACGGCAGTCACTTTGAACGTGACGGAATCATTGAAGGTCACCATCTTCCCGACAGGGTTCTCGTCACCAAAAAGCTTCTTCGACGTCGCCTGGGTTATCACCAACGAATTCACTTCCCGCAAGGCAGTCTTGGGGTCGCCGTAGAGAACAGGAAAATCAAAGAAGGAGAAGAACGACGAGTCGGTGAACAAAAAGCCGCGCTCGGCAAATTCATGTTCACCATAACGAATGCGGGGGACGACGCCCTGGAATGGAATGGGGTCGTACAGCGTTAAGGCGCGCGTTGCTTCTGGAAATTCTTCCACGATATCATATGCCGCCGGGTAGTGAGCGCCCGAATACGTGTTTTGCACACCGTTCACATCCACCTTTGTATTCAACCGGAAGATGCGCTCGCCGTCGGCAAAGAACGTATCAAAGCTGGTTTCCTTGCGGATGTAAATGCCGATGAGAATGAAGCCGGTCAGCCCGATGGCCAGCCCGGAAATGGTGATAGCCGAATACACCTTGTTCTTCAGCAAGGCACGAAGGGCGACTTTCAGGTAACTCGACAGCATAGAATCCGAATTAAGGTAAACTTAATGATTGAGAACGGGGCATCTCGGGCATCAATAACGATCTTTACACCATCGGTTGGTTTGAATGACAGACCATCGCTCCGTACGCCCCATTTTATTGGCGATGAACAAACGCCCCCAAAATTGGGTTATGGACTAAGGTATCGGTAACACCCACATGAAGCCTCTCCAAGTCATTGCCATTGCGAGCCTTTTATTGAGTTGTCAGCCAACAACAAAAAAGGAAACCAGTTCGCCGAACACCGCCCGGGTGATCCAAACCAGCAACCCCTACTATTCCCGTACGGACACCACCACCTTGGATGTACCTGATTCAATTTGGAAGACCGTGCTTGCGGACAGCATTTATGAGGTGGCACGTCTCAAGTCGACGGAAAAAGCATTCACCGGGAAATACTACAAGTTCAATTCTCCGGGAACATACTATTGTGCGGTTTGCGGCAACAAGCTCTTTCGCTCGGACGCCAAGTTCGCGAGCGACTGCGGGTGGCCGAGTTTCTATGAGCCTTCGCGCAAGAACAGCGTAGTCTACCAGGAAGACACGTCGCATGGATTGAAACGGGTTGAGGTGCTTTGCGGCCGATGCGAAAGTCACCTGGGGCATGTATTCAATGATGGACCTCCGCCGACGGGAAAACGGTTTTGCATGAACTCCATCATCCTGGATTTTGTACCAGAACTAACCAGAAATCCATGAAAAGGGCCTTAATTGTGCGTATTGATAATATTTCTAATCTTTGCGACCCACCCCACTGATGACACCAATTCTTCACCGGCAACCCCGAACATCTGCTACGCTGATTCTGGCGGGGGCGGTGCTTTATTTCGTGCTGGGGGTATTCATCATGGGGGCGCGCAATGCACCCCAGGCAGACCGTTACGAAAACGTCATTACGGCCATCCAACCTATGCCCGCTTCTACCCTTGCCATGGAGGTGATGGAGGGCGAAGAGGACGAATCGACGAATCAACACCATACTTCCGTTAGCCTGCGATCCTATCCGGTGCTTATTTCAACGGACGTTGAGGATCTGCCCAATTCCTTCGGCACAGTGCTTTCACTTCCCGGCTACTCGCCGCGAACACTGCTTGCCTTGCATCAACGCCTGTTGATCTGATACCGGTAGTCCAGGCTACTGGATATCCGCGTCGCTTCGTTTGATTCTTTTCTTTTTGATTAATGAAAACATTCCTCCTTTCCGTCGTATTCCTGGGTCTATCCTTGTCTGCTGCCAGCGCGCAGTCGACAGCGCCCGATACGGTATTGAGTTTTCAGAAGGCCAAGGCCCGGCTGATGAACTACAACGTCGGTTTGCTCTCGGCCTACTATGACATCGACCAGGCCAGGGCACGCGTCATCCAGGCACGAGTCTGGAACAACCCGTATTTCATCATCAACGGCGACATGTGGAACACGGAGACCAACGAATACTTCGCCGTCCGCAACCAAATCCTGATCCAGGTTGAACAAACCTTTTCGTATGCCGGCAAACACACCAACTCGGTTAAACTCGCCCGCGTCGGCGTAGAGATGGCTGAAAAACAAATGGAGGATGTTCTCCGCTCCCTGCTTTTTGAAATGGGCATTACCTATAACAACCTCGCCGCCCTGCAGGCGAAAGACATACTCTACCAACGGGTCATCAACAACTACGACCGCCTGATGGAGGCCACGCGCCGGCAACTCGAGGTGGGAACCATCTCACAGACGGAGGCCATTCGCCTTCAGGCCGAATACCTCGATGTGAAGGCCGTATCACTGACCAACCAAAATGACAAAGAGCGGGCGATGTCTGACCTTCGCATCCTGCTGCGCCTTCCCCAGGACACAACTTTTCATGTGGAACAGCGAACACCCATTGTCGGGCAAGACTTCGTTCCAACGGTGCTGGCCGAGCAGGCCGTTAATTCCAGGCCGGACATCCAACTGGCCAAGCTGAACATCAAGTACCAGGAACGGAATCTCAAGTTGCAACGGTCGTCCGGCGTTCCGGATATCAAGATCGGTTACCAGCCGCAGGACCGCGGAAGTAACTACATCCGGCCTTATCACGGGTTTACCTCCGAGATTTTCATTCCCATATTTGACCGGAACCAGGGCCGCATCGAGCAAGCCAAGGTATCCATCAAGCAGTCCAACCTGCAGTACATGCAGCTGGACAACCAGGTTCGCAATGAAGTCTTCGCCGCGTATAACCGGTACAAGAATTCCAATAATGGCCTCGCGAATTATAAGCCGGAGTTCATGGACGGACTAACCCAGTTGAACATTGGCACCAACAACGCATTTCAGAAACGCAACATCAGCCTGCTCCAGTTCATCGACCAGCAACGTATCTACATACAGACCAATATCCAGCTCATTGAGCTGAAGCAACAATACCTGAATAACGTGAACGAACTGAATTTTTCCATTGGTACAAACCTCATCGAATATTGAACCGCACCGCCATGAAGACCTTTCATAATCCTTTGCTCATTCTGTTGATCCTTCTGCTGTCAAACTGCGGCGGTAAGGAAGATCAGAGCGCCTCCACGGCGGATGATTCTCCCAACCAGATCGTATTGACCGCCAGTCAAATGAAGACCATGGGAGTCCAGACGGTACAGCCCATTCCTTATGCCGAAGAGTACGCCGCTGTAGGCGAAGTAAATTTCGACGAGAATACCGTGATCCGGATATTTCCTATCGTCAGCGGTACGGTGGAAAACGTGGAGGTTTCACTGGGCGATTACGTGCAGCGCGGGCAGTTGCTCGCGAGCATGCTCAGCACCGACGTGACGGCCTTGCAGCGCAATTATAACGTGGCTAAGGCCGATCTGGAAGTAGCGGAGAAAAACCTGTCGCGGGCCGAAGAACTTTACAAGACAGGGATGATTTCGGAGAAAGAGTATGCCGAGGCCAGGAAGGATTACGCCAATGGGCTTTCTGATTTCAAGGAGAAGCAGCAGATCCTGGAGTTGTACGGCAGTTCTTCCGAGCGGCTCGACGCCACCTTCCGGGTGCTGGCGCCACGATCCGGCTACATCGTAGAACGGAACATCAATGAGGGCATGCAGATACGGACCGACAACAATACCAACATTTTTACCATCTCCGATCTTAAAACGGTCTGGATCTGGGCGAACGTGCATGAAAGCGATATGAGCAAAGTTCACGAAGGCGATCGGGTGGCGGTTAAGACCATCGCCTATCCGGACAAAACCTTCACCGGCACGATCAAGAAGATCGGTACCGTGCTCGACCCCCAATCCCGGGTCATCCGGGTCAGAACCGAATTGAACAACGAGGAGGGCCTGCTCAAACCCCAGATGTTCGCCACCATCATCATTACCTCAAAAACCAGCGAAAATGTGCTGGCCGTTCCCAACAAGGC
Source organism: Cyclobacteriaceae bacterium (assembly GCA_044221195.1). Taxonomy (GTDB): domain Bacteria; phylum Bacteroidota; class Bacteroidia; order Cytophagales; family Cyclobacteriaceae; genus ELB16-189. The sequence goes on from JBGAPO010000006.1 coordinate 23,560, forward strand.
ACTGGTCCTCGAAAACAACAACTACTACGCCATGCGGGAAGTCGCCCCAAATACATTTGAGAAAGTGATGGTCCGCGTGGGCCGAAAGTTCAACGACTATGCCGAGGTGAAAGAGGGTCTGCTGACCGGCGACCGGATCATCATCGATGGCGCCTTGTTCGCCCTCACGGCCTTTAATCAGAAATCCTAACGCTTTTGCTCGTCCTTCATGAATAACCTGATCAAAGGCATTATCGGTTTCTCGCTTCGGAACAGACTCTTCGTCTTCCTGGGAACTTTCGTGGTGATCGTGGCGGGCGTTCGCAGTTTCACGCAGACTCCCATCGAAGCATTTCCCGATGTCATCAATACCCGGGTGGTCATCATTACGCAGTGGCCGGGCCGAAGTGCGGAGGAACTGGAGAAGTTCGTCACCATTCCCATTGAAACCGAAATGAACGTGGTGCCGGACAAGACCAGCCTGCGGTCGATTTCGCTCTTCGGTCTTTCGGTGGTCACCATCTTTTTTGAGGACCACGTCACCGACTTCGTGGCGCGGCAACTGGTTTTCAACCAGCTGCAGAACATGTCGCTGCCCGATGGCGCCGACGTGGAGGTTCAGCCTCCGTCTGGACCGACTGGAGAAATCTACCGGTACACCCTGCAGTCAAAGGAAAAATCCGTACGCGAACTCAAAGAGATACAGGACTGGGTGATCGACAAACGCGTGAAAGCCGTGCCGGGAATTGCGGATGTGATTTCCTTTGGCGGCGAAGTCAAAACCTATGAAGTCACACTGAACCCCAATCTTCTCACCTCATACAACTTCAGTCCGGACGATGTATTTGCTGCTTTGCACGATAACAACTCAAACATTGGTGGTGATGTGATCGAAGGAGGTGAACAGACCTACCTGGTCCGTGGTCTTGGCTTGGTCGCCAACACGAAGGATATCGAGTCCATCATCATACAAAATGTCAACGGCACCCCGATCCGGATAAAGGATGTGGCTACCGTTTCAGAATCTTTCCGCCCACGCCTTGGCAAAGTTGGCCGCGGGGATGAAGAGGACGTCGTGGAAGGAATCGTGCTGCTCCGTAAAGGGGAAAACCCCAGCAAGGTCCTCAAGGACCTCAATGTGTTGATCAGAGATCTCAACGACCGTGTTTTGCCGGAGGGCGTCAAAATCAACGTCTTCTACGACCGGACCAACCTGGTGGATCTCACGGTGCATACGGTGATGGAGAACCTGATCGTCGGCATGCTGCTGGTGACGTTCATTCTATCCATTTTCCTGTTGGATTGGCGCACCACATTAATTGTGGCCATTATCATCCCGTTGGCGTTGCTGTTTGCTTTCATCTGCATGCACCTGAAAGGGATGTCGGCGAACCTTCTTTCGATTGGCGCCATTGACTTCGGTATTATCATCGACGGGGCCGTGGTGATGGTGGAGGGAGTGTTTGTGTACCTGGCTCACAAGCAATCGGAACTTGGCGCCCAGGAATTCAATCGCCTTTCCAAATACGCGATGGTCAATCAGGTCTCGGTGGAAATGGGCAAACCGATTCTGTTCAGCAAACTAATCATCATCACCGCATTGATTCCCATTTTCGCCTTTCAAAAAGTGGAAGGCAAGATGTTCAGTCCACTCGCCTTTACCATGGGCTTTGCCCTGCTGGGCGCTTTGATTTTCACCCTCACGCTGGTTCCGTTGCTGTGCAATATCCTGCTGGCAACCAACGTACGAGAGAAGGAGAATAAGCTGGTCAAGGGGCTTGATTCCATTTACCGCCCAACGCTCCACTGGTCTTTGAATCATCCCCGCAGAAGTATTCTGATCGCCCTTTCTATCCTGTTTCTGAGTCTCGTGTTGGCGGGAAGTCTCGGCACCGAGTTTTTACCGCAACTGAATGAAGGTTCCATCTACGTACGCGCCAGCATGCCGCAGAGTGTTGCCTTTACCCGCGCCAACCAGATGTCCTCCCAGATGAGGAAGATCTTCGAAAAATATCCGGAAGTCCGCGGTGTCATTTCACAAAATGGACGACCGAACGACGGAACTGATCCTACCGGATTCTTCAACGTGGAGTTTTTCGTAGACCTCTACCAAAAAGGAGATTGGAAGCGCAAGGTGACCAAGGAAGAAATCATCCACGACATGCAGAACGAACTTAACGGGCAATTCCCGGGTGTCGTCTTTGGTTTCTCGCAACCCATTTCAGATAACGTACAAGAGGCAGTCTCCGGGGTGAAGGGTGAAATGGCCATCAAGATTTTTGGCGACGACTTTGTCAAGATCGAAGGAATCGCCGACTCGGTGCGCAACATCATGCGAACGGTGCACGGCGTTCAAGACCTGGGCATTTTCAAAAGTCTTGGCCAACCCGAGCTTCGGGTGGAATTAAACCGGGACAAGATGGCGCGGTACGGCGCCAACGTGGACGAAGCCAATAATATCATTGAGATGGCCATCGGCGGGAAGCGGGTCTCCACTTTTTACCAGGGCGAACGCAGGTTCGACATCCGCGTCCGGTATTCTTCCGAATTCCGACGAGGCGAAAAGGAAATCGGCCGACTGCTGGTACCCTGCGCCAATGGAACCAAGATTCCCATGGGTGAAATCGCCGACATCAAGGTGCAGAACGGTCCGGCATTTGTTTATCGCGAAGGGAATCTCCGGTTTATCCCCATCAAGTTCTCCGTGCGGGGAAGAGACCTTGGCAGCACCATCGCTGAAGCACAGGAGAAAGTGCACAACGGCATAAAATTGGAAAAGGGATACTCGATGACGTGGAATGGTGAATTTGAAAACCAGGTACGCGCCACCAACCAGTTGAAGATTGTCGTGCCCATATCCATCCTGCTGATCTTTATGTGGCTTTTCTTCATGTTCAACTCCGTTCGCGACGCATCCATTGTGCTGATGAACGTGCCGTTCGCCCTCATCGGCGGCATTCTTGGGCTTCTTATCACCGGCATCAATTTCAGCATCTCTGCCGGCGTTGGTTTCATTGCCTTGTTTGGGGTGTGCGTACAGAACGGTGTGATACTTGTCGCCGTATTCAACAAGTATACACGCATGGGTGTACCCCTGATGCAGGCCATCCAGCAAGGCGCCATGAGCAGGGTGCGGCCCGTGGTCATGACCGCACTGATGGCTGGTCTCGGATTGATGCCTGCCGCACTCTCCACTGGTATCGGATCGGAAACACAGAAGCCGCTGGCGGTTGTTGTGATCTGCGGACTAATCTCGGCCACCATCCTGACACTGGTGACCCTTCCCGCTATCTACTACCTGATGCTGAGATCCAGTTTTAGCAAATCCATTGAAGAGCTCAATGAGGATAGCGATTTTGAAGATTTTGAAAACGCCAAATAGATGAAGCGTATGCAACGATTTGTGATAGTATTCATCCTTCTTCTTGGATTTGCAGGCCCTGCAAGCGCCCAGACCATGGCGTCGATCAAGGCGGAGGCGGCGGAAAAAGCCAAGGTAACTCCGTGGGATAAGAAGTTCCGGTGGGGCGGCAATTACAACATGTATTGGTCAACAATTGTCGGTGACAACCTGGCCAAGGAGTATTTTACCAAACCCTCTGTCGGCTTTGACTTCCGCGTGGAATACTACTTTACCAAAGTGATCGGCGTCGGCCTGGGAATCGGTTATCAACAGCGGGGCGCCGGCATCATTAATCAGGATAAATCGGGCGGAGCGTTTGCCCACCCGTGGGTCGTCGGCAACAACGGCGTCCAGGGCGATGTTGACTCCACCTACCTGGAGAAACTCCGCTTCAATACGATTGAAGTGCCCCTGACGCTGCTGCTGCGCTCGCCGAAAGACCTGATCAAAGGAATGCGGCCCAGCGGATCGATCGGGGCGGTCTATATGTATAACATTGAATCAAATGATGTTTTTCAGGCCGTTATTGATGGCACACACAAAGACACTCCGGTAACCGCTGATTATTTCCGACATGATGTCGGCCTGCAATTTTCTGCAGGTTTTGACATTGATGTCGGCGGAACCGGAACCGTCTTCCAGGCGCATTTTGTCTACAGCACGGGAGTAAAGAATGTTTATGCCGCGGGACAAGGTGACGGCCGACAGATCGCGTATGGCGTGCGGCTTGCTTTCCTATTTTGAGCAAATCGATAAGATAGCAGGACCGATTCATTATATTGTCCGATGCACCACCGCTGTCTGCGACTCCCTGGGCTTGTTGTTGCCCTTTGCGCCTGCAGCACGATTGTTTTCGGTCAAATCCCTGTTATCCCCGACAGCGCCGCCAACCTGAACACCGACTTCCACTTCCAGCTTACTACGGTCAGTCAACTGCACCCCACCTTTCACGCGCCGTACGGCGGAGCAAACAGCCTGGTTGCCGATGAGCCCACGGCAATGACCCTTACGGCCACCATCTTCTGGGGCATCCAGGTGGGTAAACTCGGGGAGTTCTACCTCAACCCCGAAATTGCCGGCGGTGCCGGGGTGGGAAGCGCCAAAGGCATTGCCGGATTCCCTAACGGCGAAGCCTTTCGCGTCGGCGATCCCTCCCCTGCCTTCTACTTCGCGCGCGCTTACCTGAAGCATACGTTCAACTTGGGCGGTGATGAAATCTACATCGGCGAAAGCGCCAACCAGGTAAACAAGACGCGAACATCAAAGTACCTCGATATTGTCGGGGGAAAATTCAGCATGGCCGACTTCTATGACAAGAACAGCTATAGCCATGACCCGCGCTCTCAATTCCTGAACTGGGCGCTCATGAGCGGCGGCGGTTGGGATTACCCGGCCAACGTGCGTGGGTATACCTGGGGTGTTCATGTGGAATATGGCAATCCCAACTGGGCTGTAAGAGGCGCCGTTGTGCTGGTACCCAAGGAAGCAAACGGCAACGATCTTGACATGGATATCACCAACCACCGGTCGTACACCCTGGAAGTGGAAAAATCCTTCACCATTGGAAAGCGCCCCGGTGTAGCCCGGCTGCTGGGATTCTACACGCTGGCACACATGGGTAACTATGACCGGGCTGTGGCGCTTCAACCACTTGCACCGGATGTAACGGCCACGCGGACCGTGGGCAGCACGAAGTACGGGTGGCTTTTCAACGTGGAACAGGAAATCAGCTCGCGCATCGGCGCCTTTGCCCGGGCGAGCTGGAACGACGGCACCAACGAGACCTGGGCGTTCACCGAAATCGACCGGTCCGTGTCCATCGGTATTGTGGACAAAGCGGGGCTTTTTCCGAAAAACAGCGACGAATTCGGGCTGGCCACCCTTGTCAATGGCATTTCACAACCCCATCGCAACTATCTCGGCGCCGGGGGATATGGGTTCATCATCGGCGACGGCAAGCTGAACTATGCCGGAGAGTGGGCCACAGAGTTCTATTACAAGGTCAACATGTTCTATCCGGGCTTCTGGCTCACGGCCGATTACCAGCTGGTGGTTAACCCGGCATACAACCAGGACCGCGGGCCTGTCCATTTGTTTGCTCTTCGGGCGCACATTGAATTGTAGTCCCGGCGGCGAGGATGTAATATTGTCCTATTATTTCACTATGAGCCCCACCCGCCACGTCACCTGGTTCAAGACGCGCTGGTTTATCAGCATCGTCGTTATTCTGTGTCTTTCCGTCATCGGTTTGTACGTCGCCGGCCGAAGCCTGCCGCAGCAGCATGTTGCGAGTGTATCCCGCGACTTCAATACCAGTCAGCACGATGTGTGGCTGGTGCTGTCCGACTTTGCCGACTGGCCGAAATGGAGAAGCGATCTCCAGGAAATCAAGCTGGGCCACAATGGCTTCACCGAAATTTCGACCGGCGGCGAAGCGATCGAATATCGCATTGAAGAGTTCGATACCCCGGAACGAATCGTTATCCGGATTGCCAGCACCGACCTTCCCTTTGGCGGATCGTGGACCTTTGAACTTACACCGCTTCCGGAAGGTTGCCGGGTGACCATCACCGAGACAGGTGAAGTCTATAATCCCATATTCCGGTTTATTTCGAAATACCTGATTGGCCATACGACAACCATGCAGAAATGCCTGGATGACCTTGGCAAAAAGCTGCCCTAAATAGATTGATGATGCGACTGACTACCATCGCCCTGCTGTTCATATTGGTGACAAGCTGCGGGCCCGCAGAGAAGTCAGCCGATTCATTTCCGCAATCTATCGACTCCTTGTTTGCGTCGCACCCGGACTTTTCCGGAGTGGCACTTGTCGCAGAGAACGGGAAGCCGGTTTTTCACAAGGCTTTCGGATACCGCGATCGGGAAGCCGGCCTGAGCAATGATACAACCACGGTATTCGAACTGGCATCAGTCTCAAAGCAGTTCACGGCCATGATCATCATGATGCTGCAGGAAGAGGGAAAACTGACCTATGAAGATTCGCTGTCAAAATTTATTCCTGAACTTCCCTATCGCGGCATTACCGTCCGGCATCTCCTCACGCATACCTCCGGTCTTCCTGACTACCAGGCCGTCATGGATGAGCACTGGGACAAAACCAAGGTGGCCGGTAATGACCAGATTATTCAATACCTGATTGCTTTCCATCCGGAAAAACGTTTTGAGCCGGGGGCACGCTATGAATACAGCAATACAGGTTATGTCCTTCTGGGCAGTATCGCAGAGATCGCTTCCGGTAAGAACTTTATTGCCCTCTGCCGCGAACGGATTTTCACTCCCGTGGGGATGAAGTCTACCGACATCCGCACGCTGGAAGAAAAGGCGAGCGTACCAAACTTCGCGAAGGGATACATCTTTGTGCCCGAGAAGAGCCGTTACATCCGCGCCGATTCATTTCCATCGTCCAACTACATTGTCTGGCTTGGTAACCGCAAAGGACCGGGTCGCGTGAGTTCGACGTCGTCCGATCTACTGAAATGGGACAGGGCCTTGTACCAAAACACGCTCATCAAATCCGAAACATTGAGCGAGGCATTCACCCCCTATAAACTAAGAAATGATTCGTTGTCGAACTACGGGTTTGGATGGGACCTCGACCAACACAAAACACTGGGACGGAAGATCTGGCACACCGGTTCAAATCCCGGTTACTCCACCCGGATCGTTCGTTTTATCGACGTTGACAAGACGTACATCTTGCTCAGCAACAACGCCTATCCAGGAATCACCCGGCTCGACCACGCGCTCGATTCGTTGCTGGGTATTCGGGTAACGACATCCGTTCATTGAGGTGGTTACGATCGGGCTCATTTCCGACACGCATGGTTTCCTGGATGAATCGCTGGCGACGCATTTCTCCACCTGCGACGAGATATGGCATGCCGGTGACATCGGTTCAGTCAATGTGATTGACAGCCTGGAGAAAATAAAACCTGTTCAAGCCGTGCATGGCAACATCGATGATGCCAGCCTGTACACCCGATTTCCCAAAGACCTTTGGCTGACGCGAAGTGGAATGACATTCTTCATTACGCACATCGCCGGGAAACCGCCCAGGTACAACAGCCGCGTTAAACAATTGCTCGCCGAGCGGAAGCCCGATGTCTTGATTTGCGGCCATTCACACATCTGCGAAGTGAAGAAAGACCCGGCAAGTGGCGTCCTCTTCATCAATCCGGGAGCTGCCGGTCAACAGGGATTCCACCTCATGCGCACGGTATTGCGCATGCAAATCAAGGATGGAAAGATGACTAAACTGGAAGTGATAGAATTGGGCAAACGGGGGGCCTTGCCCGGATGATATTTTCCAGGGTCGAATAGGATGACGTGCCTATCTTGGCCCCGGAAATACGCCTGAGGAATCTACTTCTTGGCGGCCTTCTTGGCTTTGAATTCCTCTTTGATCTTCTCCACATCGATCCCTTTGGCTACAGGCTTGAAACCTTGGAGCTTGAGGGCTTGGCGACGGCGGGCGGCAACGGCCTTGTCCTTGCGATTCTTGCGTTTTAGGCGGGTAACAGACATGATCTTTCGAATTAAAGGCTGCAAAACTAATCAGAATTCCGAGTTTTCTCCCCGTGCCCCGCGGATTATTTGCCCAGGGCCATGAAATCAAGGATTCTGTGGTGTTGTGATTAACTTGGAGCCTTGATTTATGGACCGACCAACTCTCCCCAAAGGCACACGTGATTTCGGACCTGCCGTTATGGCTAAACGGCAGTTTATCTTCCAAACAATCCGAACCGTTTTTGAACGGTACGGTTTCCTCCCGTTGGAGACTCCGGCGATGGAAAACCTTTCCACCCTCACGGGAAAGTATGGAGAAGAGGGCGACCAACTCCTATTCAAAGTCCTTAATTCGGGCGACTTTCTTAAGGAAGCTGACTCATCGCTTCTTTCCTCCAGGGACTCACGTCGCCTTACGCCGGTCATTGCCGAAAAGGGACTGAAGTACGACCTCACCGTTCCCTTCGCGCGATATGTCGTGATGAATCGCCACGAAATTACCTTTCCTTTCAAGCGCTACCAGATTCAGCCGGTTTGGCGCGCAGACCGCCCGCAGAAAGGCCGCTACCGCGAATTCTATCAATGCGATGCCGACGTGATCGGAACGGACTCGCTGGTGTGCGAGGCGGAAATTATTCTGATGATCCGCGACGTGTTTGAGAAATTGGGCATTGGCCGTTACACCATCAAACTCAACCACCGCGGTGTGTTGGCCGGACTGGCGGCGCTCGCCGGCGCCGGAAGCCAGGAAGGATCGCTCTTCGTGGCGATCGACAAACTGGATAAGATCGGCGAACAAGGTGTCCGGGAAGAATTGCTGGCGAAAGGATTTACCAGCAGCGCCGTCGATTCATTGTTCAACGTGCTGGGTGCGAAGGGCAGCAATGCGGAAAAATTGGCGATGCTCCGGACTCAACTCAGCGCGCATGCAGGAGCCAACAAATCCCTGGACGATCTTGAGACAGTCTTTTCACACCTGGCCGCGTTCGGCGGCGCCGATGCACCGGTTGAATTTGACATCGCCCTGGCCCGGGGATTGAGCTACTACACCGGCTGTATTTTCGAAGTGAAAATTACCGATGCCTCTGTCGGAAGTGTCAGCGGCGGCGGGCGCTACGACAATCTCACCGCCGTGTTCGACTCCAAAGAGCGAAGTTCCGGTGTGGGCTTCTCCTTCGGGGTAGACCGTTTGTACGACGCCATGGAGGAATTGAAGTTATTCCCCGAAGAAACCCAGCGGTCATCCGACGTTCTCATTTGTCACTTTGATGAAGCGTGCATGCGGTACGGCATGAACATCGCGCAGATCCTGCGCAAAAAAGGCCTGGCGACTGAAGTTTATCCTGACCTTTCCAAGCTGAAAAAGCAACTCGAATACGCCGACAGAAAGAGGATTGCCTATGCTGTTGTTATTGGCAGTGAAGAGATGAAATCGGGATTACTCGCCGTAAAGAATCTCAAGACCGGAGAACAGCACATGAGAACCCTGGAGCAATTGTTGTCGGACCTGAAACCAAGCACCCACCCGTGAGCCTCCATACCATATCCGCCGAACGGTTGACGCTGGATGATCTGCGGGCCGTACTTGCTGACACCACCCGGATCGAAGTCGGTGACCGGGCCCGGCAGCTTATTCAGGACTGCCGCGATTATCTCGACCGCAAGGTCGCTGCCGACCAGAAGCCCGTGTATGGAATAAATACCGGCTTTGGATCACTCTACAACAAGAACATTCCTGCCGGCGAACTGGAACGACTTCAGGAAAACCTTGTCAAATCGCACGCCTGCGGGATGGGCCCGGCGATTCCACTGGAGATCGTGAGCCTGATGCTTTTTCTTAAGGTACAGTCCCTGTCGTATGGCTATTCCGGCGTTCAGCTGGAAACGGTTCAACGTCTCGTTGACTTCTTCAATCACAAAGTGTATCCCAAAGTCTATGAAATGGGTTCATTGGGGGCTTCCGGTGATTTGTCGCCATTAGCTCACCTGAGCCTGCCGCTTATTGGTTTGGGGGAAGTGTTCGTTGATGGGAAAGAATATCCTTCGAAGTCAATCCTAGAACGCTTTGGTTGGCAGCCGATTCACCTCAAGGCCAAAGAAGGGTTAGCGCTGCTCAACGGGACGCAGTTTATGGCCGCCTACGGTACCTGGTGCGTGCTTCACGCCCATCGGCTGATCAAATTGGCCAACCGGATAGGTGCCCTTTCTCTCGATGTATTTGACGGACGAATTGAGCCCTTCGACGCCGACGTGCACACCATACGGCCGCAACGCGGGCAGGCGATCATCGCCCGGGAAGTGCGTGAATTGCTGGCCGATAGCGAGCTGATCGTCCAGGCAAAGAAGCACGTTCAGGATCCTTATTCTTTCCGTTGCATACCCCAGGTTCACGGGGCCAGTCTCGACGGTATCGATTATTGCACGAAGGTTATCCTGGATGAAGTCAATGGAGTCACGGACAATCCGAATGTCTTCCCGCAACGTGATGCGATCATATCGGCCGGTAACTTCCATGGCCAACCCCTGGCGCTCGCGCTGGATTTCCTTTCGATCGCCCTGGCAGAATTGGGAAGCATCTCCGAACGCAGGACCTATCAATTAATCAGCGGTTCGCGCGATCTGCCGAATTACCTTGTGGCAAATCCGGGTATCAATTCCGGTTTGATGATGCCCCAGTATACAGCAGCTGCTTTGGTGAGCCAGAATAAGCAATTGTGCACCCCCGCCTCCGTGGACTCCATTGTTTCATCGAACGGCCAGGAAGATCACGTCAGCATGGGAGCCAACGCAGCACTCAAAGCCCATCGCATTGTCAAGAATGTGTATGGCATCCTCGCCATTGAACTGATCACATCGGCGCAGGGACTGCACTTCCGCCGGCCGTTGAAAACATCGACCCGGTTGGAGCAGTTTGTTCATACTTTTCGGAAACGCATATCGTTTATGGAGACAGACCGGCTGCTGCACCATGATTTGATTTCTGCCGAGGATTTTTGCATGACGGTTGACCTGGACTAATGCGACGCAATTCAACATCCCGACTGAACGTCACTTTCGCTTCAATGGTGATTTTTTGCCTGGCTGCTGGTTTTGCCTCCGCACAACCGTACAATAGCCGGCTGGCACGATTCCAGGTCGATCAGAAGAAAGGATGTGCATCATTGACCATCAATCTCAGTAATCTCCTCGCCGGAGAATGCACCGGGGCCAAGCCCTGCTCGATGACATTCGGCGACAATACGCCGGCCGCACAAAACCAGTTCACCCATACCTATACGGTGCCTGGAACCTATACACTGTCCGTTCTTTACCAAAGCATTGGATCGGATGATATTGTTATTACCGTAGACCAGAACCTCCAACCAAACTTTGAGATTTACGCCTGCTCGGGAAACCGGGCAACCATTAAAGTAGTTGATAATAAATACGATCAGTACGTCATTGATTTCAACAATGATGCAACCCCGGAATACATTCTGCCCTTTTCAAACAACATTGTCACTCCGCCCTACAGCTATGCGCCTGCCGGAACATATACCATGGCGGTCCGTGGGCGGGATCTGAGCTCAGCCGACAACTGCACGGCCAAAACACAAAGTTTCACTACCCTGCCGGCACTCACGGCGCCGACGTTGGATAAATTGGTATCCGTGGATGCCTCCAACATCACCCTTGATTTTACAACCGTTCAGCACGTCCAATACCGGCTGGAGGCAGCATTAAATAATGCCACAACGTTTCAACTTTACAAGACCTTGTACGGCGTCAGCACGTTGGCCATCACCGATCTAAAGCTGGATGATAATTATTACTGCTTTCGCCTCGGTGCGTTTGATCCCTGCACCAACACGTCGTTGTATTCCAACGTGATGTGTACGAACAAACTCCAGGTCACCGCGGCAAGTGACGTAATGACCGTGAAATCAAATACCGCGGGTCCCATTGTCAACTACTCGATTTCGCGGAACAGCACGCCGTATGTAACCGTGGCCGCCTCACCCTTCAATGATACCGACATCATTTGTAAGACGTCCTATTGTTACCAGGTAACCACCAACTATGGCGCCGGAAGGACATCCATTTCCCTGGAGAAATGCGGTACTTCATTTTCAACCAAAGTTCCCACCGCTATTGACGATGTTACCGGAACAGTGTCCGGAGCGACAGCGACGCTGACGTGGACCCAGGATCCCCTTTTCATTCCCATCGACTATAATGTCAAACGGTCGTCAGCCGGTGGAGCACTCCAATTCTACCAGAAATCACCGGCCTCGCCTTTTGTAGACAATGGCTATGCAACCAACGGCAAGTACTGTTATCAGGTTGACTACGTCGATCGCTGCGACAATCTCAGCGGGCCGGGGGTATTGATTTGTCCCGTACAACTTTATGGCACCTTGAGCCAAACCAATAGCATCAGTCTGACCTGGTCAGGCTATCGAGGTTGGAAGGCGGGGGTAAAGAACTACGTGGTCGAGAAATACAGCCTTCAAGGTGCGCTGCTCCAGACGATCACCAAGGCGCCGGCCGATACCACGCTGCTGGACGACGCGGCAGATCCCGACAACCAATATGTACGCTATGTCGTTCGCGCCATCCCCAATGACCCGGCCGTGACGGTGGCACTGTCCAACGAAGTGGAAATTATCCGCAACTCAAACTTGTACTATCCTACCGCTTTCACGCCCAACAATGACAACCTGAACGACGGCTTCCAGGTACGGGGACAATACATCGTGAAAATGAAGCTGGTCGTTTTCGACCGATGGGGCGTTGCGTTGTTTGTCACCGAGAAAAATGAACCTTGGGACGGATCGAGCAACGGTAAACCGATGCCATCGTCAACCTACATCTGGAAGGTAGACATCACTGACAAGGCGGGGCGCACGTATTCCCAGGAAGGCACTGTCGCTCTCATCCGGTAATTTCCCGGAAGACCATTACCTTTGCCCGAATAAATTCATGCCGCAATGCTGGATATGATGCAGATGATGGGCAAGGTGAAGGAGATGCAGGCCAAACTCCGCGAGGCTCAAAACAGCCTGGACAAGATTGTTGTTTCGGGTGAGGCCGGCGCCGGCATGGTGAAAGCAACCGTCAACGGAAAGAAGAAAGTGCTCGCCATTGAAATTGACCCTTCCATTCTCAACGCATCGGATTCCGTGCTGGTTCAAGACCTGGTGGTTGCCGCTGTCAACAAGGCGATGGACGAAGCCGAGGTTCGCGCACGGGAAGCGCTCCGGAAGAGCACGGAAGGACTCCTGCCCAACATACCCGGAATTGACTTTAGCCAAATGATGGGATGAGCGTCACCGCTGTCGTCATCCTCAACTACAACGGACGTGCACTGCTGGAGAAGTTTCTTCCTTCGGTGGTGACGCACTCCGGGACAGCACGCATTGTCGTGGTTGACAACGCCTCCACGGATCATTCCCTGGAGTGGGTTTCAACTCATTTCCCCGCCGTCGAACGGATTGCTTTGGAAGCCAACCTTGGTTATTGCGGAGGTTATAACAAAGCGCTGAAGCAAATTGAAGCGGAACGATATGTACTCTTGAATTCCGATGTGGAAGTAACCGCCGGCTGGCTGCAAGCATTGGAAGGCGTCCTGGATCGGTTTCCCGATGTAGCCGCCGTGCAACCGAAAGTTTTGGCGGAGCGCCAACGGGATCATTTCGAATATGCGGGAGCGGGTGGCGGTCTAATTGATACCATGGGTTATCCCTTCTGCAGGGGCCGTATGTTTTACAGCCTGGAGAAGGACGAAGGCCAATACAATGACGATCGCGATATTTTTTGGTCGTCCGGAGCCTGCATGATGATTCGTCGGGATTGGTTTCATCAACTCGGCGGACTCGATGAAGATTTTTTTGCGCACATGGAGGAGATCGATCTTTGTTGGCGGCTGCAACGGGCCGGGCAGCGTGTTTACTACACGGGCGCCAGCACAGTGTACCATGTTGGTGGCGGCACCTTGTCGGCATCCAATCCTCGCAAGACCTATTTGAATTTTCGGAATGGACTGAGTTTGATCTTCAGCAACCTTCCCGGCGCGGAATTATGGATCAAGTTTCCGATCCGCCTGGCGATGGATTGGGTTGCGGCCATTAAGTTCATCCTGACCGGAACAATCCGCGATGGTTTCGCTGTCTGGCGTGCACATGCACATTTCTTCCGGAACTTCCGTGGAGAGGTGGCCCGGCGGAAGCGATCGAAATATCTTGGTTATCGACAACTGCCCACGCAATACAGGGGCTGGGTGGTGTGGGATTTCTTTATTCTGCGTAAGCGGAAAGCGTCGCTGGTGCTGGGCTAGAAGTCCCAGATCGACCGGCTGCTTCGGCGCAAGTGCTTCCGCATATTCATGACAAACGCCAGTGCCAGGTATAGAATGACGGGTGAGCCGAGCGTCAGAAACGAGGCGTAAATGAAGAACAATCGAATGCTGGAAGAAGCAATGCCCAGTTTTTCACCTAAAGCAGAGCATACGCCGAAAGCGTGATTCTCAAAAAACCGGCTGATTTGCCTGATGTACTCCATGGTGTTGATTTATTGCGTTATTTGACCCTGCATGCCGTTTATGCCCACAGCAAAAAACCGACTGCAAATATACACCGTTTGACGGCGGCCTGGGGACGTCTGCCGTTTATTTTTTGCCTTTGGATTGCATAAAAAGGCCTATAAACGTAGCTTTGTCGCTCATTTTGAAACCTCTAATAAACCATCCATGAGAAAAGCAGTTTACTCGTTCATCATCGTCAGCCTGCTCGGCTTGTCCGGTTGCACGTTGCCGCAAATGATCAAGCTGGCGAAGCAGCAGAACCTTCAGGTTGCACCCAACCCGTTGGAAGTACATAAAGATTCCGTCGCCTACGAAATGTCTGCGTCGCTTCCGGTAAAGATGTTGAAGAAGGGTACCACCTACACCTTGAACAGCTTTTACAAGTATGGTGACAAGGAACTTGCACTGCCCGCCATTGTTTTCAACGGCAATGACTTTGCGAATGCCGCCACCGAACAACCCAAATTGTCCAAATCGTTCAGCTTCCCTTACCAGCCTGAACTCCGCACCGGCACCGTGCAGGTGGAAGGTGTAGCGGCCAAGGGCACCAGTTCGAAGAAAACACCCCGCATGGATGTGGCGACCGGTGTGATCACAACTTCCAAATTGGTCAAGAATTCCTACTACGCCGCTTACGCGGACCATGGATACAACAACAAAGAGGAAATCATTCCGGTCGTTATCCCGGATTTCATTTTCGAACAAAGCAAGTCTGTCCTGCGCCGCTCTGAAACCAACAGCGACAAAGGCAAGCAATTGGATGCCTTTATCGCAGCCAAGAACGTTACACGCACCGTGACCATCACCGGTACCCACTCCCCGGAAGGTCGTGAGCGGATTAACAGCAAGTTGTCGCAGGACCGTGCTTCGGCCATCGAGAAATACTACCGTGCACAGATGAAGAAGTACGACTACCAGAAGAAAGCGGACTCCATCAAATTTATCCTGAAGCCGGTTGTTGACGACTGGAACGAATTCAAAAACGTACTCGCCTCTTACGACGGCATCTCTTCTGATGAGAAATCAGCCTACCTGAATATCATCAACAGCGGCGGTGATTTCGGCAGCCAGCAAAAACAAATGGAAAAGCTGAAGTCCTACAAGAAAGTCTTCAAGGATATCTACCCTCGCTTGCGTACTGCCAAGACCGAGATCCTGACCATCAAGAAAAAGAAAACCGATGCAGAGATTTCAGTGCTGGCAAAGCAAATTAGCCAAGGCGGCTCCATGGATGCCCTCACCTTTGAAGAACTGATGTATGCAGCTACCCTCACCCCTTCTTTGGATGAGAAAGTAGCTATCTACTCAGCCGCAACGAAAAAGGGAACCTACTGGAACGCGCACAACAACCTGGGCGCTGCCTACATCCAGCAGGCCATCGAGAATCCGTCGCGTGCAGCGGAACTTGCTCCCAAGGCAACCGCACAGCTCGAACTCGCCGCGAAGATTCGTGAGACCGCAGAGGTTAACGCCAATATGGCAACTATCGCCCTGATGAATAAGAACCCTTACAAGGCAGCCAGCTATGCCAACAAGGCGCTCAACGGAGCCAGCAATGATGTAGCCCGCGGCGTCAATGGCGTTAAAGGTTCATCCGAGATTTACATCGCCAAGTATGATGCGGCTGTTCGCTCAGAGTCTTCCGCACTCACCACGGATGTAAACCTGTTCAACAAGGGCCTGGCCCAGTTGTTGACCAAGGACTATTCCAGCGCAGAGAATTCATTCAACGAAGCCATCAAGAATAACGGCAACCTGGCCGTCGCCTACTACGGCGCCGCCATTGCTGCCGCCCGCTCCGGTAATGCCGAGAAGGTGGTTAGCAACCTCTCCAGCGCCGTACGCATCGATCCTTCCCTGAAGGAAATGGCCCTGACCGACCTTGAGTTCAGCAAGTTCAACACGTCGGAAGCCTTCCGCAACGCGCTGAAGTAATCGAATTCTAATTCAACAAAGAACCCTGTTCCGATTCGGGACGGGGTTTTTTGTTTGGCCCCGGGTAAAGAAAAGGCCCGCGAATGCTGGTGGCCGCTTTCATTCTGTTGCCCGAGGTATTATTTTTACCGCCCAACGAAATACATTATGCGAGAAATCCAGTTCCGTGAAGCCCTTCGTGAGGCGATGAGCGAGGAAATGCGCCGTGATCCCCGGGTATTCCTCATGGGCGAAGAAGTTGCTGAATACAACGGAGCCTATAAGGTCAGCCAGGGCATGCTCGATGAATTTGGACCCGATCGCGTAATCGATACGCCCATCTCGGAACTGGGATTTGCCGGTGTGGGTGTCGGGGCGGCAACTAACGGCATTCGTCCCATCGTCGAGTTCATGACGTTTAACTTTTCGCTGGTGGCCATTGATACCATCATTAATGCAGCCGCAAAGATGTACTCCATGTCGGGCGGTCAGTATAATGTGCCCATTGTATTTCGTGGAGCCACCGGGAATGCCGGACAGCTTGGCGCGCAGCACTCCCAAAACTTCGAGAACTGGTATGCGAACACGCCCGGGCTGAAGGTCGTCGTCCCGTCTAACCCATATGATGCCAAGGGGCTTCTCAAAACGGCGATCCGCGATGATGATCCTGTCATTTTCATGGAATCGGAATTGATGTACGGCGACAAAGGAGCAGTTCCCCAGGAAGAGTACTTAATTCCCATCGGTGTAGCCGACGTCAAACGAAGCGGTTCTGATGTGACGATCGTCTCGTTTGGAAAGATCATGAAGGTAGCTCTGGCTGCCGCCCAGGAACTGGAAAAGGAAAACATATCGGCCGAAGTCATAGACCTTCGGAGCGTTCGTCCAATCGATTACGCAACCGTTGTTGAGTCGGTCAAAAAGACGAACCGCCTGGTAATCGTAGAAGAAGCATGGCCGCTTTCGTCCATCGCCACCGAAATATCGTATCACATTCAGAAGTACGCCTTCGACTACCTCGACGCACCGATTCACAAGATCAACAACCTTGATGCACCGCTTCCGTATGCTCCGACGCTGATCCAGGAAATACTGCCGAATGTAGAAAAGACCGTCCGGGCAGTGAAGGCAGTGTTGTACCGGAATTAATTCTTGTCACTTAAGCGACGCCAGAAGTATCTGCCAGGCCCTGGCCAGATCACCTGCGCGTAATGCCTGTTGAGCGAGGCGATGCACCGCCTGCTCTCCCTCTTGGCGAGCGTTCACAAAATCTGACGAAGAAGACGTGATGTTGTCGGCATCCGGGATGCGTTCCACATTGCCCAACATCCCCAGATCATTGCCGGATAAAACGGCGCTTCTCCGGATGCGGTCCGGAAGTTCATCAACGCCAATACCCAGCTTTTCATTGGGCTTGGGCACTTTGAAGATGCTGTCGCCCTGGGCGCGCAGATAGTAATCGGCCCCCATCCGCGCCACTGCATCCAATTTGAACGGGCTGATACGACCATCCGGATCGAGAACCGTTTCACTGATATGCATGAGCAGTACTTCGCAGATCACCAGGTTACCGGCCGCACCGCCCTGGCCTAACTCAATGACCTGATTCACCTTGCATTCAAAGGATACGGGTGACTCGGCTACCCGAGGCGGTCTTACTCTTTGAGACGGCAACGGGGTCAATCCTGACTTCACAAACTCATTCACCCCTTTTGGATATTCACAGCTGGACAACGACACCTGTTCAACCATGGCGTGTGTTACCACATTAATAACAACTTCTGCTACCTGGCGGACATTGTCGAGCGTGTGCTTCGTAGTGCTATCGCGTCCACGACGGGAAGGTGAGAATACAAGAATGGGGGGATTGGCGCTGAAGATATTGAAAAAACTGAACGGACTGAGGTTAACATGGCCTGCTTCGTCCACGGTGCTGGCCAGGGCGATGGGTCTGGGTACTACCGCCCCCTGCAAGTACGCCTGCATCTTTGGGACAGGAATTTCCTTTGGATTAATCGTTATCATAAGCCCAGCACAATCAAAGAGCCGGCAGCAGTTTCCCGCTGCACAGGCCAAATCCAATTCGCACGCCGTTCCGATCAGTGTGGCCTCTCATAATCACCGTGTCACCGTCTTCGAGGAACCGGCGCTCACCGCCGCCGGGCAAGTGCAACGGCTTTTGGCCATTGAAGGTGAGTTCCAGCAGAGATCCATAACTCCCCGGCGAGGGGCCGCTGATGGTCCCCGATGCATATAAATCACCGACCTGGATGTTACAGCCGTTCACTGTATGGTGCGCCAGCTGCTGATCGATATTCCAATAAAGATATTTCGCATTCGTACGACACAAGGTGGTTTGTTCACCTGGAGCAGCTTCCAACAAGACTTCGAGCTGAATGTCAAAGTTCCGCGGCCCGTCAAAAGCAAGATAGGGCAATACATGCGGCATCTGCTGGGGGCCTTCTGAACGGAAGGCCTCCAACGCATCCAGCGTGACCACCCACGGCGACATGGTGGAGCCAAAATTCTTGCCGAGAAATGGACCCAGTGGTACATACTCCCATTGCTGGATATCCCTGGCCGACCAGTCATTGAATAAGACTAGTCCAACAATGTGGTCTTCCGCTTCCTTTGTGGGTATAGCGGTTCCCAAAGGCGTGTTTGAACTGGTGATAAAGGCCAACTCCAGTTCAAAGTCCATTTTACGGCTCGGACAGAATACCGGGGCCTCGGAGTCAGGCAGCTTGACCTGGCCGCGCGGGCGATGTATTGGCGTGTCTGACACCACAATTGAAGAGGCTCGTCCGTGATAACCGACCGGCAGGTATTTCCAGTTTGGGAGCAACGCATTTTTCGGATCTCGAAAGAGGGCGCCCACATTGGTAGCATGTTCCTCACTGCTGTAGAAATCGGTATAGTTGGGAACTGAAACGGGCATCAACAGCTGGCATTCCTTTATGGGAATAAGCGCTAATTCACGCGCCGCCCGGTTGTCGCGCAATTCCGGGTTGTCGTGACGCAGTAAGTGAGATACCCTTTCGCGGATCTCCCCGACCTTCTTCCGGCCCAGGGTGAAGAATTCATTCAGCGTCTTTTGATTGAAAACACCCGGCGGAAGACCGTATCCATCGAGGAATCCATGCTCGTGCAGATAAACCAAATCGAGAACATAATCGCCGATGGCCACGCCCGCAACTGCCGACAGGTACCTGGTTTTGAAAATTCCGAAGGGAAGATTCTGAATGGGGAAATCGGAATCGGTGGGAACCTCCACCCAACTTCTCAATAATGGATCATTGGCCGTCATGCAGTCACTTTCTAAACTCTTCAAAAATAGTCTAATTTGGATTGTGACTGACTTGCCGGAACTTTTTAAACAAGCCATGGAGAGACGGCTGGGCCCCGAGGCCCCAGCTTTCTTTCATTCGCTTCAAGAAAAGCCTCCCGTTAGCATCCGTTATAACCTGCTCAAGAATTCACCCGCTTCGGCAACGCCTGTTCCGTGGTGTAGTTCCGGGCAGTACCTGGAGTCGCGACCATCGTTTACGCTTGACCCTACCTTTCATGCCGGCGGCTACTATGTTCAGGAAGCCAGTTCCATGTTGCTGGAGCAAGCTGTGCTGCAGTCAGTGCCTGTCCATTCGCCTGTTGTTGCGCTGGATCTTTGTGCTGCGCCGGGTGGAAAATCAACGCACCTGTTAAACCTGCTTTCACGGGAAAGCCTGCTGATCAGCAATGAAGTCATTCAAAGCCGGGCAGCGATACTCGGCGAGAACCTTGAAAAATGGGGCAGCGACAACGTGATCATCACCCAAAACGACCCTGCCGATTTTACGCGGCTGCCCGAGTATATGGACCTGGTGCTGATCGATGCTCCCTGTTCGGGCGAAGGCCTGTTCCGGAAGGACCCCGAAGCCGCCAAGGAGTGGTCACCGCGCGCCGCAGAACACTGCTGCCTGCGACAGCGCAGAATTGTTGCGGACGCCTGGACAGCCCTAAAACCAGGCGGCGTGCTGATTTACTCCACCTGCACCTACAATGAAGATGAAAATTTGGGCAATCTCCACTGGATCAACCAGGGGTACCATCCTGAGTTCATCCCCATCCAACTCGATTCATCGTGGGGTGTACTAACCCTGGATGCACCCGGTATCCTTGGGTACCAATGCTACCCGCACCGAGTCAGGGGTGAGGGGTTCTTCTTTTCGGCCATGAGAAAGCCCGGCGTGCCCTCCGGCAAGCGCATTCGTGTAAGGGATACACTAACCGTTCCTCGGTCAGGAGAAATGCAGCAGGTAAAGAATTGGGTCGACGAACCGGAGAAAATGTTCTTCTTCTTGAAGGGACAACAAGTGAGAATACTGCCCTCGGATCATCGCACGAATCTGGCTGCTGTGCTCGAGAACCTACGCATTGTTCAAGCCGGGACGGCTCTTGGCGATATTATGAAGAACAAAATTGTTCCGAATTCTGCCCTCGCATTATCCATACGCAGGAACAAAGAGACCCTCAAGGGAATTGCATTGACCTTGGATGAATCGCTTGCCTATCTGCGGAAAGACAGTATCTCCTTGAATCATGAGGCAGGCTTCCATGTGGTCGAGTACAAGGGATTGGGCCTTGGCTGGGTGAACATACTGCCCGGCCGGGTTAACAATCTTTATCCATCTTCCTGGAGAATCCGGATGAACAAGTAACCTTTCGTCACACTGTCATTGATCCTCAATCCTTCGCATCGTAACTAAGCCTTATGAAATCATTCCAACTCACCGCCATCCTTTTCATTCTGCTGACCGGCCTCGCATATGGCCAACCCAAGTCCATCCAGCCCAACTGGCAAAAGCTCGAGGAAGAGACCATGAAACACTTCCAGGCGATTATCCGGATCAACTCAGCGGACCCTCCAGGCAACGAGGCCCCCGTCGTTGACTATCTCAAGAGTGTCCTGGACAAGGAAGGTATTCCCACGCAGGTGTTCTCCATTGACCCGCGACGCCCCAACCTGGTTGCTCGGATCAAGGGCAATGGCAGGAAGAAGCCCGTTTTGATCATGGGGCATACCGACGTGGTGAGCATCGATTCCACGAAATGGAAGCATCCTGCATTTTCTGCCACCCGTGAAGGAGGTTATGTTTATGGACGCGGCACAGTGGATGACAAGGACAATGTTGTGGCAGCCCTGATGGTGATGATCCTGCTCAAGCGCAACAATGTATCATTGGATCGGGATGTTATCTTTTTGGCAGAGGCGGGTGAAGAGGGCAGTGTCCGCTTTGGCATTGACTATATGGTCAGGGAACATTGGTCCGACATAGAAGCGGAATTCTGTTTTGCGGAAGGCGGAGGTGTTACGCGTAAAGCCGGGAAGATAGAGTATGCCGGAATTGCCACAACCGAGAAACAAGGACGGGGCGCAAGGCTAGTTGCGCATGGTCCGTCAGGTCATGGGTCCGTACCGCTGCAAAATAACGCCATTGTTCATCTCTCGCAGGCCGTGGCCAAGGTGGCCGCCTGGCAAACGCCCATGCGGCTAAACGAAACCACGCGCGCCTTTTTTGAAAGACTGGCTTCCATAAGTCCCACAGAAGAAGCTGCCCGATACCGTGCCTTGCTGGACGGCAGTGGCGCGCAAACGGTCCAGGAATACTTTGCGGAAAAAGAGCCCCGGATGTATTCTGTACTGAGAACGTCCATCTCCCCCAACATCATCAAAGGCGGCTACCGCGGCAATGTGATACCCAGCGAGGCTGAAGCCACCCTCGATATCCGGGCTTTGCCAGACGAAGACATGGACAAGTTGTTTGATGAGATGAAGAGGGTGATTAATGATTCACAGGTGGAGATTATTCCCAATACCAGCCGCCGACCCGGGTCGCGTCCTTCGCGGCTGGATACAGAGGCCTTCACCGCCGCGGAAGCTGCCGTAAAGAAGGTTTACAATACAGTACCTATTCCTACCATGCTGACGGGCGCGACCGATATGTCATTCTTGAGAGCCAAGGGTGTGGAATGTTACGGCATCGGCCCCATGACTGATGTTGAAGATGGTCCAAAGGGATTCGGTGCTCACAGCGACCAGGAGAGAATCCTCGAGGAATCACTGCACAAATTTGTACAGTTCAACTGGGAGGTTATTTATCCCCTTGCCAAGGCAAATTGATTTCCGGCGCTATTGAATCCGGTGATATAATTGTTATCGACATTATCATCACGACTTAGGAAATGGGGAGGTTCCGAAAGTGACCCACCAGCGATGAACGCCTCCTGAGAAGATACCGATTGCTGTCGATCGGGTCTGCAACGGTCCTTTGTTACGCTCGATTTCCTTATTTTTGCGCTCTTTCCAGAACGAGCGCAATGGAACTCCCGATTAAATACAATCCGTCCGAAGTTGAAGGCAAATGGTACAGCCAATGGATGAGCCATAATATCTTCCACGCCAAGCCCAATCCTTCCAAAGACCCCTACTGCATCGTTATCCCCCCGCCGAATGTCACCGGCGTCCTCCATATGGGGCACATGCTGAATAACACGATTCAAGACATCCTGATCCGCAAGGCCCGCATGGACGGCAAGGAAGCTTGCTGGGTGCCGGGAACCGACCATGCTTCCATCGCCACGGAAGCTCGCGTCGTGGCCATGCTGCGGGAACGGGGAGTCAAGAAATCAGATTTGACGCGTGAGCAGTTCCTGGAATATGCCTGGGAATGGAGAGAAAAATTTGGCGGGATTATCCTCGAGCAACTGAAGAAACTGGGCGCCTCCTGCGATTGGGAACGCACCACGTTTACCATGGATGAGGAGTACTATCGAGCGGTCATTCGGGTGTTTGTTGACCTGTATCGGAAGGGCTATATCTACCGGGGACTTCGCATGATCAACTGGGACTGCGAAGCCAAGACCGCACTATCGAATGAAGAGGTTCTGTATAAGGAGGAAGGTGAGAAATCTATTCTCTACTCTGTTCGTTACCAAGTGAAAGGTGCGCCGGATCAGTGGGTCGTTATCGCCACCCAGCGGCCGGAGACCATCATGGGCGATACGGCAATCGCCGTGAATCCCGGCGATGAACGCTACCAGGATCTCATTGGCAAGAAGGTGTTGGTGCCCTTCATTAATCGGGAAATTCCCGTGATCGCCGATGAGTACGTTGATAAGGCTTTTGGAACCGGTTGCCTGAAAGTTACTCCGGCGCATGATGTCAACGACTACGAGATCGGGCTGCGTCATCAGCTGCCGGTTATCGATACCATCAACGACGACGGCACTTTGAACGAAAAATGCGAACTGCCTCGCTACGTCGGCAAAGACCGCTTCGCCGTTCGCAAGGCGCTGGTTAAGGAACTCCGTGAGGCCGATCACCTGGTCAAAGAGGAGGAGTTCGTGACACGCATCGGCCGTTCAGAGCGGACGAATACGGTTGTCGAGCCGAAACTTTCACTGCAGTGGTTCGTTCGAATGAAAGACATTTCGACGCGGGCGCTCGCCGCTGTGGAGACCGATCAAATTCGGCTTCATCCATCGAAATTCAAAAACACATATCGGCACTGGATGGAGAACGTGCGGGACTGGTGCATTTCCCGACAGCTTTGGTGGGGTCACCGGATTCCCGCCTACTACTACGGTGCAGGAGAGAATGACTTCGTGGTGGCCGAGACACCGGAGGAAGCATTGCGTGAAGCATCCCAACGTTCCGGAAGGAAGCTTTCACCATCAGACCTTCGCCAGGATTCCGACGTCCTCGATACGTGGGCATCATCCTGGCTCTGGCCGACGGCGGTCTTCAATGGCTTTTCTGATGATTGTTATGACAAGGCAAGTGGAAAGATAATCCGATCCAAATGCCCCGACCTGGATTACTTCTACCCTACCCAGGTGTTGGTCACAGCGCCGGAAATCCTGTTCTTCTGGGTTGCCCGTATGATTATCGCCGGGTACGAATACATGGACGAGAAACCATTCCATGACGTCTACCTTACGGGGATCGTCCGGGACAAACTAGGTCGGAAAATGTCGAAATCGCTCGGCAATTCTCCAGAGCCACTAGATCTCATTTCCCGATACGGTGCTGACGGCGTCCGCACAGGTATGTTGTTTAGTTCACCGGCAGGCAATGACCTGCTGTTTGATGAGAAACTTTGTGAGCAGGGTAGAAATTTTGCCAACAAGATCTGGAATGCTTTCCGCCTCATCAAAGGTTGGGAAATCGAAGAAGGAGCCGCCTCCCAGGATAACCTGCATGCCATCGCCTGGTTTGAATCGCGCTTCGGTCAGGCCATGAATGAAGTGAATGATCATTTCGTTAAGTTCCGGATCAGCGATGCCCTGCTTACCGTGTACAAACTGATTTGGGACGATTTCTGTTCATGGTACCTGGAGATGATCAAGCCGGAATACGGCAAGCCCATTGACCGCGCGACATATCAGAAGACCGCCGATCTTTTTGATGAACTACTTGCTTTGCTGCATCCGTTTATGCCCTTTATCACGGAAGAATTGTGGCACGCGTTGCGGGATCGAGACAATGCGGAGTTCCTCGGAAGTGTGAACTGGCCGAAAACAAAAACTGTCAACGAAGCTGTTTTAAAGGAAGCAGATCTTGCCTTTGACGTCATTGCACAGATACGGAACACACGAAATACGAAAGGCATATCCCCCAAAGAACAACTTATCTTGCAGACGCCGCAGGGCGAGGCTCAGTTCCCTTTTTTCGCCACCTTGATCCGCAAGTTGGCCAATGTGCGACATGAAACATTGACGCAATCAAACGGCAACAGCGTTACGTTCCTGGCAGGAACCCTTGAATGTGCAATCCCGCTAACCGGTTCGATAGATGCCGAGTCCGCTGCATCTGAGCTTAGGAAAGAGATTGATTACCAAAAAGGATTTCTGGCGGCCGTGGAGAAGAAACTGGGGAACGAGAAGTTCACGTCAGGGGCACCTCCGCAAGTTGTTGAACTGGAGAGAAAGAAAAAAGCCGACGCAGAATCGAAGATCCGAAAGCTGGAGGAAAATCTGGCCCGACTTACTTCGTAGTCGACGTCAGTGAGTTGTAGTAGTCAAACAGGGCGATAATATGTCGTTCGACGGTCAAGTTCAGTTCATTGACCTTGACGAACTTGTCTACTTCCTCCTTCCGCGACTCCATCATTTTCAGGATTCCTTTGCGATTCGGCAGTTCGAGAGCTGACTTACCTTTCGCATAGAAGAGCTCCGTGTGTTTAATAAACCGGTTGTCCTTACTCCCGGTATAGTGTGTGGGGTTATGGTCAGCCGGCTTGAAAGTAACCGTGTTCAGCTTGAACAAGGAAATCTCACCTTCCGAAAGGATTTGAAAGAACCCGATGTAGGGTACATCATCTTTGTTCTTGTAATCCTGCGCATTCACAAAATATTGCGGCGTCTTTGTAAGACTATCAGCCCACATCATTGTACGCACGCGGTTTCCGGGAAGCGCCTTGATGTTTCCCTTTCCCAGGTATACATCGAATTCATTCCGCTGCAGGTCAAGGCGCGCGGCAAATCCTTGGGCGACCTTGTTATCATCATAGAGCCAGAATGAGGCCATCCGGTAATCCGGATTGAGGTAAACATCTCCTACAGTCCCAGGAGGAGAATTGCTCATCGTTCCCAAAATGACAGAATTGCCGACCTGGCCGGTATTCACTGCACGGTCCATGACCGTCCGGTTATGAAGGTAATTCTGGTCCTGGCCCCATAAATGGGCCGATGCCAGCAGAACGAACACTAGGGTTATGATGCGGTTCATATCAATAATCAAGAATATTACCCGATGCAATAATACGGCCAAACGGGAAAATTAGATGCGGGCGGCGAGCAGTAATTCAATATTCTTGAACTTGATCCCAAACTTACGGGCCACGGTCTCATTGGTCAATCCCCCTTTGTAGGTATACACGCCTTTCATAAACCATTTGTGGGTGAAGATCATTTGCTCCACCCCGCCTTCTTCAGCCGCGCGGAGGATAGTCGGCGTAAAGATATTGCTCAACGCGGTCGTCGCCGTGTGTGCTACACGGGAGGCCACATTGGGAACACAGTAGTGGATCACGTCGTATTTTCTAAAGACTGGTTTGGTGTGCGTTGTAATTTCCGAGGTGGCTATCGAACCGCCCTGGTCAATGCTCAAATCAATGATCAACGAATTGGGCTTCATCCGGCTGACCATTTCCTCCGAGACTACATGTCTCGCCCTGCCCTTTTCTGCCCGCAACGCTCCTATGACAACATCGGCAGTCATCAGGGAGTCCCCCAGCGTCACCGTATCAATGGTGGACGTGTAGAATTGATGACCCAGTGTGTGCTTGATCCGGCGGAGCTTATAAAGATGGTTGTCGAAAACCTGGATTTCCGCGCCGAGGCTAAGCGCAGCCCTCGCCGCGTATTCCGCTACAGTCCCTGCACCGATGATCACCACTTTGGTGGGCGGAACTCCGGTGATTCCGCCTAGGATGATGCCTTTTCCATCGTGAATGGAACTGAGGTACTCAGCCGCAATGAGCATCACGGTGCTGCCTGCGATTTCGCTCATGCTGCGGATGATGGGCATGCCGCCAACTTTGTCTTCAATAAATTCCCAAGCCAGTGAAGTCACCCGCTTTTGGATCAGGGCGTCAATGAAATTCTTTTCCAGGTGACCCAACTGAAGCGCGCTGATCAGGATCTGGCCGGGTTTGAAGTATTCCATTTCCACCATGGTGGGCGGTTCAATCTTGAGAATGATGTCCGCCTTGTAGACCTCCTGGGGAGAGTACACGATCTTGGCTCCCGCTTCACCATAGAGCTTATCGCTGAATTTTGAACCCAGGCCCGCTTTGGTTTCAACCCAGACCTCGTGTCCATGGCTTACCAGCAAGGCGATGGCGTCCGGAGTCAGGCAGATGCGGTTTTCCTGCAGTGAAATTTCACGCGGCAAGCCGATCAAAAAGGAACGGTTGTCTTGCTTTACTTTCATCAATTGCTCCTGTGGCGACAAACTCGCCTGTGCGAGCGATGCAAATCCTGATCGTGTCTTGGCTGTCATGCTAACTGATAGGCTATCGTGCGGTGGTCCGCATCGGTGGGTGTTATCCGAACATTCAGTGTGTGTGGCGGCGTGAGAAGACCTAACTTCTCAGGCCATTCAATAAAACAGTACGCGCCGGAATCGAGGTATTCCTCCAGTCCAATCTCCGCCAATTCCTGTTCTTTCTTTAGCCGGTACAGGTCCACATGATACACCATCGTATCACGACCCGCCACATATTCATTGACCAGGGAAAAAGTAGGACTACTCATGGTCTCCTCGACACCCAGCTTCCGTGCAATCGTTTTGATCAGTGTAGTTTTTCCCGAACCCATCTCCCCGTAAAAAAGCCAGACCTTTCGCTGCGCTGAATGCTCCAGTAATTCGTTAGCCACCTGTTCCAATCCGGCCCGGGAAACTCTCGACCCCAGGGAGGTCAATTTCCAATCCTCAGGCATTCTTCGAAGATAAGAAAATTAGCGGAATGATCATCTCCTCCAGACTGACGCCGCCGTGCTGAAAGGTGTCTTTGTACATGCTGACGTAGTAGTTGTAGTTGTTCGGGTAAGCAAAGAACTGGTCTTCAATGGCGAAAACGAAGGATGTCGAAACATTGCTCTTCGGAAGAAAATAGCGCTCGGGCTTGGTTGCCACGAGTATCTTATCACCCTCGTATCCAAGGTTCTTTCCTTGCTTGTAGCGCAGGTTCGTGTTAACGTTCCGGTCGCCAACGATTTTGAAAGGCCGCTTTACCCGTATGGTGCCGTGATCGGTTGTAATGATCACCCGGGCCTTGCGCTCCCCGATCTTACGAAGGATTTCATGCAGCGGCGAATGAACAAACCATGATTTAGTAATGGATCGATAGGCCGCTTCATCCGGGGCGAGTTCACGAATCATGGCCATATCCGTCCGAGCATGAGAGAGCATATCGACGAAGTTGTAAACAATCACGTTCAGGTCGTTAACGAAAAGGTTGCTGACTGAATCCGCGAGATCACGGCCTTCTTCCAGGCGCTTGATCTTGTGATATGAAATCTTGTAGGACAGGTTGCTTCGTTTCAATTGCCGGGCGAGGAATTCATCTTCAAAATTGTTTTTCCCGTCCTCGACATCTTCGCCAACCCAAAGGTCAGGATGCACCTTCGCCATTTCGGAGGGAAGCATGCCGGAAAAAATGGCATTTCGGGCATATGCTGTTGTGGTCGGCAGAATTGAATAATACGTCTCTTCCTTGTCAACAGAAAAGTAATCCAACAATTCCGGCTCAATGACTTTCCACTGATCGTACCGCAAATTGTCGATCACAATCAAAAAGGTGGGACGGCTCGCATTGACTTCCGGAAATACTTTCTTCTTCATCAGCTGGTGCGACATCAGCGGTTTTTTGCTGTTGGGGTCGTTCAGCCAGCTCTCGTAGTTCTTCTTCACGAACCGACAAAAGTTGAGGTTAGCCTCAACCTTTTGCGACTCTAAGACCTCGGTCATACTTTGGTCCGCCTGCCCCATCTCCAATTCCCAATAGACCAATTTCTTGTACAGATCGGCCCACGCATCGTGACTGAGATCATCCAGGAACGCCATGCTGATGCGCTGGAATTCCTGTTGGTACCCGGAGGTGGTCTTCTCGCTAACAAGAGTTTTTTTATCCAAAATCTTCTTGACAGAAAGCAGAATCTGACTGGGATTGAGCGGCTTGATCAGGTAGTCATCGATCCGCGAACCGATGGCCTCCTCCATAATTTGCTCCTCTTCATTCTTGGTAATCATCACAACGGGCACATTCGGCTTTGCGGTTTTAATGTGACCCAAAGCTTCCAGACCGGACATGCCGGGCATATGCTCATCGAGGAAGACCACGTCAAAATTGCGCGACTCATTCAACTCAACGGCCTCCGCCCCATTGTTGACCGGCGTTATGTCGTACCCTCGTTGCTGGAGGAACAGGATGTGCGGTTTCAGCAGATCAATCTCATCGTCAGCCCATAAAATCGAATATCTTTGCATGCCAGGATTTTTTACAAGTTAACGATAAAGGAGGAATCGGGCCGGGAAGAAATCATTTGAACCGTGAGCAAAAACAAGATCATTAACGACCCCGTTTACGGATTCATTCCGGTCAAAAGCGACCTGGTATTCTCCCTGATCGAACACCCGTTCCTTCAGCGAATGCGGCACATCCGCCAGCTTGGCCTCGCGGAATTAGTTTATCCGGGCGCCATTCATACGCGCTTCCATCATGCGCTTGGTGCTGTCCACCTGATGACGCAGGCGCTGGACATCTTACGGGGCAAGGGGGTGGAGATTTCGGACGAGGAAGTTGAGGCGGCACAGATCGCCATTCTCCTTCACGATGTCGGTCACGGACCGTTCTCGCATGCACTGGAGGAATCCCTGCTTCCCCACATTCGCCACGAGAGCTTGTCCTTCCTGTTGATGAAGGAACTCAATCGTCAGTTCGGAGGGAAACTCGACAAGTCCATCCGGATTTTTCAAAACACGTACCCGAAGAAATTTCTCCATCAATTGGTAAGTTCACAACTGGACGTCGACCGGTTGGATTACCTTAACCGGGACAGTTTTTTTACCGGCGTTGTCGAGGGATCGATTGGCACGGATAGGATCATCGCGATGCTGAATGTTGTGAAAGGCAGCATCGTGGTGGAAGAAAAAGGAATCTACAACATCGAGAGTTTTATCAATGCGCGCCGCCTGATGTACTGGCAAGTGTACCTCCACAAAACAGCCGTAGGCGCGGAACGGCTTCTGGTGAACTGCATACGACGGGCACAATACCTCGCCGCGTCCGGAGAATCCATTCCATGCAGTGAGGCCTTGGCCGTGTTTCTAAATCAAACGTGGTCGCTTGACGATTTCTCCGAGCAACCCCACCTGCTGGAAGCCTTCGGGAAACTGGATGACTACGACGTTTGGGGCGCACTGAAGCTTTGGCAAACCAACCGTGATCCCATCCTGTCGCGGCTTTGCTCGATGATGCTCAATCGCAACCTGTTTCGCGTCCGGTTGTCGACAGAGCCCATACAAAAATCAGAAGTGGAAAAAGTTCGAAACGGTATTCACAAGGCCTGGAAAGTGACCCGTAGTGATGCCACCTATCTGTTCTCCCACGGAACGGTTTCCAATGAAGCCTATTTGCTGGAGCGCAATTCCATTCAGGTATTGATGAAGTCAGGCGAGGTGCTGGATGTTTCGCAGGCTTCCGATCTTCCCAACATCAGGGCCATGAGCAAAATCGTGAAAAAAAACTACCTATGCTGGCCTAAAAACTTATCTTTGTAATCCAATTCCGACACCCTCCTGCCGTCATGGAATTCACCCTTCATCAGATCGCCCACATCCTCCAGGGAGAAGTCCGTGGCGACGGAAGTCAGAAGATTAACATGCTGGCAAAAATTCAGGAAGCCAGGCCGGGACAGATTACCTTTCTCGCTAATCCCAAGTACGAACAGTACGTATACACAACGCAGGCCAGTGCCGTAATTGTCGCCAAGGACTTTCAACCCAAGCGGGAAGTCCGGTCGGCATTGATCCTGGTGGATGATCCATATTCCAGTTTTACCGTTTTGCTGGAACAGTATCACAAGATGATCAGCTTCCAGAAAACAGGAATAGAACAACCCAGTTATTTCAGTGAGTCAGCCACGATCGGCAAGGAGGCCTACCGCGGTGCCTTTTCCTATGTGGGCAACAACACGCGCATCGGTGATAACGTAAAGATTTACCCCCAGGTGTTTATCGGTGATGATGTGGTGATCGGCAACCATGTAATCCTCCATCCGAATGTGAAGATCTACTCGCGCACCAGGATAGGAAGCAACTGCGTAATCCACGCCGGCACGGTCATCGGTTCTGATGGCTTTGGATTTGCACCGCAAGAAGACGGATCCTACAAGACTATTCCGCAGATGGGTAATGTCGTGATCGAAGATGATGTCACGATCGGGGCCAACACGGTAGTCGATTGCGCGACGCTGCAAGGTGATTCGACAATCATTCGGCAAGGCGTGAAAATGGACAACCTTATCCAGATTGCTCATAACGTAGAGGTTGGAAAGAATACCGTCATTGCCGCCCAGGCTGGCATTTCCGGATCTTCGAAGATAGGTGAGAGTTGCATGATCGCCGGACAGGTCGGCATTGCAGGTCATTTAGTGATCGCGAACCAAACCAGCCTCGGAGCCCAGGCGGGAGTATCGAAATCAATAACCGAAGAAGGACAACGAATGCTGGGTTATCCGGCCATCGACATCAAGGAATACTTCAGATCCTATGCGGTCTACAAGAAGTTGCCGGAAATCGCCCACCGCCTTCGCGACCTGGAAAAGCTGATGGCCAAGTCGTCCCCGCATACGGTTGAAACGCCCGATAATGGGCTGAAATAGAAACGAAGGGGCTGAATCACCCTGTTTTTGGCATACTCCCCTGATCCTCTTAAATTTGCGTCCCTATTTGACGCATGCTGAATCACAAGCAACGAACTATCAAGAAGTCGGTAACGATCTCCGGCGTTGGCCTCCATACCGGGGTTCAAACGACGATGACGTTCCAGCCTGCAAAACCCAACCATGGGATCAAATTCCAGCGGGTTGATCTGCCTGGCTCCCCCATCATCGACGCCGACTGCGATCGGGTGGTTGACGTCTCGCGTGGAACTACCATCGAACAAAGCGGTGCGCGGATCAGTACCATTGAACACACCTTGGCTGCCTTGGTCGGTCTGGAGATCGACAATGTCATTATCCAGATTGACGGCCCCGAAGCCCCGATCATGGACGGCAGCTCGATTCAATTCGTCCAGGTATTAAAGGAAGCCGGAACGGAA
Source organism: Cyclobacteriaceae bacterium (assembly GCA_044221195.1). Classification (GTDB taxonomy): domain Bacteria; phylum Bacteroidota; class Bacteroidia; order Cytophagales; family Cyclobacteriaceae; genus ELB16-189. The sequence goes on from JBGAPO010000006.1 coordinate 55,814, forward strand.
GAGCAGAATGCCCTCCGCGATTTCTTCGAGGTTCAAGACAGCATATTCTACCGCGAAGGAGCCCGGCACGTTGAAATTGCCGCTTTGCCGCTGGATGATTACCGCGTGACGGTAATGATCGACTACAACTCGCCGGTCCTGGGCAGCCAACATGCCAGCATCACGAACATCCAACAGTTTGAAAAGGAGATAGCCTCCTGCCGAACCTTTTGCTTTCTGCACGAACTGGAGATGCTGTACAAAAACAATTTGATCAAGGGCGGAGATTTGAATAATGCGATCGTCATCGTTGATCGGGTTGTGGAGCCAGGCGAACTGGACAACATCGCACGGATGCTCAACAAGCCGACGGTTGAAGTGAAGAAAGAGGGCATTCTCAACAATGTTGAACTGCGCTACAACAATGAACCGGCACGTCATAAACTGCTTGACATTGTTGGCGACCTCGCCCTTGCCGGCCGGCCGCTGAAAGCTCAAATTCTGGCAGCCCGACCGGGTCATGCGGCCAACGTGGCCTTTGCCAAGAAGCTGAAGAAGGCGATGGCCGAATCCGACAAGAAGGGAGTTCCCCGGTATAATCCGGCGCTTCCCCCGGTGATGGACATCAACAAGATCACTCAAACACTGCCGCACCGCTACCCATTCCTGCTCATTGACAAGATCATTTACCTCGATAAGGAAACAGTCGCCGGCGTGAAGAACGTGACGATGAACGAGAACTTTTTTGCCGGACACTTCCCCGGCAATCCGGTAATGCCCGGCGTACTTCAAGTGGAGGCAATGGCCCAGATTGGTGGAATCCTGGTGCTCAACACGGTTCCTGACCCGGAGAACTACTGGACGTATTTCCTTGGCATCGACGACTTCCGCTTCCGCAAAATGGTTCTGCCGGGAGATACACTGGTTATTCAATGCGACCTGCTGGCCCCCATCAAGCGCGGCATCGCAAAAATGTACGGACGCGGCTATGTGGGCAACACCCTTGTCTGTGAGGGAACCATGACGGCCAGCATTGTTAGAAAAGATTCATGAACAGCAAGTACCCGCTAGCCAACGTTCACTCCGAGGCTGTTATCGGCAATAATGTCGTCATTGAACCGTTTGCCACCGTTCAGAAAGATGTAGTGATCGGCGACGGCTGCTGGATCGGACCCAACGCCGTGATTTGTGAAGGCGCCCGCCTCGGCAAGAACGTGAAAGTGTTCCCTGGCGCTTCCGTGTCATCCATCCCGCAGGATCTTAAGTTTGCCGGCGAAAAGACGGAGACCTTCATCGGCGACAACACGGTAATCCGGGAAAGCGTAACCATCAGCCGCGGTACGGCAGATAAACACAAAACGGTTATCGGCAAGAACTGCCTCCTCATGGCCTATGTGCATGTTGCTCATGATTGCATCATTGGCGACCACTGTATTTTTGCCAATGCCGTTCAGGTGGCGGGCCACGTGGTGATTGAAGACTGGGCCATCATTGGAGGAGCCAGCGCACTTCACCAGTTCGTTAAAGTTGGCGCCCATGTGATGTTGTCGGGTGGATCCCTAGTGCGCAAAGATGTTCCTCCTTTCACGAAGGCAGCACGCGAACCGCTGACCTATGCCGGTGTCAACAGCATCGGCTTGCGCCGTCGTGGATTCACCGTCGAGAAAATCAGCGAGATCCAGGAAATCTACCGATACATATTCCTGAAGGGTCTCAACAACAGCAAAGCGCTTGACGCCGTGGAGAAGGAACTGCCCTCCAGTCCCGAACGCGATTATATTGTGAATTTCATCCGCAGCTCAGAACGGGGCGTGATGAAAGGTTTCTCCACCAGCCTGGCGTCATTTGAATGACCCTCTCTGCCGAAAATCTAAGCAAGCGATTCAACCGCGAATGGATTTTCAGGAACTTTGACTACACGTTCCAGCCCGGCCAGTATGCCATTGTAGGGCCCAACGGATCCGGTAAGTCGACCCTTCTCCAGGTGCTCTGGGGACAACTGCCTTCCACTGCCGGTTCGGTTCAATACACACTGGCCGGCCAGTCCGTGCCGGTTGAAAACATATATGAACACATTGCCATTGTAGCGCCTTACGTTGATCTGATCGAGGAGCTTACGCTGACGGAAATGATCAACTTTCATTTTTCGTTCAAGAAGCTCCGCGATCCCATGGTTCTTTCGGAATTGATGGATAAAATGGAGCTGTCGCATGCCCGTTCCAAACAGGTGGGCCACTTCTCTTCCGGTATGAGGCAGCGTCTGAAACTTGGGCTGGCCCTTTTCTCTGATGTTCGTCTGCTGTTTCTGGACGAGCCGACCATGAACCTGGACAGACCTTCGGTGGATTGGTATTGGAAGAATTTCAGGGATTTACCCCCTGAAATCACGGTATTTATAGGGTCAAACCACGAATCCGAATACCCCGCTGAGGCAACAAAAATCTCCCTGGCGGATTACAAAACGGGTTACAAATGACTCCAGGGACCCATTAATTACGCCGATTTCCCAGTTTTTTGGACCTTGGCATCCGAATTCAGGGCTATTTTAGTATGTTTGAATTAACTACGACAATGATGAAAAGAAGCAACTTTCTAATCCTGCTCACTCTCGTTTTTGCATCCGTTTCCTTTGTTCAGTGCGGCAGCGATTCATCGAAGCCCCCGGACCCCAAGGATCAGCAAATCACGGCACTGTCAAAGAACTGGTATGCCAAATCGGTAAAACTTAATGGTACGGATGCGCCCGGATATGTTGGCGCAAATCCCGCTGCTAGTTTTCAGATAAAAATAACTGGCACCACGGGAAACTATGGGACGATTCCCTACCAGACGACAAATCGCCCTGCTGGCGTTCAAGGTCCTTGGCCTGGATCTGGTAACTTCTCGCTAGGCTCGAATTCCACATTTGCAGACTTTGCGACCGTGCTGACTAGAAAAGAGGACAATCTTCTCATCTCTTACTCCGTCACTTCTACAGAATTGCAAATGACATTTAACTATACAGGCAGCGGATTTACAGGTCGTACTTCCGTGGTCCAAGGGAACTGGTCATTTACATTCGCACCGGTGACACCTTAATATCCCGCATAGTATCGATGAAAAGACCCTGCTTGGCAGGGTCTTTTCATTTTATCGCAAACCTACCACTGTAATCCCGGCACCACCCCGATCCGCATGCTCGTCACGGTAGGTAACAACTGCCTTCAATGTTTTCAGATAATCCCGGACGACATTCCGCAAGACTCCCTCGCCCTTGCCATGGAGAATGCTGACCTCGGTCATACCTAACTGAATCGCATCATCCATGTAGCGGGTCAGTACAGGGATCAATTCCTCCACCCGCATTCCCCGCACGTCAAGTTGAGGCGAGAAGGATGCCGGCTGACTTGACAAGCCCGGTTTCCTGGTTACCACAGGCTGCGTAGCCGGCTGGTTACTTCGCATCAACCGATCCACCTTGACCGTAGATCGCAAATCACCGAATTGCACGGTTGCCTTCACCCCTTCCATCGACAATATCGTTCCGGTAACTTCCCCGCCGATCATACGAACCTTGTCTCCTACGTTTAAAGGACCCTGAACCTTTTCCACCTTGGTAACGGTTGGGTTGACCTTCTTCTGCAACCCCTGAAGATTTTCCCGGACTTTGCGCGTCTCCTGTTTCTCTGCCTTGTTCTCCCGGATGTGACGGATTGTCTTCTCAATTTCCCGGTTGGTTTCCTTCAACAAGAGGGCCGCGTCCGATTTGGCCCGGTTAATGATTTCTTTCTTCTGTTTCTCGAGGGCATCGTGCAGTTCCTCATAGCGTTTCCTCGACATCGCCACTTCTCGTTCCCTCGCCGTTACCTCCGAGTCGCGGTCAGTCAACCGCACTTTTTCTTCCGCGACTTGTTTCATCAAAGTCTCCAAACCGATCAATTCCTTTCCAATGATTCGTTCTGCCGACTGAAGAGTCTCCGGCGACAGGCCCGTCTTGGCGGCAATTTCCAGGGCGAATGAACTTCCCGGCTGTCCAATTTCCAACCTGAAAAGCGGCGCCAGCTTGTCGGTGTCAAACTGCATGGAAGCATTCCGGATACCCTGGGCATGACTTGCAAATACCTTCAGGTTGTAATAGTGTGTGGTCGCCAGCCCCCAGGTATTCTGATTCAACAACTGCCCGAGAATCGCTTGCGCTATTCCGCCCCCAAAATTCGGGTCCGTTCCTGAGCCCAGTTCATCCATCAAGACAAGAGAGCGATCGTTTCCCTCCCGCAGGAACACAGCCATGTTCTTCAGGTGCGAACTGTACGTACTCAAATCGCTTTCAATGGATTGCTGATCTCCAATGTCCAGAAAAATGGAATCAAATACACCCAGCACCGAATCGGGATGAAGCGGCACCAACAGCCCGCATTGCGCCATGTATTGAATCAGGCCGACCGTCTTCAGGCAAACGGACTTGCCGCCCGCGTTGGGTCCGGACACCAACAGAAATCGTTCCTTGTCGGTGAGGGACAGGCTCAAAGGGACCAAGGCCCGCTTGTTGCGAAATGAGAAAAATAACAAGGGGTGCCGGGCGTCCGTCCAATCCAGCGCTGGCGCTGCACGTAACTGCGGCATAACCGCACCCAAATCGTGAGCCAGTCTTTCTTTTGCGCGTATAAAATCCAACTCCGCCAGCAGCCGGTAGCCGGCATTCAACTCATCCACATTCTCGTGCAGAAACAAGGTGATTTCGCGGAGAATACGAATCACCTCATTCCGCTCATCCAGCAGCAAGTCGCGAAGGTCGTTGTTCGCCTCCAGCACGTCTGCCGGCTCGAGGTATACGGTTTGCCCGGTGGAGGATTGGTCGACGAGATAACCCTTGATTTTTCTTTTGTGCTCGGCCAGCAACGGAATCACGATCCGGCCGTCGCGGATGGTAGGATGGGAGCCGTTCGGGCACCAACCCTTTTCAGTTGCCTGCCTGAAGATTTGCTCCGCCACCCGTCGGGTCTTGATCTCCTCGTCCCGCAACCTCCTCCGGATCTTCGAGAGTGCCGGGGAGGCATTGTCTTTTACTTTGCCCTCATCGTCCAGAACGCTGCGGAGTCGGTTGACTATTTTCTTGCCGGTTGCCGCGGGTAACGCCAGACGGGAGAGTGCCGGAATTGATTCCGGGTCCTTCATCAGGAAGGAATTCGCCTGGGTAATCATCTGGCATGCCGACAGCAATGCCGCAAGTTCTTCTACTTCGAGGTAGCTTCCCTCCACCTCCAGCCTCTGCCGCCAGGGTTCGGGACTCGCGTAGGCTCCGATAGGAAGGGCTTCACCTTTTGCTCGCAGACTGGACGCTTCCTGGCACAAGATCATCTGTGCCCGGATAGTTTCCGCATCCGTCAGGAAATGAAGGTCAAGAACTTTGTTCCTGCCCAGCTCCCCGAGACACGCGTCCGACAACCGGGTTCTCAGCTGGTCGAAGCCCAGCCGCTGTTCAAAATCGGAGGGGAATATCATTTGAACTAGACAATCAGTTTGGCTCGCCCATGCGACGCTGAGCCCTTAAGCTGAGGGAGTCAATCATGGCATCATAGATGGCTTCCAATTCGGCGGGGTGTTGAATGTAATAACTGTAGGCCTTACGCAATGTGGAGTCTGACATAGCACGCCGCGCCAGCAAGGAATCCTGGTAAGGGACAAATAGCCGGTAGGCCGAATCCCGGTTGATCGGCAATACCGAAAGCCGGGCCTCCGCCAGGTATATATCCATCATGATGGATACCATTTCATCTCGTGAAAGCGGTGGCTGTTCCGATTTTTCGTTTCGGCAGCCCATCGGCGCGACGGCAAGAAGGAGGATCAAGGTTAAGCGGCCAGCCACAGATAAAAACATTCTTTTAGCTGGCAAATTACTCATATTTTAGCGCCCTGTTTGCGTATATGCCTTAAACGGCAACACCGACAGAACGAAAATGATGCCAGGGTGAGGGAATTACTCAAGAAACTTCGACGGTACGAAATCCAGATTCGCAAGGCAATCAATAGCCAGATGCAGGGGGATTTCCATTCCATTTTCAAAGGAACCGGCCTGGAGTTTGACGATGTTCGACCCTACCAATATGGGGACGACATCCGCACGATCGATTGGCACGTATCGGCCAAGGGTCACGGCACCTTCGTTAAGACATTTAAAGAAGAAAAAGAGCAAACCATTTTCTTCATCGTCGACGTCAGCGCCTCACAGGATATTGGCAGCCCTGGCCACACCAAGTTTGATATTGGCGCCGAAATTTGCGGCGTACTTGCGTTGTCCGGCGCCAAGGAGTCCAGCCAGGTTGGACTGATTTGTTATTCGGACCAACGCGAGGTGTATATCAAGCCTCGCAAAGGCGTTGGTCAGGCTTACCAGATCATTGCCGGACTCGAGCGGCTTCGTCCCAAGTCAACTAAAACCAATCTTGCCAAAGCAATTTCCTTTGCACTCAATGCCGTTCGCCGCCGGAGTGTAATCATCATGATTTCTGATTTTATTGATGAAGGTTATTACCGGAACCTGCAGTCGCTGGCACGAAGGCACGACCTTGTCATCATTCATATTTCAGACAAACGGGAGACAGCCCTACCCAGCCTGGGCATCATCCCCGTCCTCGACAAGGAATCGAAGCGCACGCTATGGATCAATACCTCATTTGGGGAGTTTCGAGAGCAGCTTTCGGTGGCCCATGGCAAACGACAGGAAGAACTGCGCAACTTCAGCCGAAAGCACCAGATCAACTACGTCAGTGTTTCCACGGACGAAGATTTTGTGCCCAAATTGCTCCGGCTGTTCAAGGTGAGAAACAAAACCAAAAAGAGCGCGTAAGTAACGATCAATGAGGAACGCATATCTCGTGTTGGTGATCGTTGTCCTCGCTTCTGTTCAAAGCAGCGCCCAACTTCGCGTGCGCGGCTATCTCCTGAAGGATAGCGCTGCCATTGGCGAGATTGTTCCGTATGTCCTGACCGCCAGTTACCCGCGTGACAAACAGGTGGTGTTTCCTGATTCCACATTTTCTGTTGCCCCTTTTGAACTTTCCGGCAAGCGGTTCTTTCCGACACGAAGTTTGGACGGTGCCAGCTACGACAGCGCCGTTTATTTTGTATCGACCTTTGAGATTGACTCCATCCAGGTTTTGCGGCTTCCTGTATTCCTCGTGACGGCAACTGATTCAACCGCCGTTTATGCACGTCCGGACAGCTTGCGCCTTCGCTATCGGGTCACTATCCCTCTCGATTCGGTGGCCGTGGAGAAACTTCCGCTGAAGGCCAATACGGCCTACCAGCGCGTAAAGTGGCTGTTTAACTATCCCGTGCTGATGATGGTCGCCGTTGTCCTGGCGATCGTAAGTATTATCGCGTGGTTGGTTTTCGGCAAACAGATACGACGATTCTTTGCGTTGCGTCGCTTGCGCAAGGCATATGAGAATTTCCAGCAACGATATACACAAGCGCTGGAAACCCTTGGCTCGGAGGCTTCATCGCGCAGGGCAGAAGAGGCGCTCGTCATGTGGAAGAAGTACATGGAAGAATTGGAGCAATTCCCGTTTACCAAATCAACGTCGAGAGAGATCCTCAGGCGCTACTCCAGCGATCTGCTGGCATCGGCATTGCGGAATATTGATCGGGCGATATACGGCGGCTATGATGCCTCACACGATCCCTTTGTCTTTCTGAAAACATATTCCCGCCAACAGTTCGAAAAACGAGAAGCGGAGTTGAAAAATGGATAACGTCAGTACCTGGTCGCTGGAGTGGTTCCTGCCGTCTACCCTACGTTCATTTACGTGGACAAACCAGTTGTTCCTGTATTTGATCGCGTTGGTGCCTTTACTTTTTGCTGTCCGGTGGGTGTGGCGGTATTTTTTTAATCAAAAACTCCCGGTCGCCTTTACCCGACAGGAGAACCGATCTTCACCGCTTACGCTGATTCGTTTGCTCCCCGAAATATTGCTTGTCTTGGCTGCCGTTCTCGTACTTCTCGCGCTCGCACGCCCCCAGCATAGCAATGAGAAAGTCGAACAATGGACGGAAGGTATCGACATCATGTTAGCCGTTGATATTTCGCAATCCATGTTGATTGAGGACTTTCAGCCAAACCGGCTTGAAGCCGCCAAGAACGTCGCCCGTGATTTCATCAAAGGCCGGGTGCAGGACCGTATTGGTATGGTCGTATTTTCAGGAGATGCCTTTTCTTTGGCACCCCTGACCACGGACTATGCCCTGCTGAATTCCTACCTAAATGAAATGAGCTTTGATATGATTGAAAGCCGCGGCACTGCCATCGGGAGTGCACTTGCCGTAGTTACCAATCGCATGCGCGAATCAGAATCCAAATCAAAGGTTTGCATCTTATTGAGCGACGGTGACAATACAGCCGGCAATATTGATCCCATTACATCCGCCGAACTTGCCGCAGCGTATAACATCAAGATCTACACCATCATTGTCGGTAAAGAAGGGCTAGTGCCCTACGGCAAAGATTTCTTTGGCCGACCCAACATGGTGGAGAATACCGTGGACGAGCGCACGATGCGAAAGATTGCGGAGATCGGTTCAGGCGAGTTCTTCCGAGTCACGGACGAACGTGCCTTGCTGGAGGTTTTCCGTAAGATTGATCAGCTGGAAAAAGCGGAAATCAAGGAAACCCGTTTCAAGGACACGAGCGATTTCTACTTCGTTTATGTTCGTTGGGCCATCGCACTGCTCCTGCTTTGGCTCTTGCTCAAGTCCACCTTCATCAGCAACGTTCTGCAGGACTAGGACCCAATGGCGGTGTAGATCAAACGGCCACCGAACGCAATGAGCACAAGGCCAACAACAACATTCATGACGCTGAGAAGCCTGTAAGTAATTAACTCCCTCAGCTTTCCTGCCACGTAGGCCTTTCCAATATCCGTGGCCAGCACCGTACCCAATACACCCCCAAAGAACAACGTAAATTGCCCGGGGCCGGCGTATCCAAAGTCGATGGTGGCGATGCCTACTGTACCCATCCAAAACAAAGGCACCATCGGGCTCATGCTGTTGATCAGGAATCCTTTTGCCAGGTACATGTAGGGCCTGCGATCGCGAACCATACCCGGGTTACTGAAATTTCTGCGCCTGCTCTTTACCAGCAAGTGGTAAAGTCCGAAAGCAATCAGAATAATCCCACTTCCATAGCCCATGTACATTGTCACGCCGGGTTGGTCCATGAACGCGGAAAGCCCGAAGTAACAGACAATCACATAGAAGATATCGCTCAGCGACACGCCAAGCGCCACCAGCACGCCGACCCAGAATCCCTTCTCAACGCTGGCCTGGAGGATGGTGAAGAATACCGGGCCGACGAGAAAAGCCAGGACCAGACCGAATTTGAGACCGTTGAAAAGGACATCGATCACTTGCCCAGGAAGGTTTGCCACTCTTCGAATTGAGTACCGCGCAGGACGCGCGGAAATTTGTTCTGGCCACCAGACTTTCCTTTTGATTCAAGCCAGGCGTAGAATGTCTTGGAAGGAAGTACATCCACATGGATTTCCTTGAGAGCAGCACTTCGTTCCACAACGTAATCATCATTTAGTTCCTTCAGATAGTGATCGAGTCGCTGCTTCAGCTGCCGGGCATCCACGGCCTGATCAGTACCAATATACCAATGATGTGCAAACAGGTTGCCGTGCGGGATACCCGCAACAGTGAATTCCTTGATGTCGATGTTGAGTTCGTTAGAAACCAGTTCCACGGCCTTGTTCATATTGTCAACGGACAAGTGCTCTCCACACAGACTCAGGAAATGTTTGGTACGCCCGGTAATCACAATTTCTGATTCCTCGACAGAGGTAAACTTGATGACATCCCCGATGAGGTATCTCCAGGCACCGGCGCAGGTGGATACCAGGAGACCGTACTCCTTCCCCTCCTCTACTTCATCAATAAGCAGTGTTTTGGCATTGGGGGATACATCACCGGTCGATAGAAAGTTCTGATCATTGAAGGGAATAAACTCGTAGAAAATCCCATTGTCGACGACCAATTTCATCGGTCCATGCCGCGGCGTGGCCTGGTAGGCAATAAATCCTTCTGAGGCCAGGTAAGTTTCAATATAGTAGAGCGGGCGGCCAAGGAGTTTTTCGAATCCCTTCCGATACGGATCAAAAGAAACTCCACCGTGGACATACACCCTGAGGTTGGGCCAGATTTCATGGATGCTCTTCACCTTGTGGTACTCAATGATCTTCTCCATGAGGATTTGAATCCATGCAGGCACGCCAACGATAATCCCAATATCCCAGCGCTTTGCCTTCTTGGTGATTTCCTCCAGTTTGGCGCTCCACTTTCGGGTGCTGGCAATCTTTTTCCCGGGCTTGTAAAACGCCTGAAACCAAAATGGGAGCCTGGCGGCCTGAATCCCACTCAAATCACCTTCATAGTAGTTGCCGCGTTTGTTCAGGTCGGTGCTTCCACCCACCATCAGAATCCCCGCTTCGAAGAACTTGCCCGGAAGGTCGTATTTGGACAATGAAAGAATCTGCCGGATACTGGTGCGCTGGATGGCCTTCGTCATTTCCTTTGTGATCGGAATATGCTTCGATGCCGATTCGGAGGTGCCTGAGCTTAAGGCAAAATATTTGATCCGTCCCGGCCAACACACGTTCTTGACGCCCTTAAGCGACAATTGCCACCAATCCTTGTGCATTTTGTTGTAATCATGAACAGGGATCTTCTGGAAATGCCGATAGAACTCTTTGGGGCCCCTGCGAAAATGACGCAGTATCTCGGAGAAGTCGTAGTACTTGCCAAACTCGGTCCGGGAAGCCGTGATCAGCAAGTCCCGGAGGACATTCTTCTGAAGTTCAAACGGCGACGAATATTCCTCTTCCAGGTTCTCGCGAAGTTTTATGCTCCTTTTTAGCAACGTACCAAGGATCGCCATAATTTTGCGGGGTTCTCTCGTGGGAGATTAAATATAGAATGGGAATACGCAATAACATAACGAATTTCTCTGCCCAGCTTGCCTCGCATGGGGCACGGTTGGTGGCTGTCAGTAAGACGCATCCGGTGTCCAGTATTCAGGTGGCCTACGATGCCGGGCAGCGCATATTCGGCGAGAACAAGGTGCAGGAGATGGCGGAGAAGCAACCCCAATTGCCCATCGACATCGAGTGGCACCTGATCGGACACCTGCAGCGAAACAAGGTCAAGTATATTGCGCCCTTCGTTTCCCTAATTCACTCGGTGGACAGTCTCCGGCTGCTGGAAGAGATTGACAAGCAGGCAGAGAAATTTGGGCGCACTATTCCCTGTCTGCTGCAGGTATTCATCGCTTCAGAAGAAACCAAGTACGGCCTGGATTTGGAGGAGGCCCGCGAGCTGATTTTCAATGGTCACCTCGACCAGTTTCATCACACGTCCATCGCAGGTCTAATGGGCATGGCTTCATTGACCGATAACAAAGAACAGATTCGATCCGAGTTCAGGAAACTAAAGATCTTGTTTGACCAGTTGAAGGTTTCCCAACTTCCGTCCAATGTGTCGATGACCGAACTGTCGATGGGAATGAGTTCGGACTATGAAATTGCCTTACAAGAAGGGAGCACCTTGGTCCGAATTGGAACAGCCATCTTTGGTGAACGCAATTACTTACCAGCTGAATGATATGAAGAATCCACGCATGCTTCTCTTGATCGGAACGCTACTGATGGCGCTGAGTGTGGCTCTCGGCGCTTTTGGTGCTCATGCCTTGAAGGCCAGGCTGACCGCCAGTGGGCGGTTGGAAACTTATGAACTTGGAATCCGGTATATGATGTTCCACGCCCTCGGACTTATCCTGCTGGGAATTCTGGTAGATCGCTATCCGGCATTGCACACTGCAGGAATATTGCTTCTTGTCGGGGTTTTCTTCTTCAGCGGCAGTTTGTTGGCATTGTCACTGACAAATACACCCGGATGGGGAGCCGTGGCACCCATTGGAGGAACAGCTTTAATTGCCGGCTGGCTATTCGCCGCGTGGACGATTTTCCAATCGAAGGCCGGTTAGTAGAAATTCTTCTTCTCCACCACATTAGCGGAAAAGACAACCTGGGAGCCTTCTGGGTTTACGGCGTTGGAAACAATGGTTACCACTTTTTCCTGACGCCCATACTTACCTGCTGAATTGAAACTGACGATGAGCTCGCTGGAATGCCCGGGCTGTATCGGATCCCGTTCCCAACCCTTGGGCGTCGTGCAGCCGCAGGTAACCTGAACATTGGTGATGACCAAGGGCGTGTTGCCGGTATTCTTGAACCTGAACGTATGCTCAACCTTGTCTCCCTGAACTACGTCGCCAAAATCAAATGTCGATTTTTCCCACGTGATCACCGGACCGTTGGATTGCGCCCAGGCAGGGGACGAAAACAGGCAAAACAAGACAAGGAGTTTTCGCATAACAGTGACTTTTGTCAAATTTAGGGATTCAGGATGATACCGTGGATACCGACAGGTTGGACATATCCGTTAGCGAGAAATATGGAAACCGGCTGCGCGTTCGGGTGTGCGGAATATGTGTTTCTGAAAGCAAGCTGCTCATGGTAAATCACCAAGGCCTTCGCAAGGGTCCCTTCTGGGCGCCTCCCGGCGGTGGGATGGACTTTGGGTTGTCGGCTGCAGAAAATCTCACCCGGGAATTCAAGGAGGAAACGGGTTTGCAGGTGGCTGTCGGTTCTTTGCTGTTCGTTACTGAATTCCTGAACCCTCCGCTCCATGCCCTGGAGATGTTTTTTGATGTTACCATGACGGGAGGCCTGCTCCACACCGGGCATGATCCAGAAATGGACCCCGGCCAACAGCAAATCAGGGAGGTTAGTTTCCTGGAGTTTTCCGCCATTGACAGCCTGCCGGAAGAGCACAAACACGCCGCCTTCAAAATAGCCGGTCAGGCAAGCCAAATCCGGGGGCTAAACGGTTATTTTCGGATTTAAACGTTTTGGACAGAATGCCGTCAAAAAACTGGAAAATGGGCTTATAAATCTCAAAAAACGAACTTATTATTGCAGGCTAAACCTGAACCCGATGAACCTTTCTAAAATCCTGACAGTCGCCTTTACCGTCGTTAGCTTATACCTGGCGTATTTTTTATACAACAGCGTCCAGTCCGTCATTGATACCCGCGAGCAAATTGAGAACACGGAAAAGGCCGTGATCGAGCGCCTGAAGTTGATCCGTGAGGCCGAAATTGTATTCCAGGAGCAAAACCGCCGGTACACAGCCAATTGGGATTCCCTCGTTAACTTCATTGAAAATGGCAAAGTGCCGATCCTCCAGCGCCGTGAGATTATCACGCAAAAGGCGTATGGCGGGGAAGACGTAAAAATTCAGATTGACACACTGGGATTCGTCTCCGCCAAGGAGCGCATCTTCAAGAAGAACTATTCACTGGCCGCATCGGACAATGGAGTGTTCATGGGATTCAAGGTAAAGGTGGGTGACCAGGTCATCAAGAACCAAAAAGCCTATGTGATCCGGGTGGGCGATAAGGAAAATGAACCCCCGTTCCAGGAAAAAGGAACCATTACGAGCCTGGCCAACGTAGCGGTCGGCGAGGCGCTGACAAAAGGCAAAAACCTCATCAATTACAGCGACTATATTTTCAATCCTAATATCGACCTGAAAACCCTGAGCAGTGTCCCCGGCTCTGACGGTGTGAAGTTTGAGATTTTTGTGGGCAAGGTGGACAAAGGCGGTCTAATGGTTGATGTGGTGGAAGTAAAAGATCCGAAGCCGATCAACCCGGCCCGCAAGGAAAGCAATGAACAAAAAGCCCGCAAACCGCTGCGCTTTGGTTCACGTGCCGATGTGTCTACTGCCGGTAACTGGGAATAAACCTTTCTCTTGTCAGCCGTTGCCACGCGTCATAAACTGATCAAAAAGATCAAGGATGAGAAGTTTGACGAGGAAAAACTTCATCAGTATACGCTATTAACCCAAGTTGGGGCCAAAGATTTTCAGACGGCCGTTATCGATAATGATGACGACCGTCTGATTTTTTTTGAGGACTATGTATTCAGTGAGGTTAACTCGCCCGACGAACTTAATGTTGCGCTGGCGGCCTTGTACGAATCGCATGAATATCTTACCGCAGGGTTCTGGCGGGATGTGAAAGTCGCTATCAAGAACAACAAGTACGTTCAGGTCCCCTCCGGTCTTTACCTGGAGACCGCCGCAGCGGAGTACCTCGGCTTCAACGCCGTCGTTGACCCGGCGCAGGAAACCGTACTCTCCTGCAGGTGTCCAGGCGCTGAAGCGGTCACCATTTTCGCCATCCAAAAGAACTTCCATGACCTCCTGCTCAAAACGTATGCGGGTACGTCAATGAACATTTTTCATCAATCCGCCGCACTTATTGAAGGTGTGCTTGCTTCAAAAGCCGCGGCCGGGAGTGAACCGCTATTTGTATATGTTGACCGGTTTAAGTTGCATATCCTTTGGCTAAACGATGGCAAACTGGTCTATTACAACCAGTTTCTCATCAGACAGTTCACCGATTACGCTAAATCGATCATGCTGGTTATGAATGCCATGGGATTGAATCAGGAAACGACTCCGGTTGTTCTCTGGGGATACATCGGCAAGAATTCTCCTCACTACCAGGAGTTTGTCAAATATATCCGGAATGTGAGTTTTGGTGAACGTCCCAAACACATCAAGTTCGGCTACTTATTCGATGAAGTGCAGGATCACCACTTCTTTGACTTGTTTTCCCTTCACCGGCTGACGGCATGAAACGAATCGCCCTTTTCCCCGGATCGTTCGACCCCTTCACCAAGGGTCACCAGGATATCGTGCTGCGGGGGCTGCGCCTGTTCGATGAGATTGTGATTGCCATCGGGTATAACAGCCAGAAAGATCAACGGTACTTCAAGATCGACTTCATGATCGAGAAGATTCAGGAGACTTTTGCGCAACATCCTCAGATCAAAGTCATCACCTACGCTCAATTGACGGCCGACCTGGCAAGGAAATACGAAGCCAAATACCTGCTCCGTGGGCTGCGAAATACTACAGATTTTGAATACGAAAACAGCATTGCCCAAGTGAACCGTCACCTGAATGCAGACTTGGAATCGGTATTTCTGATTACATCGCCCCAGTTCGCCGCCATCAGTTCCTCCATCATCCGGGAAGTTCACCGCTACGGAGGCGATGTCTCCGTGCTGCTGCCTTACTCACTGAAGTAGCCTCAGCGGGTACCCGCTTTCTCGGTCATATTGTAATACTCTTCCAGGACGAAGCGAACCGATTTATAGGAGTTCTCCAGGGCGTGGTACATTTCCTTCTGCGTCATCCACCGAAGTTCTTCGATATCCTCCTCGTAGCTGGGCTTCATCCGGGAATCATCCACGAGGTCCATCAGGTACCACCGCGTCTTCTTGAGCATGCTGTTGCGGTTCATCGTATAGGTATGCCAGGTGGTGCATATCTTCTTGCCCACCTTCACCTTAATGTTGCACTCCTCTTCCACTTCCCGTTCGGCCGTCTGCTTGTACTTTTCACCGTTTTCCTTCTTGCCCTTGGGCAAGTCCCACTTTTTCATGCGGTAGATCATCAAAAACCGGTCCTTCTTCTTAATGAGCCCGCCGGCCGCCTTTACAATCCTGTACTTCTCCCGCAGGAAGGTCTTTACTCCTTCATAGTCCAGGACGGAAATATCGAGAGACAATAGGTTCAAAGGGACCTTACTGTTCACCTGGTCGAGTATGTCATTCAGGTGAATCAGGCTGGCCTGCCGAACATAGACATGATTCAGCAGTTTTGCCTTGGTAATGGGCTCCCGGTTGGCATTAATCTCGTGATTGTAGCTGCCTTCCTCCGGTTTTTCGGTGGGTGCCCAAATCCGGATAGGGATGTCGTTAACAAATAGATGCATGCACGGTTAACACTGCAAAAACAAGAATATTTCTCAAACTGCCAACGTCAATTTAACCTCTTTTTCACATGACGCCAATCCTTGGTCTGTAGGCATTTGATCAATAAATTGCCCGTATATGCCTGTAACCATAATGGGGTCGACAGCGGGACCCGTGGCCGCCAAATTGATGGAAATCGGGGCCATCAAACTTAACCTCGAAAAGCCCTTCACCTGGAGCAGCGGCTGGAAATCACCCGTTTATTGCGATAACCGGCTCAGCCTCTCCTTCCCTCATATCCGGTCGTATATCAAACGGTGCCTCTGCGAAGCGATCCGGGTATACTACCCCGACGCGGAGGCCATCGCCGGCGTTGCCACAGCGGGAATACCACAGGGTGCCTTGGTGGCGGAAGAACTTGACCTGCCGTTCCTGTATGTAAGACCAAAGCCCAAAGACCACGGCCTGGAAAACCTCATTGAGGGCAAGGTGGAAAAGGATCAACGGGTGGTGCTCGTGGAAGACCTCATTTCTACGGGAGGCAGTTCGCTCAAAGCAGCCGCCGCTCTTCGGGATGGCGGTGCGAATGTTCGCGGCATGGTGGCAATTTTTACCTACGGCTTTGATACGGCCGTGAAGAATTTTGAGAACGACAGAACAGAACTCGTTTGCTTAAGCGACTTCAATCATCTGCTGGAAGAGGCGCTTCGGAATAACTACATCAATTCGACCCAGCTGACCCACATCAAGGCGTGGCGGCTGGATCCGGCTAATTGGAAATAATATTATGGAAGAAAAGAAACACAAATTATTGGTTCTTACCGGCGGCGGTGACTGCCCGGGCCTCAACGCCGTTATTCGCGGTATCGCCAAGCGCGCCAGAAGAGAAAAGGATTGGGAAGTTTATGGTTCCATTGAGGCTTTCAATGGTGTCTTCCGCGACCCGGTAGAGATCATCAAGCTAAACCGAAGAGCCACCGCCGGCATTCACGTTCGCGGCGGCACCATCCTGAAGACCACAAACAAGGGCAACCCCGTCAATTATCCGATGCCGCAACCGGATGGGTCAATCAAAATGGTTGACCGCTCTGAGGAATTGGTGAAGCGGATACATGACCTGGGATTTGAAGCCGTTATCAACATCGGTGGCGACGGCTCGCAGCGGATATCGCAAGCGCTGGCCAAGCACGGGTTGAACGTTATCGGCGTTCCTAAAACTATCGACAATGACCTGGCGGCTACGGATCTTACGTTCGGATTCCAAACAGCAGTACAGATCGCCACGGACAGCTTTGATAAACTGGTTACCACCGCGGAGAGTCATCACCGGGTTATGATCATGGAAGTGATGGGTCGCGACGCCGGATGGATCGCACTCCATACGGCCATCGCCGGCGGTGCCGAAGTCTGCCTGATCCCGGAGATCCCCTACGACATCCACAAGATTGTCAAACGCATTGATATGCGATACAAGGGAGGGCGCGGTTTTGTAAACATCGTGATATCCGAAGGTGCGAAGCCTAAAGATGGAACCGTCACTTCATCGGCCGGAGAAAAAGGCTCCGAGCACGTGCGTCTCGGCGGCGTGGCCTACTCCCTGAGCAAGCAATTGAAAGAGGCCGGCTGTACCGCAGAGATCCGCGAGACTGTACTGGGCCATATCCAACGAGGCGGCAGCCCTATTGCATTCGACCGCGTACTCGCTTCTCTGTTTGGGGTGCACGCGATGGAGCTCGTTCTTCAGAAGAAATTCGGGCGGATGGTTTCCTACCGAAATAACGACATCACCTCCGTCCCTCTCGAAGAGGCCACCAAAGCCCCCAGTTTTGTCAAGAAGGATTCCCACCTCGTCCGAGCGGCCAAAGGGCTTGGAATTTCTTTTGGCGACTAATTCCACTTCATAAAACGTGAACTCCTTCCACCTGATACCATGAAAACGATTAACGATATTAATTTCAGCAATAAGCGCGCAATTATCCGTGTCGACTTCAATGTTCCGCTGGACAAGTCCTTTCATGTCACCGATGACAACCGCATCCGCGCCACTGTTCCCACCCTGAAGAAGATCCTCAGCGACGGCGGCAGTTGTGTATTGATGTCACACCTGGGCAGGCCGAAAGGGGGGCCGGAAGAAAAGTATTCGCTGAAACACACCCTGTCAACCGTTGAAAAACTCCTGGGCCGGAATGTGCAGTTCGCCGCCGACTGCATCGGCGCTGAGGCATCAGCGAAAGCGGCCGCACTGAAGCCCGGCGAAGTGTTACTGCTGGAAAATCTTCGCTTCTATAAGGAGGAGGAAAAAGGCGATGTGGAGTTTGCAAAGAAATTAGCTGCGCTCGGCAACGTCTATGTGAACGACGCATTTGGAACCGCGCACCGCGCCCATGCATCGACCACCATTGCCGCGCAATTTCTTAACGAAAAGTGTGCCGGTCTCGTGATGGCCGCTGAACTGGCCAATGCAAAGAAAGTTTTGGAACACGCCGAAAAGCCGTTTACCGCGATCATGGGCGGCGCAAAGATTTCCGACAAAATCCTCATCATTGAAAAACTACTCGACCGGGTCAACCACCTGATCATCGGGGGCGGCATGGCGTATACCTTCTTCAAAGCGCTTGGCGGACAAATTGGAAAGTCGTTATGCGAGGAAGATAAACTTGAGTTGGCCAAAGAACTGATTCAGAAAGCCAAGGCAAAGGGCGTCGAACTCCACCTCCCGATCGATTCGGTCGCCGGCGACAAGTTTGAAGCAGAAGCCAATACGCAAGTGGTTAACAACAATGCCATTCCCGACGGTTGGTTAGGTATGGACATTGGTCCGCAAGCCCAGCAGGTCATGGCCAAAGTGATTGAGAGTTCCAGGACCATCCTTTGGAATGGCCCCATGGGCGTTTTTGAAATGCCCAAGTTCGCCTCCGGGACGAAATCCATTGCCGAGGCGGTAGTCCGTGCCACTGGAAAAGGTGCTTTTTCACTCATCGGCGGAGGTGACTCCGCAGCCGCCGTGGCCCAGTTCGGTTTCAGCGACAAGGTCAGCTATGTGTCTACAGGCGGTGGGGCCCTGTTGGAATACTTCGAAGGCAAGGTATTGCCTGGCGTAAAAGCACTGGAATAATGCGTCTGGCCGCCGTCCTGATTTTCCTATTGATGGCCGGCTGCGGGTCAAAGAATGATGGTCCTTCTGCCAACCTGAACAGGATGCATTGGCTGCTGGGCGACTGGACGAGAACTAACAATAAACCGGGCCATACTGGCTGGGAGTCCTGGTCAGCTTTCAGTGACACCGAATGGCGGGGACATAGCGGCACCCTGGATGGAACCGACACCATCTTTCACGAAGTAACAAAGATCCTCGCCGAAGAAGGCAGGCTTTTCTTTGTTGCCGATGTGCCGGAGAATACCGACCCCGTGCGTTTCGAGATTACCGTGGTGACCGATAGTTCCTTCACGTGCGAAAATCAAAAACACGATTTTCCCAAAAAGATCTACTACCGCTTTGATGGCGCAGTCCTCCATGCCCGCGTCTCTGCGGGAGATGAAGGGATTGACTTTAAGTTTGAACGTCGGTAGCTATTTCACTTTCCGGAGGACCCAAAACGAATCATAAGCGATCATTCCCTGTTCCACCAGGTCCCTCACCACCTCAACGAACAGGTCCTTATCCTGCGGATTGGCTGCCGATTCCAATTCATCAACGGATTGCGGTCGCTGACTCACCAGGTAGAGAATCTGTTCCTGGTAATCCTTAAACGATTCGGCACTATCCGCTTTCTTTTTGCTGATGCATACATCGCAGGCTCCGCACGTCGCGAAGCTGGTCTCACCGAAATAATCCATCACCACCTGCATTCGGCAACGTTGATCCTGTTCCGCAAAATTGATCATCGCTTCTGCCTTGCGCACAGCGAGGTCCCGGCGTTGATTCAGGTGGCGCACATCCACAGGCAAGTGGTCGGCATCCTGTCGGGGAATGAGAAATGTAACTTCGGGTTGTTCAGAGGCCGGAGCATATTCGAGCTGCTGAAGTTTCGACAATTGCAACAATGCCGCTCGAACCTCGCCTTCTGAGAGGTTGAGACTGATCGCAACCGTCTTTTCCGAAATCGGAACAAATTCATTGAACAACTCGGCACCATACAATCGCAGCAAGGATTTAATCAACGAATCAAAGCGCGCATTGGCGACCTGGAATTCGTAGAGCTTCGACTTATCGACCGCCAGGTGCACCCGAGACGGGCGATAGAAGCTCTCGCTCAGTTGAATGAGTCCTTGTTCCTCCAGCTTCTTCAGCCCGGCAAACGCGGATGAGCTTCGAAAGCCGAAGCGTTTACTGAACTCTTCGAGGTCAAATTCAAAGCTCTCTCCTGCCCCACTTCCCTCGGCCAGTTGATAGAAATTCGCCAGCGCCTGGTAGACGCGCTTCAGGTAGTCGAGCGTTGGGTGCGAAAGCTGCACATTGGCTCGCAATCGCGACACGTCCGACTCATGATAAACCAGCGCCGCGTAAGCCTTCTTTTCGTCGCGGCCGGCGCGGCCCGCCTCCTGGAAATAGGATTCGAGATTTTCAGGAAGATCCATATGCACAACCACCCGCACGTTCGGCTTGTCAATACCCATACCGAAAGCGTTGGTGGCGACCATGACGCGCTTTTCATCATCTATCCATTGCTGCTGCCTGACGGCCCGCTGGGCGTGATCGAGTCCGCCGTGATAGAAAGTGGCTGAGATCTTTTCCCGTTCCAGCCATTTACTGAGCTCCACCGTACTCTTTCTGGATCGCACATAGACAATCCCGGGCCCGGGTACCTTGCGGAGAATCTCCAGCAGCTTGCCTTCCTTGTTCTCCGTCTTCCTCACCACGAGGGACAGGTTTGTCCGGGCAAAACTTCGTTGCAGTATCGCGGGTGTCCGAAGGTGAAGTTTCGTGACAATATCATCCTTCACTTCCGGCGTAGCGGTCGCCGTGAGCGCCAGAAACTGCAGATCCGGTTTGATCTCGCGTAAGTCGGCCAGCAACAAATACGGCGGCCGGAAATCATACCCCCATTGGCTGATACAATGTGCTTCGTCAACCGCCACAAAGGAGACATTCATGCGGCGAAAACGTTCAACAAAAATCTCTGTCTTTAGTCGTTCCGGCGAAACGTACAGAAACTTGTACTTTCCGAACACTGCATTATCGAGCACGATGTCGATCTCGTGGTGACTCATGCCGGAGTGAACGGCCAGCGCCTCCACGCCTTTCTGCCGCAACTGGTGAACCTGGTCCTGCATAAGCGCAATGAGCGGGCTCACCACAACAGTAAGACCTTCTAAGATAAGTCCAGGGACCTGGTAACAGGCTGATTTACCTCCTCCGGTGGGCAACAGGGCCAGGGTGTCCCGGCGATCCAGCACGGCCTGAACAATCTCCCGCTGCAAGGGCCGGAAATGGTCGTGGCCCCAATATTTCTTCAGTATGGTTTCGGGAGTCGTGCCGGACATTGCGTTTGGGCGTTTACCACTTCAGCTCCCGTTTCTGCAGGAAGCTCTCAATTCCCTTCCTGCAGTCGTCCGTTTCGCGAGCCTCGGCATTTCTGCGTGCCGCCAATTCAAGAGCTTCCGCCAACGGCAAGCCCTGCACCTGGTCGATCAACGATTTCGTGGCGGCGAGCGACTGGCCGGAGGCCGTATGAACCAACTGCTGCGCCAGGTTGGTGACCTCCGATACAATGGTTGATTTGTCAGCAACCCGCGTGATCATGCCAAGTCCGGCTGCTTCCTGTGCCTCTATCAAACGCCCGCTGAGGAGCAAATCTTTTGCCCTGCCCTCTCCAATTTTCCGGATAAGAAAGGCGGAGACGATGGCGGGAATAAACCCGATACGAACTTCCGTGTATCCAAACTTTGCTTCAGGCACCGCATAGGCGAAGTCGCACACGGTGACCAAACCAGAACCGCCAGCCAGTGCGTGGCCTTCCACCTGGGCAATGATCACCTTGGGCAAGGTGTACATTTTGAGATATAAACTCATCAGGTTGCGAGAGTCGGCCAGGTTCTGATCAAAGGTAAATTGCTGCAATTCCTGGAGGTAAGCCAGGTCCGCCCCTGCACAGAATGCCTCACCCCGCGCGCGGAGTACGATGACCTTCGCCTGTGGATCAGCGGCAGCCTGGTCAAAGGCACTTTTCAAGCCATCAACCATCTCGAGGTTAAGGGCGTTTCGCTTCTCAGGCCGGTTGAGCGTGATGTAGCCCACCCGATTATCCAATGTGTATTCTATAATCATAGGTACTTAATGAATGCGCCGTCTGTCAGCACCGAATGGCAAGGCTTTCCCAGCCGGGCTGCCTCTTCCCGGATGCGTCGCGCATAGCCTGAAGAATTGCTGCTGTCCAGGACGACATAGTCAAAGGTAACGGTTCGGCTCAACGTTTTGAGTGATTTGACAGCATTGCTGCTGATGACCAGGTAGTGTGAGCGAAAGGCTCCAAGGGGCTGGAATTTTGTTGAATGAATCATCAGTATTTGCCGTGACCCAAAAACAAAAAAGTTCGCGCCCTGGTCATAGTTTGGCTCAACAAAGTCTGCCTGATGTACACCATTTGCCAGGTGGTTGGGCTCCAGGTGGAACTTGATTCCGGCTGGATCGCGGGCGAACGCTGAATCCAGCAGCGTGTACGCTTTACCGCCACCCAGCCATTCGATGGCGGTATGCCGGCTCACTTTGTAGACCACAAATTGCCTGTCCTGAACTCCGCTTCGAATTACGGAGTTGGTCAGGAAGACAAGGATAACACCAAAAACAGCATACATCCAGATTGCCTTTCTTGTTGCCAGCAGCCTGTAGATGCACATCAGCAAAGCCCCCATGCAAAAAGCCTGCACCAGGCTGAGTGAGATTGGATAGACGATGCTTGCCGGCAATCGTTCGATCAGGAAGAGCCCCTCGTTCAAAAGAAACACAAAGAACTCAAGCGCCCGGGCCAGCCAGTCTGCCAACAACGGGATCGGACTTATAACCAACAAGCAGATCCCGCCCAGCAGTATGATCGTGGAGATGGGGATAACAAAAAGGTTGGCCAAAAGAAAGTACACGGGGAATTGATGGAAATAGTACAACGTCACCGGCAGCGTGGCCAACTGCGCCGCAACGGATACGCAGGTGATCTGCCAAGTCCAGTTCAGCCAGGCCCAGCGCGGTTCCCACAGATTATAGATCGGGCGATAGAAGAGCACAATGCCCAGAACGGCAAGATATGATAACTGGAAACCGGCGGCGAGTATCAGGTTGGGGTCATAACAGAGTAAGAAGAAGGCGGATGCCGCCAGCGTATTGATAATGGCGGTGGTTCGACCCAGTGGTTTAGCGACCGCGACGAATGAAAACATCGCAACAGCGCGGAGCACAGACGGTGGAAGACCGGTGACAAAGGCATACATCCACAGCACAAGTAGACTCACCAGCGCAATGGTCCAGGGCCCGCCCTGACGTCGCTCCAAAGGTTTCAGAAGCAACAGCAGCACTCCATAAAGAATACTGACATGCATACCCGACACAGCGAGGGCATGCATCGCTCCACCGGCGGCATAGGCTTGTTTTAGTTCGTCGTCAATTCCTTCAGTGACCCCGATCGTAAAGGCTTTGACAATAGCGCGCTCTCTGTCACCACGAACCAATTCATCGATGGTACGAATGGTCCAGTTGCGGACACGAATAGCATAATAGATGATACTCAAGTCGCCTGACCTATGAACAAGTGTCCAGTCGTTTTTCCCGATACGATGTTGGTGGTAGATACTCTTTCTTGCCAGGTAAGTACGGTAGTCAAATGCATGTGGATTCTGCGGTCCGGGCACCCGCGTGGGGGTCCCCTTCACAATCAATTCATCCCCATATTCCAGATGATCTGCCCCTGCATCAAACGGCCAATACAGCAATACCTGGCCGCTGCACGAGGCCCATGTCCCCGCCGAATAGACCCCCACAACTTCGCCGGTTCTCCGCCATGAATCCTGTCTTTGCTCAGCACCCGAAGTCAAGCGAACCCGGTAGCCCTGGATTGCAGCAGGGAAGTTTAGCAGCGCATCGTTATTCAGCGACTGATCCCGGATCTCCACAAGCGTGTATCCGGAAATGAAGATGAAGCTCAAGCCCAATAATCCGGAGGCAATGCGAACGCTGGTATGGCGCCTCAGAACAAGCCTGACGACAAAGTAGAGGAAGCATAAAATAGTCAGGAAAACCGTACACCAATCTCCAGCGAGAAAAGTCGGATAGAAGTGACCTAGTAAGATACCGCTGGCAAAAACCAGCGTGATTCGCACCATGACGTAGGGTGTCCACTTCATGGGGAGAATATAAAAAAATCAATGGGGCGAACGAAGCGGGAGAGTTCCCGTCCTAACTCTTGGTCTGCTTGACGTGCTGTTGGTAAGCGTCGACGATGTCTCTAACCAGTCTGTGTCGAACCACATCCTTCTCGTTGAGTTCCACAAAGCCGATGCCTTTCACGTCGCGGAGAATTCGGACGGATTCTGCCAACCCTGAGCGTTGGTTGGGCGGCAGATCGATTTGGGTGGCATCGCCGGTGACGATCATTTTGGAGTCAGGCCCCATGCGGGTAAGGAACATCTTCATCTGCATGGGCGTAGTGTTCTGGGCTTCGTCGAGAAGGATAAAGGCATTGTTCAGGGTTCGTCCCCGCATGTACGCCAAAGGTGCGATCTCGATTATTTCACGCTCCATGTAGTACTGCAACTTCTCGAACGGGATCATGTCGTTCAACGCATCGTAGATGGGCCTCAGGTAAGGATCAATCTTCTCCTTCAAATCGCCAGGCAGAAAGCCAAGATTTTCCCCTGCCTCGACGGCCGGTCGGGTGATGATGATTTTCTTAACGTGCTTGTTCTTCAACGCCTTCACTGCCATCGCCACAGACACATACGTTTTGCCGGTCCCTGCAGGTC
This sequence comes from Cyclobacteriaceae bacterium, assembly GCA_044221195.1. Classification (GTDB taxonomy): domain Bacteria; phylum Bacteroidota; class Bacteroidia; order Cytophagales; family Cyclobacteriaceae; genus ELB16-189. Next base: position 80,608 of record JBGAPO010000006.1, read on the forward strand.
CGAGCGCAAAAACCAGGTCGTTTTCGATTACCGCCTGGACCAACCGCCGCTGGTTGGCGGTTTTCATTTTGATGGGATTTCCTTTCGTGCCGTACAAAACAATGCCATCCGGTGAGTCATCCGGCACAAACTCCTGCTTCTCCTGGGTGATATATCCGCGGACATTCTCCTCTGTCACCTTACCGAACTGGTGGAAATGCTCCAGGAGTGAGTTCAGGATGTCGGTAATCTGGTTGATGTCGGCGGTTTCGCCCTTGATGTGGATTTCATTACCCCGGGAGACGATCCGGCTCTTGGGAAAGGCAGATGCCAGCTCATCGATGTTGCGGTTCCCGGTGCCCAGGAACTCCAGCAGGGAGACATTGTCCAGCGTGATGGTCTTCTCGATCAACTCTATAATTGCTTAAAATGACGTAATTTCGTCACCAAATTAACTATTCCTCATTCCCGATACTAGTCGGGGGATCGGGGAAAGCGGTAACAAAAAATTTTTTGCCGAAATGGCCATTGTCACCCTGCTCACAGATTCTGGAGAAAGCGACCATTACGTGGCGGCCATTAAGGCGAAAATTCTCAGCACCAATCCCGGATTGACGATCGTCGATATCAGTCACCAGGTGGAGCCCTGCGATATCGCTCATGGCGCATATGTGCTCCGCTCGGTATTCCGCGATTTCCCCAAAGGCACCGTTCACCTGACCGCTGTGCATGCCACCGGGGATGCCGAAAGTGCCTACCTCGCACTCCAATTAGAAGATCATTATTTTGTAGGGATCGACAACGGACTGCTCGGCCTGGTCTCGGATAAGCAGCATCAGAACCTCATCGAGCTGAATTCCATCAACGCGATCACCACTTCTTTCCCCGAACGCGACATCCTTGCCCCTGCAGCCGCCCGCCTGGCCAGCGGAGTTTCCATCTCTACGCTGGGCAAACCTCTGGAAGACTTCCGCAAATTGGTCAGCCGCCGGGTAAAGGCTACACGGAAGCAAATTCTAGGTCACGTCATCCGCGTGGACCGTTTCGGCAACCTGATTACCAATATTGACAAGACGGACTTTGATATCCTGAGCAAGGACAAAGGCTTTACCGTTCAATTTGGCGGAGAGAAATTCCGTCGCATCCACACGAATTATCACCAGGCGGACCAGGGCGATTGCTTTCTGCTCTTTAACAGCGCCGGGCTGCTGGAGATCGGAATCTACAAGGGAAATGCCAATGAACTGCTGGGGCTGGGATACGATAGCCCGGTGAACGTACTTTTTGACGAATGACATGCTGATACGAATTGTACGAATGCATTTCACCGAAGCCGGCGTCGACGAGTTTCTGGAGATCTTCAATGCCCACAAGGAAGCCATACGGAATTTCCCCGGATGCACACACCTGCAGCTATTGAAAGATGCCGACGATCCGCAATGCTATACCACACTCAGCCATTGGAATCGCCTGGAGGATTTGGAGAATTACCGCAAGTCAGAACTGTTTGGTTCTGTCTGGGGCAGGGTGAAAACATTATTTGCCGAGCGCACCCAAGCGTTTACGCTGGAACGTTTTATTGAAGTCTGAGCGCTCAGTAGCTCGGTGGATCGGTGGATCGGTGAGTCAGTGGCTACATACTCATTGACACATTGACACCCTGGCACATCGGCACATTACTCATAAGCCGATTCATTCCATCTCAACTCATTCTTCACCGAACTCACGGTCGTTCCCCGTCCAATTCGGATCATCTCAATCCCCGCGATCTCCGCAAAGTCTTCCAGGTGCTCGGCAGTGAGGTTTTGGCTGTACACCGTGTGGTGTGCTCCGCCGGCATAAATCCACGAGGCGCAGGCAGCGTTGAAATCAGGAAGCGGCTTCCAGAGTACCCGTGCCACGGGCAGCTTGGGTAATGGTCTTTCGGGAACGACAGCCTCCACCTCATTCACCACCAGCCTGAACCGATGTCCGAGATCGATGAGCGTGGCATTGAGTGCAGGTCCTGCGGGAGCATTGAACACCAGTCTAACAGGGTCAGCCTTGCCGCCAATGCTTAACGGGTGAATTTCGCAGGAGGGTTTCCCTTCGGCAATCGAAGGACAAATCTCCAGCATGTGAGCACCCAAAACCTGGTTATTTCCGGGCGCCACGTGGTAGGTGTAGTCTTCCATAAAGGAATTGCCACCGGGCAAACCCGTCGCCATTACTTTCATTGCCCGAAGCAGGGCCGCCGTTTTCCAATCGCCCTCCGCCCCATAGCCATAGCCGTCTGCCATCAATCGCTGTGACCCGATACCAGGCAAATGGTTAAGCCCGTGCAGATCCTCAAAGGTGGTAGTGTATCCCTTGAAACCTCCCGCCTCCAGGAAATTGCGTATGCCCAACTCCAGTCGCGCCGCATCCAGCAAGGAACCGCGGCTGGCACCACCCTTCTTCAAGCCGTCAGCCATTGTATACTGTGCGTCATACGCCTCGGCCAGTCGCTCAACATCCCGGTCGGTTACCGCCTGTATCGACTTGGCTAAATCGCCGACGCCGTACGTGTTCACCGAATAGCCGAACTTGATCTGCGCTTCCACTTTATCGCCTTCCGTCACGGCCACCTGCCGCATGTTGTCGCCAAACCTGCAGAAACGCGCGCCTTGCCAGTCGCTCCAGGCCATCGCGGCGCGCACCCATGCCCCTATTCTTGCCAGTACTTCCGGATCACTCCAATGGCCTACGACAACCTTCCGGTTGATTTTCATCCGCGACATGATGAAGCCAAACTCCCGGTCGCCGTGCGCCGACTGGTTGAGGTTCATGAAGTTCATGTCGATTTCTCCCCAGGGGATATCACGGTTGTACTGGGTGTGTAAATGCAGCATCGGCCGCTGCAACGCCTTCAGTCCGCCGATCCACATCTTCGCGGGCGAAAAGGTGTGCATCCATGCGATCAGGCCGACGCAACCCGCCTGGGCATTCGCCGCCCGGCACACCTCGAGGATCTCATCCGGGGTGGTCAGCACAGGCTTGCAAATCACTTTTACCGGAAGTCCGAGTCCGGATTCAATGGCTTTGGATATTTCTGTGGAATGGGCGGCTACCTGGCGGAGGGTCTCATCTCCATATAGGTGCTGGCTGCCCGTGAGAAACCAGAGTTCAGCGGCAGGTTGATTGATCATACTGCCAAATTATGAAGTCCCACCGTAATTACTTCGCTTTTTTCTCCGGCGGTTTAGCCGCGCGCCAACCTGCTTTCAACTGTCGTGAAAGTTGCTCTATGGTTTCCGCCGCCGACTCATCGGTGGCAAGGTTTGTATTTTCCTGTGGATCACGGGAATGGTCAAATAACTCGCGGGCCAACAATTCACCGGGCTTATCATTTGCCCACGTGTACCACTCCACATACCGGTGTCGATCGGTGCGAATGGCGTAGCCCATCTTCTCCGGTTGTGAACCCCTGGGAAATCGGCCCAACAGGAATTGACTGAAGGCCGCCTGCTTCCACGGTGCATTGGGCCTCGATAACAAGGGAGTGAGACTCATTCCCTGCAACGACCCCGGCACCGGTAGTCCAGCCATGTCGCACAAGGTTGGGTAGATATCCACAAACTCGGTCAGCGCGTTTGTTGACTTCCCTTTAGCCTTTACACCCGCGCCGCTGAAGATCATCGGTACGCGCGTATCAATTTCGTAATTGGATTGCTTGGCCCAACTGTTGTGTTCACCCAGCTTCCACCCATGGTCTCCCCAAAGCACGATGATGGTGTTTTTGCTGAGTCCGAGCCGATCCAATTCATCAAGGAGTCTTCCAATCTGCGCATCCGTATAGGAAATACTCGCATAGTAGCCGTGAATCAACTCTCGCTGGCGCTCTTCCGCCAGAACACCCTGGCTGGGAAGCGGAAGGTCATGAAAGTCATCATAGCTTCTTAACTCACGGTCACCATGCACCGCAAACTCCGGGCTGCCCTTGGGAACAAACGGATTGGGCGCCAGCGGCAATTTGCTTCTGTCATAAAGGTCCCAGTATTTCTTCGGTGCATTGAACGGGAGGTGAGGCCGATAGTATCCAACGGAAAAGAAAAATGGTTTCCCCTCCTTTGCCAGGCGACCCAATTCTGAGATCGCCATTGTGGTCTGCGCTCCATCGTAATAGGTATCATCGCTGACGTCGGCGATTTCCGTCGCGCTGGCTTTTATATACCAGATGCCATACCGATCAATCCGTGTTTTGTTTCCCTCGGCAATGAATTGCCTCTTTTTCTCCTCCTGAACGGCTAGTTGCTTCGCTGTGGCATACACGGCATCCGGATCAAACGGGAATCCGTCTACATGAAGTTCACGTGTCCACGAAGCAGAGTCGGGGAAGATGTTATGGTAAGTCTTCCCTATCCCTACCGTTACATAACCGTTTTGCCTGAAATACTGGGGAAGTGTCACGGCGCCCGGAAGGTTTTTCCTAAAATCAGTTTGCAGGTCCCAGACTCGGAGGGTATCAGGTCGAAGCCCCGTAAGTAAACTTGCCCGGGAAGGATTGCACACGGCCTGCTGACAATAGGCACGAGTGAAGACAACTCCTTCACGGGCCAGGCGATCAATGTTAGGCGTCTTGATAAACCGATTGCCATACGCACCTGCTTCCGGGCGCAGGTCATCCACAGGAATGAAAAGGATGTTGGGCCGGTTCTGGGCATTCGCAACAGCACATGCCCAGGTAATCAAAGCCAGGATGTATTGGATATGTTTCAAAGTCTCTGGTTGAAGATCGCTTAAGGCTTCACAGCCGCTACTCGACCTTACTGTTTACTTCTTTTCAACTCCAACTGTCTTCATTGTCCATAATAAGCATCCGGCCCGTGCTTGCGCGCATAATGCTTCTGGATAAGTGCATCGCTCAACAAGGGCGCATCCGGGTTGATCTGCCGGGTGAGGGTCGCCATACGGGCGATCTCTTCGAGGATGGCCGCGTTGTAAAGGGCTTTTGCGGCATCTTTGCCCCAGCAGAATGGTGCATGGCTGCCGACCAGCATCATTTCAACTTCATGGTAATCCAGTTTTCGTTCGGCCAGGCAATTCAGAATCTGGTGGCCGGTCTCGCGTTCATAGTTTCCCTTCACCATCTCGCCTGACATGGGCGGTGCGCAAGGAATATTACCGGCCACATGGTCGGCGTGTGTAGTGCCCTGGATAGGAATATCACGCTGGGCCTGGGCCCACGACGTCGCGTAGGTGGAGTGAGTATGCACAATGGCGCCAATATCCTTCCATGCTTTATACAACACCGCGTGAGTCAATGTATCGGAAGAAGGACGCAGTTCGCCCTCGATTGTCTGGCCGTCAAAATCAACGACGACCATCATATCGGCCTCCAACTCGTTGTATGGCACTCCGCTGGGCTTGATAGCGAAGGCATTGAGTTTTCGGTCGCAAACACTCACGTTGCCAAAGGTGAATATCACCAAACCTAACTCAGGCAACTTCAGATTGGCTTCCAAGGCCGATTGCCGAATGGCGTCGTACTTGCTCATAGGCTTTTCGTCGCGTGGAAGTTACCCAACTTCTTGTAGCGGTCATAACGCCGGTTGTATACTTCCCGGTGGGCCTCATCGGGAACGTAAGTTTTCTCAAACCCCTGGCCCATGGCCGTCATGGCTTCTTCTACACGCGGATAGATGCCCGCCGCAGTCGCTGCAAACATGGCCGCGCCCGCCGCGCAGGTCTGGTCGGAAGCATGGATTCGCAGGGGCATTCCCATGACGTCGGCCATCACTTGCATGACGTACGGAGATTTCCTGGCCACTCCTCCCATGCCGATAAGACCCTTGACAGGAATACCTTCTTCCACAAATCGTTCCACGATCGCCCGGGCACCAAAACAAGTGCCCTCCACCAGCGACTGAAAGATCGCCGGGGCATCGGTAGCCAGATTCATTCCCTCGATGACAGCTTTCAGCTCCTGGTTGGCGTCCGGTGTGCGTCGCCCGTTAAGCCAATCCAACGACAGCACATTATCTATTCGGACAGGCCGCTGCGCAGCCTGCTTTGATATTTCCCTGATAAGTTTGTCCGAGGCCTCCCTGGCCATCGCCGGATCGTTGATCAAATGCTTCAATGGCCAAGTCAACACGCTGCGGAACCAGGCATAGGTATCGCCGAAGGCAGACTGACCTGCTTCCAGACCGATCATGCCCGGGATGATGGAACCATCCACCTGTCCACAAATACCACGGACCAGCTTCCCTTTCATTTCATGACGCGGCGCCACCAGCATATCGCATGTCGACGTACCCATTACTTTGCTGAGGTGATACGGTTCAATCTGCCCTCCAACCGCGCCCATATGGGCGTCGAAGGCGCCGACGCCAATGACCACATCTTCCGGTAGACCAAGCCTCGATGCCCACTCCGCTGAAATCTTGCCGGCGGGTTTGTCGGCGGTGAATGTCTGAGCAAACAATTGTGCTCTTATACCTTTCAATTTGGGATCCAGCGTAGCGAAAAATTCCTCGGAAGGAAGTCCGCCAAATTCTTCAGCCCACAAAGCCTTGTGACCCGCCGAGCACACCCCGCGTTTCATCTGCTGGACGTCCTTGCCACCGGTAAGCACGAATGGAATCCAGTCGCAATGTTCTACCCAGGAATACGTTGCCTTACGCACGGCTTCATCAGCCCGGAAGACGCCCAATAGTTTGGCCCAGAACCACTCTGATGAATAAATCCCGCCGACATACTTCAAATAGCCCACTTTGAACCGCGCAGCATGTGTATTGATCTCCGCCGCTTCGGCGGTGGCCGTGTGATCCTTCCACAAGACAAACATGGCGTTCGGATTCTCAGCGAAAGCGGCGTGCATCGCCAGCGGCACGCCTTGCCGGTCAACCGCAATCGGCGTCGAGCCGGTCGTATCCACAGAAATTGCCCTAACCGTTTTCGCCGCCGCCGGGCCGGCGTACTGGATACATTCTTTCACCGACTGCTCCAGGCATTCCAGGTAGTCGAGCGGGTGCTGACGAAACTGACTGGAGGACGGATCGCAGTACTTGCCATCCTTCCAGCGGGGATACTCACGCACCGCCGTGGAGACTTCTTTACCATTTGCTGCATCCACCAACACGGCCCGCACCGAGTCCGTGCCGTAGTCGATGCCGATAACCGAATTATTCATGTCTAGTTTCGGATGATACGGCAGCCAAACACGCGGCCTGCTGTCTTGCCAGGATGACCCTGTACCGTTACGACTACTTTTGATTTGCCTTTGAGGAGTTCATTGGGTATGGGGTAAGCAACATCAAAGAACCTGCCCGTGGCTCCACCCTTCAGCTCCTGGGTTCCAATCTTCACACCATCAACCAGCAGATCGAAGCCCCTGTTCTGGTCGTCGCCAATGTAAGAACATAAGAGACTGCTGGGGGTATCGGCGAGCACGGTCATATCGAATGAAATGAAGCCGCCGTTTCGAGCTTCCCGGCCACGGCGTCCGAGCGCGTCGCTGGTATAGGACTTTTCACTGGCCTTCAGGTTATGGTCGCGTTCCGGCTGCATCTCCCCGAGGCGCATGATATCGATGGTCCTCTCTTCGATGTCGGCTTCGTACTTGCGCTGAGCCTGGTATTCGCCCTCGCGTTTCTTCCATTCATCCTGGGTGAAATAGTCCCAGTACACATTGTAATATTGGTCAACAGTCTTGTAGAACGGAATCAGTGTTACTGCCGAAGGTTTTGAAACGTCCGTGGTGAATGTCAACGGCTGACCAGCCGGCTTCGCCCATTCGGCAACATTCCGATTGTCGGTCAGCAGCACGGTTGTGCCGAAGATCGGATCGGGCATATCGTTACCCAGCTGGCCCGCCATGACCACGGGGCCATACAGCAGGGCAATCCGGTTGGGATTGTCGGGCATGCTCTCTGAATACAGGCTCATCGGCGCCACCAATTCTACACGGTCCTTGTCCTTCCACGAACGAGACAGCACCCAATAGCCCGCCGCATCCTTCGTTGCTTTAACCGCCTTCCCATTCACCGTAATCCCGAGATCCCGGGTCGCCCATTTCGGCTGACGAATCTTCATTGTGAATTTCGAAGGCTTGGACGCGCTGACGGTGAAGTTGATTTTGTTGTCTTCAGGGAACTTCGATTCCTGGCGGATCTTCACGCCTTTGTCTCGCCAGTTCAGTTCTGAAGGGATAAACAGATTGACCAGCAGGCTCCCGTCCTTTCCTTCATAGTAAATCCCTTCTGTATACTTCGAGTGATTTTCGATGCCGCTTCCCACGCAGCACGTGAACGTATTGAACGGCCGGCTAAAGCGCTTCTTCGTTCCCATCCGCAAAGGCACAAAATAGCACATCATGCCATCATTGGGATTCTGTGAGGCAAGGATGTGATTGAACAGGGCGCGCTCGTAATAATCCATGGTCGACGCTTTTGGATCCCAGGTGTAGAGGTAGCGTGTCAACTTGAGCATATTGTATGTGTTGCACGTTTCGCACGTGTTGTCGCTCAGCCGGTCATTGAGCTTATCAGGTTCGCCGAGGTACTCATAGTTACTGTTGCCGCCGATCACATAGGTGTAGTGCTTCACGATGGTTTCCCAAAAGAAGTCCGCAATTTTCTTGTCCGAACCGTCGGCGGTCAGATCGTAACGACGGGCGCAGCCAATGGCCTTCGGCACATTGGTGTTAGAGTGCTTGCCTTGCAGGGCGTCAACTCCTTTTGCCAACTGCCCCAGGACAAATTGGTCGTGAAACTTGTACGAGAGGTCCAGGTACTTCTTCTCACCGGTGAGTTCGTACGTATGGACGAGGATGTCGTTCATTCCTCCGTATTCACACTTCCGCATGAGTTCAAGCTGGTCTTCATTGAGATCCTTGAGAATCCAACCGGTCCAGTCCGCCATCCCGGTGAGAATGGTGAGTGCCTGCTGATTGTCGCACAACAGATAAGCATCGGCGAGGCCCGCCATAACCTTGTGCACGGTATACCAGGGTGACCATCCCCCATTCAGATCGAATCCGGCGGTTTTGATAATACCATGCTGCACCTTCCAGAAGATGCTATCCTCTTTTGGAATTGCGCCCACATAACCGGTCTTTCTCGCCTTCTGACACCGGTCCAGCTCGGTGATAACATAGTCGACTTTCTCTTTGAATCGGGCATCGCCGGTGGAGGCGTACATCATCGCACAAGCGGACAGGTAATGACCCAGTGTGTGCCCCGAAAGTCCATCGCTCTCCCAGCCGCCATATACCTCCGCTTTGGTTGGAAGGCCCGCATTGGCATGAAACCGGTGCAACAGGCGATCTGGCTCAAGGGTAAGCAGGTAAGCGAGGTCCTTGTCCATCGCGTTCTTGAACGGGCTGCCGTCCAGCAGCTTGATGTCATGCAGGTTGAAAGCGTACGCCTGCACATCGGCGGCAGGTTTGACTTTGATTTTGGGATTGTTTCGCTCAGGCAGGTAGCCTTGTCCGTGAGAGAATAGAACTGCACACAGAACAGGCAGTATGGCAATGAAACGCTTCATCAGTAATTGATCTTAATGTCTTTGATTTTCCTCGGCAGCCAGATCTGCATCGCGTTCTGGCCGCGGTTGCACCAACTGTAGTAAGGGATAGCCGTTACCGTTTTCTTCGTCGTGGCTACTGATGTTCCGTCGGCGGCCACCTCAACGGCAGGCGATTCGAACTGAATGGTGGTTATGCCGTCCAGAAGGTCAGGCTTGAACGTGGTGGTGAACGTTGTTTTCTCCGGCACAATCATATTCCAGGCCTGGTTGCCGTTGTCGGCGCCCTCCACACAGTACACGACAGGCCCGCGTTGCAACGCTACGCGATCCTGGTCTTGCGAAACTTCGCCGCGTGCTACTACCTGCTTCACGTCCATCGGCAACTGGAGTTCCACCTGGTCGCCTTTCTTCCAATCGCGCGTTACAACAGCATAACCTTTTTCCAGGGTGTATTCCAGTGGCTTGCCATTTAAGGTAAGTGTAAAAGGTTTCACCGTCTTGTCGGTGAATTGATAAAGTCCGCCGGGTACCGCCTCGCCCGAGGCCCAGCCGGGAATCCGAATGTGCATGGCGAATTTTGTTTTTGCCTTTGGCTGAACCGTAAGACGAACCGCACCTTCCCACGGATAGTTGGTTTCCAACTGAAGGGGCACTTCATTTTTTCCAAACTTCAGTGTTGTCTGGCTGCCGATAAACAAGTTCACCCAAATACCATCGGGCGAAACACTGTAGATATAGTCTCCCACGGAGGCGACCAGTCGGGCAATGTTGGCGGGACAGCAGGCTGTGCCGAACCACTCACGGCGGAAATGCTGACCCCGCGAGGCCAATGGATTACCGTAGAAGAATCGATCGCCTGTAAGGGACAAGCCGTCTCGGGCGCCGTTGTACAAACTCCGCTCCAACACATCGATGAACTTGCTGTCACCGGTCATGAGATTCATGCGCTGGTTCCAAAATACCATACCGACCGAAGCACACGTCTCACAGTAAGCCTGCTCATTGGGAAGGTCATAGTCGATGCTGAAACCTTCATTCCGTCCGGAGGAGCCAATTCCACCGGTGAGAAACATGTTGCGATAAACCACATCTTCCCATACATCATTCATCGCCTTCATGTAACCTTCATCGCCGGTAAGCGCAGCCACATCGGCGGCGCCGGTGTAGAGATACATGGCCCGCACTGCATGACCTGTTATTTCCTTCTGCTCACGCACGGGCACCACGTCCTGCGCATAAGCCGTGTCCTTCCAGTCGGTCCAGGTGTAACCCTTCGCGTATTTGTGACCGCGCTCTTCGAGGAGCCAATGGGCCAGGGTCAGGTATTTCTTGTTCTGCGTTACCGTATAGAGTTTCACCAATGCCAGCTCCAATTCCTGGTGACCCGTTACCCAGTGGCGCTTGCCAGGGCCAAAGAGGTTGTCAAAATGATCGGCGAAGCGGATGGCCACATCAAGGAGTTTTCGCTTACCGGTGGCATTGTAGTAGGCAACGGCTGCCTCGATGAGGTGCCCGCCATTGTAGTCCTCGTGCATACTCATGTCCGACCATCGCTTGTCGAATTCGCCCAGCGTGTAGTACGTTCCAATGTAACCGTCTTCCAATTGGGCACCGGCGATTTTGTCGATCCATTCATCTGCCTTCTTCTCCAGCGCGGCGTCCGGGTGGTTCTTCAGCGAATAGGCAATAGCTTCGAGCGCCTTGTATACATCGGAGTCGTCATAGAATATTCCTTCAAACTTCTCGCCTTTCTTCCGGGCCACTTTCTCAAAATTGCGGATGCGCGGCGTCTTCACCTCCGTTTGCGCGATACAGGCCTGCAAGGTGGTGGTGGCCACCTTGTCCATCGTGGGCTTCCAGAATCTATCGTTGATGGTGACTTGCGAAAAATTGACCGGCTGCATTTTTCTCAAGGCCGCCTGGCCAAATGTCGATCCGGCGGAGACGACGAACAGGAGAACAAGAAGATGTTTCATCATGGTTTAGTTAATCTTTACTCGGATTTGGGTAAATGAGTGAGCAGGAAATGAGTAGGTAAAGCCATCCGACGAAACGCTGATCTCCCGGGAGATGGCCTTCACTTTTTGTTCTCTTTCATTGTTCTCGTCCGTAAGGCTGGTTGAATTCACCTCGCTGACCGTGGCTTTGCCGGACAATTTCCCGGATTGATTCATCACCGAGGCTTCAATGTTCTTGTCTTTATGACGATTGACCACGTTAAGAATCAGTTCGCCCTTCTTATCATTATGAACTGCCGTTACGTCGAGGTAGGGCACTTTCTTGAAATCACCCGCATCGTAGGTGTCGCTCTCCACCCATGCCGCTAACGTGCTGCCCTGGCAATTCTGTGCAAAGAGTTGCAGCGGGTAGTAGATGGGCTGCTTCCACAATTTTCCGTTGGTGATCATCATGGGTGCGATCACGTTGACCAACTGGGCCATGTTGGCCATCTTGACGATGTGTGATTGGCGAACAAACACATTCATATAGAGCGCCACGACCAGCGCATCCTGCATGTTGTAATGCTCCTCGAGTTTGCCTTCGTTGAACGTGCGGTACCAGACATTGTATTCATCAAAGGCGATGTAGATGGGTTTCTGCATCTTGTATTTGCTCCGCACCTCGTTGATGATGCCTTCGGTGATCCGGATGGAATTCTCGACCCGGGTTGTCAGCGCCATAAACGTGTTGTGATCCTTGTCGTAGTTGCCCGCGTAGTGATGCAGAGAGATATAATCGATGTATCCGTGAAGTTTATTGAGCACCGTGCGGTTCCATTCGGCCCAGTCGCGTACATAGTTGCTGGAGCCTGAAGCGATCAACTTGATCGAGTCGTCGGACCACTTCATGAGTTTCGCGGCTTCGAGCGCATACTTGCTATAGTCTTCAGCATTCTTATGACCCATCTGCCACTCACCGTCCATTTCATTGCCAAGCCCCCAGTACTTTACCTTGTAAGGCTCAGGGTGTCCATTCTTTGCCCGCAGGTCAGAATAGTAGAGCCCGGTTTTGGCGTTGCAGTACTCCACCCAGTTCCTCGCTTCGTCAAGGGAACCGGTGCCTAGGTTCACACAGATATAAGGTTCGGCGCCGGCGGCTTTGGAAAACTTGAGCCACTCGTCCGTGCCCACAAGGTTGGATTCAGTATCTCCCCAGGCGAGATCTTTCCGTCTGGGCCGTTTGTCACGGGGACCAATGCCGTCTTCCCAGTGATAACCTGAAACGAAATTGCCGCCCGGCCACCGGATAACGGTTACGCCAAGGTCGCGGGTCGCCTGGATAACATCCTTACGGAATCCGTCGGCATCAGCTTCCGGAGATTGCGGCTCAAAGATCCCTCCATAAATACACCGGCCGAGGTGCTCGGTGAAATTTCCGTACAGCATGGGATCGATCTGTCCCGTCTTTCGGTCGACGTCAATTTTGATCTTCGCCTTGAGCACCTGGCCGCAGGCAGAACCGAAAATGAGCAGAGAAAGCAGCGACAAATACAGCGACTTCTTCATGGCGGGCAGACTTGGGAAAACAATATAGGAAGCATTCGCCCAAAAGGCATTAAAAAATACACGATTGGATTCACCCAACACCTAACTTTATCCCATGTCATTAACGGGATTGGTGCTCTGCGGCGGAAAAAGTTCCCGGCTCGGGATGGACAAAGCACAGATCAGCTACCATGGGCAACCACAGTGGCTCTACACCGCCCGCTTGCTGACCTCCTTGTGCGATCGGACCTTAGTCAGCTGCAGTTCGTCGCAGGCCACGACATTCCGCCAGGAGTTGAACCCTGCGGAAACCATTTCTCTGTGCATCGACAGCGATCGCTTTGGCGGCAAAGGCCCGATGAGCGGGGTCTTGTCAGCTTTCGAGAAATATCCGGGTGAACCTATGCTGGTCGTGGGTTGTGACTATCCCCTGCTAACCCGGGCAGAGCTTGAGTCATTAATCCATGCCCGGGCATCAGGATTTCAAGCTGTTTGTTATCATATCAAAAAGGATGATCTCGATCTTCCGTTTCCTGCCCTCTACGAGGCCGCCATCTACCCGGCACTGCAACGACTGTTCTCGGCAAACGACTTCTCCTTAAGAACCGCATTAAAAATCGAACCGGTCATTCGCCTGGAACCTCCTCACCCGGAACACCTGGTTTCTGCCGACACGCTGGAACAGGTCAGGCATATGCAGCAGATCATCGCCAAGAGGTCGTAGACTCGCTTTAACTTTGATACCTTTGGATATGACACAGTCAGCGACTGGCACAATTCCCGTACGGAGAGTTAGCGCAGATTCGGTATCGGATACCCGCGATGTGCTGGCCGTGGAGGAGCCGCTGGAAATACGACTGCACGCGGATACGGAACGACCGGTATCCATCACCATGCGCACCCCCGGTCATGACAGCGAGCTCGCAGCAGGCTTCCTTTTTACCGAAGGAATTATCAGCAGCCGTGATGACGTGATGTCCATCGAGCCATCGCCCTTTAATGAAAATGTGATCATCGTAACGCTGGTGAAGGGAAAGGCACCGGAACTAAATCGGCTGGAAAGAAATTTCTACACCACCTCCAGCTGCGGCGTTTGCGGAAAGGCATCGCTTGACGCGGTAAAGTCAACTTCCATATTTGGCCCGGCTGAAAATCGACTGACGCTGACGTCCGCTCTCCTCCATTCGCTGGCGGGCCGCTTGAGGGGCCATCAGCAAGTATTTGAACAGACGGGCGGACTTCACGCCTCCGCTTTATTTGATGAAAGCGGGAACCTGATTCTGGTTCGCGAAGATGTCGGTCGGCACAATGCCCTCGACAAAGTGATCGGGGCATCGCTTCAAGCGAACACGCTTCCACTACGCGATGCCATTCTCCTGTTGAGCGGGCGCATCAGCTTTGAACTGGTTCAAAAAGCCGCCATGGCGGGAATACCATTTGTCGCGGCGATTGGTGCCCCATCAACCCTCGCGGTGGCGCTTGCCGAAGAAAACAACATGACGCTGGTGGGATTCCTCCGCGACAATCGCTACACGATCTATTCCGGGAAGCAACGAATTGCCTGATGGAGAATACATCAACTCCAAACCCAGAAAACCCGGAGGAGCTGCTTCGCTTAAAGCAATCCGCACCGCCGGAAGCGGCAGCAGGCATGACGGCCGTGCTCTCCGGTGCGATGCACATTCTGAACGAGATGGGTCCCGGGCGGGGAATCAAGGCCCTGCGGAAGCTGAACCAGAAGGACGGCTTTGACTGCCCGGGATGCGCGTGGCCCGACCCCGACGGCGACCGGTCTTCCCTGGGCGAGTTTTGCGAAAATGGAGCGAAGGCCATCGCCGAAGAAGCTACGACAAAGAAGCTCACCGCCGAATTTTTCCAGGCTCACTCCGTAGCTGAACTGGCCAATCTTAATGACTACGAAATCGGAAAGAAGGGCCGTGTGGCAGAGCCTGTGTACCTAGCACCGGGAGCCACACACTATGCGCCAATTTCATGGGATGAGGCGTTCCAGAAAATTGCTGCTCACCTGAAAGCCCTCGCGTCACCCGACGAGGCCATCTTCTATACCTCCGGTCGCACCAGCAATGAAGCGGCATTTCTCTATCAATTGTTTGTCCGCGAGTTCGGCACCAACAACCTCCCCGACTGCTCGAACATGTGCCATGAATCCAGCGGCGTGGCGTTGAATGAAACCCTGGGTACCGGCAAGGGCAGTGTAACGCTGGAAGACTTCAACCATGCCGAGGTCATCCTCATCCTCGGGCAAAATCCCGGCACCAATCATCCGCGCATGCTTACTGCCTTGCAAAAGGCCAAGCGCAACGGGGCGAAAATCATCTCCATTAACCCGTTGCCGGAAACAGGATTGATCAGTTTCAAAAATCCTCAAACAGTCAGCGGAGCCCTGGGCATCAAGGCGGCGATCACCGACCTGTACCTGCCTGTGCGCATCAACGGCGATATGGCGCTTTTGCGGGGGATAGAAAAAATTCTGTTGGAAGAAGATGAAAAGAATCCCGGCTCGGTGTTCGATCACGAATTCATCAGCGTTCACACGTCAGGATATGAATTGCTGGTCAATGATCTTCGCGGTCGTTCCCTGGCTGATTTGTCACAGGCGTCCGGAATATCCATCGAACAACTTCACGAAGCCGCCGCGATGATAAAAGACAAATCGAGGATCATTGCGTGCTGGGCGATGGGATTGACGCAGCACAAAAATGCCGTAGACACCATCAAAGAGATCGTGAACCTTTTGTTGCTGAAAGGCAGCCTCGGAAAAGAAGGCGCGGGTGTCTGCCCGGTAAGAGGACACAGCAATGTCCAGGGCGACCGCACGATGGGAATCAACGAGCGGCCACCTGCGGCATTTCTCGATCGGCTCGATAGTGCAATGGGCATCAAGTCGCCTCGTAGAGACGGGTTTGATGTTGTCGACAGCATCAAGGCCATGCATGACGGTCGGGCGAAAGTGTTCATTGCGTTGGGAGGCAATTTTCTATCGGCCACCCCTGACACGCTGTTTACGGCGGAAGCCCTGCGCCGTTGCGCGCTCACCGTTCAAGTATCCACCAAGCTCAACCGGAGTCACCTGGTGCACGGCGCCGAAGCGCTTATCCTCCCCTGCCTGGGTCGCAGCGACAAGGATATTCAAAACGATGAACAGCAGTTTGTCTCCTGCGAAAATTCCATGAGCGTAGTTCAGCTGTCCAAAGGCAACCTCGATCCCCTGTCCGCCAACTTGCTGTCTGAACCCGTTATCGTTTGCCGACTGGCGAAAGCCACGCTGGGCAACCATTCACGGCTTGATTGGAGTCGCTATGAGAAAAACTACGACTTCATTCGCGCCGATATCGAGAGAGCCATCCCTGGTTTTGAGCAGTACAACCATAGGATTCGCAAGCCGGGTGGCTTCTATCTTCCCAATGCGGTCCGTGAACGAACATTTCGAACACCGGGCCAAAAGGCGAATTTCACCGTCTCGCCTATTACGGTGCACCCGCTGAAGGAAAATGAATACCTGATGATGACGATCCGCAGTCATGATCAGTTCAATACCACCATTTACGGTCTCAATGACCGGTATCGCGGCATTCACCAGGAGCGCCGGGTGATTTTCATGAATGAAAAAGACGTCGCCCGCGAAAGGCTAAAAGCAGGTGACGTGGTTGATCTTCACAACCATTTTGGCGGTGTACACCGCCAAGCCAGGAAGTTCGTTGTGGTTCCTTATGCTATCCCCGAAAAATGCACGGCAACCTACTTCCCGGAAACCAATGTTCTCGTTCCCATCAACAGCACGGCCGACAAGAGCAACACGCCAACATCGAAAACCGTTATCATAACCATTACTCCGCACCGAACAACTGATTAATCCAATCACGCATGGCAAATCAAATTACCGTTCAGAAA
Source organism: Cyclobacteriaceae bacterium (assembly GCA_044221195.1). Taxonomy (GTDB): domain Bacteria; phylum Bacteroidota; class Bacteroidia; order Cytophagales; family Cyclobacteriaceae; genus ELB16-189. The sequence continues at coordinate 97,473 of JBGAPO010000006.1, forward strand.
CTGGTCAACGTACCTCTTGAAAAAGTGTGGGATTACTGGACCCGTCCCGAGCACATTATTCACTGGAACTTCGCGTCACCCGACTGGCATTCGCCACGGGCAGAAAACGATTTGCGCGTGGGCGGCAAGTTCAGCTACAACATGGCCGCCAAAGACGGGAGCATGAGTTTTGACTTTGGAGGAAGCTACACCAACATCAAACACCTTCAGCAAATCGATTACACCATTGGCGATGGCCGGAAAGTTTCGGTAACATTTTCCCGTGAAGGATCTGGCACGCAAGTCACCGAAGTCTTCGAAGCGGAACAAGTTCATTCCCACGAACTGCAGCGAAATGGCTGGCAGGCGATATTGGACAACTTCGCTGCCTACACGGAAGGATAGAAAACCTGAATCCAGGGGAAGCGGCAATCTCCACAGGTCCTGGTCCAGGAAGACCACTGCGGCCCGACAAAACAAAACCCCCGGGGCAACCGAGGGTTTGAGTACCAAAGGAGGGAATCGAACCCTCACACCCGAAGGTACACGATTTTGAGTCGTGCGCGTCTACCAGTTCCGCCACTTTGGCTGATGGGCAATCCCGTTACAAATTACGGGACGCAAATATGGACAAACTTTGATTTCTCCACAACCCGACCTATGGCAAAAGAAGGGGCGCACCATTCACTCACCCAATTGCAAACCGGTTCTATTCCGGCACATCCGCAGCAGCGGCCAACCCCTGACGCTCATCTTCCGGAAAGGCAGGCTCTGCTTCCTCTCTCAACAGCGAACCATGTTCACTGAAGGTGAGCGTGTGGATGTATTCATCCTTGGTGACCTCCACCGTGTACTGGTGAATGCCGTTGGCCTGGCGATGACCTTTGAGTTCAAAGAGGAAATCATCGCGAAAGCGCCGCTTGATGTAGTCGGCAATCGGACTGGGAAGTTTTTCGTTGTCTTTCATGATGCTTACCGGTTACGTTTATAGAGACCTACCAGTTCCCCGTATCCTACGAGGTGGTCGTTCATGGCTTCTTCCACTTGCTGCCGGGCGGAACCCGGCTCAAGGTCCAGCCAACGGTCAAGTGCAAAAACCCTGAAGTAATATCGATGGGTGCCGGACGGCGGACAGGGTCCTCCATAGGCTAATCGCCCGAAGTCATTTACTCCTTGTTCACCCGGAACAAGGTTTTCTTCCAAATGCTGGGTCACCGGGATATTCCAGACCAGCCAGTGCAGCCAGGTTCCGGCCGGGGCGTCCGGGTCGTCGATGATCAGTACGAGGGATTTAGCGTGGGCTGGAATGCCTGCGAAGTCCAGCGGCGGATTGACGTTTCTCCCGTCGCAGGTGTACTTGGAAGGAATGGCTCCTTTGTCGGCAAAGGCGCTGCTTCGTACCGTGATAACCAGTTGTTGGGGTGGAGTTTTGACCTTCATAATGCCTCCCCTGCTCACCTATAAAATGAGGACTATTCAAGGTGTTTACCAATGATTTTCGTCACTGCCCGTGACGACAGGATGACGCTAGCGCCGTGAATGCATGAACGCCCGCAGCGTGGCCGTTGCCATCATAACAAAATAGAGCAGAATTGCTCCCATGGTAATCCATCCGCTATATGCCCGGTAGTCGATGGGGATTAAGAAGGAATCGGCGGCAAGTCGTAGAACAAGGGAGAAAATGAGAAGGGCAACGGGAAAATAAAATGAGGGATGATAGGGCTTCACAGACAGCCCCAGGACACCGGGCAGAATGATGGGTCCATGCGCGAAGATCATCAGGAAGGCAAAGCCAAGGAAGAACGTGTGTACCATCATGTCGTAGCCGAAAGGTTGCTCCGGCGGAACCAGCGCCAACATGAAACCTTCCACAATCAGAGCGATGTAGCCACACAGCAAAGCTATCGCGGTAAATCTGGCCAGCGCTTCCTTCCGCAGCGTGATACGGATCACATCAAAACGGAGGAGCCATGAGCCTGTCAGGATCAGTGCTCCACCGGCGAGGAAGTTGCCGGCCTTGTGAAAAGGAAGAATCAATGAAAGAAGAAATATTCCCAGGAAACCGAACAGCACATGACGCTGCCGTTGCGTCACCGGAAGGAAGCGGCTCAATTCAAGCCGCTCAGCCACAATGGTGAACAGCAGAAACCCGATATACCAGGGAAATGCCATGGGGTAAAACTGCTTCCAGAACAACAGGCTTGTGCCGATCACCCAGCACAACACGCCGATCAGCGCCATCACCAGTTCATTGCTGTATTGGGATCTCAGGTAGGTGATGTAGACCCCAAGGAAAAGAATTCCTGCACCGATCTGCATGGCCAACGCGATGTGAAAATCGCCGCGAAGAAATACAGCGATGCTCAGGGCGCTCATCAAGGGTCCCAGGAAGAAGAATGGGCGCTTCAACGGAATCACTTTTTCCAGCGCTATCAACGTTCCCAAAAACCCACCGACCATGATGGCCCCGTGATGGGCATAGGCTTCAGGCATTGGAATCTGCCACCCTAACCTGCCCAGTCCGGAAAGCATGCCCGTGATCAGGTTCAGAAAAGCAAGCACCAATAAGCCTGGTCGCCAATACTTCATATTCCAAGTCAGGTTGCCAAGATACAAGAAGCCGTATCCGGCGACTCATGACGCAGGTCATGGATTTCCGTTTGCCGTATCATAGTTCGGCAGCCCTCGTCATGGGAACTTCACATCACGGTGTTCAAGAACCGTCAACATGCCGGCGAAGAGTTGGGTGAGGCGCTACACCGCTACAAAAACCAACAGGCCTTGGTCCTTGGAATTCCGAGAGGTGGAGTGGAGACAGCCTACTACGTGGCAAAGAAGCTGAACGCCGAACTGGGAATCGTCATAGCCCGGAAGCTGGGTTATCCCGGCAACCCGGAAGCCGCATTCGGGGCGCTCGCCGAGGATGGCAGTATCTACATGTCGGAAATGGCAAGGAAGTACCTATCGGAGGCTGAGATGCAACAAGTCATCGATGCGCAACGCAAGGAAATCACGAGGAGAATCGCGACCCTGCGATCAGAAAAAGGTCCACCGGAAATGAAAGGTCGATTGGTAATTCTTGTGGACGACGGCATCGCCACGGGCGCCACGCTTTTTGCGTCGATCTCCATGTGCAGGCGCCAGGGTGCGGGCAAACTTGTTGTGGCAGCTCCAGTTGCAGACCGCTCGATGGAACATGATCTTAAACGTCTGGTGGATGACGTTGTCATTCTCCTCACTCCCGAATCGTTTTCCGCCGTCTCGCAGGGGTATCGGGAGTTTCGCAACCTGACCGATGAAGAAGCGCTGGCATTCCTGAAGAAATGGGATCAGGAAAATACCCATAGGCGGTAATTCAACCCACCGACCGGGCTTTCCTATGTGCCAACCCACTGAAATTGTTACCTTGCCGCAAATAATTACTACATGAAAATCACCAAGCACAGCGTCGCAGCGATTCATTATACCTTAACCGACAATAGCGGAACAGTGCTCGACAGCAGCGCCGGCCGTGACCCTCTTTACTATCTGCACGGTGAAGGAAATCTTATCCCGGGCATGGAAGAAGGGCTGGAGGGACAGGAAAAAGGCGCCAAACTCAAATTGAAGATCACCCCTGAGAAAGGGTATGGTGTCCGCGATGAACGGCTCATCCAACAAGTGCCGCGTTCCGCATTCGGCGATCAAAAGGTTGAAAAAGGCATGCAGTTTCATGCCAACAACGGAATGGTTGTTACCGTGACCAATGTCGGGCTGGAACAAATCACCGTCGACGCCAACCATGCGTTGGCCGGCGTAGACCTGAATTTTGAGGTCGAAGTAATGGAAGTCCGCACGGCCACTTCGGAAGAAATAAGTCATGGCCACGTGCACGGACCCGGCGGCCATCATCACCACTAGCCCAACCTTTGGGGCGGTTGTTTGTTATCTTTGCTGACTTGTCAACCCATTTGTTCTATGTACGGAGGAGGCAACACATTCGAAGGCATCAAGACCGACGGCCTGGCCCAGGAAGACCCGAAGAAGCTGGCGGAATTCGAGGCCCGCATCGCCAGGGGTGAAAAGATCGAACCCACCGACTGGATGCCCCAGTTGTACCGCAAGCAACTCATCCGCATGATCGAGCAGCACGCGCACAGCGAGATCATCGGCGCCCTGCCGGAGGGAACGTGGATTACCCGCGCCCCGGGCTTCAAACGGAAAATGTCGCTCATGGCCAAGGTCCAGGACGAAGTGGGACACGCCCAACTGCTCTACAGCGCCGCGGAAACACTTGGCAAGTCGCGCGAACAGATGATCGACGACCTGATCACCGGAAAATCAAAGTATTCAAACATCTTTAACTACCCCACCTTCACCTGGGCCGATTGCTGTTTTATCTCCTGGCTGGTCGATGCCGGCGCCATTGTCAACCAGCTTGCGAATGCGAAAGGAAGCTATGGTCCGTATTGTCGGGCGCTCGATCGCATTTGCGCTGAAGAATCCTTTCACCTCAAATACGGACATCATTGTGTGATCTACCTGGCCGCCGGCACGCAGAAACAACGCGCCATGTTCCAGGAAGCGCTCAACCGCTGGTGGCCGCCAATGATGCACTTCTTCGGCCCGTCGGATAAGATCTCCGTCCACACGGAAGTCCTGATGCGATGGAAAGTGAAAATGGGCACCAACGACGACATGCGCAACCAGTTCCTGGATATGTACGTGCCGAAAATCCTGGAGCTCGGATTTACCATCCCGGATCCCAAACTAAAAAAGAACCCGGAGACGGGCCGGTGGGACTATACGGAGCCGGACTGGGAGGAATTCAAACGCGTCATCAACGGCGACGGGCCGTGCAACAAAGAACGCCTGGAGGTGAGACGCATCGCCGAAGAGCGTGGCCGGTGGGTAAGAGAGGCTTTGAAGTCGCCGAAAGCGGCGTACATAACCCCGCTGGCATAATGACGGATTCCACATCCCGATGAAATCACTTGATCCCCGCGTCGGCAGGCTGCCCGTCCCCGGAACACCGGGGGTGATCGTACCGAAGGTACCGCTGGATCAATTCGGATCGTTTGAAGTATTTGTGCAGCCGAAAGAGGGAAAGCCATTTCAACACGAAGGCATTGTGCATGCTCCGAACCTGGAGATGGCGTTCGTACTGGCCAAAGAAGCGTTTACCCGCCGCTTCACCTGTCATGAAATCTACGTGGCAGAAACCCGCGATGTCTTCGTCAGTCCAACGACCGACGGCGAGCAGAATGCCTACGACCTCATTCCTGATGCACCGGATGGCGACCAAAAAGAAACCTACGAAATTTACCACCTCCCGAAGCGCGGCAAGCAACACGTGCACGCCGGCACCGTGACGGCCGGAAGTCCGGAGGCAGCCATGGCGGCGGCGAAGCGCTCGTTGAATTCAAAGATGGCCTACAATGTTTGGGCCGTTCGCAGCGCGGCGATACGCAGGACGTCACCCGATGAAGCTATCCTCTGGCAGACCTTACCGGACAAGAAATTCAGGGATGCTTCGGATTACAAGGGTGGCGACAAACTCAAGGAATTTCTCGAACGACGAAACGGATGAATACGCTCGCGCTGAAAGAATTGATCTACAAGATGGCCGATGACCTGTTGATCCTGGGTCACCGGAATTCGGAGTGGACCGGCATGGGGCCACTCCTGGAGGAAGACATCGCCTTTTCGTCGATGGCGCAGGACAAGATCGGCCAAAGCCATGCGCTCTTTCAACTCCTCCAGCAACTGGGAGAACAAGCTCCCGACACCGTGGCGTTTACGCGCAATGCGGAACAATTTCACAATTGCATCCTCGTAGAACTCCCCAACAAGGAATACGACTTCGGCCTGATCCGGCATTTTCTATTCGATACGGCAGATGCGTTGCGCTGGAAGGCGCTCACCGCCTCGTCGTATGAGCCCTTGGCCCAGCTGGCCAGGAAAATCCAGGGCGAACTCCGCTACCACACCCTTCACGCCAACACCTGGGTAAAACAATTGGGCTCCGCCACCGAGGAGAGCATCGGGAGACTTCAAAAATCACTCGACGAGGCGATGCCGTACGCGTTGGGCATGTTCGAGCCGTCGCCGTTTGAAGACGCTTTGATCTCCGACCACATCTTCAGCGGTGAGAAATCCCTGCAGGCGGAATGGCAACATCAGGTTGAACTTGTCGTGGGTGCTACCCAACTGCAGCTGCCCGATTGGAAACTGATTGCGCCGATCAGCGGCGGCCGCTCCGGGAAACACAGCGAACACCTTCAGCCGCTGCTCGACGAGATGAGCGAAGTCTTCCGGATGGATCCCACCGCGGAGTGGTGATCAGCGGAGAACGATCAGCCGGCCGCTGGATGTAAAGGACCGCCCGCCGGCCACTACCGAAAACCGGTACACATACACCCCATTGGAAAGTTGATTGCCTGAGGCATCCTTCGTCTCGACAGTCAGGTCATTTGTCCCGGAATGAAGCTGTGGAATCGCATCATTCCCGAACCTCATTACCGGTGCTCCCATCGAGGAGAAAATTTCCAGGCGGAAGTCGGATGGAATGTCAGACCCGATGAACAGGCGGAAGTAGAATTTTTCCGGTGTAGGATTGGGATACACGGAAGTCACTTCAAATGCCGTTTCATCCGTAACACGGAATTGAACTTCATACGGCTGTTCGCCGCTGGGATTCCCGGTGGCGTCGGTGGCGTCAATCTTCATGGTGTAGGTTCCAGGCACCAGGGAAGCCGGCTGGTAGACCACACTAAATTCCTGCGCCCCGCTGGCCGGGCTCCAACTTACCCCTGGTTCGGTAAAGTTGATCCTCGAATACGGGCAATTGGATTCATCCGCGCAAGGGAATCGGAGGTACAGGTTAAATCCCGTCGTGTCGGCCTTCAGTAAGAAAGGGTTCCTGTCGATGACAATCGTTTTGATCACCGGCGATTTTGAAACCACATCGCCATTCGCGATGTGACGGCCGTCGATGGTCACGTCCAGCACCGGGCCGGACTGGTCGGCGGCGACGTCGAGTCGGGCATACAGCGGTAAGATATTGTTGTCGTAGTAAGTCTCCGGGATAATCCTGGGGTTTACAAAGATCGTTATGTCATTGATTCCCGCTTTGCCGCGTGTGTTCACGGTCACATCAAATCGGGTTGTATCCCCCGGAGCCGGCGCCTTGATCTTGAATAGTCTCCGATCCATCACCCTGCCGATTCGGGTGAACACGTCGGCTCTCACCGTCAGCGAATCACCAAAAGCCTGCCCGGAAATATTGGTGAATCCATATTTCCCCGTCCACTCCTCTCCTTCCTGGATGGTTTCTGTTTCCTTCGAACCACTGTAAGTCAGAACACCTTCTGCCATGGGCGTGTAGGTGACCACCCAGCGCCGAAGTTGAGCCGGTGTTAAATCAATGCTGTCGATGGTGTGGAGCACGACTTTTATATACGGGTACAGTGTCGCCTGGATGTCATTGATCAAATGAACGCCGGGCGTAAACATCTTTAGTGTCGTCTCCTGCCCCAGCAAGTTCACACCGATCACCTCCACCGAGTCCACATCTGCTGCTGCCAAGCCGGTGACTTGAGCGGAAAGTGTGCCCCAGGAGGCGGCAGGTCCGATTGGCAACGACCTGACCGTACCGGCCGAATAACGACCGGTTATGGTGGCGTTCACGGTCAGTGACTGCGCATTAGCGGGTGGTGTTTGCGCACGGAACACGGCGGAAGCCCCAGGTGCGCTTCCTTTTCGGGCGAGGATTACAAACGGTTCTCCTGCCTGCAGGGTACTCAACTGCGAGGCGGAAATCCCCAACTGGGCCAGGGCTTGCTTGATGTTGGATGTCCAGGAAGCATAGCCCGCGTCGCCGATCGAAAACAATACCACCGAATCGCTCGGCTTGATGTTGGCGACAAACGTTCCGATGCCGTCGACGGCCTGATCCATTTCTGCGACGGTGAAACTGTTGATCATCTGCGGCTCGCGCCCGCAGGTGCGAGGATCAAACAAGCTGAAAGGAATCCCGGCATAGGGTGCGCTTGAACTCTTGTCGAAAGCGAGGAGGTTCAGTGTGTTGTTACGACATTGCTGACCCTGCGAAGCAATGTTAAACTCATCGCCATTGATCTTTAGGGAAACACCCGACGGCGCATTGGGATTCGCACTGCCGTAGGTAAGAACATCCACCGTTGATGTGGTTCCCACAAACTCCAGGCGCTTCGTTCCACGGTTCCAGGTCAGCCCTGTGGTATCGTTGTCGTTGAGTTGGTCAAACTTAAGCTGCGCCCATCCGTCAGGCGAACCGATGATGTGTGTGAACGACGAAGTTGTCCAGCCGGTGCTTTCGCCCGGTTGAGGCGAGGCCAGCCTGGACCGCCAATAGTACACCAGTGAATCCGTCGGCAGCAGTGCAACATTCAGTCGGGCCAGGCCAGTTGCCGACACCGTCTTTCGACTCAGGAATGGGCTGCTGAATGCCGCCGCTGTATCGACTTCAACGATGTAATCACGTGGACCTGCCGCCACATCCGAATGCTGGAACGCCAACTGCACCGATGCCCCGGGGACAATGGCGTAGGGCGGCGGAAGGACATTCTTCGAGCCATTGCTGGGAATGAAGAACGACACGGTAGAGGTATTATTGGTTTCGGATAATTCATCCACCACTGAGCCGGGATCCAGGGCGACCAAAAAAAGGTTGTTGCCGGACTCCACGCTTCCAACACCCTTGCGGATAATCATTCGCAAGATTTCGCTGTAGTGCACAGGCGCATACGTTGAATCGTAAAATAGAACGGAGCCGTCCGTCAGTTTGCGCTGCACCTCCACCTTGAGCGGCAGGTTGTGCGCACGGCCAAAATTGCGGACGCGGAATTCGATGGCAAAGGAATCGGATTGCGCCGTGACGGGGTTCGCATCAAACGAGACGACGGAAACGGAGCCATTGCTCACTTCATAGTCGGGCTTCCTGGCGCCAAATAAGGAGACCGCCGGGTCTCCCAGCAAGACCATCTGCTGCACTTGTGTTACCGCCTGCGTTGAACTGCCGTAGGCCGCGAGGTAGCGACGACCGACTTCCTTTTGAACTTCCCCCACTCCCTTATGCACGTACGTTGAGTCGCCAAATGCCACTTTGTAAAAAAGATCCGAATACTGCCTCAACGCGTTAACATAGCCAAACGAGCTGTGCGCAATGAAGGCTTTGGCGCCCTTGTTCGCGGTGAGCATCCAGTCTTCGCCAAAGGTGACGCGGTTGTCGAAGAACCGCCCGGCATTGCAGCCATTGATGAGGAAGCCGGGGTACTTGCCCGCATTCTGATAACCCAGCGTGGGGTCGCTGACGTATCCAATGTCGATATCAATGGTGCCGGGACCGGAGTGACCGTAGAAAGTAATGAGGTTCAAACCTTTGTTGACTTCATCCTTCACATTGATCAGCTCCACGTTGAGTGTCTGTTTTGAAATCGTCTGGACCTGGCCGCCGAGGTAGACATCTTCCGCTATGGCTTTGAATCCGTCAACGAAACTGCGGAACAGCTGCGGTTCACCCGCATTAATTCCGCCGCTCAGGTGCAGAAGATCCTTCCGCCACAGCGCATCAAAAGAGAGCGATTCAGACTCCTTGACTTTGTTCAGGTAGGCAGCAACTTGTACCGGGTCACTGGCAGTAAGGCGCCCCGTCGCAATGCCAGGCTGCTTTGTAGTCCCGGCAAGTCCCGCTGTAAAGGCCATATCACTTCCGGGAATACCTGCCGAAGGCACCAGGTCATGAAATTCGCCGGGAGCATGAGTTGACTTGCGGTAATAACCATACGAAAGCTCCAGTCCCTTCCCGATGAGAAACAAGAACTGCGGATCGCCGCCGGCATCCATGAATTTCATGAATTGAAAGACAGCCCTCGGCGAGATCTCCCCGTAATTGAACTGGTCGTACAGCTGTCCGATGTCCACGACCAGCGTATCATAACTCCCTCCCGCCGGCGATGCCCGGTAAGCCGCATAGGCCTGCACGGCATTGGCATAGCTCAGCCCGGGCTTCATCAGCGACCGATGCGAAATGACGATGAATTTTGGTGTCGCCGGATTGATGGACCGAAAAGAAACCTTCTTCAGCGATGGTGCGATGACGGCTTTGTTGACCAGGAGCTTCCTTCCGCCCGATGTGTTGTTCACTACTGCAGAGAGACCGCCGGCGATGGGCGACGTACCTATAATGCGTACTGTGTTCGGATCCGTAATGTCATACAGCGTAGAACCCGCCAGGACATTTTGAATTTCGATATAGGATTTCCCCGCTCCGTTAGGAAGGAGCTGAAGTATCTTGCCATCCGTGCTTCTTGCATTAAAATCCTGCGGCATGGTCACACGCAGATACGAGACGCTGACGGCATCACGGTCGCCTGTGTTGATAATCTTTACGCGTATGGTCATTTTGCCGTCAGCACCAATATCTGACCACGCCAGCGGGATCGTAAGTTTTGTCGTTTCAAAAAGGAAGGAATTGACTGTGCCCAGAAGTCGCAGTGCACCGGCATTTGCGCCGCCATATACTTCGGCATTATGAAACGTCTCCCCGCGGCCCGAAAGGAGAATCTCAAGAGCCGGCAAACCTGATGTGGTCATCGGACCGAGGAGGTTGTCGACGAGGAAATCCTGCTGGCCCGTACATCCCGATGACACAGTACAAATGGTCGTGCCCGTCCAGGCCTCGCCCTGGGTAAACGAAGTAGTTTGGAGATCGCCAACGAAGGAGAATTCATTGGTGAACACTTGCCGGGACTCCAGCATATGCGCAGCCTCTGTGGGCAGACTGCTGCTGTTCACTTCAGCGAAGACTTCCATGCGCTTGCCGGGAACAGGCAGCGGATTCCAGGTAAGAAAATAAGCAGTGGTGTCGGTGAAAAGATTGTAGTACGCATGCGGTTGGGACGAAACGGGCTCGTACAGGTCGGCATCCAATGTTCCGTCATTGCGACGGCCGTAGAATTCAATCACATCCGAGGGATCGAACACAGCATCATTTTGGCCCGTGACCGTAATCGCCTGCTCAACACCGCGATGGTAAAGATTGAAGCGTCGGGGATCGATTGTTCCAATGGGTAATCCTGCGGCCTGCAGATCTGCATACGTCAGCCGGTACATGCCATCCTGCGCAACGGGGATCTTATAGTAAGACTGCGAGAAATTGATCCAGGAGTTGGAGGACTGCCCAAAGCCCTGCCCAGCCAGGAACGTCAGCCACACCGTGATTAAACACCCTTTAGACCGCAGCCAACGCATCCAGGAGACACTATTTAGAGAGGTGAATACGTGGACAGCTATAGAATGTAAATGGCCCAAATTGGCTGAATTTGAAGGGTCTCAAAAATACTTGAAATATTTTCAATAGTACTTGGCCATGCATAGTACCTTTTGCGTATAGGCCCATAGGACTGTTAAAAACGCGGATGTATGAATCTTGAAAACACGCAGGTACAGATGAGGAAGGGAATTCTGGAGTATTGCATCCTCCACATCATTTCCCGGGGAGAAGTTTATGCTTCCGACATGCTGGATGAACTCACGGCCGCCCGAATGATTGTGGTTGAGGGAACCCTTTACCCCCTGCTCACCCGCCTGAAGAACGCCGGGTTAGTGGAGTACAAATGGGTGGAATCGAAATCCGGTCCTCCCCGGAAGTATTATACGTTGACTTCCACCGGCCATCATTTTCTCGCCGGCCTTACCGAAACCTGGGACGACCTGGTTCATTCGACTTCCCAAATCACCCAAAAATCCAAAACCGTAATCTAGTTTACCCCAAGCCTTTTGCAGCGATATGAAAAAGAACATCAGCATCAACATCGGCGGCATCATCTTCCACATCGAGGAGGACGGGTACGATACCCTGCGCAAATACCTCGATTCGGTCAACCGCTACTTTGCGGCATTTGAAGACAGTGCGGAGATCCTGGCCGACATCGAAGGGCGCATTGCCGAGATATTTCTCGCACGGCTCAACGAGGGTAAGCAAGTCATCACCGCCGACGACGTTTCCGCACTCATCGCCACCATGGGAAGTGTCAGCGACTTCAAGGCCGCCGAACAGGAAGAAACCGCTCCTGTGGGAGCTCCGGCGCCGGACTATCGCGAGCAACGCTCCGCTTCGCAGGGGAAGGCGACAGACTCCCGCCGCCTGTTCCGCGACCGCTCCCGCAAAATCCTGGGCGGCGTCTGCGCCGGCCTGGGCAACTACATGAACCTGGATCCCGTGTGGCCGAGGGTCATGTTTGCCCTCCTTACCCTGGGAACTTCAGGCGTGTTCCTGCTGATCTATGTGGTCATGTGGATCGTTGTTCCTGAAGCAGACCTGGAAGAAACCAATGTGAAGAAGATGTTCCGCGATCCGGACCATAAAGTCCTGGGCGGAGTGGCCGCTGGTGTCGCCGCGTTCTTCAACGCCGACCTTGCCTTGATCCGTGTCCTCTTCGTTGTCATGGGCCTCCTGGGCTTCGGCATCGTGCTCTACATCGTGCTGTGGATCGTCCTGCCGGAAGCCAGGACGATTACTGACAAAATGAAAATGCAGGGGGAGCCCGTTACGCTCTCCAACATTGAATCGTCGGTGAAGAAAAGTCTCAACGAACGGGAGGCTGCGGAAGAAAGCATCCTCACGAAGATCATCTTGTTTCCCTTCCGGGCCATCGCGGCGGTCTTCCAACTGCTAGGACCCGTCTTCCGCACGCTCCTCGATGTTGTTCGGGTGGCCATCGGAATCCTGATTTCACTCACGGGCTTCTTTATGATCGTAGCGATCCTGATCGGGTTCGGTGTGATCGCCGGTATCATGTCGCCACCCGATTGGCGCTTGTTCTCCGACGGCTTCCTTTCCGCACCCAATATTCCGCTCAGCGCCATTCGCAACAGTTTGCCGGGCTGGATGGTTCTTGCCGGTTTCTTGGCGGCACTGGTTCCCTCGCTGTTTACCATTCTGCTCGGCAGTTCAATCATTGCCCGCCGCATCGTATTCAATGCGGCCACCGGCTGGACGCTGTTTGTGTTGTTCTTCCTGTCCGTCGGCGTACTGAGCTTCAGTCTCCCGCAATTCATTTACGGATTCAAGGAGGAGGGCGAGTATCGTGTGGAGGAAATTTATACGGTCAGCCAGGGGACCCCGGTATTCCGTATCCACGAGACGGGCATGGATGACTACAATGTCACCTCGCTCTTCCTGCGCGGATACGAAGGGAAAGAAATCAAAGTGGTCAAGCGTTTTGAATCGCAAGGCTCCTCCCGTAAAGTGGCGGCAGAGAATGCCCAGATGGTGCAGTACCTAATAGCTCAAACCGACAGCATCATCCAATTTGACTCGAATATCACGTTTGGAGAAAATGCCAAGTTCAGGGCGCAGCGCCTCGATGTGGATATCTACGTTCCCTTCGATCAGAAGATCATCATCGAAGGCGGCCTGTGGAGGATCATTGACAACAGGGACCGGATGGATTTCCGTCACGACAACCAGACCCATGCGATCCGCATTTCCCGCGACGGCTGGAACTGCTTCGACTGTATCGACGCGTTCGGTGATGCCTCCTCGGCAATCCATGACCAGTACGGGCTTGACGATTTCAACGCCATCGACCTCCAAGGCATCTTCAACGCGCGCATTGAGCGCGGAGACTCCTTCGCCGTGGTCCTGGACGGAGAGGACAAAGAGAAAGAGCGCTATGACGTATATGTCAACGGGTCCACGCTGGTGATCGATTATGACGACAAGAGAAAGTATTTCTGGAAGCGGGATCTCCTCGGCGACCACGAAGTCAGGATTCGCATCATCATGCCGGAGCTTCGCGAATTGGATGTGCGGGGAGCCGGCAAACTCCTGTTGAAAGGATTTGATGAAGATGAACTTGACATTCAACTCACCGGTGCGGTGATGGGGACGGGAGAATTGACGGCAGACCGGCTGAACCTCGAGATGACCGGCGCCTCCTTCCTTGACCTGGAAGGCAAGGGACGCTTCCTCCAGGCAGATATCACCGGCGCCTGTGGTTTGCGGGCATACGGCTATGAGGTGGCTCATGGAATCATCGAAGCACACGGCGCCTCCATGGCACGCGTTAATGTCTCCGAAACGTTGGAGATTAAGAAAGGCGTTGCGAGCAGCGTCTCCCACCGGGGCGATGCCGAAGTAATCCGTCGATAGGCGCTGCGGAAGTCATTTTTTCTTACCTTCAAGGGATGGAGAGTCAACGACTTCCATCCCTTGATTTTTTCCGGGGAGCGACCGTGATGGCGATGATCACGGTGAACAATCCAGGGACCTGGGAACACATCTATGCGCCCTTGCGCCATGCGGCCTGGAACGGATGCACGCCTACGGATCTCATATTTCCCTTCTTTCTTTTCATCGTCGGCGTGTCCATTCACTTTGCCTACCGGGGAAAAAAGGCGGAAGGGCTTAGCCGGCGAAATGTTCTAAAGATCGTCCGCCGCGCCGTGGTCATTTTCCTCCTCGGACTTCTTCTCGCCTGGTTCACGCTTCCCCTGGAGCGGATGGCAGACCTGGAGCGGCTCTCCACCCTGCGGATACCCGGCGTACTCCAGCGCATCAGTGTCGTTTTTCTTTTTTGCTCGCTGGTGTACCTGAAGACCGGGTGGGTAACTCAACTTCGACTGGCGGCATTTCTGCTGCTCGCTTACTACCTGCTCATGACGCTGGTGCCCGTGCCGGGCTTTGGCGATCCCAATTTGGAGCCGGGCACTAACCTCGCCGCCTGGACGGACCGGCTCTTCTTCGATGGTCACCTGTGGTCGCAGTCGAAGACCTGGGACCCGGAAGGAGTACTCAGCACACTCCCTGCTTTTGGCACCGGGCTCCTGGGCATGCTCACCGGTCAACTAATGGACGCTGTTGAAAATCCCTCGGAACGCGTTAGCTGGCTTTTTCTGATTGGAATGATTCTGGTGATCAGTGGTCTTGCATGGGACATGGCGTTTCCCATCAATAAATCACTATGGACAAGCAGTTACGTACTGTACGCTGGGGGATGGGCCATGCAGACGCTCGCCGCCAGTCATTGGATCATTGATGTCCGTGGTCATCAATCATGGATAAAACCTTTTCTTTTCTTCGGGATGAATGCCATTTTTGCGTTTGTTGTTTCCGGACTGCTGGCGAAATTCCTCTTGAGGGTTCGTTGGACAACGGAGGAAGGAACAGAAGAATCGTTATGGAATTTCCTGTATCAACACGCCTACGCAAACTGGATGGAGCCCCGCGTTGCCTCGTTGGCATTCGCTCTTACGCTGGTGCTCATCTTCTATGTCATCCTTCGGTGGATGTATCAACGAAAGTGGTTCATCAAGGTATAACCTGGCGGAACTGACTGGCTGAGTACATGAAACCGATCTTCTCCCTGCTGTTCTTCCTCGTCACTTTCAGTGCTTTGTCGCAGAAGCAGGGACTGCAGGGCCAGGTCTTTTGGGTGTCGGGAAACCAGATGCCGGGCCCCGAGGCGGTGCTTTCGCCCAACCAGGGTGCCGTGCGTGAGGTGCTTATCTATGAGATCACCAGCATTTCCGACGCCACGCAGGTGGGGCCGTTCTTCCGGGACATCAAAACCAAACTGGTTGCCACCACCCAGTCCAAGCCCGACGGCACCTTCAAAGTCAAGCTTCCTGTCGGGTCCTATTCCATCTTCACCCGGGAGAAAAACGGCCTGTATGCCAACCTGTTCGACAACCAGGGGTACATCAACCCGGTGGTCGTCAAGGCGGGCCAATACGCCTGGAAAACGATCACCATCGACTACGACGCTGCGTATTAGCCTCGCTACGCCTTCCGCGGCGTGAAAACGCACCCCGGAACCTCCTTTCTCCGTATAATTCCCCTGAAATAAGATTCCCCGTGCCGTGCAACCTGCGGCAGGGTGTTTGCATCTTATCCTTGAATCGACGAAATGCATTTCCAGATTTACCGCGCAAGGGAGACGGAACTCATTGATGGCTGCCGGCGGAACGACCGCTCGGCGCAGAAAGCCATCTATGACCGGATGGCACCTAAAATGCTGTCGGTGTGCCGTCGCTACGTGCGCGACCGGATGGAGGCAGAGGATATCCTGGTGGTTTCGTTCACCCGGGTTTTCGAACGGATCAGCCAGTTCAAAGGCGACGGCAGCTTTGAAGGGTGGGTCCGCCGGATCGTGGTGAACGAATCACTAACCTACCTCCGCAGGAACAAGGCCTTGTACCTGGAAACGGACCTCGAAACTGCCGAACGTGAAACGGCGTCGACAATCCTCGACACCGACCTGGAAGCCGAAGACCTGATGAAACTGGTTCAGGAGCTTCCCGCCGGTTACCGGATGGTCTTCAACCTTTACGCCATCGACGGCTTCTCCCACAAAGAGATCGCCGAGCAGATCGGCATAACGGAAAGCACGTCGAAGTCACAACTGAGCCGCGCCCGGATGCACCTGCAGGCGCGGATACAGCAGATGGAGAACAGGTACGCTAAACAACACGCGCAATGAACGCAATCGACCGGTTATTCAATGAGCAACTTGAAGGACATTCGACGACTCCGTCGTCGGAAGCCTGGGAGCGTATTGAAACACGGCTGAACGCCGGCACCAATCCCCGCGCCTGGATACGCTGGGCTGCCGTGCTATTGCCCGCCATTGCCGCCGCCGGTATCTGGATGAGCCGCCCTGCCGAAGAGGCCTCGATTGCCGTCAAGCCCGCGCAGGTACAGCCCGTCACGCCGATCGGCACAGAACCAGTGCAGCGTGTTGAAGTAAAAGTGAATGAACGTCCTGCCGTTGCCAAAGCAAAGACAATCCGCCACCAACAGCCAGTTGCTGTTGCTGCACCGAATGTGGTGGCTGAACCTGACTTGCCAATCGCTGCCGTAACCCTGCTGCCGGAATCGGCGCCACTGGAAGAACTGACCATTGAACCCATTATTGAAACCGTAGAAACTGTTGCCATAGCACCACAAACACAACCCTTGGTTATTGTCTACACGCTCGACCCCGTCGTCGAAGCGGCAGCCGAGAAACCTTCGTCTATCGCACGCGTGGTTGAGTTTGCCCGCTCTGTAAAGCACAGCGATCCGATCGGCGATCTCCGTGGGCTCAAGGATGAACTTCTGGCGCTTGACTTGCGCAAGAAATCAACCAAAAAGAATTGACCCCATGAAACGCTTATTCCATAACACACTTACCCTACTTCTCGCTCTCTCCGCAATAACCGCCGCCGCCCAGCCAGCCGATACGCTGGTGGTCAAGGTCGGCAAGGAGTCCAAGGTGATCTTTGCCATCAAAGACAAGCAGGACCTGGAGACACTGAAGCATTACAACTTCCAGGCGCTGATGGACGACATGCTGAAGAAGCTGGAGGCGCGCGACACCAGTTCACTGAAGAAATCTTCCGCCGAATACCTGAAAGATTCCACCCAGGTGGCCGAGACCAAGCCGGGCCCCGAAGACACGTGGATTCGCGACCGCGACCGCCGCGAGGAGGACTGGGCAGATGAATACCGCCGAGGTCGTGAACGATCCGGCAACCGCGACAAGTACACCTACACGCGCCGGATGTATCACTCGTTCAATATTGATATCGGGATGAACAACTACCTCGAGAACGGCCATTTCCCGGATGGCGGGAACCAACTCTATACCGTCAAGCCGTGGGGATCCTGGTACGTGGGACTGATGTCGACGCTGCGCACGAAGGTCTCGAACAAGTTCTACCTCGAGTGGGCCGCGGGCGTCACCTGGTACAACTTCAAATTCTCTAACTACAAAGTGCAGCTTTCGAAAGACGCCAACGGAGTGATCTTCTACGAGAACCCGCGCACCGATGTGGAGTTCACCAAAGCCAAGCTCACGGTTTGCTATGTGAACTTGTCCATGGTCCCCATGTTCGACTTCGGCGGCTATAGCCGAAAGCCCATGGTATTCAACGGCGACCGCCTCAACTTCGACCACCGCGGTTCCTTCCGGTTCGGCGTGGGTCCGTATGTCGGCTATCGCCTGGACAGCTATACCAAGCAAGTGTGGGAGGAAAACGGCGACAAGCAGAAGTCGCACAACCACGACAACTACTACCTAAACAACATCCGGTACGGGTTGCGTGCCCAGATTGGGTTCCGCGATACGGACATCTTCTTCAACTACGACATGAACGGCCTGTTCATCGATGGAAAAGGGCCACAGTTGAACGCGTTCAGCTTCGGCATCACGCTTTAACTCCAGAACGGGTTATTGATTCCCGTTCATCGAACTCCTGGTCTTGCGCTTGCGGGGTAAATCCTCGTTGTGCAGGACCAGGTCGCGTTCTGGCCCCTTGAGTTGAAAGGCCATACAGAAACGTGCCGGCCCCGGCCACTGGGCAATCAGAAGGAGCACAACGACCATAAAGAGTCCAAAGAAATAAATGGAGTGCGTGAAGTAGTAGCCCGCACCCAGCAAGAGCAATCCGACGGCATAGGTCCCGTTTCGGAGGGCGACGAGGATAAAATACCCTTCCATCTTTTTTGCCAGTTCCACCTCCGCCCGCAGTTTGTTGATGCGGAAACGCCAATAAAAATTAACGCTCGTTAGGCCGGCGATCACCAAAAAGCTGAACACGGCCAGCATGACGTTCAACTGGGCGGGTTCATGCACGGCCGGAATCGATTTCAGTACGGCTGCATGGAGATAGAGAAATACTATGACGGGCGTCAGTAGGAGTATGAAGCCGATAGTATTAAGTTTGTAAAAGAATTCCTTGGTAGAGAGGAAGTTCATACGACGGAAGGTGTTGATAAAGGTAGCAAGTTAATCAGATGGAAATCGCCACACTATCCCGGAAAGAACAAGTGATCCGCAACGCGGCGGAGTTGTTCCGTGAAAAAGGATATGCCGCCTCGTCCATGCGCGACCTGGCCCAGAAAATGGGCATTGAAGCCGCCAGCCTCTATTCCCACATTCGCTCCAAGGAGGAAATCCTCCAGCACCTCTGCTTTGATATGGCGACGGAATTCCGAAAGTCGCTCGAAGAAGTGGAAAAGCAGAAACTCCCGGCCAGTGAAAAACTCCGCAACGGTATTGTGGGACACATCAAGGTAATGGCCAAGGACCTGACAGCTTCTGCCGTCTTCATGAACGAACACCGGCACCTCAGCCAGCCCTACCTCCGTGAATTCCTTCTCCTGCGCATCAACTACATCAACCGGTTCAAGGACATCATCGAAGAAGGCATTGCCTCCGGCGAGTTCAAGGAGAACATCGACAAGAAGCTCGCGGTGATGACCCTCTTCTCTTCCCTAAACTGGATGCCGCAGTGGTATGATCCGCACAACAACATTGTGCCTGACGATCTCGGTCAACAGCTCTCCGACATGCTGGTGAACGGCCTGAAGAAGTAAGCTTCTATCCCAACAGATTTTTCTTCATCTTCGGGGAACCCTATCGTTCCCTATGAGTGCTTCATCGACCTTTTCCCCGGCCGCCTTCCGCAACGCGCTTGTCGCTGCCCTCGGAGGATTCCTTTTCGGCTTTGACACCGCCGTAATCTCCGGCGTGGAGAAATCCATCCAGCAGCTCTGGTCGCTCGACAGCTTCTCGCATGGCTTCACGGTGGCAGCCGCACTCATCGGGACCGTACTCGGCTCCCTCCTTGCCGGCCGGCCCGCAGAGAAATACGGGCGCAAGAAAATGTTGCAGGCCATTGGTTTGCTCTATGTTGTCACTTCCCTGGTCACGGCACTTAGCACGTCATGGACTCCCTTTGTCATCTTCCGTATGCTCGGGGGTATCGGCGTTGGCGCCTCATCGGTTGTCGGCCCCATGTACATCTCCGAAATCGCCCCCGCTCATTACCGCGGAAGACTGGTGGCGTTGTTCCAGTTTAATGTAGTCGCCGGCATCCTCATCGCCTTTGTCTCCAACTACCTCCTCGACGGCATCAGCGAAGAGTCATGGCGGTGGATGCTGGGTGTTCAGGCGCTGCCCTCCCTGGTCTTCCTCGTGATGGCCTTCTTTGTCCCTGAGAGCCCGCGCTGGCTGGTCGGGCAAGGCCGCGAGGCAGAAGCACGCACCGTGCTGGTAGCCATCAACGAGCCTGAGCCCGATGCCGAGATCGCCCAGATCCGCGAATCGGTTTCGGACAAAGGTGATGAGTCGCTCTTCTCAGGAAAGTACGGCAAGCCGATCTTTTACGCAGTCGTGCTCGCCATCTTCAATCAATTTTCCGGCATCAACGCCATCATGTATTACGCGCCCCGAATCTTTGAGATGACGGGGTTATCCAAGTCCGGCGCATTGCTTCAGGCGATTTCGATTGGCGTTACCAACATGGTTTTCACCCTCTTCGCCATCCGTGTGATCGACCGGTTCGGAAGGAGGATTCTGTTGCTCATCGGCTCGGTCGGCATGGTCATCTCCCTGGGCCTGGTGGCCAATGCATTCTTTACCGGAAACTTCGGCGGCTATTTCGTCATGGTATGCCTTATCGGCTTCATCGCCTTCTTTGCCTTCTCGCAGGGCGCGGTGATCTGGGTGTTTATCTCGGAGATATTTCCCAACAAAGTGCGGGCTGCCGGGCAGACGCTGGGAAGTTCGACGCACTGGATCATGGCGGCGCTGGTGTCCTGGACATTCCCGATTATCGCGGAAGGATCACCGTTGGGCGGAGCCTATGCGTTCGCTTTCTTCAGCGCGATGATGCTGCTGCAGTTATTCTTCGCCTGGAAGGTGTTGCCCGAGACCAAAGGACAATCGCTGGAAGGCATCCAGAAGACCCTGGGCATCCATTGATTATTTCTTTCGGAGCTTGACGGGAATGACCAGTTTCAAGCCCGACCACACCTCATCCACGGCACAGACCTTCACATCCACCAGCCCGTTCTTCAGCACGAAGTCGCGGATGACGTTTTCATCCAGGTCAGTCGTCACCTTCGACGACTTCTTGGGCCACGAAATCCAGATCATACCGTCAGGCGCCAGCGATTTTCTGGCCATGAGCGTTCCTTTCTTGAAAGCTTTCTGCGTGGTGAAGAACAGGTGAACAAAGTTTAGCCCCGATGCAGCCCGTGATTTCACGTCTATATCCCCGGGCAGGGGACTGAGCCAATCCCAATAACCTTTGGGTTCGTCGCAAACCCACACCTTCATGCCCTCCTTGATACCCAGCTTCTTCGCCAGCGGAGTTCCTGAATAGCCTGCCGTTGTCATGGTGATCCAGCGTTAAATGAAAACGCCCCGGGGTTGCCGGGGCGTTCTTTTAATATTCTTCCGATTAGTTATTGGCTTTCTTGGCCATTTCGGCGTCAAACGTCTGCTTGAACTTCTCGTAGTCGTA
Source organism: Cyclobacteriaceae bacterium (assembly GCA_044221195.1). Lineage (GTDB taxonomy): Bacteria > Bacteroidota > Bacteroidia > Cytophagales > Cyclobacteriaceae > ELB16-189. The sequence goes on from JBGAPO010000006.1 coordinate 118,770, forward strand.
GTCAATCTTCAAGCGTTCGTCCTTGGTGAGGCGCTCGTTGTACTGCTTCACGAGGTCATCCGCAGAAAGTTCGATGGCGATGTAGGTCTTGTAGTTGCCTTCCTTGGTCTGCACGAGCTTCTCACAGATGGTGCGTACACCCTGGAGGGTCTGGTCTACTACTTCGCGGTTGAGCTGCTCAAAGCGCTGCTCCAGTTCCTCGCGGCGGTTCATCTCGCGGGAGTTCGTGTAGTTATCCGTTACGGTTTTCACGGTCGTCTGGATCGACTGGGCCAGCTCGTTGCGGGCGTTGGTCAGGGCCTTCTTCTTGGAAGTCACCTGGTCCATGCTCTCGCCGATGGAGTTGGCGCGGAAGACTTTGGCATTGGTAAAGTAGTCGGGACCGGAGCAGGGCACGACGACTTCTTTTTCACCTTCGGGGATGGGAGGCTTGGACTTACAGCCCACCACCATCACAGCGGCAACGATGGCCACCACACTGGAAATACGCTTGAGGGTTTTCATATCAATATTCACTTTTGGTTACGCAAGTTACATAATGCAATTAACAGGCCACACTGTTATCTTCTCAAAAAGGGGTTGAAATACATCAAAAACGCAGGTTTTCTACTGTAAGATCGCATTCAGCAGTTCGGGCAATTTTTCCGTCTCCAGCACGTCCATCGATTTGGTGTACGCCTCCTGGCTGGCCCGCTCATAATCCAGGCTGTACCCTTTAACCCGGTCCAGCGTGGTGGCGTAAATTTCCTTATTGTCACGGGCCGTGCTCACGCGAATGACGCTGGTGACATAGCTGATGTAGATGCTCCCGGACACCGCGCCCTTCTCCGAATCGGAGGTGATATCCATAACCAGCTCGGCCTTCGACTTGTCCTCCGTAAACTCAAAGCCTTCTTTGGCGAGGAAGTTCTTCACCTTGTTGGTGATCTGTTGCGTCTGGCGCAGGTTACCGAAGTTCTTCTCCACGGCACTGACAAAAACGATCGGCCGTTGCACGTCCATCACGATGGATACCTTCGGCACCGTCATTTTGGATGAGACGAGGGCAAAGATGGGCGACGGATTGGCGCCGGCAAACGCGAGCAGGTTGACGCTTACCGCCACCGACTGCTCCAATTCGCGCGACCCGATCTTGGTCAGGAGAATCTTGGCCTGGCCTTCCGGTGTCGTCTTATAATCAGGGAACACATCTCCCGATCCTTTCTCAAACGCTGCCTTCAGTGGGAGGTCGGCCATGGATTTCCTGGAACTCTTGCCGGCGGCGTGCACCATCACCGACTGGCTTCCTTGTGCCACCCGGCGGTTGAGTGACAACTGGGAAGGCGTGGCGGTGAGCACGATATCATCCAGAAGCTTTTGCATGCTGGCGTAGATCTCGTTGGTCAGGATGATCTCCTTGCCTTCGAATGTCAGCGTAATCGGCTCGGCGAGGTATTTCTCCACCGCCCGGAATCCCTGGTAATAGAAACCCAATGCCTGGATGGGATTGCTGTCGCGTTCCGACTGTTTGGCCTTGGTGAAGTAGTCGAGCGCCAGGGTGACCGCATCGCGCTTCTGTTGTTCCTTGATTTCGCGGTAGCGCTGTTTCGACAGGCGGTAGTAGACCCAGTAGTTCTTGTCGTCCTCCCATGAGTCTACCGATTCAAACTCTTCGATTTCGTCGGCCGCGGTCGTCTGGATCATTTGTTCGTAGCGCTCGCGGAACTCCTTGTTGTTGTCGATCTGCGTCAATACCGAAGTGGAGGAAACATTCACCTTAATCTCCGAAACCATGTCTTCCAGGGCGCTTTTCTTGGCTTCCTGGACGTAGTTGTTGGTGCCTGTTTTATTGGAATGGCCAATTCCCACGTAATAGGAGTCGGCCATGGGTTTGGCGCTCATCCACGAGGGTCGAGGGTTAGGGTCGACGGGCGGCTTGTTGACAGAGGGGCTGCAGGCGGCCAGGAAGAATAAAGCAACGTAGACGTATTTCACAGCTTGGGGACTTTGTAAGAATATACCCAGATTCATGCCAAAAATAGGGGTATTTCACCCATTTTACGGAGTACGCAGACTGAAAGATTGGTGAAATCGTTACTAACTTTGGACAACGCCAAGTGAGTATGAAGAGGATCGGAATTTTGCTGTTCAGCGCACTATTCGCCTGCCAGCCGGAGAACAAAGAGGTCGTATCCGAATTCACCGGAAATGAGACGACCTACGACTTGCAGACCGCATCCGATTTTTCCGTCAGCGGCGCCATCACCTTCAAGGAGCGCAAAGACGGCAAGATCACTGCAGTGATTCAGCTCAACGGCACCAGCGGCAACAGCAAGCACCCTGCCCACCTTCATCGCGGCGACGTAACGACGGCCAACGCGGATGTCGCGCTGCTGCTCAACCCGGTAATCGCCAGCACCGGCCGGAGCGAAACAACATTCAACATGCTTTCTGACGAAACGACGATTACCTACGCAGAACTCAAGAACCTGGAAGCCTCAATCAAAATTCATCTGGGCGATGTAGGCGACGCACGCAATGTGATCCTGGTAGCCGGAAATATCGGCGCCTCGTTTGCCAAGGCGAATCCAACGGGACGTACAGGCATCGCCGTCTGCAAGAGTGAATGATTATTTTTCCTGGTGCCCGCTTGGATAGCGGAGCCAGGAATTTTCCCTACGCGTCTCCGCCGCTGGCGGCCACTTCGTAACTCGACATCACGGCCGAAAAATACTCTCGGTTTAAGCGCGCAATGTTGGTGATCTTGATCGCCTTGGGGCACTCCGCCTCGCAGGCGCGGGTGTTGGTGCAGGCGCCAAAACCCTCGTCGTCCATTTGAGCCACCATCTTCTCCACGCGCTCTTTGCGCTCGAGTTGTCCCTGCGGCAGCAAGGCGAACTGGGAAACCTTGGCGCTGACGAACAGCATGGCTGAGGCATTCTTACAGGCGGCCACGCAGGCGCCGCAACCGATACACGTCGCGGCATCCATGGCTTCATCGGCCACTTTCTTGGGAATCAGGATCTCGTTGGCATCGGGTGCGCCGCCGGTGTTTACAGAAACGTACCCGCCTGCCTGCTGAATGCGGTCGAAGGCGGTGCGGTCAACGACCAGGTCCTTGATCACCGGCGGCCATTGATCACCATGCTGCACATCCCGCAAATTCCCTCGCGGCAATCGTGATCAAACGCGATCGGCTCCTCCCCTTTCTTGATCAGGTCCGTGTTGAGGATGTCGAACATCTCCAGGAAGGACATGTCCGGGGATACGTGCGGCAACTCGTCGGCCATTGATCACCATGCTGCACATCCCGCAAATTCCCTCGCGGCAATCGTGATCAAACGCGATCGGCTCCTCCCCTTTCTTGATCAGGTCCGTGTTGAGGATGTCGAACATCTCCAGGAAGGACATGTCCGGGGATACATGCGGCAACTCGTATGTCTTGAACCCGCCTTTGGTGCTGGTGTTCTTTTGTCTCCAAACCTTTAACGTAATCTTCATGATGTTGGATGTTGGCTTTTGGCTATTGGCAATTGGCTGTTAGCTGTTAGCTGTTGGCTGGTTATTTATAACTCCGTTGGGTGAGCTTGACATTCTCAAACACGAGCGGCTCCTTGTGGAGTTCTTCGGGTGCGTTATCGCCTTTGAATTCCCAAGCGGAGACAAACGTGTACTCATCGTCTTTGCGCATGGCCTCGCCGTCGGGCGTCGCGCTCTCTTCGCGGAAATGACCTCCGCATGACTCGGTCCGGCTCAGGGCGTCGTCGACCATCAGTTCGCCCAACTCCATGAAGTCGGCGAGACGGCCCGCTTTCTCCAGTTCGGTGTTGAGTTCGTTGCCGCTGCCGAGCACATTCACATTCTCCCAAAACTCTTTGCGGAGTGCCTGGATCTTCTCCTTGGCTTTCCGGAGCCCGGCGTCGTTGCGCGACATGCCGCAATACTCCCACATGGTGAGACCCAGCTCGCGGTGCAACTCATCGACCGTCTTCTTTCCCTTGATGGAAAGCAACTTGTTGACGCGGTTCTGCACGTTATCCATCGCTTCCTTGAACTCAGGACGATCGGTACCAATTTTGTCCCATCCCAACGTGGCGAGGTAGTCGCCGATGGTGTAGGGAATTACGAAGTACCCATCCGCCAGGCCCTGCATGAGCGCGCTGGCGCCGAGGCGGTTGGCGCCGTGGTCGGAGAAATTACACTCGCCGAGTGCATACAGGCCGGGGACGGTCGTCATCAGGTTGTAGTCAACCCAAAGGCCGCCCATGGTGTAGTGCACAGCGGGATAGATCATCATCGGCATTTCATAGGGATCGTCGCCGGTGATCTGTTTATACATGTCAAACAGGTTGCCGTACTTGGCTTCAATCGTCTTCCGTCCGTCGCGCTTGATGGCGTCGGCGAAGTCGAGAAACACCGCCAGGCCGGTGGCACCGACGCCGCGGCCTTCGTCGCAGATCATCTTCGCGTTACGGGAGGCTACGTCGCGGGGGACGAGGTTTCCAAAAGACGGATACCGGCGTTCGAGGAAGTAGTCGCGGTCGGCTTCCGCAATCTTCGCGGCTTCTTTTGCCTTCAGACCTTTCACCGCCACTTTCGGAGCCCAAACTCTGCCGTCATTGCGGAGAGACTCAGACATCAGCGTTAGCTTCGACTGGTGGTCGCCGGAAACAGGGATACACGTCGGGTGAATCTGCGTGAAGCACGGGTTGCCGAACAGGGCGCCCTTCTTGTGTGCCCGCCAGATGGCCGTGGTATTCGAGCCTTTCGCATTGGTGGAGAGGTAGAACACGTTGCCATAACCGCCGGTGCAGAGAAGTACGGCATGGGCCGCGTGTGCCTCAATCTTGCCGGTTACCAGGTCACGAGTAATGATGCCGCGGGCTTTGCCGTCGACGATCACGACGTCGAGCATCTCCGTGCGGTTGTACATTTTCACCTTGCCGTTGGCGATCTGGCGGTTGAGCGCCGAATACGCGCCGAGCAACAGCTGCTGTCCGGTCTGGCCGCGGGCATAGAAAGTCCGTGACACCTGTGATCCCCCGAATGATCGGTTCGACAGGGTTCCGCCGTACTCGCGGGCAAAAGGCACTCCTTGCGCCACGCACTGGTCAATGATGTTTACGCTGACTTCCGCCAGGCGATGCACGTTTGCTTCGCGGGCTCGGTAGTCACCGCCCTTGATGGTATCGTAAAATAGACGGTAGACACTGTCGCCGTCGTTTTGGTAGTTCTTGGCTGCGTTGATGCCGCCCTGGGCCGCGATGGAGTGAGCACGGCGGGGGCTGTCCTGGAAGCAAAACGCCTTCACGTTGTAACCGAGTTCTCCGAGCGATGCGGCGGCCGACGCGCCGGCCAGGCCGGTACCCACGACGATCACATCGTATTTGCGCTTGTTGGCCGGGTTCACCAGCTTGAGGTTGAACTTGTGTTTGGCCCACTTCTCGGGGAGCGGTCCGGCAGGAATTTTAGAATCTAGCTTGGTCATCGTATAAGTGTCTTAAGCTCAGGACATGTACATCAGGATCGGGATCAGCGCAAAGAGCGCCGGCACCAGGATGGAGAATGCTTTCCCCACGAAGTTGATCAGGCCGTTATACTTCAAGTGATTGAGGCCCAGGGTCTGGAATGCGCTGATGAATCCGTGCCACAAGTGGAAGCCCACGCCGATCATGCAGAAGGCATAGAGGCCCACGTACCAGCCCACATGAAACCATTCGTTACAAAGGGCATAAAGGTCGCGAACGACCTTGCCTTCGTAGTCTTTGGTCGGCACGCTGCCCCAGTGCATCTGGGCCCAGAAGTCCTTCAGGTGAATCACCAGGAACACGAGGATGATCGTACCCAGGATGCCCATGTTGCGGGATGACCAGATGGAGGAATTGCTGTTGCCCACCGCGTAGCCTTCCGGTCCGCGCGCCTGGCGGTTTTTGAGGGTCAGGAGGGCAGAAACAATGATATGGCCGAGAATCAGGGCGAAATTGACTTTGGATACCGTCTGAATGAGCGGGTTGGTACTCATGAACTCCGCATAGACGTTAAAGGCATGGCCGCCGTCGTTCTTCAGGAGCTGGAGGTTGCCGATCAGGTGAATCAGCAGGAAGGTAATCAGAAACAACCCGGTAAGGGCCATTATCAGCTTTCTCCCCAGCGTGCTGGAGAACATTTCTATAAACCACTTCATAAAGACGGATTGGGGTTTTTCAAGTGAACCAAAATTACCTCTGAAGGCTTTAACAACCAAACCGGCAGGTTGTCCTGATTACCGTCGGGAAATTTGTTTTGGGGTTGGAAAGCACAGGGTTACTTTTACCCACCACTACGACGCATGTACCTCATTTTTGACACGGAAACCACGGGCGTTCCGCACAACAAGACTGCCCCGCTCACCGACCTCGACAACTGGCCCCGCGTGGTGCAGATCGCCTGGCAGCTCCACGACCGAAACGGCAAACTCCTTTCCCAGCAAAGCTATATTGTCAGACCCGACGGGTTCGACATTCCCTTCAAGGCCGAACAGGTGCACGGCATCTCGACCAAACGGGCCATGGAGGAAGGCCAACCCCTCGCCGACGTCATCGGCAAGTTCCGCAAAGACCTGGAAAGCACCTCGGTGCTCATCGGCCACAACATTGAATTCGATATCAACATCCTGGGCGCGGAATTCATCCGGCTCGGACTGAAGCCAGACCCTCTTCTTGAAGCCAACAAGGTGGACACAGGGATTGTCTCCATCGAATACTGCCAGCTGACCGGCGGCGTAGGCGGAAAGTTGAAGATGCCGCGGCTAAGCGAACTGCACCAGAAGTTGTTCGGCAAGGATTTCAACGACGCACACGACGCCTCCTATGATGTCGCCGCAACAGCGCGTTCTTTCTTCGGCCTGATCAAGCAAAAGGTTGTCTCCCCGTTCGACAGCACACCGCTGGAGGAGATCACCTACGAAGAGCCGAACCTGGAGGCGGGGAACCAGAGCAAACGCGAACGAAAGAAGAAAGCCGCCGTAGACGAGGGCACGGATGCGACGCTTACCGACAAACCTTTTTGTCACCTTCACCTCCACTCGCAGTATTCCGTGCTGCAGGGCACCGCCGATGTAGATGAAATTATCCAGAAGACCCAGGAGGCCGGCATGACCGCCGTCGCGATCACGGATCTCGGTAATTTGTTCGGCGCCTTCAAGTTTGTCACGGCGGCAAACAAAGCCGGCGTCAAGGCCATCGTGGGCTGCGAGTTCTTTGTGGCGGAAGAGCGCAAGAAGACGAAGTTCACCAAGGACAACCCCGACAAGCGCTTCCAGCAAGTGCTCATCGCCAAGAATGAGGAAGGTTACCACCACCTCGCCAAACTCAGCTCGCTGGGATTCACCGAAGGCATGTACGGTATCTACCCGCGCATCGACAAGGCGCTGATCGAAGAGTATAAGAAAGGCATCATCGCCACGACGGGCGGACTCTATTCCGAGGTCAACCACCTGATCCTTCACGTGGGTGAGCGGCAGGCGGAGGAGGTATTCGTGTGGTACCACAAGGTTTTCGGCAAGGATTTCTATGCCGAACTCAACCGCCACGGCATCCCGGAAGAAGACCATGTCAACCAGGTGTTGATCAAATTCTGCAAGAAGCACGGCGTGAAATACTTTGCCGCCAACGAAGTCTACTACCTGGAAAAGGAACAAGCCAACGCCCATGATGTTCTCCTCTGTATTAAGGAGGGCGAATTTCAATCAACACCCATCGGCGAAGGCCGGGGGAAACGCTACGGGCTCGCCAACAGCGAATACTATTTCAAATCGCAGGACCAGATGAAGGCGCTCTTCCGCGATTTGCCCGAGGCCGTCGAAACCATTTCCGAAATCATCGACAAGGTGGAGGTGTACAAACTCGAGCGCAAGGTGATGCTGCCCAAGTTTGATATCCCGAAAGGCTTCAAGACCGAAGATGACTACCTGAAGCACCTCACCTTCGAAGGCGCCAAGCGGCGCTACCCGGAGCTGACGCAGGAGATCAAAGACCGACTGGAGTTTGAACTGGAGACCATCAAGAAGACCGGCTATCCCGGGTACTTTCTCATTGTACAAGACTTCACTTCCAAAGCCCGCGAGATGGGCGTGAGCGTTGGCCCGGGACGGGGATCGGCGGCAGGCTCGGCGGTCGCGTACTGCATCGGCATCACGAACGTCGACCCCATCGCGTACGACCTGCTGTTCGAGCGCTTCCTGAATCCCGACCGCGTGTCGTTGCCTGATATCGATATTGACTTTGACGACGAGGGCCGCGACAAGGTGCTGAACTACGTGATTAACAAGTACGGCGCCAACCAGGTGGCCCAGATCATCACCTACGGCACCATGGCCGCCAAGTCGTCCATCCGCGACTGTGCCCGCGTGATGGAGTTGCCCCTGCTCGAAGCCAACAACCTGGCCAAGCTCATTCCCGAACGGCCGGGAACCACGCTCCAGAAGGCGTTTGAAGAAGTTCGCGAACTGGACGACATCCGCAAAGGGAGCGACAAACGCGCCGAAGTCCTGAAGCAGGCCATCGTCATCGAAGGGTCCCTCCGCAACACCGGCACACACGCCTGCGGGGTGATCATCACTCCCGATGACATGACGAAGCTGATCCCCGTATCCACGGCGAAAGACTCGGCCATGCTCGTGACGCAGTTCGACAACAGCGTAGTGGAAAGCGCCGGCATGCTCAAGATGGACTTCCTGGGCCTCACCACCCTCACCATCATCAAGACGGCCCTGAAGAACATCAAGCGGCGCCATGGTGTTGAGATCGACATCGACAAGATCCCGCTGGATGATGCGAAGACCTACCAACTTTACCAGCGCGGTGAAGTGACCGGCACGTTCCAGTTTGAAAGCGACGGCATGCAGACTTACCTCCGTGCGCTGCGGCCCGACAAGTTTGAAGATCTCATCGCCATGAACGCCCTCTATCGTCCGGGGCCCATGGAATACATCCCCAATTTCATCGCTCGCAAGAACGGACGCGAAGCCATCCGCTACGACCTGCCCGAGATGGAGGAGTTTCTCAAAGACACGTACGGCATTACCGTCTACCAGGAGCAGGTGATGCTGCTCTCGCAGAAACTGGCCAACTTCTCCAAAGGCGACGCCGACGTCCTCCGCAAGGCGATGGGCAAGAAGCAGAAGGACGTGCTGGACAAGATGAAGGACAAGTTCATCAGCGGCTGTAAAAAGAACGGTCACGATGAACGCATCGCCGACAAGATCTGGAAGGACTGGGAAGCGTTCGCACAATACGCCTTCAACAAGTCGCACTCCACGTGCTACTCGCTCGTGGCCTACCAGACGGCCTACCTGAAAGCAAACTACCCGGCCGAGTACATGGCTGCGGTGCTTACCCACTCACAGAGCAACCTGGAAAACGTGACCTTCTTCACGGAAGAGTGCCGGAAAATGGGCCTGGAAGTTCTCGGCCCTCACGTCAACGAATCTGGTGTGTACTTCGAAGTGAACAAAGACGGCGCCATCCGTTTCGGGTTGGGCGCGATCAAAGGCGCCGGTGATGCGGCCGTGGCTTCCATCATCGAAGAACGCGACGCCCACGGTCCTTACAAAGACATCTTCGACTTCGCCTCACGGTTGAGCCAGCGGGCGGTCAACAAGAAGACTTTTGAGTCCCTGGCGTTGTCGGGGGCATTTGATTGTTTCACCGAATACCACCGCCGGCAATACGTCTATGCCAAAGACGGCGATATCAACCTTACCGAAAAAGCGACGCGCTTTGCCGCCAAGCTGCAGCAGGAAACCCTCAGTTCGCAGGTAAGCCTGTTCGGCGGTCCCTCAGGCGGAGAAGTGCCGAAGCCGAAAGTGGATGCCGTGGAGCCCTTCAGCGAGATCGAAAAACTCCACTTCGAGAAAGAGGTCGTCGGCGTGTACATCTCCGGTCACCCGCTCGACAACTTCCGCTTTGAGATGGACACCTTTTGCACGGCGCCCATCTCCGCGCTCAACGACATCGCCAGCCTGGAGAACAAAGAGCTAAAATTCGGCGGCATCGTGGCCACTGTTGACCACAAGATGACGAAGACCGGCAAGCCGTTCGGGCGCCTTGTCCTGGAAGACTACAGCGGTAAGTTCGAGTTCGTGCTGTGGAGTGAGGATTACCTCAAGTTCAAATCATTCCTGATGCCCGGACTTTTCCTCTTCGTGGAGGGCGCCGTGGTGCGAAGGACATGGGGAGAGCAAAACCTCGAGTTCAAGATCCGCTCGATCGACTTACTCAACGAGATCGGCGTGAAGCGGGCCAAAGGCCTGGAAGTGCGCGTGTCGACGCAGGCGCTGAACGCCGAGCTGGTGCGGCAGATGGAGACCATCTTTTCCGAGTTCAACGGCGGCACCCCGCTATACCTCAACCTCCGCGACGACCGTGAAAACATCAACGTCGACCTGCTGTCCAGGAAGTTCCGCGTGAAGCCGGTGAATGACCTGGTGAAGAAGATGAAGAAGTTGCCGATGGTGGACGTGAGGGTAGTGTACTAGTTCCGGGTTCCGGGTTCCGGGTTCCGAGTTCCGGGTTCCGGGTTCCGAGTTCCGGGTTTCGAGTTCCGGGTTCCGGGTTCCGAGTTCCGAGTTCCGGGTTCCGAGTTCCGGGTTCCGGGTTCCGAGTTCCGAGTTTCGAGTTTTGAGTTTTGAGTTTTTGAAATGGCTACTTTTCAGAGATTTGAGGATATAGAAGTTTGGAAGCGGGCCAGGGGGTTGGCGAATGAGGTGTACCCTATTACTAATCGTAATGGGTTTTCCACGGACTACAGTTTGAAGAACCAGATCAATGGGGCAGTTGGATCCGTTATGCATAACATCGCCGAAGGATTTGAGCGGAGCGGAAATAAGGAGTTTGTCCAGTTTCTCTACATTTCCAAGGGGTCGTGCGGCGAAGTTCGGTCCCAACTTTACCTGGCATTTGACAGGGGCTATATCAATGAAGACGAGCTGCAACAGTTGGGCAACGAAACCATTGAAATCGGCAAGATGATTGGGGGCCTCATCGCCCACCTCAAAAAGAGCTCCCTCCGAGGCACCAAATTCGCCAACTCCTAACTCGGAACTTGGAACTCGCAACTTGGAACTCGCAACCCGGAACTCGAAACCCGCAACTCGGAACTAACTCAAACTTCTCGGAACTCGAAACTCGCAACTCGGAACTAACTCCCCTATATTTGCGTTTTGCTTACGAAAACACGCTAAAAACTTAATATTCCTATTCTCATGGCAAAAGCAGTAACACTTACCGACGCGACATTTGACGCGACCATCAAATCCGATAAACCCGTTTTGGTTGATTTTTGGGCCGAATGGTGCGGTCCTTGCAAGATGATCGGACCGGCCGTTGAAGAACTGGCCGCCGAATACGAAGGCAAGGCCGTCGTGGCCAAGCTGAACGTGGATGAAAACCCGCAGGTGACCGCCCGCTTCGGTGTGCGCAATATCCCTACCCTGCTCGTCTTCAAGAACGGCCAGATCGTCGACAAGCAAATTGGCGCCGTACCGAAATCGGTGCTCGCCGGCAAGCTCAAGGCCCAGGTAGCCTAAGCGCCAGTAGAAGAAATCAAGTACAAACCTGTGAATGGGCCCGGCTCGTTCACAGGTTTATTTTTTTCAGGCGCTCCACCATCTCGAAGACCGCGGGGCACACCTGGGTGTTTTTTGCCGTGAGGTCCATGATCTGCACCATCTTCTTCCGGTCGGTGTGCGGGTACTCCCGGCAGGCCTTGGGCCGATCGTCGTAAATGCGGCAATAGTTGTCATCGCCCAGGAACGGGCATGGCGCCGACTTCAATACAAAGTCTTTGTCCTCATCCACGCGCAGGTACTGGTCCATGAACTCCCCCGGTTTCACCCGCAGCGCTTTCGCGGCACGCTCGATGTCGGTCGGGTAAAAGATCGGGCTGGTGGTCTTGCAGCAATTGGCGCACGTGAGGCAGTCAATTTCCTGGAAGACCTCATCGTGCAGCCGGTGAAACGCATTGTCCAGCTTCCGGGGATCCGCCTTCTTCAGACCAAGTAGGAACTTGCGATGTTCGGCTTTCTTGTTGGCAGCACGTTCGCGGAAGCGGAGGAGATCCATGGCGCAAAGGTAGGTTGTCGAAGGGGAAGAGGGAGCTAATAAGTGAGAGGTCAGAAGTAACCGAGAATGTAGAAAGGTGGGTCACCCCACTTTTACATTTTACATTTAATATTTTTCATTTTGCGGTTAAAAGCGCGCTTGGATGTGTACCCACACTTAACTCGCGACCCCACCCCTTGATCCCCTAAAGGGGAACAAATCTTCGTTAAGTTGTCGAGGGGAGAGAATATTAAATATTAAATGATAAAGGTTGAAGTAATAACGGTGGTGTAATCTCTGCCCCGTTCACTGTTTACTGTTCACAGTTTACGGTTCACTGTTCACCGTTTACAGTTCACGGTTTACCTCCCCCCCCCATGGTCATCATCTCATACACCAGACGGAACCACACGAACACACAGAAGGCGCCCTTGAGGACGTAGGGCACTACCCAGTTATGGAAGACATACGAGGGGAACAAGTCGGTGGGCGAGAGTGAGGTAAAGATGACAACCAACAGGCCAAGGACCAGGTCAAACCAGGCGCGGGGGCGGAGGAAGTACCAGATCGATACGCCGGCGACGGCGATAATGAATGTCGGCGACTCGGACTTATGATTGAAGATCACACACCACAACAGGATGGACGCCAGCGCCAACAATTTGAACGAGGCATTCTGATACATCCGCACGCGGGCAAAGGGCAGCAGGAAGATGACGACGCCCGCAGCAAGGACCGCATTCTTGGGCGCGTCGATGGAGAACCACGTGGTGAGCATCCCTTCCACGCCCATGCCGTGCGACGCGCTCGCATCCATCGCCAGCATCTCCCGGTAATTGGCGAACTGCTGAAGATAGGCTGACGGCGAGGCGACGAGAAGCGGCAGCGCGAACAGGATGGCGAAACAGGCGGCGAGGTAAAGACCGGTACGGACCTTCCCGGGATAAAGCAGGAACAGCGCGCCGCCTACCAGCGCAAAGAGTTTGACGAAGAAGCCCGCGGCTATGTTGAACGCGCCGGTCAGCGAGCGCCCGGACTCAAGGGCATTGAAACAACAGAGGATCAGCCCGGCCATCAGGGCGTTGCTCTGGCAGTTCTGCGTGGTGGTCATCATCTCCGGGATCATCAGCCACAGCGCTCCGGCTTTTACGGTGGTGCTGAGGAACGGCAACCGGCTGAACCCGTAGAAGAAAACGCCAACATTCAGTGCATTCCATAACAGCAATCCCAGCACATCGGGAAGAAAAGCGAAGAGACCGAAGAAGAGGGAGAACGTGGGTGTGTACTTGTACAAGTCATGGTGCTCGGCCGGATAGGCGATGTACAGGTTCTTTCCGTCGAGCAGGTGGAAGAACGACTGTTTGAAGATCACGTAATTGTTATACCACGTTACTTCAAACCCGTTGAGCATGTGCGGCGCCGGGAGATACTGCGTGGCGGTGGCAATCACGGTGACCAGCACGTACGCCCAGGCGACGGCGGTAAAGTTCGCGAGGGTGTGGTGTTGGAGGCGGGACCAGGGGGTGGGTGAACTCAAGAGTTCAAGGTTCAAAGTTCAAGGTTCAAAGTTCAAGGTTCAAAGTTCAAGGTTCAAAGTTCAAGGTTCAAAGTTCAAGGTTCAGGGTTCAAGGCCTGCCCGCCACATGCACTGCGCTAACTAAGCTTCGAGCTTGGCAGGCGGGTTCAACAGTTCAACAGTTCAACGGTTCAACAGTTCAACGGTTCAACAGTTCAACAGTTCAACAGTTCAACAGTTCAAAGTTCAAGGTTTAATAGTTCAAGGTTTAGTAGTTGGGTTACTTTCTGAGGATTTTGTCCATATCTCTTCCTTTGGCGAGTTCGTCGACGAGTTTGTCCATGTAGCGGATCTTCTGCATGAGTTTGTCTTTCATTTCCTCCACGCGGTAGCCGCAGATGACGCCGGTGATTTTGGAGGCATTGGGGTTCAGCTGGGGCGCGTGGGCGAAGAACGTTTCGAGGTCTGTTCGCTTTTCGATTTGCTGGTGGAGGGCTTTCCTGGTGTAGCCAGTGAGCCAGCAGATCACTGTGTCCAGTTCCTCCTGGGTGCGGCCTTTCTTCTCCGCCTTCTGCACATAGTGCGGGTAGACGCTCGCGAAGGCCATCTTAAATACGCGCGTGTTATCCATGGTCGTGTTGATTCAGAATTGAGTTATTCGCCGATCACTACCTCGCTCCAGGTCATATTATCCGGACGGTCTTTGGCTGTTACCTGAATTCGGGTGCCCGGAAGTTGGGGGTTGGATGCTACGGTGGTATAGACCCAGGTTGAGGGTTTGCGGCGGTACTTCTCGGCGCTTCCCTTTTCGAGTCTTTTGCCGCTGGCGTTCAGGATGGTCACTTCCACGTAAGTCACTTCGAAGTCATCGGTGGCTTTGATGCGCAGCTTGTCGCCGATGGCGCCGCGGTATTCCTTCGTGTTGACGGTGTGAATCACCGGGGCGTTGAGGTAATCGGCGACGGCCACGGTGTGCGCATTGGATTTCTTTTCGTCGATCCCTCGGGCATAGATCTCTTTCAGTCCGGGCAATTGCATCGCGTTCTTGGCATAGATGTTGGCAATTCTGAACCGGTCGATGGCCTTCTTCTTTTTCAGTGACTTCGATTCTTTGGGATGGGAGACTTTGGCCAGGACGAGCCGGTTGCGGTACATCATCGGCGCGATATAGTCGCTGGTGACTGCCGAGAGATTGTCCTCGGGTTTCTTCATCTTGGGCACTGGCGGAGTATTGATGGTGGTAATCAAATATACCGCCGGAAGCTTCTTTTGGCAAGAATTGAGGCATTTTGGAAGGTCCTGCTCCAATCGGACGAATATCCAAGGTGTATATCCGTAGGAGATCACCGCCGGGTCACCGCCGGATCACCGTGGGGTCACCGCGCTCTGACCGGGCTTAGAGTGGATTTTGTTGGTTTTTGAAGCCAAAACCGTGTTTGACTATTCAAAAACTGTGCAAACAACCCAATTATTAGGTTTCTGTTTGCGCTTACCGGGCCAATTCGCAGGCCTGGTTTCACTGGCGGGAGTCGGCGGACCGAGTACAACCGCTCAGAAGAACTAACGGAACAAGGTAAAAAGATGTTGAGCAAAGCGAGGAGAAACTGTGAAAAAAAGTTCGGGGTGATGGCAGGGTTTGGATCTACTACTTTGACGCAAATCTTTGTGCAATGCTCTTATGCACCCAATCGCGGGGTGGTCAATTCTTTAGCTGCCCTTCATTAATTGTTCCCCAAAAAATGCCCGAGTAGAATACTTTGTCACTTACCGCAAATCTATATCTCATTTCTGCTTGCACGGTTCCTTTGTAACATGGAACAACAGCCTTATAGTAACTCTGTTTGCTGAGTGTCATTGTTTTTCCCGAGCAATTCCAGGGCATTTTGCGTCCTTCGATATCAACCCATTCACCTTTGCTGTTTTTTGCTTGACAAAGCAACTCAAGAACGCCATCATCTGAAAATGTCAATTCACTGTCCGTTGTGTTTACTATTAGAATCTGAATTCCTCTTATTAAATAGTCATACTTTACACGTTTGGTAAGGTCCACTTGCAAATAAATCGTGTCTTTGAGAAAATTATCTGTCGATTTGATCTGCTCTGGTTTTGAATATTTGATTTGTCGATTGAACAATTCAAGTTTATCCGGCGAATCCAAGCATTCTACTTTCTCACTCTGTCCAAGCGATAGCGAAGTGACGAAAGTCAATATTGTTACCAATAATCTCATCTCGATGCCTTGCCCCAACGACCCCCGCCGTGGCGGCTCTGTTCAGTGGTCGAAACGAAGTTAACGATTTAATTCAAGAGCGAACTGCCCGGCAGGGGGGCATGCACCGTGTTGCACCCAGTTATTCATATCCGATGTATTAATTCGGTCATATTCAAGAGCACCTTATTCTGGGCGTAGAATATTCTTTTGCCAACAGTATAAATGGTTTTGATATTGAGAGCTTCCAATTGCTTAGATTGTTCAAGCCCATTGGTGAGTTTATGGCCAAGCAGTTCGTGCCTTATTTTACCTAATGACTCAGCGTATGCCTTCTTTATTTTGGCTACTTCTCTGACAGAACTATCTAAATCAGTCAATGCCTCAGCGCCAAGTCTTTCGCTAATGAATGATCCGATTTCCTTTCCTACCAGTTGATTCAAGTCTCTGAGGATTTCGTATGATGTTGTTGCAACAACTTTGGCAAAATATCTTGCTTCATGGAATCGCTTTGTCCCTCTAGCAATGTCCAAATACTTTAATCCAATGACGAGATCAAGTTGATTAAGTGAGTTGAATAGATTTCTGTCAAAAAAGGGATGCAGATATTTCTCTTCTGGCTTGACAAATACTTTTGGATAGATTTTGGCAGCGCCTACAACCCCAAGGGTTTTCTCGATTAGTTCGTCATAGTCCCTGATAACATCTTCGAGTGAAGTACCTTTATCCATTACATTCTAGAATAATTGCGCTAACGCTTAGCTATTTGCAGTTGCGTGTCTTGGAGAGCTTGTTAAAGGCGCCGGAACGAACCTGGCAAGCCCGAGCGTTCCACAAAGCGAAACTGCGACTGAAATCTTCTATTCAATTTACAACCGGGCCCCGCAATTGCAAATAGCCTTTGTTGTGGGTCGTTCTACCTACGCTTTCTTTTGAATGCCTTGGTTCGAATAATCACCAGGCCGTTCCTTCCCTGCTCACCATACAGTACCATCATTTTCCTATCACCCTTTCCGTGAACTTCTATGTCGGCTACCTCCTTCAAGCTATGTGCATCAAGGTCTTGTCGTCTTATCAAGTTCTCATCAAGGATGATCAGCGGCGAAGGGTTTTGTGGAAAGGTGCTGAAATGTGGCGCTGCTGACTTTGTACTATCCCACTTAAAATCAGGCAACTGATCTGTTGTTTCGTCAAACGTGTACTTGATCTCATACCTAATCAATGAATCTACGTGACTATATAGGTCAGAATGGGTTTGAGAGCTCGCTTTGACAGGAACGATAAGGATCAGAAGGAAGAAATAACATGTAGACCTCATCTGCTAAACCTTGGTAAAACGGCGCACAACGTTTGGCTATTTATTCTCTGCTATTTGCTTTATCATTTTATTTCTGGTCACAAGGAATTTAGTCATGTAACTCTTTAAAATTATTCTGTCGAAAATCTGTCCGATGGCACCAAAAGGGACTTGGTATTCAAATTTGTCGGTCATTAGAGTCCGTCCATTAATTTCTTTGAAATGGTGTTCGTGTCGCATTGCTTTAAAAGCCCCTTTTGTCATTTTATCCTCAAAGAAGTATGGCTTATTGAACTTTGTAATCTCAACGCTTAATCGTTGTCGGATACCAAAATGCTTTGCCTCCCAGGTTATTTTGTCTCCGAGTTCGCAAAGTCCACTTGTCCTTCCAGCAATTGCTTTTTCATTAGTTTTTTCTGTCGAAAGTTTATGAATGTCAATGTCCCTTGTCAAGTCGAAACATTTATTGATGTCGGCTTCTATTTCTGTTTCTATTTCAATTACCGTCATTTTCTTAAAATAGCTTGTGCACATCGACCCCGTGTTTGCGCCGTGCCGGGCGTCAGGAAGGTCCAGTGAGTTGAAACGAAGTTAACGATTTAATTCAAGGGCGAACTGCCCGGCAAGATGCATGAACCGTGTTGTGTGCAGTAGGTATCACTAGATTATTTCGCTAGACGTGCATTGATCAATTATTTTGCCACTTACCTCAAGCTTTATGAAGAAGTGATCCACAAACTCAAGGGGTTTATAGACATCGATCTGAACCACAAATGTGTCCCCAAGTTTTACTCTTGCACTAATTCTTACCTTAAGTCGTTTTGATTTTGAGTATTTCTTGATAGAGATGTTGGACAGCTTACAATTTAACTCGACCTCTTCTTCCGTCATGCCTACCTGCATTTGCTCCTTATCTTCCTTGCTCCATTCCTTGCAGCCTGCGTAAACGTGACCTACGTAGATACCAGTGTCAGACTTGTTTTTGAACTCAACAGCTCTATAATCCTGATACTTCTTTGTCCAAATCGAATCGAAAAAGTAATCAGTGGCTATTTGCTCATAAGTCGGGTTAGGATCAGTGAGCCCAGGTGCTGTTAGAAGAATTAGGATGAGGAGTAGGTTCATTTCTTTTGCCTATTGCCCACAACGCTTGGCTATTTGCAGTTGCGGGCCTTAGGAGGGCTTGTTAAAGCCGCCGCCACAAGCCTGGCAAGCCCGACCAGCTGCGCAAGTTCCACGAACCGAGACTGCGTTTGAAATCATCTCTTCAATATACCACCGAACGCCCGCAATTGAAAATAGCCGTTGTTGGCAGCAGTTATTATTTCGCTCTGCTAAAATTACCGCCTAATAACTCTGTCCCAAAAATACTCTTGTGTTCCTTTAAAACTATCACTGAACTTGAATTGATTGAAATACAATTTGCGCGTCTTAATCTTTAACTCCTTCATTGAGTGGTATGTCCCAGATGTATAGCTTTCTGCGGGCTCGTAGAAGTCCCAACCGCTGCTGTCCTTTCTGTGTGCGACTAGGTAAGCTGCATCCAAGTCATTCCAAGGACTGTTCTTCTCAAATTGTTTTCCGTAGATAACAAATATTTTATCTCCACTCTGTGAGTAAATCAGGGTATCCACTATCGAATCGGTGATATCTTGACCACCATATTGATTGTTGTAAACTTGCTTTTCAATTTCAATATAGTTTGCCACCTGTATACTGTCGATTTGATATTGCTTGGATGATACGGGGGAATTATAGTCGGCATTTAAGTCCGGCCTTCGGTTGATACGCCAAAAGTTAAAGGAGGCTTTCACCACTACTGACGTTCCGGGAAATGAAATGATCAGGAAGACCAAGGGTGAGAGCAGACTCCTCCTAATGCGAATGTTAATAGCTAGGAATATCAGTGAGGTTATTGAGACAAGAACAGACGTCAATAGAAGAATTCGAGAGGCGTCATCGAGCTCAGCTCCACCTGTCTTACCTGAAAACAAGGATAGGATACCAATGACGACACCAATTGTGGTCAGTGACAATAGTACTTTGGAATCCTTTCCCATAATAATTGCTGCCAACAACCGAATATACGAAACCAACCCCAGACAATCCGGATACATGCGGGAAAGCCTGGGAATGGTTCAAAAGCTAATTCGTTGGACTGAAAACCCGGATCGAGAACCGGCGAATCACAATCACCGCGCCCTACTGTTTACTGTTCACAGTTTACCCTCCAGACCTTCGCCTTCGGCTCGGTGGCGGGCAGGCCGTTCACCCTCCAAGCCTTCGCCTTCGGCTCGGTGGCGGGCAGGCCGTTCACGGTTCACCGCAGAGCGCCCTACCGCTGCAACAAGTACGACGTCATGCTCTGGCCGTCCACTTTCGTGTACTTGAAATCCTCGCGGCCCTGGAAGGAAGTGCCGGTCAGGTTAAGGGGTTTTCTGAATTTGGCGTATTTGAAGTTGGCCAGGCCGCGGAAGCTGGCCTTTTCGAAGGATGTCTCGCGGGGAAATTCGGTGTACTTGAAATCAGCGCCGCGGTCGAACATCACTGCGCGGAATACGGGGCCGGTGGAAAACTCGGCGTACTTGAAGTTGGCCTCTTCGTTGAACGTGCTCCCCTCGAAGGATACGGCGCCGTTGAACTCGGAATACTTGAATTCACTGGCCCGTCGGAAGGTGCAGTCTTTGAAAACAGCGTCCTTCTCAAAATGCGCGATGTAGGTCTCATTGTGCCGCTCGAGGTGGTAATACGCCAGCACATCACCCAGGAAGGTACAGTTGGTGAACCGCACGGTCACCTCAACGTTGCTCTCGAACAGGTCATTGTTCCCAAAATCAAAAAGCCCTGAAGAGGAACGCTTCTGCCGGCGGTTCTCCAGGTTGGTAAGATCCAGCTCCCCCTCTATCTCCACGTTCTTGTACTCCACCGGGCGGCCCTCGTTAATCTGCCGGATAATATCACTGGCCAGCACCCGCACGGTGGTCTGGGCTGTGGTGGCGGCGATTGAGGTCAAAAAGAAGAGGCTCGTTATGATGTATTTCATGGCATTCTGTTTGGGTCTGTACCGGGTTAAGAGATGCTCCTAAGACGCAGGGAGTGTGGTAAGGGTTGCATGGGGGTGTGGGAATATTGAGGCAGTGAACCGTGAACGGTAAACAGTGAACAGTAAACAGTAAACGGTGAACGGTAAACAGCCTGCCCGCCACCGAGCCGAAGGCGAAGGTATGGGGGGTAAACGGTGAACAGTAAACAGCACACAGTTCACTGTTCACGGTTCACCGCGCTAGCGACCCAGTATACGCGCTGGCAGCATGAACAGCGCGGCGATCAGTTGGAACACGCCTTCTACCGCGATGCCCACCAACCGGAAGGGCAACAGCAGCAGCCAGACGATGGGATACAGGAACAGCAACGCAATAGCCAGCGGCCAGCACAGCACAAGAAGGATGAACCAAAGGAGAATACGCATGAGTCGGTTACCGCAACTACCCTGCCACGGTTGGACCGTGAGCTGTTGGAGCTTGGCCCTTGGCTATTGGCCTTTGGCTGTTGGCTTTTCGCAGTTGGTGGTGGCTCGTGCCCTGCCCATTGAAGGGGACCAGCGTGCAGAAGCGTACAGCCCACTGGACGAATTTGAACAGCTAACAACCCCAGGCTTCGGCGAGTACCCAGTGCCCAGTACCCAGCACCCAGTACCCAGAACCCAGAACCCAGTGCCCAGCACCCAGAGCCCAGCACCAACAACTAACGGCCAACAGCTAACGGCCAATTGCCAACAGCCAATTGCCAACGGCCAACTCCCCAACCTCATCGGCTCGATACAGTGTACTCCCTCACTCGCTTATCCCCTTGCTGTTTCAGTCGGGCGAAGAACGCACTGTTGAGCGCATTGACGATGCAGGTCACGTATTCCTTGCGGCGGCTGACGACCACGTTCTGCTCCCCTTCGGCTGTGGTGATGCTCACCGCGTAGCGCTCACCCAATGAAAGCAGGAAACCGATTCCCGCCAGCACCAGGACAATCCCCGACAAGATGGCCAGCAGGTTGCCGGTGATGAGCACGTCATCGAGGTATCCCTCGGCGAACCACGACGCGGGCACCGCTTTCATCGCGCCGGCGACCACCAGGCCCAGTCCGACGGCAACGACCAACAGCCAAGGCAATCGCACCGGCTGAAGGATGGACAACCCGTACTTGGTAATCCCCTCGAGGCGGTAGCCTGACTTCTTCACTTGAATCATCGACTCGGTGACGGTCACTACGCTGCCATCCGAGTAAAGAATCTTTTCTGCTTCGCTATTCATACGTATAGGGTTTCCACAAATTTCGACAGGCGCATGGCCATCACACGAAGCAGAACGACAACGCGCATTCATCGGCGGCAATCGGACGTTAACCGCGATGAGTGTTGAGGCGCAAATTAATACACCAACCGGGGCATGAGGTGGTTACTCGCGACGCGGGTGGTGGTGGAGCGAGGGAAGATTGTCTGGAAAACAGGATTGCGGGGGGATAGAGAGCGCATCTATCTTCACCGTCAGGACTAGGATTTTTGGGATTAGAGGATTTTAGGATTAAGGACTAAAAATATGATTTATGAAGAGTTGACGCATCGGGTTATTGGGTGTGCGATGAGGGTGCACGCCCGGTTGGGGTGTGGGTTTCAGGAGGTCATTTATCAGCGGGCTTTGAAGATTGAGTTTGGGCTGAACGAGATTCAGTTTGAACGGGAAATGGAGATGGACATTTTTTACGCCGGCATAAACATCGGCAAGCGGCGGGTCGACTTCTTTGTAGAAAACAAGATCATGGTGGAACTCAAGGCCGTTTCCGAACTAAATGACCTTCACCTGAATCAGGCAATCAACTACCTTGAAGCCTATAACCGTCCCGTCGGTCTCCTGATCAACTTCGGCGCCCGCAGCCTCCAATTCAAACGCGTCTACAACACGAAACACCCATCCGCCAAACCCATAAACCCTAAAAACCCCTAATCCTAGAATCCCACAATCCTAGTCCTTTAATCCTACTATCCTAGTCCTAGTTCACGGTTCACTGTCCACCTATGACTCGGGTCGCCCTCAAGAAATTCCCCCCTAATATCATCCGTATCACCTCATCACTGTACCCCCTCCGGATAAATCCTTCCACGATATCATAGGTACGCTTCGGGTGGTCGATGCCTTCGATGCCGACGAGGTACTGGTCGTTGGTGTGCATGCGGTACTTCTTGGCGCGCTCGCCGGCCACATCGGCGAACATCTTCTTGCGTCCTTCGATGTAGGCGGGATTGTCCTCGGTTTCCAGGTCGAAGTCGGTGCCGATGCCTACAAACTCTGCCCCTACCAGTTTAATCATGTAGTCGTAGTGATTGAGGAAGTCCTCCACCGTCACAGGCTCCTCTCCCTTCACCATGAAGCGGATTTCGGCGATGCCCATGACGCCGCCTTTGGCGGCCAGCTTCTTCAACATCTCGTCGGTCTTCGCCCTCGGATGACCGGGGTTCAACACCCTGCAGTTGGCATGCGTGATGATCACGGGTTTCGTCGACGCCTCAATCGCGTCGAGAGTGGTCTTGTCGCTGCAGTGTGACACGTCGACGGCCATGCCGGTTTCGTTCATCCGCTTCAGCACGGCATACCCGAATTCGGTGAGGCCCTTGTCTTCATTGTCGAACCCGCCGCTGCCGATGCGGTTGGCGTAGTTGTAGGTGAGCTGCGACAGCCGCTGACCCATCCCGTAGAAGAGGTTGACGTCATCGACGGTGTCGAAGTGCTTGGAGTCCTGGTAGGTGAGCATGACGCCGGTGCGGCCGGAGCGGTTGGCATACTCCATGTCGGCGGCCGTGTCGATGCGTTTGAGCCATTGGGCGTTGTGTGCGAGGAAGTGATTCCACTGGGTGAAGTAGTCGAGTGACTCGGCCTTCGTCTGCTTGGCGTGGCCCAGGCAGAAGACATCGATACCGGATTCTTTAAACAACAGCGCGTCTTCGGCGCGGAAGGTGGAAGGGTCTTTCAGCCACTGCTGCAGCACGGGCGGGTTGCTGAATTGGTTCCAGGCAAACTGGTTCAGCATGTCTACCACCACACTCTCGCGTACAAGGTCGACAGCGCGGGCAGAGTAGGTTGTGCCGTCGGGAAATATCGCCCGGCCGAAGTTGACGTAGGGCATGGCCACCAGGGGCACAAGGGCCTGGGCGGACCGGCGAAGGAAGTCTCTGCGCTTCATGAGGGATTATCGATAACAGATTCCGGTAAAGGGACACAACTTACAATGTTCGGTGTTCTCTGTCTGCACAAATGGTTTGGACGGATCAAAGATTTCTTCGAGCAGGTTCTTGAGTTTGGATTCAAAGTCCGGCAGCAGCTGATTCGCATCGGTCAACTCTTCTTTGTCGATGCGGAAATTAGGACGGAACTCGTCGGCAAACAGGTTTTGGCGGCTCACCAGTCCGGGTACGAGCGACACGCTATCGGTCGGGTGGGAGGATTTATAGAGCAGGGAATAGATCAGGGTCTGGAACGCCGCCTTGTTGCGCTTCTTTTCGCCGTTGAACAGCGAATCCACATCATTGAAATCCAGGTCGCCGCGGCCTGTCTTATAGTCGAGGATGCGGACCACATTGTCTTTGCGGTCAAGCCGGTCGATTTTACCGCTGAGGATCACGCGGCCGGGCGCATGTTGGATGGGCACAAAGTACTGCCACTCGCCGCGCTCCAGGCCTTCGATGGTGAACGGCGTGTACGCCTTGTCGTGTTCCAGCACTTTCTCCACAAAGGTGCGGATCACCTCGCGCACGACGAGCGTTTGTCCTTCGTAAACGACTTTCCGTTTCGGGTCCAATCCATAGTGGCCGATGAACGCTTCGTCGATCAGTTGTTTAACCGTGTTCTGATACTGGTCGAAGTCGGTCGACTGGATGAGCGAGCTCTTCTTCCGGTCCTGAATTTTGCGGTAAAACTTCTCCATCACGTCGTGGAGCAGATTGCCGAACAGGCGCGAGTCGACGTAGTCTTCGATCTCGTTGGGCTCGCGGATTTTGGCCACCTGCTTGAAATAGAACTGCAGGGAGCAGTCGATGTAGGAATTAAGCGCGGAGGGCGAGATGCCTTTGAAGCGCGAGCTGCCTTCATTCAGCCGCGACAAGGCGTCGAGCACCCGCTCATCTTTTTGAATAATGATTGGCTCAACAGGCTGCGGCTGGATGGGTGTGTGGAGGATCTCCGGCTTGATGTCCCAACCCGATTCGACATACAACTGCTGCAGGAAGCGGCTCATCTCACCCTGTCCGAGGATATCGGGCTCTGTGTTGTAGAAGAGGTACACGTTCTCGGCGCGCTGCAGCACGCGGTAGAACAAGTACGCATACATCGCGTCCTGGTGTTCGGCGGTGGGGAGATTGTAGGCTTTGCGGATGTTGTACGGGATATACGACGCCTTGCTTCCCGATGACGGCAGCGCGCCTTCGTTCAGCGAGAGGACGAATACGTTCTTGAAGTCCAGGTTTCGTGTTTCCAGCACGCCCATGATCTGCAGTCCTTTGAGTGGCTCACCGGTAAAGGGAATTTTCTGTGAGCGGCCCAGTTGGCGGAACAATCGGGTGAAGCTTTTGAGCGCTTCCTTCTGCGCGGCGGCAGTATCATCGCCGGTCATTTCCCCTGCCCCCATCACTTCGCTGAGTTTGTTCACGAGCGTCAGACCCTGGTAGACATATTCCTTGTCGAGCGGCGTGATGGCTTCCAAAGATCCAATGGCGACGAGCACTTCGCGGAGGTAGTCGAGGATATGTTGCCGTTCCAGCGGGCGGAACATCACCGCGTAAAGCGCCGGCCCTTGCACGAGAAATTCCCCGGGAATGGAGACCTGGTTCTTCTCCAGGATCGACTTGCGGGTATGGTATGCGTGCGATGGGTCGGCCGCCACCACGTAAGGATGCGACAGCAAGGCGAGCACCTGGCGGTGGTTGAACAACCCGTTGCGGTGGTGCTGCTGCAACTCGACTACGAACTCTACCAGGTTGAAAACCGGTGTGCTGGCCAGCGGAAAGCCCATCGTCACGTTCATCTTCTCCACCTGTCCCGCGACGCTGTGGAGCACCGGCAGGAGCAGTTTCTCGTCGGGGAGTACAATGAGCGTGTCCTGCGGATCGGCGCCATTGTTCAACTGCTGCTCCAGCAGGGCGCTCATCAGTTTCGCCTGGCCCACGTGCTGTGCGGAGCCCATCACCCGCACGTTTTTCTTCTTCCCAAAGTTTGCCGGGACATCCGGCGGAAATGACGGCTTCAGGTCAGGATGCTTTTGGTATTCGCGGAAGAAGCGGCCCGCCTCCTGTGCGGTGTTGTTGACGTAATAGTCGTCGAGATCCCAGTACACTTCTGCACCGTGTCGGGCAACGAAATGACTGATGATCTTCTCCTCAACGCCTGTCAGCGCGTTGAAGCCGGCGAAGATGATGGTACCGCTATACGTCGTGCTTAGCTTGTCGACAGATTCGGCCACCTGCCGCTGGAGCAAGCCGTCGTAAGCAAGTCCCAGGCTGATAAGGCGCTCGCGGTACTTTTCGTACACCGTCGGCAGCAGCCGCCATACGCGAAGAAACTTGCGTTTGTTTTCGTTGAGCGAGCCCTGGAAATTACCCCAGAAACTCTTCAGGTACTCGAGTTGCTCGTCGGTAAGGAAATCGAAGCCCGAGTCCAGTTCTTTCTGGTTGCTGAGGTCGCGGAAGAGTTGCTTTGCGTTGACGCGGTATTTGTCCACCTCGTCGAAATCGCGGAGCAGCATGTCGCCCCAGAAGTAGAACTGGTCGAACGGCTCCCGCACCGACTCCTCCCCGTCCTGGCGCGTATTCATCACGTCAGAATAGATCGTGTAGAGGCGGTGAATCAGTTCAAGCCGGTCCGGGACATGCAGCGTGGCAAGTCCGGCCGTGAATTCCTCAATCGTCAGCAGCCGTGGAGAGAACGCCGGTTTGTCGAGCAGGTCGCCCAGGTGCTTGCGGAAATACAGGATCGCCCGGCGGTTCGGAAACACAATAGTGATCCCATCCAGTGAAGGATACTTCTTCACCACCCTCTCCGCCATCTCCCGTAAAAAACTCTTCATCTTCCTAATCCTATAATCCTAAAATCCTAGAATCCTAGTCCCAGTTGGTTGTCTTCCTTTTTCTTCTTCACCACCTTCGCCGCCGCCTGCTTCCCTACCTCCGTCACTTCCTTGTCGCGCGTGTAGAGCAGGTAGCCTTGCACTTCCGTGAATCCCATTTGTCGAAGGATGTCGAGGTATTCGGCGACCTGCTCGTGGTCGGCCTTCGATTTTTCGCCCGTCTTGAAGTCGACGACGACGGCCCGCTTGTCGCGGAGCATAAGCCGGTCGATGCGGTTAGTGGCGCCGCCGGGCAACAGGATGGGCACTTCGGTGCGGACATCCCAGCTGCCATCGAACCAATTTCCCACGATCGGGTTGCCCAGCAACTCACCCAGCTGGTCTTCCAGTCGCCCGCGTTCGCCGGAAGTCATCACGCCTTCCTGGACGAGTCGGTCGAGTACCGGCGTTACATCTTCGCGGGTGCGGATGCGGGAAAGAAGGGCATGAAGATAAATGCCGTAGCTGATCCGCTCCCGTGTCTGGGGATTCATGCCGTCGAAGAATATATTTCCGGCCTGGCGGATAACCAGTTTCTCACGCCAGCGGCTGGTGGAGTAGTTCGTGAGTTGTGCAGGCGTTACCGCAGCGGGTTTCTTTGGTGAAGGAGGCAGCGTGCCGATGGTCAGCAAGCGAGCGCCCTCGTCCCATTCATTCTGAAGATCGGGCGTCTGCTGAATCGATTCATAAAGCCACTCGGCCACGGAGTTTTTAAAGCCTTTGGCAGGGCAGGTGATGATCATTCCCCGCTCAGCGCGCGTTAGCGCCACATAGAGCACGTTGAGGTTATCGAGGTAGACTTTCGTGCGCTCTTCCTCCCAGTACGGAGCAAAATCCGATGCCTTTAATGTTGAAGAGTACCTCACCGGCATCGGGCCTGCTTCGGCATAGGGGGCTTCATCGGAGGTTACCCACAGCAGCGGCGCGCGGAAACCTTCATGGTCGACGGCCCAAGAACAGAACGGGATGAGGACGTAGCGGAACTGCAGGCCTTTGGCTTTGTGAATGGTGAGGATGTTGACGGCATTCACTTCGCCGGAGAGTTTGATGGACGTCTTGTCGCTGTCCTTATTCTCGTCCCACCATTCAATGAAGGCGGCCAGGTCATTGCGCTCGCGGGTGTAGAAGTCCAGCACGAGATCCTGAAATGCCTGGAGGTAAGCGAGCTCGCCCGTCACTTTTCCCAGGCCGAAGAGCCCGATGAGTGTTTCGGTGAGTTCGAAGAGCGGCAGTTTCTTCAGCGAAAGCTTGTGGTTGGTAAATGCTTCCGGCACCTGGCTTTCGAAGAACACTTTGCTCGCCTCGCTGAATATTTCCGAAGTTTCGCGTTGGGCGGTATGCAGGCGGGAAAATTCGTAGCAGAGTTGCGCCCTCGCGATGGGGTCATCGGGGTTTACCAGGTGCCGCAACGCGCCGAGGAGGAGGTTTACTGAGCCGGCGCCGTCGATGCGCAGCGACTCGTTGGAGACAACTTCGTAGTTGACGCCAGTCTTGGCTTCCGCCGAATGTTTGTACTCCAGGAGATGGGCGGCAATATCCTGACCTTCTTCATTGCGTCGGACAAGGATGGCGATATCCCCGGGTGGTATGCCGTTCTGCTGAAGGTACTCGATGTCGCGGGTGAGTTTCTTCAGCGAGAGTGACCGCCAGCTTTCCTCCTCTTCGTCCGCGATGAACGCCACGCGAACCAGGCCTACGCCTTCCACCGGTGACGATTGGCGCACGTCGTGATAAACGTCAATGGGGAGTGCCGCATTAATCTTGGAGGCAGCCACCTTGGCCGCCGCCTCGAAGACGAGATTGTTGAAATTGACAATCTCCGGGGCACTGCGGTAGTTGCTGGCCAGCTCGCGCATTGCTACCCGGTGACTGCCGATATGTTCTTCGAGTTGTGTCTGAAGCAGGCTGAGGTCGCCGCCGCGCCAGCGGTAGATGGCCTGCTTCACATCGCCGACCACCATGCTGGGGTATCCCTGGTCGAGGCTATTGGCGAGCAGTGGGAGAAAATTCTTCCACTGGTAGCCGGACGTATCCTGGAATTCGTCGATGAGGTAGTTGCGATAGAAGGAGCCGACCTTCTCATAAACAAACGGCGTATCGCTGTCGCCGATGATATGGTTGAGGAATTTCGGCGCGTCGGCCAGGAGCATCAGGTTGTTCTCCGACTTGTATTCCCGGAGCTTTCGGGCGATGTCGGCCATGAGACCGAAGACATAGAGGTTATGGAGGATGAGCTCAGCGGTCAGGGCTTTCGGATACTCGTCTTTATAGAACTTATTGATTCGTTGAACATTTGGCGCGAATACTTTCTCAGCCACTTCCAATATTTCACCATTAAGTGCCAGGTTATCACCCGGCCATTTTGATGCATGGATGTATTCATCCTGCATATACTTCCCAATTTCAAGCCCCTTAAGATCCTCAAGATTTGCAAACGAGTTGAGGTACGTCATGATTCCGGAATTTCTTTTCCGCCGAAAGTGCTCTGGTTTCCAATTCTTTTCTTTGATGATTTGAAGCATCTCCTTCGCCAGCGGGGAAACCTTAGCAATGAACGTGTTCCTTATCTTGAAGAGTTCGGATTGGAACCGCGTGAAGAACTTCTGGTCGCTCGTGTGGGTGTACACCTCTTCTTCGATCGCTTTGAACTCGTCGCGGAAGATTTCGCGGGAGAAGTCAGCGAGTCGTTTGCGGATGTCCCACGACTTGTCCGACTCCATACTCTCCTGGGCAAAGCGTACGACCCAGTCGGTGAGGGCGTGGTTCTCTTTCAGTTCATCGATGAGGCTGTCGACGACTTCGGTGAGTACAGCTTCCTGTTCCACTTCCAGGCGGTAGTCGCCCAGCAAACCCGACTCCCGGGTAAAGGCGCGAATGACGCGTTGAAAGAAAGCGTCGATGGTGCTGATGGAGAACTGGTCGTACTGGTGGAGGATAAGCGTGAGGAGTTCGTGGCTGTTTTGGCGGAAGGTGGCCTCGTCGAGGCGGAGTTCCTGCTTCAGTTCAGCGGCGAGTTGTTCCGCGTCCGATCCGGGGTTTTGGTTTACGCCGGAGAAGGCGGTGAGGTAGGCCAGCACGCGGTCTTTCATCTCCTGCGTGGCCTTGTTGGTGAAGGTGACGGCGAGGATATGGCGGAAGTAGTGGGCCTTGTTTCGCAGGGCCCAGGTCAAATACTCCCGCGCCAGGGTGCGCGTCTTCCCGGAGCCGGCGGAGGAGCGGTAGATGGTGAACGTCTTCAGGGCGGGCAGTTGTCCGGACTAGTTACAACTTTTTGTCTTTTGTAGAAAGACGTTTCAACGGCTCGGGTTGGGGAGCCGGGTTTCCCCGGGGGGTAGTCCAAAGTGTAGTATATTAACTGTATGCAAGTCACCGTGAGTGCATTCCTGGTCGTTCTTTTGGCCGCCAAGTCTTGTTCCGACACGCCGGTTCGCTTTGAGGTGCCTCAGCCCGAAGGGGTTCGTGACGAGAAATCGATCCCCAAGAAATACCAGGGGGAGTTCCGGGAAGTAACCAATGGGAAGAGCGCAGCCATAAGCACGCTCGTCATTACATCACAATTGGTTACTGAATCAAATGAAAGCTTTGACACGCTGCTGCTTTCCAGCGTGAAAGAAAAGGAAAGGAAGGAAATCGACTCGGTACGGGCGACGTTAAAAGAGCCGTGGAAGCCCAATGTCGTTGAGGATAAGAAGGGGACAGTCGTTACGGTTCAATTTTCCGGCGACACGGTGTTGTTACGTGTGCTGGACCGCCCGGATACTATATTTGACATGGAGGGTAACCATATCCGGCAGCAGGCCAGGGAATTGTTTGTGAATACCCCTGATTCTATCTATTGGAGGTTGCGCCGCCTGACGCTTCGGAAAGACACATTGTTCATGAGGAGAACCGGGGAGCTGGATGCCATTTCGCTGAGTAAAATGATGGGGCGCGCCGATACACTCTATCTCTTTCGTCCAACCAAGCCCCAATGGAAGAAATTTATTAAAGAGGGTGGGTTCCGGTACGTGACAAAGTACGTGAGGGTTCGACGGTAGGTATGTGGGTTCCCGACGGGCGGAAAGAAAGTGTCTTTTCAAATACATGTATTTTCTCCGAAATGATATCTTTGCAGCCCTCGGGGTCATAGCTCAGCTGGCTAGAGCGCGACAATGGCATTGTCGAGGTCGTGGGTTCGACTCCCACTGGCTCCACTTAAAGAGAGGTCTTCTATCGAGGACCTTTTTTGTTGTTAGGCAGTAGGTCGTGCCTGTCCGCCGCTCCGACTTGTCGGAGCACTGGCGGAGGTTCGACTCCCACTGGCTCCACTCACGAAAGGTCCTCATTGAGGACCTTTTTTATTTATGGCAAACTGAGGTTGGCCTATTTGCCGACTGACATTTAATCATTACTCATACCGCAACGCGTCCGCCGGATTCGCACGGGCAGCACGCGTGATGAGGGTGAAAATGGTGGCTGCAGCAATGGAAAGCAGTATCAACATGGCCATCGCGAGAATCTGAGGATTGACAGCCACGTAGTATTCCCAAACACTGTCCATCAACGCGTTTACCATGGCCGCGCCCATAAGACTGCCCAGCACAAAGGATATACCCATAACCACCAGGAAGAGTTGACTTGACTTCATCAGGATGTGCGGCAACGAGGCACCTAAAATCTTTCGAATGCCGATCTCCTTGGTGCGCTTCTGCAGATGAATGGACATCAGGCCAAACAACCCCGAGACGGACATGATGATGGCCACCAGGCCCAGGAAGGTGTAGATGATGACAACAGCGTCGAAATGATCCAGTGCCATCACCATCCGCTCCTCCATCAGTCGCCCGGGGTATAACGCGCCGGGAAAAAGTTTCTTCCACTCTGCTTTGATCTGCTGATTGACGTCGTTCAATTTCGACGGGTCAGTGGCGGCCACCAGAAAGCGATAGTCGGACTCAGGGACATAGCGGAACGCCACCGGGGACAGCGGCTGAAACAGCGCGTTGAGATAAACATCTTTCACCACACCCACGATATATAGTGGTACGGTATCATTGATGAGCACCCTTGTACCCAGGCCCTCTCCCAACTCAAAGTGCCGGAGAAACTCTTCGTTCACAACGAGGCCTTCGCTCATGTCTGAGGCCCTGTCTTTTTCAAAGCCCCGCCCGGACAGCACGCGCACGTTCAGGGTCTTAAAGTAGTCATCGCCAACATGGAGTACGTCTACCTCTTCCTCATTCCGGGTCCCGATGGTCACCGACGCCTTTGAACTGCTGCTGTAGATATGATGCTGCGCGCCCGCCAGGGAATTGATTTCCGGGTTGGTCAGCAAGGCGTTCTTCAGGCGGAGATACGACTCCCCGTTCTCCACGGGGACCTGAATAACAGAACGATAGGTGTAGCCAAGGTCAAACTCCTTCTGATATTTCGAATTAAAATAAAAGGCAAGCGCAAAGATGACCGCGGCCAGGGATATGCTGAACTGTACGACCAGCAGCGTGCGGGTGAACCAGTTCATGCCTCCCAATTGTACCTTGTCGCGGAGCACCTGGATAGGCCGGAAGGAGGAAATATAGAAAGCAGGATAGCCGCCGGCGAGCAAGGCGGTGACCAAAACCAAAGCCGCCAGTGCACCGAAAAATGGAAGGTTGTCCTGGTACCGAACATCGAGTTCGATGTTGGGCCAGATGGAATCCCATCCGGCCACGAGGTACTCTCCCAGTATAACAGCGAGGCCCAGGGCCAACAGACAGAAGAGCAGCGTCTCGGACAGGAATTGCACGATCAACTCCTTTCGTCTTCCGCCGACGACCTTGCGGATGCCGATTTCTTTCAGCCGCTTGCCCGCCATGGCGATGGAGTTATTGGTGAAATTGAAGCAGGCAACGAGGAGCAGAAAACCCGCCATCACAAACGGAGCAAGAACACCGGCTGGCGGCATCGGCATGTTGAACCAATGGCCCTGGTTGCGTTCGCGAACGGCGCGTGAGGCCATACCGTCAAACGACTCCAGGTAGAACGACTCTGCCATCAGATCGGGGCGCGCCTCGTTCTGAACTTTCCGATACGACTGCAGCTGATTTTCGATGCGCGGCAATGCCGACGGATCGTCAATCTGCAAGAAGACCGTCGACCACCGCTTCCAGTCGCCTTCCTGTTCCGATTGCTGCGATGGATCAAGGAAGTAGTTGTCGTAAGTGGAAAGAATATCGAAGCGGAAACTGGAGTTGGAAGGGAAAGCGCGATATACGCCACCGACCTTGAACTCCCGCACCTGTCCGGATATCACCTGTGTGAGTGTCTTGCCGACTACTGTTTCTGTCTGACCGAAGTAAGTCATGGCCAGTTTGTCGCTGATGATCACGGAAGACTTATCGGTAACATCCAGCGTACCAAATAACCGCTGAAGGGTAAAAAGCCGAACGAAATTCGGGTCGGTGTAGATGAATTCTGTTTCAAATAATTCATCGCCAATACGAAACTGGGCGCGTTTGCTGATGTACCGAACTACTTCCTTTACCTCGGGCATATTCTCGCGGATAATGGGACCCATGGGGAGAGGGCACACACCAAAGGGGCTCCGTTTCGTCCCGGACTCGTTCCAGAACGCCACCCGGTAGATACTCTTCGCGTTGGTTTGCTGCTTGTCGAAACCTTGGTTGAACTCATAGTTGACGTAGGCCGTGATGCAGCATCCGAGGGCGATGCTCATGCCGACCAGGTTGATGAGAAAGGGGCCGCGGTTCTTGAGCAGCGTACGCATGGCGAGGCGGAAGTAGTTTTGAAGCATAGGATATGGCTTAAACCCGTATTAACGGACATTTCCCATGACCGTTGCCATGGCCCCCAATTAAGGGGACAGGTCTAGTTAGGCTGGAGAAACACTTCCGCCATCATACACCTCGCGCTGCCGCCGCCGAGGGATTCAATAGTGGGTATAGCCAAAGGAACCAGGCGAGCGTACGCGGAGATCTGACTCTTTTGTTCCGGCGTCAGACTGTCCGCTGCCTGCCTCGAACACACCAGCAGCACCTCGCCTGGCGCATTTCTAACCGCCAGCATATTGCCGGCAAAATGGCCCACCTGCTCCAATGTGATAGCGATGACCTTATGCCCGGAATGTCCCAGGGATTCTTCGACGGCTTTTCGCTCGGCGGCATCTGCAATGGAGTCAAGACAGATGATGCTGAATCCCTCTCCCAGGCACATCATCACATTGGTATGATAGATGGCTTTGCCCGATTGGTCGAGCGCATGAAAATACACCGGTTGGTACATCAGCCGCTCGCAGACGGACAGGAAAAGATCCTTGTCCGTGCGCTGCGAAAGGGAAGCATAGGCGATTTTGGAGAGGTGATCAAAGACCATGCTGCCGGTGCCTTCGAGGAATCGTCCTTCCTCCTCAAAGCGGGACAGATCGAGGACCTCGGTGACCCTGAAATCCTTTCGCAACGCCTCCACCACATCTCCTCTCCGTTCGAGGCGTCGGCTGGGGGCACACATCGGGTAGAGAATAACGGTACCGTCTTCGTGGAAGGTCACCCAGTTATTGGGAAACACCGCATCCGGTTTTGCCGGCGAGCCCGTATCGTCGACCACGATCACGTCGACTCCTTCGCGCTTCAGCCCGTTGGCAAACTCATCAAATTCCTGCCTGGCCCTCCGCACCCCAACCTTCACGTCCAGGTCCAACTGGCGCTGAAAGGCATTGGAGTGGGCCGTCTCCAGGTTATAAGCCGACGCAGCCGGCCGGACCAGCAGAATGTGCGATGCATATTGCACAGGTTGAATTTACGCTAAAAGCATCAAGGAATATTTACTACTTTGTACAATCAAACCTTCTCTTATGGATGCTTCTAAAGTTGACATGTTCATCCTTGCCAACGGCAAGTTCTTCGAGAGCCACCATGTAGCCCAGATCCGCGACCGGCTGATCAGCACGGACGATTCGCGCTGGGTAGCCGTTCAAACGATGCAGTTCAAGGACCCAACAACAAGCCTTATCGTCTCGTTGCTGGCCGGCACGATGGGCATCGACCGGTTTATCATCGGCGACACCGGGCTGGGTATCGGGAAACTACTTACCTGCGGCGGCCTGGGTATCTGGGCCATCGTGGATTGGTTCCTGATCATGGGCGCCACCCGGGAAAAGAACCTGGAGAAACTGAGACAAGTATTGTATTGATGATCTCGCGCAACAACCTGCTTTACGCCGTACTCATTCTCGGGTGCGTCGCGGGGTATGGATGGCTGGGCTTCACGGCGCACGACCCCCACAATGAGGTGACCGTGTGCCTGGTCAAGAATGTCACCGGCTTCCCCTGCCCTTCCTGCGGCAGCACCCGCGCGATGGTCGCGCTATGGAACGGCGACCTCGGCGGTGTTATTCGGTTCAACCCCATCGGACTGTTGCTGGCCGTTGTCCTGCTCATTGCGCCGTGGTGGGTGAGTTACGACCTGCTCACCGGCCGCCGAACGCTGGCGATGCGATTTTCCCAGGCCGAGGGTTTCATGCAACAAAAGTGGGTTGCCGCTCCCGCCATCTTCCTCCTTCTTCTCAACTGGATATGGACTTATTCGAAAAACCTGTAACGCGCGCCAGCGGGTTTGCTTACGAACCCGGCGAACATGAAGCGGAAAAGGCGTCGAACAGCTACCTCATGTCGCTGATCGCGCTGATGGGCGGCCTCCCGTTGCCGATCATTAATCTCATCGCCACATTCTTCTTCTACATTGGCAACCGCAAAGGAACCTATTTTGTACGGTGGCATTGCACCCAGGCGTTGGTGTCCCAGTTTTCACTGCTGTTCATGAACAGCTTTGGGTTCTGGTGGACGGTGTCCATTTTCTTTACCGATGTTGAAATCACCTCCTCCTGGATCGCTTACGTTATCACCGTGGTCATCTTTAATGTGACTGAATTCATCGCCACGGTCTACACGGCCGTACAGACCCGAAAAGGCCAACATGTTTCCTGGTGGTTCTATGGCGAACTAACTGATTTACTCTGCCCCCGGTAAGATGAAGCTGTTCCTGAAATTCCTATTCCTCGTCGCGCTGTTCTTCGGCACCTGGTTCGCTTTACGCCAGATCGATTGGGTGACGGTCCTCAACGTGCGGCAGATGACCAAGTCAACCGAACAAAAGCTGGGAGACCTTTTCTGGGACATGTTTCGCCAGACCGAAGAAATTGATCACAGCGCCGAAGTTGCCGGCGCCATCGACTCGCTGGTGACCCATCTGTGCAAGGCGAACGACATCGACCGGGACAAACTCAAACTGCATGTGGTCGACAAGGACATGGTCAACGCCTTTACCCTTCCGGACGATCACCTTGTCGTGCTGACCGGCCTGGTGAACGAAACGCAAAATGAAGCTGAACTGCTGGGCGTCATCGCGCATGAAGTGGCGCACGTGGAGAAAAATCACGTGATGAAGAAGCTGGTGAAGGAGGTTGGACTTTCCGTGCTGATCTCCATGACCAACGGCGGCAGCGGCGAGGCGATCCGGCAAGCCTTACAGATGATCACCTCATCGGCTTACGACCGCGACCTCGAGCGTGAAGCGGATTTGACGGCAGTCGATTATCTCATCAAAGCGGAAGTTGACCCGGAACCATTCGCCAACATGCTGTACCGGCTTTCAGAGAACGAGGAGCACATTCCCCGTCAGCTGTTCTGGATCAGCACCCACCCGAATTCGAAAGAGCGGGCGGAGGCGATCATTGCATACATAAAGGGGAAGACCGTAACCAAGAAACCGGTACTGTCATCGGAACAGTGGGATCAGCTCAA
Source organism: Cyclobacteriaceae bacterium (assembly GCA_044221195.1). GTDB lineage: Bacteria > Bacteroidota > Bacteroidia > Cytophagales > Cyclobacteriaceae > ELB16-189. Next base: position 154,769 of record JBGAPO010000006.1, read on the forward strand.
GGAGAAAACCGCCGTGATCGATTGATCGTCGGATAGCCTTCAACCGGCTAGTTAAACGATGCGTTGAAAATGGGAAGAATCCGCAACCCCGGCGGATTGCTCTTCACGATGTTAATCAAGCCGAGCTGGAATCCGCGCTGCGTCCGGGTCCAGTTCACCACACCAATTGACACGCCGTTGAAATGTCCGAAGGTTTGGTTGAAGACGCTGATGGAGACACCTTTCATCTGTGCAGCGGGACCATCGCTGTCGTCGCTGTCACTTTTCTTTGAGTCGCCCACGCGGAAGTAGGCAGGAACGAGCATAAAGCCGCTCACGTTGTTTCCTCCGGCTGCCGGCGCTATGACAATGCCTCTGACCGTCGGGCCGCCAACGCCGATGCCCGCGATGGACAGACCGTTCACTGATTCACCGGCGCCGACGCCGATCCCGCCGATGGTAATACCGGAGACGCGGCCCCCTGCTCCTGCTCCGATGCCGCCTATCGTGATCCCCGACAAGCCGCCGCCGGCACCCACACCGAGGCCGCCGACGTTAATGCCAGAAACTTTTCCGCCGGCACCCACACCGAGGCCGCCCACGTTAATTCCGGAGAGGCTTCCGCCCGCACCGACACCCAAGCCGCCGACGTTAAGACCTGTTACGTTGCCTCCGGAGCCTACGCCCAGCCCGCCGGCATTGATGCCCCACAAGTTGCCCCCGGAGCCAACGCCGAGTCCGCCGAGGTTAATACCCTTCACATTTCCACCGGCGCCCACGCCCAGGCCTCCCACATTCAGTCCGTACACATTCTTTGTCGCTCCGACACCGAAAATACCAACGCCGACGCCGTGAAGATTTTCCGAGCCAAAGGCAATCGGCACACCGAGCGCAAGCCCGTTCACCGTTCCTGAAATACCGCTTTCATCCTTCGGTTTCCAGGCTGTTACGTTGATGCCGTTGATTCGTTCGATGCCGTGATCCATGAAGTTGAACCGGATTCCCGTGAATTTGGGCAGATTGCCGAAGCCGATGCCGCCGGATTTGGAAGGAATACCGAGGCCCTGGGCAAGAAGCTGTGAGGCTGAAAAGAGTGTAGCGAAGAGGAAAAGTAACCGTGTGCGCATAGGAGTATTGTGAAGCCGCCTATTAGACTGACTTTCCCTCCAAAAGGTTGCGCCAACGGCTGCTTACTTCGGCCCGATTATGCCTTGACTGCAGGCACAGGCTCCCGGTGACCTACCCACGTAAATCGTTTGGAGACATACTCCGGGTTCGTGAATGATGCGTTGCCGGCCGGATTTCCCCCGGTGACATGGAAGTCGGAGAAAGCCGCGTTTTGGTTCATGTAGATAGCCCCGGTGAGGTTGAACGAAACCGGCGTCGCCGCCAGGCTCATCTCATCGGCAATCTTGTCGTGCACGGCAGGATCCATCGTGTATGCGCCGCAGGATATTGCTCCGTGATGCTGCGCCATCTCCTTCGCCAAAGCGATCGACTGGTCGGTGTCTTTGGTTTTGATAAGGAGGGCTATGGGGCCGAACAGTTCTTTACTGAAGATCTCTTTCTTCGATGCATCCACTTCCACCACGACAGGCGTGCTGAGGCGGGCGTTCTTGAACATTGGATTCTCAAACAAGCGTGACTTCAGCCATACCTTTCCCGGCAGGTGTTCGGCCTGCGCTACGCGCTCTTTTGTTTTGGGATTCTGAATGGCCCCTAACACAAATGGCGCGGCCTTCGGGTTATCAATCAGGCTGTTCAACTGAGCCACAAATTTTTCTGCGAACTGGTCGAAGGTCACCGTGCCCGCCGGCGTCCGTATTCCCTTCTCTGAAATGTAGAAGTTTTGCGGTGCCGTGCACATCTGGCCGCTGTAGAGATTGACCGAGAACGCCAGGTTGGCGGCCACCTTATCAATGTCTTCGGCAGAATCGAGGATGACAGAATTCACGCCGGTCTTTTCCGTAAAGACCGTTTTGCCGGAAAGTCCCTCCAGGTAACTGCCGAACAACGAGTTCCCGGTGAAGTCGATGAGCTTCACCTCGGGATGTTCGGACAGTTCTTTGGTGATCATTTTGTCGTACGTATCCACCGCCAGCTGGCAGGTGTTCGGGTCCATGTTATTCTCGGCCAGTACTTTTTGGATTTCCGCTACGACGATGGCAATGGGAAGTATTGCGCCAGGGTGAGGTTTTACGATCACCGTATTTCCCGTAATGAGGCTGCCGTAGATTCCCGTCACGGAATTCCAGGTGGGAAAAGTCGAGCAGCCGATGACAACGGAGATGCCCTTCGGCACGGCGCGCCATTCTTTCTTCAGCTGCAGATTAAACTTACCCATCGGTTTATCCCATATCGCCGACGATGGAAAGCGATTCAGTTCCTCGTATCCGGCGGCGATGGCCTCCAGTGCACGGTCAGCCGCATGGGGGCCCGATGCCTGAAAAGCCATCATGTACCCCTGGCCGGTGGTGTGCATGGTAGCATGCGCGATTTCAAAGAAGCGCGACTTCATCCGGTCGAGCGACTCCATAAGAATGCCTGCCCGGTCGTTTACAGAAACTTTTCGCCAGGAATGGAATGCCTTCGTGGATCGGTCAATGAGCTTGGCAACAGAAAAAATGGGGTAATCCACCTTCAGCGGCTCCTGCAAATACGGTGACTCTTCTTGTCCAGCCCAGCCGTCTTCACCGGTCTGTTTCAATTCATTGAACCGGTGTCCGCACTGTGCGGAGAATTTTGCTTTCCCATCCGCATCGGCAGTCTCGCCATAAACGGCCGGAGTAGGGTTCTCCGGGAAGGCGGCATAAAACGTGCGATCGTGGAGCGCTTTGACAGCTTGTTGAAGGGTGGCGTTGTGCTTTTCAAACAGATTCATACAAAGTCAATTCAGTTGGATTCAATAACAGGAAATGATACCGGCAGAGTTCCGCCTATCGGCAGCGAAGGTACAAAAGGCACCAACAAACCTACTTCGTGGCGTTGCCAAATACTTTCTTAAGAAGGTCGGTTGTTCGGGCCACCGGCTCTTTGCGGATGTTCTTTTCTTCCTTGGCGATCATCACAAACAGTCCGTCGATGGCCTTGTCAGTGGCATAGCCGGTCAGGTCAGGGTTAACTTTTTGGATGAACGGAATCCGGTTGTAATACCCGATCAGGTCTGCGTAATACTTGGTGGCATTCACTTTATCGAGCGAGGCCTTTACCACGGGCGTGAATTTCTCTTTCAGCTGGGGCGTCGTTGTCCGGTTGAGGTATTTCGTGGCCGCGTCGGGCTCACCCTTGAGGATGGCGTAGGCATCTTCGATGGTCATCTTCTGAATGGCGCTGACAAATATCGGTGTCGCTTGCTTGGCGGCATCTTCCGCGGCGCGGTTCAACGACAGGATAAACTCATCCACCTGTTTGCCCATACCAAGGGCGCGAAGCTTGGTTTCCACCAGTTGCACATCCTTTGGAAAGGGAATTTTTATTTCCGGGTTCTTGAAATATCCATCAATCTGTGAGACAACTTTTGCTCCTTTCGTGGTCCCTTGAATGAGAGCATCCTTCAATCCTTTGGTAACTTCTTTCGAAGTAAGTTGTTTCGTCAAATCAGGAAATTGGGCCTGGGAGTTCAGGGCCAGCAGGATAAAGGCAAAAAAACACGCTACTCGCTTCATGCAAATGTCAAAGATAAGGAGATAATCATTTTAAGTGAGCCTCATTTATGCGTTGAAAATATCTGATCCAGGACTTGTTTCAATTCGGTCGAAGTTGAAACCCATGAATAGGATCCTCCAGTGGCCTCTGAAATTCTTTTCAGGTCGACATCAGAAAATGTATTCGTCACCATGATTCGCTGACCTAATGCATCAGGGCCAAAGGAGACCATGCCCCTCGTTCCAACGCCAATCGTGAAAACTTTTAAGCGGTTTTCGGTCGCCGCGCGAATCGCATCCGAAACATTAATTCTGCCTGCCGTATTGTCGCCATCCGTTATGATAACCAGTATTCCCGGTTTCTGCGACGAACCAATTGGATGGCAAGCTTCCCAAATGACCTCACCCAATGCAGTGCCGGCCCGCACGAGTTTGGAATCAATACCAAGCACTCTTTTCCTTGGAATACATGGATCCGCCTCACTGGGGTGAACAGGCACAACATTACCTCCAAACGCCAAGAGTCCAATATCGCAGGGCCCTTGCCCAAGAAAATTCGCCACCCCTTCTCGAACCATAGCTAATCGAAAGGGTTGGACATCTTCAATACGCATTGATTCTGAGGCATCGATGGCAATAACTCCACGTTGTGAAGTTGCCCGGCGAACGGGTGGATTCACGTTGCCTTTCATCACGCGAACCCTGCGATTCGGTGAAAGTCTCACCAGCTTCCTACCAGCGGGATCAATGACGTTAAACCCTATGCCTTCGGCCAAATCATAATCGCCCTTTTTCCTAAAGGTGAGTTCATAGGTAATCGTTTTTGCAGAATAGAAGGAACCTCTCCAGATGGTGTCGGCATTTTCAACCTGAACAGGTACTGCCGTCCAATTCCTGGTTGCCACAGTAGGTACCTCGGCAGGGTACGCATGACCCAATCCCGCAATCGTAAGTTTGTACCTCATGGGGAGATTTGTCAGCACTTCACCAGATGGCAAGGAATCGCCCAGCACAAACCGACCAACCAAGTCGGCCACCAGCGATCTATTGACTTTAACCTTTACCGGCTTGCTGAAGTAGGGTGTTTCCACAAATGAGGTGTCTCGACTGTTCCCGGTAAACATCATGAGTTTGAGAGCGGGGAATTCAATGACACCGGGCGTTCTCGGGCAAACAGCTACACTATGAATGGCATACTTGGTGTATCCTCGATTTTTAATACTAATGGCTTCACCGCTAATCTGACGAATGTCTTGGTGAACATTCCAACAAGAATCTTTCCCAAGATGAGGCACAATGTCTTGCATCAGGGTTCCCAAATTTCCAAATTGCATGCGCTTTCGATTGTCATCAGGAACGTAAAACGCAGCCTGAACCACAAAACACTCTTCCAACTGTACCTCCTTGGCGGAAGTGGTCAAACCAAAAAATGATTTGCCGGGCTTCAGCTGTGAAGGATCAATTATCGGTGAGCTCAGTGAAGCTGTCTGATTACTCATGCTTAATGCAAGCGCGATACCGTTTGTGCTTGCCTTGGCTGTCAGCGCTTTCTGCGGTATATCCGTTAGCTTAAAGTTGATTGGCAAAACAAATTGCTGACTGACAGGGACACCATTTAGGTATGCCGGCTTCCAGGGGACCGTGCATGCCCGCAATGCACGAACTCCCTCCATCTCTAAGAGCTCGTCTCGTTTTACAATGGACCGCACCGAAGTTTTGTCAATCTCGCCCTTTTCATTTACGATAAATTGAACATACACTTGAGCCTCAATTCTGTTCCGGCGTGCTTCGTCTGGGTACTTAAGGTTCTGCTGCACCAATCGGTATAGCGAATCGAGTCCTCCCGGGAATTCGGCTGACTTATCCACTACTGACTGGCACCAGGTTGGAGCTGTCACTATGGTAAACCAAGCCAGCAGGGCGATTCTTTTCACTGTACAAAAATTAACGGATGCAATGCGAATTGATCTCCTCAACATTCGTGATTCCCGCCAGCCCCATGGTAAAATAAAACTCCGCCATCAGGTTCTTCAGGACCTCCTCCACCCCTTCTTGTCCGGCGATGGCGAGCCCATAAACGTACGGCCGGCCGATACAAACGGCCGATGCCCCCAGGGCAATCGCTTTGAACATGTCAGCGCCGCCGCGAATACCGCCGTCAAGCAACACCGGAATTTTTCCGGCTAGCCGCTGTGCAATGGCGGGCAGCGCGTCAATGGTGCTGATGGAGCCATCTACCTGCCGGCCTCCGTGATTGGAAATGATGATCCCGTTGATCCCGTGGTCGAGCGCCATCGCCGCATCATCCGGATGAAGTATTCCTTTGAGAAGAATCGGCAGCTGCGTTTGCCCGCGAAGGAATGACAAGTCTTTCCAGGTCAGCGCCGGGTTAGAGTAGATCGACGTGAATTTTTGCACCGCTTTCTGCGGACGTCCGGATCTCAGCTTCCGAAAGAAACCTTTTTCCGGATAGGCATTCACCATTTTGATCAACCCGGCCAGCAGCGGCAGGGTAATTCCGGGTCTGGGTGTCGCCGGAGCAGGTTCATCCATCAGCCGCTGAAAGACGGGATCACTTGTGTATTGGGCGATACCCTTCCCTTCGAGAAATGGCAGGTAGGCAATCTCCAGGTCACGGGTGCGCCATCCCAGGTGCGTCGTATCTAGTGTAACGACGATGGCCTGGCATCCGCATTTCTCGGCGCGCTGCACAAAGCTCGCGACCAAATCATTGGACTTGCTCCAATATAATTGGAACCATCTCGGCGAACTGCCCATGGCCGCACTCGCTTCTTCCATCGGTCGGCTGGCCTGGTTGCTGAAGATATACGGAACACCGAGCGCTGCCGAGGCGCGGGCAACGGCAATGTCGGCATCCGGGTGAACCATTTCCAGCACGCCGACGGGCGACAACAACAGCGGAGAAGGGAGTTGTTGACCAAATAATTTAATTTCGGTGCTTCGCTTGCTGGTGTCTCGCAACATTCGAGGTATGATCTTGTACTTCTCAAAGTCCGAACGGTTTGACGCAACCGAACTTTCCAGCCCGGCGCCGCCGGCGATATACGCAAATGCTTCAGCGCTCATGCACTTACGCGCCAGTGCTTCCATCTCTTGCGCGGTGAACGGGACCTTGGGGCGGGTTCCGGCAAAACCTCTCAGGTAAATCTGCGCCTGGTGATCCGTGGGAGAAAATGAACCTAGCATCCGGCTAAGTTACAAGCCTGGCTGCAAGGAACAACGGGGAAACGGCTGCGTTCGCTGGTTATTCGTTCTTGGTTATATTTACCCCTTCAACATTTGTGCATGCGCCCAATTCTCGCAGAACTACTCACCATCGGCGATGAAATCCTGTTCGGTCAGATCGTAGACACCAACTCCCAGTGGATGAGTGTGGCCCTGGATCAGGCCGGTATTCGGGTAATCCGGAAGACCACCGTAGGCGACCAGGAGCAGGAAATACTCACCGCATTCAAAGAAGCCGAGCAACGCGCCGACATCATCCTCATCACGGGTGGTCTCGGGCCGACGAGCGATGATCTTACCAAACCATGCCTTGCAAAATTCTTTGGCTGTGAATTGAAAATTCACGAGGAAGCGTTGACCGAAGTGACCGAGTTCTTCAAGAGCCGTGGTCGCGAGCTGACGGAACTTAACCGTCAGCAGGCGGCCTTGCCGGAATGCTGCACGAAAATCACCAACCCGGTCGGCACGGCACCCGGAATGTGGTTTGAAAGAAACGGAAAAGTGTGGGTTTCCATGCCCGGCGTCCCCCACGAAATGAAGAAGATGATGACGGAGCGGGTGATCCCCAGGTTGCGGCAGACATTCACCATGCCGGTGATCCTGCATAAGATCGTCCGGACCGTGGGTATCGGTGAATCCATCCTGGCCGAACGAATCCAATCGTGGGAGAAAGCGCTGCCCGAACACGTCAAGCTTGCCTACCTTCCCAACCTGGGCGAAGTCAAACTCCGGCTGACGGCAAGTGGTGACGACTCGGCGAAGTTGAATGCAGAACTGGAACGATTGACAGAAACGCTGAAGCCGCTGGCCGGTGACTATATATATGGCTACGGCGAAGACCCGCTGGAACAAGTGGTCGGCAATCTCCTCCGCGAACGGAATCTCACCCTCAGCGTGGCTGAAAGCTGCACGGGTGGATACCTTTCTCATCTTGTCACCAGCATCCCCGGTTCATCGGCATACTTCCTCGGCAGCATGATACCGTACGCCTACGACATCAAGATGCGGCAGCTGGGTGTCAAACCAGAAGTGTTGGAGAAGTACGGCGCCGTCAGTGAGCCGACCATTGTAGAGATGGCCAATATTGTGCGGGCAAAATTTAACACCGATATCGGCGTCGCCACGAGCGGCATCGCGGGTCCCGGTGGTGCTACGGCCGACAAGCCCGTAGGCCTGGTGTGGATCGCCTATTCCGACAAGCACCAGACCGTAACGAAGAAGCTGCTGCTGAGCAAGGACCGCATGATCAACATCCGCATGGCTTCCGTGGCGGTGCTGAATTTGATTCGTCTCAGTCTCCCGAAATAAGCTGAGTAAAAAACGAAAAAGGCTCCAACCGGAGCCTTCTTCCTTATTCCAACCCTACTTTCCTAATCTCCAAAAGTCTTTGTCTGCACCACGCCATTCAAGGAGATGGTTATCGTGCTGCTGTTGCAACTGCCGCTGCCGAAGTCGATGGAGACAGTGTTCTCCCGATAATGGGTAACGACAGTGCCTTCAACGGGCGGGCGACGGTGGCCGCAGCTGAGGTCCTCCCGAATGGGTTTGGTCACCTCATGTGAGTAGATCACCGTGCCATCGGCTGTATCGACGGAAGTTTTTCCCGTGATAGTGACTTCACCGGAAACCGGTCGGCCGTTGTCGCCGAGCACGACGTTGGAGGTACGTGATCGATTGCTCGTCCAGGTTGCCGCTGTGCCGTCGTTGAAAGTAATCTTGCCGCCGGCCACGCTGGTGGATGAGGTGCCCGTGCCGGTGGCCTCCGTGAAGGAGCTCACACGTGTCTTGGTGCCTTCGATCAATGCGCCGTTAACCTTAAAGTTTTCAAACGTCACCACTTCCGTGTGACTCGTGCCATCACCGGAGCGGGTGATGATGATTTTGCCGGAACGGGTAACCGTGATGTCTTTACGCGTGTTGGTCACGCCGTCGCCAAAGTCGATCACTGTTTTCGCGATCTTCGCGAGGAGCGAGTCAAAGCGAGGGAACTGCTTGCCGCTGAAGCTGCAGCCTTCGGGTCCTCCCTCTTGCGGCTCCGCCAGCGGAAATAGAATCACATTGCCATTCGCATCATAGTTAGTCACCGTGGCGCCACCGCGCTCGTGCATCCGCATGCCGCGCATGTCGCCTGCGCTTTCGGCCTCAACGATGGCCAGTAATTCATCGGTAGGCGCCAGCAAATTGGTGCCATCAAGAAAACCGCCGGGACCGCCGTGATGGCCGCCTTTACCCGGGCCATGCATACCTGGTCCGGCCGGCATGTTCATGCCTGGGACCTGCGCCATCGAAGAGGAACTGCTGCTGCCGCTGATGACAAAACTGGATCCGCTCGCCAGTTGTCCCGAAGTTTGCGCTACATCGGTAAGCAGGGTATTGGTCGAGGTGCCCGTATCATTTGTATTGCACGCGCTAAACGTCAAAGCCATGACGGCCAGCAGAACTACAGATCGGAACATTTGATTTTTGGTGATCATACGTTGTTTGGTTGTATGCCCATTCATACGCTAAGGTCGCCCTAAAATTGTCCAATTATTCAATTCTGTAGCTGGATTGCCCCAGTGTGTAGACGGTTTTCAGGCACCATCGCGGTACTGGCGCATGAAATCGTTGTAGAACTTCTCCCCGATGGGTATGGCATCGTCCCCCAGGAATACCTGGGCGCGCTGGACAGCCGTTATTTTCTTTAATGGAACGATATAGGAGTTGTGCACGCGGGCAAACCGGGTGGCCGGAAGCCGTGATTCCATGGCCTTAAGGTTCATCCGGGTGAGTACAGGATGTGCATGCCCTTCGATGAAGATTTTTACGTAGTCTTTGAGGCCTTCGATGTGATGGATATCATCGAAGTAGATCTTGATTTCCTTGTATTCCGACCGGATAAAAAAGAAGCTCTCACCCGGACGGTTCTTTTCCATCAGGTGCCGCGCATGCAGCCGTTCGCGGACTTTGGCAACGGCTTTCGACAGCCGGTCAAAGGGGATGGGCTTGACGAGATAGTCCACCACATCCAATTCAAATCCTTCCACGGCATAGTGCTCATACGCCGTCGTAACAATCACCAAAGGCGGGTTGGGCACACTCCGAAGAAACTGAATACCGGTGAGGCCCGGCATCTGAATGTCGAGGAACATGAGGTCGATGCCGCCGACTTTCAGTACCTCCAGCGCTTCGGTGGGACTTGAGCAGGTAGTGACCAGCGTCAGGTTGGGGATTTTCGACAAGTCGTCGGCCAGCAATTGCAAGGCAAACGGCTCGTCATCTACCGCGATCGCGTGCACTGCCTCTGGAGGTGATTCGGACGGCATAGTCAGGTTAGGATAATCCCGAGGTTCACTTCAAAGATACCATCTCTTTCAGCAACGGTGAACTCGTGCTTATCCGGGTAGTGCAACGCCAGGCGTCGGGAAATATTGCTGAGGCCGATGCCGGATTCTTCCTTGGTCGTCTCCGGCTGTTTGGCGGCAATGCGATTGACAGTCCTGACGTGCAGGCGATGGTCGGTAATGGTGACTTCAAACCGATTGACGGACGGTTCAGTGAAGTCTCCATACTTGAAGAAGTTCTCGGCCAGCGGCAGGAGCAGCAACGGCACGATCGTGCTCTTGCCGGGATCCCCATCGACAAGAAGGTGAAAGTGTCCGCCATCCGTAAGCCGAAGTTGCTGCAGCTCCACATAATCGCGGAGGTTGTCAACTTCCCGCTCCAGCGGAACCCGGTCCTCGTTGGTTTGATAAAGGACATACCGAAGGAGTTTTGACAATTTCATTACCGCTTCTTCCGCATTGTCGGATTTCGAACGAACCAGCCAGCGGATGTTGTTGAGCGTGTTGAACAGGAAGTGGGGACTGATCTGCAGTTTGAGGATGGCGAGTTCAGAAGCCACCCGTTGAAGGGCCCGCTCCTGCTCTTCAATTTTTCCCCGGGTCACATTCTCCCACAGCACGAGGCTGGTGCTGATACTGGAGATGATGATGGTAATGAGCAGGCTGGGGAACAATGAGCTGGCCAGCATCATGGGGCGCGGACGACCGAAGCCCGGGCCAGGTCCTGGTCCAGGACCCGGACGGAATCCATCCGGCGGACCATCGAAGGGGCGCATCATCGGCTCTGACAGGGCGTGGTGAATCTGCCAATTGACCAGGCTCACCAGAATTACAATAGGAATGAGGACCAGGAGAAACCGACCCATGCCGTGGGTATGCAAGATTCGGGGCGCGAGGTAGAGATAATTGAGATAGAAGAATCCCATGAGCAACAAATTGCGCAAGGCCAGGGACTCCATGTTAGACGTGTCGCGGAAGGTCGCTTCCAATTCGCCGGGCGGCGAAAGCAGAATCGGGGTAACAAAAAAGACCAGCCACCCGGCTACGTGCAGGAGGATATCGCGGGATTTCATCGTTACCAAAGCTATTACAAAAGGCGGTGGCGATGTAGTGTCTGTAGAGGGAAATGGATATTACGTCGATGAACACTTCGGTTTACACCCTTCTAAGAAGAGACATTCCCCCGGACTGTCCCTTGCAATACTTCCTATTGCCCCATAGAAAGAACTCGCGAAATTAAAATCGAGGCTGGGTTATCATTCATAGCGAAGCGTTTCCGAAGGATTGGCCATGGCAGCTTTGAGAACCTGTGTGCCCACGGTAAGTATGGCAATCGCCAGGATGAATGCCGGCGGCAGGACAAAAAGAATCCACCCAAGGGTTATCCGGTAGGCATATCCATCCAGCCAGCTGGACATCGCATAATAGCTGATCGGGAAAGAAAGGATGACGGCAACGACGACCAGTTTGATGAAATCTATCGATAACAGTGAGACGATTCCTGTCAGCGAAGCCCCCAGTACTTTGCGTACGCCAATCTCCTTTGTCCGCTGTGTTGCCGTATAAGCCGACAGCCCGATGAGCCCCAGGATGGAGATGATAATGGCGAGGACGGTAAACACGTTCATCACCTGTCCAAACCGTCGATCGTCGTTGTACTGACTTCCGTACTGATCTTCGAGGGACGCGTAAACAAAGGCGTTATCAGGGAAGAAAGTCTTGAATGTATTTTCTATTTCCGGCAGCACCTCGCTTACGGCGCGACCCTGGATTTTGATGGAGGTTGGAGAATACGTTCCATATACCGGTCGGAAAATCATGGGCTCCATGGGCTTCTTCAGGGACTCCTGGTGAAAATCAGATACGACGCCGATTACCGTCCATTTTCGGGTTCCATTTCGACCCCAGATAACCTCACGACCGATGATGTCGGCCGGATTTTCAACACCCAGGAGGCGAACTGCATTTTCATTGAGGATCACATTCTTGATTTGTTGAAAGTCGGCATGGTGATCGGTCGGGAGGAATTTCCTTCCGGCCAACACCTTCACGGCGTAGGTATCGAGCCAATCGTGGTCGATATCCTGGACACTGAGGGTAAACTTTGTTTCAGCGGGTTGCTCACTGAGCCGGACACCAAAGGTGCGACCCAGCCGGTCCCCCGCCCTGCGATTGGACGTCGCCGCGCTGACTACGCCATTGAGTTGGGTGAGCGCGTGCTTGTAGTTTTCAATCCTACCCACGAACGTGGAATCCCATTCTGTGTTCTCCGGCCCGTCTACCACCACGGTATTTGAAATATTGATGCCGAGGTCAGCCCGGTTCATGAATCCGATCTGCTGCGATACGATCATCGTGCCGGTGATCAGCGCAGTAGACGCCACAAACTGAAAGACAACAAGACCTCTGCGCATCCATTGTCCACCGGACGATCGCTGAAATTTCCCCTTGAGTACAACGGCCGGCTGGTATGATGACAGAATGAAGGCAGGATAGAATCCGGCCAGGAGAATGCCTGCGGCCAGCATTCCTGCCAGCAGCAATAAGGTATTGGTATCGGTCGAGGTCAGCACAGTCCAAAGGGACAGGTTTCCACCGATCATGCGGTTGAATCCACCCTGTGCCAACTGGACCAACACCAAGGCAGCCACCAGTGCGATCAGCGTGATTAGAAGCGACTCAAAAATGAACTGCTTAACCAACTCGGCTTTCACGGCCCCCATGACTTTGCGGAGTCCCACCTCTTTGGCGCGATCGATGGCGCGGGCGGTGGTCAGGTTAATGTAGTTGATCCACGCAATCATCAAAATAAAAATGGCGACCAACAGCATTGCCCACACCGCCTGGCCGCTCGCCGTTCGGGCAATATCATATTCATAGTCAGAGTACAGGTGTGCTTCCCGCAATGGCTGAAGGTAGAATTTCTCAATGCTGCCGCTGACTTTGTCGCCATGGAAATAGCGTTCACTGAATTCTGAAAACTTGGCTTCGAGTGCCTGGGGGTCCGCATCGGGGCGCAAGAGTAGATAGTGGCGCATATCCGACCAGTTCCAGCTGTTATCAGCGTCGGAATTAGAAGCGATCACCGTAGCATAAGATGCCAGGGCATCGAACGTGATGTGTGAATTGTCCGGCGGATTCTTACATACGCCCGTAACCGCAAAGAGCCGAGGGTCATTGCCCCAACGCATCGCTTTGCCAAGCAGTTTGCTGTAGTCGCCGTCCGTCGCACCGAAATACCGAACTGCCGCCGCTTCGGTAAGAACCATGGTATAGGGATCGCGAAGGGCGGTCTCTGTGTTGCCCGCAAGTAAGGGAAAGGCCAAAATGTCAAGGAACCTTTCATCGGCAAAAATAAAATCACCTTCCTTGAACAGCTTGTCCTCAACCTTGATGGTTTGCTTGCCGAACGGCATGAGCCGGGTGTAGGCCTCAATTTCCGGGAAGTCCTTCGTCATCGTTGGTCCGATGGTGGGATAGGAAATGGTGCCGTGCTGCACGAGCTTTCCATGCTGGAAACGGTCATTGGTCACGCGGTAGATACGGTCCAGCCTCGGATTGAACGTGTCGTAACTAAGTTCAAAGCTGACAAACTGAAAAATGAGCAGGCAGCTCGCCAGCCCCGTAGCCAGGCCGAAGATGTTGATGGCGGAGAAGACCTTGTTCTTCTTCAGGTTGCGGAAGGCCAACTGGGCATAGCTTCTGAGCATAACTGTTTGAATGAGGTTGTAGGTTGTCTTGTGGCGGAGAACGATGCCGGGCCGGAGGTAGCGCAGCGCATTCCACCAGAGTTTCTGAACCGCCCTTCGCTCCCCGGCTTTCTTGACATCGTTTTCATACCGCTGGGTCAGGTCGCCCTCAATTTCTTCGCTGAGGTGATCCGGGCAGAACCATCGGAGGAGGCGAATAGCAGCGTGGTGTTCAGGCAGTGCCATTGGTCCATCCGTCAGGCTGCGGTGATCTTGAGCTGCGGAACCATCTTCCACAAGTCGACACGTGCTTCTTTCATTGCGCGCAGCACCGCGAGGCCGGCAGAGGTAATGCTGTAGATCCGCTTTCGGCGACCACCCCGCTCCTTGGTCTCGCCACCGAAGGCCGACTTGACATATCCCTTGTCTTCCAGTCGGTAGAGTGTGACATGGACTGCGCTAAGGTTCACTTCACGTCCCAGCTTGGTATCAATCTCTTCGGCGATAGCCGCGCCGTATGCTTCCTCGCGGAGTGCGGCCACCAGCGTGAGCACCAGTTCTTCAAACTCACCCAGGAATTCCTTTGCCATATGCTTATATTTTGTTAAGCAAATATGAAGGTGTAACGGCCAGAAACAAAACGGGTTTCGTCGAGGCTCCTGATCTCGCTGATTTTGCGGGGTAAATCGTCATCCTTCAAAAGGAAATTCTGACGATCCGCTAACGATTGAAGAACCCCCAAAAACGCTAACTTTACCACCAAATTCCACGAAAATGGCGCGCGTAGAACTGATCATGCCCAAAATGGGCGAAAGCATCATGGAGGCGACGATCCTCAAGTGGCTGAAGAAGCCCGGCGACAAGATCGAGCAAGATGAATCCGTCCTCGAAGTAGCGACGGACAAGGTGGATACGGAAGTGCCGTCGACGCACGCAGGTATTCTGGAAGAAATCCTGGCAAAAGAGGGCGAGGTAGTGAAAGTGGGGAAGGCCATCGCCATTCTATCTTCGGATGTCGCTACGGGAGTTCCCTCACCGGCGACATCTCCTAAAGCACCTGCTGTGGAGAAGGTCGCGACAGCCGCTGCCGCCGTTGCGCCTGCCCTGGCGTCGAACGGATCTTCTCATTCGCCGGCCCCGGACTACAAATCTTCATCGCGGTT
Organism: Cyclobacteriaceae bacterium; assembly: GCA_044221195.1. Lineage (GTDB taxonomy): Bacteria > Bacteroidota > Bacteroidia > Cytophagales > Cyclobacteriaceae > ELB16-189. Next base: position 169,813 of record JBGAPO010000006.1, read on the forward strand.
CTACTCCCCGCTCGTAAAAAATATCGCCAAGGAAGAGCGCATTCCCGTGGCTGAACTTGAATCCATAGCGGGTACAGGGGCGGCCGGTCGCGTTACGAAGAAAGATATTCTCGCCTATGTCCAAACCCGGCAAGGCGGCGCCAGTCAGCCCAACCGGAGCGCTGCCCCGCTGGTGCCGGCGTCCATCAGCGCGGGCGACGAGATCCTGCAGATGGACCGCATGCGGAAGATGATCGCCGAGCGGATGGTGGACTCCAAGCGCACGTCACCGCACGTGACCTCCTTCGTGGAAGCCGATCTCACCGGCGTCGTCAACTGGAGGAACAAGGTGAAGGCGGAATTCGAAAAGCGGGAAGGTGAGTCCATTACGTTTACACCGATCTTCATCGAAGCCATCGTCAAGGCCATCAAGGATTTCCCCATGATCAATATCCAGGTCGACGGCGACCGGATCATCAAGAAGAAGGATATCAACATCGGGATGGCCGTCGCCTTGCCCAGCGGGAACCTCATCGTGCCGGTGATCCGGAACGCCGACCAGTATAGCCTGACGGGATTAACGAAGGCCGTAAACGATCTGGCGAGACGTGCCCGCGAAAACAAACTCAAGGCCGACGATCTTTCCGGCGGAACTTTCACCATTACCAACGTCGGAACGTTTGGTAATGTGATGGGTACGCCGATCATCATGCAGCCCCAGGTTGCAATCCTGGCCACAGGCGCCATCCAGAAGAAACCGGCTGTACTGGAAACTGTTCACGGCGATGTAATTGCGATCCGCCACAAGATGTTTCTCTCCCACTCGTACGACCACCGTGTCGTAGACGGAGCGCTCGGCGGAAGCTTTATCAGGAGGGTAGCCGATTACCTGGAGAAATTCGACGTGAACCGTGTCGTGTAATTCAGGGCTAAACGAAGAACCAGGGGAGTACAGCCAGGAGGAGCGTGATCACCAGCCAAAACCAAAGCCGGCTATTTTCTTTCTGCTCTGCAGTCATTGAGGATGCATTTACTCTTTGCTCCAACGAATCCTCCGCCGCACGGTTTCACCGTTTAACATCTGTTAACAATTATCATCGCTGGTCTGACCTCGTCAAACCTTGAATACTATTATTCCACATCATCATTTTCTTACCATCGTATGAAGTTCGGTACAAAAGCCATCCATGCCGGGGTAGAACCCGATCCCACCACCGGGGCGATCATGACCCCGATTTTCCAGACGTCCACCTATGTGCAGCCTTCACCGGCCAAGCACAAAGGGTACGCCTATGCCCGGGGCGCCAATCCCACCCGGACAGCACTCCAGAAAAGCATCGCCGCACTGGAGAACGCCAAGTTCGGCATCTGCTTTTCCAGCGGCATGGGTGCGACAGACACCATAATGAAACTGCTGAAACCCGGAGACGAGGTTATCACCAGCAACGATTTGTATGGAGGATCTTATCGGTTGTTCACACGGGTGTATGAGAAGTTCGGCATCAAGTTTCATTTTCTGGACCTCACCACTGCCGCCAATGCGGCGCCGTACGTCAACGAGAAGACTAAACTCTTTTGGCTGGAAACACCTTCCAATCCACTCATGCGGATTATCGACATCCAGGCCTTGGTGGCCCTGGCCAGGAAGAATAGCAGCCTGGTGGTCGTGGATAACACCTTTGCTTCGCCCTACCTCCAAAATCCCCTCGAACTGGGTGCCGACATCGTCATGCATTCCGTGACAAAGTACCTCAGCGGCCACAGCGATGTCATCATGGGCGCCCTGGCGCTGAACGATGACAAACTCAAAGATGAACTTGCCTTCTTGACGAATTCCTGTGGCGCCGTGCCGGGTCCCCAGGATTGTTTCCTGGTACTTCGCGGCATCAAGACGCTGCATCTGCGCATGGAGCGGCACTGCCGGAATGGGCGAACGATTGCCGAGTTTCTGCGCAACCACCCGAAGGTGGGCAAGGTGTACTGGCCCGGATTCCCCGACCACCCCAACCACAACATTGCTAAAAAGCAGATGCGCGACTTCGGCGGCATGATGTCATTCGAACTGAAGTCTGACAACCTGCAGCAGGCGATAAAGCTTATGGAGAGTGTGAAAGTATTCTCCCTGGCCGAATCTCTCGGCGGCGTGGAATCCCTGATCAATCATCCCGCATCGATGACGCACGCCAGCATACCCCGCGATGAACGGGTAAAGAACGGATTAACGGACACCCTCATCCGACTCAGTATTGGCGTGGAAGATGTGGAAGACCTGATCGACGACCTTTCCCAGGCGCTTGAACAGGCTTGATAGAAAATGAGAAAAGCCCGCTTGAAGCGGGCTTTTCAATTAAACCCACACCCCAAAACCTAGTTCAATCTCGATTGACGGTCATGCCGCTGGAAATAAATGTGGCGTCCCGTCCTGGCATGCATCCGGTGCAAATGCCTTTGCTCCCGATGCGAGATATGACCGTCCGCACGAGCCATGCGCGCGCTTCTTCGAATATTTCGCTCCTGCATTAACAGGCGGTAGGCTTCGCGGCGTGACAGATCCCCGTTGGCAAGACCGTGTCGGATCCTGGTCAATTGCTGGTGTTGCCTCCGTTCTCCGCGAGGGGTACCCTCCTGCGCCATCGCACCAATGGCCATCACCATCAGCACCATCCATACTCCCCATCCCTTTTTCATAAGCATTTTAACCCTTGGACATTGTCCATGTATCCAGGTTTAACGCTTGAGGAAATAAAATCAAATCTTTTCAGCCGGAATCCGAACGAGGAACTCACTGCCCTTCGAGGAAGTGGTCAACTCGATGGTTCCACCAAGACGATCGACGAGGGTTTTAACGATCGCCAGTCCCAGGCCATGGGAGCTTTCACCCGCGGTGGGTTGAGCACTCAGCTTGCGGAATTTCTGGTACATCTGCGCGCGATCGGCATCCGAAAATCCCGGACCGTTATCTTTTACACTGAGGTAGATGCAACCACTGCGCCATTCCGAATTAACCTCAAGGGTTGAGTTACGGGGCGAAAATTTGATCGCATTGGAAAGTAAATTGTCGATGATGCGGCCCAGGTAAGAAGGATCACTGATCACCCGCCCCTCGATCCGATTGACTCCCTGGATCCGGCTTCCTTTCGCTTCCGCCAAAGCATGATAGGGCTGGGCCTTTTGCTTAATGAATTCGTCGAAATGAATGGCCGTCGGCTTCGGTGTCTCCCGCTCCTCGTTGAGGGCATGCACATCAAGCAGGCCGGAGATCAGGTCGATGCCGCTCCTTGTGCAGTCGTTGATCAGCATCAGCATTTGGTGCTGCTGCGAATTACCATCGCATTCCCGCTCCAGGATGCTGGTGAGTCCGGAAATCCGGTTCAGCGGCGCTTTTAAGTCGTGAGCAACGATATTCATCAGGGTGTCCTTCTCGTGGTTGAGGGAGTCCAATTCCCGGTTGCTCTTTGAAAGAATCTCATTCTGCTTGATGATTTCTTCGCGTTGAGCGCGAATGTGCTGATTCTGTTCCTCCAGCCGGAGATTGACCTGCTTCCGCTTCCGGCTCACCACCCAGGTAAGGATGATCAGGATCGCGCCAAAGCCCACAACAATGAACATCAGCATGTTCTGAAACTGCTGTTCCTGGATCAGTGCCTCGTCCTTCGCCTGCTGCGCCTTAAGCAACTCATTCTCCTTTTCGGTCTTTTCCATCATGAGCTGGAACTGCAGTCGTTCAATTTCCCGATTGAGGTCTTCGTTGTCAATTTTTGTCTGCAGCAGCTGGTACACCGTTTGGTATTCCTTCGCCTTTGCCGGGTTGTTCAACGCGGTATACACCTTCCCCAGCAGTTTGGCAGCATCACGCTGGAAGGTGAGGTTTCCGGAGGTCTCTGAATGCGTATACACATTCTGAAGTATCGTACTCGCGTTGGGATATCGCTTCCAGTAGATCTCGCACCGGGCCAACAGCAGGCGAGCCCGAAGAAAGACTTTCTGGTTGGTGTTTTCCGTCACAAAATGAAGCACTTCATCCGCCAGCGCACCCGCCTCGGGGGATCTCCCCTCTTTGCAGAGGATCTCCGCAATACCCACGGTGATTTCAGCCTTGGTGATCTTGTCACTCATCATCGAAGCAATGGAGTCGGCAATCCGGAACTGCTTTAAGGCCAGTTCCGTCGAGTCCATGGCCTGGTAAATGAGACCAAGTTCCATATGCGCCGACGTCATCGCGCGTTGGTCGTTGAGATTCTCCCGCAAAGCAAGGGCCTTCAGGGCGTTCTGCAGGGCATTGATGTAATCTGATTTGGCTTCATAGACATCCGACAAACTGCGGTATACATAAGCCAGGCCTGGGGAATCGGATATACTCTGGAATAGATCTCTGGCTTTCACGAATTCATTATACGCTCTCACCAGGTCGCCTTTATCAAAGAATATCCGTCCGATATTATTGTGACCATGGGCCAATTGAAAAGTATCCTGCTGTTGGGATGCCACGTCGAGCGACCTCTTGTGGAACTCCAGCGCTTCGGAATAGTCGCCTTGGTTTGATTTGGCCAGGCCGATAAAGCTCAGCGGACGAGCCAGGCCATGCGTCAATTTGAGGTTCTGACCCAATGCGTAGGCCTGGTTGCAATAGTAGATGGTGCTGTCAGGTCTTGACAACCGATACTGAAAACCCAGTTCATTCAGAAGTTCGAACCGCTTCTCTTCTGATGACCGTGTTATTTCCCTTCGGAGACTGTCGATGATCGTCATGTTCTGTCCGTTGCCGTTCATCGCGCAGAACAGCAGAACAGTCAAATGGAGAATCACACGGGTGTGTGCCGTGACGATGGAAGGATGGCCTTGTATTGGCGGTTGCATTACTCTTCCAGGAAATTCATGTCATTGCCGAACGTCTCATGAATATAGCCCAGGGCAATAATGGCGACCGCAATGGTGAAGACTCCGACGATCAGAGCGCCAAAAATCACGCCGTCGTCACCGCCGCCAAGTTCACCACGAAGAAAACGGAATATGGGAACCATCAAGACCACGGTGCCGCGAATGAAGTTCGGAACAGAAGTTGCCACTGTGGAGCGGAGGTTGGTGCCAAATTGTTCGGCGGCTATGGTGACGAAGAGTGCCCAATACCCTACACCAACGCCTAGCAGGAAGCAGGTACCATAGAAAGCCATTGCCGAGCGGCCGGGCGTGAACAGGTACAGCAGCACGCTCGCCAGCGTCAGGAAAATGAACAGCCTCACCACCTTCTTTCTCGACTCAAGCAGTTGACTGAGAACCCCGCTGGACAGGTCACCGATGGCTAGCCCGATGTACGCAAACATCACGGCGTCGCCGGCCACCACGGTTCCTTCGACATGCAGCGCCGCAGCAAACTCAGGAGAGAAGGTGATGAGGATACCGATAACGAACCAGATGGGTAAACCAATGAAAATACTTCCCATGAATTTGCTAAAGCGTGTCTTCTTGACAAAAAGCTGGAAGAAGTTGCCCCGCTGTACACCCTTCGCTTTTACGGACAGAAATACTCCGGATTCAAAAATGCTTACGCGAGCCATCAGCAATAGCAATCCGAGGCCGCCGCCAATCCAATAGGCGATTTGCCAGTCGTACTGTTTTGCGACGAAGTTGGCCAGCACCGCTCCCATAAGACCCACGCTGGCAATAAGCGTCGTGCCATAACCGCGAAGACGGGGCGGCAGGACTTCCGCCACCAGGGTTATCCCGGCGCCTAGTTCCCCCGCCAGTCCAATGCCGGCAATAAACCGAAGCGCTGCATACTGATCCACCGTGGTCACGAACCCATTCGCAATGTTGGCGAGTGAATAGAGCAGGATGGAACCGAACAATACCGACAATCGTCCTTTCTTATCGCCCATCACGCCCCAGATCAGGCCGCCGATCAACAGTCCGGCCATCTGCACCTGCAGCAGGAATTCTCCTTCCACGAACAACCGATCATCGGGAACGCCCAGCCAACTCAAGCTGGGTTTGCGGACGATGCTGAAGAGAAGGAGGTCATAAATATCGACGAAGTAGCCGAGGGCTGCGACAATGACCGGTATGCTGAAAAGGCTCCTTGAATTCTCGTGTTTCATGAATCAGCAAAATAGGAATAAAAGGGCATTCCAAGGTATCCGCCGCTGTTTGGTTGTCCTGCCACTGGTAGAAAATCGGCCTCCGGGTACGTCAAAATTTGCTAAACTCGTCCCTCGGTTAAACCCACCTATATGTTATCCAAACACACCCTGCTTTTACTGATTGCGCTGGTGAGCACAGCGGCCCTTGGCCAGAAGAAGAACGTCCCGGCCAAGGAGACACTTACCTTCGATGAAAAACTTTACGGCGGCCTGGAATGGAGGAGCATCGGCCCCTTTCGCGGCGGACGGTCTGCCGCAGTTACCGGTGTGCCCGGTAAGGCCAACCTCTACTATATGGGCGCCACGGGTGGCGGCGTATGGCGCACAACCGATGCCGGCAATACCTGGGAGAATATCTCCGACGGTTTCTTCGGCGGCTCCATTGGCTCAGTAGAAGTCAGCACATGGGATAACAACGTAATCTATGTAGGCGGCGGCGAGGTCACCGTTCGCGGCAACGTTTCATACGGATACGGCATGTTCAAGTCGACGGATGCCGGAAAGACCTGGTCGTCTATTGGGCTGAAGAACTCGCGACATATCGTGCGGATTCGTATTCACCCAAAAAATCCTGACATCGTCTACGCTGCCGTAATGGGCGACCTGTTCAAGTCTTCGGAAGAACGCGGCGTGTACCGCTCGGAAGACGGTGGAAAGAACTGGAAACGAGTGCTCTTTGCCAACGCCGATGCTGGCGCGGTGGAGCTATGCATGGATCCCAACAACCCCCGAATCCTGTTCGCTTCAACCTGGCGTATTCGCCGCACACCGTACAGCCTCGAGAGCGGCGGGGAAGGCAGCGGCATTTGGATGACCAAAGACGGCGGTGACACCTGGACCAACATTAGCAAGAATGAAGGACTGCCCAAAGGGATCTGGGGTATTTCCGGGATCTCCGTATCGCCGGTTAATTCCAATCGCATTTATGCCATCATTGAGAATGACAACGGCGGTGTGTACCGCTCAGACGATGGCGGAACAACCTGGCGGAAGATGAACGACGACAGGAACCTCCGTCAGCGTGCCTGGTATTACTCCAAGATTTACGCCGATACAAAGGATGTCGATGTTGTATACGTCCTGAATGTATCGTACCACCGGTCAAAGGACGGCGGCAAGACATTCACCAGCTACAATGCTCCTCACGGCGATCATCATGATTTGTGGATCGCCCCCGAAGACAATTTGAGAATGATCATCGCCGACGACGGCGGTGCGCAGGTTTCCTTTGATGCCGGGGAAAACTGGACCACCTATGGCAATCAACCCACGGCGCAACACTACCGGGTCACTACCGACAACCATTTCCCCTATCGCATCTATGGCGCACAGCAGGACAACTCCACCCAACGGATACTGCATCGCACGGATGGCTTTTCCATCGGTGAGCGGGATTGGGAAGAAACGGCCGGCGGAGAGAGCGGCTGGATCGCCGTTGACCCCACCAACAATGATATTGTATACGGCGGAAGCTACGACGGTTTGCTGGAGCGGAAGAACCATGCCACCGGTGAAAGCCGCGGCGTCAATGCCTGGCCGGATAACCCGATGGGCCACGGCGCAGAAGGAGCCAAGTATCGCTTCCAGTGGAACTTCCCCATCTTCTTTTCACCGCACGATCCCACCAAACTATATGCTGCTTCCAATATGCTGCATGTGAGTCACAACGGCGGCGAGAAATGGGAAATCATCAGTCCCGATCTCACCACCAATGACCCGACCAAGATGGGATCCTCCGGTGGACCCATCACGAAAGACAATACAAGCGTAGAATACTACTGCACCATTTTCACCGCGGGGGAATCCCCGTATGAGAAAGATCTGCTGGTGACCGGCTCTGACGACGGCCTGCTGCACCTGACGACCGATGGCGGGAAGAACTGGACAAAAATCACCATCCCGGGTCTGCCGCAGTGGGTTATGTGGAACAGCATCGAGTTTGACGCCCATGCAAAAGGAAGCATCTACGTAGCGGGAACACGCTACAAACTGGGCGATTACCAGCCCTACCTCTATAAGACAAAAGACTACGGAAAGACGTGGACGAAAATTACCGACGGCATCGATCCCGGACATTTCACCCGCGTTCTCCGGGCTGACCCGAAGCGCCCCGGCTTGCTCTATGCCGGCACGGAAACCGGTATGTACATCTCATTTGATGACGGCTCCAGCTGGAAGCCGTTCCAACTGAATCTTCCCATTGTCCCGATCACGGACCTGGCTATCAAGAATGACAATCTCATTGCGACGACGCAAGGCAGGAGCATCTGGCTCATCGATGACCTGACACCGCTGCACCAGTTGAATACCTCCATGGCCGGCAGTGACTTCACGCTGTTCAAACCTATGCCGAGCTATCGGATGGGCCCCGGATTCTCCTTTGGCCGTCCTTCCAAGACAGACGGCAAGAACCACCCCGGCGGAGTCATGATTCACTACTACCTCAAAGACACCGCCAAAGTCTCGGCTTCCATTGAAATCATGGAGATGAGCGGCACGGTGATCAAGAAGTTTGCGACCAAGCCGGATAAGAAAGCCAATGACGAGCAGCTCCGCATCAAGCCGGGAGGAAACCGGTTTGTATGGAATATGCGGTACAAGAATGCCGAAGGCTTCGATGGACTAATCATGTGGGCCGGATCGCTCACCGGACCTAAGGCCATGCCGGGCACCTACAAAGCCCGCCTGACAGTTAACGGCAAGTCGCAGGAAACGGAATTTGAGATCGTGAAAGATCCCCGCACGACGGCGTCACTGGCAGACATTAAAGAACAGTTTGCATTCCTCATCCAGGTTCGCGACAAACTTTCCGAGACCAACCTGGCCGTCAAGAAGATTCGCACCACCCGCGACCAAATCAACCGGGTGACGGAGCCCATGCGCGGCAAAGAGGACATGAAAGACGTTACGGATATGGCCAAGTCGATCCAGGACGACATGAAGAAAATCGAAGAGGCCCTGTATCAGACGAAGAATCGCAGCGGCCAGGATCCGTTGAACTATCCGGTGCGCTTGAACAACAAGCTGGCCGCCCTGGGCAATGAAGCCGACGGCTCAGACTTCCGTCCGAATTCGCAAACGAAAACTGTTTATAACGAAGTGACGGGCAAGATCGATGAGCAGCTCCAGCAGCTCAACAAGATCTTCAACGAACGCATCCCGAAATTCAATGAGCTCGTGAAGCAAAAGCAGATTAACCCCGTGACGATTCCGGAGGTGTTCTAAGAGAGTCTTCCAAAAAAAGGCCGCCCTCAAGGCGGCCTTTTTTTTATTTTCTACCGGCAAACCAATATGCTAATGGACCCACGAGCGGCAGAAGAAGAACAACGATGGTCCAGAGAATCTTCTTTCCTGTGTCCCAGGATTGCTTGAAGACGTCCATGATCACAACCACGTCGATGACCAGGATAACGAGGTAAATCAGACTGCTCATATGCTTATTATTTAGGTTAGAAGTAACGGCCTATCGGCGTCCCATCACGTAATACAGCACCGGTCCGAAGATCGGCAAGAAAATCACAGCAATGGTCCAAAGCACTTTCTTCTCCATGTCTTTGCTGCTGCGTAGAATGTCGAGAATGACAATTACGTCGACAACAAGGACAACGAGGTAGATCAGTCGGGACATCAGTCAAAGTTAATTAGCATCAAGAATCTTGAACAACTCGTCGAGGTGAGGCGTCACGATAATCTCCGTACGGCGGTTCTTCTGTCGATTGGCATCTGACGTGTTGGGCATGAGGGGTGCATATTCGCCTTTACCGGATGCGAGAATTTGCGTGCTCTTCACGCCGCCGTTCGTGAGAATGCGGGTAATACTTGTGGCGCGCATGACACTGAGGTCCCAGTTGTCCTGCATGTATTGGGATTTCTTTCCAATGGGGACATTGTCCGTGTGTCCCTCTACCATGACCTGGACGCCCTGGTGGTCCTTCAGCGCATTGGCCAATTGACGTAACGCCGCGACACCCTTGTCATCCACTTCGCTGCTCCCTGATTTGAACAACAGTTGTTCCGCCAGTGAAACATAAACCTTTCCGTTTTTGACCTGGACGGTGAGGTCGTTCTCTTTGAATCCAAGCAATGCATCGCTGATCTTCTTCTTCAAGTCCTGAACCGCCCTGTCCTTATTGGCGAGTACGGTTTCCAGTTCTTTTACCTTTCGTTCGCGTTCCAACAGGCTTACGCTGAGGGAATCATTGAGTTTACGGGTCTTGTCCAGTTTCTCCTGTATCGCAAACAACTGGTCACGCTGCTCGATCAGGTCGCGGTTCATCTTTCCGCTGCTGGTCATCAGGTTCTTGTAGTAGGCATTCAACTTATCATGCTCCATGGTGAGTTCCGCCAACTGCTTGGCGGTTAGTCGCTTTTGCTCACCCAACGCGGTTGTATCGGCGGCCAGTTTGGTCCGTGCGTCTTCCAGCTCCTGGAGTCGCTTCTCTGCTTTAGCCAATTGGTCTTGCTTTTCAGCCAACTCGCCATCCGCCTTTACTTTTTGTGCCAGCATGTCGTCGTATTTCTTTTTGGCGACAATGCACGATTGGCTGACGAGAACTACAGACAGGATAAGAAGTTTAAAAAATAGCTTCATAATGATGAATTAGATAAAAAAGTCATGACGAAATTAGCTTTTTGGAACGGACCTTACAAGAGGGAGGGGTCAGGGGTCAGGGATCAGGGGCTATGGAAGAAGGAATAAGAAAACCTGCTTAGCTTTGGTTGAGAACCTTAATCCACAAATTATGCATCATACAGAAGGCATGCTGAGGCCTGAGTCTTTCAAAGGGAAGACCATTCTCATCACCGGCGGCGGTACAGGGCTTGGGAGGTCAATGGGCAAGTATTTGCTTCAACTTGGGGCGAACCTGGTAATCAGCAGCCGGAAGAAAGAGGTGATCGACAAGACGGCCGGTGAGTTGATGAAGGAAACCGGCGGCAAGGTGCTGGCGGTGGCCTGCGACATCCGGAAGTACGACGAGGTGGAAAACGTCATCCGATCGGCGGAGGCTGAGTTCGGCCAACTGCACGGTGTGCTGAACAATGCCGCGGGGAATTTCATTAGTCCTACGGAGCGTCTGTCACATCGGGCGTTTGATATTGTGGTTGACATCGTGCTTCGCGGCACGTACTACATGACGTTGGCGGCAGGCAAAAACTGGATTGCAAAGAAACAGCCAGGGACGTTTCTAAACATCGTTACCACCTATGCGTGGACGGGTTCGGGGTATGTTGTTCCATCGGTTTGCGGCAAGGCAGGCGTACTGGGGCTGACGCGATCCCTAGCGGTAGAGTGGGCGAAATACGGCATTCGGAGCAACGCCATTGCACCCGGACCCTTCCCGACGGAAGGCGCGTGGAGCCGGTTGATGCCGGGCGAGTTGGTAGAGAAGTTTGATCCGGCGGCCCGGATTCCGTTGAAGCGCGTGGGTGATCACCAGGAGTTGGCGAACCTGGCGGCCTATTTGTTATCCGACTACTCCGCCTACATCACCGGCGAGGTGGTCACCATTGACGGCGGAGAGTGGTTGAAGAACGGCGGAGAATTCAGCTACCTGGAGGAGTTGAAGCCGGAAACGTGGGACCAGCTGGAGAAAACAAGAAGATAGATGATTCGATTGATCTGGTTGGTGGCTTTAGCCAATTCAGTTTATGCACAATCTGGCACATCAACCGTTGACCGATGTGATAGCCTTACCATGAGTTTATCGAAGTGCGTTGGTGGTGGCCTGAAAACAAAAAAGCCCTGACGATTTCTCATCAGGGCTTTTTTGATAAAGTCAGGCGACGACCTACTCTCCCGGGTGTTATCCCAGTACCATTGGCGCGGGTGGTCTTAACTGCTCTGTTCGGAATGGGAAGAGGTG
>JBGAPO010000007.1:0-178871 GCA_044221195.1 Cyclobacteriaceae bacterium
GCCAATGAAGAGTCGGCTCCATTTCTCGCCGCTGATGACAAGACCATGTATTTTTCCTCCAATGGATTCAGCGGTTTTGGAGGCACAGACAACTACATTTCCAAACGCCTGGACGATACCTGGACCAATTGGTCAGAACCTCAAAATATGGGTCCTGATATCAATTCCTCGCTGGATGATCTCTTCTTCAACGTGCCCAGTTCGGGGGAATATGCGTACTACTCCCGGACTGTCGGGGAAGGCAATGCTGACATCTATCGGGTGAAGCTTCCCATTTACAAGAGTCCTGAGCCTGTCATCCTAGTGAAAGGCCGCCTGATCGACGCCAAAACCGGCAAACCCCTGGGGGCAAAAATCATCTATGAACGCTTGCCCGACGGAAAGGAGATCGGCATCGCACAATCAAATCCTGAAACCGGCGAATACCAAATCCTGCTGCCAGGTGGTCAGCGTTATGGCGTTCGTGCAGAGTCAGAAGGACACATCTCCACCAATCAGAATCTGGATCTCACCGCATACACGAAAGACGCCAATCTCCAGGAGCCCGATATCACTTTGGCCCCGATCGAGGTAGCTCCCATTGCGCCCAGGACCACCATTACACTTAACAACATCTTCTTTGATTTTGACAAGGCAGTCCTGAAGCCAGAATCGTTCCCTGAGCTGGATCGCATCGTCAGCCTGATGAATGAGCGGTCCACCATGACCGTTGAAGTTGCCGGGCACACCGATGCAACGGGTCCAGCCAGCTACAACATGGGACTTTCTGAACGTCGGGCGAAAGCCGTGTCAAGCTATCTTGTCGGCAAAGGAATTTCCGCCGAGCGCATCACAACTTCCTTCTTTGGGGAAACCAAACCGAAAGAAACCAACGGAACACGGGAAGGCCGCGCCAAGAACCGTCGCGTTGAATTCACCATCGTCAAATTGTAAACGGTCATGAAACGACTCCTTCTGTTGTTGGTTGTGTTGACGGCTGTGCTGGCGGCTTACGGGCAAGACCAGGATCAAACCATTTACGCCGAGGGCAAGATCATGAATCACGCAACCAAAGAAGCCATCGCCGCAAAAATCTCCTACCGCAGCGAACCGTATGGAAATATTGTCGGGTCGCTGAATGGATCTGAGTTCTCCATTCCATTGTATGGAAATTCAAAATATACCATAACGGTGGAGGCACCCGGCTTCTCCGCAGCACAGTACACACTCGACCCGGCTTCCGCAAGTGCCGGAAAGGTTGTGCAGAACGTTGAACTGGGCAAGCCCGCCCCTCCGGTGACTTCGGCGCCAACTCCCGAGGTAAAGCCAGTGCACCATGTTGGTAAGGTCATCCGCCTGGAAGCATTGATTTTTCAGCAACGCTCAGCCATAATCAGCCCGGAGTCATATCCCGAGCTCAATAACGTGGCCCAAATGCTTCACGACAATCCGAATATGGTCATTCAATTGGAAGGACACACCGACACGCGCGGCGATAAAAACCTGAATCTCAAACTATCGCAGGAACGTGTTGAATCCGTAAAGAACTACCTGGTTAAGCGCGGTGTAGCGAAGAGCCGCATTAAACTGAAGGCCTTTGGTGGAAGCCAGCCGCTTAGCAATGAAAATACCGAAGAAGCGCACAAGCTCAATCGCCGCGTTGAAGTGCGCATCATCGAGAACTAAGTCTGAAAAAAGAGTTTAGTTGGCAGCGACTGCGCCCGAACGGTTCAGAATAATTGCCTTGAGATGAACCAAGCATGCATTTCGCAACTCCGTTGCGATTTCCTTGCGTTCCAATAACGTTTGAACAAGAATATCTCCAAGTTCTGCGGAACGGTCTGTGGCATACCGGGCGTGGGCTTGTTCCAGATATTTTGCGCACGCCAACCAATCGCCTTGATTATATGATTTAACAGCCTGGTTGAAATACAGCAGCCCGGTCAATCCATCCACACCCACTTCCCGGTACAGCTTACACTGATATTGATAGTTGTTTTCGCTCACCCCAACCCGTAGCTCGTTTAGCCGGTACTTTCCTATCCGTTGTGCGATCTCCCCGGAGTCGGTAATAATCCCTCCAATTCGGTCGGTTGTCTCCAGCAATACCTCACCATGGCGGGACTGGACAAGAATAAAAATGTGATAGTTCGTTTCAACCAGCTTGAAATCGAAACCCAAATCAGAGAGCAAGTATGAAAACAGTGTCGTGGCAGTTAGGCAGTCGTATTTGCCATCGGTGAACAGGGAGGAAAAATCTGCATAAGGTTCATATTGCTTGAGAACCGTATTGTGGACTTTTCGGAAAACCTTCCGCAACAATGGCAAATCAGGTTCACTATCCGAGCTGAAAGAGGCGGCCAGTTGCGCTACTTCGTGATGTGCCTCCTCTTTCACTTGGGCAGCCGCATGGCTCGTATTGAGGTACTCATTGAGGCGTTGTGCCCGAACGGGAATCCCGGCCAAAAGAAAAAAAGCAAGCAGTGCGCCTATGCTCCTCATAACAATTCAGTAATGAAAGTAACGATTCGGTAACATTAGAAACAATGACGTAACATTAACTTAACATAAGGCGAGCCCGACGATTCTGCCTATTTTTAGTCCGACTAGTCAGCTTATGGTCCTGGATCGTCCGCAAATCGTTGAAAATACGCTCCAATCACGCTTTTTGAGGCTGAAGGCCAGGAGCCTTGAGCTCCGCGCAGAGCCCTTGGCCAAGCGCAAGCACCGACTGCGCAAGCTGGAATCATGGATAGAAGTCAACCACGACCGGATCTGCCGGCATGTCAATGCCGACTATGGCAAGCCTCCGCTTGAAGTTGATACGTCTGAGATATACCCTGTCGTCGCTGAACTTCGGCATGCTTTGAGGCATCTCGATGAATGGGCAGCTCCTACAAAAATTGACGCAACGCTAACTTATCTCGGCACTCGGTCAGAGGTGCGCTATGAACCCAAAGGAACTTGCCTGATCATTGCTCCCTGGAATTTTCCCTTCAATTTGTGTGTCGGGCCCCTGATTTCCTGCATCGCCGCTGGAAATACGGCGATCATTAAGCCATCTGAGATGACGCCGAGCACATCGAGGCTGGTGGCGGAGATGGTGAAAGAAGTTTTCCCGGAAGACATTGCTTTTGCGGTTGAAGGAGGCATTGAGGAATCGAAACAACTCCTCGAATTACCCTTTGACCACATCTTTTTCACCGGCAGCACGACCGTTGGAAAGCTGGTGATGCAGGCAGCCGGCCGCCATCTTACTTCGGTCACGTTGGAGCTCGGTGGAAAATCTCCGGCCATTATCGATCGTTCAGCCAATCTGGATGATGCCGCACGTCGAATTGCCTTTGGAAAGTTTCTTAATAACGGTCAGACCTGCATCGCACCGGACTATATACTTATCGAGAAATCGATAGAGACGGAATTCATCACGAAACTAAAAGCCCAGGTACAGCGAATGTTTGGTGATGGTCGCACCATTGACGAACAATCGTCCAGTTACTCACGACTGGCTACGTCGAAGCAATTCCAGCGCATCAACTCCTTGCTGGAAGACGCTCTTCAACATGGAGCACAGGCTGATCGACTTGGATCGTCTAATGAGCGGGTCAACTTCATGGCTCCGGTTATCCTTACCCGGGTTTCCCCGGAATCAGCTATTTGGGACGAAGAGATCTTTGGGCCCGTGTTGCCCGTTGCAACATTCGAGCATGCAGAAGACGCAGCGGCGTTTGTCAATCAGCGGCCAAAGCCGCTTGCCCTGTACATCTTTAGTCAACAACGTTCCTTCCAGGAGAAGATCCTACATCTGACATCGTCGGGTACCGTGTGCATCAATGATTGCGTACTTCAGTTTACCCATCCAAACCTGCCCTTTGGCGGCGTTAACAGCAGCGGAATCGGCAAATCGCACGGACGTTATGGTTTTCTTGCCTTTTCGAACGAGAAACCGATTTTGCGTCAGCGGCGAGGATGGGTTACGCCATATGTTCTTCACCCGCCATATACTGCAGGCATGAAGCGAATCGTTGACTTGTTGTTGAAGTGGTTCTAACCCTTCGAATTTCGTAAATTTGCGGTCCCGCAAATCGTGTTGTTGATATGAAAACCGTGAAGAAAATCCTTATTGGCTTTGTCATCTTGTTGGTCGTCCTTGTCGCTGCAGCGGCCATTTTGCCCATCGTATTCAAGGATGACATCAAAGCTGCTATTGACAAGCAGCTGGCGAAGAGTATCAATGCCGATATGGTCTTCGACGTCAATAATTTCAGTCTTACGGTCTTCCGCAATTTCCCCAACATCACCGCTGAAATCAAGGAACTGGGCGTCTTCAACCGCGCTCCTTTTGAAGGCGAGCATCTTTTTGTTGTTGATCGCCTGGATATTGAAATTAACCTGGCTGATGTTCTCTTCGGCGACCAGCTTCGCTTGAAAGGTATTACGTTGGTAGGCCCCCAGATCAACGTAAAGGTGCTGCCCGACGGTCGCGCAAATTACGACATCGCCATACCGTCCACCGACACTACCCAGGCTTCCGAGCCCTCCAAGTTCTCCTTTGGCATTGATCACTGGGAGGTGATCAAAGGGGAATTAACATATGACGATCAATCCATTCCTTACTACCTGAGCATGAAAGGCCTCAATCATACCGGGAGTGGAGACTTTACACAGGATATTTTTGATTTAAAAACGCATACGGTGGTTGACTCGGTGTCAACGGCCATGGGTAAGATGCAGTTTCTCGCCAACAAGCGAGCGGAGGTTGATGCCGTTATCTCCATCAGCGAAGAATACACCAAGTACACGTTTAAGGAGAACAAGGCGCTCATCAACGACTTTGCATTAAGCTTTGACGGGTGGTTCAAAATGAACCCTGCCGACTACGGAATGGACGTTACGTTCTCCAGCCCGGCCAACAGCTTTAAGAGCCTGTTGTCGCTCATACCCGGCTTGTACACGCAAAACTTCCAGAACATTCAGACGGCCGGTGACTTGACCTTTTCCGGGTTTGTGAAAGGAAACTACAGCGAAAAGCAAATGCCTGCATTTCAAGTCAACCTCGCTGTAAACAATGCCATGTTCAAGTACCCCGATCTTCCCACCGCCGTGAAGAACATCCAGGTGGATCTGCTCATTGACAACAAGGACGGCATCATTGACAACACGCTGGTTAACCTGAAGAAGATGCACCTGGATTTCGGAAACAACCCGGTGGATGCCCGATTGATCGTAGAAAATCTTAAGAACTACAAACTCGATGGAAATGTAAGAGCACGACTGAACCTGGCCGAGCTTTCCACGATGTTTCCCATGCAGGGAACGACGCTCAAGGGCTTGTTGTCCGCCGATGTCACAGCCAAGGGAGTTTACGATGCAACAACCAAAACCATTCCCGCCTCCGGAACGGTTAACCTCAAGGACTTTGGATATACGACTGCGGGTATGCCTCCACTTACTTTGCAAGAGGCGAGCGCCTCATTTGATCCGAAAGCCATTGAACTCAGCAAGCTCAATGGAACGATTGGACGGAGTGATTTTATGGTGAACGGAAAAGTGGAAAACTATATCGGATATGCGTTTCAAAAAGCAACCCTGAAAGGGAATGTAACTTTCCGCTCCACGCTACTCGACCTCAACGAGTTCATGACGGACACCCCGACCCAAACGGCCAAGGATACCACGTCTTTCGGCGTCATTCCTGTTCCGCAGAATGTCGATTTTGTGCTGCACTCCTCGGTAAACACCGTCAAGATGATGGATTATACGATGACCAATGCCATGGGGGATATCATCGTACGAGACGGCATCGCCAATTTGAATGGACTGCGTTTCGGCATGTTGGGGGGTAATTTCTCGGTGAGCGGAACATACAACACGAAAGATTTGCAGCATCCCAAGTACGATCTGGGCCTGAAAATTGAAAAAGTATCCATTCAGCAGGCCGCCAGTTCATTCTCGATGATTAAAACCTACGCTCCCATTGCGGGGCTGGTCAATGGAGATTTCTCAACTGACTTCAAACTCAATGGAGAATTGACTCAACAAATGATGCCGAATCTGGCAACCGTCAATGGAGCCGGCCTCATCAAGATTGCACAAGCCGCGCTCACCAAATCTTCCTTTGTCTCCCAACTTACATCCCTCACCAGCCTGAATAATACCAATGGCGTCAGTCTCAAGGATGTGCTGATGTCAGCCAGCATTGACAATGGGCGGTTCAGTGTCAAACCATTTGATATCAAGATTGGTGACTATGCGGCCACGGTAAGTGGAAGCACGGGACTGGATATGTCGCTTGACTATTCTTTAAAAATGATGGTGCCCGCCGGACAACTGGGCTCCCAGGTCCAGGGTTTCTTGAATCAATACACGGGCTCGACAAAGCCTACGGATAAAATCCCTGTGACCATAGCCGTGGGTGGCACAGCGAAGAGCCCCAAGACAACCCTGGTAGCAACCGAGCAGAAACAACAAGTTCAGGATGCGGCCAAAACGGTGGTTACTCAAAAGTCGCAAGAGGCTACTCAAAAGTTACTGGAGGGAGCCAAGCCGGAAGATGTGCTCAAGGGGCTAACCAATCCAACCGCGCCCAAGCAGGATACGACCAAGAAGGATACGACAAAAGCCAATCCGGCCAATCAATTGATGCAGCTGAAGGATTTGCTCAAGAAGAAAAAGAAGAATTAACGGATCTTTCGCAGTTCATTACCGGCGAAGAATCCTTCGCTGATCAACTGCATTAACTGATCACGAGTCGGGTTTATCTGGTAGAAGGTGTCGTCCTTCCGTTGAATTTCTTTGACCGATAACTTCTTCGACAGTTTCTTCAGAATATCCTTGCGCTTCGCATCGTCGTTGACGGGGATGGACATAAATTCGATCGACCCATCCGGCTTTTGGCGAATGAGCCGCAATACCCACTGGTCCCCGGTACGGAAGTTGACGAAGTAATAGTTCTTGTAGAATTTAACTACCAACGAGTCGCTGATGACTCCTTTGCCCAACCAGTCCTTTTCCTTGGCATCCCGAAAGTGGTAGCCCCAGGATTCAATCACCAGCGTGTCGGTATCTTCACCTTTCTCATCGATACCCCTAAAATGACCCCGAAGTGAAGGCGGAACCTCGCTCAGTGGTGCTATCCCCGTCGGTTGTGGCTCCCGAAATGATACTTCTTTGCAGGAATACAGCAGGCAAGCCCAAAAACCAATCAACAGTATCTTTTTCATCCCGCGCCAGGTTTACTCCTCAAGTTACAACGATATTCGAAAAAACGCTTGGACGATCGAGCAGCTGTCGGCCAACTAGCCTTTCTTTCCGTTGGTCAGTTCGCCAACCAGGCGGAGGCCATCCAGCGTCAGTTGAGGTTCTACTCGCTGGAAGAACCCACGAAGGCTCGTTATAACAAACGACAATCCTCCCGTGGCAATTGCCGGGCAGTCCTGCTTAAGTTCGGAACGAATAGCCTGGATCAGGTTCTTGACAAGGCCCTCATATCCAATGACCACGCCCGATTGAATTGCGGTAACCGTGCTGATGCCCAGGGCTGATGAAGGCATTTCCAGCGGTACGTCAAACAATTTTGCCGTGTTTTGCGATAGCGCCCGAAGCGCAGTCCGCAAGCCGGGAACAATAGAGACGCCGAGTATTTTTCCTTTACCTGAAACGGTGGTGAATGTTAACGCCGTCCCAAAGTCAACGACAATACACGTCTCTTTCATCAGGTAGTAAGCCCCAACCGCATTGGCCACAAGATCTGACCCGATTTCATACGGATTGAGCACCTCGATGGGAAGTTTGTCATAGATGCCCGGACCCAACAACACAGGTTCCCGTTTGAAAAGAGACCGCAGCACATTTCTCACCTTATCCGTAAGGCCGGGGACAACACTGCTGAGGACGATAGTTTCAACCTGTTCGACAGGGACGCCCGCTTCCAGAAAATAGTCACGCACTTTTACTCCGTAGAACAGTTCAGGCTGGTCGAGTCGTGAAGGAATGCGCCAAATTTCCCAGGCCTTCTCCTTCCAGAGACCCATGGTAATGTCACTGTTCCCAATATCAAGGGCTAAGAGCATCCTGTTACTTATACACTTTTGTTCTCAGTCCTCCGGTATCAATTTGTACACCGAGCGAAGCCTGGAGCGGCTGCACCTTGTAATAGTCCGTTCCGGAAATGGGAACGGCAAGGCCCAACTGCGCAACGCCAAAGAGGTTTCCGGTAAGATGGATTTTCATCGTTACTGCGGGCTCAAGAAATATCCGTGGTTTCTCATTGGGCTTCACTGTATTCCCGCTGCTGGTGAATTCTGTAAAGTCAACCCATGACACTTTCGGGGTGAATGCAAAGTTCGTGCCCCGGTTATTGGTGCCGATGGAAGGTTGAATGAATATGCGTTGAAATTTGCCATTGGCCTCCGTCTCGGTTGGTCCAAAAAAGTAGAAGACGTCTCGCGTGTTACTTTCTCCAAAACCATAACCTGCGATCAATTCCCAGCGGGATTTTCTCGTGGTGTTGTAAATACCTATTCCCAATTCGGCGTAGCTGTTCTTCCGTGTGTACTCGATCCCATTGCTGGTCTTCTTCTGGTTGGCGTAGGCATAACTGCCCGTGACTGCAATATTATCCGTGAGGGCGTAAGCCGCCTGGCCTTCAATGCCCGCTGCCGAAAGGTAGCCGGACAACTGGGCTTCGCCGCCCTCCGTAAACAAGGGGGCATTGCGGGTGGCCGGCAGGTAGAGCGGAGCACAGGAACTGAGCAACGCCAAAAGGATTATGTAGCGCATAGACAAGGGGTGACGAAGAGTTAACTTCGCCATAAAAATAGTGAGATGCAATTCAATTCTTCTGAAATCGACCGGCTAATACGGTCACGTCGCTCGATAATGCCCGCACACTATACAGGGGCGCCCGTTGCCGATGCGGTGATTCGCACGATTTTGTCAAGTGCCACACAGGCCCCATCGCACAAGCGGACAGAGCCATGGCGGTTTATTGTATTTACCGGCGACGGACTAAAGCGGCTGGCCGACATGCAATCCAACTGCTATCGTCAAGTCACTGAACGGAACGGCACATTCAAGGAAGAGCGTTTTCATGGACTTCAAACCAAGCCACTTCAGTCCGCATGCATCATTGCCGTAGGGATGAAGCGGGATGAGAAAGGAAGCGTTCCAGAAATAGAAGAGATCGGCGCTGTTTTTTGCGCCGTAGAGAACATGTACCTGGCTGCAGCGGCGCACGGAATAGGTTGTTATCTCAGCACCGGGGGCATTACTTACTTTGAGGAAGCCAAGGCGCTTTTTGGCTTGGGTCCGGCAGACCGCCTCATCGGGTTTTTTCACCTGGGAATTCCCACCGAGTGGCCCGAAGGTCGCGGGCGAAAACCCCTGGAGGAAGTGACCAAATGGATCACTGAATAAGTTCTGTTCGGTTGAAAAGTAAATTCGTTATTTGCCGGTATGAATCTTCCTGATAAGACCTCCATCGCCGCGGCCCATGACCGCATTCGAGCACACATTCATCACACACCCGTCATGACCAGCGCGTCCGTTGATGAAATGGCAGGATGCCACCTGTTCTTCAAGTGCGAGAATTTTCAGAAGGTGGGCGCCTTCAAAGCGCGAGGAGCCATGAATGCGATTTTGAAACTTACACCGGAGCAACGATCAAAAGGTGTGGCCACACATTCATCCGGCAATCATGCGCAGGCATTGGCTCGAGCAGCCAAAATCATGGGTGTGCCTTCATATATCGTCATGCCCCGAACGGCACCCGAGATTAAGAAAAGGGGAGTACGCGGTTATGGCGGTGAAATCTTCGAATGTGAGCCGACCCTGGCCGCGCGGGAAGCGACACTGGAAGAAGTCATCAAGAAGACCGGCGCCACGGAAATTCATCCATTCAATAACTACGATGTCATGGAGGGTCAGGCCACTTGTGCCAAGGAGCTATTCGAAGAAGTTCCTGACCTCGACTTTTTGCTGGCCCCGGTCGGTGGTGGCGGATTACTCAGTGGTACCGCCCTGGCGGCTAAATATTTTTCTCCTCGCACGACTGTCATTGCCGGTGAGCCGGCAGGATCAGATGATGCCTACCGCTCCATGAAAAGCGGCAAGATTGAATCCGCTCAATCGAATACCATTGCCGACGGGCTACTTACCACACTCGGCACCAAGACCTTTCCCATCATTCGCGAAAACGTATCCGAAATCATCACCGTGAGCGATGAGGAAATCATCAACGCCATGCGCATCCTCTGGGAGCGGCTGAAAATTGTGATCGAACCGTCCTGCGCCGTACCCTTTGCGGCGGTACTAAAAGAAAAATCCCGATTCGCAGGTAAGCGCGTCGGGATTATTCTTTCCGGTGGAAATGTTGACCTGGAACGAGCCGGCAGGCTGTTTGCGGGCAACTAGTTCGTTCCCTTTTTCACTTTCTCAAACTTACTTTCAACGGGTTTCTTTGGGAATACATTGTCACGCGTATTTACATCAGCCGTTTCCAGGTTAGGGTCAATCACAATGTTAACTACTTCCTTTTCCTTTAGAAAAACCTTCTTCACCTCAAGCTCATTCATGCGCCAGATTTCAGCGGGGAGGCGATCAATTTCCTTTGAGCCGTCCTTGAATGTCCACTCAATGATAACCGGCGACACCAATCCACCCGTATTGCGAAGCGTTACCTCATAAAGATTCTTTCCTTCCATTCGTGCGCGGATGGCCTGGTCATCCACTTTGTTTCGGAAGTCTCTGTAGTCGGTCTCGGGAGTATTCAGAACCGTAATCTCCTGTGGGCCTTTCCCAAAATCTTCTGCTTTCCCGGACTTACCGGCATTCACCGTGAGATCACCTTGCGTCACCTTCACTGATTTTTTCTCCGGATCAACCGTTGTGCCCTTAACACGGTACCACTTCACTTCATCGAGGGTTACATCGACATTGTCGGTCGTGTAGAACCAACCGCGCCAGAACCAATCCAGATCAACAGCTGAAGCATCTTCCATTGTACGGAAGAAATCGGCCGGCTTGGGATGCTTGAAGGCCCACCGATTTGCGTATTCCTTGAATGCTTTGTCAAACAGTTCCGGGCCCATTACGGTCTCGCGCAACAGTGTCAATGCAGCGGAGGGTTTCGTATAACCATTGGGGCCAAAGCTGCTGGATTGATTGTCAGACATGGCCATGACGGGGCGCATCATTTCTTTGTCGCCCTTCATGAATGAAACGATTCCTCTTGGTGTGCCCGATGTGGCGTCAAAATCAGGATAACGCTCGCGGGTAGTTTCCTTATCGAGGAAGGAATTCAATCCTTCATCCAGCCACGTCCATTGGCGCTCATCAGAATTCACAATCATGGGGAACCAGTTGTGCCCCACCTCATGAACAATTACACCCACCATGCTTTCCAGTGTCCGTTGGTCATAGGTTCCATCCGGCTTCGGACGCCGGCCGTTGAAACTGATCATCGGGTATTCCATACCTCCACCGACCCAGTTAACCGAGAACGCCGTAGGGTACGGATAGTCAAATGTTCGCTGGGAGTATACTTCAATCGCATTTTTTACGGCCTTGGTGGACTCTTTAGACCATAGCGGGACGGCCTCTTTGGAGTAAAGCGATTGAGCCAGGACGCTGTGCGCGCTCAGTTTTACTGCCTGGGCGTCCCAGATAAATTTGCGGGAAGTAGCAAAGGCAAAATCGCGCACATTCTCCGCATGGAAAATCCACGTGGAAGTCTTCTTTGAGCGCTCCTTTTCCTTCTTTAGCGCTTCCTCTTGTGTTACAATCCATACCTGCTTGTCAAAGGATTTTTGCGCCTGCTGGAAACGGTCAATTTGTTCCTTGCTCAGCACTTGCTCTGGATTTTGGAGCCAGCCTGTTGCTCCCACAATGTGATCAGAAGGAACCGTGATCTTCACTTTGTAATTTCCAAACGTCAGCGCAAACTCGCCGGCGCCCAGGAACTGCTTGTTTTGCCATCCGATGTAGTCGTCGAATACACACATGCGGGGGAACCATTGCGCCATCGTATAGATGTAGTTCTTATCGGCCGGAAAATATTCCATGCCGCCACGATTGTTGTTGCTGCCGAGCATGCGGTCATTGATGTTGTAGGACCAGGCGATGGAAAAAACAAATTGCTCATTTTGTTTAAGCGGCTTGGGCAGATCCACTCGCATCATCGTATTATTGACCAGTGTCGTTAAGGGATTGCCCTGGGCATCCTTCACATATTGAATGTTGAAGCCGCCTTTGTATAACTCGCCAAGCGAAGAGGCGAGGCTTTTGGCCGGAATGGAATCCCTGATCCGATTCGTTGAGCTTTTCCGGGCGATGCTTCCCTCCGCTTCGATGTTCTGATCCAACTGGACCCACAAGTACTTGAGGCTTTCGGGCGCGCGGTTCGTGTACGTAATCGTTTCCGAACCATTGAGTACCTGTGTGTCGTCGTTGATCGATACGCTGATCTCATAATCAGCCTGCTGTTGCCAGTAGTCGGGCCCGGGTGAACCCGAACTGCTACGGTAAGTGTTGGGCGTGGGCAATGCCTGGTCCAATTGCTCAAATTTTCCACTCCAGGATTTCTGTTGAGAATAGCCCCATGTGATGGTCAGCGCCAGGGCCGCGGCAAAAAGATGCTTCATACTATCTGTCTCTTCGTAATTATTTTTTCTTCAGTTGATCAAATTTGCTGGGAGTCGCGACACGCGGGAATGTGTTATCCTCCGGGTTAATATCGGATGTTTCGGTCTGTGGATCGATAACAACCTTAGTCACCTCCTTGTCTTTCATGAACACCTTGGTCACCGTCGACTCATTCATGCGCCAGATTTCTGGCGGAATTCGTTCTATCTCCTTGGAGCCATCCGTGTAAGTCCATTCAATCACAACAGGCATGACCAGACCACCTTTGTTGGTCAATTTCAACTCGTAGAAGTTCTTGTTCTCCATACGGGTAATGATGGCCTTGTCGTCGACGCGGTTCTGAAATTCACGATACAACCGATCATCTGTCGGCAGTACGGTGAAGTATTCCGGTCCGTTGCTGAAATCGGCAGGTGACTTTGTTGCGCCGGCACCTACATTTCCTTCAGTGGTTTTCTTACCCTTGTTTTCAACCGGGCTGCCACTCTTCTTTACCTTAAACCATTTCACTTGCTCGAGCGTCTGGTCGCACACATCCGTCGTGTAGAACCATCCTCGCCAGAACCAGTCGAGATCGACCGCAGAGGCATCTTCCATAGACCGGAAGAAGTCTGCCGGCTTGGGATGTTTGAAGGCCCATCGGGTGGCGTATTCCTTAAAGGCTTTGTCAAATAATTCCGGACCCATGATTGTTTCCCGGAGCATGTTGAGTCCGGTACAGCACTTTCCGTACTGTTCAGGTCCAAATAATGGGATCTGTTCTGAATTTGTCATCAGCGGCCGTTTTGTGGCGGGGTCACCTTGCATGTACGACACCACCGATGAAGCGGGTCCGCGTCGGCTTTCCATGTCTGGATAGAACTCGCGCTCCGTACGATACTGAATAAAAGAATTCATCCCTTCATCCATCCACGTCCATTGGCGTTCATCACTGTTGATAATCATCGGGAAGAAGTTGTGGCCGACTTCGTGAATGACGACGCCGACCAAACCCCACTTGGTTCTGTCGGAATAGGTACCATCCGGGCGGGGACGTTGGCCATTGAAACAGATCATCGGGTATTCCATCCCAATGGATGCGTGGTGGACCGATGTCGCTTGCGGATACGGATAATCCACCGAGTATTTTGAATATGTGATCAGCGTGGCGCGAACAGCTTTGGTTGATTCCTTTTCCCACAGTGGGTTGCCCTCCTTCGGATAATACGACATCGCCAACGGCGTGCGGTTTCCAATTTTCACGGCCTGCGCATCCCAAATGAACTTCCGGGAAGTTGCAAAGGCAAAGTCACGAACATTCTCTGCCTTGAATTTCCAGGTCTTTTTCTCTTTCGAGCGGGACTTTTCGCGTACCATGGCTTCCTCCTGGGTCGCAATAACTACGGGCTTGTCAAAAGAAGACTTTGCCTTTTCAAATCGTTCCATCTGTTGGGACGTCAACACTTCGCCGGGGTTTTGAATCATCCCCGTAGCTGCCACGATGTGATCCGCGGGCACGGTGAGGTTGACTTCGTAGTCTCCAAAGGCCAGGGTAAACTCTCCATAACCGAGGAACTGCTTATGCTGCCAGCCAACAACGTCGTCGTAAACGCACATGCGGGGAAACCACTGACCTATGATGTAGCTGTAATTTCCGTCCGCGGGAAAATACTCCAGGCCGCTGCGCAGATCATTGCGATTCATGCCCTGCATGCGATCATGAACATTGTACCACCAATCAACAGAAAATGTGTATGTCTTCCCCGGGGCGAGTGGTTGGGGAAGGTCAACCCGCATCATGGTGTTGTTTATTTTATAGACCAGCGGCTTTCCGGAAGCATCGGCAACACTCTTGATTTTGAATCCGCCGTCATAGTCAAAGAGGTTCAGGTCTTGCGCCATCTTTCGTGTATTTGCCGAGTCCTTGACCGTCGTCATCTCCGTCTTTGACGTCATGTTATCCTTTGCAAAGATGTTCTGATCCAGCTGAAGCCAGAGGTAGGTAAGTACGTCGGGAGAATTGTTGTAATACGTTATCTTTTCCGAGCCGGTAATTCGCTGCGTGTTGTCATCCAACTCCGCCTGGATGAAATAGTCAGCGCGTTGCTGCCAGTATTTCGGTCCGGGCGAGCCGGAGCTCGAGCGATATTCGTTCGGTGTGGGCAGCAGTTGGTCCAGCTGTTCGAATTTTCCTTGCCAGCCTTTGGATTCAGTCGGGGCCTGGCCACAAACGCGCACGGCAGCCAGCATAAAAAAAATGACGATTAAACGCATGGGTATTAAATAGTTGGGCTTACCATTCGGGAATTCTGTCTTTCATCAGCATCAGGGCGATCCCGGCAACGGCCGAGGAAATAATCATCTTCCAATCCCGGCGATTGGCTTTCGCCAGGTTTACCGCAATAAAACTGACCGCGAGGAAAACCCCAACGATTATTATTTGGCCGACTTCCAGCCCCACATTAAAGGCAAAAAGCGGCATGGTAATGTTCTCATGTCTTCCGAGAAGGGATTTCAGGTAATTAGAAAATCCCATGCCGTGGATGAGGCCGAAAAACAGGGCCAGGAAGTAGTTGGTCTGAATCTTGGTGGCCTTCGTCAGTTCATCCTTTCGAAACAGGTTGGAAATCGCCGTGGTGAAAATCGTCAGGGGGATGAGGAACTCCACCCAGGCCGCATTCACTGAAATAATATTCAGTGTGGCCAGCGCGAGCGTGATGGAATGCCCGACGGTAAACGCGGTGACCAGGATAAATATCTGTCTCCAATCCTGTACGAGGTAAACGGCACATAGGGCCAGGACAAAAAGGATGTGGTCATAACCGTTGGCATAATCCAGAATATGCTCTCTGCCCAGGTCAAAGTATAGTTCAAAGGTTGACATACGTGCTGCAAGTTATTACCAAATGTATTTACTATTGAATCTCCCTTTTCCTCTCTACTTTTGAAATCGATGCTCTTGTTCCTCTTTTCCCTCCTACTACACCCGATACACGTATCGGTAACCGAGATCGAATACAACGAAAAGAATCGCAGCCTGGAAGTGATCAGTCGGATTTTCATTGATGACCTTGAGCTCTCGGTCAGAAAACAATTGAATAACGAATACCTTGACTTGCTTGAACCGGGAGGCGGCAAGAACACCGATCAACTGGTCAGCGATTATTTGAAGGGTCACTTCACGGTGAAACTTGACGGAAAGCCGGCGAAGATGAGCTACATCGCCCATGAGATTGACGGCCCGGCGATGATTTGCTACCTTGAAATTGAAGGAATCCGGAAATTCAAGATGATAGAGGTGACCAATTCCGTCATCCAGGAAATTCACGGCGACCAATCCAACCTCGTTCACGTGACGTATCACGGCCCCATTAAGAG
The DNA here is from genome assembly GCA_044221195.1 of Cyclobacteriaceae bacterium. Taxonomy (GTDB): domain Bacteria; phylum Bacteroidota; class Bacteroidia; order Cytophagales; family Cyclobacteriaceae; genus ELB16-189. The sequence continues at coordinate 15,979 of JBGAPO010000007.1, forward strand.
CATGCGACTAACCGGTGAAAAGCCGGCTGGTTCACTGGAATTTGAAAACAAGTAGATTCACCAAGTAAATCACCCGCTATGCGTACCAAGATTGTTGCCGGCAACTGGAAGATGAACAAGAACCTTGCGGAAGCAAAGGCCTTGACGGCCGAGGTGCTCAACTATTGCACTTCTGAAACCAAGCCGTCGGTCAAGGTCATTCTCTGTGTTCCCTTTCCTTTTCTACTCCCCACACAGGAGCAGGCGAAAGGAACGCCGGTTGCGGTGGGCGCACAGAATTGCAGTGAGCATGAATCCGGGGCTTACACCGGGGAGGTTTCCGCCGGCATGCTGGCCTCGATGGGGGTACCGTACGTCATTCTGGGACATAGCGAGCGGAGGCAATACTTTGGTGAGAATGGCCCACAGCTTGCCAGGAAAATTGACCGCGCATTGGCCAATAACCTTATCCCGATCTTCTGTTGTGGTGAGCCCTTGGAAATTCGCGAAAAGGGAACGCACGAATCGCTGGTAAAAAAGCAGGTTCAGGAGTCCTTATTTCACCTGTCGGCGGAGGCCGTAGCAAAAGTTGTTATTGCCTATGAACCCGTATGGGCCATCGGCACCGGCAAGACCGCCACGACGCAGCAAGCGCAGGATATGCATGCGGTTATTCGGAAGGAGATTGCTTCAAAGTATGGCGAATCGGTCGCCCAGGTTATTCCCATCCTCTACGGCGGAAGTGTGAAGCCGGACAATGCAAAGGAATTGTTTGGCTGCCCGGATGTTGACGGCGGTCTTGTCGGGGGAGCGTCGCTCAAAGCCAAGGACTTTGTCGAAATTATCAAGGGCGCCGCTTAACGGAAGCAATCACTGCTTCATCCATTCAAAGACGGTGTAGTGGTCACCGTTCATGCCCAGTCCGGAATAGACTTTTTGTGCCGTCGCATTTGTCTTATCCACGTACAGCCGAATCCCTTTCAAATCAGGATCCTCACTAACCAATTGGTGGATATGCTGGTACATCGCTTTGAAGACGCCTTTCTTTCTCCATGGTCCGGCGACGTATACCGACTGGATCCAAAGAATCGTTCCGCATCGCCACTCGCTCCACTCAAACGTTGTCATCAGGCAACCTGCTATTTCGCCATTGACTTCGGCCACATAGTATTTTGCCTTACCGGGGTCACGAAATAATTTGTTCATTCCCTGTGTCAAGGGAAGAATCTCCAGCTGAACATTTTCCGTTTCCAAAGCCATTTTCAACTGGAAATCCAGCAGGGAAGGAATATCAGAGGTGCGGGCTTCGCGAACAATCATGATGCAAGGGCTTGCCGAATGTCGTGGATCAGGTCGTTTACATCCTCTATGCCTACGCTGAAACGTAAAAGGTTGTCAGAGATTCCTGCTTTTTTTCGTTCCGCCGGGGTAAGCTTCGCGTGCGATGTCTTGACAGAAGAGCAAATGGTTGACTCAACGCCTCCCAGGCTCACTGCGCGATGTATGATTTTCAATCGGCCGAGAAATCGATCCGGGTCCTTTTTCACCTCAAACGACACCATTCCTCCAAAGCCGCCGGTCATTTGTTTTTTGGCCACCGCATGATTCGGATGAGACTTCAATCCCGGATAATACACATTCGAAATATGCGATTCACCTTGCAGAAATCTCGCCAGGGCAAATGCATTCTCATTTTGCTGCTGAACCCGCAGAACGATTGTCTTTAGGCTCCGCTCCACGAGCGCACAAGTCTGTGAGTCGAGCGAGCCGCCGAAATGCATGCCGCTTGTTCTTATTTGGCTGATCAACTTCTTCGTAGAAAGGGCAATACCACACATCAGGTCGCTATGGCCGCCGATATACTTAGTCCCGCTGTGCAACACCACGTCGATGCCCAGGTCAATCGGGTTTTGATTAACCGGCGAAGCAAACGTATTGTCAATTAGACTCACCAGCTTATGCCGACGGGCAATCCTGGCCACAGCGGCGATATCGGTAATCTTCAACAGCGGGTTTGACGGCGTCTCGATATAGATTGCTTTCGTCCGTTTCGTTATGGCCTTCTCAAAGTTTCTCGGATTGGCTGCATCCACCAGGGTATGCAGGATGCCGAACCGGCTGAACTCATTGACCACAGCATGGTGGGTGCCCCCATAGAGGTCTTCCTGCAGCACTACATGATCACCTTCTTTCACCATGGCAAACAGGGAAGTCATGATAGCTGCCATGCCGGTGCTGAAAACGAGTCCGTCCTCTGCGTTTTCCAGTGCGGCCATTTTGCCAACTACCGCAGCCTGGTTCGGCGTGTTGAAGTATCGCGGGTACCTCACCTCCTGTTCATAATCATAGGCAGCGGAAGTGTAAATCGGACTAACGCGACCGCCGTACAGGGTATCTTCCTGCGTGCCTGACTGCACAGCCAGGGTGCGTTTGGAAAGGGGTTTCTTCATAACTGCAAGTAACAAAAACGGTGCTCCGTCCTGATCGACAGGATCACTCAAGTTGCAAAAAAAGTCTGAACTTCAATTGGATCATCCTCTGGTTCAAAGCCAGTCCCACCAACCGCAACCATTCCTATAATTTCCTCATTTCTAAGCCCAAGTTTTCGGATATTTCCTATCCTAACCCAAACGTCTATGCGCAATCTTCTCATCGCACTTTGTTGTGTCCTGCTGAGCGTCCCGTCCCTGGCTCAGAAGTCAAAACCAAAATCAGAACCATCTTCATCACCCACCTTTAAAACGGAAGCATTCAAAGGCGTGAAATGGCGGAACATCGGCCCCTTCCGCGGAGGTCGCGCCAACGCGATAGCCGGTGACCCTACCAATCCGATGGTGTATTATGTCGGCTACACGGGCGGTGGAATTGGAAAGACCGATGACGGAGGAGCGACCTGGAAGAATATTTCCGACGGATTCTTCAAAGTGGGATCGATCGGCGATATCGCGATTTGCGAAACTGATCCCAACGTAATCTTTGTCGGCACCGGCGAACACGCCGTACGGGGCGTGATGACCTCCTACGGTGACGGCGTCTACAAAAGCACGGACGGCGGCAAGACATGGAAGAATGTCGGCCTTGAAAAGACCCGCCATATCTCCGATGTGATCATCCATCCCCACAACCCGGATATCGTTTATGTTGCTGCACAAGGACCGGTACACGGACCGAGTCCCGACCGGGGCATCTACAAATCAACCGATGGCGGAGCCACCTGGAAGAAGACACTGTTCGTCGATGACAACACTGGCGCCTCCTCGCTCAGCATGGACTTTACGAATCCCCGTATTCTCTATGCCGCCACCTGGCAACACCGTCGGTATCCCTGGAAAGTGGAAAGCGGCGGTCCCGGTTGTTCCCTGTGGAAATCCACTGACGCCGGTGAAACCTGGACGAAGATTAACGAAGGTCTTCCCAAAGAAATGGGAAAGATGGGAGTCAGCGTATCGCGTGCAAATCCGAGCCGCGTATATGCTATCGTCGAGGCAGAGAAATCAAAAGCCGGACTTTATCGTTCGGACGATGGCGGGAAGAAATGGAGCCTGTTGAGCAGCGACCAAAACATTACTTCACGGTCCTGGTATTATATGGAAGTGTTTGCCGATCCGGTGAACGCCGATATCGTCTACATCCTCAACGCGCCCATGACTCGCTCTATTGACGGCGGCCGTACGTTCAGTACCATTCGCGTAGGCCACGGTGATACGCACGATTTGTGGATCAGCACGAAAAACAACCAGAACCTGGCGCTGGCTGACGATGGCGGAGGAGAAATTACATACAACGCCGGCCGAACCTGGTCACCACTGAATAACCAGGCGACCGCCCAGTTTTACCGGGTCAATGTCGACAATCAGTTCCCTTACTGGGTTTATGGAGGTCAACAAGACAACTCATCGGTGGCCACGCCCAGCCGCAACGGCGGTTTCGGCATAACTGACAAGGACTGGATCAACGGCCCTGGTTGCGAGAGCGCCTGGGTGGCATTCAATGATTACAATAATCCCGAATTGCTCTACGGCGGCTGCTACCAGGGCCAAATCGATGTGCTCGACAAGCGCACGGGGGAAGTAAAGGACATCCAGGAATACCCTTCCATCAACCTCGCCTGGGCGCCGAAAAAGATGAAATACCGCTTCAACTGGAACGCCCCGCTCATCAACTCACCCCATGACGCCAAGACGATGTACCATGCCGGCAATGTTTTGTTCAAAACAACAGACGGCGGGTTGAGCTGGTCGGTGATCAGCCCCGACCTGACGCGCAACGACACAACAAAACAGGATGTCAGCGGTGGACCTATCACTAACGAAGGGGCCGGAGGAGAAAACTACAACACGATTTACTACGTGATTGAATCAGCGAAAGAGCCGGGCGTCATCTATACCGGAAGTGACTGCGGACTGGTTCATCTCACCCGCGACGGCGGCAAGACATGGAACAACGTCACGCCAAAAGATCTTCCGGAATGCATGATTCACTCCATTGAGGTTTCTCCCCACGATAACGGGACGGTGTACATCTCGGCATCGCGCTACAAGTTCAATGACTACAGCAATATGACGATGAAGTCTACGGACTATGGAAAGACTTGGACCAAGATTGGTGTCGGCGTTGAAACGGATGACTTCATCAAGGTGATCCGTGAGGACAAGGTGGTGAAAGATCTGCTCTATGCCGGATCAGAACGAGGTTTCTATATCTCCACAAACGGCGGCAACAGTTTCAATAAATTCCAACTGAATCTGCCCGTTGTTCCTGTGACTGACCTCGTGATAAAAGACAACGACCTTGTTGCCTCCACGGCAGGCCGCGCATTCTGGATTTTGGATGACCTGGGAGCGATCCAGCAGAGTAAAGGCCAGTTTGGCGACGCCTCCGTGAAGTTGTTTACGCCGAAACCAACGTACCGCCTGTCATCGGTAACCATTCCTGAATATTTCGGCGACATTCCCGGACTTGGCCGTAATCCACTCAATGGTGTGGCATTTGACTATTACCTGAAGGACAAGGCCGACACCAACAAGGTTACCCTCGAAGTGCTCGATCTTGCCGGCAAGGCCATCCGCAAATACACCAATAAGAAGGATGAGAGTTACAAACCCTATCCCGGTGGCCCTCCTCCTGCAGAAACTATTCCGGCGGAAGCAGGGATCAACCGCTTTGCCTGGGATTTCCGGACCGAAGCACTGATCGGTGTTCCCGGCATCTATGTGTATGGCGATTCTCGCGGCTACCGGGTCGCTCCCGGCAAGTATAAGGCACGCATCACCTACAAAGGTCAGCAGTCAGAAACAGAATTCGATTTGATATCAGATCCCCACGTGAAGGCAACCGCTGCTGAGTGGGCGGCCCAACAGGAATTCATGAAGCAAGCGGGCGAGCAGTTTGAAGAACTGCACCGATCGGTGAACAGCCTGCGCCAGGTAAAGAAGCAAATCGATACTTATAATGAGTCCCTAAAGAACGTTCCGGAAGCGAAAGACTTCGTCAACATGGGCAAGGAACTCAACAAGAAGATCGATAAGTGGGAATCCAACCTGATCGAACCGCGCTCGAAGAACTTCCAGGACGTGATCAACTTCCCCAACAAGCTGAATTCAGAATACCTTCAATTGCGCGGCGTGGCTGATCAGCATGATCCTCGTTTGACGAAGGGCGTACAGGATCGTGCACGTGATGTGCAGTCCGACTGGGCGAAGTACAAAATGCAGATGAATCAGCTGATCGAAAAAGATATCGCGGAATACAACCGTGTGTTCCGTGAGAAGAATATGCCGGCCCTGATGCCCGAGAAGAAAGACGCCGTGATCAATAACTAATTCAATTGAAAATACACCAGATGGTTAAGCGCCTACTATTTATCCTGTTTGCCCTGGCGGGTTTAATGCCCGCCTTCGCACAGAAGAAAACCACCGCAAGTGCCTCCGCTACGTTGTCATTTGATCAGTCTCTCTACTCGGGAATACGATGGCGGGAACTCGGACCATTCCGCGGTGGACGATCAACGACCGTGACGGGCGTACGGGGCAACCCGAACCGATACTATTTTGGTGCGGTCGGCGGCGGTGTTTGGCAATCCAATGATGCCGGACAAACATGGTTCAACATCACGGACAAGTATTTCGGGGGTACGGTGGGCGCTGTCGCAGTTTCCGAAAGTGACCCCAATGTGATCTACGTGGGCGAGGGCGAACAGGGGCTTCGAAACAACGTGTCCAGCGGTTGGGGTGTCTGGAAGTCAACTGATGCAGGTGCCAGCTGGAAACATATCGGGCTGCCGGATTCGCGGCACGTTTCCCGAATTCGGATTCACCCCAAAAATCCGGATATCGTTTATGTAGCCGCCATGGGCAACCTGTGGAAACCTAATGAAATGCGCGGCGTGTTCAAGAGCACCGATGGCGGGGCAAACTGGAAGAAAGTCTTGTACGTCAATGATAAAGCTGGCGCCGGCGATCTTATTCTGGATCCGAATAACCCCCGCATTATCTACGCCACCACGTGGAATATGCGCCGCAACGGATGGCGTATGGACAGCGGCGGTCCGGATTCCAAACTCTGGAAGAGCACCGACAGCGGGGAAACCTGGGAAAGCCTTTCGGACAAACCTGGAATGCCCGGCGGCATAAACGGGGTCATTGGCGTAACCGTCTCTCCGGTCAATTCAAATCGCGTATGGGCCATTCTTGAAAATTCCGAAGCCCCCGGCGTTTACCGTTCAGACAACGCCGGCGCCACATGGACACGAATGAACCAGGACCGCGCCCTCCTGCAGCGCGCCTGGTACTATTGCCGCATCTATGCAGACTCGCAGAATGAAGACAAAGTGTGGGTGATGAATGTGAGCTATGGCGTCTCCAAAGACGGAGGCAAGACCTTCGAATTGAAAGATGCACCGCATGGCGATCACCACGATTTGTGGATTGATCCGGATAACAACCAGCGAATGATTATTGCCGATGACGGCGGTGCCCAGGTCTCCAATGACGGCGGCAGCAACTGGACGACATATCACAATCAACCGACTGCCCAGTTCTATCGCGTCACCACCGACAATTCTTTTCCCTACCGCATTCTTGGCGCTCAGCAGGATAATACCAGTGTTCGGATTCCGCACCGGGTTGACGGAAACAGCATCACCGAACGGGACTGGGATGCGCTGTCCATCGGCGAAAGTGCACACCTGGCTCCCGATCCGTTGAACAACAACATTATCTACGGCAGCGACTACAAGGGGTACATGAGCATGCAGAACCTGGACAACGGCCAGGAGCGAAGCACCAATGTGTGGCCTTTCCTTCCGGCGGGATCGGGAGTTGAAGTAATGAAATACCGCTTCAACTGGAACTACCCCATCTGCTTCAGTCATCACGATCCGAAGAAATTATACGCCGGATCAAATCACCTTCATGCGACGACAAACGGCGGGGCCAGTTGGGAGGAAATCAGTCCCGATCTTACGCGTGGTGAACCCGAGACCCTGAAATCTTCCGGTGGGCCGATCACGCAAGACAACACAGGCGCCGAATACTATGCCAATATTTTTGTGATCACCGAGTCGCCCTATACCAAAGACGAAATCTGGACGGGATCAGATGACGGCCTTCTTCATGTTACGACCGACGGCGGAAAGAACTGGAAGAACGTGACGCCCCCCACTTCGCCCAAGTACAACATGATGAACAGCATTGATGTGAATCCGTTTGTTGTAGGCGGCGCTTACGTCGTTGCCAGCTCCTACAAATTCAGCGATTACACGCCTTACATCTACAAGACAGTAGACTATGGCAAGACATGGACAGTGATCACCAACGGAATTCCCAAGGAAGAATTTGTGCGCGTTGTCCGTGCCGATCCAAAACGGAAAGGGCTGCTGTATGCCGGCACAGAAAAGGGCATGTGGATTTCATTTGACGACGGTGCCAGCTGGAGTAAGTTTCAGTTGAACTTGCCGCCCGTTCCCATTCACGACCTGGCCATCAAGAACGATAACCTGATCGCCGCCACGCACGGACGCAGCTTCTGGATGATTGACGATCTCACCCCGCTTCACCAGGTCAATGCTGAAATGGTTGGCCGCGATGCCGTTCTTTTCAAGCCCGCGCCTACCTTCCGGATGCCCGGTGCGGGTGGATTTGGCGGCGCTGACCGGAGACTCGAAGGGGAAAATCACCCCGGTGGTGTGCTCGTCCACTTCTATCTGAAGAGCGTGTCAAAGGAAGAGGTGAAGCTCGAGTTCCTTGAAAATGATGGACGGGTTATCAAGACCTATTCCACTGCCACTCGTACGGATATGCTCACCGTAAAAGCCGGTGGTAACCGGTTTGTGTGGAACATGCGTCATCCCGGGTATAAGACCTTTCCTGGGATGGTGTATTACGGATCCCCAAATCTCGGTCCCCGCGCCGTGCCCGGAAAATACAAAGTGCGTCTGACGGCGGGTGGCCAATCCATGGAACAGGAATTTGAAATTCTTAAAGATCCCCGCGTTCAGACTACGCAGGAAGAATTTCAGGCACAGTATGATTTCCTCGTGAAAGTCCGTGACAAGGTCAGTGAAGCAAACCAGGGAGTCATTGATATCCGGAAGATCAAGGAGGACCTTGGTGCGTTGAAGTCCCGGATCGCATCCGATCCTCAATACAAAGAACTATCGGAGGCCGCGAAGAAATTCGAGGATGCGCTGACGGTCCACGAAAACAATATCCATGAAACACGGAACCGAAGTGTACAAGATCCGCTCAACTATGGCATCAAGATGAACAACCAACTGGCGCACCTGATGGTGGAACAGGCAGCAGGTGATTTCCCGCCGACGCGGCAAGGGGAGCAAGTTCGTCAGATGCTCACACGCCAGATTGACGATGAACTAACGCGGTTGAAAACCACCATCAACCAAAATGTTGACCGGATCAACCAGATGGCGAAGGAAAAAGGAATAGAAGTAATAACTATCCAACGCAAGCCTTCGGATATGTAGGGCTGACGGAATACCTGATTTATTTAGTCAGGATTTCAGGATGGACAACCTGGTGTTGTCCATCCTATTTTTATTCCATGCATTACATGGTCTATGTCCTTTGCAATCCGGCCAGAACGATCTTCTTTCTTGGCGTCACCGGCGGCTTCACCGATGGAATCTTTGAACTAGAGTCGCTAGCACCCGAAGGCGCCACCCTTTGGAACAACTGCAACCAGCTGGTTCATCATCAGAAATTTCAAACGCTTGAAGAGGCTTCTGCCTACCTCGATGTCCTGCAGCAAGGCATTAATCGTTGGAGCTTTCGTGAAATTGAAAACCGTAACCGGTGTTGGATCGATTTGTCTGACCAGTGGATTAATCCTACCCGGTTGCTTTCATTCCAGGTAATCCGAAACTCTTACTGCTGCTTCGCTAACTAAGTGTCTCTAGCGCCCCCATTTCCGCTCCAAGGCCATGGCCCGGGGCAAAAGAACCTCTTCTTCGATGAGCGCATGCACAGCAAGGTCCTTTTCCAATATTTCCAATTGAGAGATTAGAATGCGATAGAGCGTTTCATTGGTTGGCGGCGGTGAATAGTGCAACATCGCTTCACGTACATCCTTGAGTTCCTTTTCCGTGTCCTGGTGGTGGATGAGAAACCGGTCAAGGGAATAGGTGCCGGGGTAGGCCTGGAAGGAGGCCTTTCCTTCATCCACCTTTTCCAAATGAAGAATGTATGGGAGCAGCTGTGTTTCCTCTACTTCGATGTGATAAGTGAGATGAAGTTTGTAGGAGGTATAGAAATCATTGAGGACCACCAGTAACGGATGCGCCTCCGGGTAAGCTTTCAGGAGCAGGTGAATGCTTTGTTCAATCTCCGGTAGCTTGCGGTCAAGGTAGTACTGATGTGTCTTCCGAATGTAATCCACGATAATCGACAGTCGAAATTTGGAAAAGCCGCGAATGTCGAAAGTTCTGTGATCCTCGAAAGCGTCCAGCAACGCAAACACAAATTCCGGATCAAGTTCATGAGCGTGGCTGACCTGGTAGCGCACCAGCACCTGCCTCCATTCGTCGTGTCCACTCGGCTCCAAGATTGCCATTGTCATTCCAACAAAACGACAAATGTGTGGAGAATGGCGGGGAGCGTGTCATGACTTTTGTCAGGACTGCAGAAAAATGACATGGCTATTTAAAGTATATTTATCTACCTAACCGATCTGTATGGCAGAGCCCACCCCCTTCTCACAGGCCTTATATAAAAACCTGGAACGTGCCGAGACCCTTGCCCTCGCGGTCGTCATTGTAGCTGTGGCTGCTCACTACCTTGGATTCACAAGTTCCACGACATTAATCGTAGCCGGACTTAGTGTGCTCGCCGCGCTGTACTTCCTCATGGCTTTTCGCCCCCCGGAGCCAATAGCCGAGGGAACCAAGATGGACTTCGCTTTCATGCTAAGTACCACCATCCTTCCAAAAATTCTTTGGATCAGCAGCGCTGTGGGCGCCTCTGGTCTCGCGCTCTTTCATGCCGATCCGAATAAACCGGGGTTTAAGCAGATGCTCATCATTCAATCGCTGACCGCGCTCGTCGGATTTGTAGTGTGGGGATTTAGCAACATGCAGGGCGCACAGCATTTGCAACGGTTGACGCCCGCTATTCTCCGCGCGGTGCCGATCATGCTCGCAGGCGCCTACATCATCCTTCAAAACTAGACCGTGACGGATTCTGCGTTGTCTTCCGTCGCTCACGATTGGTTTGATGCCTTCAATCAGAAGGACATAGACAAGCTTCTGGCATTGTACGATGACAATGCCGAGCACTACAGTCCAAAACTAAAAGTACGCGAGCCGAAAACGGACGGATGGATAAAAGGAAAAAAGGCGCTTCGCCATTGGTGGCAGGGCGCCTTCGATCGTATGCCGTCGCTCCAATATGAAATAGTTCGACTAACGCCTCACGAAAACCGGGTGTTTATGGAATATATCCGGCACGTGCAGGGCGAGGAAGATTTGTATGTTGGAGAAATGCTGGAACTAAAGAACGGGTTGATTGTCGCTTCGGCCGTCTTCCACCGTTAGGTTGTGGCGGGTTTGTTACCCATGCCCAACACGACGCCAATGATACCGCCCACGACGCCTCCCATAACAGTTCCCGCAATCACATCAATCGCAATGCCCGTGGTACTGTTCATTACACTCGACGTAGAATACATCATCATGTCGATACTGAAACCCATCAGGAATGCAATAACAGCGCCTGCTTGAGCACCGGATCCGAAAGAATTCACATTACCCGACTTCAAAAACACGTAGGTTAGCGTGGCTCCATAGCCAAGACAGCCGACAGCCATGGCCCACATAACCATGTCTTCCATTGGTCTCATACACGCCGGATTGTTGTATGCCGCCATCGTGCTTTCCAGCGCCATGCCGTATACCAGCCATCCTAAAAAGAAATAGGCAACTCCCCCCGCAATCGTCCCCATCAAGAATTTTTTGGTATCCATAAGGGTTAAGGGTTTGGTTAATAACTAAAGATAGAAAATTCTGAAGACTGTCTGACTCGCAGCAGTAAAGCTTCGTCACTTGCTCGCCTGTAGGTAAATGCCTTTTTCGAGGCAGTACTTCTTCCATTCACCAATAAGTCGATTGTATACATCAGGGTACCTCAATGACAAATCCTGCGATTCTCCAGGATCCGTTTCCATGTCAAACAACTTGAAGCCGCTTTCACGATAAGGGGGCTCCAGGTTGACAATTTTCCATTTTCCTTTCCGGTAAAACGCTCTTCCCGACAACTCAAGTCCCATCGCGTAATCATTGTCATGCGCTTGCTTTGCTTCTCCGTTCAGAAACTTAACCAGGGATTCACCCAACATCGGCATTATCGAAGCGCCCGCTTTGGCAGGATACTTTGCGCCGGTCCATTCCAGGATGGTTGGGGCGAGGTCCATTACAGTCAGATAATCGTAACGTATTCTGTTTTTATCACGAATTCCCTTTCCAGTGATTATCAACGGCGCTACTATCCCGCCCTCCGTTGTGTATCCTTTATGATGGCTGAACGGGGCAGCGCCGGCCTTGGCCCACTGGGGTCCATAGGAGACAAAGGAAGTCGGGGATCCCATGTTGTCGTACGAATTGTCATAGCGCGGAGCAATAAAATCGGCGTAGGGTTTTCGAACATAGAAATCCTCCGCGGCGGCACCATTGTCAGACATAAACAAGATGACTGTGTTGTCGTACAGCTTTTCGTTCTTTAAGAATTGTATCAATCGACCTACATGCTCGTCCAGATTATCGACCATGGCGGCATACAATTCCATCTTCCGCGACTCCACTCGCTTCTCTTCCGCCGAAAGCATTTCCCATGGTTTAATTGATGCCAGCCGCGGCGGCAGTGACTGGGTTTGAGGTATAATTCCTGCTTTTTTCAATCGCTCGAAATTCAACGCCCGCAAGCTGTCATACCCTATATCGAACTTATCCCGATAGCGGTCATTCTCGGCTGGTGCCTGCAGCGGCCAGTGTGGCGAAGTGTATGCAGCATAGGCAAAGAAGGGTCTCCCATCCTTTCCTTCCCGGATGAACTGCATCAGTTTGTTTGTATAAAATTCAGTTGAATAAGAACCGACGGGGTAGTCGGCCAACTTTCCATCAGCGCTGTATTGGGAAATACTGTCTGTGCCTATTATACCAACTGTATTGTAATGATTGGATGCCCCCTGAAGTAAGTTGAACGATCGCTCAAATCCTTTCTTTGCCGGGCTATGTTCTGGTCCTTTGCCCAAATGCCACTTGCCGGCAGTGTAGGTGTGATATCCCGCATCGCGCAAAATCTGGGGCAACGTGACAACACGATCCGACAGGTAACCTTCATACCCAGGCTGGGAAGCTTCCCAAGAACCTTTTGCTGCCCCTCCCTGGCTGCCCATACCTGCGACATGATTGTTGTTGCCTGTGAGTAGCATGGTGCGTGTTGGGGCACACGTAGGCGCTGTGTGGAACTGCGTAAATCGAATTCCTTCTTTTGCTAATTGATCAATAGAGGGAGTTCGGATGTTGCTTCCATAACATCCAAGATCAGCATAGCCCAGGTCATCGGCTACAATGAGCAATATGTTTGGGCGTGAATCCTGTGCATGCGCGCCGGCAGACGCCATAATCGCCAGTGCAAAAAGGCCTGTCCGGAAACGCATCATTGAATCTGTCAGAAACATTGCTCGTCATCGCGCTTCGGCGATGCATTCAATCTCAACGAGGGCTTCTTTTGGCAGGCGACTAACTTCCACGGTGGTGCGCGACGGTTTATGGTCACCAAAGAACGCCTCGTAGGCTTTGTTCATCTTTTCAAAGTCGGCGAAGTTCTTCAGGAAAACGGAGGTCTTGATCACGTTGGATCGGTCGCACCCGGCAGCTTTCAAAACAGTTTCCAGGTTAGACAAAACGAGGGTGGTCTGCTCGCTCACCGTTGCCCCTTCGATCTGCATGGTGGAGGGATTGAGCGGTGTCTGTCCTGAGCAGAACACCAGATTGCCCGACTGCCAGGCATGGGAATATGGACCGATGGCCTTAGGGGCATTTTCAGCAATGATTTTCTTCATATTCAAAAATAAGCATTGCCCGGCATCCATCGTCAGGCAACCCGTATCTTGGAAACTCGTTCGCTAGCTCGTGAGTCAACTGGTTTCCCCATTTCTCAGTCAAAAGTTCCGCTTCTGGTCTTTTGTATCCATGTTCCTGCTCGTGTTTGTTCACGGCTACAACCTGGATATGCGCTACCTGCAGCCGTGGACCACCCCGATGGAGCCGATGACACCGACGGCCTTTGTGGAATACCTTCTCGCGGATGCTCTTTTCCGGTTTCGGATCCCCATGCTCTTTGTTATTTCGGGGTATCTCTTCGCATTGCACGACGATCAACCGCACGGTCAACGGGTCAAAAAGCGATTGCGAACACTGGGGCTGCCGTATCTCATCTGGAGCGGCCTCGCCATTGCGCTCACGTTGGCTCTTGAGATGGCGCCGGTTACCCGTGATATGATCGCCGATTCCCACGTGGTTCAGATTGACGAATCAAGAGTTCTTCTCCACGATTATCATTGGTACGAGGTAGTCTTTCGCTGGGTCTTCATGCCGGTCTCCTACCAATTGTGGTTCATCCGTGTACTGTTGATCTACAACCTCGCCTATCCCTGGATACGTGCCGCCGTGTTAAACAAAACGGCCCGACCTGTTTTTTTCGCTGTCGCCACTCTCCTCTGGATGGGAACCATGGGCTTCCTGCTCTTTGAAGGTGAAGGGCTTCTCTTCTTTTCCCTTGGCGTCTGGATCCAGAAAACCAATTTTTCAATCGAACAGCCCCGCGGATGGATGAATCCTGCCGGTTGGGCAGTGGGTTTTCTTGTCATGGCAATTGCCAAGACGTGGCTTGCATTCCAAGGCCAGTCCATATTGGGTAATGCGGTCTACCCCGTTATCACTTTTCTGCACAAAGGGGTTGTCCTCAGCGGGCTCATTACCGCATGGTACGGCGGCAACGCGGTTGTGCGCTTTTTCATGGCACGACAATGGTTCGTCTGGCTGAGCGCATTCTCATTCATGATCTACGCCCTGCATGCACCGTTTATTGCTTACTTCATCAACCCGGCGATCGCCTTGTTCCAGCCACACGAATGGGCACGAGCGGCTGCCTTTGTCGTGCTGCCGCTCGTCATCATAGCCATTTGCGTTGGCCTCGGGGCATTACTGAGATCCCTTGCACCAAAAGCGTATAGTCTGTTGACAGGAGGACGAGGGATGTAGGTGCCCCTTGGTCACTCTGCGGGCTACCGCTTACTCGTCTTTCCGATGAATTCCGCCGTCTCGCGTTTAAACTGTTCCAGTGACGGGCGGTGTGTATACATCATATGACCGGCCTCATAATATTTCATCGTGATGTTGGCCTTGATGTCTTTCTCCAATTCCATATGATCGATGGTGTACTCCACACCATAGAACGGGGTCGCCAGATCGTAGAGACCATTGAGGATTAATATTTTCAGGTTCGGATTGTGCGACATGGCTTCTGCCAAATCCACGGCCGTATTCGGGGGAGTTGGAAAACCACCACCATTCCTGGCATGTTTCCAATCCCAATCAAAGCCTTGTCGGCTATAGGCTGAGACATGATAGCTCCGGGCTTTGCTCACTTTCAATGTATTGTAATAGTAATCCATGAACAACGCTGTATAGCCGGGGCTGATGGCTGCGCTCTGTGGATCGTATTGTGAATACTGGTTTAAGAGATCCTGGTTAATACCGGTAAAGCGTGAATCCAATCGGCCAACAGTCTTTCTCTCAGCGCGCAGCAGCTCTTCCGTGAATTCAGGTTCTGCAACCCGCAGGTTGGTTTTGTCTAAATAGGCTTTGCTTAATCCGGTAAAGTAAGCCAGGCGATCAATTGCCTTTTCGCGGGCGGCCCCGCTCAACTGATCTCCCTCCATCAATGCCTGTGTGTACTCCGTCTTGGCAAAGTTTCGTGCCTCGGTCAAAAATGCATCGAGACTCGCTGGCTTATTCGGTACTTTGTTGTGGTACCAGGCCGTAGCGGCATACGTGGGCAGGTTCATTACGTATGATATGTCGTCGCCCTGGGCAAAGACTAATTGGCGGAGATCGAAGACAGCGGAAACCATGATGACCCCATTCATTGCCATACCCATGTTTTCCTGCAAGTAGTTAACAACACCTGCATTGCGGAATGTTCCATAGCTCTCGCCGAGCAAATACTTTGGGGAATTCCACCGATCGTTTTCTGTGACAAATTGCTTGATGAACTGACTGATTGCCCGAATATCCTGATCCACTCCCCAGAAGTCCTTGTTCTTTGATTTACCAACGGCCCGGCTGAGGCCGGTCCCAATCGGATCCATCATGACTATATCCGTAACATCGATCAGCGATGAGCTGTTTTCCTCCAGCGTATAAGGAGCAGCCGGCGTAAAACCCGGATCATTTACTACAGCACGGCGGGGTCCAATAACGCCCATGTGCAGCCAGATGGATGAAGATCCCGGGCCACCGTTGAAGACGAATGTGATGGGGCGCGTCTTGAAATCCGTCGTGCCATCTTTGATGTATGCGGTGAACCCATGCAAAGCAATGGGCTCATCTTCGCTGTTGCGGAGCAATAGTGTTCCCGCCATTGCCTTATAAGCCACAATCTTCCCATCCATTTTTACCGTATGACTCGTGGTGGAGACTTCACCTTTGGGGATCGTGTCGTTTTTTCCTTGCGCCCAGGCGGCCAAGGATATACCGAGAAATACAAGCAGCAGGAAGCATGTTTGAAAGTGTTTCATAAGAATGGCTTTAGAAGATTTGAAAGTACACAAAGAATCCTAGAACAACGAAAGCTGTGAGGCCTCGTGTAATGTCGACAGCTTTCCGGCGTGCGTACCTCCAATAAGGTAAACACCACTTTCTTTATGTCGTGAGGCTATGACAATCTCCGTATTTCCGGCCACCGTACCGAACAGTTTTTGTACTATTTCCGGTGTATTGTTGTTCTCCGACAGGTGCGATAAAAAAAGATGAGTCATGAAAGCAGGCCGATGCGTTAGAAAGCACTCCAGCGCCTGCAGGTTAGACAAGTGTCCACGGTCGCCACGAATGCGCTCCTGAAGCTCTGGTGGATAACCGCCCGTCCTCAGCATTTCTTCATCGTAGTTCGATTCCAAAAAGGCGGCATGGCATTGTTTGAAATATTTTGACACGGCCGGCGTGATGGTACCCAGGTCGGTGAAAACGCCAACCGAAATCTCGCGGCTTGTCACCAGGAATCCATGAGAATCACGTGCGTCATGCAAAGTCGGAAACGGCGTTACCGCCAATTCCCCGATATGAATTACTTCATGCGGTATAAAATTTCTGACTTGAATCCGATTCGGTACCAACCGGCTTGCCCGAAGCGTCTCCGCGGTCATATAGACCGGTACCTGGTGTCGCTTGGCAAGTTTGTACAGTCCTCCCACATGGTCACTATGCTCGTGTGTGATGAAGATGGCCCTGACTTTCTTGAAGGAGAGTTCCTGTCGTTTAAGCCTTCGCTCTGTCTCCCGGGCGGAAATTCCCGCGTCAATCAATACCGCTTCCTCGGCATTACCGATGTAATAGCAGTTTCCGTTGCTGCCGGAGTTGATACTGGAAACAAAGAGTGACATGAAGCAAAGGTATGTGTAAGCGTTGATGTGCTGAAAAGTCTTACGTTAGGCCCGAACAACCTTACCTTTGTTCGTCATGTTACCCTTTCAAGTTGAACGCCTTACGCCAGAGCTTATCCTGACTACCGCCCGCGCGGGTGGTCCTGGCGGTCAGCACGTCAACAAGGTAGAGACAAAAGTGACGTTGAAATGGGATGTTGCCAACTCCAGGTTGATTACAGCGGATGAGAAGGAACTTCTTTTGCAGAAGCTGCACACCCGCATGTCATCCGACGGTGTGCTGGTACTCACCGCCCAGGAAAGCCGGTCACAGTCAGAAAACCGTGAAAGGGTATTAGAGAAATTGAAGGAACTCCTGGTCAAGGCATTTCACAAGCCAAAGGCCCGAAAAGCCACCAAAGCGACGAAAACGTCGCGTCAAAAACGGCTTCAATCCAAAAAAGCCCACAGCGAAAAAAAGAAATGGCGGCAGCGGCCCGCATCTTGACTCCGCATCCTTGTATTATCTTTACCGGCTCGAGATTGCCTTACCCCTATGCGCCTCGGACAACTAGCCCGCCAACTATCCATCAGCCCCGACAAGATCGTCACCTTCCTGGGCGCTCGTGACATCGCCGTGGACAGCCACAACAATGCCCGCATCGATGACGCATACGTTGATCTGGTCCTGGCCGAATTTGCCCCAGGCAACGAAACCCTGCGTCAGCAGGTCATTCAGACCACCGATGCCGTGGAAGCAACGGAAACCCAGCCATTGACCGAATTCCCTACGGACCCCGCGTCAGTTCCAGAACTGATCAAAGCGCCGAAGATTGAATTGCCCGGGCTTCGTGTTATCGGGAAGATTGACCTTCCGGAAAAGAAGAAGCCAGAGCCCAAACCGGAAGAAAATACGGAGTCAGGGCCCGAGAAAGCCACCGAACCACAACAGGCCACATGGCGCAATCCGCGGAGAAATTCTCCACCCAAAGACCGCAAAAACCCCGTGGCTCTCGCCCGTGAGCGGGAGGAACACGAGAAGCAGCGGCAAATCGAAGAAGAGCGCTCCCGGGAGAAAGAGCGCAAAGCAGCCTATTACCAGAAGCGGCTAAAGCCACAGGCCCCCACCAAACCGGCACGATGGGTGCGAGAGCAAATGGAAGATACAACCCCGATTCCGGTGGAAAAGCCCAAGACAATCTGGGGCAAGTTTATGCGCTGGCTCAACACCTGAGTCCTGAATCTCCGCCCCGATTGCCGGACAAAACGGTCTTCCTATTGATTTGCTCAGGGAGAGTTCCTAGTTTTATCTCCTAACCTCACCCCTTGTGCATCGGCTATGTTACCTGCTGTTGCTGGCGTCGCTAACATCGTTTGCCCAGCAACAGAACTACAAAGAGATTACTCTCGGCGATAACGCAAATTACCTTTGTTCCATCGAGCTCGCACCGAATGGAAAAGAGCTGGCCATCGGTACGGCTGAAGGCAACATCCTCTTCTGGGATATTGCCAGCCAGCAAGTGACGAGAAAGCTGACTTTCGAAGGGTTCAAGCACGGCCCTTATATGTGGTTTTCCCGCGATGGCCGGTATTTGCTGCTCCTGGAACAATTCTTCACGGACTGGGCACTGAATGACGATCGCCCTTCACTGGCGGCAGTTGTTGATCTGGAGTCCGGCTCTATCGTGCTGCAAAAAGATAATGCGCATGCCGCCTGTTTCACCCCCGACAGCAAGTCATTAGTCACCTTACTGGGAACGGAAATTGTATTTTGGGATATAGCCACCGGAAAGTCAACCAAGCGCTTCAGCCCTCCCAATGTCTCCAACTCCTTTGGCATCAGTGCCGATGGCTCAACGATTGCCGTCGCTCAAAAGCCAACGGAAGAGGACCTAAAGAATATCCCGTCCATTCGAAACGACAAGAAAGCCATCAAGGAAGCGGTAAAGTACCGCGAGGTGGCCGTTCTCTACGATGCCAATACATTCCGGCAAAAGGCGGTGGTCAACGACATCATGGACATTATCTTCAGCATGCGATTCACTCCGGACGGCAAGTCACTATTTCTCTTCAACGCTCCCAATACAAAACTTCGTCAAGCTGCCGGTTCCAACCGCAATGCCTATCTCCAGGTTGTTGATCCTGTCCGTGGAGAGGTGAGCAGGACCATGTTCGCCACCAATGCACCGGAACCCATTTACAAGGAAAGTCCCAACGGACTCTTTGTTGGAGTAACCTCAGTCGAACACCAGCGTACCGTGGCCAATTCGCTCCTCATTTTCGATCGCGACAGCGGTCAGGCGTTGAAGCGATTCAAGAATGACTTCCGCCTGCTGGAAAACAAAGTGCTGGGACGTGCCTGCTTTGAATTCCTGCCGGATGAAAGCACCATCGCTCTTGGCTACGGTAACAAGCTTGTCCTGTGGAATTTTGCCGAATAGAAATGAAAACACTCCTTGCCACCACTTTCCTCGCATTGTTCTTTGCCATTGAAGAATGTGATGCACAGAAGAAACCCTTGTTGTCCAACTATGACGAGGTTGTTGCCCGCGCCACATCGGAACTCGACAGCTTGTTCAAAACCGGCGCCCCGCTTCAGGTCGAAGCCGCAAAGCGCGGACTGATCGGAGAGTACGTCATGGATATCACTCTTTTTGACAAGGGCAAGGTGCAGAGCGTTTTTATGGTCAGCAGCACAGCGGTCGATGTGCCTATGCAAAACAGGGTAAAAGACTTCATCCGGACACTGGAGTTCGGATTTAAGGTTCCCAAAAGCACCAATTTCAAATTTCGATACACCTTTCAATTTTAACTACTACCTATCTAAAACACCCAACGTATGAAACGACTGTTTACTTCAATGGCTCTTGTCATTTTCCTTGGCGGCCGGCTTTTCGCCCAGGAAGAAATGAATGTGGTTTGGGAAACGAAACTGGACCACAAGATTGAAAACACCGGGCTCAGCGACCCAAAAGACATGTTGATGGCCAGCAACGACAAGGAAATATCTTTTGTCAAGAACCGGGATGGCAGCATCATCTGGACAAAACGCTTCAAAGACATTACGCCTGGTCTGGGTAAAATCGACGAGCAGATTCCTATGTGGGAATCCAATGTCATGTTCCTCTTCGACCGGAAAATGGGTAAAGACAAAATTGCCTGTGTGGATATTCCGACGGGCAACTTTCTATGGATGACTGACAAGTACCAGGATGTAACGGAAGACAACGTGGTATACATTCCGGAAATGGACGCCTTTGCCGTTTCCACCAAAGCAGCGTTGACGATGATCAAGGCTCGCACAGGTGAGGAGATTTGGACAACCACCAAGTTCAAGGGTGTAGTTGGTGCCTACACGGTAGGCAGCGACAACCACATCGTCATGCTGAACTTCAAGCCCGATCTGCTGAGTTCCCTGTTTGCCGGGTTTAAGAACCAGATTGTAAAAATCAATATGGCCAACGGCGATGTCGTGTGGGATCAGACCTACATCGGTCTTGCCGAAAAGAAAGTCATAACCCGGGAATCAACAGCCAAATTGCGGCTCGTGGCAGGAAAGGTATTCCTTCACCTCAACGGTATCCAGGTCTATGATTACAATACCGGTGCCCAGCAGTGGTCTGCTGCTTTCGATGCCGATCTCAATGTTGTGGGCAAACCGGCAGGCGCTAAACGATTTGGTTGCTATGGCGTAGTGGCTGAGCCCGTTGTCGTCGGCAATGATGTCTACGTGATCGACATGAAAGACAAGAAGAAGCAATTCATCAAGAAGTACGATTTGAATTCCGGTAAGCTTTTGTGGACATCCCCCGAAATTGAAAGTGCAAAGGCGCTGCCCGGACTATATTTTGCCGATGGAACCCTCATCCTCCAGATTGGCGGTATGATTGAGTGCCAGGCGTATATTCAACAGCGTACGCGCAACGCCGATGGCAGCTATACCATCACGGAGCGTTGGATGGTTTACTACCGTAATGTGAAACCGAACGGCGTGCAGGCTTTCAATGCCTCCAACGGAGAAAAACTCTGGGAATCGGAGCGTTTCAAGAAGGGAATTACGAACGGTTTCCCGATCGACAACAACCGATTCATTGTCTGCAGCGGCAAGGCTCTTTATTCCCTTGACATCAAAAGCGGAAAGGAGAATACAGAAATTGCCCTGGGCGACGACGATATCGGGCTGGCTCAGAAGATCATCGATTACAATGACCGGGTGATTGTTGTGGGCGAGAAAGGAATTGCCGGGCATAACAAGATAGACGGCAAGCTGATTAACAGCGGACGTTGGAAATCAGGCGATTTCGCCGGCCTGTACGGCAATACGTTGCTCTTTCAGCGAGAGAATGACGACTTCGCCGCCTACAATGTGGAAACCAGCAAATACCTCACCTATAATGCCCGCAAGAATTCCGTTTCCAAACTCTCGTATGACGGACGGTTCGTTTACGTGTGGGAAAAGAACAGCGTGGCAAAGCTGTCTACGACAAAATAGATCAACTTGTCCACGGATTACATGGAGAAGCGCATCCTTAAGGTGCGCTTCTTTCATTTCAACTAACTTGAACATAAAAAGGAAACCATGGCAGCCTATATCATTGTCGACGTGAAGATCACAGACCCACAGCGGTACGACGACTATAAGAAACTCACACCGGGTTCGCTCGTCCCTTTTGAGGGTAAGTTCATTGTGCGTGGCGGACCCACCGAAACACTGGAGGGTGACTGGAATCCCGGCCGAATTGTTGTCCTTGAATTCCCCAGCGCCGAAAAGGCGAAGAGCTGGTGGTCATCCAACGGCTACGCCCCGGCAAAGGCTATCCGGCAAGCTGCCTCGATCTCGCGAATGATCCTGGTGGAAGGGATCTAAGCTTGTAAAGCACAAATTTTAATAACTTGGTTAAAAGAACCTGCTTATGACGGATCGCTCAACATCTGCCCTTCGACCTGTCGTTGTAATCTTCCTCTTGCTGCTGTCTTGCCAAACAGCCAAACATGTCGATGAGGCTGAACAGCGCGACCACATGCTGGCACGGGCAAAAGGGCTTGAGCTCAATACCCCGTACGAGGCTCCGCCAGGCAACGCCTTGGAGCACCACGCATCCGGCTTTGCAAAAATCATGTGCTCAGCGGTGTTCATAACTGGCCTGAAACCAGACTTCGCCGCAGAGAATGTGGGTTACTTTACTGCCCCTTATGAAGAACGAGCCAAATTGGGGAAACCCGTCATTGATACAGTCAGGAAGACAGTCAGTGTTTCTGTTCCCAATGGATCAACACGCACGGCGGTGTACACGGTTGGCCAGGGCTGTATCACATTGCCCATCGGTTCCGATAAGCTTTTTTTTCAGCCGCAACCTGTTCCTCCACTGACACCAGAGGATCCTGAATTGGAATGGCCGATGGGAAACAAGGTACCCGACGACCCGTTCCCCAAGGAGGTGGATGAAGTGAAGGTGCTTGAAGCCGTCAACGCGGCGTTTGATCCTGCTGAAGGAATGACGGCTGGATTTGTGGTCACCTGGAAGGGAAGATTCCTCGCGGAGCGACATGCGGTGGGCATTTTAGAGGATACACCGCTTGAAAGTTGGTCGATGGGCAAGAGCCTCAGCGCAACGTTGATGGGAATCCTTATCCAACAAGGCGTCTATGATCTCCATCAACCGGCACCCATCCCGGAGTGGCAAAAGGAAGGCGACCCCCGACAAAAAATTACCATTTCAAATATTCTGAACATGTCGAGTGGAATCCGCATACGCGCGCCGCAGGATCCGGACTACGACGCATCATTGGGTTACCCCGATCATCTCTATCTGTATACCGGATCCGTAAACTCCTTTGTCTATGCCGCCACGCGCCCGCAACAGTGGCCGCCCAACAGTGTAGGTCGATACCGCAACACAGATCCCGTGCTGATCAATTATCTCGTTCGACTCGGTGTCGAAAAATTAGGCAAAGACTACCACAGCTTTCCACAGCGCGCACTTTTCGACAAGCTGGGGATTCGCACCATGGTAATGGAAACGGACCCCTATGGCAATTTTCTCACACAAGGCTATGAGCTCGCGTCTGCGCGGGATTGGGCTCGCCTTGGCAACCTCTATTTGCAGGATGGCGTCTGGAACGGCGAGCGGATTTTGCCCCAAGGATACGTGAAGTTTGTCAGCACGCTTGCGCACGCCTGGAAGGAAGACGGCCGTCCGATTTATGGGGGCTTCTTTTGGATCAACGGCAGCGACACTTTCCCGATCCCACGCGATGCCTACTACATGGCCGGTGCGGGTGGCCAGTACACGATCATTATTCCTTCGCACGATCTTGTCATTGTGCGGTTAGGTCATTTCAAGGGCTCTGCCAAAGGGACTGAAGCGTTGAAGAATGCATTGGCATTGCTCCTCGAGGCGGTCCCACATCACTGAGCGTTCAGCTCAGCAGTTGCTGTAGAAGCAAATAGAAAATACTCGGGCACAAAAGACACCCAAGGCCGGTGTAGAATGTAGCGGTAATAGCGCCGTAAGGAACCAACCTGGGATCTGTTGCAGCCAACCCGGCGGCAACACCACTGGTTGTCCCAATTAGCCCTCCAAATACCATGGCCGATTGTGGATTGTTGAGTCCAATGAATCGGGCCACAGGAGGCGTGGCAATAGTGACCGCGATAGATTTAATCACGCCGGCAGCAACGCTCAACGCGATAACCTCTGAGCTTGCGCCGATGGCTGATCCTGTGACAGGTCCAACAATAAATGTGCAGGCTCCTGCGCCGATGGTGGTCAAACTCTTTACATCATCATACCCCATGATGACTGCCAGGAACACACCCAGAACAAAAGATAAGGTCACGCCTATTATCAACGACAGCACACCTGCCATTCCGGCTCTTTTCATTTCCGAAAAGCGTGCTCCCATGGCCGTGGCTACGATGGTGAAATCGCGAAGCGTGCTGCCTCCCAGCCATGCAAACCCGGAAAGTAAGGTGATGTCAGCAACCCCGTTGTTGCCGCCTGTTTCTAGTCCGGCAATATAGGCGATCGCGAGCCCGGCAAATATTGCAATGGCCGGGCCTGGGATTCTCTTTTGCGTAAGGTGGATGGAAATCCACTGTGAGCTCATCAGGATGAGTGCTGTGACAACAACGGCCACCCAAAGCCGGTCATTCAGCAAGATGTTATTGACAATCTCCATACTCACGATTCAGGGAGTTTGGTCGGTTTAGTCAGCCTGGAAACCAAGGGCACAAATAAGAAACAAGCGACAACCGGTATCGTGCCAGTAAGGATCGCAATCATACCCCCGGCTAATGCGCCCTTTACATTTTGGATAGAAGACATCGCCACGATTACGGGGATATACAGGTTGCTCCAAAAAAGTATTCCGGCTTCCGACTGGACGTTCATTTGTTTTCGTTCCTGCAGCCAATGCGTTGCCAGGATGAGGAGAATCATGGAAAAGCCGACGCCGCCCACATTGGCATCGATTCCCAACCATTGACCCAGCATCTCACCGGCAATCTTGCCGATCAGGTAGCATGCAGCCAAAACCGCTACACCATAAATCATCATCGACTGAAAAGTTTCTTTACATCATTCTTCGTGACTTTGCCCATCGCATTTCGAGGAAGCTCTTTCACGACCAGTATTTTTCGCGGGATCCGGTACGGAGGAATTCGCTCCTTCAGCCACGCGCGCAACTCACCTTGGTCCAGGGCATCCTGCTTCAGCACAATGGCTGTTGCCACCACCTCACCCCACTCCTCGTCTTCCAAACCAACTACGGCGCAATCTGCTACCGTTGGGTGGGTTCGAAGCACTTCTTCAATCTCAAGAGCAGAGATTTTGTATCCGCCGGACTTAATAATATCAACTGAATTCCTCCCGAGTATCCGATAATAACCCCCTTCGCATACGGCCACATCGCCGGTCCTGAACCATCCGTCCCCCGTGAACGACTTCTTTGTTGCTTCCGGCTGCCTCCAATACTCAAGAAACACATTGGCTCCCCGAACTTGTATTTCCCCGGGTTCATCCTTAACGGAAATACCTTCCTCATTGCACAATCTGACTTCCACCCCGTCGAGCGGGACTCCGACAAAACCTGCGCGACGCTCACCTTCATATGGGTTGCTGATGGCCATCCCCAACTCCGTCATGCCGTAACGCTCGAGCAGACGATGGTTGCTGATGGATTGCCAGCGTTCCATAACGGAAACAGGCAGTGCTGCCGATCCGGAAACCATCAGCCGCATACGTTGCAGCGACTGCGATGTCTTTTGTTGATCCCCGGGCTCCTCCTTCTCCCAGGCAGCAATGAGCTTGAAGTAGATTGTCGGAACTGCCATAAACACATTCACCGAGCCGCGGCGGAAATTTCGAAGTACCTCCTCCGCATCAAACTCGGGAAGAAATTCACAACAAGCGCCGATCCACAGTGAGCAGCTGACTACATTGATGATCCCATGAACGTGATGGAGCGGCAATACACATAACGTGTGGTCCGATTGGTTCCATTTCCAGGCGCGCACCAGCGTAGTAATTTGTGCCTCAATGTTCCGGTGTGTAGTTACAACCCCTTTGGGCAGGTTCGTGGTCCCGCTCGTGTACAGAATCATTGCCCTCCTACCATTGTCAACTTCGGGAAGGGCAGCGCCAGGTGAAGATGGCCAGAATTCCAAAACCAGCTTTTGGATTTGTCTTTTCGTACATAATTCTCCAACGATTGAGCTGAATTCGGGAGATACAATTACTGAAGTACACTGCGTATCGGCCAGCACATAGTCCAGAGCAGGTGCCGGATGACTTAGACAAAGAGGTACGGCAACACCACCGGCTTGCCAGATTCCCCACAGAACACTGACATAGTCAAACCCGGGCGTTACCATAAACACAATCCGTTCTTCCTGGAGGTCCTGACGGCCATTCAGGAGAACTTGCGCTATTGTGCGAGAACTATCCAGTAGCTGTCGATACGTGTAGGAAGCATTATCTGAACAGATTGCCATCCGCTCAGGAAAGAGACTTGCCTGCGCTATCGCTCCAATCATCCGAACAGGTGCGGCAACTACGGCTTCGTCAACGGAACTACAAACCGCGTACTTGAAAACTCAAAAATGATATCAATGCCGGCTCCTGCTGGTTCCATGTAGACCGTAAATTGCTCAACCGGCGCATCCAGGCGCCGAACAGGTACGGTTGTTGACAACAAATCCTTTTCGTGATCGGGCTCCAGGTAACCCCACGTACCTAATTCTGTGTTGAGGCGTATCTCGAACATTTCCGGTCCCGGTATTGCGTAAATCTTGTACGTGCCCAGCTTCAGCGGGGTGCCGTTAAAAAGGATATCGCGGTTGACGGTCAGTTCTGTCGATTCATTGGCCCCCAATCTCCAATACGCCCCATAGGGCTGAAGGGCTTGTTCCTCTTTCGTTCCAAAGATAACACGGCCCCGAACCGATGGCCGGCTGTACGCAATTGATGCAGTAAGGTCTCCGACAGTTAGTTCTGCTTTTCCGGGCGGGCTAAGTGTACGATTCCTGTTGTTTAGATAGAAAAGTCCGCCAACAATAATAACGGCGAGCACACCGGCTCCAATAAGGATTTTCTTAAGCATAACGGTCGAGTATGGTTACAATGAAGGTACGGAATTTCGGCATGGCGTGTACGCACGCCCTCAGCCCTGGCAGAATGACCACCCCAGGATAATGCGTGAAATCATGAGGGCCTTCCCGTTGCTTTAGTATTTTTGTTTGGTCAAAAAAGTTTAAACCTCTATGAATTACCGCATTGAAAAGGACACCATGGGCGAGGTACAAGTGCCTGCCGATAAATATTGGGGTGCGCAGACGGAGCGCTCCCGGAACAATTTCAAAATTGGTCCCGAGGCTAGTATGCCAAAGGAAATCATCTATGCCTTCGGGTACCTGAAAAAAGCAGCAGCCATGGCCAACCATGAATTGGGCGTGTTGCCGGCTGAAAAAATGAAATTGATTGCTCAGGTGTGTGATGAAATTCTGGCGCATAAACTGGACGACCAGTTTCCGCTGGTTATTTGGCAGACAGGATCGGGCACGCAGAGCAACATGAATGCGAACGAGGTAATAGCTTATCGCGCCCATGTGATCCACGGTGGCAAGCTGACGGATGAAAAGAAAGTGCTTCACCCGAATGATGACGTCAACAAATCACAATCATCGAATGACACCTATCCGACGGCCATGCACATTGCCGCGTACAAGCAAGTCATGGAGATTACACTTCCGGGGATGAAAATGCTTCGGGATACACTGGCCAAAAAGGTGGACGAGTTTAAGCTTATTGTGAAGACCGGGCGCACGCATTTTATGGACGCCACTCCGCTCACCCTGGGACAGGAGTTTTCGGGCTATGTGCAGCAGATCGACAACAGCATGCGGGCCATCCGCAATGCCCTGGAAGCGGTGCGCGAACTGGCGCTCGGCGGAACAGCCGTCGGAACCGGCCTCAACACGCCCAAGGGCTATGATGTCCTTGTAGCAAAGAAGATCGCCGAACTGACCGGATATCCTTTTGTTTCTGCCCCAAACAAATTTGAAGCGCTGGCTGCCCACGACGCGATGGTGGAACTCTCCGGAGCACTCAAGCGCGCGGCAGTAGCCTTCATGAAAATTGCCAATGATATCCGGATGCTCAGTTCAGGCCCCCGCTCAGGCATTGGAGAAATAATCATCCCGGACAACGAACCGGGCTCATCCATCATGCCGGGCAAAGTAAATCCCACCCAACCGGAAGCCTTAACCATGGTATGCGCTCAAATTATCGGCAATGATGTGGCCGTTTCGGTGGGAGGCTCGATGGGGCACTTTGAACTCAACGTATTCAAACCTGTTATTGCGGCCAACGTGCTGCAGTCGGCCAGGTTGTTGGGCGACGCATGCGTGTCATTCAACGAAAAATGCGCGGCGGGCATCGAGCCAAACCTGCCAATCATCAAACAGCATATGGAAAATTCTCTCATGCTGGTCACCTCGCTGAATACACATATTGGCTATGAAAACGCAGCCAAGATTGCCAAGAAGGCACATAAGGAGAACAAGACATTGCGTGAAGCGGCCATCGAACTCGGGCTCGTCACATCCGCCCAATTCGATGAGTGGGTACGGCCTGAGAAGATGGTCTAATAGCCCGCAACAAGCTGATTTTGAAGTTTTTTGACTACTTTTAAACTCAAATAACCCCAAAACCGCATGAAACCTCATGTGATCATTATCTGCCTGGCTTTGATTTTTTCCGGCTCACAGGTTTTCGCCCAACTCTCCAAAGCAGAGAAGAAGGAGTGGAAGAAGAAAGCAAAGCAGTACGCCAAGAACCCCGCCAGTCTCAAAGAAATGACGGAGGCCAAACAAACTGCCGAAAGCCAGCTCACCAAGCTGAACGGTGACATGAAACAAATGCAATCCACGCTCAGCGACAAGAATGCGAGGATTGCAGAACTGGAAGATCAGCTCGCCCGCATGCGCAGCGAATTGTCTTCAAGCCAGGCGCAACTCGCCGAGTTAAAGGCAAATCCGGTGATCAACCCGATGGACTTTTCCAAAGGCGTAGTGTTCAAGGTACAAGTCGGGGCATTTCGCAATAAAGATTTGTCAAAGTACTTCGACAATAATCCGAATTTTGGTGGTGAGGCGGCCGCAAAAGATTCTGCAGACCCGCAACGCATAACGATCGGCATCTTTCGCGACTATTGGGAAGCCGATACCTTCAAGAAGTATATGCGTGATATGGGTGTAAAAGATGCCTGGATAGTCCCGTACAATGACGGACAGCGTGTCGAACTCAAGGATGTTCTCACGGGCGTAACCTTCGACAAGAACGGCGAACCGAAGAAGCCGAAGAAATAGTCACAAAAACAAGACATCTGGAAAGCAGTGCCTTCGTGTGCACTGCTTTTTTGTTTTCTACTTTTACATCCATGAACCGCCTCCTTAGCGTTGCGTTCGTCCTTCTCTTCGCAGCTCCCCTTCTCGGACAGATCAGGGTAAACACACTTGTCGTTAAACCAAAGCAGACGTACGAACTGAAAGGAACTGACATCCTGGTGGTCGATACGCTGATCTTGATGGACTCTGCCGTTCTCGTGCTGAACAAGCTGAAGGCGGAAAACTTTATCCATGCGCACAAGATTGTTTTCTACCGTGGCAGTATGATCGATGGGAAAGGAGTTCATGGCATACGCGGCAGAAATGGACGGGCCGGTTCTTCTTCTTCAGCGCCCTGTTCAAATGGATCGCCCGGAACTCCCGGTACTGAGGGCACCAACGGTGGTCATGGGATTGGCCTATACCTCGCCTTTAGTGACATCGTTCTGCACGGCGTCCCGGTTATCGATGTTTCCGGAGGGGATGCCGGTGATGGCGGCGATGGAGGTCTTGGCGGCGGCGGCGGTACGGGAACTCGTATTTGTGCCGGAGGAAATGGCGGCGGCGGCGGTCCTGGTTCCAATGGAGGCAACGGGGGCAATGCAGGAAAAATCACCTTTCAGGCCAATCGTGTTCCTGAACTTCGATCCATGCTCGGCGAACAAATTATTATCCGCAACTATGGGGGTAACCCTGGAAATGGAGGCGAAGGCGGGAGCGGTGGGTATGCCGGCCTGAGTCCTACCGGAAAAAATTCCCTTGATGGCAAGCCGGGGAAGAAAGGTGTGCGGGGTAAGGATGGCATCGCCGGAAAACCCGGCGCAATCAGTTTCGTGAACCGGTAGGAATGAACAAACGTTGGATTTACAAAGCTCTGCCGCTGAAAGAACACGTTGAAGAACTCGGCAAGAGCATCAATGTCAATCCCTCACTGGCCACGCTGTTGTTGCAGCGCGGGATTTCAAACTTTGACCAGGCCCGGAAATTCTTTCGCCCTTCGCTCGACGATCTTCACTCGCCATTTCTTATGCGCGATATGGAACGCGCCGTCGAGCGAATCAAACGCGCCGTTGACCGCAAAGAGAAGATTCTCATATACGGCGACTACGATGTAGACGGCACAACGTCCGTTGCGCTCGTTTACAGTTACATAAAGCAATTTCACAACGAATTAGCTTTCTATGTTCCCGACCGAAGTTCAGAAGGATATGGTGTTTCACGAACCGGCGTACTATGGGCAGCCGAGAATGGTTTTACTCTCGTCATTGCCCTTGACCTTGGTATCAAGGCGGCTGACATGGTGGACCTCGCCAATCTGAAAGGAATTGACTTCATTATTTGCGATCACCATTTGCCCGGTGAAGAAATCCCCCAGGCCATTGCCGTGCTTGATCCCAAACGAAGTGACTGCTCCTACCCGTTCAAAGAGCTCAGCGGGTGCGGTATTGGTTTCAAACTGATGCAAGCTTATGCCCTGCGATACCGACAAGTGGAAGAGGTATTCCCGTTTCTGGATCTCGTTGTGGTCAGCATCGCTTCCGATATTGTGCCGATCAACGGAGAAAACCGCATCCTGGCACACTACGGCCTGAAGAAGCTAAATGAGAATCCGCGCCCAGGACTCAGAGCGCTGAAAGAGATCGCGGCCATTCGCAGCGACCTGGATATCTCGGGAGTTGTTTTTACACTGGGTCCCCGCATCAATGCCGCCGGTCGTGTGGCGCATGCCCGGGGGGCCGTTGAGTTGCTCATCGCTGCGACCGACGACGAGGCCATGGAGTCTGCCGGCAGAATTAACCTCAAGAACGACCTTCGGCGCGAATTTGATCTCAGTATTACCGAAGAAGCTCTTGCCATGATTTCCACGGATGAGCGAAAACAGCAGGCCAAAACCACCGTTCTTTTCAAGTCTTCCTGGCACAAAGGCGTCATTGGCATAGTTGCTGCTAGGTGTGTGGAGCGCTACTATCGCCCAACAGTGATTCTGACTGAAAGCAATCAAAAGATTACAGGTTCTGCCCGCAGCGTCAGCGGCTTTGACCTTTACCGGGCCATCGAGCAATGCAGTGATCTTTTGGAAAAATTCGGCGGGCACAAATATGCAGCCGGACTAACACTCGACCCGATAAACCTGCCTGCTTTTGAACAGCGATTCGAAGAGGTGGTAGCCGCCACGATAACAGATGAAATGCTCACTCCGGTGGTGGAGATCGACTTGCTCGTGAGCTTTGATATGATTACGCCAAAATTCTTCAACATCCTCAAACAGATGGCTCCTTTCGGCCCTGAAAATCAACGGCCGGTTTTTGAGTCCCGGAATGTCAGGGTTTTGAATTCCCTCTCCTCGTTCAAAGATCGCCACATTCGTTTCCTGGCCACACAGGATGGTGAAACATTCTTCCAGGCTGTAGGCTTTGATTTGGTGGAGTATTATGACTCATTGGCCGGAGGATTACCGTTTAACATGGCGTATACCGTAGAAGAAAACACCTTCAATGGCACCACCAGCATTCAGCTGCGGGTGAAAGACATTAAATTTGAGGCCTGATGACACTCCGCGCTGAAAACCTCCTGAAGAAATACAAGAAACGCACCGTTGTGAACAACGTCTCGGTCCGCGTTGAGCAAGGTGAAATTGTGGGACTCCTGGGCCCCAATGGTGCAGGTAAGACTACCAGCTTCTACATGATCGTGGGGCTGATCAAACCCAATGGCGGAGAGATTTACCTGGATGACAAGAATATTACCGAGTTGCCCATGTATAAGCGGGCCAAACTTGGAATCGGCTACCTGGCGCAGGAGGCGTCTGTATTCCGTGGCCTCACCGTCGAAGAAAACATCATGGCTCCTCTGGAGATGCGCGAAATGTCGAAGGCCGACCGCAGGGCCAAAGTGGAAAGTCTCCTGGAGGAATTCAGCCTGACGCACGTCCGCAAAAACCTCGGCATGGTTCTCTCCGGTGGTGAACGTCGTCGGACGGAGATTGCGCGTGCATTGGCCGTTGATCCGCATTTTGTGCTGCTGGATGAACCCTTTGCCGGCGTAGACCCTATTGCCGTGGAAGAAATACAATCGATCGTTTCCCGGCTAAAGAAGAAGAATATTGGAATCCTGATCACGGACCATAACGTGGATGAAACACTGACGATCACGGACCGCGCTTACCTGATGGTGGAAGGGAAACTTTTCAAACAAGGGTCTGCCGAAGATCTGGCTAAC
Source organism: Cyclobacteriaceae bacterium (assembly GCA_044221195.1). Classification (GTDB taxonomy): domain Bacteria; phylum Bacteroidota; class Bacteroidia; order Cytophagales; family Cyclobacteriaceae; genus ELB16-189. The sequence continues at coordinate 48,215 of JBGAPO010000007.1, forward strand.
GATCCGATGGTGCGCAAAGTTTATCTCGGGCAGAATTTCCAGTTGCGCAAACACCCGCCCATCGTCAACTAGAAGCGAATCTGATCCTGGTGATTCACGGGGATCTTAACGGGAAACCCGCCAATGCTCACCTTCACTTTCCCGGTGAATTGAATGTCGTATTTCTTTCCGCCGAACAGGCTAAGGATAGTATCCAGCAACCCCGCTTCATTAAGTTTCAGCTGAACCTCAACGGGTATCGTGAACTCAGACTTTCCCTTTATCTGTGCATTGAGCTTCTGATCGATGCGTGCAGCCGATTTCCCATTCAAGAGGATGTCAAGATCCATCTCCTTCAGGCGAAGTGATCCTTTGTTCGGATTGTACAAAATAGCATCTGCTGACAATACCGGATTGCCATCCTTGCCGGGCCCCACATTCTTGATATGCACCTCCCGAAGCACCACAGGCTCTTTGGGCCGGCAGGAGTCCATGGCCGCTACTATGGCAACAACAAATACAAGGTGGCAGATGAACTTCATGACCGCACAATGATACAATATTCTACTTTTGTCCGTTCCTATGCCGCAGCATCTCACACATATCTTTACTCAAATCGCCGACGGGCTGGCCGACCGGGGGTATGCTGACGTTGCACAGTTTCTTCAGCCCGAGGAAGCAAGCGCCATTCTCCAGACAGACGAATTCGTCAACCATAAGTTACATTTCCGCAAGGCCGGTGTAGGAAAAACAGATAACAGGATTCACGAGAATATTCGCGGTGACTACATTCAGTGGATTGATCCGGTTACCGCTCCGGCGGCGGAGCAGGTCTATCTCACCCGGCTCCGGGACCTGCTGAGCTTTCTCAATCAGAATCTCTTCCTGAGCCTGAAGGATATTGAAATTCACAGGACCGTCTATCCTGCCGGTGCCCGTTACGAACGACATATCGATCAATTCCGCCAGGATGATCACCGAAAACTCTCGATCATCTGTTACCTCAATGCCGACTGGAAGGAATCCGAAGGTGGTCAGCTGGTTCTGTATCTCGGGAAGGAATCATTATCGATTCTTCCTCACCTGGGAAGGTTGATTTGTTTTCGCAGTGACTTATTGGAGCACGAAGTCCTGCCTTCCACGCGGGAGCGATACAGTCTCACGGGCTGGGCAGTTGACCAACTACCGGAGTTGAGGTGAATTTCTACTTCGGAAACGCCGAGCTGTCAACGCCCGGCATCAACTTAATGGCATTCTTGTAGTAAATCTTCTTCAGGATGTCATCGGGCAGCCCAATGCCGTACATGCGCCAGAAAGCGTGATAGCGCTTGTGATACGGAAAGTATTCATCCTCCGATTCCAGGACACGGAAATACGTCTCATACTCATTGGGCACCCAACTATCCTTTCCAAACAACACACGATCCTGATACTTGGTTAGAAATGCCTTTGCTGCGCGTGGTTGGCGACCCAATTCAGCGATCACCGCTCCGATCTCGGTGTACATATTGGGAAATTGGTCCATGAGTTGACCCAGCTTCTTCAAGTCACTCCCGTACCATCCGAGGTGAGCATTGATAAATTTTGTCTTCGGGTTTTTGCGGAAGAGGTTATGCTGCTGTGCGATAACGGTCTCCCAGGAAATGGTGTCCTTGTCGTGTCGGCGGCCGGGATACGTTTTCAGTTCCAACCAGCGCTCGTTAAGACTGTCAATGGGCTGCCAGAATTGGCGCGGGTCGGCAGAGTGAATGAGAACGGGAATGCCGAGGTCTCCGCACTTTTTCCAAATCGGATCAATGCGTGGATCATCAATGGGAATGACCTTCCCTGATTTGTCTTTCGAAAACAAACCCAGGCTCTTGTAAATCTTCAGGCCTTTGGCGCCGCGCTTCACATCGTCTTCAATTTGCCTGACGGTACGGGCTGCCCATTCCGGGTTATCAATATCAGTGAAGTCAATGTTGGTGAAGAGAATAAACCGATTCGGGTATTGTTTCTTGATGTTCTCGATCGATCGCTCAAGGTGGTCCCCCGAGCTTCTAAAACCCCTGCCGCTCAGGTTTACCATGATGCCCATGTTCAGCTTGTCCATCTCCCCAATCAAGCCGCTCAGGTCAGCAGAATTCATGTTTCCCTGGTGGTTATGAATATCGATAAACGGGAATTTGGCCCGTGTTATATGGTGTTCATCTGTGATTAAGGTGGACGGCGGATTGTAGGACTCAAAGTCCATCTTCATTTTCAGCGGAGTCCCATCCTGCGCAGCTGCCTGAGCGCACATGATTATGAACGGAAAGAAGCCAGCATATTTCATGTCACCGTGAATTTAGTTCGCAAGAAAGTGAAAATTGACTACCAATCCTGTGCAATTATGCGAACGGCTGCTGGCTTCGTTCCTGCTGGATTCTTTTCTAAATTGCTTACCATTCTGCACGTATGCTCAAACCTATCAACGTCCTCCTCCTTGTTCTGGTGTGTTCGTTTTCGCTGGCCCAAACCGTCGATCCCCTGGAAGCGGCACGGAAAAAGCTTGGAGCCCGTGACTTTTCTGGAGCGAAGGCAGACCTGACCAAGATCATTGATGCCGCTCCAAGGAATAAGGCTGCTCTTTGCCTCCGTGGGCAATCGCGGATCGGGCTCGGTGATCTTTATGGTGCAATCACGGATCTCACGCAGGCCCTGGAGATTGACACGACATACGCCGAGGCCTATAACTTTCGCGGTGATGCAAAAATCAAATTGGGCGACGACGAAAGTGCCCTCGAGGATCTGAACCGCGCGATACGCCACAATCCGAAATACACCGATGCTTATACGAACCGGGGCTTCGCGCGATACAATCTGGAAGACCTTCAGGAGTCCTATTTTGATTTCTCCAAAGCGCTGGAACTGGGGCCGCCCGATGCTGACAAATATTTTAACCGCGGAGTCGTCAAAGCCGAGCTGGGCGAATTTGTCAGCGCCATCGACGATTATACAAAGGCCATCGAGCTCGACAAGAACGACGCCAACTTATACAATTATCGCGGCGTGGCGCTCTATCAAACCACCAACTTCGAAAAAGCGATCGCCGATTACGACATAGCCATTAAACTGGATCCAAAGGATCCGCTGAAATATGAAAACCGGGCGCTGGCCCGCAGCGCCAAAGAAGATTTCAAAGGTGCCCTGGCGGACTACGATAAAGCCATCGAACTCAATGCCGAAGACCCTGAAACGCTCAACCTGCGGGGCGTTCTAAAGAATACGCTTCAGGATTTTGACGGGGCGATCACCGATTACTCCAAAGCCATTGAGCTGGATGACACCAACCCCGCTTACTATGACAACCGGGCGCTGAGCAAAGCGGAAAAGGAAGACTTACATGGCGCCGTCGCTGATTACACATCGTCCATCGAGCTTTTCCCTTCTGACCCGGAAACATATTACCAGCGTGGATTGGTCAAGTTGAAGATGAACAACAACTATGATGCTTGCCTTGATTTTCGCAAAGCGGATGAGTTGGGGTCACCGGAGGCAAAAGCGGCGGTAAAAAAGAATTGCAAGTGATCATGGCACCCTCCTTGAACAAATTGGTGGAGGAAATTGAAGCCCAGCGGCGAGCGGCACTGCAAGCATTTGCCTCCGTCAACGATGACCAATTCAATCAGTCCCCGGGTCAGGGAAAGTGGTCGGCGGCCGAAGTATTCAGTCATATCATCACCGCCGAGCGTATGTCGGTAACCTATTTGCAAAAGAAAATGCTGGGAATCGAGCAGGCTGCCCGCAGCGGCATGTGGGAGGAAGTGAAGATAGCGGCCCTGATTCTTACACAGCGAATGCCGGGACTTAAATTCAAGGCCCCTCAGCGCGTAGTCGATAGTACGGTTTCTTTGAAGAGTCGAAAGGAAATTGAATCATCCTGGGATCAGGTTCGAACTGATTTGCGAAAGCTGCTCGAGCAGATACCGGATCAGTACGTCGATCGCATGATCTACCGACATGTGGTGGCCGGATATCTCAATGTACGCCACGCACTGATTTTCTTTCGCGAACATCTTCATCATCACACGCCCCAACTAAACCGGCTGCAACAGCAGCTGAAACCCCAAACTTCATGAGCCGAGTCATTCTGCCCCTATTGCTGTTTTCGACAACCCTTGCCTGGGCACAGCCTGCAACCGATATCTATCTCTTTGATCTTTCTGCGAAGAAGGGCAAGGTATCGATCAGTCATCCGGTGAACATGACGAACCACAAGGGATATGACAACCAGCCGTCCTTTCATCCGGAGAAACCGCGGGTGTATTACTCCTCATTCAATGATGACGGCCGCTCAGACATTCGCGTTTACGACTACAAATCGAATACAACCGCTTCCATCACGCAGACACCAGAGCGCGAATACTCGCCGACCGTAACTCCTGACCGGGGTCACCTCTCCTGTATTATTCAGCGGGACAATAACGCGCAAGATCTTGGAAAGTATCCCATTGAAGGCGGTAATGCGGACGTGATCATTGATCATCTTATTGTGGGATACCATGTCTGGGCCGACAATAGTCACCTGGCCCTGTTCGTCCTCGGAACTCCAAATACACTCCACTACCTGCGACTGCCTACAAAGAAAGACACCATTCTGGCGGAGAACATCGGGCGGTCATTGCACCGCATTCCGGGCGAGTCCGCCATCAGTTTTGTTCATAAGGTCTCGGAAAAGGAATGGCTCATCAAACGATTTGACACACAATCCCTGATCATCACAACCATTGCGCCTACACTCCCCGGCCGCGACGATCTTTGCTGGCTGCCGGATGGACGAATTCTGATGAGCGACGGTACGCAACTTTTCTACCTGACTCCCGGTGCAGACGCCAGTTGGAAGAAGGTGGAGAGTCCGGTTACTCCTATTCTAAAGGGCATTACACGCCTGGCAGTAAGCGCCAATGGAAAGAAACTGGCCGTTGTGGTTGCTGAAGAATAGAGACGCCTACTGTTTTGGCTCGCAGAAGGAGCCCTTCGCAATAAACAGCTTCTTGATCGTTGGCTGAAATCCGCCTTTGCTGACCAGGGGATCCTCCTGCAAATTCTCTGTCGGGTCTTCCTTCAGTACAAGTATCACGTCACTCTCGCCCAACGTGGCTTCCGCGATTACGCTCCCCTTTTCCGTCCATGGTCTGATGAATTTCTGGTGCGCGCTCCAAAAGGGCTTTATTTTCTGTTGTTCGGGGCCGCGGTATCGCACAAAGAAATAGTTGGTCATTTCATACTTTTCTCCCACGGCGCAAATTCCTCCCATCTTTGGCGTGTACGGAAAAATTTCAACATCCCACCGGTTGGCCACAACGGCCGGGTCTGTAAGAATCCAGCGTTTGACGGAGTCGATGGAGGCAGACTTCAAGACAAAGATTCCGCCGCCGCCATCAAAGGGCCCGGCAGCCCAAAGCTTTCCCTCCTTTGCCAGGCGACCAATATTCGCCATATGACCATCCATTAATTTCTTCACTTCCTCCTCCGGCAATTCCTTCTTGTCATCTTTCTTGTTGAGGAAGACCAAATGGAAATCCTGGCCGTAGGTTAACCCCGACACCAGAATTGAAACCAATAAAGCCAGTGTTCTCATTATCAGGCCGGGTTAGTGATTTACAAAGCTAAAAATACTTAGTTTGTACAGATGACCATTGAAACGCTGCACCTTTTCCGACCGCTTCACCAAAAGTTGATCGAAGTGCTGAAGTCACTTGATCAGAAGGACTGGGGACGAGCGACTCTTGCCCGTGAATGGTCGGTAAAAGATGTTACTGCCCACATGCTGGATATTTCGTTAAGGGCTATATCATCCGATCGTGACCAGTGGGAGTTGCCAGCCGCGGCAATTACGGATTACCGTGACCTGGTCAACTACCTCAACCGGATCAACGCGGATTGGGTAATCGCCATGAGAAGAGTAAGTCCGCAACTGCTGATCGAATGGATGGACCTAACACACGAAGCGTATGTTCGGAGTCTGGAAAAATTGGATCCGTTGCAGCCAGCTAAATACAGTGTGGCCTGGGCTGGTGAAACCACGTCATTAAACTGGTTCCACGTTGCCCGGGAGTACACCGAAAAGTGGCACCATCAACAACAAATTCGGGAAGCTATCGGGCGCCAGGGAATTCTGACGAAGGAGTTCTATCACCCCGTGTTAAGCACTTTCCTGCAGGCATTACCTTTCAATTACCGCAACGTCGATGCGCCAGAAGGAACGCAGGTGGTTCTTCAAATAGATACTGAAGCGGGCGGAACGTGGGTAATGGAACGCCACAAAACGGGTTGGAAATTCGTTCACGAGTCAAGCCAGCCGCAAGCGACCATCCACGTGTCGGCCACTGTAGCCTGGAAGCTTTTTACCAAGGGCATTCGGGCGGAGGATGCAGTAGGAGATGTTTCCTGGAAGGGCCCTGAAGAGCTAACCCAGCCTGCGCTCCGGATGATTTCTGTTATCGCCTAAACCTTGGTCAATGCCTGCACGAGACGGTCAAAATCAGCCGAGGTGTTATATACATGCGGCGAAACCCGCATGAATTCCCCGCGAAAAGAAACGGAGATCTTTCTTTTCACTACCCGATCCCGCAAAGCCTTTGCATCAATACCCTTCGGAAACCGGATGCCAAACAAATGTTGCCCCCGAAACTTGTCCTCCTCCACCCAAAATCCATGGTCTCTTAGTTGCTTTATCCCCGACGAGGTTATCGAATGGCAGTAGGACTGGATGGCTGATGGTGTCCATTCATTCACCTGGCGCAGCGCTTCCAGCATCATCGGCACAAGAATGAAATTGCTGTGCTCACCCACTTCATAACGCAAGGCGCCCGTTTGATAATCATCCCGATAGTTTACCAGGCCGGTAAAATCTTCACTCCCCAGGCGGTTGATCCAATTCTCCTCCAGCGGAACCCCCTCATCAAAGGTCTCATTGAAATATGCGAGGCCGATGGAATAGGGTCCCATCAGCCACTTATAGCCGGCGCAGATCAACGCATCCGGCTTGACGGAACGAACATCAAAGGGCAAAGCGCCTACTGATTGGGTTCCATCAACAATCAACTTGGCACCAACCTCTCGTGCTCGCTTCCCGACGGCCGCGAGGTCAAAGAGGGTCCCATCAGCCCAATGAACATTGCCCATGGCGATGATCTTCGTGCCCGGTTTGATGGATTCCAATAACTGTTCGTTCCATGTCTTACCACGCGCTGTGAGCGCTTCCGGCGGCTTGACAATCCGTAGCGTCGCTCCCGACTCGGCAGCCAATCTTCGCCACGGATACACGTTGCTCGGAAACTGCTCATGGATGACAACAATTGAATCGCTTCTTTCAAGTCGGATGTTTCTTGCCACGGTTGAAAGTCCATAGGACGCCGACGGAATGACAACAATCCGTTTGGGGTCTGGTGCCTTGATCAATTTCGCATACTCAGAACGCAGCAACTCTGTCTCACGAAAAAAATCATCATGCGTAATAGAAAATGGATTCCGTTTGCGTTTGATTCCTTCCATCCCGGCTTTTTCAACTTTCTTCATCAACGGCGACATGTAAGCACAGTTGAGATAAGTTGTGCCTGACGGAAGTGAAAACTTGGATCGTTGATTTCTCATAGAATATTCTACTGCAAAATAAGGTATTTCACTATTCGAGTCTTTAAGGGTGTTCCGCCATCCACCGGCAAGGGTTACCTTTAGGAACCTGCGAGCCATATAGTCAGGTAATCAAACACTACGGCGATGAATGTCGAGCGATTCAAAGGGATTGAGTTTGTGCGAATATCTTCCATGCCGAAAGACCAGCAGGCCAGGGTTTGGGAATCGTTTGAGCGGGAAAAAATATTCAAAATCGTCACCGATCAATCCCTTCTCAACGACTGCATACTCTACAACGACTTTGCCGCCTGGGAAGCCAAACAGCCTTCCAAGACCCCGGAACAACCTTCCTCCAACAAGGACATTCTTTTCAAATCCAGTCTTGGCAAGCTGGCATTTGAGTAACTCCCCGGCAGGTCCTCAACTTTTTAAATCAGTTTCCAGTCCTTCAATTGGCCTGTAGGTGATTGACTATTAACACCTTAGTAGGCCGGCTGGAAAAAACCGGGCACTTGAGATATCCACAAACAACTGATTTACAAAAGGCTTCGTAATTATCAGTCTATCAACGCATTAAGAGTTTATATTCCCTTAATGTGGATAAAAGACTCGTTTTGTGGACTACTTTATCACCCATTTTTCGTAACTGCATAAGTGTCTGAATTTTAACATTTTTGTCGGCCCTTGACCTGTCACCCATGTATTCTCACTTCACCCGTCCATTCCTGTTCAAAGGCATAATTTGGCTGGTGCTGACTTTGGTGGCACACCCAGGTTTTTCTCAGTCTACCGATGTCATTCGGCTGGACCAGTTGCAAGTCGAACTGAAGGCTGAAAAAGACAAGATTCAGGTCATCAATTTTTGGGCGACCTGGTGTGCGCCGTGTATCAAGGAACTTCCGCTCTTTGAAAAACTCCACGCGGAGCGAAAAGATGTTCGCGTCAGGCTGGTCAGTCTTGATCTGGACCTTGATCCCAACGTCGATAAGGTAAGGAGCTTTGCTGCCCGGAAGAGACTCCAGTCGGAAGTGGTTATTCTCAACGAAAAGGATCCCAATAGCTGGATTGACCGAATTGATAAATCTTGGTCAGGGGCACTTCCCGCAACTTTGGTGATCAATAATAAAACAGGTAAGCGCACGTTTGTCGAAGGAGAACTAAAGCCCGGACAATTGGAGAGACTGCTGATCGAAGTGCAATAATTGGAATCAACTTATTTAAGAACTATGAAACGCTCCCTCGCATTATTCCTCGCATTGGTTGTTCTTGGTGCTGCCGCACCGATCAAAAATGGTTATAACATTGGCGATACGGTCGCCGATTTTAAACTGAAGAATGTCGATCAAAAAATGGTCAGTCTTTCGGACTATAAAAGCGCTAAGGGAGTAATCCTCATCTTTGATTGTAACACCTGTCCCTATTCAAAGGCGTACAATAGTCGTATCATCGAGCTCCACGCCAAATACGCAACCTTGGGCTATCCCGTCGTCGCTATCAATCCCAATGACCCTGCCCAGTCCGCGGGCGATTCCTTTGAGCGCAATGTTGAACAAGCCCGGCGAAAAGGATATACGTTTGCCTATCTGACAGATGAGCCGCAAGACGTGACACGCGCTTTTGGCGCCACCAATACGCCGCATGTTTTTGTACTCCAGCGTGTCGGTAATGATTTCAAGGTGGCCTACATCGGCGCCATCGACGACAATGCCCGTGATCAATCCGCCGTCAAGAATAAATACGTGGAGACTGCCGTCGACGCGCTGCTACAAGGAAAGCCTGTGCCTACTGTCAAAACAAAGGCAATTGGCTGCTCTATTAAGCTGAAAAACGTTTAGGCGAGTCAGCGGGGCAGGGACGCCAGGATATCATCAACGTATTCCCGCGAATTGCTTAGCCGGGGTACCTTGTTCTGGCCTCCCAATTTTCCGCGCTTCTTCATCCAATCATAAAATGTTCCGATGGGAACGCTGTGAATGGTGGGTGCCACCAGGGCGAGATCATGCGAGCGTTTGGCGTCGTAATCCGAATTGATTTTCCGTAGTGAGGAGTCCAGTATAGCGGTAAATTCTCCCAAATCGCGGGGTTGAGTATGAAATTCGATGATCCACTCATGCCCTCCCCGCTTGTTTTGCTCGAGGTAAATGGGCGCCGCCGTAAAATTTGAAATCACTCCGCCGGTAGCCTCGCATGCCCGCGTTATGGCTGACTCCGCATTTTCCACGATTACCTCTTCGCCGAAGGCATTGATGAAATGCTTTGTCCGTCCGGATATCTTGATCCGGTAGGGCGATCGGCTGGTAAACTTCACCGTATCACCAATATTGTACCGCCAAAGCCCGGCATTGGTAGTTATGACCATTGCATAGTTCTTGCCTACCTCAACTTCGCTCAGGGGAATCGCTTGCTGTTCTTCGGCTCCCATATCATCCATGGGAATAAATTCATAATAGATTCCATAGTCCAGCATGAGAAGAAGTTCATCTGAGTTCTTCTGATCCTGGATGCCGAAAAATCCTTCGCTTGCATTATATGTCTCCCAATACTGCATCTTCCTGTTAGGAATCAAGGCATTGAACAACGCGCGATAAGGTGTGAAGGCCACCGCGCCATGGAAGAAAACCTCAAGGTTCGGCCAGATTTCTGCAATAGGCTTCTTTTCTATTTCCATTACGCGTTGAAGCAGGAGCACCGTCCAGGTAGGCACGCCGGCCAAGTGTGTTACGTCGACCTTTGACGTTTCTCGAGCCAGGCGTTCAATCTTTTCTTCCCAATTACTCATCAAGGCCGTTTCGAGACTCGGGGTACGTATGAGTTGAGCCCAAACCGGCAGGTTCTGCATCAACACGGCTGACACATCGCCATAGTATGAACTGGCCGATGGATCCAATTCATTCAACTGGTGACTGCCCCCCAGCGCGAGACCTCGCCCTGAGAATATCTGCGTATCGGGATTGTTGTTGACGTAAATGCAGTATAAATCCTTACCCGCCTTGAAATGACACTCTTCGAGGGATTCAGCCGAGATGGGTATGAACTTGCTTCGGGCATTTGTGGTGCCGGAAGATTTTGAAAACCACTTGATTTCTGTCGGCCAGAGTACATTCTGCTCCCCCTTCATCATCCGTTCGATGTAGGGATAAATCCCTTCATAGGATTGCACCGGCACCTGCCGAGTGAAGTCATCATAATTTACGATCTCATCAAATCCATGTTTTCTTCCAAACTCCGTTGGCCGTGCCGTGAGCAGCAGCTTGTGCAGGAGTTCGTCCTGAACGTCTCCGGGGTATTTCATGAAGAGCTCCATCTGGTGGATCCGCTTCTTCATTACCCAGGTAAGTATGGAATTGATGATCTGCATGTGGGCGACGTCAAAATTAACCCCCTTCACGTTACTCGCCAAAAGGGGGCTTCGGGGCAAATGTTCTAAGACCCTATCTTAGGTAACCCTCGACGTACATTGCGGGATTCCTTAAGGTGGCTCGCGCGATGCAGGCTCAAGGCATCATTTGACCATCAGGCTTCCATCATCTTGCGCACTCCTTCCTGGTAAGAAGTTGCTGATGCCTTAAAGGCGCTGGAATACTTGGTGCTGTCAAAAAAGTAGTCTTCTTCGTATTGATACATCATCTCGGTAATCTCGCGGAGAATGGGAATAAACACACCCAACAAACGAACCCCAAACTTCGGCAGTGCCTGAACACCGTACGGCCGGCCGGCCGCTTCACAGGCCAATCGAAGCAGGGACTCTCCGGTGATTTTCTCTGAACTTGTCAGGGCATGCCAGGTTTGATTATAGGCCGATGGCGTGTTCCCCAAAACGGCAACGGATTTTCCAGCGTCCGGTGTGAAGGTGAAACTATGAATGCGCTTCGGATTTCCTATCCACTGTGGCGTTTTACCTGCCTTAAGCCTATCCACCACGGAGGCGTGTATCATGCTCAGTGGAACATTCGGACCATAAAAATCAGCGGCACGAACAATCATGGCCTGCAGGTTTCCGGCTTTGATTTCATCGAGAAGCGTCGTTGCTATTGCCGCCCGAACCTCACCTTTCTTGCTGATTGGATTGAACGGCGTGTCCTCTGTCATGGCTCCGCGCACAAGCCCGTAAGCATATACATTATCAAAGAAAACCAGCTTGCTCCCGGAAGCTTTACATGCCTCGATCACGTTCTTCATGATCTTCGGCCATTGATCCCGCCAAACAGAAATTTCATATTTCAGTCCTGCCAACAGATACACAACCTCGCTCCCTGCTACGGCCTTACGTACCTCCTCTGCATTCAACAGGTCTGCCTTCACCGTCTCATCACCTGGATTCACCGCTTTGGGATTCCTGCTCACCTGCCGAATTCGGGTGGTGTACTTGGGGAGTTGACTAGAAAGTTCGCGTGCAATTACTCCGTTAGCGCCAAGAATTGTCTGCATAGAGGGATTGTTTTCCTGAGTAGTCGATCGTCGCAGAAATATAGTCTAGTTTGAAATAATAAAGAGAGCCGTGGGCAGTCACCTCACGGCTCTCTTAATCTACGTCTCAATTTGATTACATATCCTTCTTCTCTGTCTTGCCAACAACAATTTGAGGCAGGTTCTTCGTCTTATCATTGAGCGGAGCCACCTTATCCTGTAGAATCTTCTCCAGCTGTGACGCGGCTTGCTGTCCCTCCTGCGCCAACTCGGTACTGCGGCCTAGTTGAGGCGTTGTAGGACGCGCGGTTGCTTCATCAATGGCGCCAAACAAGGAAGAAATCTCCTCCCTCAGCCGCGGCTTCTGCCGATACCCCATGTTCGGCGGCGGGCGACGCAGCACATCATCCTCAAACTCTCTGATGGACTTGACGGCATCATCAATCTGCCCGTTTACTGCGGGATCAACTCCGGAATTCTCGCCCGCAGATTGTATACGCTGCTTGAGTTCACCAAGCTGTTTAATGGTTTGATCGCAATTGCTGATCAACCGGTTCACCTGCGACAGCTGATCCCGGAGCGCCAAGGCGGCGTCCGTCTTCATCTTGTAGTCTTGCTCGGTCATGTTGATGCGAGGGTCACCACGGACCGTGAATGTGGTCTCAGCTGTTTGGCCGTTGGCCGTGACCTTGGCTGTGTACGTACCTGGAGCCACAAGTGGTCGGGCCCCGCCGCCGAAGCGCCGTCTTCCTGTCGGAGCGCCCGGTGCCCGCTGTGCCTCGTCATGACGGAGATCCCAGATGATTCGATTCACTCCCGCTTTTGACAAGGTGTCGCGCAGGCTACGAACCTTCGTCCCGCTCGCGTCAACAATTTCGACGGTGACGGCTTGTTTGGGGTCGTTCTGCAGATAGAAATTGATATAAGCGCCAAAGTCCGGATTGCGGGCAGCATAGGCTCGATCTCCTTGTTCCTCGATCATCGAATAATATTTCCACAGCGTTGCGGTCTTCGTAGGAAACACCGTGAGTTCTTTTCCGGAAGCCGTGTTGTAATTCTCCAGCGCGCCGGCATCATCAAGAATCCAAATGCCTCGCCCGTGCGTGGCAACCACTAAATCTCGCTCACGCTTTTGCACGCGTAGGTCGCGCACAGAGACAGGCGGGAGATTGTTATTAATCTTCGACCAACTCTTTCCTTTGTCCCATGAAGCAAATACACCATGCTCCATACCGGCATACAGGAGATTGCTGTTGTGTGGATCTTGACGAACGACATAAACCCAATCCTCCGGCAGTCCATTACTGATCGTCGTCCATGTCTTTCCAAAGTCTGTAGTCATGTAGGCATGTGCCTTGTAGTCATCCAAACGATGATTATCGACTGCCACGAAGGCCGTTCCTGCTTCATGCTCTGAGGCGTGGATCTTTGAAACCCAACCAAATGCCGGGAACCCCGGGATCGTCATCTTCGCCCAGGTCTTGCCGCCGTCTTGCGTCAATTGGACATTCCCGTCATCGGTGCCGCACCAGATAACATCCTTCTTCACGGGAGATTCGGCAATGGTAAGAATGGTGCAATGAAACTCGGCTGCTGTATTGTCCTGGTAGATTTCGCCACCAGATGATTTCTGCTTTGACTTATCGTTGGTAGTAAGATCAGGAGAGATCTCCTCCCATGTATATCCCTTGTCACGACTGCGGAAGAGCACGTTGCCCGCGGTATATACTGTGTTGGGATCGTGAGGTGAGACGTGAATCGGTGAGTCCCAATTGAAACGGTACTTATGAAACTCCATGCCGTCGCCCGCGGAGCCAATCTTGTTCGGGTAGGGATGAATGGTGCGCGTGTTGCCCGTCTTGGTATCTACGTGGAAGATGACACCGCCTTGTAAATTGGCGAACACTTCATTCTCCTTTCCGGGAACTGGAACCGCATAGTAGCCGTCTCCTCCGGCCACCTGTATCCAGTCTCGTTTCATAATGCCGATCTGATGCAATGAATTGCTCGGACCTGTCCATGTACCATTGTCTTGCAGGCCGCCGTAGAGATAGTAGGGATCCCGTTCGTCCACCCACAGCTGGTAGAATTGGGAAAGCTCAACGTTGTTAATGACATCAAACGTTTTGAAGCCATCATATGAAACGCGGAAGCCGCCATCATCGCCGCTGAGTACCCGGTTGGAATTTTTCGGATCAATCCACAAGGCTTGGTTATCGCCGTGCTGTCCTTGCGCGATGGATAGGAAGGTCTTCCCTCCATCGGTTGATTTACTCAACCCGCCTGACAAGGTATAGAGGTGATCCGGATTGCTCGGATCTACTTTTACATCGCTATAATAGAAAGGACGGAAGTTCAAGTTGCGGTCCTTGTTAACAACGCGCCAGGTTTCACCGCGGTCATCCGAACGAAAGAGCGTCCCTTCTTCTTTGAATTCCGTGATGAGGTACAACGTATTGGGTTGGCTTTGGGCGATGGACACACCAATGCGCGCCATCGGTTTATCGGGAAGGCCGTTCTTGTGTGAAATCTTTGTCCAGGTCTTGCCGCTGTTGGTTGACTTGTACAGCGCCGTTTTTTCTCCGCTGTCATCAAACCGCCAGGGCTTACGACGAAATGTCCACATACCGGCGTAGAGAATGCGCGGATTATTCCACTCGATGGCGATATCGGAGCAACCGGTGTTTTCATCGATGAACAGTGTTTTTTCCCACGTTTTGCCTCCATCGACCGTTCTGAACACTCCACGGTCAGCATTCGGCCCCCACTCGCGGCCCATGGCACAGACACAGGCTTCATCGGGGTTGTTGGGATTCACGGCAATTCGCTTGATCCGATCCGTCTTTTCAAGTCCGAGATGCGTCCAGGTCTTGCCGCCGTCGGTCGAGCGGTATACACCATATCCATAGCCGACACTGTTGCGTGGATCTCCTTCACCGGTTCCAACCCAGAGCACTTCCGGGTCTGACGGTGCGACCGCAATGGTGCCAATGGAATAGGCCTTTTGCCCGTCGAAGATCGGTGTAAACGTCACGCCGCCATTGGTTGTCTTGAAGATGCCTCCATCGGCCCCGGCAACATAAAAGGTTGTCGGGTCGCCGGGCACACCCGCTATGTCGGTGGTCCGCCCGCCCATGTTGGCCGGGCCAATCGGTCTCCACTTTAGTTTCTGAAGGCCCTTTTCCGGGGCGAGCAGTTGTGCGTTGATTAATTCGGGCATCATCAGCACAAGCAGAATCAACAGTCGTAGTGTCTTCATAGGATCAGGGTTATTGGTCATGGTAGTTAGCCAACAGCGAGGACAAAACAAAAGTGCTTTCTTCTGTCCGGGTTATGGTTCCATCAACGGTTGTGCCTACGGACTTATTGACCGAACTTTGCGCGCCAACTTTCGTTCTGCCAATCCATGACCACGCCCGATCTCCGTCTTCAAACCAACCTGCGGCAGATCCTCGGCATTGCCATGCCGATTTCACTGGCGATTCTTGTCCCCCAGATCAATTTCATTACCAATAACATTTTTCTTGGCGGCCTGGGCGAACTTGAACTTGCTTGCGCCGGCATCACCGGTGTCTATTACCTCATCTTCGCCGTCATCGGCAATGGATTGAACAACGGACTGCAGGCGCTCATCGCCCGTCGCGCCGGACAAAATCTGCACAAAGAGATCGGCAATCTTTTCTTCCACGGCATTTGGATAGCCCTGGCCATCGCGGTCTTTGGCATTCTCACGACGTACACATTGGCTCCAACGATATTGCGCGCAACAATTCATGATCCGGCTGTTGCGGAGATGGCGATCCGCTTTCTCCTCATTCGCATCTGGGGTCTTCCGTTTCTTTATCTCTATATCATGCGCAATGCGCTGCTCGTAGGAACCAACCAAACGCGGTTCCTGGTTTGGGGCACATTGGCAGAAGCTTCCGTTAACATCTTTCTGGACTACGGGCTTATCTACGGGCACTTTGGATTGCCGCAGCTGGGCTTCAACGGCGCCGCCATAGCGTCCATCATCGCGGAGAGTTCAGGGTTGTTGGTGATCTACTTTGTTATTCACCTGAAAGGTATTCACCGGCAATTCGCCTTCTTCGAAAGGCCCGTGATTTCGATTCCCACTTTCCGGTTGATTCTGGTGCAGTCGGCACCGCTGATTCTGCAGTTTGCCATCAGCATAATTTCCTGGGAGTTCTTCTACATTCTCGTCGAGCACCATGGCCCGCGTTCACTGGCGATTTCCAACGTGATGCGCAACATCTTTGGCGTCGCCGGGATTTTCTCCTGGGCTTTCGCGGCCACAACCAATACCATGGTGAGTAATGTAATTGGCCAGGGAAGAACGGACGAAGTCATGCCGCTGATCGGCCGTATTGCCCGCATCAGCCTCATGTTTTCCGCTGTAATCGTCGTGCTGCTGAACATTTTTCCCACCGTAATGCTCTCCTTTTATGGCCAGGACGCGTCTTTCCTGGAAGAGGCGCTGCCGGTAGTGCGGGTTGTCTCCGCAGCGTTGTTGATGATGTCCTTTTCGGTGGTGTGGCTGAATGCGGTGACCGGTACAGGAAACACGGTGGTGAATCTCACCATCGAGTTCATCACCATCCTGGTTTACTGCCTGTACGTTTACATAACGCTGGAATACCTAAATCTTTCTATCACCTGGGGTTGGATGAGTGAATGGGTGTATTGGTTGAGCATGTTCAGTATGGCCTTCTTCTATCTTCGTTCCGGGAGGTGGAAGAACAAGGTGATCTAGCTATCGGCAGAACAAAAAGTAGTCATGCAATGCACGGGCAACTTCCGCAATGGCGCGCTCGCGTTCGGGGAGCGGCTTTTCGGATGATTTTGTGAAAACAGAAATCACCACGTGTCCGGCGTCTCCCGGCAGTGTCATAATGCCCACGTCGTTAGCGGTCATGCCGATGGTTCCCGTTTTGTGCATCACCTCCGTATTCGGAGGCAGCACTCCCTTCAATCGGGTCAACCCCGTCTCGCACCGGCGCATGACATCGAGTAAGAGAGTCTTTGTTTCGGGTTTGAGAATCGGTTGTGTATACAGCTTCATGAGCAGGCTGGACATCGCTTCAGGTGTTGACGTGTCCCTTCCGTCGGAGTCAAAAACGTTGGAACTCACCTTCATGTTTTCTTCCGTGAGCGTCTTCGCGATGCTGTCAAATCGTGATGTTGACCACGGCTGTCGTGGGTCCATCGCAACACCAAGCCAGTCAGCAATAAGATAGGATGTTGGCCGATCAACATTCAATCCATTTACCCCCAATCGCTTCATGCACGCATTTACCGCCGATGGTCCGCCGGCAAGTCGCAGGCAAATGTCCGTGGCACTGTTGTCACTGATCAACAGCATTAACTCCAGCAGACTGCGCACAGAAAGAGCCACACCGGGAGTCACCGAATTTGGCCAGTTGAATCGCTCTGAAATCATACCGCTGCCCGGATGGAGATCGGCTTTGGTTACCTCGACAAGTTGATCCAGTGTGTACTTTCCGCTATCAACACGAGTCAGCAGCTGAATGGCAATGGGAATCTTATAGGAACTTGCCATGGGAAAGCGCACCAGGCTATTTTGACTGAATTGCTTCCCGGATTCCACATGAATGGCTGTCACGCCCAGTACACCTCCCGATAGTAACGACAGCCGCGCAATCTCCAGCTCGAGTCGTGTCATTGAAGGTTCTGGTGACGGCGGCGTTGCAGGTTTCTTTTTCTGGGCAACGGCAACCAGGCTGGCCGATATAAACACGACCATCAGCAACCCGCGGATTCTTTTCATGGCAATGTGCGTTTAGTTGTGAGGAAAAGATAGGGTGGAAAAGTATCTCAAAAAACTTATTCCGGCCTGTGCGTTTGCTAACTTTACCGTGATCGGATGAATTCCCCCGTATGTCACTGAAAAACCGTTTTGAAGACAAAGAGCTTGAGCGCATCAAGGCGGCCGTAAAAAAGGCCGAAGAGACAATTTCCGGAGAAATTGTCCCCGTGTTCGTTGAGCGAAGCGGATTCTACACTATTGCGAATTACCGGGGCGGCGTCCTCTTCGGCGGGATTGCTTTCCTGGCCATCATCATCTTCGACCGTTACATCCCGTCACTTTCCGTCTTCGATCCGATGCTGATGTTCTTCATCGTCGTATTGGCGGGTTTGTCAGGGGGAATGCTCACCCACGCTTTTCCTCCGCTGAAGCGATTGATGTTGAGTCGCGAACATCTGGACCAGGCGACACATAAGCGCGCTGAAACTGCATTCCTTGAAGAGGAGGTTTTTAACACGCGCCAGCGCACGGGCATTCTCATTTTTGTTTCCTTCTTTGAACACGAAGTAATTGTGCTGGCCGATCGCGGGATCAGCAAGGTGGTCGATCAGAAAGAATGGGATACGATGGTACAGGGGATTATTGAAAAAATCCGCATGGGGCAAATCACGGATGGCATCGAGGCTGCCATTCTCCGCTGTGGCGAAATTCTCCATGAGAAAGGATTCCTCAAAGAAGCCGACGACATTAACGAACTGGGCGACGACTTGCGGACCGAAAACTGATTGCGTTTCTCCCCATGCTCCGTACCTATCAACTGCTGCTTATTCTTTTCTGCCTTTCCGGTGTGCACTCCGCTTTTGCGCAGCGCGATGTGCCTCCTCTGGCCAATCGGCGCATTCATGATGAGGCGGGCGTTCTATCCTCGCAGACAGTGGCCTACCTGGAGCAAAGCCTGAAGCAATTTGAAGATTCCACTTCCAACCAGATCGCTGTATTACTGATCGCTTCCCTGGAAGGTGAGTCGATTGATCAATTTGGAATCCGTGTCGCCGATGCATGGAAACTTGGGCAAGGTGACAAGGACAACGGAGTGATTGTACTTGTTTCGCTCAACGACAAGAAGATGCGCATCGAAGTAGGCCAGGGTCTTGAAGGGCCTCTTCCGGACGCTATTTGCAATCGCATCATCCGAAATGAAATGGCTCCTGCCTTCCGCCGACAGGCTTATGATGAGGGGGTTGTCTCTGCCATTGATGGTATCCGCAAAGCCATCAAGGGAGAATATAAAGGGACTGGAGGCCGAAAATCTCGGCGCGGAATGCCCGTGTGGCTGGTCGTGGTTATCTTCATCATTATCATGGCCATGCGTAATCGCAACCGTCCGCGTGGCAGCGGCTGGTCTTCGGGAGGGGGCTGGTATGTTGGTGGTGGAAGTTGGGGCGGCGGAGGCGGCGGCGGCGGATTCTCCGGCGGAGGAGGTAGTTTCGGCGGCGGAGGCAGCAGCGGCAGCTGGTAGGCGCTCCATACATCATCCTTGTTTATTCGTGTAAGATTCGCGGTTAGGGAAATGGCCACGTACACCGTATTTTTGGGCCTGTTTCCATTCCAACCACCGCATGAAGCGAGATAAAGTAGTCTTCGATCTCATCGAAAAGGAAAAGCAGCGCCAGCAACACGGCATTGAACTCATTGCCTCCGAGAATTTTGTTTCTCCGCAGGTCATGAAAGCCCAGGGCTCCGTGCTGACCAATAAATACGCTGAAGGGTTGCCCGGCAAGCGGTATTACGGCGGGTGCGAGGTGGTTGATGAAGTCGAGCAGATTGCCATCGATCGCATCAAAGAACTATTTGGTGCAAGCTGGGCCAATGTGCAGCCGCATTCCGGCGCTCAGGCCAACGCAGCCGTGATGCTCGCCTGTTTGAAGCCTGGCGATAAGATTCTTGGTTTTGATCTTTCGCACGGTGGTCATCTGACCCACGGTTCATCTGTAAATTTCTCCGGCAAGTTGTACCAGCCGTCGTTCTATGGTGTTGAAGAAGCTACCGGCCTGGTAGATTTTGACAAGGTTATCGAGATCGCGAAACGCGAGAAGCCAAAGATGATTATTTGCGGGGCGAGTGCTTATAGTCGGGACTGGGATTACAAAAAACTTCGTGAGGCCGCTGATGCCGTGGGTGCCTTGCTGCTGGCGGATATCTCACACCCGGCGGGTTTGATTGCGCGCGGTCTTCTTGCTGACCCCATGGAGCATTGTCATATTGTCACCACCACAACCCATAAGACGTTGCGGGGTCCTCGCGGTGGTTTGATCATGATTGGCAAGAACTTCGATAACCCCTGGGGATTGAAGACACCGAAAGGCGAAATCAGAAAGATATCTTCCATCCTTGATTCCGGAGTCTTCCCGGGAACACAGGGCGGTCCGCTCGAACATGTTATCGCTGCCAAGGCAGTAGCCTTTCAGGAAGCACTTAGTGATGAATACATGGACTACATCGTCCAGGTTGCCAAGAACGCGAAAGCCATGGCTGCCGCATTCGTGAAGAAAGGATACAAGATTATCTCTGGCGGTACAGATAATCACCTGATGCTGATCGATCTCCGTTCCAAGAACCTGACGGGCAAGTTGGCAGAAGAAACGCTCATCAAGGCCGACATCACGATCAATAAGAACATGGTCCCTTTCGACACACAATCGCCCATGGTGACGTCCGGCATGCGGATCGGAACACCTGCTGTAACCAGCCGGGGAATGAAAGAAAAGGACGTGGTCAAAGTTGTTGATTTCATTGACGAGGCCCTAATGAAAAATGGCGATGAAAAATATCTCAAGTCGCTGAAGCGCTCGGTGAACGCCTTCATGAAGAAATTTCCATTGTACGTCTGATATTAATTAAATCCTCATCCCGGAATTACGCGTGTTGTTATGAGTGAAGAAAAGGAAATGTCGTTCCTGGATCACCTGGAAGAGCTTCGGTGGCACATCGTGCGCTCCGTGTTTGCCATCATGATTTTCATGATCGTGGCTTTCTATTTCACGCCGTGGATTTTTGACAACATCATCTTTGCTCCTTCGCGAATTGATTTCCCAACCTTCCGATGGCTGTGCAAGCTGGGCGAAATGACCGGCGCCCAGGATGCCCTGTGTGCCAAACCTTTTGTTTTCAAGATTCAGAGCAGGTACATGACCGGCCAGTTCACTATGCAGTTCCTGGCCGCCTTTGTCATCGGGTTCATCGTCTCCTTTCCGTATGTATTCTGGGAGATTTGGCGTTTTATCAAGCCCGGGCTGCACCGCAATGAGGCGCGAAATTCCCGCGGTGCTGTGTTTGCTGTTTCTTTCCTGTTTCTCCTTGGCATTTCGTTCGGATACTTCGTGCTGGTGCCGATGATGACCTGGTTCTTTTCCTCCTATTCGATCAGCTCTCAAATCGTCAATGAGTTTGACATCACTTCTTTTGTTTCCACGTTTATCGCACTCGTGTTCGGAAGTGGGCTCCTCTTTCAATTGCCCGTCGTGGTGTATTTTCTCACCAAAATCGGATTGCTGACACCGCAGTTCATGCGCACGTACCGGAAGCATTCGTACGTGGTCATTCTCATTGTCGGTGCCATTGTAACACCTCCGGATCCATTGAGCCAGATGCTGATTTCCATGCCGTTGTTTCTCCTCTATGAAATCAGTATTTTCATTTCTGTTTACGTGGCTCGACAGCGGCGTAAGCAGGAAGAGGAACAAGCAAAGGCTGACGAACAAACCGCATGATTCAAACCATTGCCATCGGCGCTGACCACGCAGGATTCGAACTCAAAGAGTCGCTGAAGAATTGGCTCCAAAAAAACGGTCACACCATTCATGACTTTGGCACCCATTCGGCCGAATCAGCTGATTATCCGGATTTTGCTCATCCCGTAGCCAGCGCCGTGGAGAAGAAGGAATTTGACCTGGGTCTCCTTGTCTGCGGCAGCGGTAACGGTGTTGCCATGTCAGCCAATAAACATGCGGGAATTCGCGCAGCCATCTGCTGGAATACCGAGCTTGCCGCGCTCGCCCGTGAACACAACGATGCCAATGTGCTGTGCCTGCCCGCCCGCTTCATCTCGAAGGAAGATGCCGAAAGCATACTCGACCGCTTTCTGAATTCCAGTTTTGAGGGTGGCCGCCACGCTCGGCGCGTAGGAAAAATTTCCTGTTAGCGGCGGAAATAGAGTGCACCTTCCCGTCGATATAATGCGCTGATTTCGGGGAGTCGTGCAAATACATTCGGCATCAGGTTCGCCTCATCAATAATAACCTCCGGTGCATCTTCTTTGAAGGCCGTATGAATCCGGATGATGTTTTCAAAATAATCCGGATTCTCAAAATACTCGCGCGACAATTCCCAGTCCGAGAACGATCCGCCTAAGCTATTCTCCGCATAAAGCGCAATGTCGCTGCCAATGATCATTACGCGCTTTCCCTGAACTTGAGCCGAATAGGGAGATGGCTTGGGAAAAATCCCAGCATAACTAACCTCTTTGATGAATCCATGACGCGTGACAAAGTTGACGGTAAGAAGTCCTGCGATGAGCAGCCAAAGCATTAATTCCGCGAGACGCTTTCTCCGGATGAGCAGGAGATAGTGACTAACAAAGTAGGTCATGGGCGGCACAAATGTTATGAAGTTGTTAGGCGCCAGTGCAGGGTGCAGCCACAACTCAACGGCGGCAATTCCCATCCAAAGGAAAAGCACCTGAAAGATTTGGGATTGATATTTCGTAAACCGCGCTTCGCGATTCAGCATGAACAACGACAAAACAAAAAAGAGCAGGGGAATAGCACCCAGGTAGAAGAACGACTTGCCGCTTACCAGGTCATCCATTGGGTAGCTGAAGTTCGGTGCATAGAAATTTCTCCATAGCTCCGGTAAGTGACCATAGTAGTAATACAAGGTAATCACCAGGGCATGAACCAGTCCGAAGCCAAGTATGATCAGCGAAATTTTTCGCATGGAGGTTCGGGCAAAGACAATAAGGATGAGAATGGCCCCCACCAGAAATATGGAATAGCTGAACACAATCAGCGAGGCGCACCCGAGAAAGATGCCGAGATTCAGACGAATGGAGTCCCGGTCTACCCGAAATTCAATCTCTTTAAAAATATTATTGAGCGAAACCAACACCAGCGTGGACGCCAGGACTTCCGGTGATAGCGACAGCACATCGAAGGAGAAGAAGCAGAGGAATCCGAAAATCAGCGATGGCACGTAAGTGTTCTCATTGTACGCGCGGTTATTGATGAGGAGAATGGCAAAGTAGGCCGCCTGGAAGAACAGAAGCACCAAGGCAATGATATGGCGTGCCATGATGGATCGGCCAAAAAAGAAATTCATGAATCCATCCAGGACGGCCAAAAGCGGAGGCGTTCGGTCAATCAGCTCAACGTACAGTATCTTATTACCAACCCGCTCGCCGACAATAAAGTCCTTGATTTCCTGAATGGTCAGGGAGGGGAGATCAATCAGGAGCGGTAAACTGGCAAGCACCATGAGCACCAGGACACCCATCAGGCGGTATGGGTCGTTGATGCGGAAATAGCGTAGCACAAAAAAGAATTTGGCCTGCAAATAACCAAAAAAATACGAGGCCGCAGGCGGACACCTCGTTTTCCTATCTTTGCTGCATGACAGGTTCTGTACGACAGCAGAAATTTGCCCGGCTTATTCAAAAGGAGTTGAGCGATATCTTTCAGCGTGACCAGCGAGGTATGCTGGGCAATGCTTTTATCACGATCGTGGACGTCCGGGTGAGTCCTGATCTCAGCTTAGCTAAAGTGTACATCAGCATGATGCTCGCTCCTGACAAGAAGGCCGTGCTCGCCAAGCTGGACCACCATAAGAAAGAAATTCGACGTGCGCTAGGCGAGCGTATCCGCAACCAGGCGCGCATTGTTCCGGAACTCGCCTTCTTCATTGATGAGGTTGAAGAAAAGGCACAACGTATGGACGACCTGATTAAAGGATTGAATATCCCGCCGGCCGATCCTTCCTAGACCGCCGCTGCCGCCATGAATCTCTCCATTTTTATCGCACGGCGTTATTTCCTGTCCCGGAGAAAGAAAAATTTTATCAACGTTATATCTGTGCTTTCCATGCTCGGTGTTGCTTTTGCAACGGCGGCGCTGATCATTGTCCTTTCTGTATTCAATGGATTGGAAGTCCTCCTCCGGTCTTTGTACACTTCCTTCGACCCCGAACTAAAAATTGAAGCCGTAAAAGGGAAATCGTTTCCGGTTACCGAAGAATGGATTACCCATATCCGGAACACTCCAGGCATCAAAGTGGTCACGGAGGTGATTGAAGACTATGCGTATGTCCGCTACCGCGATGCCTCCATGGTAGTCACCATTAAAGGCGTGAGTGAGAATTTTTTGGACCAACACCGATTCGATCATCACATCGTCGAGGGCGAATTGAAACTGACACAAGACAGCATCCCATTTGCGATTCTTGGCCGGGGCGTGCGCTATACACTGTCCGCAGAGGTGGAAGACGACTCACGAGCGCTTCGTATGTTTTATGTCCGGAATGTTCGTCCCGGAAACATGAATGCTGCGTCAATGTATTCGCAAAAGAGCATTCGGCCCGGCTCGGTCTTCTCGATAGAAAAGAATTATGACGAGAACTACATTTTCGTGCCGCTTGATTTTGCGCGCGACCTGCTCAACTACGGTAACCGATGCACCGCGCTCGAGGTTCAAACAGAGGGCGGTCGAACGCAGGAGGTTCAGCGCGAACTGAAAGCGCGGCTGGGGCCTGAGTTTAGTGTGCTCACCAATGAAGAGCAACATAAAGATCTCTATCGCTTATTGAATATGGAGAAGTTGTTCACCTTTCTTTCCCTTTCGCTCCTGCTGCTGGTGGCATCGATCAACATTTTCTTCTCGCTCATGATGCTGGCCATCGACAAAAGGAAAGACATCAGCATTCTTTGCTCATTGGGCGCTTCCGGAAAATTGATCCGGAATATCTTCCTCGCCGAAGGCGCATTGATTTCCTTTCTTGGTGCGGCAGTCGGATTATTGATTGGGGGCGTCATTTGCTACTTGCAGGACCGAATCGGTCTGGTAGGCATGGGCATGGAGAATGCCGTGGTGTCCAATTACCCTGTCGATATCCGTCCCGTTGATTTCTTCGTCACGTCAGGCGTAATCGTCGCCATTTCGCTGTTAGTCTCCTTCCGGCCTGCCGTTCTGGCGAGCCGGTCATACTCTCTAAAGCAGCTTTAGGCCGCCGCCAATTCTTCCGAAAAGCCTAACCACATAAGGGTGAATTGATTATATTGCAATTCTGCTTTTTCCGAAAACGCGTTCGTACCGATTCGGACGACTCTTTGGGCAAAGCAGGCGAGTACCCAAACGCCCTTATCGGCCTGCTATGAAGGTTTCGGCATCACAGCCGTTTCAATTGATCTACTCGCTGTATCAGCATGAGTACCTGGGCTATATTTTCGAATCCTTCATTGTGAAACTGGATGAGAAGGGAAAACTCACCTATCAACACCAGAATATTTCATCAAAAAACGCACGGGAGTTCTCCAAGGGTCTCGATGATCGCGACTTCGAGTTGATTGAACTGATGGACAGCATGAATCAGGATGTTGTCCTTCGGCACTTCTCAAAAAAGATTATGAAGCCCGATGAGTTCTTCAGCCGGGTATATAAGAAGGATAAGGGCGATGAGCGACTTCTTCAGGACCAGATTGAAGTCTACATGGAGAAGCGGCGCGCGGCCATTCTTGAAAAGCTGAAAGGCAAGCGCCTCTATGAAATGGGGAACGACGGTGAACCAACGTGGCGTAAACTTGAAGTTGCCGACCAGCGCGCCAGCATTCGCTTCTACTTTCAACGAACGGCCGAGAATACGACCTACTACCCTGTCATTACCTACGCCGAAAAACCCGTCGAGCTGCCAGCCACCAATGCATATATGGTTTGCCGGAACCCTGCGTGGATGGTGGTTGGTGGCAAACTATACGGATTTGACAAGCCCGTCGATGGGAGGAAACTTCAGCCCTTCCTGAATAAAAAGAGCATTGTCATACCTAAAAACCTGGAAGAAAACTACTACGCCAATTTCATCACTTCACTAATCGGATCCTTTGAAGACATCGAGGTACAGGGTTTTCAGATCATCAAGAACGGCCATGAGCCGCATCCGCTGCTGACCATCTCTGAGTTGCCTCCCGCAAACAGCAAAGATGTTCCCGGCCTTTTCGAGGCTGCCGAAGGTGCTCCTAACTTGAGCGATGAAGCCGGCAAGATTGTCTTCGACCTTTCTTTCAAATACGGCAAGCACAAGATTCGAGGCGCCGACACCGACCCTGTTTCCGTAACCCTCGAAAAGACGGACACCGACTTTATTTTCCATCGAATCAAGCGCGACACCGAATCAGAGAGGAAATTTGCCGGAACACTCATTAAACTTGGCCTCCCTATCGGTGCCAACTTCCGCATAGCAATAGACAAGGCACAAGCTTTCTCCTGGATCAACGAGAACCGTGTGAACTTGCTGAATTTTGGCTTCGAGGTGAGTCAGCCGGACAATCGCGATAAGAAATATTTTGTCGGAAAAGCGGTGATCGAACTCGAAGTCAAGGAAAGTATCGACTGGTTTGATATCCACGCGAGAATCCGGTTCGGCGAATTTGAGATCAGTTTCAAGGAACTCCGCAAGCTCATTCTTAAGAAGAAAGTCGAATTCAAACTTCCCAACGGAGAGATCGCCATCATTCCCGACGCATGGCTTGTTAAGTACGGCGACTTGTTTGCGCTCAGTGAGACCCACGGCAAGAACGAGAAGCCTGTTCTCAAGAAATATCATGTGAACCTGGTCAAGGATCTCCAAGATGGAAACCTGGCCAAGGTGTACATCAGCGACCGGCTCAAAAACCTTCAGAATTTCACTGGAATCCGCGATTATCCCCTTCCAAAGGGCTTCAACGGCCAACTTCGTCCTTACCAAAAGGCGGGATACAACTGGCTCCGTTTCCTTAATGAATTCAATCTTGGCGGATGCCTGGCCGACGATATGGGTCTCGGAAAAACCGTTCAGACCCTGGCCCTGCTCGAATCGGAAAAGGAAAAGGGCAACGTGGGCACCTCACTCCTGATCATGCCGACGTCGCTCATTTACAACTGGGAGATGGAAGCGGCGAAGTTTACATCGGATCTCAAAATTCTGACCTACACCGGTACAACGCGCGACAAGAACATTCAGAAGTTCAGTCAATATGACGTCGTCCTGACCTCCTACGGGATCACCCGGTTGGACGTGGAAATGCTGCAGCAATTCTTCTTCAACTACATTATCCTGGACGAATCGCAGGTGATCAAGAACCCGTCATCCAATATCGCCAAGGCAGTACTACAACTCAAATCGCGTCATCGACTGACGCTCACGGGCACCCCGTTGGAAAATACCACCATGGATCTTTGGTCGCAGATGAGTTTCATCAACCCCGGACTTTTGGGTGGTCAAAGCTATTTCAAGAATGAATTTCAGCAGCCGATTGAAAAACAGAAGGACGAAGCCAAGACCAAGAAGCTCAACGCCATCATCAAGCCGTTTATTCTGCGCCGTCTGAAATCACAAGTGGCCACCGATTTGCCCGAGAAGGTGGAGAACATCTACTACACCAACCTCTCGCCCGCACAGGAAGAGAAATATGAAGAGGCGAAATCCTTTTACCGCAGCAAAATACTGGATCACATCGAGCGAGAGGGCATCAACAATTCCCGCATGACCATTCTCGAGGGCCTTACCAAACTGCGCCAGCTCTCCAATCATCCCCGCATGGTCGACATGACGTACAAAGGCGACTCGGGAAAACTGGAAGATGTATCACACATGATTGAGAACGCGCTGCTCGAAGGGCACAAACTTCTCATCTTTAGTCAGTTTGTAAAGCACCTGGACATTGTTCGGGAACTACTCGGCTCAAAGAAGATTCAGTACGCTTACCTTGACGGCTCCAGCATGGATCGGAAAGACCAGGTGGAGAGGTTCAACAAGGATCCCAATCTGAAGATCTTCCTCATTTCCATTAAAGCCGGCGGCTTGGGGCTCAACCTTACGCAGGCTGACTATGTGTTTATTCTTGACCCCTGGTGGAACCCGGCCGTTGAGCAGCAAGCCATCGACCGTGCGCACCGGATTGGTCAAAAGAACAAAGTGTTTACCTACAAGTTCATTACACGGAACACCGTCGAGGAAAAAATTCTTCACCTTCAGAAGCACAAACTCACGCTCTCAGAGAATCTCATCACGCCCGAGGAAAGCATTGTGAAGATGCTCACGCGTCAGGATATCGAAATGATGCTCAACTAAGATTACCAAGGCATGAAAGACAAGGTCGTCATCATCACGGGTGGCTCTTCCGGAATTGGCAAAGCGCTCGCCGAGGTTTTCGGGCGAAATGGATCGAAAATCCTCATCACCGGAAGAAATTCCCAGGATTTGTCCATGGCCGTTGACGACCTGCGAAAGCAGGGAATCAGTGTTCAGGGCTTCCCTTCCGACGTAAGCCGGGAAGACGATAACCGCAAAATGGCGGAGGAAGCCGTTCGCCATTTCGGCAGAATCGATATTCTCATCAACAACGCCGGCATTTCGATGCGCGCGCTATTTGAAGAGGTGGACATGGATGTGGTGAAGAAAGTGATGGACATCAATTTCTACGGTGTTCTCTACGCAACCAAGTTCTGCCTGCCAGAGATTATTCGGAACAAGGGCTCGGTTATTGGCATTTCCTCTATTGCCGGTTATCGTGGTCTGCCTGCACGTACCGGCTATTCAGCCTCCAAGTTTGCCCTTAATGGATTTCTTGAAGTTCTCCGTACGGAAATGCTCAACCGCGAGGTGCACGTCATGACGGCATGCCCGGGGTTTACTGCCTCCAACATTCGTAAACGTTCACTCACGAAAGATGGAACCACGCAGGGTGATTCGCCGCGTGATGAAAACAAGATGATGACCGCTGAGGAATGTGCCCAGCATATTTACTCGGCTACTGTCCGTCGGAAAAAAATCCTCATTCTTACGGCGCAGGGAAAGTTCACCGTGTTTTTGAACAAGTGGTTTCCCGGATTGACCGATCGACTGGTATATAATGTGATGGCCAAGGAGGCAAATAGTCCGCTGAAGTAGCTTATGTTTTGCTAAGTAGAACAAGTTTCAGGTTGTCGAACTTGTTCACGCCGCGAAAGTATTCGATCAATTCGTTGTACGTTTCTTTGGGGAACCTGCCTTTCCTCATGACTACCTTTCGAATGTAAGTGACTTTGCCATTGTCGAATGTGCATGAAGCTTCATAATCGGCAAAGCGGTTGCTTACCTTCATTGGTTGGGGAATGAACTCCGGATACAAGGACTCGGGAAGATGGATAACAACCGTGTCGATATCAATATATCCGTTGTAACGAACTACTTCCGTCTTACGCGCATCCACCTTATCGGGGACATAGGTGCTTCGGTTCATCAGGTTCGGAGTAAGAAAGAGTCGCTTCCCGCTGACAGAAGCATAACGGCTCAGGTCAAGGTTCAAATTGACTACCACGGAAGGAATTCTGGCTTTTACTCCGGTGATCGAGTATGACGATATATTAAAGTTCGGGATGCTGGTGTCCTTTTGGATCCACTTTCGTTGATCGTCACCCGGCCTGTCAAGTACGCCGATTAATCCGCCGTTTTCAGTTTGTGTACCGGTGTAGGTCGTTCGTACACTGGCCTTGGCATTTCCCGAAACATCAATGGTCAATGAAGCTGTCCGAAACTGGCGGTTCTGTTCCGTCGCGTATGCCGGCGTTCTCACCAGTTGCCCTCCACTCTCCGATACAAGAAGTGCCGATCGATCACCGGTGAATCGACCGAGATAACCGAAGGGATTTGTCTGGCTGGTACATTCCAGCCACAAGGTGTCAGCTCCGTTGGGAACCGCCACGATGACGTGATTGGCCTGATGACTGGGAAAATCGGAAACAATTTGAGCTTCTCCATCGCCTGCCATAATGGTGGTGTAGTAGCTCTTGATGCCTGCTTCTTTCAACAAGGCTACCATAAAATTCGATAGCGCTTTACAATCGCCGTAACCTGTTTCTTCCACCGTGCTCGCGGGAAAGGTCTGGAGTCCACCGATTCCCAGCTGAATGCTGACGTAACGCGTCTTGCTCTGAAGATACGTATACAATGCCCGCGCTTCTTCCTCGGTAGACTTTGCGCTTGCCGTCACTTCGCGAACTTTCTTTTTCAACTCTTCTGACAATTGATCGCGTCCAAGATTCACTGCCGCTATCCAGGCGCCGTATGACTTCCACGAAGACATGTCACCCCCATATCCGTCGTATTCAAAAATAGAGGGCGCTGCGATGATCCTTGGCAGCAGCTCATCTTCGTGGGGACCATGTGGCTCAACCAAAATGGGTTTGACGTTGTCGAAAGTCCAGGTGACAGACTCCGTATTATCATTGACTTTCTGCTTGATGGCGTCGGCTGACCAGTTTAGCAAGCGATACCTAGGCGGAAGATCCACGGGGTAAATTAGCCGGTAAAGCGCGTGTTGCGAAGAAACATCTTCATTCGCAATTGTCATTCCCGGTATCGCATAGAGAAATTTGTAATCCACCTCATAACTAAATTCAACTGTAAAGGGATATGCGGATTGCGTCATATCGACAACCTTCAGGCGGTCATCGGAATAAAGGCTGAATCCATCCTGAGCTGCCAGATCAAGCACCTCACTCGGTTTAAGCCGCCGGGTAACTTTTCCTTCGGCATCATAAATCACTGCATTCAAGATCGGGATGCGCGTCAGGCGGTCATAGCCCAGAACCAATTGGGCATGCTCCTTTCCTTTGGCATTCAGAATCGTTACGGCGAGTTTTCGGCGCAAGGTTGCCTTTCGCTTCGATTCGATGGTGTATTCCATTTGATCGATACGCACAACGGCATAGACATTCGTCTTCAATTCCTCTGGAATCTCACTCACTGCATACTTGACCTCGGCGGCAAATCCCCAAAGTGAGAAGTACATCAGAAGAAGCAGGAGCCAAAGGCGTCTCGCGATCCGGTTAGTTTTGCGCATTTCAGCTGCTTATTTTTTCTTCAATACAATTTGCTCGGCCTGCTTGGCCACCACCTGGATATAGAAGTCGCGCAAAGGCTTGTATTCTTCAAAAGACCAGAGCGGCTTGTTAATCGACAGCTGGCTCATTACACTGATAACATTTCCGTTTTGCGAAATGCTATAAGTATAGCGAGCTCCGTTCGCAGGCAACACGAGGACTTTGGGTTGGGGCAGTTCTTCTGCCGTCCAGCCGTTGGGAATCGTCAACTTGAGCATGAAAAGTTGGTCTTCCGGGCTGCCGTAGTCGACCGGGTAGGCACGCGTTTCAGATTGAAATGGGTTGCTTTCCAGGCGATAAGCGAAGAGAGGGTTGACATACATGGTGGTTCCTGCACTTTGAATATGTTCGCTCATCTTTACCTGGTACACCTCCTTCATCGGCTCCGACAGTTTTTCTGTATTCTCGATTGAACTGGATTCAACATCCCATCCATAAGATGACTTGATGTCCTTCAGATACTCATCCTGACCCTTCGTGAAGTAGCTCTTTCGCGCCCGTTGAGCAAAATAGCCATCGTGACTAAACTGCGCCTTTCCGGTCATCGTACCATCATCTGCCAGCGCCAAGTCCATGGTCGCCGCAGACCTTGATTTGGTCGGTGCCAGGCTGATCCACCCCGACTTGTCTGGCGAAATAATAAACCCTTCCCCATTCAGACAACGTTGGGGAAGAATGTTCATGGGTAGAGTACGGTCTGTCGCATCCAGCAAATAGGTTTTTCCGTCGATGTCAACGGAAGCAATGACATAATTGAATTGTGACGCAACCGGAATTTCTTTCCGGATAAATCCATGGTCGCGCGTGCTGATGAATACCGGATTGGCGCTGAGGCCCGCCTTTTGCAGCATGGCAACCAGCATGACGTTGATGTCAGCAGAACTGCCCTTTTTCTTTTCAATGGCACTTCTGAGATTATCCGGCACCTTTCTGTTCTCGCCATTCCATTCCACAAGGCCGCGCACATAGGAATAGATGGCTCCGGCTTTTTCCTTTGGTTCCGCCTTTCCCGCTGCGGCGATTTCCACATGATCCTTCAGGAAATTCGAACCGCGCAACACACCTCCAAACGACTCTCGCTTCAGGTAATCGGCATTCAATTTTTCCCACGAATCATTAAATATCTGAATGGGCTCATTGGGAAGCTTGAATGTATTCAATTCAAAATTTATCCCGGACACATAATCACTGTAAGTTGTCATGTAAGGCTCACTCTTGAAGGCCGGCGCATTTTGGACCACGATGCGGTTATAGTTCTCAACATAGTCAATGCGTTCCTGTACAGCCGTTGTCCTGATGCTTCCCGCCTTCTCACTTCCCACCTGCTGCCGGTAATTGAGGTTAAAGAATTTGTTCTCCGGCTTGAAATCGTTGATGGATGCCGTGAGATATCCTTTCATGAACTTCCGGTAGTTGAAATACTCCGGTATTCGTGTTCGGTATTCACTCCAGACGGTGGGAATGGTCGATTGAAAATCCCAGTCCTGGAAGTTAAAGATGTAAGGAGACGTAACACGATACGTGATCTCAATCACCGATCCTTCCTTCACATTGGGAAGAGCCAGTTTTACGAACGTCCAGTTGTCATCCCGCTCCTCCTCAAACACGGCGTCCTTGCTCATTTTTGTCTCGACAACTTTGCCGTTTTCCAAATTATAGGTGATGGCCTTCAGCGATCCAAGGTCTTCCTTTTTACCTCCTTCATGGTACAGGGGTATGGTGAGATTGCCCCAGTCATATCCATCCTTGGTCAGAATTTTCACCCGACGGATCCTGTCAAACTTGATGAAGAATCCCTTATCAGCAGAATAATCGATGGCTGATTCTCCAAAGTCGGTCAGCACAACGGCGGCGGCAGTCGTGTCTTTGTCATACTTCTTCAATTGAACCTGTTCGATGGGAACATCACCGAATTTGATGGGGGGCTTTTGGGCAAAAGAGACAGATGCACAAAGCATCAATCCCAGCAAATAAAGAGGGGACCGATTCATAGTGAGTGGGTTACGTTACCTCAAAATAATAAATTTTGATCTCGTTTTCCCGGCCCCATGTAAGATTCTCTACATTTATCAACCTTTTTTGTCCCTCGTTTCCATTGTCCAAAACAAAGACGCTCTTCTTTTGCCAAAGCTGCGGCCATGAAGCTTCCAAATGGATGGGTAAATGTCCTTCCTGCGGAACCTGGAATTCATTTGTAGAGGAGGTCGTATCAAAAAATGATGACAAGTCTGACTGGCGGCAGGAAAGCCAGCGGGCAAAAGGTCTTGCTCCGAAAACACTGGCCGAAATTGAAAGCGGCCGCGAAATGCGCATCCCAACTCACGATCAGGAGTTGGATCGGGTCCTTGGAGGCGGCATTGTTCCCGGTTCTTTAGTTCTTATCGGTGGTGAACCGGGAATCGGAAAATCGACGCTCATGCTTCAGGTTGGTTTGGCTCTCACACAATGGAAGGTGCTTTACGTTTCCGGCGAGGAGAGTGAACAACAAATAAAAATGCGGGCGCAACGACTGGGCGCAAAATTGGAGTCCCCCTCATTCTTTACACTTACCGAAACGAATACGCGGAACATCTTTCTCGCGGTGGAATCTTTGCAGCCGCAATTGCTCATCATCGACTCCATTCAAACACTTTTCTCACCTGTTCTTGACAGTACTCCCGGCAGTGTCGGACAAGTTCGGCAGTGCGCTGGCGAGATGATGAAATTTGCAAAAGAAACGCATACCCCCGTATTCCTGGTCGGTCATATCACGAAAGATGGCACGCTGGCAGGGCCGAAAGTCCTCGAACATATGGTGGACACGGTGCTCCAGTTTGAGGGCGATCAACACCTGGCTTACCGCATCCTTCGCACAACGAAAAACCGTTTCGGCAGCACCGCCGAGATTGGAATCTATGAAATGCTGGGTACCGGACTTCGTGAAGTAAATAACCCTTCAGAAATTCTCATCTCGCAAAAGGATGAAGCCAGTTCCGGCACCACCATTGGGGCCACACTGGAGGGGAACCGCCCGTTGCTTATTGAAGTGCAATCACTCGTAAGCCCTGCGTCGTACGGGACCCCGCAACGAACACCCACTGGCTTTGATCAGAAACGTCTCAATATGCTGCTGGCGGTTCTGGAAAAACGCTGCGGCTTTAGGATGAGCACGCAGGACGTTTTCCTTAATATGGCAGGAGGATTACGCGTTGAGGATCCGGCCATCGATCTGGCCGTGTGTATTTCGATTATCTCATCGATGGAAGAGATCGC
This sequence comes from Cyclobacteriaceae bacterium, assembly GCA_044221195.1. Taxonomy (GTDB): domain Bacteria; phylum Bacteroidota; class Bacteroidia; order Cytophagales; family Cyclobacteriaceae; genus ELB16-189. The sequence continues at coordinate 82,382 of JBGAPO010000007.1, forward strand.
TGTATCCGGGAAGATCTGCTTTGCGGCAGAAATCGGGTTGGGCGGTGAACTTCGTGCGGTAAATCGTGCTGAACAACGCATCTCCGAAGCGGAGAAGCTCGGATTCGAGGAAATCTATATTTCTAAATTCAATAAGCTGGCAAGAAACGGTCGTCAAAAGATCAAGGTCAACGCGTTTTCCAAATTGCCCGAAGTACTCGAAAGTCTTTTTGGTTCAACTCATTGAGTTATCCCCCAAAGTCCTCCGGTATGAATCACCAGGACAGTACTGGATGGTCTGATTTCATTGTCCCGAATCATCGCATATACACCATATAGCGCTTTAGCGGTATACACAGGGTCTAACGGCAGGTTGTGTTCACGTCGTTCACGCTCTATAAAATCAAGCAACTCAGGGGTAGTCTTGGCAAATCCGCCAAAATCAAATCGCGTCTCGATGCTCCAGTTGCTTTCTAGGCTCAGCCATCTGCTCACTTCTTCCCGAAGAAAGTTTCCATTCTTCAGCACGGAGATACCAATCGCCCGTTGATCCTTGCGCAACGCTTGAACAATCCCTGCCATCGTTCCGCCGGTGCCGACCGGCAAGCACACATAGTCGAATGAAATTTCTCGTACCAGTTCCTCCCCAAACTCACGGGTACCGTGAACAGCCAGCGCATTCGTTCCGCCTTCTGGTATCAGGAAGAAATCACCAAGCTGTTCTCGCAATTGTTCAATTAGCCACGGCTGTGTTTTTTCTCTGTACGCTTCGCGCGTCAGGTGGTGGAGTTTCATTCCACGGGATTGTGCATATGCCAGCATGGAGTTGAGCGGGCTATGCGGCTCGCCCCGAACAATACCAATGCTCTTCAATCCTAAAATAGCGGCGGCTTCCGCTGTGGCCAGGAGGTGATTGGAGTAACTCCCGCCAAATGTTAGCAGTGTATGAGATTCCCGCTTCCGTGCTTCTGCCAGGTTGTATTTCAACTTCCACCATTTATTTCCCGAGATCACCGGATGGTTCATGTCCTCCCGTTTCACCAAGAGTCGGACGCGGTGGGCTTCAAGAAGCGCACTATTCAATTGGATAACCGGCGTTGGGGCGTAGGGAATCAAAGGCATTCAATAGTTTATACTAATTTCTTTAGTATTATTGTATTGTGGAGGATAAATACCTGAAGGGACGAGGGTCCCAGATCAAGACAGCCAACAAGTTCTTAAAAGCAGAATTTGTAACCGAGCACATTGATGGAATTGATGAAGATTTCCAGATCAATCCACAGACGCAGATCTTCATCGAAAACCCGCGAAAAATTATTAACCCGGTCGACAGTCCTGACCTGGGCATGGCCTACTCGATGAATCCTTACCAGGGATGCGAACATGGCTGCATCTACTGCTATGCCCGAAATACACATGAGTACTATGGTTTCAGTGCTGGTCTTGATTTCGAAACAAAGATTATTGCGAAGACGAAAGCCGCCAGTATCCTGGAGAAACAATTGAGTGATCCTTCCTGGAAGGTTTCGCCAATCATGCTGTCGGGCAACACCGATTGCTACCAGCCGCTTGAGCGTCGCCTGGAGTTGACGCGTTCCATGCTTAAGGTGTTGGCTCGATATCGACATCCCGTCGGAATAATCACTAAAAACAGCCTGATTACAAGGGATATTGATCTTTTAAAGGATCTGGCCAGCGAACATCTGGTTCAGGTGATGATCTCAATAACTACGTTGGATGAAGATTTGCGTCGTGTAATGGAGCCGCGTACGTCTACGGCTGTCCGTCGACTACAGGCCATTGAACAGCTTGCGAAAGAGAACATTCCGGTGGGCATCATGGCGGCGCCGATAATACCTGGTCTTAATCATCATGAGATTCCCGAGATGATGAAGCGCGCCTCCGAACACGGCGCCATCACGGCCGGCATGACGGTGGTGAGACTCAATGGACCGGTTGCAAAAATATTCGAGGACTGGCTGCGCAAGAACTTCCCGGATCGCCTCAGCAAAGTGATGAATCAAATTTCCTCCTTACACGGCGGACAAGTCGGCGACAGTACATTTGGCCGCCGGATGAAGGGCGAAGGAAATTTGGCGGACGTTATTCACCAGCTTTACCGGACCTCCAAACACCGGTACTTTGCGGGTAAGAAGGCTCCACCCATGGACATCACACGATTTCGAAAAGGGGGCAATCTTAGTTTATTTTAGCCTTTTTGGGTACCTTTGTCGCCTCCATGAAGCGTTTCGCCGCCATCTGTATGCTAATGATTCATCTCGGTCTTTTCACCGAAATGCACGAGTTAGCCAGCATTCCCCTGTTGGTGCAGCACTACCTGGAACACCGGGAAAAGGTACCTGAAATGTCATTCGTTGACTTCCTCGTCATGCATTACAAGTCTGACGTGCCGCACGATTCAACCGACATGAAGCTCCCGTTTAAAGACCACAGTACGGTAACGACGCCCACATTCGCTGCTCCGGAACAAAAAGTCTCACTGGGTGCGCAGATGCCCGTTACTACTCGTGAATTCTCATCCAATTACATTTCCGTAATTCCTTCCTCCGGACTCGACGAGATCTTTCAGCCGCCGCGAGCCTGATCTTACCTGGAAATTTTTCATTGTGCCGCGCTGCTTAATTGAGCTGCGGCCACTTTTCATTTCAATCTTATTTAATAAAGAAAGCGTATGCTGGAAAAGATAATCACCTTTTCTATCCGCAATAAACTGGTCGTTGGTCTTCTAACACTCGGTCTGGTGATCTGGGGAGTGAATGGCCTCCGGCATCTTCCCATTGATGCGGTGCCCGACATTACCAACAACCAAGTGCAGGTAATAACGGTTGCACCTTCACAATCCGCGCTGGACATCGAGCGTCTCGTAACATTCCCGGTCGAGCAGAACGTGGCTACGATTCCTGGCATTCATGAGGTGAGATCCTTCTCCCGCTTTGGGCTCTCCGTCGTAACCATTGTATTCGAAGACAATATCAACGTGTATTGGGCGCGTCAGCAGGTAAGCGAGCGGTTGCTGGAAATTCAAAATCAGATTCCCGCCGGCGTCGGATCTCCAAAACTTGCGCCCATTACCACCGGCCTTGGAGAGATCTACCAATACGTAATCCATGCGCTTCCGGGATACGAGGACAAGTACACCTCGATGGATTTGCGCACCATTCAGGATTGGATTGTGCGCAGGCAGCTGCTCGGCACGCCGGGGGTTGCTGACGTCAGCAGCTACGGCGGGCTGTTAAAGCAATATGAGATTGCCGTTAACACCGACAAGCTCCGCAGCTTCAATATGGGTGTTCACGATATTTTCAAGGCACTCGAAAACAATAACCAGAATACGGGTGGTGCCTACATTGATCGCAAACCGAACGCATACTTTATCCGGTCGGAAGGATTGGTAGGAAGTCTTCAGGACCTGGAAATGATCGTGTTAAGGAAGACTTCGGCAGGAACCCCTGTCTTTCTTCGCGATGTAGCCACCGTGCAACTGGGCCATGCCATACGCTATGGCGCCATGACGCGCAACACACATGGCGAGGTAACCGGCGCAGTCGTCATGATGCTGAAGGGTGCCAATTCGTCGGAAGTCATCAAGAACGTTAAGGATCGCATTGAACATATCAGGACTACCCTTCCCGAAGGAGTAACTATAGATCCCTTTCTCGACCGCACCAAGCTGGTGAACAAGGCCATCAGCACCGTAACCAAAAACCTGGCCGAGGGAGCGCTCATCGTCATTTTCATTCTGGTGATGCTCCTGGGCAACCTGAGAGCCGGGTTGATTGTCTCGAGCGTTATTCCGCTGGCCATGCTGTTCGCTATTGGAATGATGAATGTCTTCGGCGTTTCCGGCAACCTCATGAGCCTCGGTGCGATTGACTTCGGACTGATCGTGGATGGCGCCGTGATCATTGTAGAGGCAACCATGCACCATCTCGGTGTACGAAAATTCGGCGCTGTTCTCTCCCAGGAAGAGATGAACAACGAGGTGAATCATTCCGCCAGCAAAATTATGAACAGCGCGGCCTTTGGTGAGATGATTATCCTGATTGTGTATCTCCCCATTCTCACCCTGGTGGGTATCGAAGGAAAGATGTTCCGGCCGATGGCCCAGACCGTGGCCTTTGCCATCCTGGGTGCCTTTCTCCTCTCCCTCACGTATGTTCCGATGATCAGCGCCGCGTTCCTAAACAAAAAAGTTGGCGGCGAACTGCTGATCTCTAAAAAGATCATCCAGTTTATCCACATCTCATATGATCCGGTGATCCGCTACGCCCTGAAGCACCGGTCCAAAGTAGTTATGTCGGCTGCCGGTTTATTCCTTGCCAGTCTGCTGCTCTTCATGACGCTGGGGGCTGAATTTATTCCCACGCTTGATGAAGGTGACTTCGCTGTCGAAACGCGCATCCTGACGGGCAGCAGCCTTTCCGAATCCGTGGAAACCGTTACGAAAGCCAGTGAAATTATCCTTCGGGAATTTCCGAACGAGGTTAAAGAAGTGATCGGTAAGATCGGCTCTTCGGAGATACCGATTGATCCCATGCCACTGGAAGCTTCCGACATGATCATCGTGCTGAAGGACAAACGCGAATGGAAAAAAGCCGAGAGTCGTGATGAATTGGCCGAACTGATTCATGAAAAGTTAAATGTTCTGGCCGGCGTGAGTTTTGGTTTTCAGCAACCGATTCAAATGCGCTTCAACGAATTAATGACGGGCGCACGGCAGGACATTGTTATCAAAGTCTATGGGGAGAACCTGGATCAACTTACCTCCTATGCCGACAAAATCGGTCAAATCGTCACCACGGTTGATGGCGCCAAGGATCTCTATGTGGAAAAAGTCACCGGCCTTCCGCAGATCGTTGTCCGCATCAAGCGAGATCAACTGGCGCCGTTTGGCCTTGATGTCGCCACGGTGAATCAAACCATCAACATGGCCTTTGCCGGACAAAGCGCCGGAATGGTCTATGAAAATGAAAGGCGATTTGATCTCGTTGTTCGCCTCGAACAGGATCGGCGACAAAGCATTGACGACCTCCAGCGGCTCTTTATCACAGCCGCTGACGGCCGGCAAGTCCCCTTGATCCAGGTTGCGGACGTAGAGCTGGTCGTTGGCCCCAATCAGATTCAGCGCGACGATGCCAAGCGAAGAATCACCATCGGATTCAACGTCCGGGGTCGCGACATACAGAGCATTGTTGATGAAGTTCAGGCCAAAGTGAACAAGCAAATCAACTTTCTTCCCGGCTACTATCCCATTTACGGCGGCGCCTTCAAGAATCTGGAAGAAGCTCGTGCTCGATTGTTCATTGCTGTTCCCGCCGCACTCCTGTTGATCTTTATCCTGTTGTTCTTCACTTTCCATTCACTCAAACAGGGGCTCATTATTTATACTGCGATTCCATTATCCGCTATCGGGGGAATCATCGCATTATGGATCCGGGACATGCCGTTTAGTGTCTCTGCCGGCGTGGGCTTCATTGCCCTGTTTGGTGTAGCTGTCTTGAATGGCATCGTTCTTATCGCCGAATTCAATCATCTTCGACAGGAAGGAGAAACGGATTTGATGACGTTGTTGCTCAAAGGAACAACCACCCGTCTTCGCCCGGTGCTGATTACGGCTGCCGTTGCCTCCCTCGGTTTCCTGCCGATGGCACTATCACAGGGTGAGGGAGCTGAAGTCCAGCGGCCCCTGGCAACCGTCGTGATCGGCGGCTTGGTTACGGCCACTATGTTGACCCTGGTTGTTCTCCCGTGCCTTTACTACATCATTGAAAATCGCTCATTCAAAAGAATTCAGTCATGACTACTGCAATCTTCACAAGCCTGAAACGATGGCTTATTGTCTTGTTCATCGCTGCTCAACTGCCCGTCGCGGCGCAAGTGCAGTCGGTTACAATGGATGAAGCGATCCAGGCCGCGCTGGCGCAAAACGCGCTCCTCCGATCGACAGAAGCGGAAATCAAATCGCAGGAGTTTATGAAACGGACTTCGGTGGATATTCCGAAAACCTCCTTGATGTTCATGTCTGGGCAATACAACAGCCTGAATCAGGACAACAACCTGACGATCACGCAGAATTTGCCCTTCCCAACGGTGTTCACCAGTTCGTCAAAGCTCCACAACCTGAAAGTGGAGAACAGTCAGCATCGCAGGGCCATGACAAAGAATGAATTGGTCTTTCAGTTGAAGCAGATCGGTGAAACGCTGCAGTACCTTCATGCACGCGAAGCGTTGTTGATGCGTCAGGATAGCCTTTTCGCCGAATTGGTCCGCATCAGTTCGCTGCAACAGGCCACCGGGGAAGGAACCTTGCTGCAAAGGACTTCTGCCGAGACGCGCTACAACGAGGTTCGAAATCAATACCGCCAAAACCAGGCGGATCTCCTGTCGTTCAATTCGCAGCTGGCCGTTCTCATGAATGCTCAAGGTCAGGTTTCACTGATGGTTCAGCCCTTTGTGCCGATCACCACTACCTTATTGAATGACACGGCCGAGATCGCCTCAAATCCCCAACTGGCCTATCAGCGTTCGCTCAATGCCATTGCGCTTCAAGAGAAGCGAGTAGAAAGCAACCGCGCCCTCCCTGATTTGACCGTCGGGTACTTCAATCAAACGCTCATTGGGTTCCAGCAGCAATTGGACGGAACCGACCGATACTTCTCCAACAAGGATCGCTTCAGCGGATTCATGGTGGGTGTCGCCTTGCCAATATGGTTTGTCCCCGCTCATGGCCGGATAAAATCGGCGGCCTATCGAAGCGAGGCGACGCACCTCCAATCCATGCAAGTGGAACGACAACTGCATGGTGAATGGACCAAAGCCGTGCAGCAATTTGAAAAACATCGCAACAGCCTTGCCTACTATACGCAGTCCGCATTGCCCAATGCCGAACTCCTGCTGCGCCAGTCAACACTCTCCTATCGCACTGGTGAAATCAGCCAGGCGGACTACCGACTAAATTTGCAGCAGGCCGTGACCATACAGGAGGCATATATTCAAACTGTTTTGCAGTACAACCTCAGCATCATTACGCTGGAATTCCTCGCCGGCAGTTATTCAAAAAATTAGATCCATGAAAAATCTCATTGTTCCGACCATCATTCTTCTGTTCTTGGCTTCCTGTGGGTCCAAGCAAACGGTCACGCAAAAACCCTCCGCACCAATTGTTTCCGGCGACAGCGTGGCCGTATCAGCCGAGCAACTGGCTGCCTCGGGAATTGTTGTTGGCCAAATTGAAAATCGCGCGCTAAGTGGCGGAATACCTGTCACAGGTATGCTGGATGTGCCTCCGCAAAATCTTGTCAACGTAACCGTGCCCCTGGGTGGTTTTCTTCGATCTACCCAGCTTCTTCAGGGTATGCGTGTAGCTAAAGGACAGGTGATTGCCGTGATCGAAAACCCCGACTACGTACAGATTCAGCAGGACTACCTCGACACCAAGAGCCAGGTTTCCTTTCTTACCAAAGAGTTTGAGCGACAAGAAAAACTCGCTGCCGAAAATGTGAATGCACAAAAGACACTCCAAAAATCATTGGCTGACTTGGAGAGCATGAAAGCAAGAAATGCCGGTCTTAAAGCAAAGTTGCATATGCTCGGAATTGATGCTGTCCACTTGGTGCCCGAATCCATACGATCAACCATTGAGCTGCGGTCTACCATGTCGGGCTTTGTTAGTCGTATGGGCACATCTGTTGGTGCATTTGTAAGTCCCACAGAAGTGATGTTCACCATTGTCGATACGGAACATGTGCACCTGGAGCTCACATGCTTCGAGCGTGACATTTCAAGGATCCGAATTGGACAGAAAATTCGGTTTACGCTGGCCTATGAGACAGAGGAACGAACAGCCACTGTATTTCTTATCGGTAAAGAAATCACCGCAGAACGAACCATCCGCGTTCACGGGCACCTTGACAGGGAAGATCCAAAACTGATTCCGGGTATGTATGTCAAGGCGATTATCCAATCGGGTGCAGAGATGGTCCCTTCGTTACCTGATGAGGCCGTACTGAATTTTGAAGACAAGCAGGTCATATTCGCCCAGGTTGCCGATGGAATTTTTAAGATGGTGCCCGTCACGACCGGCATCCGGGAAAAGGGCTTCGTTCAAATTTCGACTCCCGAAGGATTTGATAAGACCCAATCACCGGTTGCCATTCGAAACGCGTACAAATTGCTTTCAAAGTTGAAAAGCAGCGAAGCGGAAGAATAGCACGACGGGCTACCTTTACAAAATGATCTCCCTCCTGACCGGCAGCTGGCCTCGCACACGCGGCAAGCACTGTATTAATCGGTATGCTTCTCGCCTTTCTTGGATATCGGCTGGCATCTGCACTGGAGCATTTCTTGCTGTATGTGGCTCCCCTCCTCCTCATCGGCCTGGGTCTTTTCTATATCTATCAGCACGCCCGGCATCATCATTTCCACCTTCACGGACATCCTGAGCAGGCGTCACACGAAAAGATCATTCTTTCACTGGCTGTTGCAATGTTCTTCTCGCCTTGTTTTGAGATTGAACCCTATTTTCTTCTCGCCGGCACCGAAGGTATTTTTTTCGCCGCATCAATTGGTCTAATGTATACGGTCGTTACGGTCACGGGTATGGTCATCTGGGTCCGGCTCACCTATACGGGATTGATGAAATTGAATTGGCATGCGATAGAACACAACGCCGGCATCATCACCGGGGTCATCCTGATTGCCTCGGGCGTCGCTTCCTATTTCATCCGCTGACTTCCGATGGTTTCTTTGGGTGAATAAACCCGGCCAGCCAAATACATATCAGCATAATTAACGCGCTGGCCAGAAAGGGCAAGTGAAAATCCACTCCGTACATGAATCCACTCAGCGCCATGCCCGATGCGCGGGCCAGCGAACCGAATGACTGGTTCACGCCAAGGACCTGGCCGATTTCGTTCGGTACGGCAGATTGAGATAGTAAGGAAGTAATTGACGGGGTTATACAACCGTTCGCCAGGGCGAGTAATGCGAAGGCGATCAATTCTAAAGGAATAAAGGTGCTTCTGTTTACCCAGGGGATCATCGCAAACGAGACAATGCAAAGGTAGATGCCCGCCGAAACGAGGCGCGACTCACCAAACCGGTGCACCATTCTCCCTACCAGGCCCCCTTGAACAACAACAGTCAGCACGCCAATAAAAGCAAACATGTAGCCCATCTGGATCTCGGTCAAGCCGATGAATTCCCGCCAGAACAATGAAGCGGCGATCTGCATGATCATGAAAGCAGTAATAAATATGAAGTTGATGAGGAGCAATTCGCGAATGACCGGCTTGCGCAATTCGCGCGCGATTCCGGAGACAACTTTGAAATTAAACTTCAGGTGATCATTCCTGACTTTGAGCGACTCGGGAAGCTGCCAGTATGCCCATACTAAATTGACCATGCAAATAGCGGCAGCGCCGTAGCCCACCCAGTCTACATGACCGACTGACGACAGACTTTTCAGGTACCCTCCTGCCGTAGGTCCAATAATAAAGCCCAGGCCGAACGCAGCTCCAATAAGTCCCATGGTCTTCGCGCGGTCTTCCGGGCGAGAAACATCGGCTACATAGGCCTGTGCGACGGACAGGTTTGCTGAACCAATTCCCGACAGAATCCGCGAAAGCAACAAAATCCAAAGGTTCACCGACTGGGCAAAGATCAAGTAGGCAATCGTTGTGATCAGCACACTGACCAGGATGATTGGTCGACGGCCAAACCGATCGCTGAGTGATCCCCAAAAAGGCGCGAAAAGAAAATTCATCATGGGATAACTCATGGCAATGAGTCCCACCTGGTAATTCTCAGCCCCCAGTTCTTTGGAAAAGATGGGAAGGATCGGAATAATGATTCCGAAGCCCAGCATATCGATGAAGATTGTCAGAAAGATGACGATAATGGGCTTCTTCATGGAGCGTGAACGCGCGAAGATCGCACATCATGTTCCTCACACAAACTAGTTTGCTTACTTTGTGGAAGGTTTGATGAACGAATTCATTTCCAAGCTCCTTCGGCCCGAAATTCAGGAGTTCATCCGCAGCAATGAGCAGGCTGACATCCGCCAGCTGGTACTCAATCAGCGCGATGTATATGGTGTGCCTGTGGCCTGGGTAGCCCAGCAGATTCAGGGTCGAAAGAAAGCCAAAGAAAAACTCCCCCAATGGTATGCTACACCGGGGATTGTGTATCCACCCGCGCTGGCACTTGAACAATGCTCTTCCGAAATCACGGCGCGCTATAAGCAAGGATTGGTCAGCGGCCATCACTCCGTTGATCTTACCGGGGGCCTGGGGGTGGATACCCTGCATTTTAGCCGAAGATTTGAAATGACCGAGTACGTTGAGCCCGATGATGCGCTATTGCACCTGGCCCGGCACAATCTTCCTTTGCTCGGTGCAACCAACGTCAATTTTCATCATCATCGGGGTGAAGACTTTCTTCAATTTCACAGCGCTGTTTATGACTTTCTCTATCTCGATCCATCCAGAAGGATCGAGTCCAGGAAAGTGGTGAAACTCAAAGACTGTCATCCGGATGTGGTCAATCTTCAGCCCACACTGCTTAAACAGGCGCAACATGTATTGATCAAGGCATCGCCGCTTCTGGATTTGAAACAGGCCTCTCGTGAACTGAGAAGCATCGATCAATTCATTGTGCTCTCGAACGCCGGCGAATGCAAAGAACTGCTGATTTCACTTCGACGGGAAAACGCTGGCGAACCAACGATTCATGCGGTGGACCTGGATCGAGACGGAGATCCCACGACGTTTGCATTTACATGGAAACAGGAAAGTGATGCAATGGTTGAGTTCTCAGAACCGCAAACATTCCTGTACGAACCAAATCCGGCGTTGATGAAAGCCGGAGCATTCAAATTGATTGGCCAGCATTTCAGCCTGGCTAAACTCGGCCCTGATACGCATCTATATACATCGAATGAAAAGGTGGATGCATTCCCCGGGAGAGTGTTCCGGGTAATTGAAGAGGTGGCCCTGGACAAGGAGGTAAAAACTCACTTTTTGAGCGGTTTTGCGAACATTCTGACCCGAAACTATCCCCTGACCGTGCAGGAAATTCTGAGGAAAACCGGGCTTAAAGAAGGAGGAGAGCGATACCTGATCTGCGGGAAAACGCGCAAGCACGTCGTGTTAGTAGCCGACCGCCTGCGCTGACTCAGGGAAAATAATAATCGAGTGCCTTATAAAGTATAGTGAACAGAACGGCCAGAAGACCGTACGATTTAATCACCTTCATCCGGTTCTGAACATCTTCCCACCACAGCATCGCCCAAGGCCGTATCAGACCGATAACCAGAAACAAGAGGCTCGTCAAAATCAAAAAGAAGACCAAGAGCTTCACGTTCTCCATAATCAAAGGTAACAAAGTGGCGACAATCACTCCTGCGGGATTTGGAGTGCACAGGTCGCCAACCTACTTTTGCACCCTTCGTGAAAGCGGCTGATTTTCTTTCTCTCTATCAGTCCGACAGCCTGGTTCAGAGCCTGGCAGAGGGGATTCGTACGTCCAATTCAAAACCTATTCGGCTGAAAGGACTCTCCGGAAGTCAGGATGCGGTCATGGTCGCCGCCGTCCACCGTCAACTCCGCTCGCCCAACCTTATCATTCTCGAAGACAAAGAGCAGGCCGCTGCTTTCTTCAGCGACTTGCAGAATTTGCTGGGCGACAAAGAAGTCTTCTTCTTTCCGATGTCCTACCGAAGACCCTATGAGTATGATGAAACGGAGAACGCCAATGTGTTGATGCGGGCGGAAACACTGAACAGCCTGAGCACTCGATCTGGTTCCCAGCTTGTTGTTACCTATCCAGAGGCGATTTCTGAAAAGGTAATTACCAAAAGCTCCCTTTCAAAAAACACATTCACCGTTGAGGTGAAGGCAAAGCTAAACCGCGAATTCCTCGAAGAGTTTCTCTTCTCTTATGATTTTGAGAAAACCGATTTTGTTTACGAGGCGGGTCAATTTGCGGTTCGGGGCGGCATCATCGACGTGTTTTCCTTTGCCCATGAACTCCCCTATCGAATTGAACTTTTCGGAGAAGAGGTAGACAGCATCCGCAGCTTTGATCCCGGTTCGCAACTTTCTGTTGAGGAGGTCGACAAGATAAATCTGATGCCCAATATCCAGGCCACACTAGTTAAGGAAGACCGGCAATCGATCATTGAATTCCTCCCCAACCATTCAAAGGTGTGGATCAAGGATGTGCAACGAACCGCCGACGTCCTTGATACCTGCTATGAAAAAGCATCGGGCAGCTTTGACCGGATCCTTCGCGAAAGCGGTGGCGCCCGGCTTTCCCTCGAGCCATTTCATCTCTTTGTGACTGCCGATGGGTATTTCGCCCAATTGGCCCATCGTACAGTGATTGAATTTGGAAGCCGTTCCCACTTTCGCAATGCTCCGGCGGTTGAATTCCGCTCCTCGGCACAACCTTCATTCAACAAGAATTTTGAGCTGCTGGTGAAAAATCTTGTCGAACACCAGATCCAGGGTTATACCAACATCATTGCAGCCGAGCAGGCGCGTCAATTGGACCGCCTGCAGGGAATTTTCCAGGAATTGGAGCCTTCCCTCCGGTTTCAATCGCTGGATATTCCGCTGTGCCGCGGCTTTGTCGATCATTCCCTAAAACTGGTGTGTTACACGGACCACCAGATTTTTGACCGGTTCCATCGCTTCCGAACGCGAGAGAAATTCACCAAGTCCAAAGCCCTTACTCTCCGTGAACTACAAAGTCTGCAACCCGGCGACTTTGTAACGCACATCGATTATGGAATTGCCAAGTTTGCGGGGCTCGAGAAAAAAGAGGTGAATGGCCACGAGCAGGAAGCCGTACGATTGGTTTATCGCGATAACGACCTGTTGTACGTCAGCATTCACTCCTTGCACAAGATTTCCCGCTATAGCGGCCGTGAAGGCGCCCCGCCCATCATCAGCAAGCTGGGCACCGATGAGTGGGAAAACAAGAAGGCCCGTGTGCGAAAGCAAGTCAAGGACATCGCCCGCGACTTGATTGAATTATACGCGAAAAGAAAGCGCTCCCCCGGTTTTGCCTTTTCGCCCGACAGTTTCCTGCAGGCGGAATTGGAGTCTTCCTTTATCTATGAAGATACCCCTGATCAGGCCAAGGCAACGGACGATGTGAAGCGCGATATGGAGTCGCCTCATCCGATGGACCGGCTGGTCTGCGGCGACGTGGGCTTTGGAAAAACGGAAGTCGCCGTCCGCGCCGCGTTCAAAGCAACCACGGACGGCAAGCAGGTCGCTGTTCTGGTTCCAACTACCATTCTGGCGATGCAGCACCACCGAACCTTTTCAGAACGATTGGCAAATTTTCCGGTGCGCCTGGAATACATTTCACGCTTCAAGACGGAAAGGCAAATCAAACAGATCCTGGAGGAAACCCGCGAAGGCAACGTCAACATCCTGATCGGTACACACCGGATCATTAGCAAGGATGTCGAATTTAAAAACCTTGGCTTGCTGGTGGTGGATGAGGAACAGAAGTTTGGTGTAAAAGCCAAAGAGCGCTTGAAGGAGTTACGCGTGAACGTGGACGTACTCACACTAACCGCCACGCCCATTCCCCGGACGTTGCACTTTTCCCTCATGGGCGCCCGGGACCTCAGCATCATTGCAACGCCTCCTCCCAACCGCCAACCCGTAACGACAGAATTGCACACCTTCAACGAAGAAATTATTCGCGACGCGGTCAGTGTTGAACTTCGGCGCGGCGGACAAGTCTTCTTTGTGCACAACCGGATCAGTGACATCGAAAGCATTGCCAATACGATTTACAAACTGGTACCTGATGCACGCATTGGTATCGCTCACGGGCAAATGGATGGCGATAAGCTGGAGAAGATCATGATACGATTCATCGAGGGTGAATATGACGTCCTGGTATCCACTAATATTATTGAGTCGGGCCTCGACATTCCCAATGCGAACACCATCATTATCAACCAGGCTCACATGTTCGGCCTCAGCGATCTTCACCAGATGCGGGGACGAGTCGGGAGGTCCAACAAGAAGGCTTTTTGCTATCTGCTCACACCTCCGGCCGCCGTCCTCACGGCCGATTCACGCAAACGGCTTGCCGCGCTGGAGGAATTCTCTGAGCTCGGCGATGGATTCAAAGTAGCGATGCGTGACCTCGACATTCGTGGCGCCGGAAATCTCCTCGGCGCAGAGCAAAGTGGATTCATCAACGATCTTGGTTTTGACACGTATCACAAAATCCTCGATGATGCCATCCAGGAATTGAAAGAGAGTGAGTTTAAGGATCTCTTCGCCGAAGAACTTACCGAAAAGGCAAAACTGGTTGTTCCGGATTGCGTGATCGAAACCGATCTGGAAATGCTCATCCCGGAAACCTACGTGTCGAGCACCCGCGAGCGCCTCCAGCTCTACGCCGCGCTTGATGATATCGAGGATGAATCATCGCTGCAGCAATTCTTGTCGGGGCTGAAAGATCGTTTCGGAGAATATCCCTCTTCCGTTGTGCAGTTGGCCAACACGGTTCGGCTTCGCTGGCATTGTGAATCACTCGGCTTTGAGAAAGTTGTGCTGAAGGGCGGACGCATGCGCGCGACCTTTGTGGATCGCGACGAATACTTTAAGTCTGGGGTCTTCGGGCGTGTGCTGAGTTTTGTTCAGTCGTACCCTCGACGGTGCCGGCTCAAGGACCAAACCGGACGGCCAACGCTCACCATTGATGAAATCACTTCGGTTGATGCGGCGTTGCAACTACTGGCTCCATTGACGGCCCTAAACGGGTAATCATTCCGGTACCCAATTATCCGGTATCCCTGACAATAGATGATGGTCAGAACCGTTATCCTGACGTACTCCGTCTACCTACATCAAGGATTCATCAAAAAATTCTTACCGGTTGGAAAACACGCAATTATCTTTTTATATTAGCGGTTGCTTTTATCCTAACACCCGATAAAATGAAGCGCATAAAGAGTCTATTCGTTCTGGTTGGCGGCATTTTTTTGATGGCCTCGTGTTCTTTGCTTCCGTTCGGAAAAAAGAACTCTAAGCCCACGGCCATAAACCCCGGCCAAATGAGTACAGCGACCAACCTCAAATACAATGATGAGGAGTCCAGCGGCTTTAAGGTAAATGACTTCGCCGGTCAGCCCGATGCCCCGAACACGGTATTTATTGAAGGCGGCCGTGCCATCATGGGCTCCTTTGAAGAGGATGTCATGAGCTACCGCGACAACATCGAGCGGACAGTTTCCGTCGCTTCTTTCTATATGGACGAGACTGAAATTGCCAATATTCACTGGCTGGAATACATGTTCTACCTGGCTAAAGACTCCACACAGGAAGTTTACCAGGCGGCCCTCCCTGATACGACCGTGTGGGTGGGTAAACTTGCATTCAATGACCCGTACGTTGATCACTATCTCCGTTATCCTGGTTTCCGCTATTTCCCCGTTGTGGGCGTAAGCTGGAAGCAGGCAACCAGCTATTCCAAATGGCGCACCAGCGCGGTTAACCAGCAACTCATGAAAGAGTCTGGCCAGGAACTTCCTGAGGTACCCGCAGGCGGCCGCATCCCGTTGGAGTCCGGAATTGTAATTCCTGCCTACCGCCTCCCTACCGAAGCGGAGTGGGAATACGCTGCTCAGGCCCTCATCGGTACCCAGTGGCTTGAGGAAATGCAAACCCACCAGCGCATTTATCCATGGGACGGACACGCGCTGCGAAATCCTTACGGCAAACAAATGGGCTTCTTCCTCGCCAACTTCAAACGTGGGCGCGGTGACTATGCCGGTATCGCCGGTCGCTTGAATGACGGCGCGCTCATTACCTCATACATCTATGAATTCCCGCCGAATGACTTCGGCCTTTACAACATGGCAGGAAACGTCAGCGAGTGGGTAATGGATGTTTACCGCCCGCTCTCCTACCAGGATTTTGACGACCTCAACCCGATTCGTCGGGATGGATTCCTCGACAATGCAAGCGGCAACGGCAGGGAAAACCTCTATAACAACATAGAGAAAGATCCCACTGCGTTTACCTCCTTGATCACAGACAAATCCCGCGTTTACAAAGGCGGCTCATGGAAAGATGTTGCTTACTGGATGTCTCCCGGTACACGGCGCTTCCTCGATGAAGACTCTGCCACGGCAACCATTGGATTCCGCTGCGCAATGATTCGTGCTGGATCCAACTACTAAAAGAAACAGCATTCACATGGGAAGCCCTTCTTCGGAAGGGCTTCTTTTTTTATCACCTATTGTGCTTCTGCAATGCAGGCAATGCTGATCGATGCACAACCGCTATCCAGCAGGTGCTGACCACAAGCTTCCAGGGTTGCTCCGGTAGTAATGACATCATCAACCAACAGTATTCGCTTCTGGATTACCCCGACATCGGTATTAACGGAAAAAACATGGCGAACATTTTCCCACCGCTCTGCGCGGGTCATTTTGGTCTGCGTGGCTGTTGCCTGCTTTCGAATGGAAATGGTTTCGTTCCACGCAACCCCCAATGCTTCACTCAGCCCCTTGGCAAAATGCGCGCTCTGGTTGTACCCGCGGTGACGCAACCGGGATTGGTGCAGCGGCACGGGGACGATTAAGTCAAACTCGGTTCCATAATTTTCCTGAGACAGCTCTCGTCCGTAGGCTCTCCCCAATCGTTCGGCAATCTCCGGATGATTGTTGTACTTAAGTTGGTGGAGCAAATGCTGGACGCTTCCTCCCTTGCGAAATTTGAGAAACGCCATCCCGTGACGGATGGGCAGACGACCGGCCAGGCGATTCAGGACCGGGTTTTCTATGCGCTTGTGATAGTGGGTCTTCGGCAACTCCGAAATGCAATGCGTGCACAGAACATCCTCGCCCTTCACCAACGGTCCCGCGCAGCCCATACAAAACTGGGGAAAAAATAGTGACAGAAAATCCTCAACAACGGACGGTACTTTCAACATTGGCTTTTCCCGGATTTCATCGGGATATTTGAGCCAAACCTTAACGTATGGGCCTGGTCGAACAATTTAACGAATACCGTGAGCGGATGAATGAGAAAATCACGGCCGCGGACAATTTAGTCCTGAAAAGAATATTCAATCTTGACACGAATGCCTACTCCCCTGGTGTTTTGGACGTTAAAACGAAGGAATTGATCGGGCTAACTTGCTCGCTTGTGCTCCGGTGTGACGATTGTGTCAAGTACCATTTGGGTAAATGCAAAGAGGTCGGATTCACCACAGAAGAAGTTAATGAGGCAATGGGCGTGGCCACATTGGTGGGCGGAACTATTGTTATCCCTCATCTTCGTCGGGCATTTGAATACTGGGAAGCCTTAAATGCTTAAGCGCGATCTTACACTGGATCGGAATTGGCAGTCCCTCATGACAGAAATGGAGCGGATGATCGGCCAGCGTCCCAAGGACCTGAATGGTATGCTGTTCCTCATCGGGGTTCAGGAGCTCGGGAAAGGAAGCCGTCAGTTTACCAAAGAGCAAAAACAAGACCTGATGCACATCGCCATCTGCAAGGTGATGAGCTATGCCGGATACTATGAGTTGGAAGGCCTGGATGGTGAAGGATGGCCGCATTGGAAACTGGTGAAAAAGCTGCCTCATTTTGATCTCCTGGAGCAGGAAAGGCTTCTCAAAATTCAGGTGATGGAATACTTCGAGAGAGAATTTAACTGGTTGCCTCCCTCCGATCCGGGGATTTCCTGACGGTCACAAACGTCCATGGAGATCTCCCTGCGCTTACTATATTTAAGTGGCGTAAACTAACCTATACACACTTACGTTTCTACTCCGATGGGCAGCAGGCTGGATCGTGTGTCGGACAATATCTCTTCCTTTCGACGGAAGTATTATATCAATCTGTTTCTTCGGGGTTCGATCCTTACGCTTACCCTTCTTCTCGGCTATTTCTTATTGGCCAGTCTCATCGAATACAACCTCTGGCTGTCAAGGGATCTTCGCCTTGGTCTCTTTGTTTTATTCTTCCTGACGGCGGCCTATTGCATTTATCGATATCTGCGTGACCCGTTGATTTGGTGGTTTTCCGGAAGGGGCATAGACAAGGAAGAGAGTGCCCGAATCATCGGTGAGCACTTCCCGGCTATTGAGGACCGGTTGCTGAATTTTCTTCAGCTCACAAACACCGTTCGAAATCGAGGCCCGCTGCTCGAAGCAAGCCTGGAACAGAAGGCTTCGCTCTTTGACCGCTTTTCCTTTGACAGCATCGTTGACTTCAGCGAGAACAGACGCTACCTGAAATACCTGGCGGTTCCATTTGTTGCCTTTGGGTTAGTCGTTATCCTCAACCAGAAGATCATTACACAAAGCACGGAGCGGATCTTGAATTTTGACAAAGAGTATTCACCCCAGGCGCCATTCCGATTTTACGTTGACCACCAGCAGTTGATCACCTTTCCAAACGAGGACTTCGAACTGCGAATTCACCTGGAAGGGGAGGCCTTGCCCGAGGCAGCATACCTTATCATTGGGCAGCGGCGCGTAAAAATGGATGCGGCTAAGTTGGGGTACTTTTCCTACACCTTCGAAAAACCACAGCAGGATCTAAGTTTTCAGATTGAGGCTGCCGGATTTTTTTCAGATCGATACATCTTGCGAATTGTCAGCCGACCGGAACTTCTCGCGTTACAGGTTCAACTCAACTTCCCGCGCTACATCAACCGGCCAGCGCAGCGCCTGCAAAACGCCGGCAACCTCGAGGTACCTGAAGGAACCCGTGTTACCTGGATGCTCTCCGCCTCAAACACGCAAAAGGCAACTATTTCATTCACTTCAATAGGAACCCCAATTCCTATGGAGCCTGTTGATAATCAGTCATTTACGTTTGGAAAGGGGTTCTTTAATCCAGACCATTACACCATCGCGTTGTCGAATGAAAACAGCAAGAACAAGGACCAGATTACTTACCAGATTGAGGTTGTAAAAGACCAATATCCTTCTCTTTTGGTTGACCACCTTCGCGATTCCATCCTTTTCGAGACCATTATGCTGGCGGGTGCGATCCGGGATGATTATGGCTTGACCAAGATGTCTCTGCATTACCTGTTGAACCGGAAAGGGGAGAAGGAAATCACCGGAGAAATTCCACTGGAGATTTCAAACGCTCCACAACAGAACTTCTTCTATCGGTGGGCGCTCGATTCACTGCACATGAAGGGCGGAGACAAGCTGGAGTACTACCTGGAAGTCTGGGATAACGACGGAATTCATAGCCACAAGTCGACCAAGTCGGTTATCTATCAATTTGAGCGGCCAGGCGATGAGGCCTTCAAGTCTGAAATCAAGCGGTCTCAATCACAGGCGGAAGATGAATTTCAACGAAGTCTCTCCAAAGCCAAATCACTGAAAGAGTCCATTGAAGAAGCCGAGCAGCGGCTTAAGGGCAAACAATCATTGGATTGGCAGGATCGCAAAATGTTGGAGGATCTGATCGAGCAGAAGAAGAATCTCGACAAGATGATCGATGACCTTCAACAGCAAAACAAACAACTCGAGGAGAAAAAGGATGCCTACTCGGAACAAAACGAACGCATCCGTGAAAAATCAGAGCAGATACAGAAACTGATGAATGAGCTTCTTGATGAGGAAACGAAGAAACTATTCCAGGAGCTGGAGAAGATGTTAAAAGAAAACCAGGACCCATCGCAAATCCAGAAGATGCTCGAAAAGATGGATCGCCAGGAAATCAACCTGGAAAAGGAATTGGAGCGGACGCTGGAGCTGTTCAAGAGCCTCCAGTATGACTACAAGTTAGATCAGGCAATCCAGGACCTTCAAAAGCAGATTGAAAAACAGCAGGCCCTTTTGGAGCAGACGGAGCAGCTAAGCGGGGAAAAGAAGCCGGAAGCCCAAAAGGAACAAAAGGGGCAAGGGGAGGAGGACACGAAAGAAAGCGAGGGCGAGCAGAAGACATCGGAGGAATTGGCCCAGGAGCAGGAGGAGCTGTCCAAAATGTCTGAGAACTTCGAAAAGGGCATCAAAGAGCTGAACAAGCTGGGGGAGGAATTGGACAAAACAGAAAATACGCCCAGCCAGGAGCAGATGGATGAGGTGCAGGAACAGCAACAGCAAAGTAAGCAGTCACTTGAACAGAAGGAGCCCGGCAAGGCAACTGCCCCGCAAAAGAAATCCGTTCAGCAAATGAAGCAAATGAAACAGCAGCTGGAGGGAATGCAGAATTCGATGGAGATGGAGATCGACCAACAGAATCTCGAATCCTTGCGCCAAATTATTCACGGACTCATCAAGTTATCCTTTGACCAGGAATCACTGATGAAAGAATTCAATACCGTTCAGCAAAGTGATCCTGCTTACATCACACTTTCACAGAACCAGTTGAAGATAAAAGATGACTCTAAAGTGCTGGAAGACAGCCTGTTAGCCTTATCGAAGAAAGATCCTTTTCTCGGCTCCATAGTAACACGCGAAGTAGGTGAGTTGAACGCACACCTGGACAAAGCCAGTGTTGATATCAAAGAAAGAAAGAAGGGTAATGCCAGTGCTGACATGCAACTTTCGATGACCAGTATCAACAATCTTGCGTTGATGCTGAATGATCACTTCGACATGATGATGCAAATGATGCAGAATGCGATGCCGTCAATGTCGAAGAGCAAGAAGAAGCAGAAGGGGCAAAAGAGTTTGAGCGAAATGCAAATGAAGCTCAATCAGCAAATGGAAGATATAAAGAAGAGCGGTAAGAGCGGGCGGCAGTTATCAGAAGACTTGGCCAAGATGGCGGCTGAACAAGAAAGGATTCGACGCGCGCTTCAAGACATGCAGGAAAAGCTAAAGCAGGAGGGGGGACAGCCGTTTGGGAATGACTTACCGGGAAAAATGGAACAGACCGAGCTCGATCTCGTAAACAAGCAATTGACAGAGCAGACCATCCGCCGGCAGCAAGAAATTATGACGCGCTTGTTGGAATCGGAAAGGTCAATGCGTGAACAGGAAATGGATGAGGAGCGGAAGGGGGAGACGGCAAAGGACTACCAGAAAGAAATTCCCAAGGCATTCGAGGACTATTTACGGTTAAAGGAAAAAGAAGTAGAATTGCTCAAAACCGTGCCGCCAAAACTTTACCCATACTACAAGATCGAAGTCAACGAGTACTTCAAGCGCCTTGGTAAACAGAAGTAATAAGCTATGAATGCAATCCGGATCGAGGTGCCCGCACTGACTGAGAATATCAGAATGATCGAGAGCTTTATTGACAATGCACGGGAGCGGTTTCACTTGGACGATGATATCTATGGCAACATCATGATTGCCGTCACCGAGGCAGTGAACAATGCAATCAAGCACGGCAGCCACAGTGACTCTTCGAAGAATGTCAATCTCTCACTTTTGGTAGACGGGGAAACATTGAAGTTCCGTGTAGAAGATCAGGGTTCAGGTTTTGATTACATGCACCTCCCTGACCCGACTGCCCCAGAGAACCTTGAAAAACCAGGCGGAAGGGGCATTTTCCTGATGAAGCACCTGGCGGATGATGTTGTTTTCCTGGATAGCGGCCGGGTAGTTGAATTAAGCTTCTACCTTAATGCCAACTGAAATTGCCTTTCTAACCAAGGGCATTTCATTCCGGCTGAAGAATCAGAAGAAGGTGTCCGCTTGGTTGCAAAAGATCGCAGCAGCTGAGGCTCGCACAATTGAATCACTTACTTATGTCTTCGGATCAGACCCCTTCGTTGCCAGTCTGAACAAGAAGTATCTAAAGCACAACACTTATACGGATATCCTCACATTCGACTATGGGGATCGCAAAGGGGCCATCATTGGTGAGATTTACATCAGCATTCCTCGCATAAAAGAAAACGCCAAAGCTTTTGACCAGCCCTTTGAAAGGGAGCTTCACCGGGTTATGGCCCATGGGCTGCTCCACATTCTTGGTTATGGTGACAAATCCTCCAGGGAGGTTGCGTTGATGCGAAGGAAAGAGGAAGCCTGCCTATCTTTGTGGGCTTAAGTTTCACGTGAAACCGAACTAATCCGACTGGTGGGGTTGTTCCACGTGGAACACAGCCAAATCAATGTTTCCAGAATACGACGTCATAGTAGTAGGAGCGGGGCACGCAGGCTGCGAAGCCGCAGCGGCCGCTGCCAATATGGGCTCAAGGGTTCTCCTGGTGACCATGAATATGACCACGATTGGGCAAATGTCATGCAACCCAGCAATGGGCGGTGTGGCCAAAGGTCAAATCGTGAGGGAAATTGATGCCTTGGGCGGATACTCTGGTATTGTCTCCGACAGGACCATGATTCAGTTCAGAATGCTGAATCGCTCCAAAGGTCCTGCCATGTGGAGCCCCAGAACTCAGAATGACAGGGTCCTATTTGCCCAAGAGTGGAGATCCATGCTTGAAAAGACTCCCAGACTGGATTTCTGGCAAGAAATGGTTACGGGCATACTCGTGGATGGAACAAGGGCTATTGGTGTCAGAACATCGCTGGGTCTGGAAATAAGATCCAAGGCCGTAATCCTGACTAACGGTACTTTC
Source organism: Cyclobacteriaceae bacterium (assembly GCA_044221195.1). Classification (GTDB taxonomy): domain Bacteria; phylum Bacteroidota; class Bacteroidia; order Cytophagales; family Cyclobacteriaceae; genus ELB16-189. The sequence goes on from JBGAPO010000007.1 coordinate 104,923, forward strand.
CTCAATGGCAAGATTCATATCGGGGAAAAGCAATTCGGGGGCGGAAGAACAGCAGAGAAGGCAGCCACCGGATTAACTGAGAACCTTGAAAAACTTGGCTTTGAATCCGGTCGCATGAAGACTGGCACCCCACCACGGGTGGACGGCCGCTCTCTCGACCTATCTAAGATGGAAGAACAGCCTGGGGACCAAAATCCTGGAAAGTTCTCATTCCTTGATAGCACCCAGCCACCCGAAAAGCAGATTAGCTGTTGGATCACCTACACCAACGAAAGCGTACATGAGGAGCTTCAGAAGGGTTTCGATAAGTCACCCATGTTTCAGGGACGTATTGAAGGCGTAGGTCCTCGATACTGCCCATCTATTGAAGATAAGATCAATCGATTTGCAGAACGCGACCGCCATCAAATCTTCGTCGAGCCGGAAGGTTGGAATACAGTAGAGATCTATGTCAATGGATTTTCAACCTCACTACCCGAAGATGTCCAGTATAAAGCGCTCATTCGAATTCCCGGATTCGAAAATGCCAGGATGTTCCGCCCCGGCTATGCGATCGAATACGACTACTTCCCTCCCACTCAACTCAAACTCACACTTGAAACGCAACTAATTGATAATCTGTACTTTGCTGGTCAAATAAACGGAACTACCGGGTATGAGGAAGCCGCGGGACAAGGACTCATGGCAGGGATCAATGCACACAACAAGGTGGCCGGCAAGAATCCCGTAGTGCTTAAACGCTCTGAAGCATACATCGGCGTTCTCATTGACGACCTTGTTAACAAAGGCACAATAGAGCCCTACCGAATGTTCACGTCCAGGGCTGAGTATCGAATACTATTGCGTCAAGACAACGCCGATCTTCGGCTTACGGAAAAAGGATTTGAGCTTGGCCTTGCCAGCGAGGCTCGAATGGATGCCCTCCGGAAAAAGAAGATGAGGCTTAGCGAAATCCTCGGAGAACTGAATAACGTACGACTGGCACCTGAAGAAGTAAATCCCGGCCTTCATGCAGCGAACAGCTCTCCTGCGCGGGAAAAAATTTCCCTATCCAACCTTCTTCGTCGACCAGAAATATCCATCAATGAACTCCGGGCTGTTCATCCAACGGCAGCAGCAATTCTCAGTCAATATCCAACCGCAGTTTCTGAAGAAGCCGAAATACTCCTCAAGTATGAACCGTATATCGACCGCGAGCAGAAGATGGCGGAAAAGATTGAGAGCCTGGACCACTTCCGCATACACGATGATTTCGACTACGATCGAGTCAAAGCCCTTAGCTCCGAAGCCCGTGAAAAGTTAAAGAAGGTCCGTCCGGCAACCATTGGGCAGATGAGCCGAATCAGTGGCGTTTCACCCGCCGATGTGTCCATCATGACGATTTACCTTGGAAAGTGATGGTCCTTGAAGAAGTGGCAAACTGTCCGATTTGCAACAACAACTCCTTCGCAGCGCATCTCGAATGCAAGGATCACATGTTAACACAGGAGGTGTTCCATGTGAAACACTGCCGCACGTGCGGATTGGGCATCACATCCCCAAGACCTGATGCCTCCGCGGCACAAGAATATTACAAGTCGGATCGGTACATATCTCACGCTGCGGTCACGAAAGACCTATTTGACTCTATCTATTTGACTGTCCGACAGTTCACCACTAAATGGAAGTATAACCTGGTCAAACCATACTTGGCAAACCAGAAACTCCTTGATTACGGCTGTGGTACTGGCGCATTCCTAGAAATGGTGAGGAAGAAGGGTCATATCGTTTGTGGCGTAGAGCCTTCTGCCGAGGCACGAACGAAAGTTCACCCGAACATAGAAGTTGTCGCGTCGATCGACCTCGCGCCAGAAAGAAAATATGATGTGATTACCCTTTGGCATGTTTTAGAACATGTTTACCCCCTGCGAGAAACCCTGCGCAAGCTCGCGGCTATGCTTCAAGATAATGGGGCTATGTTCATTGCTGTTCCGAATCATCATTCCCATGACGCCACCGTTTATGGATCCCACTGGGCGGCCTATGATGTCCCTCGGCATTTGTGGCATTTCACCAAGGAAAGCATGGCAACGTTTTTGCAACAGGAGGGACTCCAGATTAAAGAAATAATTCCCATGAGGCTCGATGCCTTCTATGTAAGCTTGCTAAGCGAACGATATCGGTCGGGCGGTTTGGGGATTGCCGGAATAGTAAGGGCATTCATGATAGCTTTAAAGTCAAATATTAAAGGAAGAGACGGCCATAATCAGTCGAGCGTAATTTTTGTAGTTACCAAGAAATGAAGATCCTGTTGCTCCGCGTCCTGGTACCCGTCCTTCTGCTATTCGCGTGGGCACAATGTGCAAACGTCCAAAGCCCAACCGGGGGCCCGAAAGACAAGCGGCCGCCCAAACTCGTTTCCTCCATCCCCAAGGCAAACGCCACAAACTTTAAGGGAACCACAATCCTTCTCACGTTCGACGAAGCAGTTAAGCTCAACAGTCCCAGGGAAGAAATTATTATCAGCCCATCCCCTGGAAAGGATGTCGACTTCGTAGTCAAAGGCAACCGGGTATTCATTACCCCAAAAATACCCCTGAAGGACAGTACCACTTACAGCTTTCTATTCCGAGAAGGAATCCAGGACATTACTGAAAACAACCCGCCGGTAAATCTCAGGCTTTCCTTCAGTACCGGCCCCTACACAGATTCACTGTTACTTGCCGGAGAAGTCCATGACGTGCTATTGGGAACCCCCAAAGAGAAAATGACCGTCGCCATTTATTCCTCCGACACCTTTAACATCTTTAATCACACACCGAACTATTTCACTCAAAGTGACAAGAAAGGGAACTTCAAACTTGAGAACCTCAGGCCGGGACGATATCGCATCTATGCATTTGATGACGACAACAAGAATCTAAAAGTTGAAAGCCGCTCAGAAATGTTTGGTTTCCTCGCTAACGAAATCATCCTGGCGCGGAATATCGATACGCTTTCGATTGGCCTTGTTCAACTTGACTCGCGCCCGCTGCGCATTTCATCGATCCGCAATCTCGGCAAGACGACCCGCGTGAAATTCTCGAAGTCCGTGATCGACTACGAGCTTACAGCCAGCAAGGAGATCACACACTGCTTTGGAGACAATCTCACCGAAATCAATGTATGGAACCCTCCGGGGCCCGACAGCCTGAAAATCACTCTAAGTGCCAGGGACAGTTTGAATTCAAAGAAAGACACCGTCTTCTATGTCAAAGTCACCGATGCCCGGCCCGTCAAAGAAAAATTCACCTGGTTGATGGGGAAACCTGAAATCAATCCTGAGAATCCAAAACTCATCACTACCCTTACTTTCAATAAGCCGATACGGAATTTCAACTTTGACAGTCTTTACATCCAGATCGACACTACACAACGGATACCTATCACAAAAGAGAACATCACTTACGTTCCCCAGCGAAGGGAATTAAAGGTTATCAAAGATCTTCCAAAAAAACTCTTCGGGGCGGATCAAAACCCGCTCATCAGCCTGTACGCCAAAAGAACATTTGCCATCTCCATTGAAGATGACACGGCCAAAGTGCAATCCGCTCCTGCGTTGATTTATTGGCCGGAAGAAAATGGCATTCTTACACTTCAGGCAAACACGAAGGTGAAAAACTACATCCTTCAGTTGGTCGAAAAAGGTTCCGGTAAACCGATTCAACAAGTTGTCAACACGCCCAGGCTCGTCGCCAAGAACATTCCCCCGGGCAACTATTACATTCGGGCCGTCATTGATACCAACCAAAACGGCAGCTGGGATCCGGGAAACTTCTCTGAAAAAGTGGAACCCGAGAAAATTATTTACTACAACGGTGCCGACGGCTCAAGGACAATCCCTGTTAGGGCAAACTGGGAGATCGGGCCTCTTCAGTTTAGCTTCTAGATAACTTGTGGACAAGTTGCAGGGCACGTGGTGAACTACTGCTTTCCAACCAGAAACCGCCCAACCGACGTCTTCTCCAGACGAATACCCCAGACCATTCACAACGACTCGATTGTTAATTCGTTTTATTAACACTTCCTGTTTCTGTTGATGCATCCACATTACGCCGCTGAATCTTCTCCAAATCACCGTCCATATTCACATAACATTCACAAGCCGTCCACATTAGTTACCTTGTCCGACCAATCCACAAATGCACACCGCTTACGATTATTATTATTCTTATATAAAAAGTAATAGAATAATACTGTTCTGTTTAATGTGGGTATTGCCAACCGTATGCCTTGGCCAGGATCAGGAAATACGGATTGCGAATGAATACTTTCTGAAGGGAGAGAAGGATAAGGCCTATACGATGTACCAGGCCCTGAGCAAGACGCCCGAGAACATACCCATGATCCACGCCAACTACCTAAGCCTGATGTTGGATATGGGAAAATTCAAGGATGCCGAGGATTATGTCGAACGCGTCATCAGGAAAGTCGAGGACAGGGTTTCTTACCGGGTGGATCTCGGCCTCGTATATCTTCGAAGCGGCGATCTTCAAAAGGCGGACAAGTACTTTAAAGGTTTGGTGAAGAATACGCTGCCGGACATCTATCGGACAAAATCAATTGCCGACTACCTGGCTGCTCAAAATCTTCCCGAGTATGCCATTTACACCTTACAAGAAGTCCGTAAGACGATGGGAAATCCCAGCGCCTTCACGCTGGAGATGGCCAACCTCTACCGCATGCAGGGCAAGCGCGACGAAATGGTGGAGGAGTATTTGCACTACATCACGCAGTCTCCGGCAAACCTGAATTATGTAAAAAACCTGCTTCAGCTCTTCCTGAACAAACCGGAAGAATTGGAAAGCCTGGAACGAATGCTGACGGACAAGGCGCAACAGTTTCCGGATTCGGAAGTCTATGCAGATCTGTTGGTGTGGGTGAACCTCCAGCAAAAGAATTTTTACGGCGCTTATATCCAGGCGCGCGCCTATGACAAGCGATTCAGAAAAGAAACATCAAAGACGCTGGAGATCGCCCAAATTTCTCTGAACAACAAGGACTACGACAATGCAGACAAAGCCTTTTCGTACGTCATCAAGGAGTTCGCCAATACCGACAACTACTTGCCGGCACGATTGGGACTAATCCGTGCCCGGGAAGCGAAAGTGAAACGGAAGTTCCCGGTCAACACGGACTCTGTTCGGTATCTCACGCGCGAGTATCAATCCTTTATTGCCCGTTATCCGGACAATGGCAACAGCTATGAAGCATCGCTCAATGAAGCGCTGCTACATGCGTATTACCTGGATGAGAAAGACTCGGCGATCTTCAAACTGACGACACTGACGGCATCGCCGCGAGTGCCCGCGTATCTGAAAGCAAAAGCCAAACTCGAGCTGGGCGACATCTACTTGTTGAAGGAGGAACCCTGGGAAGCAACGCTGCTTTATTCACAAGTGGAGAAGAATCAGCGCGATGCCCCATTGGGCTATGAGGCGAAACTTCGGAATGCCAAACTTTCCTACTACAAAGGTGATTTCCGATTGGCCGAAGAGCACTTGGACATTTTGAAGCAGGCCACAACGCGAGAGATCGCGAATGATGCCATGGAATTGAGCATGCGGATCAAGGAAAATCTGGCTACAGATACAACCGGGACGGCGCTCAAAGAATATGCCTCCATTGAACTTCTCCTGGTTCAAAACAAAGTTGACCTCGCCCTGGCCCGACTCAAGGAGTTTGAAACAGGTAAGCCGGTGCGCATGAGTAAGTGGGATGCTTTTCTGAAGAACATGTGGCCTTCTAAAACGCGAAGCGAGATGACCCCCGCTGAGTTAAAGGAACTGGAGGCGTGGATAAACGATAAGGACGAGGCCAAAAAGAAACGCGATTCCGTTTGGGTAACCGAGAAATCGCTACTGACGTACAGCATACAAGATGATGTTTATTGGCTCGAAGCCAACCTCCGCATCAAACGAGGTGAATTCAACATCGCATTAACTCAACTGGAGAAGATCGTGAAAGAGTTTGGCCATGATGTATTGGCCGACGACGCGTACTTCACGGAAGGCGACATTTACGAAAACGACCTGCACAACAAGGAGAAGGCGATGGAGATTTATCGTGATTTCCTCGACAAGTTCCCGGGCAGCGTCTATGCCGCCGAAGCCCGAAAGCGCTACCGTGCGCTTCGAGGCGACTTTCAGGAGAAGTTGTGATTCCGGACCCCGGATAGCACTAACTGGGCGGATTTTTTCCTTTGAACATCTTTTGCACGCGGGGCAACCCAATATTTTTTACTTTTCCCTTTCCTAAACCATAATGCCATGCGCCACATTGCCCTGTTCATTCTATTGATTGCCACTTTCCCGGGCATTGCCCAAGTCAAAGCACTCGTTGGCGGCACGCTCATAGACGGATTCGGCGGTAAGCCGCTTCAAAACAGCATCGTTATCATTGAAAACGAAAGAATCAAGGCAATCGGCCAGGTTGGCAAACTGGAAATTCCGAAAGGCGCTGAAGTCATCTCGACCGAAGGGATGAGCGTAATGCCAGGCCTGTGGGACATGCACGTTCATTTGTACATCAATGGACATTCAGACTATCCGCATTGGGACAAGAAGTATTTGAAAGCAGCCAAGGATGTGATCATGCCGGCGTCGGCTCACCAGTTGCTGATGGCGGGCATCACCAGTGCACGTGATCTTGGCGGACCATTGGACGCTAGCATTGCCGTTCGAGATCGGATCAACAAAGGTGAAATCCCCGGTCCGACAATGTATATGTCGGGTCCATTTATTCAACACGAACCGTATCCCGGCACAGAAGCATTTCGATGGGGCGTGAAAGGCGCCGCCGATGCAAGGGCTAAGGTGCAGCAGCTGGTGAAAGCGGGAGTGAATTGCATCAAGCTGATCGACCAGGACCAAATGACAATGGAAGAGGTGATGGCCGTGGTGGACGAAGCGCACAAGAACAAACTGAAAGTGGTGGGACATTCTCACCGCCCCGAAGAAATTCGGCGTGGGATGAAAGCCGGCGTTGACTGTTTCGAGCACACAGGCCTCGCGGCGGCGCCTGAATATCCTGATGATATCATTGCCATGATCAAAGAACGGACAGCACAAATGAGTCTCGGCCCTTTGTTTTGGACACCCACGGTGGAGGGACTTTACAACTTCGAGTATACACGCGACAATCCGGAAGCGCTGGATAATACGAGCTGGCACCTTGATCTTCCGGATTCGATCATTGCCGACATCAAGCAATCCATTCAGAAGCCGGGACAACTAAGCTATTTTCAACTCAACCCGATTCGCAAGCCTACGCTGGAGAAAAAAATCAAGCAGCTCAAGGAGGCCGGCGTTGTCCTATTGATCGGCACGGACAGTGGTATCCCGATGAAATTCCACAGCCAAAGCACCTGGAATGAACTCGATGTGTGGGTGAACAAGTTCGGGTTTGATCCCATGTACACCATTCGTGCAGCCACCTATTGGCCGGCCGTAGCCATGGGCGTCGACAAGGACTTTGGTACAGTCACGGAAGGTAAATATGCCGACATCATAGCGGTGAAGGGCGATGTGTTACGCCATATGGATCTCCTCCAGGATGTAAAACTGGTGATCAAAAAAGGGAAGCGCTACAAATAAACTATTCGCTTCGAAGCGACCGCACCGGGTCAGACATGGCGGCCCGGAAGGATTGGTAGCCCATGGTGAGCCAGGCAATCAGCAGCGCCATTGCGCCCGCGATTACATAAATCAACACGCCGATTTCCACTCGATAGGTATACGTGTCGAGCCATGACTTGATGCCGTACCAAGCCAGGGGCACGGCGAGCACGAACGCGATGATGATCAGCCGGCCGAACTCTTTCGACAAAAGAAAGATGATGCTTCCGACAGAGGCCCCCATCACTTTACGGATTCCAATTTCTTTGGTGCGCTGCTCGGCGGTGAATGCCGTCAGTGCAAAGAGTCCGAGACAAGCGATGATGATGGCGAGACCGGCGAACACCATAAAGATTTTCCCAAGGCGTTGTTCGGCGGCATACATGTGTTCAAAATCCTCGTCAAGGAACGAGTACGAGAACGGCATGCCGGGCGCAATCTTCTGCCAGATGGACTGGATCGCGCCGATCACCTCCTTGGTGTGTTGGGCCTGAAACCGAAACGAAACCATACCGATGCTCCTGCCGATGAACAGCGCCAGTGGTGTGATCGATTGGCGCATCGATTCAAAGTGAAAATTTTCGACAACGCCTACGACTTTATAACGTCTTGGATTTTTTGAATCCGGCTGGTTGCTGTTGCCATTCCAGGTATTAATGAACTTACCCACGGGATCCTCGGTAATTCCAAAGAGCGGCAATGCCGATTCATTTAAAATTACGGCAGAGGAGTCGGACGGAAAATCGAGAGAGAAGTCACGGCCCGCCTTCAGATTCATCCCCAGCGTCTTGATGTAGTCGTAATCCACTCGCCAGCACTGGATGCTGACCAGGTTCTCCTGCGTGGGTTGAACACCGTCGGGCCAGAATGTATTATCGCTGCGGTTTGTCCCGCTCACGGGAAGAAAGCCCGAGACCGTGCCGCTCAGGATGTTCGCGTTCTTCACTACCTCGTCACGAAATGCTTTCGCCTGGTCGCCCATTCCATAGGCATCCTTGATCACAATCACCTGGTCCTTGTTGAAGCCGATCTTTTTTTGCTGAATGAAATCCAATTGCCGGTTTACCGCGATGGTACCGATAATCAACACGATCGAGACGGCGAACTGAAAAATGACAAGCGTGCTACGCACCCAGCCACTTTTCATTCCCAGCGCAAGATTTCCCTTGAGCACATTGGCAGGTTTGAAAGCCGAGAGGAAGAAAGAGGGATAAAGTCCGGCCATCAGCCCGACAACCAAGACAGCGATGACCAACCGCAGCCAGAACGACGATGCTGAAAATGGGAGCGCGAGGGTAATGCCGGCGAGATCATTGAAAGAAGGAAGCACAAACCAGGCAATGGCAATGGCGATGAGGAATGAAAACGCGGTTAATAAAATAGACTCGGTAAGAAACTGACGGATCAAATGTCCCCGCAACGAACCCATCACCTTGCGCACACCAACTTCCTTTGCCCGGTTAGCGGAACGGGCGGTGCTCAGGTTCATGAAATTGATGCAGGCGATGATGAGAATGAAAAGAGCAATCGCACCAAAAAGATAGATGTAGGTGATGTTGCTGTTTACACCCAACTCGCCCATACGGTCTGAATGCAAGTGAATGTCCGTGACGGGCCGAAGTGTGTAGTCGATCTTGTTGCCCGACGCGCGGAACTGTTCCATAGTAAAGTCACCACCCAGTGCAGCCTTCGCCTGGGGGCCTGCATACTTGTCAACCATTTGGGGAAACTTAGCTTCAAGACTTTGTGGAGAAGCGCCCTTCCGCAGTTTCACGTAAGTGCTAAAGTTGTTGCTAAGCCATTCCTGGTCATTATTGTAAGGGATACTGACGAGGGCAAGCAGGAAGTCATACCGGAAGTGGCCGGACTCCGGCATGTCTTCATACACGCCGGTGATCTTATAGGAATCCTTGTTCTCAACGATAAGTGTTTGCCCGAGGGCGCTTTCATTCGGAAAGTACTTCTTCGCGGCCGACTGACTAATCACCATCGTGAACGGATCTTTCAACGCTGTGCGCCGATTGCCCTCCAGGAATGGAATACTGAACACGCTGAAGATTGAACTGTCCGCGTAGATGCAGCGAGGCTCCTTAATGTTTTGATCAACCCGCTTCAGCAGGAGTGAGCCGTCATTCCAGAAACGACCCACGGCCTCAACCTCAGGATAATCATTGCGGAATGCTTCGGCCAATGGAGCAGGAGAGACGGCCAGCATGAGATGATTGGGGCCGAACTTGATTTCGTTCTCCACCCGGTAGATCCGTTCAACATCCGCGTAGTGCTTGTCATAGCTCGTCTCGTGTACAATGTAGGTCACGATGATGAGGCAGGAAGCGATTCCGACGGCAAGACCGAGAATGTTAATGAAGGTGTAAAAGCTGTGCTTCCGGAGATTGCGCAGGGCGATGGTGAGATAGTTCCTGAACATAAGGCGAGTCGTTTTGTTTTCTGATCGAATTACCTGGACTTGTGTTTCCAAAAAACCTCTTTCACGGCCGAATTCACCGATCACTTCATCGTACGCTTCGGCAAAGCGCATCCCTCCGCTAATCTTCAATTCTACGGATGAGCATACGTGATCAATCAATTCATCCTGAATTTCTTCCGCCACGATTCCGCGGCGGTGAAGATCCTTGATGATAAAATTGATATGTTGCTCGGAAAGAGTCACGCGCGGTGATCAAGTTGCATTTGTAATACGCGGGACATCGTGCCGATAAATTCGGCGAATTCATTTACCCGATTGGAGGCGGTCGTCTTACCAACCGGTGTGAGTGAGTAATATTTTCTCACGCGCTTACCGAGCGTTACCACTTCGGTCTGAAGGTGCCCCTCTGCCTCCAGCTTGTGCAGCGTCGGGTAGAGAGCACCTTCCGTTAGCAGCAGTCTGCCGGCCGAGAGGTCCTTCACCCGCTGGGTGATTTCATAACCGTACATCCTGCCATGGTCTTTGAGCATCTTCAAGATGATCGTCTGCAGGGTGCCTTTGAGCAATTCGGGGGAGTGCATGGCCTGTTACCTAAGTCAATTAGGCTTTAGACGCGGTTGCCTGGCCATGAGTTGCATCAGGATTCGTTTTTCGTCAAAACCGTACCTTCACTATGGATAACCGGTAACCCATGCGATTGGCATATGTGATTTTGGCCGTATTTCTTCTGCTTGGGTTCTTCTTTACGCGCTGGTATCTCTGTGATGTCAGGGGGCTTTGCGAGGCTACAGCAAGCCTGGAAATAGGCATGATGATCATTACGGGGCTTGTTGTTGGCTTTTGCTCCGCGTGGCTCCTGAGTGAAGAGACATTTCGAGGCCTTCGAAACCAGGTAGGTGGCCTGCTTCGCGAGAAATCGGGCCTAAATCAACAATTAATGCTCCTCGAGAAGGAAAATCAGGCCGCCCGCAAGCACGTGGCGGAATGGCAACAGGAAGGGGCGTTGCTGACCCAGGTGAAGAAGGTGACCGAACCCTTGCTGGAACAGGCCAAAGAGCAGGTACGCCTCCTTGAAGACGAGTTAAAGCATTACCAGCGCCGGTATGATAACCTGAAGGAGGAATCAGACGCCATTCGGCAGACCGCAAATGAGCTTCGAAATGAACTTGCCACTGAACGGGCCAGGGAAGCAGTTTTGGAAGTTGCTGTGGAGGAGAAGCGAAAGCAGGAAAATGCCAAAAAGAGTGAAACACCGCTAATTCAAACCGAAAAGCCACGTTCCAGGTTTACACCGACCAGCTGGCAGACCCGGGATGACCTCACCAAAATCAATGGTATTGGACCCAAGATTCAAAAGAAGCTCAATGAACTGGGTATTCACTCCTTTCAGCAAGTAGCAGAGTTTTCGCCCGAAGACATTGATCGCGTTTCCAAGGCGCTGAAAGTTTTCAAAGGTCGCATTGGCCGCGACAATTGGATTGGCCAGGCGGCAGCCCTTCGAATAAAATAGTCCTGATTACGGTAAGCCCGCTGGCCTGATTGCAACTTTTTGCCGGTGAACACGCTCTATAGCTAAACGAATTGTTGGTTATCCCAGCAACCTTTTTTGGTTAGCGGAGTATTGCAGTATAATCCTTAGTCATGTTCAAAAACTATCTACTCGTCACCCTGCGGAACCTGCGCAAGAATGCAACCTACAGTTTCATCAACATCGCCGGTCTCTCCATCGGTATTGTTTGCAGCATCCTTATTTTGTTGTGGGTATTTGATGAGTTGTCATTCGACACATTTCAACCGAAAGCAAACCGGTTGTACCAGGTCTGGGTGAACGCCCACTTCGACGGCAAGATTAACTCATGGACTTCCGTGCCCCAGCCGACGTATGAAGCGCTGAAGACGGAGGACAGTAACATCCTCAACACATCGATCACGGATTGGGGCGGCACGCACTTGTACACGGTTGGCGACAATCGCATTTACAAACGAGCCTACTACGCGAGTGAAGAGTTTCTGGAGATGTTTCAATTCCCCCTCGTGAAAGGTGATATGACCACGGTGATGGATGATCCCACTTCGCTGGTGATCACCGAGTCGATGGCCAAGGTGTTGTTTGGCGATCAGGATCCGATCAACCAAACCGTGCGCATCAACAATGCGCACGATCTCAAGGTGACAGGTGTCCTAAAGGACATTCCTAAAAATTCTACGTTTCAGTTCGACTGTTTGATGACGTGGAAGATGAAAATTATTGCCGAAGACTGGGTAAAACGGTCGCAGACACAGTGGGGGAATTACTCCTTCCAGGTGTTTGTAGAACTGAATGATCCGGGGAATAAAAGCAACGTCGAAAACTCGATCCGGGACCTCCTTTTCCGGAAGGGAGAGAAGGATATGAAGCGCGAGTTCTTCCTCCACCCCATGTTGCGGTGGCGTCTGCACTCCAATTTTGAAAATGGCCAGGAATCCGGCGGCATGGTGGATTATGTACAGATGTTCACGATTATTGCCGCCTTTGTGCTGGTCATTGCCTGCATTAATTTCATGAATTTGGCCACGGCCCGATCGGAAAGGAGGGCCCGGGAAGTGGGTATCCGGAAGAGCGTGGGTTCGCGTCGGCATGAGCTCATTCTGCAGTTCATGGGTGAGTCAGTTTTCCTGGCGGTGGTCGCTTTTGCCATCGCCATTCTGACGGCGCAGCTTCTCCTGCCTTTCTACAACCAACTTGTCGATAAGCAACTCTTCATCGACTACACATCGGCCAGGTTTTGGATGTTTGCAGGAGCCTTGATTCTTTTTACCGGCGTAGTTTCCGGGAGTTATCCGGCGTTGTATCTCTCTTCCTTTCAACCGGTGAAAGTTCTGAAGGGAAAAATCCAGGTGGGAAAAAGCGCCACCTTGCCGCGCAAGATTCTGGTCACGCTGCAGTTCGGATTTTCCATCCTCCTCATCATTGGTACAATCGTCATTTACTGGCAGATCAACTTTGTAAAGGCGCGTGATCTCGGGTATCAACAAGAGAATCTCATCACCGTTGAATACACTTCTGAAGTCGGAAAGAATTATCGACCGATCAAACAAGAACTGTTGAACTCAGGAGTAGTGAGCGCGGTGTGTAAGTCGAACAGTCCGATCACCGAAATCTGGTCGAACAACTTTTTGGGATGGCCGGGTAAACCGGAAGAACAAAAAGTGATCTTCACCACCATCTCAACAGAGTATGATTACACGAAGACGATGGGAATTAAAATTCTCCAGGGGCGCGACTTCTCGGAAGATCACAAGAGTGATACCGCGGCGATCATCGTGAACAAAGCAGCACTCGAAGTGATGGGACTGAAAGATCCCATCGGTCAGCAACTCGACCTGTGGGGAGGAAAGCGAGAGCTCATCGGCATTGTTGACAACGTGCTGATGGGTTCGCCATACCAGCCCGTGAAGCCGATGTTTATGGTGCTCATTCCGGAATGGGCTTCGGCAGTCACCATCAGGCTTGACAAAACAAATGATCTGCAAGCTTCGGTCAGGAAAGTGGAGGACATCTTCAAGAAGTACAACCCGGCGTACCCGTTCGAGTACAAGTTTGCGGATGTGGAATTCGCCAAAAAATTCACCACGATCAACATGATCAGCCGACTGGCCAGCCTTTTTGCCTCGTTGGCGATTTTCATTACCGGTTTGGGTCTTTTTGGCCTTGCCGCCTTTATGGCCGAGCAGCGGACTAAGGAAATAGGAATCCGGAAAGTCATGGGCGCATCGGTATTGAGCCTGGTTTCCCTTATGTCGAAGGACTTTTCCCGGCTCGTTTTGGTCGCTTTCCTGATTTCTTCGCCTGTGGCCTGGTGGCTGCTGACGACCTTCCTGGAACGGTATCCCGTGCGAATAACCATCCCCTGGTGGGTTTTTCCGGTTACCGGCATGGTGGCCCTGGCTTTTGCATCCGCGATCGTGAGCACCCAGGCCTTAAGGGCAGCCCGGGCAAACCCGGCCAACTCGCTTAGGAACGAATAGAGCCAAAGACTTATGAAGGGGCCAAAATCAATTGATTTGGCCCTTTTCTTTTTGGATAAGCCAGCCCCGGAAGGTCAGCCGAAAAAAGAACTTTTTTGACCGATATACTCGGCATGCATACTAAATTCTCTTACTTTTATCGACTTATGAAGCGGGAGGAAACGATCGACCACCAATTGAAGACGGCGTGGCACGGCATTTCCCGCATGTACAATCAGCAGGCGATGAAGTATGGCGGTACCATGTCCATCGGATTTGCCTTGCTCAACATTCATGGTGAAGAAGGAACGCCCGCAACCAAAATCGGCCCGCTGATGGGCTTGGAGGCGCGCAGCCTGACCCGCCTGCTCAAGTCGATGGAAGAGAAGGGATTGATCTACCGAAAGGCCGATGAAACCGATCGCCGTTCCGTGCGCATCATGCTGACGGAGGAAGGAGGTAAATGGAGAGACAAATCCCGCGAAACAGTCCTTCGCTTCAATGAGGCCGCACGGGAATCAATTCCGGAAAAAAAACTGGAAGTATTCTTTGACGTCGTTCAGTCCATCATCCGGATGATTGAGCGCAACGACATTTACGAAAAAACAACTACGCACTAATTGAATCTATACCGATGAACCGCACCATTCGAAAAGTTGCAGTCCTGGGATCCGGCATCATGGGCTCTCGCATTGCCTTTCACTTTGCCAACATAGGCTGTGAAGTGCTGCTGCTGGATATTGCCCCCCGGGAACTTACGGAAGAAGAAAAGGCCAAAGGTCTTGCGATCGATCACCCTTCGGTAAAGAACCGAATAGTACAGAGCTCGTTTGATGCGGCCATCCGTTCGAATCCGGCCCCGCTCTTCAGCAAGAAGTTTGCTGCTCGTGTGAAGCTTGGAAATTTCACCGACGACATGAGCAAGATCAAGAGTTGTGACTGGGTTATTGAAGTCGTGGTTGAAAACCTTGACATCAAGAAGAAAGTCTATGAAGAGGTTGAAAAGTACCGGACACCGGGCACACTGATCACCTCCAATACATCCGGCATTCCGATCCATTTGATGGCGGAGGGTCGTTCCGAAGATTTTCAAAAGCACTTTGCGGGCACACACTTCTTCAACCCTCCCCGGTACCTGCGGCTTCTGGAAATAATTCCCACGGCCAAGACGGACCAGGCAGTTACGGATTTCCTGATGCATTATGGAGATCTCTTTCTAGGCAAGACAACGGTGCTGTGCAAAGACACGCCTGCGTTTATCGGTAACCGAGTCGGAATCTATGGCTTGCTCAAGGTCATTGACTCGATGCGGAAGTTTGATCTCAACGTTGACGAAATCGATCGATTGACAGGCCCTGTCATCGGCCGCCCGAAATCAGCAACCTTCCGCACGTCGGATGTTGTTGGCCTGGATACCCTGGTCAAGGTGGCGAACAATCTTTATGCGGGGCTTGTCAATGATGAAGGGCGCGAGATGTTCAAGCTGCCGGAAGTTGTTACCCAACTGGAGAAGAACAAGTGGCTCGGCGACAAGACAAAGCAGGGATTCTATAAAAAGTCGAAGAATGCCAAAGGAGAGACTGAAATTCTAACGCTTGATCTGAAAACACTCGAGTACAAACCGAAGATCAAAGTGAAGTTCGCGACGTTGGAGGCCGCCAAAGCGGTTGAAAATCTCCGCGATCGCTTCAAGGTGTTATTGGGAGGTACGGACAAGGCGGGCGAGTTTTATCGAGACGCTTTCTTCGGATTATTCCAGTATGTCACCAACCGGATACCGGAAATCAGTGATGAACTTTTTCGTATCGATGATGCCGTTTGTGGCGGTTTTGGCTGGGATTTAGGCCCTTTTGAAACCTGGGATGCCGTAGGTCTGGAGAAGTCGATTCCCCAGATGGAAGCCGCAGGATACAAGCCGGCGCAGTGGGTTTATGACATGCTGGCTTCCGGCAATAAGACATTTTATAAGAGTGAAGGGGGACAAAAGAAGTACTACGACATTGACACCAAAAGCTACCAGTCCATTCCAGGACGTGAGAGCTTCATCATCCTTGAGAACAAGAAGGAAAACGTTATCTGGAAGAATGCCGATTCACGCATTTACGATATCGGTGACGGCGTCATCAACTTCGCATGGCACAGCAAGAGCTATACGCTGGGCAGCGCCGTGATCGAAGGCATGAACAAAGCAATCGACCTGGCCGAGAAGGATTACCGCGGACTGGTGATTGGTCACCAGGGCCCCGACTTTTCACTCGGTGCGAACCTGGGATTGGTATTCATGTATGCCATCGAGCAAGATTATGATGAAATCGACTTCATGATCAAGGCGTTCCAACAATCAGTGATGCGCATTCGTTACTCGTCAGTGCCGGTGGTGGTTGCGCCGCAGGGACGAACATTGGGCGGCGGATGTGAGATGACTTTGCACGCGGACATTGCCCAGGCAGCCGCAGAAACTTACATCGGGCTCGTTGAAGTGGGTGTGGGTCTGATTCCCGGAGGAGGAGGAACCAAAGAGTTTGCGAAGCGTGTTAGTGATGCAATGGAGGAGGGAGACGTGGAACTGAACGCCCTGCAGAACGCATTCATGACCATTGCGACAGCCAAGGTGGCCACCTCGGCTGAGGAGGCTCGCGAACTCGGCATCCTCAAGAAAGTCGACCGCGTGTCCATGAACCGCGATCGCCAAATCGCCGATGCAAAGGAAGCCGTGCTGGAATTGTCCGACGCCGGGTATACCATGCCGCAGCAGGCACGAAATATTAAAGTGCTGGGAAGAACCGGTCAGGCGCTATTCCTCGCGGGCCTTCAAGGCATGCAAATGGGACGCTACATTTCAGAACATGATGCGAAAGTGGCGAAGTGGATTGCGAATGTGATGTGTGGAGGTGATCTGACATCGCCCCAGGAGGTTTCAGAACAATACCTGCTCGACCTTGAAAGAGAAGCTTTCCTTTCGCTCACGGGTGAGAAGAAAACACTGGAAAGGATTCAGGCGATACTCACGGGCGGCAAGCCGTTGAGAAATTAGATATGATTTGAGTTGATGAAGGATTCCCTTCGGTGAACTGGAAATGACAATTTGAAAACAACAGAAAGATGGATGCATACATCGTAGCCGGTTACAGAACGGCAGTTGGTAAGGCCAAAAAAGGAGGATTCCGGTTCACACGGCCGGACGATCTCGCTTCCGATGTGATCAAGCACATGGTGAAATCGATCCCCGGCCTGGAGAACAAAATGGTTGACGATCTCATCGTTGGCAATGCCGTTCCGGAAGCGGAGCAGGGTATGCAGATGGGAAGAATGATCTCATTACTGGCACTGGGAACTGACGTGCCAGGACTTGTGATCAACCGGTATTGCGGATCCGGCGTGGAGGCCATCGCAATGGCCAGTCATCGGATCCAGGCCGGGATGGGCGACATCATTATCGCCGGGGGCACAGAGTCCATGTCGCTGGTTCCCGTGATGGGCTTTAAGACGGCCCTGAATTATGCGATTGCCAAAGACAACCCCACCTACTACACCAGTATGGGATTGACAGCGGAAGAAGTTTCCAGGCAGTACAAGATTTCTCGCGAAGAGCAGGATCAATTCTCCTATGAATCCCACCACAAGGCGGCCAATGCCTGGAAGGAAGGGAAATTCAAAGATGAAGTTGTGCCGATCACAGTTAAAGAAGTTTATGTTGATGGCGACATGAAGAAGAAGACGCGCGAGTGGATCGTAGATAAAGACGAAGGGATTCGCGCCGACACGACCGTCGAAGGACTGTCAAAATTGAAACCTGTTTTTGCGGCGGGCGGAACAGTAACGGCGGGCAACTCTTCCCAGACTTCAGACGGGGCAGCGTTTGTGACCGTGATGAGTGAACGAATGATGAAGCAGATGAACCTGAAACCAATCGCGCGAATGATGAGCTACGCGGTAGCAGGAGTTGAGCCGCGTATTATGGGAATTGGACCTGTTGCTGCAATTCCGAAGGCCCTAAAGTATGCCGGCATGAAGCTGGATGATATTGATCTGATTGAACTGAACGAAGCATTTGCTGCCCAGTCCCTGGCTGTTGTCAAAGAACTTGGCATCGACAGAAACAAGTTGAATCCAAACGGCGGCGCAATTGCAGTCGGTCACCCGCTGGGTTCTTCCGGCGCCAGGTTAAGCGTGCAGCTTTTCAATGAGCTTCGCAGGCAAAAGAAAAAATACGGCATGGTGACCGCTTGCGTTGGCGGCGGTCAGGGTGTCGCGGGTATTTATGAGTTGTTGAATTAGTCAAAGACAAAAATTTGCAGAGCGTTATGGCAACGATGGTAGAGAAGAAGAAAGCGATCAAAGGGGGAGAGTTTCTTGTTCGGGAGACTCCGGCGAATGAGGTGTTCATTCCGGAAGAATTCAATGAAGAGCAGCGAATGATCATGCAGCAATGCAAGGACTTCCTCGCGAAGGAAGTATTCCCCAGGCTCGAAGAGATTGACTCCATGAAAGATCCCAAGCTGATGCCGTCCATCCTGGACAAGGCGGGAGAGCTCGGGTTACTGGGCACTTCAGTTCCACAAGAGCTTGGAGGATTTGGGATGGATTTTAACACCACGATGTTGGTGGCGGAAGCGATTGGTGCGGGGCATTCGGTTGCCGTTGCTGTTTCGGCCCATACCGGCATTGGAACACTTCCGATACTATACTATGGCAATGATGAGCAGAAGAAGAAATACATTCCGAAACTGGCTACGGGTGAATGGAAGGCGGCGTATTGCCTGACAGAACCTGATTCCGGTTCAGATGCCAATTCCGGAAAAACCAAGGCGAAGCTTACGCCCGATGGCAAGCACTACGTCATCAACGGTCAGAAGATGTGGATCACGAACGGCGGTTTTGCCGACGTGTACATTGTCTTTGCCAAGATTGACAATGACAAGAATCTAAGTGCATTCATCGTTGAACGGAGTTTTGGCGGGATCACAATGAATGAAGAAGAGAAGAAAATGGGCATCAAAGGATCGTCCACCCGGCAGATATTCTTTAATGATTGCAAGGTGCCGGTTGAAAATCTGCTGAGCGAGCGGGAGAATGGATTTAAGATCGCGGTGAATATCCTGAACATCGGACGTATTAAGTTGGGAATAGCCGCGCTGGGAGGAAGCAAGATGGCCATCTCCAAGGCCATTCGCTATTCGAACGAGCGAAAGCAATTTGGTGTACCGATCTCCACCTTCGGCGCCATCAAGCATAAAATTGCAGAGGTAGTTACCAACATCTACGCCAGTGAATCGGCGCATTACCGGGCTTCTCAAAATATTGACGACGCTTACAACGCATTTGTGGCTGAAGGAATGGATTCCGGAAAAGCCCGCCTGAAAGCGCTGGAGGAATTCGCGATTGAGTGCGCCATACTGAAGGTACACGGATCCGAGGTGCTTGATCTGGCAGTGGATGAAGGCGTTCAGATTTATGGCGGAATGGGATTCTCAGCCGAAGGACCGATGGACCGCGCCTATCGTGATGCACGGATCAATCGAATCTTTGAAGGTACAAATGAGATCAACCGTCTTCTTACCATCGACATGCTCATGAAGCGCGCGATGAAAGGGACACTCGACCTGATGACGCCGGCCATGGCCGTACAAAAGGAACTTACATCCATTCCGGATTTCGGAGCGTCTGACGATACAGCTGTTTTTGCCAGGGAGAAGAAAGTGCTCAACAACCTGAAGAAGGCCGGCCTGATGGTCTCCGGAGCCGCCGTGCAAAAATTCATGATGAAGCTCTCCGAAGAACAGGAGGTGCTCATGAACCTGGCGGATATGCTTATTGAAGGATATGTGGCGGAGTCCGTGTTGCTACGCGTGGAAAAACTCATCGGCATTCGGGGAGAGAAGGCGTGTGCAATTCAGAAGGACATGGCCATGATCTATTTACATTCGGCCGTGGAGAAGGCGGCCAACGCAGGCAAACAAGCCATCTACTCATTTGCTGAAGGTGACGAGTTGAGATTGATGCTTCTTGGTTTGAAACGGTTCACGAAGATTGAACCGTTCAATCTCAAAGAAGCGCGCCGTCGTGTAGCAAACTATGCGCTGGAGAAAAACGAATATCCGCTTTAACACCTGATCATTTTACATCACAAGCCGGGCCCTCCCGGCTTTTTTTATGGATAAAGTTTTGCAAAAGCGAAACCTATTTTGGTCCTTAGCGTTATAGTTTAACTAAATTGTTAAATCAATTGGTCAGGGAAAAACCAGATAATCAGACTGAAAAGGCCATTTTGGAGGCCGCCAGAAAGGTTTTTACCCATAGGGGCTTTGCAGGTGCCCGGATGGATGAGATCGCCAAAGAAGCGGGAATTAACCGCGCATTGCTGCACTATTACTTCCGGAGCAAGGAAAAGCTTTTCGACCTCGTGTTTGCCCAGCGGGCGAGAGAATTCTTCCTGGGACTTGCAGGGATTATCAGCGGTCCGGGCATACTGGAAGAAAAGATACGCGCCATTGTAGAACACGATATCGATATGCTGGGCGCACAGCCTGACTTGCCGCTCTTCGTGATGCAGGAGTTGGGACAAAATCCGGATCGGTTGGTGCGGATGGCGGCCGAGTCGGGAGCGAACCCCGCCATGATGATGAAAGCGTTTCGCGCCGTTGTCAAGGACGCGGTGGACAAGAAGCAGATCCGCCCGATCGATGCGGGACAGTTGCTGATCAATACGATGTCGCTCTGTGTCTATCCTTTTATTGCCCGCCCCATGATCAAGGCAATTCAGGAACTGGACGACAAACAGTTTGACAAGATGATGCAAAAACGCAAGCAGGAAACTTTTGAATTTGTGATGAATTCCATTAAGCCGTAGCGCTATGAGAAAACACGTGTATCACCTCATCTTTCTGATTTGGCCGCTGGCCGCCATCGCCCAGCCGACGTTGACACTGGAAGATTGCAGAGCCCTGGCGCGTGCCAACTACCCGCTCATCAAGCAGCAGGAATTGATCGAGAAGTCAACGGAGTTCACAATCTCTAATGCAAACAAAGCATACCTGCCTCAACTATCGATTACGGGTATCGGCGGCTATGTCATCAACGGGCTTCCCACAACCAGCTTGCCGGGAATTCCGGCAAAAGAGCCGGACAAGGTCCAAGCCATTGCGCTGGTGCAGTTGAATCAAACGGTATGGGATGGCGGTGCAACCAAGTCATCCAAGGAAATTACGAAAGCATCCAGTGAAACGGAGAAGGCAGCCATTGATGTTCAACTCTTTGCCATCCAGGATCGGGTGACTCATCTCTACTTCGGAATCCTCCTGGTGGATGAACAAGTTAAGGTCCTGGACCTTTCTGAGAAGAACCTCAAGCTTAATCACGATCGCCTTCGCCTTTCAAACGAAAACGGTTTAGGCTATCGCGTGGAGGTTGATGAAGTGGAAGCAGAATTGCTGAAAGTTGATCAACGCCGAATAGAATATAAGTTTACCCGTGCCGCGTACCTCGACATGTTGTCGCACTTCATTGGGAAGCCCTTGAGCGGGGACTTCGTACCCGAGCGACCGGTGGTGGGCGATGAGGTGCTGACCGGAGTGAATAACCGGCCTGAAATGATCTGGTACAGCAACCGAACCCGGCTCGTCGAAACCCAAACAGCAATGGACAAGGTGGCCTTGATGCCGAAAGTGGGAATACTGGGCGCCGGCGTGTTCATCAACCCGGGAATGCAGTTGGCCACTTCAAAAATCACCAACCTGGCATTGGTAGGCATCAGTGTGTCATGGAATACGGGCGGTCTCTATCGCAACAACAACAACAAACAACTCAATCAGATCCAGCAAAGCCGCATCAACACCGAGAAGGCAACGTTTGAATTCAATCAATCGCTGGAGCTGAAGCAATACGGCGCTGAAGTTGCCAAGCAGCGTGCGATCCTGCAAAACGATGACAAAATTGTCGAGCTCAAAACCCGGATTCACAACTCACAGCAATTGAAATTCGACAATGGACTATGTTCCGCGTCCGACCTCATCAACTCGATAAACAACGAGCAGGATGCGCGCAGCAACCAGCGACTGCATGAAATTCAATTGCTGAAGAGTCTCTATGCGTACAAAACGTCACTCGGAAACTAAACTTGAAAAGCTCCACGTATATGAATAAAGTCATTGTTATAATCCTCGGCGTTGCTTCGCTTCTCTCCGGCTGCCGGAACAGAGGCACTGAATCGGATGCATCAGGAACCTTTGAAGCGACCGAAGTAATCGTTTCGGCGGAAGCCAACGGGAAACTGCTGGCACTCAATATTGAAGAGGGCCAGGCGCTGAAACGAGGTGAACAGATCGGTATGATTGACAGCACGGCGCTATACCTCACCAAGCTTCAGCTGATGCAGAATCAAAAGGCGATTCTTGCAGGACGCCAAGACGTGAAAACACAATTGGAAAGCCTCCGGAAGGAACTCACCAACGCCATGGCCGATCAAAAGCGAATCGAGAACCTCGTGAAAGGTCAGGTCGCATCGCAAAAGCAGTTGGACGACGCCAACCTTCGCATCGATGTGCTTAAGGCAAAGATCGATGCCCAGGAAAATCTGCTCAACACGGGCAACACCGCGCTGACGGAACAAAGCCGGACAATTGCCGCGCAACTAAATGTCATCGAAGACCAGCTGCGCCGGTGCAGAATCATCAACCCGGTTGAAGGAACCGTGTTGACGAAGTACAGTGAATCCTATGAAATGACCGGCGTAGGCAAGCCCCTTTACAAGGTTGCGGATCTCTCACAGATGATTTTGCGCGCATACATCAGCAATGACCAACAGTCCAGTGTGAAGATTGGACAGAAAGTGAGCGTGCTGGTTGATGATGGTGATAAATCCATGCGCACATACGAGGGCGTAGTACAATGGATCAACGACAAAGCCGAGTTCACTCCTAAGACTATTCAAACCAAAGAGGAACGCGCCAACCTGGTCTATGCGGTGAAGATTGCGGTGAAGAATGACGGATTGGTGAAGATTGGAATGTACGGCGAAGTTAAATTCTGATACACCGTGACCACGGCCATTCAAGTCGATAGAGTTTCCAAGAGCTTTGTGAGCGGCAAAACAAAAGTCGCCGCACTCCAGGACATTAGCTTCAAGGTGAACAAAGGCGAGTTGTTTGGACTCGTTGGGCCGGATGGCGCAGGTAAAACCACGTTGTTCCGAATCCTGACTACACTGATGCTCGCGGATAATGGCTCTGCATCCGTAGACGGATATGATGTGGTCAGGGATTTCAAAGAAATACGGAAGCGCGTGGGATACATGCCCGGCAGATTTTCATTGTATCCGGACCTGACGGTTGCAGAGAACCTGGCATTTTTTGCGACACTCTTCAATACCAGCCTGGAGGAGAACTATGATCTGGTCAAGGCCATCTACCAGCAGATCGAACCATTCGAAAAGCGAAAAGCCGGCGCCCTGTCCGGCGGGATGAAACAGAAGCTGGCACTGAGTTGTGCGCTGATCCACCGGCCCAGTGTGCTGTTTCTGGATGAACCCACGACCGGTGTGGATGCGGTTTCCCGCAAGGAATTCTGGGAATTGCTGCGCGATTTGCAAAAGGCGGGCATCTCCATTCTTGTCTCGACTCCTTACATGGACGAAGCCAGCCTGTGCGATCGAGTGGCGTTAATGCAAGAGGGAAGGATCTTGGGGATCAATACGCCTGTCGGAATAACCAGGAATTTCGGCAAACCGCTTTTTGCCATTCGCGGCGAGAAAATGTTTGATCTCATGATGCAATTGAAGCAGTTAGAGGCTGTTGAGTCGTGCTATCCATTTGGTCAACACCATCACGTCGTCTTTAAGAATGCCGATTTGACCAAAGACGATGTTCGTCGGCTGGTTGCGCCCATGAGTGCCGAGGCATTAGAGATTGAACAGATCGAAGCGACCATCGAGGATTCTTTCATGAAACTGATGCACCAATGAGCAACGGAATTGCCATATCAGCCCGTCAGCTCACCAAGCGGTTCGGTGACTTCACCGCGGTGAATGCAATTACGTTTGACGTGAAGCAGGGTGAAATCTTTGGATTCCTGGGAGCGAATGGTGCGGGCAAGACCACCGCGATGCGGATGTTGTGCGGGCTCTCTTTTCCCACCAGCGGCTCCGCCACCATCGCCGGATTCGAACTGTCGACCAGTGCGGAAAAGATAAAGCAAAGCATTGGCTACATGAGCCAGAAGTTCTCCTTGTATGACGACCTGAGTATCGTGGAGAACATCCGGTTCTACGGGGGCATTTATGGATTGACGGATGCAGAGATTAAAAGCAAGACGGATCGACTCCTGCAAGTGCTGCACCTGGAGGATCATGCAAAAACTTTGACGAAGTCACTTCCGCTGGGATGGAAGCAGAAGATTGCGTTTTCTGTGGCGATGGTACACGAACCGAAGATCGTTTTTCTGGATGAGCCGACCGGTGGTGTTGATCCGGTAACGCGCCGCGAATTCTGGACGATGATCTATGAGGCGGCAAATGCCGGAACTACCGTCTTTGTTACCACGCACTACATGGACGAGGCGGAGTACTGCGATCGCGTTTCCATCATGGTCGACGGCAAGATTGAAGCCCTGGATACGCCGCAGCGCCTGAAGGAACAGTTCAGCGCTCCGAGCATGGAAGGCGTTTTCATTCAATTGGCACGAAAAGCAACTCGAAGCGACGGATGAAACAGTTTCTCTTTTTTATCAAAAAGGAATTCTTCCACCTCTGGCGGGATAAGCGAACCATGCTGATCCTCTTCGGTATGCCGATCATGCAAATTCTGATTTTCGGATTTGCGCTGACCAACGAGGTAAAGAACGCCCGTATCGCCGTGCTTGATCAGGCCAAAGACAACGCGAGCCGGGGAATCACAGAGGAGCTGGGTGCCAGCCGGTATTTTGACATTGGAATGAATTTGAGCCAGCCGCCCGAGCTGGAAAAGGCATTTCAAACCGGGACGGTAAAACTCGCGGTCGTGTTCCCTTCCGACTTCGAATACGACTTGCTTCACGGAAACCAAACCAGCGTGCAGTTAATTGCTGATGCCACTGATCCCAACGTGGCCACTACGCTGGCCAACTATGCAACGGGAATCATCATGGACTACCAGGCCGGCCGACGCGACGCACAGCCTTTTCCGATATCGATCAAAACGGAAATGCGAATGCTCTATAATCCCCAGTTAAAGGGCTCCTACAATTTTGTCCCTGGCGTAATGGCCATGGTGCTGATGCTCGTTTGTGCAATGATGACATCGATCTCCATTGTACGGGAAAAGGAAATGGGGACTATGGAAGTTATTCTCGTTTCGCCCATCATTCCCATTCGCGTGGTGATTGCCAAGATGATTCCTTATTTCCTGTTATCCGCGGTGAATATCGGAAGCATCCTGTTGCTGAGCGTCTTTGTGCTGGATGTCCCGATTCAAGGCAACCTTCTGCTGCTGGTCAGCGAATGTTTGTTGTTCACCGTCACGGTGCTTTCACTCGGATTGCTGATTTCGTCCGTCGCAAACTCCCAGGAAGTGGCCATGCTCGTTTCGTTGATGGGCTTGTTCCTTCCTACGGTCATGCTGAGCGGATTCATGTTTCCCGTCGAGAACATGCCCATAGCGCTGCAAGTGATCTCCAACATTGTGCCGGCGAAATGGTTCTACTACATCGTACGCAACGTAATGATCAAAGGCCTGACATTCGATTACATATGGAAAGAGACACTGGTGTTGGCCGGTATGACGTTGTTCTTTATCGTGGTTAGTGTGAAGAAATTCAAAACCCGGCTGGAATGAGGGCATTGCGAATTTTATTGGAAAAGGAATTCCGACAGATTTTTCGCAACCCGGCGATTCTTCGGCTCATGTTCCTGATGCCGACCATTCAGCTATTGCTGCTCCCCCTGGCCGCCGACTATGAAGTAAAGCACGTGAAGGTTTGTGTCGTTGACTTTGATCACTCTACCTATTCCCAGCGACTGGTCAGCAAGGTTACCTCAACTGACTACTTCCAATTGGTGGACTACACGGATTCGTACGACAAGGCCCTGCGTTACCTGGAAAAAGATGAGGCCGATGTGATTCTTCAAATTCCTGACGGATTTGAAAAAGTATTGGTGAAAGAGAGTGGTGTCACTGTTTTCATGGCACTCAATGCCATCAATGGGGTGAAGGCAAATCTTGGCGGCGCGTATCTCCGCAGCATCATCAATGATTTCAACGGCGAAGTGCGCGTGGAGTGGCTTCAGCCTCACGGAATGAATGCTCAACCGGTGATCGGCGTGGAAGCCATTAACTGGTATAACCCGTTGATGAACTACAAGATTTATATGGTGCCGGGAATCCTCGTCATCCTCGTGACGATGGTAGGCGGATTTCTTTCTGCGCTCAACATCGTCAAAGAGAAAGAGGTGGGAACAATCGAGCAGATTAACGTTACACCGATCCGAAAATACCAGTTTGTCCTCGGCAAGTTGATTCCCTTTTGGGTGTTGGGACTCATCATCCTCACCATTGGGTTATTCATTTCCTGGTTGGCCTATGGAATTGTACCGGTCGGGAGCCTGGTGACGATCTATATCTTCGCCGCTGTTTATCTGCTCGCCGTGTTGGGGATGGGATTGGGGATATCCACGTTAGCCAATAACCAACAGCAGGCCATGCTGCTTTCATTCTTCATGATGATGATCTTCATCCTGCTGGGCGGATTGTATACATCGATCGACAGTATGCCCCGATGGGCGCAAATATTTACCGCGTTCAATCCGGTGACCTACTTTATCGAAGTGATGCGCATGGTCGTGTTGAAAGGCAGTACACTTGGCGATATCAAAATGCACATCGTGATTGTCTTTCTCATGGCAATCGTGCTCAATGGGTTTGCCGTACTGAACTACAGGAAGCGTTCATGATGTTCATTGCCGGACCCGGAGGTGTTGAATAATGAACACCGGCCCAAGCCGGAGCGGACCGAAACCGCAATTTCAGGTGGAAAAAGGCACATTGAAGTTCTTAGAACAGGATTTGCTGCTACTCCCGGAAATCCAAGTCGATGCAAACCCGAAGCTCCTCCTCCACGATCCTGATGATCCTTGTGCTGGTGTTAACAGCACCAATTTGGTTGGCCTTGGGAGGCATACTGCTGGGAATTTTCGGCGGTATAATCGGTGGAATTTTTGGTGCGATCTTCGGCATCTTCGGCGCGATCGTTGGCGCATTCTTCGGAATCATAATGCTTCCCTTCAAACTCCTGTTTGACTCCTGTGATCCTTTTGATGGAGGCTTATTTCATATCTCTGGCAAAGGATTTCTCATCTTGTGTCTGGTGGTGTTGGTAGTGGCAGCCGCAAAACGCAGATGAAACCCCGGCCTTGACGGCCGCCCATCGGAGGTAAGCACTTTTCGTCATCGGATTTACTAAATTCACCATCCTGAATTTGAGTAAATGCCTATGAACAAATTTATTTTAGCCTCCCTCCTCACTGGACTGATCAGCTGCAATCAACCAGCAAAGGAAAGTGCTCAACAGTCAACGGCGAGCCTTTGCGCAACGCCGGCTTCAGCAGAAGCGCTCAAGAAGCTGGACACTACGCGCCAGATTGCGCCGCTGATGACAAACCTGGGCAACTATGGATTCAGGGTGACTACTTCCAGTGAAGAGGCGCAGAAATTTTTCAACCAGGGATTAAATCTCTATTACGGGTTCAATCACCTGGAGGCTTACCGGTCCTTTCGCGAAGCGGCGCGACTAGATCCGTCGTGTGCCATGTGCTGGTGGGGGCAAGCGCTTTCACTGGGACCGAATATTAACGCACCCATGGATCGCTCAGATGCCATGGTAGTATACAAAGCCGTTCGACGAGCTCAAGTAAACGCGACTACGGCGACACCACTCGAACAAGGACTTATTGATGCCATTGCCAAGCGGTACGTAGCCGAAGCACCAGAAGACAGAACGCCACTCGATCAAGCCTACGCAGAAGCCATGAAGGCGCTGCAAATGAAGTTTCCCGATAATGATGAAGTCACCACGCTCACATCCGAAGCGCTCATGGATCTGCACCCCTGGGATTATTGGCTTCGCGACGGAAAGCCCCAATCATGGACACCGGAAATCCTGGCGCTAATGGAGAAAGTAATGACACGATCTCCAAAACACCCCGGGGCAAATCACTACTACATTCATATTAATGAGGCTTCCTCGAATCCCGGGAAGGCAATGGCCAGCGCGGATCGACTCCGCGACCTGGTTCCCGGCGCAGGACATCTTGTTCACATGCCTTCGCATATCTATATCCGCACAGGTCGCTATGCCGATGGCATCAAAGCCAACCAGCAGGCGGTGCTCGCGGATGAAGACTATATCAGCACATGCCGGGCGCAGGGAATTTATCCGTTGTCATATTATCCGCACAACTATCACTTCTATTGGGCCTGCGCCCAGATGTCCGGACAAGGAAAGCTTGCGCTTGAAGTTTCCCGCAAACTGGTCGCCAAGACGGCCATTGAAAAAATGGGTGAGCCAGATTGGCTGACGCTGCAGCACTATTATGTGTCACCGTGGTACACCATGGTGCGATTTGGTCAATGGAAGGAATTGGCGAATGAACCCCGGCCTGCCGACTCCCTGTCGTATGTCAAAGCGATTTGGCACTACGCGAACGGAATTGCCGCAGTGAAGACGAACAATCTCCCCGAAGCGAAGAAGCACCTTGACGACATTCGAAACATCGGCGCGCTGCCCGGCCTCAGCAACCAGAAGATCTGGGGCTTTAACAGCTTCGCGGACATTGTCGGTATCGCCGCCAATGTACTGGAAGGAGAATACCTCTCCGCCAATGGACAACACAAGGAGGCCGTTGCGGCACTTGAAAAGGCAATGATCGCCGAAGACGGGCTTCTTTATCAGGAGCCTCCCGACTGGTACTACCCGGTGCGCGAAACCCTGGGCAACATCTTGCTGAAGGCAGGAAGAGATGCTGAAGCGGAAAAGGCATTCCGCGATGATCTCACCATGTATCCGGAAAACGGCTGGTCGCTGGGCGGACTTTATCGGGCATTAAAATCCCAAGGGAAAACAAAGGAAGCCGAGGCGGTTCGGATTCGTTTTGAAAAAGCCTTCGCAGAGGCGGATGCAAATTTGAAGGCCTCCGGCGGTCTGCTCGCACTCAATTGATCTTGGCTTCCTGTTTGAAGCCAAGCACGTGATTGCGCAACGCATCAAGCCAATTGATATCGGCATCCCATTTGGTGCCGAGATAGATATTGCCATTATCGATGTGTCGGAAGTAGAACTTGTAGACGATTTCGTCTTTGGGAAGAACTTTAAGCTGCAGTTGCCCTTCCGGATAGGCAATCGAGGCGTAGCTCTTCTCACCTTTGCTCAGATCGTAATCCAATACCTGCTTCGCTGCTTCACCCCGTGTGTGAACGTAGCAAAGCACGTAGGAAAAACCTTTTCTTCTGAGTTCCTGTTCATCGGAACCGGCGTCGACTATCTTGTAGCGGAGGGGATAGTTGGCAACAAAAAAATCTTCCAATGCCTTGTCCATCGCCTCTTTGCCAAACTTCGGTACGGCGAGATTATCAATCCTCAGGTCGATGGCATAGAACTCCTGGCGTCGACCCCTCACCGCATCGACTTTGATATCCGTTTCGGGAAACTCATTGACGAGGTAATTTGATTTTTTCTGCGATCGCCATGAATCCTGCAGCACGGTGGTGAGCAAGTCGTTCAATCGAGCATTGCCAACTTGCCAGGCAGCCGTGGCTGTGTCGATCAGTGTCGGCTTTTGATTGTATGTGGCGGCCGTGAACCGGTAACCTTCGGGTCCCTTCTGCAGAAACAGAAGAAATGAAATCTGGCGTTCGTTGAGATAGCCCATGTAGCCGAGCATACCGTCTTTGCCGGAGAAAACCACATCAATGGGAAAGTACGCTACAGCATCGATTCCAATGCGCTGAAAGCCGCGCTGGAAGTCATTGATTTCCTGCGGCGTCAGTCGATAGTCGTATAGGGCAACAGACCTTGTGCTGAGCAGATTCGCCGGGGCATTGGCGGAAGCCCGGAAAATGGGGATTTCCTGTGCGGAGACCGCCGCGGCAGCGAAGCAAAGCACTATTCCGGAAAGGGCGCGGGTGAAGGTCATGCCTGAACTAAACGAATCAAGGCGCAATCTATTTTATCTAAGCTACAACCCCACATGCACACCGTCATCATCTACACGTACAGGAAACACTTCCAGATCCGGGGACCGCTCCCCTGACTCGCGACCGGTGATCAAACTGAACCGATGGCCATGCCAGGGGCATACGACTTCACCCAGGTAGTTGACTTGTCCTTTGCTGAGGGATTCGCCGTTGTGTGAGCAGGTGTCTTCCACGGCCAGCACCCGATCGGGAGTACGCACGAGGCAGATGCGTTTCCCTTCAGCAATGAGCAGTCGGGGACGGTTCAGCGGCAAGGCGGCTTCCATTTCACCGACAGAGGAAAAGATTCTGACCCAGTTCACAATGTTATTTCCGGAGGGAGGACTTTTTTCTACCTTAACAAAGATGAAAAAAATATTATGGAGCGCGCTCCTCTTGCTGCACGGATCCGTGTTGTGGGCGCAGATCAGTCCCGCCTTACAGGCGAAGTTGGACCAGCAGACAAAGGAGATTGAACCGAAGTTGATTGAATGGCGGCGGTACTTCCACCAAAATCCGGAGCTCTCAAACCGTGAATCCAAGACCGGCGCAAAAATTGCCGAACAGCTTCGTGCCTTAGGCATGGAAGTTCAATACCCGGTGGCCAGGACTGGCGTAGTAGGAATTCTAAAAGGCGGAAAGCCCGGGCCCGTTGTTGGCCTGCGTGCCGACATCGATGCGTTGCCGGTCACGGAACGCAACAGCCTGCCCTTTGCGTCCAAAGTGAAAGACACGTTCAACGGTATGGAAACGGGCGTGATGCATGCCTGCGGGCATGACGGCCACATGTCCATCTTGTTGGGCGTAGCCGAGATTCTCAGCAAGAACCGGAATGACCTGAAAGGGACTGTCAAATTTATTTTTCAACCCGCGGAAGAAGGAGCGCCTCCCGGTGAAGAAGGCGGAGCTTACCTGATGATCAAGGAAGGCGTGCTGGAAAACCCGAAGGTTGACGTGATGTTCGGACTTCACATTCAGTCGTTAGTACCGCTAGGGACGGTTGCTTATAAGCCGGAGGGATTGATGGCTTCCGTTGACAACCTGAATATCAAAGTAATCGGAAGGGGTGCACATGGAGCAACACCCTGGGACAGTATCGACCCCATTGTGATCAGCAGCCAGATTGTCCTGGGTTTGCAAACCATCATCAGCAGGCAAACGGAGTTGACGAAAGCGGCTGCAGTAATCACCGTTGGCAGCATGCACGCCGGCATCCGGCGCAACATCATCCCGGAGACAGCCACGCTGGAAGGGACGATCCGAACGTTTGATGCCGATATGCAGAAGAAGGTGCATGAGAAAATCAAAACCACGGCCATCAATATTGCTCAGAGCGCCGGCGCAACGGCTGAAGTAGGAATCGATATCCTATACCCGGTTACGTATAATGATCCCCCGTTGACCAGGATGATGGCGCCAAGCCTGGAGCGCGCCGTTGGAAAAGCGAATGCGAAAGTTGTTGCCCCGGTCACGATGGCGGAGGACTTCTCCTTCTTCCAGCAGAAGGTGCCGGGCTTCTTCTTCTTTGTCGGCGCCTACCCGGCCGACATGAAATTGACGGCACAGCCGACGCACCACACCGCAGACTTTATGATCGACGAAAGATGTCTTGTCATCGGCGTGAAGTCGTTGCTCGCGCTGACCACGGATTACATGAACCAAACCTCTATCCCCAAAAAATAACATGCGACTGATCTCTATTTTTCTTTTAGGCATTGCCATCACGACGCAAGCCCAGGTTAGCGCCAAACTACAGAGCAAACTCGACGCACAGGCCAATGAAGTAGAAGCGAAAGTGATCGAGTGGCGCCGCCATTTTCATCAGTATCCCGAACTATCGAACCGGGAAACCAAGACCGGTGAATACATCGCAGCGTATCTGAGAACATTAGGGCTGGAGGTGCAGCATCCTGTGGCGAAGACGGGTGTGGTTGCCATTCTTCGCACGGGGAAGCCGGGTCCGGTCATCGGCCTTCGTGCTGACATAGACGCGCTGCCCGTCACCGAACGCAACAGTTTGCCGTTCGCCTCAAAGGAAAAAGTGATTTACAACGGACAGGAGACCGGCGTGATGCATGCCTGCGGACACGATTCGCACACCGCCATACTGATGGGCGTAGCCACGGTGCTGACGAAGAACAAGGCCGATCTGAAGGGGACGATCAAGTTCTTCTTTCAACCGGCTGAAGAGGGCGCACCCGTAGGTGAAGAAGGCGGGGCGGCACTGATGATCAAAGAAGGTGTGCTGGAGAATCCGAAGGTTGATGCGGTATTTGGCATGCACATCAGTTCCATGACGCCCCTGGGAATGATCACGTATCGCCCGGGCGGACTACTGGCTGCATCCGACACCTATTCGATTACGGTGAAAGGCAGGCAAGCGCACGGTTCGGCGCCGTGGATGGGTGTTGATCCCATTGTGGTGTCGGCACAGATTATCAATGGACTACAAACGATCATCAGCCGTCAGAGCGAATTAACCAAAGAGGCGGCTGTGATTACGGTGGGGAGAATCCAATCGGGCATCCGCGAGAATATCATTCCGGAAGAAGCCTTTATGGCGGGAACGATCCGCACACTGGATGCCGGCATGCAGGACAAAATCCATGAGAAGATTAAGCTGACCGCCACGAAGATCGCTGAAAGCGCGGGGGCGACCGCCGAGGTAACCATCCGTCGCGGCTACCCGGTGACGTACAATGACCCCACCTTGACGGAGAAAATGGCGTCCAGCCTGGAAAGAGCCGCGGGCAAAGAAAAGACAGTCCGCATCAATGCGTCAACGGGTGCCGAAGACTTTTCCTTCTTCCAGCAGCAAGTGCCCGGCTTGTTCTTTTTCGTTGGAGCCCTACCACCCGGCCAAGATCCCGCCAAGGCACCGTCGCATCATACCCCCGATTTCATGATTGATGAGAAGGGATTCCTTACGGGGATCCGGGCGATGTTGAATGTGACAACAGATTATATGTTCATGAATCAAACGGCGCCGAAGAAATAGAAAAAGCTCAGACGTCGATGGCTTCAAGGATTCATCAGGAGTTATTGGATCAAGGACTGTTGACGAAGGCGCAACACGACCAGGCGGAAGAAATTGCGTCGGGCCGTATCGTCTCGGTTTACTATGATTTGCGAACGTTGCTCTATGCCGGGGTTCTGTTGTTCACTTCCGGGGTGGGCATCCTCATCTACAAGAATATTGGTGAGATCGGACACCTAGTCGCCATCGGAGCGCTCATCGTGCTGACGATAGTTTGTTTCACGTATGCCTTTCGGAAAGGGCCTGCATATCAGCATGAATTAGTTGAAGGCCCCACACCTTATTTTGACTATGTCGTGTTGCTGGGTAGTCTGCTGTTCATTTCTGTGCTGGGCTACCTGCAGTTCCGGTTTGAACTGCTGACAGAAAACATGGGCCTGAGCACGCTGATCAGTGCGCTTGTTTTTTTCTATGCGGCCTATCGGTTTGATCATATTGGTGTGTTATCGCTGGGCATCACGGCGCTCGCATCGTTCTTCAGCATCACGATTTCTCCCAAGAAATGGTACAGCGGCGATTTTTTTGAGGGCCCGCATGTTTACCTCACGGCCGTGGCATTCGCGATCGGGCTAACCGTGATTGCCCTTCTTTTGGACAAACGCAGGATCAAATCCCATTTCACATTTACCTACCTCAACTTTGGATTGCTGATCTTCTTTATCGGAGCTGTTTCAGGACTGTTTGACAATGAAGATATGAACGTGCTTTACGTTCCGCTCCTTTATGGAGGAGTAGTCTTTGCTTACTTGTCTGCGCGCAATCGCAAGTCATTTCTGTTCCTGCTCTACGCATTCATCGCGGCCTATATTGCCACCACGTATTTGTTGTCGAAGGTATTGGTGAATGAAATGACCGTGCTTTGGTTTTACTATTCGATCTTCAGTTGTGGGGGGTTCGTGTACTTTATCGTTAAGTACCGCAATTACTTTTCGCGTAAGCCATGAACTGCGCCTACGATCCAAAGGAACTCCACGCCCTCCGGATATTGAAGGAGGTCAGTCACTGGCATGCCGCGAAATTCATTTCAGCGGAGCAATTGGCCGCCGTCCGCGCGAATTACAAGAGCAACGTCTACCATCCCAACCTGGTCATTCGGATTTTGCTATTCATTGCCACCTGTATTGCGGTTTCGGGAGCTAATGGCCTTTTCTTTTCAATGGTCTACCAATTGCCCGAAACGATGCAGGCATTGATGGCTTTGGTAGCCGGGGTGGGAACCATCTACCTGGCGCAAAAGGCGCTTATCCAAAACAACCATCACTACCGTTCCGGTGTGCTCGAGGCTATTGTTTATTGTGCCTGCGCCTATATTATTGGCGGCGTAGGACTGCTGACGGACTGGAATGAACACCTCCTGCTGATGACCAGTATCCTGATGTTTGCGTTCGTGGCTTTCTGGTTTTTGGATTTGATTTGTACAGCCCTGGCGACGCTGACGTTGGCGGGATTCATTTTCTATGAATGTTACCACGCGGGCGGGGTGATGCAGCAACTTATTCCCTTCGGAATAATAATTTCATTTTCACTGGTCTATTTCGGTGCTCGTCAATTGCGACGAGAAGAGTCCAATGGGTTGTGGCATGACAACCTGATACTGGTAGAAGTGATAAGCCTTCTGATGATCTATGCCGGAGGAAACTATTTTGTCGTTCGTGAATGCAGTATCGCCTTGCTCAATCTTTCTTTGGGCGAAGGCGAAGACATCCCTTTTGCTTTTATTTTCTATGCCTTTACGGCACTCACTCCATTGGTGCTGATGTTTCGCGGCGTGCAGCTGCGCAACCTTATGCTCTTACGACTTGGTGTGTTCACTGCGGTTGTGTCGGTGCTGACTTTCCGATACTACTTTAGCATTCTCCCTCCGGAAATTGCCCTGACCGTTGGTGGAGTAATCGTGTTAGGAGTGACGGCGTGGTTGTATTCTTATCTTAGAATTCCACGCAGCGGTTTCAGCAGGGACAAATTGTTGTCTCGGGAGACCGTCAGCAGCAGTGTCACGGCCTTTGCAGTTTCGCAGACCATGGGCGGCAACGTCACCAAGCCGGATGAGTCATTCAAAGGAGGTGGCGGCAGTTTCGGCGGCGGCGGCGCGAGTGGAGATTTCTGAACGTGTTCATTCTTTATCAACCTTACTAAGCTTCTGCATCATGAAGAAGTCACTTACTCTTTTCTTCTGCCTATTCTTTGCCGACACACTGGCACAGCATGTTCCAACTTTTGAAGAGGTCATCTCGCTTCGTGGTGTTGGAGGAGTGGCCATCTCGCCCGACGGAAACAGCGTCGCTTTTGGAGTCCAGTCTACCGACTGGGTGGAAAATCGATATGACAATGAAATCTGGCTTTCGCGGAATAGTGAGCCCGCCTTTCAATTAACCAACACATCCAAAGGAAACAGCACCAACGGCAGCTTTTCCCCCGATGGAAAATGGATAGGATTCCTGGCTAGCCGAGGAAACAAAAATCAGATTCATGTGATCCGCATCGATGGCGGCGAGGCTCGGGTCATGACGAACGAAGAGGAGGGGATATCTTCGTTCGTTTGGCATCCGTCCGGGAAGTCATTTGTTTTTCAACGCCCTGAAAAAGATGATCCCAACAAGAAAGAGCGCGAAAAGCGTTATGGCGCATTCGAAGAGGATGATGCGGAGTTTACTGTGCAGCACCTCTGGCAGGTTGATTTCAATCCCGACTTGCGTGACCCATCAGAAATGCCATGCTACGAAAAGACGGATTCCCTGAAGGCCAAGGCGGGATGCATTGAGTGGCCCAAGGCAAAGCGGCTGACCGAAGGCAAGTTCACCGTGAATAACTATGGGGTTTCTCCCGATGGAACCAAGGTTGCCTTCACGCAGCAGCCCGATCCGCTCATTAACTCTTCGGTCAAAGCCGATATCTCCATTCTCGACCTCGCCTCAAAATCAATTACGAAAGTGGTGACCAACCCAAGCTCCGACTTCTTCCAGGATTGGTCGCCCGATTCGAAGGAAATTGTCTTCACGACGAAAGGCTCGGACACCCTATCCCATTTCTATACCAACACAAAGGCGTATGCATTAAATCTTGCATCGAAGACAAGCAGACAGCTCGCCAAGACACTCGATGAAGACCTCGGTGGACTTACGTGGCGACCGACCGGCGTCTTCTGCACCGTGCAAGCACGAACCAACCGCGTCATGTACCGCATCGATCCGGTAACCGGCAATCACACCGTGGTCAACGGACTCCCGGACCAGGTCGGTCAATTGTCATTCACGCCATCAGGCGACAAGTTCGCCATGACAGGCCGTAGTGGCGAGCAACTGAGCGAGATCTTTGTTTCCACCACATCAAATCCTTCTCCGAAGAGAATCACCGACATGACGAGCCAGATGAAGGGATGGAGTGTGGCCACGAGCGAGGTGATCAGTTGGAAGAGCAAGGACGGCGCGTTGATAGAAGGTGTGCTGCACAAGCCCGCGAACTATGATCCTTCCAAAAAGTATCCTTTGTTGGTGGTGATTCACGGCGGCCCAACCGGAGTGGATACGCCTTCGCCGATTCCGGGCAGCGTATACCCGATTGTTCAATGGTTGGACAAGGGGTCGTTGGTTTTGCGAGTTAATTATCGTGGCTCTGCCGGATACGGAGAGGCTTTCCGTTCGCTTAATGTCCGCAACCTCGGCGTGGGAGATGCATGGGATGTGCTGTCGGGTGTGGATTTTCTCGACTCAAAGAAAATGATTGATCGAACCAGGATGGGTTGCATGGGTTGGAGCCAGGGCGGTTACATTTCGGCGTTTCTTACGACTAACTCGACCGTATTCAAGGCGATCTCCGTCGGCGCTGGAATTTCCAACTGGATGACCTATTACGTCAACACCGATATCCATCCCTTTACACGTCAATACCTGAAAGCTACGCCCTGGAGTGATGAGGCAATCTACAAGAAGACTTCTCCGATGACCAATATCAACCAGGCAAAGACACCGACATTGATCCAGCACGGTGAATTTGATCGCCGCGTGCCGATCGCTAATGCATACGAATTACTTCAAGGGCTGCGCGACCGGAATGTCCCCGCCGAGCTGATCATATACAAAGGCTTTGGTCATGGGATTACCAAACCAAAAGAGCGCCTGGCAGCGAATTGGCATAATTGGCAATGGTTTGCCAAGTACGTCTGGGGTGAAAAAGTGGAACTGCCTTTAGGAAAGTAGTTTCGCGATCCCCTGAGGGAGGGCGCACTCCATTACGGGCATGGCCGCCTACGCGCCAAACATGTTCCAGTAGTACAACTGCCACAGCGCGGCAAGTGACACCACGCATAGCAGCAGGTAATACAATCGACTCATCACACGATGATAACCGGTAGCGATGATCCGCGCGAGCCAGAATAGCATCCCCAGCGTCAGGGCCAGGTTGACAAACGGGAAATAGAGAAAGAATTTAAGCGCTGTCACTGTTCCGTAGACAACTCCTTCCTCATTCGCATTGGTCAGCATACCCAGGTAGAAGATGAGCAATACAAGAAAGTTCAACCACGCGATAAGGCGCGCATTGAACGGCATGGGTTTCGTGTAGCGGTGCGACTGATAGCCAATGCGCGACAAGGCAACAAAAGGCCAGAATACTAGTGCAATGATGCTGGTCACAATGGCCAGCACGAAAATCATCAGGTGAAAATCACCGCTTTGAAGGCCACCGACTTTTTCAAAGGCAAAGATGGGTATGCTCCCAACCAGTAAGTAGCGGATATTTCCCTTGTCATCCTTTTGAAATACGTACCGGTTGGACGTATTCTTTTCCCGAAACACCAGGCTGTCGATCGGAACAATATCCCGCACATTTTCTCCGGTGCGGAGGCGAAGCCCGGTTGAGTCGAGGACGGTTACACTGGCATCGTTGAGCATCCCGGCGACGGAGGAATAGTCGCTGAACGCATGGCGGTTGGCCCGGTATTTACCCGCAAAGCGAGAGAAGTAATCCTTGCCGAACGCAGGTGGAGCAGGTTGCTTAGATTCAGGAAAATAACGGTCAAGGAACTCATCCATTACGACACCGGATGTACCACCACCCTTGTCGGTGTTGAAGGATAAGAATAGCCCGACATTGGAGGCCGGTACTAGTGCCAGCATGGAATGGAACCAAAATGTATCGCCGCCGTGACCGATCACCTCGACTCCTCCGCGACTCATGTCAATGAGTCCATGGCGCATCGGGTTTACGGCAGGATCATGCTGATGCGCCGGAGTTTTCATCAAGGCCAGCGTAGCACTATCGAGGACAACGGCCCCGTTGAGTTTGCCATACTCGAGAAACATCCGCATAAAGGGGACCATATCCATAGCGGTCGTGGATGCAGAACCTGCCGGGTAGAGCGGGACATACTCAAACGGTTGCTCGGAAAAGATTCCTTCGACGTATTTGTAACCCTTTGACATGTTGGGCTTAAAAGCTGCCGGAAGCGGTTGACGCAAGGTAGTACGCGTCATACCCAGCGGCCCGATAATATTTTTCTCGACGTAATCATTGAAGGGCATCCCGGAAACCTGCTCGACGATGTACGCGGCCATCGCTGTGCCGTGATTGGAATAGGAAGCAAATGTTCCCGGCTTCCGAACGCGCATCGGGACCTGACTTTTCAGAATCTCACCCAGGGGTTTCAGGGTGGTGGAGTCCTTTCCAAACAAACCGATCACCAGATCTTCAAAGCCGGGGGTGTGCGTCATCAGGTTATTGAGGGTGATGGGCTCCGGATAGGTGTCTGGGATTTTGAAATCTTTCAAATAGGTGTTGATATCGGCGTTAAGATCCAGTTTACCCTGCTGCACCAGCTGCATCACACTGACCCACGTGAATAATTTGGTGATGGAACCGATTCGAAAGAGGCTTGCATCGGCACGGACAGGCGTCTGTTTGCGCTCGTCCGTGAATCCATAGCCTTTGGCGAGGAGCACCTTACCGTCTTTGATAATAGAGACGGTGGCGCCGACAATATGCTTGTCGCGGAAGTGCGTCTCCATCACGCCGTCCATGAAGGCCTCAAGGGCTACGGTATCGGTGAGGGGCTGGGCGAGAATTAGTTCCGGGACGAAAAGAAGCAACGCGATGATGAATTTTTTCATGGGATGGAGGATTGGAGAATGGGAGCAGGCGATTATCGTGGAGTATACTTGTCAAGGAATTCATTGGATCGATTATTCCAGGCGTTGAGCAGGTTGGTGCTGGTCTTGTTGCGTTCAGCGGCAAGACCATTAACCTTGTTAGCAGAGTTATTATAATCTGTGATGGCTGCGTTCAAAGCATTGATCTCTTCCTGTGTACGATCAGATTGTCTCTTTGTCTGCATTGCTTTTTGCATTTTATTCAAATTCTCTTTCTTGAGCTCAAGGTCAACAAAGGCGGGAAAGTGGGTGGTGGTTTCGCGTTGATAGAACTTGAGCAATTCTTGGCAACTGTTGCGGATGGAGGCATCCCCATTATAATTGGGAATGGCAACCAGCTTGGCCAAGCCATCCGCCGAACTAGACTTGAGGGCGGCAATGGATTGCTCCATGGCAGAAACGTCACCCCTTGAAAATGCATCGAGAAAATAGACTTCGTCTTTGAAGCTCTTGAATTGGATAAGATAAAGTTGGTTGTAATAAGCGTTCACCTTGGACACCACTTTCATTTTTTCACTCAGCTTCGAGTCACCCTCAATCAACTTGATATGATTGGCTGTCGCAAAGGCGGCATACTCGTCCCCGGCCCGGCTGCCTGCATCGTCCAATTTTTCCTCAGCCTTCTCCTTGGCGAGCAGGTAGGCTTCCATTAAGTCGTAAGATTGTTCGGCAATGTCTTCCATGTTCAAAATCTTGCCGTAGTCTTCGTTCAAAACATGATAACATAAATTGAAGTATGAAACGACCGAATCTCTCAATCGCGTCTCGCCATGGAATGGCTTCATGCGTCGGACATTTCGTTCTGTCTCTTTTATCTGCATCAGCAGTTCCTGTCTTCTTTTTTCAACTTTACGCGCACCCTTTCCGTGAGCTGCAGCACTGGAATAACGCATCATGCTTTGGGCCACCTCTTTGTATTGTGCACCAATAAAGCCCAGGTATGAACCTGCGTCGTTCGCATCCTGAGCATGAAGTGCCATTGAGACACAAAGCATCAGGAGAGTGGTAACGCGAAGAATGGGAAACTTCATATCGATCACGGGTTGTTCAGCCACTGGTCCAAGACAAGGACGGCTTCACGAATGTATACACTTCGCTTAATTTCCTGCATGGCCTTTTCACTGAATTGTTGGTGAAACGCATCCACGTCGTACAGCCGCTTATCGATTGTCGTTGGACGCACTTCCAGTTCCGTTGTTGTTTCCTGGAGCGCTCTTGACAAGCCGGTCAAACGGGCCAGGTATTGAAAGTACGATCGGGCATCCAGCGGGATGGATGTTTTCATCAGCGCAATCAGGGAAGACATGGTTTGAAAGTCTACGGAAGCCGCCGTGCGCTGGGCGCTCTTCTCCTGAAGGCTTTTTCGGGGAGGCGGAGAAGCCTGGGTATAATAGGTCCTCTTGTTAGAAACCTTGGCCACAATTGCATTCGTGTAGTCAGCCTCCGCTTTTGTAAACAATTCCGTTATTTCCGGGAGAGGAATATCTGGAATAACACCTGTACGCTGAAGGCTGCTGCCGGTTATCCGATTGATTCGGTTCGTTGTGACCTTTAGGTAGCCGTTTGAGAGATTGGCCGGTAAAGGAAGGACTTGTTGACCGGTTGCTTTACCGTAGGTAGCCGTACCAACAATCAATGCACGGTTATAATCCTGGAGAGCAGCCGCAATAAACTCCGAGGCGGATGCACTAAGTCGATTGACCAGCAGTACCACAGGTCCGTCGTAGATAGAACCACGAACCTGGTCGCGCAGCGTTAAGGGTGCCTGTCCTTTTTGTTCAAGGACCCCCAGTGGACCATAATCGATAAATATTCCTGCCAGGTCGACCACTTCGGCCAACGAACCACCCCCGTTGTAACGCAGATCAAGTATCAAGCCCTGAATGCCTTCTTTTTTCAGTTTGATCAATTCACGGGCAACATCATTGGCACACCCCAGGGTGCTTTTGGACTCAGGGTTGGTATAGAATCCTGGTAAAGCAATGTATCCGACTTGGACAGCCCCCTTAACCACAAAACTTGATATGATGTTATCCGTGTTCTCAACCTTTTCTTTTGTCAGGCTTACCTGTACCATGCTTTCATCCATCTTTCGCACGGTAATGGCAACTGTTGCGATGGCAGGATTATTAAACACATCCAAAATCTCTGCTTCGTCGAGCTCGGCAAAATCAAGGACAGGGCCGTCCAAAGGCTTTAGGCTGATCAATTCGTCACCAGCTTTCAACACGTTGGATTTCCATGCTGGACCTCCGGGCAGTATTCGTTCAATAAAGGGCTCGCCTGCAGCGTTGAAGTTTATTTCAATCCCAAAACCTCTTTCCTCCTTTTGTATTTGTGAATTGAATTCCTCGACCTCCGTCCCGGTAAAGAATTCCGTATGCGGATCGTAGGCCCTGCAGATTGCCCTCCATAAGGTCAGGGTGCTGTAATTGTTATTGTCAATCTCCTTCAACATTCGAGTGGACTCCGCAGAAAGTTTAGTGCGCACTTTCTGTCTGGCATTTGCCTCGTAGCTTCTAAATAGTTCGACGTCGAGCTCTCGATGATCGGTTACGGCGATTCGCCAAGCCCGCTTGTAGATTTCCAACTTCAGCGCTCGAACAATATTGGACCGGAGTGAAGCCTCATCGGCTGAAAATGGGGTGACGGCAATTCCTGATGAGACTGACTCAATCGTGGAGTAGTTCAGGGGAGAGTGCAATATAGAATCAATAAAGGCATGGGTCTGACCCACTCGCATACGTAAACGGGCGGTTGCCACGGTGGCAAATTCGCACGAATTGGCGCTGATCTGATCATCCAGTTTCTCAGAATATGCACTGAGAGAAATTGAATCAGCCCTGGTCAGATAGAGATGGTGAGGGTCAAGTTGAAGCAAGAACTCCCGGAAGATACTCCTGGACAAATCATTGTCCAGCACACGGGGTTCCAAATGAAATTGATTAATGTATTGAAGAAAGTCTTTTGTGTTTTTGCATTCCTGTGCGCTTGCCAGGTGCCCGCCAACCATGAGGAAGGACAAAGTAAAGGCCAGAAGGAATTGCCGTGATGATCGCAAGGCCGGGAATGGGAATATTTCCTTGAACGGTTCAGACAAGTTAAGAAATCATCCTAATCTTTGATTAAGAAGATTCCACCAAAACATGAGAAAAGCCATCTACTTCCTGCTTCTGGTCCCGTTTCTGGCGATTGCCCAGTCCAAGAAGCCCATCGTCGCCTCCGATTTGATGAAGATTGCCACCACCAGCCAAATCCAACTTTCTCCGGACGGCACGAAAGCGATCATGGTGGTTAATCGCAAGGCGGTTAAGAATGACAATGAATACTATTATACACGTAACCTCTACCTCGTCGATGTTTCAGGTGCGACATCCCCGGTTCAGCTGACCTACGGCGATCGAAACGACTCGCAGCCCGAATGGTCACCGGACGGAAAACAAATTGCTTTTACCCGTGCGGATGGTGACAAATCGCAGATCTGGATTCTCCCGCTGACCGGCGGCGAGGCCCATGCCATCACCAAGGCTGAATACGGCGCATCGAATCCGCGCTGGTCACCCGATGGCAAGCGAATCCTTTTTTCATCCGGAATCCCTTTTTATGCCATTGACGGCTCCGTACCCTGGACCTATGAACGCCCGGGAAGGAAGCAAAGCGACGAACCGAATTTTAAGAAAATGAAGGCGGATGAAAAGAAGAAAACGCCAACAGCGCCCGACGGGAACCTCGATGATATTCGCGGTTGGCTTGCCAAGAATGCCAGCGAGGGAAACCCCCGCGTTCTCAATCGGCAAAACCTGCAGGGCGAACTGAACCTTCAGCCCGATGAGAACTTCGCCCACTTGTTTGTGATGGCATCCAATGGTGAAGGCGGAGCTACACAACTAACCAGTGGTTACCAGGATTTTGATGACGCGGAGTGGTCGCCCGACAGCAAGCGGATCATCTGCACTTCTCGGGTCTATAAGATCCATCCGGACCGTGAGCGCGACAGTGACCTTTGGATCATCGATGTGGAGAAGAAATCAGCGACTGAATTTCTTACGTGGAAAGATTACAGCATCTCGAACGGTGTTTTCTCTCCGGACGGAAGCCAGGTTGTTTTCTCCGCAACGAATATCGTCAACCGCCATGCAACTCAGAATCAACTGGCTGTAGTCCCCGCTGCAGGCGGACAACCTCAAATCATTACGACATCACTGGACCGTGATGCCGGCGGAGCAGTCTGGTCTGCCGACAGTAAGACGGTTTACTTTGTTGCACAAACGGAAGGCGACATTCCTCTCTTTAGCGTTCCGGCCAAAGGCGGAACAATTTCCAAAATATTCGGCAGCGACAATGGTGTGAATGATTTTGACGTACAGGGCGACAAGGTGGTGTACGCACTCACAGAAACAAAAAATCCCTGGGAAGTTTATGTCTACAACCTCAAGGACAAGTCGAATAAAATGCTCACGCGCCTCAACGAGGATTGGATGAAGGACCGGCAATTTGCTTTCCCCAAAGAGCATTGGATTACGCGGCCTGATGGTACGAAGGTTCAGTATTGGGTGATGGAGCCTATCGGTCGCAAGGAAGGAGTAAAGTATCCCACCATCCTGAACATACACGGAGGCCCAACCGCCATGTGGGGACCGGGAATCTTTTCGATGTGGCATGAATACCAACTGGAAAATAGTTGGGGATATGGATTGGTCTACTGCAATCCGCGCGGCAGCGGAGGCTACGGCGACAAATTCAAGAAG
Source organism: Cyclobacteriaceae bacterium (assembly GCA_044221195.1). Taxonomy (GTDB): domain Bacteria; phylum Bacteroidota; class Bacteroidia; order Cytophagales; family Cyclobacteriaceae; genus ELB16-189. Next base: position 149,096 of record JBGAPO010000007.1, read on the forward strand.
GCCAACTTCAAGGATTGGGGGCCCAGTCCTTCTGCTGACATCCTGGCCTCACTGGATGATGCCATAAAGAATTATTCCTGGATAGATAAAGATCAACTGTTTGTTGAAGGTGGGAGTTATGCCGGCTATATGGTGGCGTGGATTATTAGTCACGATAACCGTTTCAAAGCGGCCAACGCGCAACGCGGTGTTTACGAACTGACCACTTTCATGGGCGAAGGCAATGCCTGGTTCCTTGTGCCCAACGATTTCGGCGGATATCCATGGGATCCGGAAACAAAGAAGGTGTTGGATTCTGAGTCGCCTTACAACTACGTCAAGAACATCAACACACCCCTGTTGATTATTCATGGCGATCAGGATTTGCGCACAGGGGTTACCCAGTCAGAAATGCTGTACAAGAGCCTGAAAATTCTGAATAAACCTGTGGAATACATTCGCTATCCGAAGGAAGGTCATGAACTCACCCGCAGCGGGAATCCTGGACGCATGATGGACCACATGCTCCGTGTCATTGAGTTCTTTGAGCGTTATGTGAAACACCCGGAAGCTCCAGCCGCGACCCAGAAGTAATCTTCTAGGGCGTAACCAGGCTGTGCTCGATCATGTATTCAGCGATCTGAACGGCGTTGGTCGCTGCGCCTTTACGAAGGTTGTCCGCGACGATCCACAAGTTCAGCGTTCTCGGCTGCGATTCGTCTCGTCGAATCCTGCCGACAAACACTTCATCCCGGCCTTGTGTATGAATGGGCATCGGATAGACATTGTTCTTTACATCGTCGGCCACGATAACACCCGGCATGGTTTCGAGTAGTTCATAGACTTCTTCCATGTCGAAGTCGTTATGGAATTCTACGTTCACCGCCTCGGAATGGCCTCCAATCGTTGGAACGCGAACGGTGGTCGCGGTTACCCCGATACTGTCGTCTCCGAGAATCTTGCGGGTTTCATTCACCATCTTCATTTCCTCCTTGGTGTACCCATTGTCCAGGAAAACGTCGATGTGAGGCAGCGCGTTCATATCGATCGGATGCGGATAAACTTTAGTTCCTTCAACTCCCTGGCGCTCGTTCAGCAACTGCTGCACGGCGTCTTTACCGGTGCCGGTCACGGATTGGTAAGTAGAGACAACAATTCGCTTGAGTTTGTACCGAACGTGCAGCGGCGCGAGCGCCATGACCATTTGAATGGTGGAGCAATTGGGATTCGCAATGATACGGTCATCAATTCGGAGCACATGACCATTGATCTCAGGGACGACGAGGCGTTTGGATGGATCCATCCTCCAGGCGGAGGAATTGTCGATCACAATAGTACCCTTCTCTGCAAATCGCGGCGCCCACTCGAGAGACGTACTGCCTCCCGCTGAAAAAATAGCGACGTCCGCCGCCAGGTTGCAGGCCTCTTCGATTCCGATGATGTTGTATTTGCGGGTTTTGAATTCAATTTCCTTGCCAACGTTACGGCTGGAAGCCACCAGGTAAAGTTCGTCGTAGGGGAAATTTCTCTCCTCCATCACCTTCAGGATTTCCTGCCCTACCAATCCTGTGGCACCGACGATGACGGTTTTCATGATAATCGTTCGTTATACGAGGCGCAAAAATACGATTAAATGTACTTTGCCCGGATGAGCACCCGGAAAATCGTATTCACCCTTCTCATGTTCGCGTGCGTCCATCCCACGGACGCTCAGTTTACTGACAATTTTTCTGACGGCGATTTTCAAACCAATCCCACCTGGCAAGGAAATGATTCACGGTTTCTCGTTAACGGGGGCCGGCTTAAGCTGCAGGCACCGGCGACAAGCGGAACCGCGTTCTTAAGTACGAGTAGTGAAGCCATTCATGCGGCAACCTGGTCATTCAATGTGCAGATGGACTTCACGCCCAGTAGTTCGAATTATGCAAAGATCTTCCTGGTGTCCGACCAGCCGGATCCATCGGGCTCATTGAACGGGTACTTTGTAAAAATTGGAAATACGAGCCGTGAAGTCAGCCTATATAAGCAGTCGGGCACGTCAGAAGTGGAATTGATCGACGGCCTGGATGATCGCGTCAATCAACTGGTAGTTTCAATTTCGGTGCGCGTTACGCGCGACGCCAACGGAAACTGGGAATTGTATACCGATGCTGGAAAGACAGGAAACTGGCAAAAGGAGGGAGCGACACAAGATAGTACGCATACACGTTCAACCTGGTTTGCGATTGAATGCATCTACACTTCCACCCGTTCCGACAAATTCTGGTTTGACGATTTTCTTGTTTCCGGCACAAAGATTCCTGACACAACGCCGCCATCCATTGCGAAAATTGATGTGCTGGATTCCATACGGTTCGAAGTTCAATTCTCAGAGCCAATTCTGTCGGCGAGTGTCAATCGTTCCGCAGTTGATGTGGAGGAGCTCGGCAGCCCCACAACGGTTGAACTGAAAGCCGACCAAGTCACATTGGCGTGTACGCTTGCTTCGGCCTTGACTAACGGTCGCACCTATGCTGTCCGCTTCACGGATCTGTCTGATTTAGTAGGAAATGTGATTTCTCCCACTGCAGAATCGCTGCTGTTCTTTCGCCCCGGTCTGGCCAAGTGGAAATCCGTATTGATTACCGAATTTCTTCCTGACCCTACACCACAAGTAAAATTGCCAGCCGTTGAGTTTGTCGAATTGTTCAACCGAAGCCCCATTCCGTTTGACCTCGCCGACTGGAGCCTATCGGATGGAGCCAGTGTTGGGAAATTTCCAAAAGACATACTTCTACCAGGTGAATATCGAATAGTGACATCCAGTTCGTCGACCGGAACATTCAATGACTCCAATACAATTGGCCTGACCAACTTCCCCTCATTGAATAACGCGGGTGACCGACTGCTGCTCTATAATGCGTCAGGAGAATTGATTGACTCGCTACAGTATACGCTGGATTGGTACCGCGATGAGGACAAACAGCAAGGTGGTTGGTCGCTGGAATTGATTGACCCATCAAATCCCTGCGGTGAAATGGACAATTGGTCAGCTTCAGAATCAGCGATGGGCGGCACACCTGGAAAGGAGAACTCGGTCAAAGCAAGCAAGCCCGATCTTACCGGGCCTGCAATGAACGAAGTGCAGGTGACTTCCCTTCAAACCCTCTGGCTGGAGTTCAGTGAATCTTTGAATCCATCCTCATTGAATGATGCTGTTTTTGCACTGGACCCGCCGTTGGGCTTTTCGAAGACGACCATCCCGGATGTTGGACGTCGGCGGGTGCAACTGGAACTTGCCGGTGAGTTGAAGCAGCGCACCAAATATTTTCTTCGCGTTGAAGGTGTCCGTGACTGCAACAACAACCTGATGAAACCCACGGAAATGCAGCTCGGTTTGCCAGAGCCGGCAGACAGCCTGGACCTCATTCTGTCAGAGATTCTTTTCAATCCACGTCCGGGCGGTGTCGACTTTGTTGAAATATATAACGCATCAACGAAGTTCATTCAACTAGGCGGCGCCCGTTTGTACAACGAGAGCTCCGAAGTCATGCTCAAGCCGAGAATGATTTTTCCCGGACAACGGATCGCCATTACGGCAGACCCGGTGGTAGTACGTCTGCAGTACCCTTCACCCGAGGACGCGATAATTCTCAAATCGAATTTGCCATCCCTACCGGATGATGAAGGAATGATAAGTCTGAAAAGTATGGAGGGCAACGTATTGGATGTACTTCATTATGATCGAACCTGGCATTCTCCCTTAATCAAGAACGATGAAGGCGTCTCCTTGGAACGCATCGACGCACACGCACCGACTCAACAGGCGACGAATTGGATCTCGGCAAGTTCGCGGGCCGGATTTGCTACACCCGGATTACCTAATTCCCAGGAACGCGGCGCAGTGGACCAGGGAAATGAGGATGTTGTGGTCTTTCCAGAAATTTTTTCGCCAGGAGCCCAGCAGGGCGATTTTGTTCGCATCCACTATCAATTTGAAGATCCCGGGAGAATAGCCAGTATACAGGTTTTCAACTTCCAGGGGCAACTGGTGAGGCGGATTGGTGACAATGAATTACTCGGAACGGAAGGCTCCTTTCGCTGGGATGGCGACCGGGACGAGGGAACCAAGGCAGTCGCAGGTTATTACGTGATTTGGTTCGAAACATTCGACAAGGAGGGCCGGGTGAACAAATACATCAAACGTGTCGTTGTAACGGGGCGCTGACTCAATAAAGAGGGTGGCATTTTTTGTTTTACAGGCAGGCCCGTATTTTTGCGAATCTTTTTAATAAAGTGTCCGGGAGGACTCCAGTAATATGGCGAAATCAGCTAAAAAACCAGCTAAGAAGGCAGTGAAGAAGGTGAAGGCAAAAGCCGCTCCCAAAGCGAAGAAGGTTGTGAAGGCCACTAAGAAGCTGCCCATTAAGGCTGCAAAGAAGCCTTTGGCGAAGGCTGCTGAGGCGAAAAAGGTGTCGATTCGCAAGGAGGCCGCCGCTGCTGCCGTGAAGAAAGTTGCCGGTGCCCCGGCACCGCCAAAGCCCAATCTGACGCTCAACATCTTCCCGGCTCTTACCCAACGCCCCGTAGCCCACAAGCCGGCAAAGTCTTCCATGCCGGATGACAAGACACGCTACAGTGATGAGGAGTTGAAAGAATTTGAGAAACTCATCCAGGAGAAACTGGAAACTGCGCGCGAAGAATTCCGCATTCTCAAAGAGACGCTGAACCGCAACAATGACGCAGGAACAGACAGCACTTCGGGCGGCAATACGAAGGTTCTGGAAGACGGAGCGGAAACAGCAGAGAAGGAGAATCTCAGCCAGCTGGCATCACGTCAGCTGAAGTATATCACCAACCTAGAGAATGCCCTCGTTCGTATTAAGAATGGAACGTACGGCATTTGTACGGTTACAGGGAAGTTGATTCCCAAAGAACGCCTCATTGCGGTACCTCACACGACCCAGTCGATTGAGGCCAAGATGATGCAGCAGGACTAACGCAAATTTTTAGCTAACCATCTCACATTGGACTTCTTACAAAATCACATCGAGGCGCTGATCTTTTGCTCGCCCTCACCCATCAAGGTAGCCGAGCTGAAATCGTGCCTCAGTGAGATGTTCAATGCCGATGTGCCCGAAGATGACATCAACGGCGCCATCCAAAGACTTACGGAGAAGTACAACCTGGATGAGTTTGCCTTTCAACTGAACAAGGCTGGCGGAGGCTACCAATTCCTGACTAAGCCCGCCTATCAGGCAAGCATCGGGATCATGCTGAAGCAGCAATCCAAGAAGCGTCTGTCCACTTCGGCGCTGGAAACACTTTCCATTATTGCTTACAAGCAGCCTGTTTCAAAGACGGAAGTCGAAACTATTCGCGGTGTGAACTGCGACTATGCTGTGCAGAAGTTGTTGGAAAAAGGCCTTATCGAAATTCAGGGCAAGGGTGAAACAGTCGGTCGTCCGATGATCTACGGCACCAGCCCCAAGTTCATGGAGTATTTCGGCATCAGCGAGCTTAGCGAATTGCCCACGCCGAAGGATTTTTCGCAGGAGATCAATACCATTGGTGAGTCTCCCGAAAATCAGTAATCATTTTCTTCTCTTAACGGCCTTCTGGGCCTAACTTACATCTATGGCACGCAACAGCCGATTTCGGTCGTCCGGTCCCCGATCGGACAGAAATCAATCTCCTGACCGCCGCGGAGATTCAAGCGGTTCTTCCGGGTATAAACGGAAAGATGGACCCAAGCGGAGTTTTCGCCGGGACGGCGACAATGAGGCAAGCCCGAAGAGAGAATTTGATAAGAAACCGCGTGGAGGAAGAGATGACAGAAACGAATCGCGTGGTTATTCCCGACCGAAAGGACCTGGCGCCTTTTCAAAATCACGTTTCCGAAAATCACCGGGTGAAGAAGGTGGCAAAGCGGATGAAGGAAGACCGTATGGAAGGAAATCGTTTGGTGAGTCACGTGACCAGGGCCGCTTTGATCGGAAAGGAAGCGGGTCGTTTTCAAAGCCTCATTTCAGGAAGTCGTCGGGTAATCAGGAGGGAGGAACGGGGGAAGGAAATCGATTTGGGAAGAAGTCCTTCGGAGATTCACGCGAGCAGGGCCGCTTTGATCGGAAAGGAAGCGGGCGGTCGTTTTCAAAACCTCAATTCAGGAAGTCTTCGCGTAATCAAGAAGGAGGAACTGGTGAAGGAGATCGATTTGGGAAGAAATCCTTCGGAGAGTCACGCGAGCAGGGTCGCTTTGAGCGCAGAGGAAGTGGTCGATCTTTTTCAAAACCGCCATTCAAAAAATCAGCTGACCGGGACGGGGGTAATGAACCATTCCGAAAGAAGCCATTTGGGGATTCCCGTGAGCAAGGCGGCTTTGAGCGCAAGCGAAGCGGGCAATCATTTTCAAAACCCTTCCGGCAAAGGCCGCAGGAAGAAGGGGGTGAGTCATATGGACGGAAATCGTTTGGAGCTAAGCCCCGCGACTCGCGAAAAGAGGAAGCCGATGACCGCAAGGGCAAGCGTTCTTTCATTGAATCACGGATAGAACGGCACCGAAATTCGGGACGATCTGACCGCAGGGAATCGACCGAAAAGAAGGACGATGGCTTGATCCGTCTGAACAAATTCATTTCGAACAGCGGCGTCTGTTCTAGGCGGGAAGCGGATGACCTGATCAGCATGGGACTAATTACGGTGAACGGGAAGTCGGTGACTGAAATGGGATACAAAGTGCAGCCGACTGACGATGTGCGCTACGAAGGAAAGAAGCTGAAGGCGGAAGAGAATGTTTACATTCTGTTGAACAAGCCAAAAGGGTACATTACGACAACCGATGATCCCCAGGAACGAAACACGGTCATGCAGCTGATCCATGGCGCCTGCAAGCAGCGGGTATATCCTGTGGGCAGACTTGATCGCAACACTTCCGGTTTGCTGCTGCTGACGAACGACGGCGATCTGACGGACAAACTCACGCATCCGTCGTACAACGTGAAGAAGATCTACAAAGTCGAGCTGGACAGGCCGTTGACGAAGACCGACTTTCAGAAGGTTCGCGACGGCGTGCATCTCGAAGAGGGAAGGGCGATGGTAGATGATCTGGCGGTGGTGTCAGATGACGGAAAGACCATTGGCATTGAAATTCACATTGGATGGAACCGGGTGATTCGCCGGATCTTTGAGGCATTGGGATACGAAGTCGTTAAACTTGACCGTTCCGTTTATGCCGGACTTGATAAGAAGGAATTGTCGCGCGGACACTGGCGTTTTTTGCGCGAAGAAGAGGTGATACGGCTTAAACACTATAAGTAAAGGCTTCGGGTATTGCGATTTATTTCGTAACATCACTCTGAATCTGCCGGCCCCATGCGTATCGGAATACACGGAAGGGATTTCCAACAAAAGTCCTCACGCTTTATTGAGCGTGTGCTGACTATCCTGGGGAAATATAAGTCGGAAGTATTCGTTTCAGCCAAGTTTCAAAAACACTTTAAGTCGTCTCGCCATTTTAAGTTAAAAGTCTTCGATCAGGGCGACTCGCTGAAAAACCTGGACTTCTTTCTTTCGTTGGGAGGAGACGGAACCTTGCTGGAATCCATCACCTACGTAGGCAAACACGAAATCCCGGTCATGGGTATCAATACCGGTCGCCTCGGGTTTCTCGCTACCATCAGCCGGGAAGAGACCGACCAGGCGCTCGACAACCTCTTTAAAGGCAACTATGCCATCGATGAACGAACCATGCTTCGTCTGGTTTCGGATCCCAAGCTATTCGACGGAACACGTTTTGCGCTGAATGATTTCACGATCATGAAGAAGGACACTTCATCCATGATTACGGTACATGTGTCTGTAGATGGTGAGCTGCTCAATTCGTATTGGGCCGATGGTGTGATTGTCTCTACGCCCACGGGATCGACGGGTTATTCGCTGAGTTGCGGCGGTCCGCTGGTATTCCCGGAGTCGGAGAGTTTCATCATCACACCAGTTAGCCCGCACAACCTAGGGGCACGCCCCATTGTCGTTTCTGATCGCTCGGAGATTGCGTTTCGAATTGAAGGAAGGAGCAAGAAATTCCTGGTGTCCCTGGATTCGCGATTTGAAACCGTGGATGAGACCGTCAAACTGAAAATTCGCAAAGAGCGCTTCAAAGCGCAGCTAATCCAGATGCCCGGCCAACACTATTTCAAGACCCTTCGGCAGAAACTTAACTGGGGACTGGACCTGCGAAATTGATGCCGGTGCTCAGTCTATTGGGGGTTACCGGTTCAAGCAGTGCTTTATTAAGGATGTTAGATTTTATACATTTGTTTCTTCTGAACCATCGTCCATGAGAAAGTCTGTCCTGGTTGGCGCCCTGCTCGCTTTTCTGCTGGTTGAAGCAAGCGATGTGCTTGCCCAATTCAATACCAAGGGCATCAAGAATGAAAACAAGAGGATTGCCGGCTATCGCGGCACTAAATCCAAGTTTGGCAAAGGGAAGATTTATAATTCGATTGGTATTTCGCTGAACGCATTGAACTACTACGGAGACTTAGCTCCTTCCCCGTCTTCATTCAGCACAGACCTTTCATTCACAAAGCCGGGCTTCGGCATTTCCTATACGCATCGTTTCGGCCCCCGGTATTCTTTGATGGCACAATTCATGTTTGCCACGATCAAGGGATCCGACGCCGAGTCGGCCGATAAGGGAGACCTGAGCAATGGAATATACCGGTATCAAAGAAATTTGTCCTTTAGAAATCAGATTAAGGAGCTTTCCGTCGTTGCTATTTTTGATCTCTTCGAAAATGACCAGACGTATATGAGCCGGGTGAAATGGACACCTTACGCCTATTTGGGAATAGCGGCATTCATGCATAACCCGCAAGCCATCGCGCCGGCCAAGGACTTGCAAGGAAACCCGCTACCGGAGGCGGGCAATTACGTGGATCTCGAACCCCTTGGCACCGAAGGCCAGCATTCAAATTTGGCATCCACAGACGCGAACTACGGGATCAAGCCCTACTCCTTACTGCAGGTAGCGATACCATTTGGATTGGGCGCCCGGTTTCGGCTGAATGATGTAATGGACCTGTCGGCAGACGTTGGATTTCGTTACACCTTCACCGATTACCTGGATGATGTAAGCGCGAATTATGTTGATCTGACCAAGCTGAGCAGCCCACTTGCCCAAGCGATGTCCTATCGGACCAATGAATTGGCCGGGTATCCCACGGACCCCAAGGCATCGGGGATTCCGGGAGTTAACGTACAGGCGGGATACGGCTCTGAACATCCGGACAACAAACGAGGCGGCAAGAAGGACAATGATATCTACATGGTGACCAGCATCCGCCTCACGTATATTATTAAAGCGAACTACCACCTCGCCAAATTCAGATGATTTCCGGAAGGAGTCTTTTCCTGACGGTTGGCTTAATCTTGTTCACTGCGACCCTTGCAGCGGCGCAGCTGATCCAACGTTCGGAAGTTGGATTTGGGTTAGGCACCTTTAATTATACGGGTGACCTGGCACGAACGTACAGTTTCTCGAATTCACAACCTGCAGCCACGATCTTCTACCGGAACAACCTGAGCAAGGTGATCAGCTTCCGGGCGAGTTTCACAGCCGGCAAGCTAAGTGCGAGTGATGCGTCAAACCCCATCGATGCCTTTGCGCAAAAACGAAATGCCTCATTCGATATCTTCCTCAGTGAACTATCCGGTGTATATGAGTATCATTTTCTCAACTGGCGCGATGATATTCGCCGGCTGCGTTTTACACCGTACCTGTTTCTGGGAATGGCGCTCTTCAACATGTCGGGGGTTACTGACAAGGCGGCCCAATACAGCACCGTTCAAGTTTCCATACCCATTGGAGGAGGAATCAAGTATGTGGTCAATCCCAAGTACTATGTTGCCCTTGAATTTGGGGTCCGTAAAACATTTTTTGACTACCTGGACAATGTCTCCGACGGTGACAAGGCGTACAAGAACTACCAGTATGGGAACGGCAATGACTATGACAATTACTTTTTCCTGGGGCTGACGCTTACCCGGACTTTTTATGACATCCCATGCCCTACGAATCCCTACCGATAGGGGATAATTCGGGGCAACTTTCTAACCGAATAGAGCATCCTCATAAACCGGGCTCCTTGCGATTCCCCATAGTGTGTAAATGTCTAAAATAGGCTACTTTTGCGGTCCTGTGGCCAGTTTTAAGGACCAAATCGACTTCTCCAACCTGCCTACCCATATCGCGGTAATCATGGACGGCAATGGCCGATGGGCCAAGAGGAAGGGCGCCGCCCGAATATTTGGTCATCGGAACGCGATACAGGCTGTAACTGACGTTACGGAAGCATGCGGTGAGTTGGGTATCAAGTATCTCACCCTGTACGCATTTAGCACCGAAAACTGGGGAAGACCCAAAGAGGAGGTAGAAGGCCTGATGGAATTGCTGGTCAATACACTGAATAAGGAATTGAACAATCTCATGGATAACCAGGTGAGACTGACTACCATCGGCGACCTATCTCTCCTCCCCCCTAATTGTCAGCGCAATCTTCAGCGTGCCAAGGATGCAACGAGCCATAACACGGGACTTCAGGTTATCCTCGCGTTGAATTACAGTGGGCGATGGGAAATTACGCAAGCCGTGAAGAAGGTGGCGGAGGAAGTGAAGTCTGGCAGTCTCAATCCTGCTCTTATCGATGAGTCAACACTGGCCGCACATCTGGAAACGGCAGGAATTCCTGATCCAGAACTGATGATCCGCACCAGCGGCGAACTTCGGGTAAGTAATTTCCTGCTTTGGCAAATCGCCTATACTGAATTATACATTACCAAGACTCTCTGGCCTGATTTTCGGAAGGAAGACCTCTATGAGGCGATCTATTCCTACCAACACCGCGAACGGAGATTTGGCAAAGTCTTAGAACCGAACGCCGAGGCATGATGAGAAGTTTTTTTGTTCTGACGTTGGTTCTCATCACCATCGTTTCATCATACGGACAATATCGGAGAAATCGGGGCCAAACTGCTGCGCCAACTACTCCTACGACAACCGAGTCGCCGATCAACTATACAAACCCGAATGAATACTACATCGCGGGCATTGAGATTACCGGGCTAAACGTTCTGGACAAGAACGCGATGAGTTCCTTGACGGGCCTGAAAATTGGCGATAAGATCAAGATACCCGGTGATAACATAGCCAGCGCCATACGCAAACTTTGGAAGCATGGATTGGTGGGCGATGTAACCATCACCATTGACCGGATCGAAGGGCAAAATGCTTATCTCGTCATTCAATTATCTGAACGCCCCCGACTCACGGACTATTATTTTACCGGAATTCCCAAAGGAAAGCAGTCATCCTTGCGTGAAGAAATCAAACTGATCAAGGGCAAGATTGTGAATGATGCCGTTGTCCGCAACGCGGAAATTTCCGTGAAAAGATATTTTGCCAAAAAAGGCTTCCTCAACGCAGAAGTAAAAGTGGTACAGGAGACAGACACCCTTAACCGCGGTGGTGTCCGCCTCCGGATTGCGGTGGACATGAAAGGCAAAGTGAAGATCAACGAAATCTCCTTCCGCGGGAATAATGATATTTCAAGTTCTAAGCTGAAAGGGAAACTCAAGAAGACACATGAGCATCCCCGGGTCACGATTCACCGGGAAATACTCAGTGCCATATTCCGAACCCGCCCGAAGGAATACAAAGCGGCCCTCGACTCCAGCCACAAGATCACAGGACGAGAGACAAAAGAGTTTATCAACAAGACGATCAAGCTAAACGTCTTCAATGGCTCGAAGTTTATCAAATCAGAATATGAGGAGGATAAGGAGAAGCTTATTGACTATTATAATTCACTGGGTTACCGCGATGCCGAGATTCTATCGGACAGCATAGTCCGTCACGGAGAGAACACCATCGATGTTCGGTTCAGGATTTTTGAAGGAAGGAAATACTATTTCCGCAATATCATTTGGACGGGCAACTACCTCCACACGTCGGCAACACTGGATAAGATTCTCGACATCAAAAAGGGAGATGTTTACAACAATGACCTGATTACCAAAAAGACAACATTTAACCCCAAGGGCACTGACATCAGCGGGTTATATATGGATGATGGGTACCTATTTTTCCGGGTAACCCCGGTAGAAGTGGCCATTGTGGGGGATTCCATTGACCTGGAGATGCGCATTTTTGAGGGTGATCAGGCAACACTTGACCAGGTTACCATCAGCGGGAATGAGCGTACAAGTGATCACGTTATACGTCGCGAACTCTCCACAGTTCCCGGGCAGAAATTCCGCCGGTCGGATATCATTCGCACGCAACAGATGCTTTCGTCCATGGGATATTTCAATCCGCAAAAGATTGAGCCCGATGTAAAGCCCAACCCGGCCAACAGCACGGTGGATATTGAATGGAAGCTGGAGGAACAATCCAACGACCAGATTCAGCTCTCGGGCGGTTGGGGAGGATACTATGGCTTTGTTGGAACGGTGGGACTGACCTTCAATAATTTTTCGATGCGGAATGTGCCACACTTTGACAAGTGGAGGCCACTTCCGGTTGGGGATGGACAGCGGCTGTCGCTCCAGGTGCAGGCGAACGGTCGCGCTTACCAGAGCTACAGTGTTTCCTTTACGGAACCGTGGTTGGGAGGAAGAAAGCCCAACTCATTCACCGTAAGCTTTGCCCATTCACTTTCAAACCCTACATCTGCTTATTCCACAACAGGATCGGAGGAAGTTTCATTAAAGACCAGCAGCGTCACCTTCTCGTTGGGCCGGCGCCTCGAGTGGCCGGACAACTATTTCACCCTTACCAATTCGCTGACGTTCCAAATCTACGATTACAAAAACTACCTCTCCGGCACAGCTTCCCTGCCGGCCATTGGACAGACAAACAGTATTTTGTTCAATACAACACTGGCACGCAACAGCATTGATAACCCGATGTTCCCGACCAGCGGATCTTCATTGTCAATCGGCGTATCGCTCACGCCTCCTTACTCGATGTTCCGCACGGATGATTATTACAAGGACATCAATAACCGGTACAAGTGGCTGGAGTTGGTAAAGTGGATGATCGATACCAAGTTTTACTTGAAACTCATTGGAAGCAGCAAGCCAACAGGTCGCAGTCTCGTGCTGGAAGCGCGCGCACACATGGGATTCCTCGGCACCTACAGCAAGAGCTTGACGCCCGGTCCGTTTGAGCGGATATACATGGGTGGCGCCGGACTTGCCGGAGGATTCAACTCGTTTGTGTTAGGACAGGAGATTGTGGGATTGCGGGGTTACCCGGACAATGCGGTAACGCCTCCGTTGTATTACTTACGGACAACCGGCAACCGTTCTCCCGAGATCGAGGGAGGTATCGTTTACGACAAATTTGTCATGGAGCTGCGTTATCCAATCAGCACAAGCCAGGCAGCCACGATCTACACCTTCGTCTTTGGAGAAGCAGGGAACAACTGGAATAATTTTTACGACTTCAATCCGTTTAAGTCCTACCGGTCGGCCGGGTTTGGTGCACGTATCTTCATGCCAGCCTTTGGATTGATCGGTCTGAACTGGGCGTATGGATTTGACCAGCTGCCGGGGGCACCGGGAATATCCGGATCCCAGTTCCATTTTACGATTGGGCAGCAAATCCGCTAAAAAATGAGGATCACGGCCATTTTTGTCGGGTTATTCGTCTTCGGCCTGAATTTTGCCGAAGGTCAGAAGTTCGGCTACATCGACACCAACTTCATTTTGAGCAAAATGCCCGAGTACCTGAAGGCCCAGAGCGAAATCGAACAACTTTCGGCCGGATGGCAGAAGGAAGTGGAGGATATGCAGCGGGGCGTTGAATTGGCCTATGTGGCGCTCAAGGCCGAGGAAGTGCTCCTGACGGAAGAAATGAAAGAAGAAAGGCTGACCACGATTAAGAAGAAGGAAACAGAACTAAAGGAGTATCAGCGCAAAGTGTTTGGATTTGGCGGATTATTTTTTTTGAAAAAACAGGAATTGATTAAACCTTTGCAGGATAAAGTCTGGGAAGCCGTGGAGAAAGTGGCCAAGCAGAATCGGTTGGCCATCGTTTTTGACAAGTCCGGCGAGCTGGTGATGATCTACACTGATCCCCGACATGACTATACAGATTTTGTACTCGAAGCTTTAGGATTAGGTGACCCAAATGATAAAATTAAATAAACAGAGAACAATGAGAACGCTATTGACTGTCGTCCTGATGATCGTTTCTGCTGGCGCCTTCGCCCAGGCAACGCACAATCAGAAAATCGGTTATGCTGATCCGGCATACATCTTCAGCCAGATGCCGCAATACAAGCAGATCGAGAATGAAATGAAAACCCACGGCGACCAACTCCAGGCCCAGGCTAAGGCCAAATATGCCGAGTACGAAACCAAGCTGAGAGCCTATCAGCAGGGTGCCGCCACCATGCTGGATGCGGTTCGTCGCGATAAAGAATCGGAACTCACGCAGCTGCAGGAAAATATTCAGAAGTTCCAACAAGACGCACAAACATCACTTCAGAAGAAAGAAGGCGACCTGATGGGACCGATCAACAGCAAAATTGGTGCAGCCATTGAGGAAGTCGCCAAAGAGAATGGGTATACCTTCATCATTAACCCGCAGATTCAGGGAAGTATTGACATTCTGCTCTATGGTGACGAAAAGTACGACATCTCGCCGCTGGTGCTGAAAAAGCTTGGCGTTACAGTCACGGCTCCGGCACCGAACAAATAAGACGAAAGCTTTTACTTTACAGGTTATGAAAAGCCCTGGCCCTCGGAGCCGGGGTTTTTTGTTTCCGGATTGTCCTCTACCGGGGGATGAAGACCTGCGCGGAAAGGTGAAGCTTCCTGGTGGGCTCGAATTGCTTTCTTGGAAAGCCAGACCCCGACCACCAATGAAGCGATGGCGCCAATCCAAATACCGGGCACGAAGGAAATAAACCAGAAGTAGTCATACGCTCCGTGAAATGCGGTTGCCGCAAGGAGCCCAACCAGAGAATAGTAACTCCCGGATTTGGCGAATTTTGCCCGGCCAATGAAATAGCCCATCAACACCGCAAACGTTCCATGAGCTGGCACGGCAGTGAACATGCGCATAACCGCAGTGGAATAACCGCCCTGACTCACGTACATGATGTTCTCCAACGTAGCGAATCCCATGCTGACGGTAACGGAATAGACGATGCCATCAAAAGGCTCGTTGAAGTGGTCATCGTTGTAAAGTATGCCGCGCACAAAGAGAAACTTGCTGAACTCTTCAACCAATGCAACCAATACAAAGGCATGAACGGCCTGTTCTGAAAGATTTGCTTCGTCAATGGGGACAAACATTTCCAGCGGAAAACTGATCATAAGTGTGACGAGCACAGCGATAACGCCGAAAACAAAACTTTTGACAAGGAGTCCAATGGGCTCCTTTTCATGTTTGTCTTTGATATATACATAAAGGATGATGCAGGCACCAGGAGCTGTAGATATCGCAAGAAGTGTAACAATGTCCATAGCGCTCTATTCAATCACTTCCTCAATCGCGTCGAGTTTGCTGTCACTGAATGCGCCGGAAGTGGCATAGACAATTTTACCCTCCTTGTTCAGCACAAAGAAGTAGGGGATATCGCGGCGCTCAAAGTCCAGCGCCTCCTTGTAGGCCTTCAATTCACCCTTGTAGAACAGAATGTAAGGGAGCAACTGAGGATCCAGGTTCTTCATCGCTTTGCGCTTTGCTGTTCCCTGGGCAGCAGCATTAATCCCCGTAAACATGGGGACAAAGAAAACGTTGACATCATAGCCCATGCCGGCCAGCAAGCCTTCCGGTTTCTGGACAAACTTGGTGAAGATGGGTTCAAACCATGTACGCAACTCGTCTTCAGATTTCTTTGAATAGGCAAGACCCAACAACGTAAACTTCCCCGAGACATCTGCGGGCAGTGTTACACTCCGGTCATCCGCCGTTTCGGCCACCATCTGGGGAAATTGAGAACCCACGACTTGTCCTCGCAAAACAGGTGCGTAGAGTAGCGCCAACCACAGCACGGCAACCAATGTTTTCATTTCTTGAAGTTGAAGTAATGAATGTACGAAAATCAAAGATTATGACGGCAAGCGAAATATTGTGGGAACTTCGCTGACGGTGCAACTTTTATCCGCAAGAACCAGTCTTAATACCACCAAGAACGACTCCTAGTGAAATTGCCATTTTGTTTATTGTACCTTCTGCCAGTCGCGTTGCTGGGCCAGCCTGCGGCCGAGCGCGGAAGGCAGCTTTTTGAGAAGCACAATTTCACGGAGGCCATCCCGGTGCTTAAGAGCGTGGATGAGGATGACGCATCCTATGCATCGGCTCAGTACTACCTGGGCCGAATTGCATTTGAACAAAAGGAGTATGATGACGCTGCCGAGTATTTCGAAGAGGCAACGGAAGCGAAGAATGGACAAGTTGCCGATTACTTTAACTGGCTAGGCAACACCTATGGCACCATTGCACAGGAGGCCAATGTAATTCGACAAGGCATGCTGGCACCAAAAATGAAATCAGCTTGGGAAAAGGCCATCGCACTTGACGCAAGAAATATAGGGGCAAGGCAATCCCTGATTTCCTTTTATACGCAGGCGCCCGCCTTGATGGGAGGCAGCATGGATAAAGCTAAGGAAATGGCGCGGCAAATCGGTGCGATCGATCCGGTGCAGGGCCACCGCTCTATGGGAAACCTGTTGATGAAGGAAAAGAACCTTCCGGCGGCAGAGAAGGAATACCTGGAGATGACCCGACTCGAACCCCGCCTGGCCCCCGTTCTAGGGAATTTCTATCTCAATGAAAAAATGTTTGACAAAGCCTTTCGACTCTTCGAGGACGATCTTAGGAAAAATCCGGATGATATGCTCGCTATCTATCAATTAGGAAAAGCGAGTGCTATTTCAGGACAACGCCTCGATGAAGGGGAACAATGGTTGCTGAAATACCTTGACTATACCCCAAAGCAGAATGAACCCTCGCATGCCGGCGCTAATATGCGGCTGGCCCAGGTATATGAAAAGAAGGGACGAAAGGCTGAGGCCAGGCAGAAATATGAGGCTGCCCTGAAGTTGGATAGCCACCTGCAAGAGGCGAAGGAGGGATTGTCCCGGGTGTCGAAATAGCTATTTGAAGTACGGCGGCACTTGCTCATCCCAAGTCGTGGCGTCCTGGTACGCCTGGGCGAGCAAGGCTAATGAGGCTTCACCATAAAGCTTGCCTAAAAAGGAAATACTTGTGGGAGTGCCCTGGTTGTTGAATCCGTTGGGTAACACCAAGCAAGGGGTCCCGGTGAGGTTTGTCAAGAGGAGTTGACCTCCCCCAAAACTGGGAGCAAGGATAACATCAAAGTTCCGGGTTTTCGAATGAAATTCATTTACGAGCTCAGCACGGACTCGCGATGAGTTGATATAGTCAACCGCCGAAATGAAGTGAGAAGCCCGGAATATATTGGGCCATGCTGACTTCCGCTGGTCAGTGAGGAGACTGTCGCGGTTAGAACGAGTTAGTTCATCAAAGGCGGCGGCCGCTTCCGCATTCAGCATGAGACGCAGAGCTGCCACGGGTAGTCTTGTGGATAGATCAACGGGAATTAATTCCACACCGAGTGAGCGCAACACGTCAAGTGTTTTCAAATCATTTTCTCGTGTTGGATACATTTCGTCAAACGCCTTTTGAAAGTAGCCAACACGCAATTTCTTGATCGTTGTTGTTCGTGCGAAATTGAAGGGCATATCGGATACATTCGGGTCTAAGCCGTCGGATCCGCGAATGGCGTTGAACACGATGGCACAATCAAGTGCGCTTCGGCAAATGGGACCAATCTTGTCCATGCTCCAACTCAACGCCATCGCGCCATGTCGACTTACCCGTCCAAAAGATGGGCGAAGCCCCGTTGTGCCGCAGCGCGTAGAAGGCGAAACGATCGAACCTAATGTTTCGGTACCAATAGCAAAGGGTACAAGTCCCGCTGCTGTGGCAGAGGCAGAGCCAGCTGATGAACCACTCGAGCCCTGTTTGAGATTCCAGGGATTTTTGGTCACGCCCCCGTACCAGATATCACCATAGGCCAACGCCCCCATTGTCAATTTCGCTACCAGTACGGCTCCGGCATCCTGAAGTTTCTTGACCACGCTGGCCGTCTCTTGAATTTCTTGTGCCTTATAGGGTGCCGCCCCCCAAGTAGTTTTGGTGCCCTCGACCGCGAGCAAGTCCTTAACCCCAAACGGAATTCCATGAAGTGGTCCCCTGTACTTCCCTTTAGCCAGCTCTTCATCCGCAATGCGGGCATGAGCCAATGCGGGTTCTTCCAACAAGGTAATGACGCATTGCAAGGTATCACCAAATCTCTTCAGCCGATCCAGGTAAAGTCGGGTGAGTTGTACTGATGAGATTTTCTTATTCTTGATCAGAACCGCCAATTTGTGTACAGGGAGAAATGCGAGTTCAGCGGAATTTGCGGGGAGTTCAACACCGGATGGAAGCCCCCATTGAATAGCAGCTTGTCGCGGTTCCGGTTTGAATCCGATAGGGACAGGATTGAATAGCAGGGACATTCCGGTGCTGTTGGAGAGATTATAACCATGCAATGCTGTGGCCTGTGATTGAAACTCCTTAAGATTTACAATGAACGAATCACGTTCGGCAGAGGTGAATTTCAAGTCATAGAACGGTTCTATATCTTGAGTAGGATATACGCTGATTTGCGCCGTGACAATGTGCGATAAGACCGTGGCACCTATTATCAGGATTCCAACGACTTGCTTTTTCATATCTTTGATTTTTCTGTTCAATCTACGAACTATTCATCGACAGCATTGTTTACTATTTTCGTGAAACCCAACTAATCATGAAGCAAATAACCTTTCTCCTGGTGGCTCTTGTTGTCACCATGGGTGCGCTGGCACAATCGTCTGGAATTACGGAATGCCACACAGCGTCAACTAAGAAGTTTGCCAGTTTTGTTCAGTACGACGAATTTAATGCGGAGCATCCGACTCCCCGCGAGTATGAACACGTGAGCGAAGCAGGCGGTGAGATGATAAAGCTGAAATGCCCGGATGGCAGTGAAGCAAATGCCTACTTTATCAAATCAGCTAAGCCGTCGAACCGCTGGGTCCTGGTCTTTCAGGAATGGTGGGGCGTGAATGACAATGTAAAACGGGAGAGTGAGGACTTGTACAATGCTATCGGTGATGTGAACGTGCTGGCCGTAGATATGTACGATGGTAAAGTGGCCACCGACCGTGAAACAGCCGGTAAGTACATGTCCGAATTTAAGCAGGAGCGTGGTGATCAGATTATCAAAGGCGCAATCGCCTTTGCGGGGCCGGGCGCGAAAATCGGTACGGTGGGCTGGTGTTTTGGAGGTGGTGAATCACTGCTGGCTTCACTGATAGCCGGCAAACAGGCCTCCGCTTGTGTGATGTACTATGGCATGCCGGTGGAAGATGTTAACGTGTTGAAGACGCTGAATTGCGATGTGCTCAACATCTGGGGGAGCCAGGACCAGTGGATCAACAAGAGTGTCATGGAAAAGTTTGAAGCGAACATGAAGTCGGCGGGAAAGAAGTTGACCATCCGGACGTATGATGCCAATCACGGTTTTGCAAACCCCAGCAATCCAATGGGAGCCTTCAACGAAGCCGCGTACAAGGATGCCTTCAAGGCCACGACGGAATTCTTTAAGGCTAAGCTAAAGTAACCGTACACCGAAACAGGATGTTGAGTAATGAGGCCTTTCGAGGCCTCATTTTATTTTAGGCTACTCCCACACCACGTTGCCCTTTTCGTGATACCAACCAGGATAACGGGGCACATAGATCTTTTCCAAAGCATTGCGTTTGAGCTTTAGTGTCGGCGTCAAAAGGCCGTTTTCCTGTGTCCACTCTTTCTGCATAATCACCGCCGTTTCAAGCTTTTCGTAGGATTCCAGGTGAAGGTTGACGGCCTCCAGGGTTGCCGACAAGCTTACCACGATCTCTTCTTTGGATTTAGCCCGAGCCGCCTCGGTGAGTACCGTAAGTGCGATGGGCTGCGGAATACCCATGCCGACGACGCACACTTGAGCAATATCCTTATTCTCCAGCAGTCTCATTTCAATGGGGGCCGGTGATATGTACTTCCCTTTGTCTGTCTTGAACTGATCCTTTACACGTCCAACGATGGTCAGAAACCCTTCGGAGTCAATCACACCCGTGTCGCCAGTTTTTAAGTAACCGTCATGATCAAACATCTCGGCCGTCATCTGTGGATCTTTGAAATATCCGCGCATGAGGTAATCGGATTTGACGCAGATCTCTTCGTTGTCGGCAATCTTCCTTTTCAATCCGGGCAATGGTTTTCCCACCGTGCCGAATTTGTAGGCGGTGCCGGAATTGAAATGAGCATAGACACAATCTTCGGTCATCCCGTAGACTTCGAAAATGGTGATACCGAGGGCGTGCCACCACTCCAGCTGGCTCTTGCTAAGCGGTGCGGCACCGGAAAAGAAGAGTTTTGATTTCGAAAGCCCCAATTTCTTTCGAAGAGTTTTCTTGATAAGGGTACCGATAATCGGTAATGAGATCAGCCGACTGAATCGGGGCTCGGGGATTTTCTCAAGTATTTTTTCCTGGAATTTTGCCCAGATGCGGGGCACGGCAAAGAAATAGTCAGGTTGGGTATCCGCGAGATTTTGCGGGAAAGTCTCCAGGGTCTCGGCAAATGAAAACTGAGCACCCAGCATCAAACCCATGGTTTCGATGCCGATCCGTTCCGCGATGTGGCTCATGGGGAGATAGGAAAATAGCCGGGCCCGTTCGGGGAAAGGGATCGCCTGCCGTGCTGCGGACAACGTGGCATGGAAGGATTTGAACACATGCATTACGCCCTTCGGCTTGCCGGTAGTTCCCGATGTATACACAATGGTCATCAGATCATCAGGCTTCGGTGGAGTAAAGTCAGCAATGGGTTCATGACTTTTCATGATTCCCTCCCAGGTATACGGTTCGTGTATACCATAGGCCTCAACGCTGATGCGAATAATGGGAGGAATGCCTCCTTGTTGTGTATGAAAATGGTCGAGCTTCCCTATGAGAATGGCCTTTGCTTCGCTATGAACCAGGATTTCATGAATGCCATCGTCATGCAATGTCGGATATAAGGGAACTGACACGTGGCCGGACATCATGATGGCAAGATCGGCCATGACCCAATGCGGGCAGTTTTTCGACAAAATCGCAATGTTGCTGTGGGGTGGCAGTTGAAGTGAGGTGAGAAAAGCGGCCATCCGTCGGATTTCGTCGCCGGCTTGACGGTATGTCCAGGTTGACCATTGGCTCCCCTTCGCCTGACGGAAGATGATATCGTTGGGACAAGCCTGTTCCCAATGCAGAAAGTACTCCAACGGGTTCGTCATGGGATTTCCGGTTTAACCCTGTGAAGATAACGTTATCAGTTTAAGTCAAAAGCTTGCAATGCGCGAATTCCTATCTTCGCCCCATGAGTGTCGTCAAGCCCAAGCTCTTCCTCCTGGATGCCTATGCGCTGATTTATCGCGCCCATTTTGCATTTACCAAGAACCCAAGAATCAACTCCAAGGGGATGAACACCTCGGTGATTTTTGGCTTTACGAATACACTCCTGGAAGTCCTGCAAAAACAGAAGCCCACACACATTGCCGTAGCCTTTGATACTGCGGCAGCCACCTTCCGCGATGAGATATTCGAAGAATACAAGGGCACACGCCAGGAAATGCCGGAAGATATACGCTACGGCCTGCCCATCATCAAGAATATCATCCGCGGATTCAATATCCCTCTTCTTGAGATGGATGGATATGAGGCCGACGACATAATTGGCACGGTCGCCAAGAAAGCCGCGGCTGACGGTTTCGAAGTCTTCATGATGACTCCGGACAAAGACTTCGGACAGATCGTGGAGGAGCATATCAAGTTGTACAAGCCGGCGTATATGGGCAACTCGGTCGACATACTCGGCCCCAAGGAAGTTTGTGAAAAGTGGGATATCAAAGAAGTGAGCCAGGTGATTGATATGCTGGGTCTTCAAGGTGATACCTCAGACAACATTCCCGGAATTCCAGGCGTCGGACCCAAGACAGCAGCTGACTTGCTCAAGCAATATGGCTCCGTAGAGAATGTGGTTTCTCATGCTGGAGAACTGAAGGGTAAGCTCAAAGAGCGGGTAGAGCAATATGGCGAGCAGGCCTTGCTCAGCAAGAAATTGGCGACGATCAAGCTGGATGTCCCCATCCAATACGAAGCAGGAGCGCTGGCATACAAAGGTCCAAACAAGGACATACTGACCCCCATTTTCGAGGAAATGGAGTTCAAAACCATGATGGCGCGGGCATTTCAGACCATTGGAGGTGGTGCTCCTGTTGTTGATGCAGAGAATTCGGGAACTCAAGGGGCTCAGTTGTCCATGTTTGGAAACCCAGCCGAGTCCGGAGAGAAAAAGGCAGTCACTGGCAAACGAAGTTCCATCAGCAAGGAAGAGAAGGGTAGCCTTCTTGCCAAGTGGAAGGATTGTCGCGAGATCGCGCTCGAGGTTTTGACAGATGACGCTGAACATTTTGACTTTCAGGTGACCGGAATTGTTTTCTCTGCTAATGCCGGAGAGTCGCATTTTGCCGAGGCCGCCCAGATCAAGGACTTTGGTGCCTTGTTGGGCAATGAACGAATCGTCAAGATTGGTCACAACATTAAGTCGTCCGTGCTCGCACTGAAGAAGGTGGGCATATCCGTGAGAGGCCCCATATTTGACACCATGCTGGCGCACTATCTCATCGAACCGGAGGCTTCACATGATCTCGGTATTATTGCCAATCAATATCTCGGAGTACAGCTGTCGACAGAGAAGGATGCTCGTGAACTTGCCATGGAGCGAGTAGATGTTGCGCTTCAACTCCGGCCGAGACTGCAGAAGGAATTGGAGATAAGGAAGCATTCGCTGCTCTCCCGCGACATTGAAATGCCGCTGGTTGATGTGCTGGCTTCAATGGAGTTTGAAGGTGTTCGTGTTGATCAGGATACGCTGAAATGGATGTCGGAGGCGCTGCGAAAGGACAGCGAAAAAGTGCAAAAGGAAATCTACCAGTTGGCGGGTGTGGAATTTAATATCGGAAGCCCGAAACAACTGGGCGAAGTTCTTTTTGATCGGCTCAAACTCCTGGACAAAGCCAAGAAGACAAAGACAGGCCAATATGCAACCGGGGAAGATGTCCTCTTAAAGTTGGCGCCACAACACACGATCGCCAGCAAGATTCTGGAATACCGGGAATATGAAAAACTGCGTTCCACCTATGTGGACGCCCTGCCTCGTATGATGAGTGGTTTTGATGGACGGATCCACTCTGATTTCCGGCAAGCTGTTGCGGCCACCGGACGACTTAGTTCCAATAATCCGAACCTTCAGAACATTCCCATTCGAACGGAAAAAGGCCGCCAGATACGCAGTGCATTTGTGCCGCGCGACAAGAATTTTCTTTTTATGTCGGCTGACTACTCCCAGATTGAATTGCGGATAGCGGCCTCCTTTGCCAAGGACGCTACCATGATCGAGGCGTTCCGAAATAAGCGCGATATTCATGCCACCACGGCAGCGAGGGTTTTCCGTGTCCCATTGGACAAGGTCACTCCGGATATGCGCCGCAAGGCCAAGGAAGTAAACTTTGGGATACTCTACGGGAGCACAGCCTTTGGACTGTCACAAAACCTGGGTATTTCAAAGACGGAAGGGGCTGAAATAATTGAATCCTACTTCAGGGAGTTCCCCGGCATCAAGCGCTACATGGACGATACCATCAACCATGCCCGAGAAAAGGAATTTGTCGAGACCATCCTGGGCCGCCGGCGTTACTTGCGCGATATCAATTCCCGGAATATCACCACTCGCGGATTTGCCGAACGCAACGCCATCAACGCCCCCATTCAGGGCAGCGCCGCCGACATCATCAAGATAGCCATGATCAACATCCACCATTGGCTGGAGCGTGAGAAACTGAAGACCCGGATGATTTTACAGGTGCACGACGAATTGGTTTTTGACCTTCACAAGGAAGAAGAGGATGTGGTTAAGCCAAGGATAACCGAACTCATGAAGACCGCTGTCCTTATGGACGTTCCCATGGAAGTGGAAGTGGGCGTTGGCAAGAACTGGCTGGAGGCGCACTGAATCAGTTGATCCCCAACTTGGCGCGTCGAATCCGACGGGGGCCGTACCACAGCCAGAATCCCGTGATGGACATAATGAGCAGCCCCCATCCGATGTAGTTTGTGTAAAACAATTTGAACCCCTCGCCCAGAATGGAACCATCATGAATGTGTTCAATCCAGTCGGCATGACGGGGAGCGACGGTGAGGGCTTTCCCCGTCTTGCCATCTACCTGGACTTCCCAGTAGTTGACGTACACCACCTTAATGATGCCCTTGTCTGGCCGCGCATCAATTCGCTCAATGGCGACGGCTCCTTTCTGCACCGAGTCAAGGGCCTGGTTGGCTGAACGGACAACGGTGGCATACGAGACCCAGTCAGCCACATTGGATGAGCCGCCGGTTTTCGTCGGTGGCTGCAGGAGGTCAACCTGCTTCTTCCAACCCAGCAATAAACCCGTGATACTGCTGACTAGCATGAAAAGAACCACCGCAATTCCGATCCAGTGATGTAGTGTTCGGAATTGCCTCAATCGGTGAACCAGAGAATTTAAATTCATGAAAATGGAGTGGGTGATTAACTAGTGAAACACGAGATACATTATTCCCTGATCAGGCTCATAGTGAATATGCGGATCAAGCTGGAAAGCAGTTTTGATGTTTTCGCGGGTTAACACGATTTCACGAGGACCCTGCGCCAGGACTTTGCCAGCATGCAGGAGGATCAAGTGGTCCGCAAACCGCGCTGCCAGGTTGAGATCGTGAACAACCCCCACCAGTATCAGATCCCGCTGCGACAGCAGGGAACTTAGCTGGCGCATGAACTGAAATTGAAAGTGAACATCCAGGAATGTTAAGGGCTCATCGAGCAACAGGTATCGGGAAGCACTTCCCGGGAACCAAATCTGTGACAGCACCCGGGCGAAGTTGACGCGCTGCTTCTCGCCGCCACTCAAGGTCTGGTATTGCCGCTCAGCAAAGCCCGAGACGTCAAACATATCCATCGCCTCATCAACGGCCTTCTCGTCGTGCGGTCCTGGCCTGCCGACAAAGTGAGGATGACGACCCATCATCACGACCTCACGGGCTTTCAAGGGAAAAGGAATTTCTACATGCTGGGAAAGCACCGCCCGCCGCCGAGCCAATTCGCGTAAGGGCATGGAACGGATCGGCTGATCATCAAGAAGAACTTTCCCTTCGTTGGGATGAAGTTGTCCACTAAGCGTTCTGACCAGCGTTGACTTTCCGGCGCCATTAGGACCAATAACCAAATTGATCTTTCCGGGATGAAAGGTTACATCAATCTGCTGAAGTAGCCGTGCCGATCCGATGTGCACCGATATGTTCTCTGCCCGAAGCATCAGAAAGAATATTGATTTCGTCGTAGCAGCATGATAAATACGGGCACTCCGATGAGTGAGGTTACAATACCAATGGGCAATTCCGCGGGAGCAAGCAGCAGACGAGCGACAAGGTCAACCGCGCTGAGAAGAATGCCTCCCAATAAGGCACTTCCCACGATGAGATAGCGGTTGTTCGAACCGTGCATCAGTCGCAGCAGATGAGGAACGATCAGCCCGACGAAAGCAATAACACCGGTGAAGGCAGTGGTAACGGCGACCAGCATGACGTTGATGACCATGACGGTACGCTGCAGTTTTCGGACATCAATACCCAGCAACAGCGCCTCATCTTCGCCCAGCATAAGCGCGTTAAGGCTTCCTGCTTGTCTCAGGGCAAAAGCAAAGGAGGTTAGAATTACCAGCGCCATTACCAATACGGATGACCAGTTGGCCCCGGATAACGTGCCCAGGTTCCAGAAGGTAATCGAGCGGGCCTGGGGATCGCGGGCAATGTAGGACAGAAAGCCGACGCCACTTAGAAACAGGGCGTTCACGGCGATGCCAGTGAGGAGCAGGCTGAATACCGTGCTTTTTCCTGAGAGATTATTTCGGGACAGCACGAACACAAGCCCCGTAGCAGCGACTCCACCCAGTCCGGCAGCAATGGGCAGCGTCCATTCATTGGCGTGAACATTAAAGGAAGCGCCGAGCACAAAATAAAGAGCCGCGCCAAAGGCCGCGCCACTGGAAGTGCCAATCAGCCCGGGCTCCACGATGGGATTTCTAAAGAGTCCCTGCAATAACACCCCTGAAACAGCCAGACTGCTACCCACCAGCAGGCAGGCAATGGTGCGAGGAAGTCGGATCTCGCGAAATATCCGTTCGTTCAGTGTGGCGTCCGTATTCGTTCCAAAAATTGCCTCGAAGGCGTGCTGAATCTCAGTCCATGTCAGCGAAATGGCTCCATACCGCATGGACAAGAGCGTGACCACAAACAAGCCCACACCAAGGACAAGGTAGATGCGTGTTGGTGTGGTGGAACTAAGCATTTCTACTGGGCAGGGATTTGATGAATGAGTTCTTGAAGACGCAGCACGTTGGTTCCTGTGCGAGGTCCAATATATACCATGTCATGTTCCTCGACACGGTAGATGCGGTTGCTCTTAGCGGCCTTGGTTGTTGAGAGGCCGGGAAGTTTCTTGATTTCGTCCAATGACCCCAGCTTGTCATAACCAAAATCAGTCAGCAAGATTACATCGGGATCCGCCTGGGCAATCAGTTCAGCCGAGAGCTGCTGCATCCCGCGATCACCTCCGATGGGGATTTCGCCGCCGGCCCATTCAATCATTTTACCCCCTGTTGAGTTTTTGGTAAGTGTAAGATAGACATTGTTGGCACGACCAAAATGAATGACTACCACCTTGGGTTTGTTGGTATACTTTGCAGTACCCTGGGCTGCCAATTGCAAGGTGCTGTCGAGATGATGATTCAATGAATCAGCCTGCTTTTCCCGATGGAAGTAGGCGCCCATTTCCTTCATCAACGCTTTCGCGGATTCAACATCCTCGCCCTTCGCCTCAAAGACCTTCATCGGGATATGGAGATCGGTAAGCTGCTTCATAACCTGTTCTGGCCCGACGTTATTGTCGTGCAAAATGAGGGTGGGCTTGACAGAAAGAATGCCCTCCGCACTCAAGGCCCGGTGATATCCCACGGTGGTGAGTTGCTTGATTTCGGGCGGATAAGAACTGGAAATGTCTACGGCCACCAGGTTCTGTTGTGCGCCAAGCGCAAAGATGATTTCATTGTATTGCTTGGAGAGACAAACGAGGCGCTCATCAGACGCCTGGTCAGCTTTGCCACCAAATCGTCCGCAGGCGGTGAGCCCAAGCATCAACAAGAAAATGATTTGAATTTTTTTCATAACAAATGCGGCGCAGGTGAGAAGACCTCACCTGCAACCGCTTTATAGTTTAAAAGATGTATTTCATGTTGAGCCCGCCAAAATAGTTGACCTCTCGGGGGCCAGCCAGGAATGCATCAGGCAATTGGTTGACAAACACCATCTGGTAATACTTAACTCCGGTGATGTTTGACGCTCCCGCATAGATATCAACCTCCACGGGTCCCTCAGACATACGAAACCCAATCTTGGCATTCACCAGGCTAAAGCCATAGGCGGTGTTGAGGCCATCGGATGTAAAGGGCATCGAGTCACGGAAAAGCCAGGTGATGTTGCCGTAGAGTCCCGGACGTGACACATAATCAACGCCGGCGTTAAACGTGTGTGGCGCGACACCCGCTACCTTCTTGCCGTCATAATCAGTAACAGCCTGCGTGGCATTGTTCTGGAAAGTCATGTGATCGTAGGTGAAATTAGAATAGGCATAGTTCACAAAGGGGCGTACACTCCGGGTAAATGCCTGTTCTGACTGGTAAGCGGTAAAGCGAAGGAGTACTTCCAATCCGTTGTTAATCTGGCCTCCGCTGTTGGTCACATAGGTATACGCTGTGGCTGTGCCGGCCGCATTGGGTACGGCTACCAGGGTCATTTTGTCCTTGAACTGTGTATTGAACGCAGCCACCTCGTAATAGAGTTTCTCATTCAGCAAATTGCCCTTGGATCCGATTTCTAATTGCACGCCGTTCTCCGGACGGAGGCTGGTGTTCACTGTTCCAGCCAGCGGCGTGTAAATATTGGACGCGACAGGGGCGCGGAAACCTTTGTTGTAAGAGGCGTATACGGAAATCTTCTTGTTGATCAGCTTGTTGATCGCAAGGCTTGGGGATAGCAGGCTCTTGTAAGAAGTTTGGTAGGTCGTCGGCACTTTGTTGCCGGGTACGTTGTTTGCGGCAACGTAGAGCTTATCAATCAATGTGATGTCCATCGTGCTCGATCCGAGGCCTGCCGTGATGGACAAGTCGCCAGGGAACGTGAGTGTCCATTGCGTGAACAACGAATACGTGGACGAAATTGTGCTCTGGTTGCTGCGGATCGAACCAATGATGTTGTAGCCGGTTGGATCATTCGCGTTGGGAACCATATTGTAAGCGAGGATCTGCGCATATTGCTTCTGCGTTTCGATACCGGTAAGTCCGGACAGTTTCAGTTTGCTGCCGACGTCGAACTGCGTATCAAAGACCGACCGAAGACCATAGTTCATCGGCGCTTTGTCCGTCCAGCCGCCTGCTGAACTGACGTTGCTGTTCAGTCCGGTTCCGAAGAGCGATGTGGTATTGGATATCTTGGAAGAGAACTGATAGTTATACCCGATTCCCGCACGAAAACTGATCACATTGGAGTGCGCATCATTCTTGATGTACGCCGGGTTGCCGGAAAAGTCATTATTGTGATATTGATCAGGCGTCAGCTCGCCGTTGCGCTGATCGTAGCTGTTGCTGTACCCGAAGTATGTGGTAAGGTTTTGTTTATCACTGAGACGGAAGTCGCCCATGGCATTGATGAATGTTTTTGTTGAACTGGTGTGGTTCATAAACCCGTCATAAAACTGTCTTCCGTAGTTCAACATAATGGATGAGTTGCCCTCATCTACTTGCAGGTGCGTAGTAAAACGCTGGAGACCATAACTTCCGACCATTACATCCTGACCAACACTTACCTTGTCTTTGGCCGGACGCATGGTTTGCATATTGATGACGCCAGCGATAGCCAACCCATATAATGAACCCGAAGGTCCCTTTACCACCTCGATGTTCCCGATGGAGGCAAAGTCAATGTCATCCATCAGGGTAACACCTTCTGCATCGGTGATCGGTATTCCATTCAAATAGGCTTTCACACCGAGCCCGTCGAAGTTGTTAGCCGTGCCTCTGGGGCCAGGTCCACCGCCTCCATAACCGCGAATATTGAATTGCTGTCCGGCGGCTACTGTCCTGCGTTGCATGAAGACACCGGGTATGTTGGCATTAATGGCGTCGTCAAGGAAGAGTCCATTGCCCCGTTTCAATTCAAGGCTGCCAAGCTTAGCAACTGAAATCGGCTGCTGCAGGAGCAACCTGTTTGGCACCGATGAAGCGGTAATCTGTATGGAATTCAACACCTGTTGAGTTGGTGCCAGAGAAATGGTCAGCTCTGTTCCGCAATCCGTTATCGACTGACGAGTTGATTCATACCCCACGAAGGATACGGTTATCGTCATTGATCCTGAACATTCGATAGAAAAGGCACCGTCGTTATCAGCAACAGTTCCCTTGTCCGCAGACACCTGGATGTTGGCGCCAACCAATGGAGTTTGATTCGTGGCATCAATCACTTT
>JBGAPO010000008.1:0-177841 GCA_044221195.1 Cyclobacteriaceae bacterium
TTGCGGAACCAGCGGCTGCCGTCGTAGACATCCAGCAGTTCGTTTTTCACTTCTTCATCCGTCTTCTTCCTTACCCAGCCGCCGTCGAGCCAGAGGATGTCCACCTTGCCGTAGTCGCTGACCAGTTCGTTGATTTGGTTGTGGGTATAGTCGACGAACTTCTGCCACTGATCCGGGTGCTTGGCGATGGAATAGTTGCAGTTGCGATCAGTCGGCGGGAACTTCTTCCACCAGTAGTAATCCGAATGCCAGTCGGGCTTGGAGAAGTACGCCCCGATCCAGAAGTTCTCTTTGCGGAAAGCGCCGAAGACCTCCTTCACGATGTTGCTCCTGGGATTTGATCCAAAGGGTGTGTTGGTGATTTTGTAATCCGTGTACCGGCTGTCGAACATGCAGAAGCCGTCGTGGTGCTTGGTGGTGAAAACCATGTATTTCATTCCAGCCTCTTTTGCAGCGGCGGCCCAGTGTTCCGGGTTAAACTTGAGGGGGTTGAATGTTTTGGGTAGCTCTTCGTACTTCCTTCTGTATTCAATGTAGCTGTCTGATACTCCAGGCTTCTGTCCGCCAACTGCCCAGCCCACATCTTCCGGGCATATGCTCCAGCTTTCTACGATGCCCCACTGGCTGTACGTCCCCCAGTGCATCAACAGACCGAACTTCAGGTCTTTCCACTCTTCCAGTCGCTGGGCAATGGCAGGGTTGGGGTCGGGAGTGTAGGGGTTATCTTGTGTGAAAGCACCAAGCGGGAATATGATGAGTAGCAGGAGTCTGAGCGCAAGTGTCATACCAGGGTATTAGGTGATCTATTTCTTTGGAAAGAATCTATAAATCTCTTTTCGATTGAAAATTCGAAAGCTCCTGTCGATCAGGAGTCTCATTTTCCCAGATTCTCTTGAAATGAATTGGCCTCTCCTTCAGAAAGACGTCCGTAGGTTTTTCCTTCCTCCATTGCCTTGAGTAAGGCATCGTCTTCTTCCGTCTCGCTAATGGGCTGAAGATCAAATTGGAGAGCTTTTGCCAAAGCTTTGATTACTTCTTCCTGGGATTCGGTGAGCGTAAGCAGGAATGTTTTCATAAGTCAAATTTACCAAAAATGGTCGGACCATGAGAAAAAGGTATTGACGGAAATCATGATTGTTTTTTTTTCACCAATACTGCCTCCTTGCCACCCACACCCCGGCCCACGGTGGGGGCGACCTGCGCGCGAGGAATTGTAGACTACTAGATTCTGACTACTGACTTCTGACTCCTGACTTCTAATTTCCGACTCCTAATTTCTCCCGATTCTTGTATCTTCCAGCACCTATGCTCACGATCACTTCCGTCGAAGTAAAAGACATCCGCTTTCCCACCAGTAAGTACAAGCACGGGTCCGATGCGATGAATCCGGATCCGGATTATTCAGCCGCTTATGTAATTCTGAAGACCAATCAACCGGGACTTGAAGGTCATGGTCTCACGTTCACTATCGGTCGCGGCAACGAGATTTGCTGCGCTGCACTGGAGGCTATTTCGTTTCACGTCAAGGGAAGAACAATGGAGTCGATCACCTCCGACTGGCGTGCCTTCTGGAGGGAGATCACGACGGATAGCCAGGTGCGATGGCTTGGCCCGGAGAAGGGCGTGGTGCACCTGGCGACGGGCGCGCTCGTCAATGCGGTATGGGACCTCCAGGCCAAAGTAGCCAGGAAACCTCTGTGGCGACTCATCGCAGAAATGACTCCCGAAGAAATCGTTGGCTGCCTGGATTTCAGCTACGTCACCGATGCTATAACTCCTGAGGAAGCGCTCGCTATCCTGCGACAAGCGCAGCAAGGGAAGGAGGAGCGATTGCGCAAATTGCTGGCGGATGGCTATCCCGGATACACAACATCGGCCGGATGGCTCGGCTACAGTGACGACCAGATCCGCACACTGTGCCGGCAGGCGCGTGCCGACGGATGGACGCATGTGAAAATGAAAGTGGGCAGCGACCTCACCGACGATATGCGCCGGGCCCGGATCATACGGGAGGAGATCGGCGACGAGCTTTTCCTGATGATGGATGCCAATCAGAAGTGGGATGTACAGCAGGCCATTGACAACATGAAGTCGCTCGCCGTCTTCCGCCCGTACTGGATTGAAGAACCTACCAGCCCGGACGATGTGCTCGGACATGCGGCGATCGCGAAAGCGGTGCACCCCATTAAAGTAGCCACGGGTGAGCATTGTCAAAACCGGGTGATCTTTAAACAGCTGATGCAGGCAAAGGGATTTGGCATTTGCCAGATCGATAGTTGCCGGGTCGGCGGTGTCAATGAGAACCTCGTCATCATGCTGCTCGCCGCCAAGTTCAATATCCCGGTGTGTCCCCACGCCGGCGGTGTGGGGCTGTGTGAATATGTTCAGCACCTCAGTATAATCGACTATCTCTGTATCAGCGGGACAATGGAAGGTCGTGTGATTGAGTATGTCGATCACTTGCACGAACACTTTGTCGACCCGGTAGTCATTCGGCGCGGCCGCTACCTGGCCCCGACACAGCCGGGTTACAGCATTGAGATGAAGCGGGAGTCGATGGACGAATATGCATTCCCCGATGGTCCCGTTTGGAAGGAAGAATTAAATCGATCGAAGTCATGAGCAGCTTGAAGGGAAAGAACGTCATCGTCACGGGCGGAGCGAGCGGCATCGGGCTGGCCATCGCCAGGAAATTCGGGCAGGCGGGAGGCAATGTCTTTATCCTGGACATAAATCCCGACTCGGGAAAAACCGTTGCACACCAACTGCATGCAGAAGGTCTGAAGGTGCAGTTTATTCATTGCAACGTTTCAGACTATGCCGACGTCCAACGAGCAATGGATCACGTCAAGCATCCTGATGCTTTGATCAACAACGCCGGTGTTGCCCATGTAGGAAACATCGAGCAGGCAAACCCGGAAGACATCGATCGACTGTATCAAATCAATATCAAAGGAATCTACCATTGCACCAGGGCCGTGATCGGCGAGATGGTGAAGCAGGGCGGCGGGGTCATCCTGAATATGGCTTCAGTCGCCGCCGTCGTGGGCATACCCGACCGCTTTGCGTACTCGATGACAAAAGGCGCGGTTGTGGGTATGACGTTGTCCATCGCTCGTGACTACGTAGACAAGAAAATCCGATGTAACGCGATCTCCCCGGCCCGGGTTCATACTCCCTTTGTCGATGGATTCATTTCAAAGAACTACCCCGGAAAGGAGAAGGAGATGTTTGAGAAACTCGCCGCCACTCAGCCTGTCGGTCGCATGGGCAGTCCGGAGGAAGTGGCCTCGATGGCTTTGTATATCTGTTCGGATGAAGGTTCCTTCCTCACGGGATGCAACTTCCCGGTCGACGGAGGATTTATTGGACTTAAGATGTAATTGATGAAACTGATTCGTTTTGGAGAAATCGGCAAGGAGAAGGCCGGCATATGCACCGCCGACAACCAATGGCTCGACTGCAGTGCGTTCGGTGAAGATTGGAACGAGGCGTTCTTTGGCTCGGATGGATTACAACGGTTGAGCGCCTGGCTGCAAAAGAACCAGGCATCGTGCCCGGTGGTAAAAGAACAAACGCGGTTGGGTTCACCTATCGCACGACCGTCCAAGATCATTTGCGTGGGACTTAACTACTCCTTACATGCCAAGGAGTCGGGGATGGAAGTACCGGCGCAACCGGTGATCTTTATGAAGGCAACCTCGTCACTGGTTGGTCCAAATGACGACATCATCATCCCCAGGAACTCGGAGAAGACGGATTGGGAAGTGGAACTAGCCGTAGTCATCGGCAAACGGGCATTGTATGTGAGTGAGCAAGAGGCGATGAGTTATGTCGCCGGTTACGTGCTGCACAACGATGTGAGTGAGCGCGATTTTCAGCTCCATCACGGAGGGCAGTGGGTCAAAGGCAAGAGCTGTGACACCTTCGCGCCGCTTGGCCCCTGGCTTGTTACGGCGGATGAAATTCCCGATGCGCACAAGCTGCGGCTTTGGCTGAAAGTCAATGGCGCCATGATGCAGGACAGCAACACATCCGACCTGGTTCACGGTATACCGAAGCTCGTCAGCTACATCAGCCAGTATATGAGTTTGCTTCCCGGTGATGTGATTTCAACCGGAACGCCGGCCGGCGTGGGGATGGGGCTGAAGCCACCCAGCTATCTTAAGGCAGGTGATGTGGTTGAGTTGGGTATTGACGGACTGGGGTCGTCCCGTCAGCGGGTACGCGCATACCAACCCTGAGGCCGTGCGAATCGACGCTCACCAGCACTTCTGGAAGTTCGACCCGGTGCGCGATGCATGGATCGATGAGACCATGAAGGCTATCAGGAGAGACTTCGGACCGGGAGATCTTCGTCCGCTGTTGCAGGCTAACCAAATAGATGGGTGCGTAGCCGTTCAAGCCGATCAGTCAGAAGCCGAAACACGGTTTCTCCTCGGGCTCGCTGCCGAAAATCCATTGATCAAGAAGGTGGTAGGATGGACTGACTTAGCTGCACCCAACGTGGAAGAACGACTGGCATACTGGAAGTCGCAGGAGAAGTTGGCTGGCTTTCGTCACATTCTGCAGGCTGAACCACCCGAAAAGATGGATGACAAGGCATTTCGACATGGAATCTCTTTGTTGAAGAAATACGCCTTCACCTACGACATCCTGATTTTTCCCAGGCACCTCGAGGCGGCTCTCCGTCTCGTGGACGCATTTCCAGACCAACCCTTTGTTGTTGATCACCTGGCCAAGCCTTTGATTCGCGATAGCCAGATGGAACCCTGGGCGAGCATGATGAGACAATTGGCCAGGCGGCCCCATGTCGTGTGCAAGGTGTCAGGGATGGTGACCGAGGCAAACCTGGCTGACTGGCAGCCGGAGGATTTGCGACCCTATATGGATGTTGTAGTTGACGCGTTTGGACCCGCCCGACTCATGTTCGGCTCCGACTGGCCCGTATGCCTGCTGGCCGCTTCCTACGAAAGGGTCTGCCGGATAGTCGACGACTATTTCTCGAATTTCACCGACACGGAGCGTGCGCAAGTAATGGGAGGTACGGCGGCGCGCTTCTACGGAATCACAAATTGAATTAGCTTTAAGTATAGGTTTTCATCCATGCCCAAGACATTTGCTCTAGCGCTTGACCTGAAAGATGATCCGGCACTCATCGCCGAGTATGAGCGCCATCACCGCCAGATCCCGGAAGCGATCCGGAAGAGCCTCGTCGACGCCGGCATACTCAGCATGGAAATCTACCGATGGCAAAACCGACTGTTCATGGTGATGGTTACCACCGATGATTTTTCCTTGGAGGGAAAAATGGAATCCGACAAATCAAATCCCGATGTACAGGCTTGGGAAAAGTTGATGTGGACATTTCAACAGCCGCTTCCGGGCGCCAAGCCAGGTGAGAAATGGCAACTCATGACCAAAGCCTTTGAACTTTGAACGCATGGATCTGAATCTTAAAAATAAAGTCATCATCGTTACCGGCGGCGCCAAGGGCATCGGCAAGGGGATATCGCTCAAGTTGGCGGAAGAGGGAGCCGTGCCCGCCATCATCGGAAGAAACGATCAAGACAACCAGGCAGTTGTTGAGGAGATCCGCGCGAAAGGAGGGAAGGCTTTCGCCGTCAAGGCCGAACTTACCTCTGATGTGGAATGCAGAAATGCGGTGGAAGCTGTCCGCAAAGAGTTTGGTCGGATTGAGGGAGTGGTGAACAACGCAGGAGTAAATGATACCGTTGGATTAGAGAAAGGGAACTACAACGATTTTGTCGCCTCGCTGCACAAGAACCTCATTCACTACTACCTGGTTGTTCATTATGCGTTGCCCGAACTGATCCGGAGCAAGGGGTCCATTGTAAACATCGGATCCAAAGTAGCGGAGACCGGCCAGGGCAATACGTCGGCTTACGCAGCTTCCAATGGAGGACGTAATGCCCTGACACGCGAGTGGGCAGTCGAACTTCTACCGCATGGCATCCGCGTCAATGCAGTTATCGTGGCCGAGAGCTATACGCCGCTTTATGAGGCCTGGATCAAGACCTTTCCCGATCCACAAAGCAAGCTGAAGTCCATCACTGACAAAATTCCCCTGGGCAAACGCATGACCACGCCGGAAGAAGTTGCCAACACCGCCGTCTTTCTGCTGTCCGATGTCTCGAGTCACACCACCGGCCAGTTGATCCACGCCGATGGCGGATATACTCATCTTGACCGAAGCCTTTAGCGCATGCAGTTGTCAACGGACTCACCCGGGCAGTCGTATCGCCTTCCCCTGATCCTGGTCACCAGCCTCTTCTTCTTTTGGGGCTTCGTCCATAACCTCGACCCTGTCCTCATACCTCATTTGCGGCAGGCCTTTTCCCTGACCTACTTACAATCAGCCCTTGTCGACTCGGCCGTGTTCATCGCCTATTTCGTGATGGCATTGCCGGCAGGGCTATTAATGAAGCGATATGGCTATCGCATCGGTATCGTCGCCGGGCTGGTGTTGTTCGGAAGTGGATCGCTGTTATTTCTCGTCGCCGCAGATACACGGGAGTATGCGTACTTCCTTGGGGCGTTGTTCATTATTGCCAGCGGCCTTACGTTGTTGGAGACGGCGGCGAATCCTTATGTGACGATACTGGGTCCGACAGAGACAGCTGTACAGCGACTGAATTTTGCTCAATCGTTCAACGGGCTGGCCGTTGTATTGGCGCCGCTGGTTGGAGGGCATTTGATACTTACGGGCAATGAGATAACGGAGACCGAACGCCTTGCGCTGCCGGCTGACCAATTGGAAACCCTCATCACGGCGGAGGCAGCGACCGTCAAGATGCCATACCTGGTTTTGGGGCTGGTGATTCTTGCCGTCGCTGTGCTATTCCTGATGGTGAAGCTTCCAGAAGTAAAGGAGGCGGCAGAACCGGGAGACCGCAAGACCGGTGTGCTGCGCCATGCTCATCTGCGATGGGCTGTACTGGCCCAGTTCATGTATGTGGGCGCCCAAGTCTGCGTGACCAGCTTCTTCATTAACGTGGCCGTTGCGAATGCAGGTATCTCGCAGAAAGAGGCGGCCGTTTACCTGGGACTTGGCTATGGGGTGGCATTCATGGGAGGTCGATTCTTCGGCACCTACCTAATGCGCTTTGTTCGGCCTCATACATTGCTTCTTGTGTATGCAGTTATCAACGTACTGCTCAGTATTTTATGCATCAATAATCAAGGGATGATTATTGTGTATTCCCTCGTCGGAATCGGCTTCTTTATGTCCATTATGTTCCCGACCATCTTCTCCCTTGGCATCCGCGGGCTTGGCCCGGAGACAAAGACCGGTTCGAGCCTGATTATCATGGCCATCGTTGGAGGTGCGGCCCTCCCGCCGCTGATGGGTTATATTTCGGACCTGGCAGGAAGCATACAGACAGGTTATTATGTTCCTTTGGCCTGCTTTGCCTTCATCGCCCTCTACGCCTTAAAAGACCGTGAGCCCTAACCACTAACTTGTAGAACTTAAACCTTGATGTTGAACTGTTGAACGTCCTCCCACACCCCTTGATCCCCTAAAAGGGAGTAAAGAGAACGGCAAACTTTGAACTGTTGAACTCTTTGAACTGTTGAACCTTGAACTGTTGAACTGTTGAACCTTTGACCGTGACCTACGACACACGCTATCCCTCCATCGACGATCTCCGTAGGCGAGCGAAAGAGCGCATGCCTCGCTTTGCATTTGAGTACCTGGACGGGGGTTGCAATGAGGACGTGAACCTTATCAAGAACACCTCCGACATCCGCGAGATCGAACTAATTCCACGCTATCTCACCCAGTATCCTGGTGCAAACCTGAAGACAGAACTGTTTGGTGCAACCTACGATGCGCCCTTCGGCGTAGCCCCCATGGGCTTGCAAGGGATGCTGTGGCCGCGCGCTGCAGAGATATTAGCCAAGGCAGCGGTGAACAGCAACGTGCCCTTCATACTCAGTACGGTAACGACCGCTTCGATTGAGTCGGTGGCAAAGATTACCGATGGAAAGGCCTGGTTCCAGCTCTATCACCCCGCTGAAGCCACGTTGCGCGACGATATCCTGAAACGACTGGAGGCCAGCGGCTATAAAGTACTGGTCCTGCTCTGCGACGTACCGTCATTTGGCTTTCGACCTCGTGACATTCGCAACGGATTATCCATGCCGCCGAGCATGAGCCTCCGGAATATGTTGCAGATACTGGGTCGTCCGCGCTGGGCATTGGAAACGCTCGCTGCCGGAATTCCCCAATTCGCTACCATGAAACCGTACATGAAGGGGGCCATGGGAATGAATACCCTGGGAACCTTTATGAGCAAGTCATTCAGCGGCCGACTGAATGAAGAACGCATCGCGCCAATCAGGGACCAGTGGAAAGGCAAACTAGTCCTGAAGGGAGTTGCCGGAATGGGCGATGCTGAACTGGCGGCCCGCCTTGGCTTCGACGGCGTAATCGTATCAAACCACGGAGGCCGGCAGATCGACGTTGGCGAGTCGACCATCCATTCTCTTGCGCCCATTGTGGAGAAGTACAAGGGCACCATGAAGGTGATGATGGACAGCGGCATACGTTCCGGTGCAGATGTAGCCCGAACGCTGGCCGCCGGCGCCGACTTCACCTTCCTGGGCCGCACGTTTATGTATGCTGTCGCCGCCCTGGGCAGCAAAGGAGGTGATCATGCCATGGCGATTCTCAAGACACAATTGCAGCAGGTGATGGAGCAGGTGGGATGTGAGAATGTCGCAGATCTGGTAAACTACCGCGTAAGCAGGAAATGAAATCAGCCAAACCCACTCTTTGGTTCTTCGCTATTCTATTGGTCGCCTCCGGGGCGAAAGTGCCGAACTCGCCGATCATGTTTCGTGTGAGCGCAGATACAAAGGGGCAATCGTTTCATGTCACCATGGAGATTCCCTCGGTTAAAAGGGACACTCTCGCCGTGAAGATGCCCGCGTGGACTCCGGGATACTACCAGATCCTTCACTTCGCCGATCAGGTATCCAATTTCAATGCGACCAATAGCGAGGGAGAAGCCCTGGTTGTCGTCAAGGCGGGACGAAATGGATGGAACGTGGCCGCGCAAAAATCTGGAACGGTGAGGATCACCTATGACGTCAGCGCCAAACGGACCTTTGTCGCCACGCCGTTTGTCACGGAAGACCGTGCGTACATCTCGCCGCCCGGAGTGTTCCTTCATGTCGCGGGGGAAATCAAACGTGCTGCCGTCGTGAATGTTGATTTGCCGTCGGGATGGCGGACGGCAACGGGCCTCGAACCGGTAGGAGCTGAAGGCTCGAAGTTTACGGCAACTGACTTCGACGTATTGTATGATAGCCCCTTGCTGATGGGAGTGCTGGAGGAACTTCCTTCTTTTGAAGTGCGGGGCATCCGGCACCGGTTCATCGGGTACAAGCTGGGTGAATTTGACCGGCAGGGATTCATGGACGGCCTCAAGAGGGTGGTGGAAGCATCTGTCAACGTAATCAATGATATCCCATACAAGGAGTACACCTTTATAGCCATCGGACCGGGTCCCGGCGGCATCGAGCACCTGAACTCCACTTCATTTGGATTCTCCAGAGAGTCGATGAAGAGCCGCGAAGGCCTGATCCGGATGTATGCCTTCCTGGCGCATGAGTATTTTCATCACTACAATGTGAAGCGGATTCGCCCGGTGGAGCTTGGCCCGTTCGACTACGACAAAGAGAATCGGACAAACATGCTGTGGGTGTCGGAAGGGTTTACGGTGTACTACGACCTGCTGTTGACCTTCCGTGCCGGTTTGATGACCAGGGAGGAACTTTTTGCCGGAATTTCTTCTCGCATTGCCGCCTATGAAAACAAACCTGGCAAACGGTTCCAGTCGGCGACACAAGCCAGCTACAACACCTGGTCTGACGGGCCGTTTGGAAGGACAGACGATGAAGTGAACAAGACGGTTTCCGTCTACGACAAAGGCGCGGCCCTGGGCCTGCTGCTCGACTTCGCCATACGCGAGGCGACACAGGATGCCAAGTCGCTTGACGATGTGATGCGGCAGTTGTATAAAGACTATTACCAGGTAAAGAAGCGCGGATTTACGGAAGCCGAATTCCGGGCTTCCGCTGAGCGCGTCGCTGGCATATCTCTTCAAGACATCTTCGAATACGCGGCGACCACCAAACCAGTCGATTATTCGAAATACTTCGGTTACGCAGGGCTGACGATCGACAGTGAACCCAAAACCGTAACGGGAGGCTGGTTGGGAATAGCGGCGCGGCCGCGAGGCGACAGCCTGGTAGTCTCCTCCATAGATTATGAGTCTCCTGCCTGGAACGCGGGTATCCGAAGAGGGATGACTTTTGTGTCACCCGACCGTACTGCCGTTGAACCGGTAATAAAAACCGCAACGCCCGGCGCAACGATCACCCTGAACTTCCGGGGAAAGGGTGCCACTACCCTGGTACTGGGTACACGGCAGGAATCATCGTTTGCCATTGCCTTGAAAAGCGAGTCGACAAATCTGCAGAAGGCAATCCTCGATGGATGGCTGGGTCATAAGTAGGGTGAAGATTTGCCGGTAAATAGTAACTTGTTGCGCCCACTTGCTATGAAACGGATCCTGCTTGTTGTCGGCCTCGCCCTGCTGACGCTCACTGCCTACTTATTTCTCAAAGACAACGCACACGACAACGATATTCTCTTTTACGGCGGCACCATTCTCACCATGAATGACAAGAAGCCGTCGGCCGAAGCCGTGCTGATCAAAGATGGAAAGATCGTCGACGTTGGCACGCGTGATGCGCTCATGAAACACGCCACACCGTCGACGGTGCTTCACGACCTGGGAGGGAAGACACTGATGCCGGGATTTTTCGATGCACATGGGCACGTTGATATTGCCACGATCTTCTACGATATGGTCGATGTGAGCGGGGCTACGCACCGGACGCCCGACAGTGTTTGGCTCGCGATACGTCGGCGCGTGGAGCAGGCTTCGCCAGGGGAGTGGATCTTCTGCAACGGTTACGACCCCATCCTAACCCAGGGTATCCGTGCCCCTTCAATGGCGTTTCTTGATTCCCTGGCCCCCAATAACCCCCTCGTCATCATTTCCATGTCGCTGCATTTCTACTATGCGAACACAGCCGCATTCAAGGCTGCCGGTGTGACGGGTGCCAGTACAACAGCCGACAAGGCGAGTTACTATGAGAAGGATAAGAATGGAAATCTCACGGGCCTGATTGTAGAGCAAGCGGCATTTGAGCCCTTCCGTCAGAAACTCCAGGAGAAATTATTGACGTCATTTCCCGTCAACCTGCCGCGGCAAATGGAAAAATATGCTTCGCAAGGCATCACCTCTATGGTGACGATGGGACTGACAACCGGGAATTCAAACATCATGATGCTGTACCGGCACCTGTCGGCTGAGCACACCACCTTCCTGTCGAACGCGCTGGAGATGGCAGGAAAGCTCCCCGAGCGGCGCGCACCACTACGGCACTTTATCTACCTGCGCGATCGCGACGAGGCATTGCTGCCATCAAGTCCTGCCCACGCCGGCGACGATTATTTCAAGATTGTCGGAATCAAGACGTGGTACGACGGTTCACCATATGTGGGCTCCATGTACCTGAATGAACCGTATGTCAAGTCCGATTACATGCAGAACGACCTTCACCTGGAACCCACACACCGGGGAGAACCGCTGCTCACACCCGAATCATTGGGCAAGCTGGTGGATAAGTACCGCGCCAAAGGTTGGCCCATCGCGGTTCATGCCCAAGGTGACAAAGCCCTCACGGAGGCCCTCGGCGTTTTCGCCGATCGCGCGGAATCCGCATCACCTCTACGGAATCGGTTGGAGCACTGCCTTCTGCTGCCCAAGCCGGAAATCGCACGCCTTGCTGCCGTTCCCGGGTTGTCCGTCAGCTTTCACATCAACCATATCCTGTATTATGGCGACTTTCTCTATTCCGATGTGATCGGAACTCGCGCCGACCACATTCTTCCCGTGAAAACCTGC
Organism: Cyclobacteriaceae bacterium; assembly: GCA_044221195.1. Lineage (GTDB taxonomy): Bacteria > Bacteroidota > Bacteroidia > Cytophagales > Cyclobacteriaceae > ELB16-189. The sequence goes on from JBGAPO010000008.1 coordinate 12,009, forward strand.
AACGACAATAAGGTGGTCTATTCGCTTCATGCCGACAATCCCATGTTTGATGCTAACCCGATGAGCCTGGTAAGTACAGCGGTGAATCGCAGCACAGAGAGTGGGAGAGTCATTGGGCAGGAAGAGCGCATCCAACTGTATGATGCCCTCAAAGCCGTAACGATCTATGCGGCCTGGCAGGTCGGCATGGATCACGTATTAGGTTCTGTGGAGCCGGGGAAATATGCCGACTTCGTTATTCTCTCCACTAACCCCTACACCATCCCGCCGAAGGAGATTTCCACTGTCGAAGTTCAGGAGACCATTGTCGGGGGAAATACCGTGTGGACGAAGAAATGAGCCTCAGGATTTTGTTATCTTGTTAGAGAAGAACTGAATGAACACCCCAAAGCGCGTTTGCGTAATCGGCGCAGGACCTTCCGGAATCGCTGCGGCCAAGAATCTCCTGGACCAGGAGTTGGCTGTCACCGTCTACGACTACGGCAAAGAAGTGGGGGGCAACTGGGTGTTCAGCGATCAACCGTCGCATTCCAGTGTATTTGAGACCACGCACATTATCAGTTCGAAGACGCTCTCCCAATACGACGACTTCCCCATGCCGGCGGAATACCCGGATTATCCGTCACATCAACAGCTGGCCGCCTATTTCCAAAGTTATGCCCGGCACTTCAACCTCTATCCGCATATTGAGTTTGAGACAACGGTGGTAAAGTGTGAATTGGACCAGGATAACAAGTGGAAGATCACGACCTCGAAGAATGGTAAGATCACCACAACGCTCTTCGACGCCCTCGCTGTCTGCAATGGTCATCATTGGAAGCCAAGATATCCGGAATATCCGGGGACATTTGCTGGGAAGCTGATGCACTCGCACGATGTCAAGCGATTTGGAATATTTGCCGACAAGCGAGTACTCGTCATCGGCGGCGGAAATTCAGCCTGCGATGTGGCTGTGGAGTCATGCCGGGTTTCCTCCCGCACTGACATCAGCTGGCGCCGGGGCTATTGGGTGGTGCCCAAGTTCATCTTTGGCAAACCTACCGACACCATTGGCGGATTCCTGCGACACCTGCCTCCCGTAATTTGGCGAAAGACAACGGGTGCGATGATCCGCACCTTCCAGGGCCGCAACGAATCCTATGGACTGCCCGAGCCGGAAGCTGACTTCGGTTTTCATCATCCCACGCTCAACAGTGAGCTGTTCTATTTCATACGGCACGGCAAAATCAAACCCCGGCCGGATATTGAACGCTATGACGGGTCGACGGTAATTTTCAAGGATGGAACTTCCGCCGACTATGATATAATTGTGGCCTGCACGGGCTTTTATATTTCTCATCCCTTCTTTGATGAAGCATTCATCGACTATTCAAAAGGAGAGGTGCCCTTGTACCTCCGGATGCTCCATCCCACGATCAGCAATCTCTATTTCATCGGGATGTTTCAACCCTTGGGATGTATCTGGCCGGGAGCGGAACTTCAAAGCAAGATCATGGCGCTGGAACTGGCAGGTGCCTGGAAGCGCCCGGACAACGTTGCCGAGCTGGCACAATCGGAAGTGGTGCATCCGGACTTCCGTCAAATCAAGACGCCGCGGCACACCATTACCGTCGACTATCATCGATTCAGGAAACGGTTGTTGAATGAATTATCGAGGGCCAAACAAACGGAGCATGCGTAGACGTTGGCTCATCATTTGGCTTTCCTTCGTCGCCTTGGGTGCGCATGCCCAGTCCGTGACATTCCGCACCAACAATATTGTTCTGGAACAATCCTTCGCCTGGGCAAGGTATCGCGCGCTGTCGTACGCCCATTATGGCTCTGATGCCGTAGGCAATTGGTATGAGGCCGCTCTTCCCAATAGGGAGGCCTTCTGCATGCGCGATGTTTCGCACCAGGCCATCGGGGCCGAGATTCTCGGACTTGGAAAGCACAATGAGAACATGTTCCGAAAGTTTGCGTCGAACATCACGCCGGAGAAAGACTATTGTTCATACTGGGAAATCAACCGGCACAACAAGCCGGCGCCGGTCGACTACGAGAATGACAAAGATTTTTGGTACAACCTGCCGGCCAACTTTGATGTTCTCTACAATGCCTGGCGCCTTTACCGCTGGACGGGCAACCGGGTTTACCTGGACGACCCGGCGATGAAGAAGTTCTACGCGCTGAGTATGAACGAATATGTGGACCATTGGGACCTGGGCGCTGCCGAAGTGACGACGAGAAACCGGAACCTGCATAACGGATCGGCCAAAAAATTCAAGACACACCGGGGAATTCCCACGTACAACGAAGGAGGCAGGGGAGAGACAGTGCTGGGCATCGACCTCACAGCGTCCCTCATTGCCGCCTACGACGCGTATGCGAAAATGCTTATCGCCACAGACGAAAAGAAACAAGCCAAGTCATTCAAAGAAAAAGAAGCGGCCGAGCGCAAGTTCCTGGACGACTTCTGGTGGGACGCCCAGCGGGGAGAATACAGAACCATTCAGTACGCCGATAAGACCTTTGATTACTTCATGGTTGGCGATAATCAGGCGTTCTTGCATTATGCCCTTTATTTTGACGCACTGGAAGACTCTGCCCGCATGCAGAAGATCGTGGACACGTATCACGAGAAGTACAAGAGTCTTATCATTGAACTCAAGTCGTACCTACCTCAGCTTTTCTATGACTACGGATATACCAAGCTTGCGAGCGATATGATTGTAGAGCTTTGCAGCCCGTCCAACAAACGCCGCGATTATCCCGAAAACTCATTCACCGTCATTGAGCACATCACGCGGGGCCATATGGGCATTGAGCCCGATGCCGTGGAAGGCAAAGTGTCAACGCTTTCGCGACTTGAGGCATCTACCGATTGGGCCGAGTTATCTCGTGTCCCTGCATTGACCGGGCGAATTACCGTGCGACACAACGGTCAATTGTCAAGCTCCATCCAGAACCTTGGCGATCAGTCCTTCACCTGGCGTGCCTGCTTCTATGGGAAACACACCTCCATTCTGGTCAATGGCAAGCCCGTTCGAAGCACACAAACTAAAAGCTACGGTCAGGATGTCTCCTACGTAGAAGTACCCGTGGCGGCTGGAGCCACAGTGAGTGCGCTGATCGACCAATAACATCACCCCATGCGGCAAATCGCTTTTATTCTCATCTTTTTCCTGCCGGTATTTTCAAAGGCGCAACAGGACAAGCCGCTGCTCATCCATCACGTGACCGTGGTTAATGTGGCGGACGGAAGCCTGCGCCGGGATGCCGCAATTCTTATCGCGGATCAGAAGATTAAGGCCATCGGGACCTTCGAGGAGCTGAAATCCCAGGCATCAAAAGAGAACCAGGTTGATGGCGGAGGCAAATACATCATTCCGGGTTTGTGGGACATGCACGTTCACCTGGAAGGGCAGGAGCTCGTAGAAGATAACCAATTGCTGCTGCCGGTATTTCTCACCTATGGCATCACCACCATTCGCGACTGCGCCAGTGACTTGGGAGAGCAAGTGCTCGAGTGGCGCAATGAAATCAATGCCGGCAAACGGGTTGGGCCCAGGATATTTACCGCCGGAAGGAAACTGGAAGGAAAGAATTCCATTTGGAAGCGCGACCTCGAAATAGAAAATGAGCAGGAACTTGCGCAGAGCCTGGATCTTCTCGATCAATACAAAGTTGATTTTGTAAAAATCACAGAGAACACCCTGTCCGGTGATCTATTTCTCAAAAGTGTGGCTGCGGCCCATCAGCGCGGCTACAAAGTTTCGGGTCACGTCCCGGTTGATCTTACCATCGCGGAACTGGTATCGGCGGGTTACACGAGTGTGGAGCATGCCAGCTACTTGTTGAGACTGGGTAATGATGAGGCCGGCATCGTTGCTGCCCTGAAGTCCAAATCCATTACGCCGGCAGATGCCAACGCGCGATATGGACAATCGTTCGACCAGCAGCGGGCACTCCAGGGATATACGGCATTGGGCAAAGCCGGGCTGTTTGTGTGCCCAACCTTGATTGGCGGACGGGAGTTGGCCTACCTCGATGTCACAGACCACAGCAAAGACAAAGCCCTTGGTTACCTGACGGAGAAATTTACAGCAAACTACGCCTGGAGAATTCAACGCCAGTCAGGTGATACGCCTGAGCAGCGCCAGCAGAGAAAGGACCGCTATATATTCTTGCGTTCCCAGTTGCCCTTTATGGAGATGGCCGGGATCACGCTTATGGCTGGCAGCGATGCGGCGGCGCTTAATACGTATGTCTACCCAGCCGAGTCGCTCATCCAGGAATTGGAAATCTTCAAAGAAGCCGGACTCACGCCGTTGCAGATACTTCAGAGCGCTACCCTGAGCGGACCAAAATATTTTGGGATCCAGGACCAGGTAGGCACGGTGGAAGTCGGCAAACGAGCCGATCTCGTTCTGCTGACCGAAAACCCACTGCAAAGTATCAGCGCGTTGCGCGGTATAGAAGGAGTCCTTGCCAACGGAAAGTATTACGACAAGGCAGCGCTGGCGAACATGATGGAGACTGCCAAACAGAAGAAACAGCAGCTTGACATAAGTCGTAAAAAGTAGGTCAAAGGAATTTGGAAGGGGTCATTTGGATACTTTGGCCGCGGTGACTTTCGTCCTTATTTTTTAGCATTTTCGAAACTAGCTTTGCGCCGTTTTGACGGAAGTCCAACAGTCTATCTTATGATTAGGAACTACTTCACGATCGCCTTGCGCATCCTGATGCGTCAGAAGATTTATTCGACCATCAATGTTCTTGGGCTCACCACAGGCATCACGGCATCGCTGCTGATCCTCTTGTACGTCGCTGACGAACTTAGTTATGATCGCTTCCACCCTGACGGTGACCGAATCTACCGCATCAATTTCAATGGGAAGCTGCAAGACTCGGATATGAATACCGTGGAAGTCGGCATGCCCATGGCCGAAGCTTTGCAGAAGGAGGTAACCGGCGTCGAGGCCGTCACCCGGTTGGACAAATGGATGACGTGCCCGGTACGATACGAAGACAAGGCCTTCACCGAAATGAACTTCCTGCTGGCTGACTCCAATTTCTTCAACTTCTTCAGTTACCAATTGATTGCCGGCAACCCCAGGGAGGCACTTCGCGGCCCGGGCAAGATTGTAATCTCCGAAAGGGCGGCGGCCCGGTACTTCAATTACAAAGGCAGCGGGGACTTGTCGCCGCTCGGCAAGATGCTGGTTATCGGAAGTGAGGGCGCCATCCTCGCCGAAGTGACCGGCATCGCAAAAGATCCGCCGCACAATACGCACCTGCACTACGACTTCCTGATGTCACTGCCTACATCGGGGTATGCCAACAACCCGGTGTGGCTGAACTTCGAAGTCTATACCTACGTGAAGCTACTTCCCGGAACGCCCATACAAAACGTGCAGCAGACGATGGATGGGTTCATCAAGAAGTATTGCGCCCGGGAGATTCAACAGTTTCTCAAAGTATCGCTGGAGCAGTTTCTCGGGCAAGGAGGGAGGCTCAGCTTTGCGGCCCAACCCCTGTACGACATCCACCTTCGTTCCCACTTCCCTGATGAACTGGAGCCCAACGGCAACATCGAGTATGTTTACCTCTTCAGCGCCGTAGCCCTCTTTATCGTTATTCTTGCTTGCATCAATTTCATGAACCTCAGCACCGCAAGGTCGGCCAACCGGGCGAAAGAAATCGGGGTGCGCAAGACGGTGGGCGCCATGCGGTCAAGACTCATGGGACAATTCTTCACGGAATCATTTCTCTATTGCCTGATTGCACTCGTCCTTGCTTTTGCCCTGGTGCACATTTTACTCCCGCCATTCAACCTTCTTTCCGGCAAAGAACTTTCCATAGGAATGCTGTATCAGCCTGCCTTACTTCTTGGCTTCCTGGCGCTCGCGCTCTTCATCGGGTTGCTTTCCGGCAGCTATCCTGCGTTCTACCTCACGGCCTTTAAGCCCGTGGAGGTCCTGAAGGGCAGACTTCGTGCCGGTACACGGAATTCTTCCATTCGAAACGCGCTAGTCGTATTTCAGTTCTGTGTGTCAATTGCGCTCATCATATCCTCGATGATGGTCTATTACCAGCTTTCCTATTTGCAAAACCAGGATGTGGGTTTCCAAAAGCAAAACGTGGTTGGGTTGATGCATACCATGAACCTGGGAAAGAATGCGGATGCGTTTAAAGAAGAAGTTCTCAAATACCCGGAATTCGTAGCGGCGAGCTACTCCAGCCGGCTGCCTCCCAATGTGGATTGGGGTTCTACGTTCCGTACCGAGACAGGAGAGGAAAACTACCCGATGTCAGTGGTCACCGTCGATCACGATCACCTGAAGACGCTTGGACTGACCATGGTACAGGGTCGGTTTTTTTCCCGCGACTTCATTACCGACACCACGGCCGTCGTGATCAATGAGACGGCCGCCCGACAATTTGGTTACGAATACCCGATTGGCAAATACATCCGTTACACCGGCGCTGACAACTTCAAGATGAAGGTCGTCGGCGTGGTCAAGGATTTCAATTTTGAGACACTCAAGTCCACCATCCGGCCCATGGTGATGTTCCTGCATTCGGGCGCGAATTGGGATATCGCGGTGCGATTGTCAGAGGGAAACCCCATGGAGAAAATTGCCAAACTGGGAGAGATCTGGAAGAAGTTTGCGCCTAACAGCCCGTATGAATACTCTTTCATTGACCAGAACTTCGATCTGAAATTCCGGGCGGAAGAACGGCTGAGCAATGTGATCCTTGTTTTCACGGCGCTTGCCATATTCATTGCCTGCCTGGGGCTGCTGGGCTTGGCCACATTCACCGCTGAACAGCGCGCCAAAGAGATCGGCGTTCGCAAAGTATTCGGCGCCAGTGTTACGCAGATCATGGTCCTGTTATCCCGGGACTTCGTTCGACTCATCCTGGTATCACTGGTCATCGCCATACCGCTGACATGGTATGGTATCACCCGCTGGTTGGAAGGATTCGCTTACCGGGTTGAATTCAGTTACCCATTGGTTGTTGTGTCCGGCATCGTGGCGGTGCTCGTCGCCTTGTTTACCGTGAGCTACCAGTCAATGAAGGCGGCATTGGAGAATCCCGTTAAGGCATTGAAAGGGGAGTAGGATCTGTAAACTAAGCCGGATCAACCAGGCATCCGGCATCTCACCTGCACGCTAAGGCCCCCTGACGATTATCATCGTGTGGACGGCCGGCTGTCGTTGAGAAATGGAGAGCCAGTGTGGTCCTTTGGGTTAGAAATAACCCACGTATTATGAAACGCCTCTCCGGTTACATGATGTTGCTATTGGTGATCCTGGTGACCAATTGCAGTAAGAAAAGTGACCCCGCTCCAGCCAACCTCACGGGTTCGTGGAAAGAAACATCGGCCGTCTTTTCGTCCTGCGACAATCCTTCAGACAACCGCACGGAAACTTGTTCAACCAGCTGCCCGGTCTGGGAATTCAAATCTGATGGCACCTTGGCTATCCAGGGCAACAATGCCGGCACGTATGTCGTCAGCGGGAATAACGTTACCCTTACCGTCCTCGGCCTGCCCAACACCACGCTTCCTTTTACTGTCAGCGGTTCGACGCTTACCATTTCCGGCTTTTCCGATTCACAGGGGTCCAACGGAACCGGCGGAGTGGATATGTGCAGCCTGGCACTGGTGTTCACCAAGCAATAAAACCAGTGTGGTCTCTTGGCAAGTGAACTGCAAGGGTCAATGATTATTCCTTCACGGTAAGTATTCCTCTCAGCCGAATATCCCGGGAAGAGGCACCGATCATTACCCGGAACGTGCCCGGCTCCACAACCCATTTCATATCGCCGTTCAGCATCTTCAGCTGATCGGGAGTAATGGCAAATGAAATTTCCTTCTGCTCACCGGCCTTCAGGAATACCCGCTGAAATCCTTTGAGCTGTTTTACCGGTTGAGCAACCGATGACAACTCATCGCGGATATACAATTGCACAACCTCGTCTCCGTCAAAGGTCCCTGTATTCTTCACCTGGAACCGGGCAGTGGTCGACTCATTCGCCTGAATGTGATCCTTGTCAAACCGGAGACCGCTGTATTGGAAAGTTGAGTAGCTCAGGCCAAATCCGAAAGGGAACAGCGGTTGACCGCTGAGGTCGGCATAGTCATCGTTACGCCCAGTGGGTTTGTGATTGTATGTGTAGGGGAGTTGTCCTTCGAAAATAGGAAAACTGATGGGTAGACGACCTGCCGGGTTGTAGTCCCCAAACAGGACATCCGCCACCGCATGGCCGCCCTGGTCGCCCGGGTACCAGGCATCCATAACGGCGGGTATCTCGTCGAGCCACCGGGACATTGTAACAGCACTGCCGCCGATAAGGACGACGATGACAGGTTTTCCCAGGGCTGAAATCCGGGTGATCATTTCTTCCTGATGCCCGGGAAGGTTCAGGTGCGCGCGGTCCTGCCCTTCACCTTCTTCGATCCCCACGACAATGATGCAGGCCTCTGCTCGTGAAGCCGCCGTCACCGCTTCATCGATTTGCTGCTTCCAGTTTTCCTGGATACCCACGTTCCAGACCAGCCGCAACGTGGAGATGCCGGATGATTCGAAAAATTCTATCCGGAGATCGTATGTGCGGTCTTTTTCAAAACTAACTTCTGCGTACCGCGAGGAGGCAGTCTGACTTTTCCAGTTGTCGATGATCAGTTTGTTGTCGAGGAACAACCGGTAGCCGTCATTACCCTCCAGGCCAATCCTGTATTTTCCGGATACCGGTGCCTTGAGTTTACCCGTCCACCGCACCGAGAAGAAATCAAAATGGATGGAGGGGTCGGGGGAATAAAGGGTCCAACGAAAGTTAAGGTCCTTGTCATGCCGTTGAAGGTTCGGCTTGCCGGTGAGATCGATGTTATTGTAATACTCCCCATGAAGGCCATGCTGAATCACTCCCTCATTTGAAGCAGAAAGCGCTGTGCTCGGTATCGGAATAAATTCCGTTGTCTTTCTGCCGCATCCGGGAGCATAGGTAATGGATGTGGTGCTGCCCAGCTTTTGCTTCAACGCATCGAGGATTGGAACTGCGGCACTACCGGGACGTGAATAACCGCCAAGCCGGCCCTCTTCAGCATCGGTGCCGATAACCGCCAGCTTTCTGATCAACTTGTTGAGCGGCAGTGTCTGGTTGTCGTTCTTCAGCAGGACAATGGATTCCCGCGCAGCAGTCCTGGCGATGGTGGCGTTTCCTTCCTTTTGGTTTGCTGATAGCTCCGCCTTCTCATCAACATAGGGGTGATCGAACAACCCCAGCTCAAACTTGACCCGCAGAACGCGCGCCACGGCACTGTCGATTAATTTTTTGTTGATTCGACCGTCTAAGAATGGAGGAATGAAGAGCCGATGATGATCGTACGCCGTCTGAAAAATGACGTCCGCACCGTTCATCATCGCATGGACCGTTGCCGCTTCATAATCTCCGGCCGTATAATGCAGCACATTGGCTCCGCCGACGGCACCTGCATCGGAAATGGTAAATCCGCGGAACTTCATGTCGCCCTTCAGCTTTCTGTTTAACAGCCAGTCATTGGCAGAACTCGGGCTTCCGTTGATCGAGTTGTACGAGGTCATCAAACTTCGGGAACCACCGCGTTCGATACAGGCGCGGAATGGGGTGAGATAAATTTCTTCGAGGATTCGTTCATTGTACTCAATGGGATAGCTGTCGCGTCCGCCGTCACCGCTGTTGGCGAGGAAATGCTTCGGTGTGGTGATCACTCCCAGCTTTTCAAACGCAGACACAAAGGCGACGCCTATTTCGGAGGTAAGGAACGGGTCTTCACCATAGGTTTCCTCCGTTCGCCCCCAGCGGGGATCGACCGCCAGGTTGACCACCGGTGACAGTATGTCGCGATACCCGCGGCTCTTTGTTTCCTTTGCGATTGCACTGGCAACGTCGGCCATCCGTCCAGTATTCCATGTCGCCGCCAATGCGATGGGAGCAGGAAAACTGGTAGCGCCTGGCGCCACCAATCCGTGGAGCGCCTCTTCGAAGGGGATTATAGGGATACCGAGGCGCGTTTGCTCGACGAAGTACTTCTGGATGGCGTTGATCTTTCTGGCCGTTTCCAGCGCATCGTTCCTGTTGGCGGCGGTAACAAACTGACCGGCGGCATCTGCTGGAACCGAGGAGCGCACCTGGAGGCCAAAGATGCCATTCTTGTACTTCTCCACACCGTCGCTGAGGTCGCCCGGGATCATGAACAGCTGCCAGAATTTTTCTTCCGGTGTCATGCGGGGCAGGAGGTCGTTGACACGTTGTCCAACCGTAAGGTTGGGATCCTTGTAGAGGGGAACTGTTTGTGCTGACGCTGTGGAAAACAGCGCGGAGATTGTCAGCGCCAGCAAGAGTGTTGAAGGCCGGAATGCCATAAGGAGTAAATATAGCAGGGATTACCTGACCGGCAGGAAGTTAGGCTTGCGGGGCAACCTGTAAGGACGAAAATCATTTTATTCACCCGATAAATTGGCACGTTTCTATCGCTACGCTACCGCCGACTTTCTCCAACTGCCTCCATCTGCCTGTGCCCTTGTCAACTCCTGACTCACACAAATGATGTTACCGTCTCTTGCGTGAATTACATTTTTCTTCCGCAAACTCTTATTCCGTTTGATTAAATTCATTTAATAACCAAAACCTGGAGTGTATGAGGAGAACGATCGAAGTGCGTTTGCCGGAGGCATGCCCAAAAAAATGGGAGCAGTTTGAAGTGTTGATTGACGGGCGGCTGTGCCATCACTGCAATCATGTGGTTGTCGACTTCTCGGCAATGACTGACGCGGAAGTTGTCGCCTATTTTCAAAATCACCAGGGAAGAATTTGTGCGCGCATTAGGCCCGCGCAACTGAAGGTTTACACGTTGGACCCCGCTTCAGGCGCCCGACCCGGAATCGGATTGATCGCCGCCGGATTTGTGGGATTGGCTCTGCTTCTCAATCCGTGGCCGGCCATCTCAGGATCGGGAGCTTTGCCGGACGTGCCGGCCAGCTGGAACAAGGAGTCCCAACCGGAGAATGCGCTGCCGGGAATAATTGTCATCGGTCGCGTTGTCGCTACCGAAGATGGGAGCCCTCTTCCGGGTGTTAATGTCAACCAGAAAGGTACGTCCGAGGGCACAATAACTGATACGGACGGCCGGTTCAAAATGGAAGCACGACCCGGTTCGGTACTGGTCATCTCTTTCATCGGCTACGAAACCATCGAATATGTTGTGCCAAAATCCACGGAAGCAGCCCTGGAACTTCGGATGACTGCCGACACAAGGATGTTGGGTGAGATGGTAATTGTCGGCGAACTGGCAGTTAACGAAACCTATGCGAGCATTCCTGCACGAACTGGACTTTGGCAACGAGTAAAGAGAATGTTTAAGCAATAGAAAATACAAACCCATATTTTATGAATCATCAGAAAGGCCTGAGCATTTCAAGGAAGTGCAGGGAAAACGGGAGGGATTTCGAAGTAGTGAATGAACGGTTCTGGACGGTGACCAGCCAATGCCGCACCATGCTGGCAGCCATGGTCGTTTCCGTGGCCTGCTTCACCTGGCAGGGGACCTTCGCTTCAGGAAGTGTTGACGTGGTGTCGCAGAATTTCGAGACAGTGGACGGAGTACTGGTGCGAGGGAAAATCCGAGCAGATGACGGCCTTCCGCTGGCCGGCGCAAATGTTTACCTGAAGAGCAGCCAAGCAGGTACAAGCACCAATGCCGAGGGAAAGTTCGAGTTTCCCATCCGACTGAAGCCTGGCGATGTGATCGTCGTGTCTTTTGTTGGGTATGAGCGCATCGAGTACGTAATTCCTGATAGTAAGGAAGTCAATATTGAGCTGGTGATGAAATTGGATACCACCGTGGGAGGTGAAGTAGCGGTAACCGAAGTATACCAGACCAGGCAAAATAGAATCGGTGCGTTGTGGGGAAAAATCAAGACCATCTTCTGACCTGGAGCCGAATCATTTGCGCGTCGCTCATGACGATGAGCCTGGTGCTTGTCGGCAGGGTCGGTGTGGCGCAACGTGGCGACTTCAGCGGAGTTGATTTCAGGAAAGCAGACAGCATTGCCGGTACCTGTCAGGAAATCAGCGTGAGGCAATTGTACCCGCTCACGATGCGGCTTACCAATTCGCTGAAGACCGATGTGGAGAAGATGCGGGCGATATTCACCTGGATCTGCCTGAATGTGGAGAATGATTACGCCTTTTCTGTAGAAAGCCGAAAAATGCGATTGCGTTATGTGGATAATCCGGCGGCGTTGGAGGCCTGGCAAAGGGATTTCAGCCGCCGGGTATTCCAACGACTGGTGGAACGCCAACGAACCGTATGTACCGGGTATGCTTGGCTGGTGCGTGAAATGGCAATCATTGCCGGTCTCGAATGCGTAATTGTAGACGGGTATGCCCGTACGGCACGATCCAACGTGGGAGGAAAAGGTGTGCTCAATCATTCATGGAACGCTGTCAAGCTCAGTGGCAGATGGTATGTTTGCGACGCCACCTGGGCGAGCGGGGCAGTCGATGTCACCAATCACATGGCCGTGCACGAATATAACGATGCCTATTTCCTGTCCGATCCCATGCAATTCCTCCGAGACCACTACCCGCAGGATACCGCTTGGCTGTTGACAAAGGACAGATTGTCTCTCAATGAGTTCTTGAACCGTCCGCTGACCTACCGTGGTGCCTACCGACACGGAGTTCGGTCGATATATCCTAACGCCATGGAATGGGAGGTGGAAAGGGGTGTACCGGCGAACTTCTCCCTTGCGCCTGCGACCGGCACGAAACCGGGCAAAATCGAACTGATTGTCCGTTCGGGGTCGCACGGCCGCACTGACTTGACCGTCACACCCGAGATAACGGAATCATCGCCAGGCAACTTTGATTTTTACTATGCATTTCCTTTTTCCGGAAAGTACAATGTGCACATCCTGATCGATTCAGCCTTCGTGGCCTCGTATGTGGTAACTGTTAGAAAAGGAAAACTGGACGGACTCTAAAGGAGTACGCCAAGGTGAAGGCCTTTTGATTTGACCTATAAGACGAAGAAGGTGACCCGTCTCTGGATCACCTTCTTCCGCGTCTATTGTCGCAGTGCCTATTTCAAATCAAACCGATCCAGGTTCATCACCTTGTTCCACGCGGCGACGAAGTCCTTGACGAACTTCTCTTTGGCGTCGTCGCATGCATAAACTTCGGCGATGGCACGGAGCTCGGCGTTTGAGCCGAAGATCAGGTCTACGCGGGTGCCGGTCCACTTGACGGAACCGGTTTTCCGGTCGCGGCCTTCAAACAAAGACTTCGTGTCATTCGTTGCGCTCCAGGTAATGCTGAAGTCGAGCAGGTTGACAAAGAAATCATTGGTGAGCGATTCGGGCCGGCTCGTCAATACACCGTGCTTGGACTTGTCCCAGTTGGTGTTCAACACGCGCATGCCACCCACCAGTGCTGTCAATTCAGGCACGGAGAGATTAAGCAGTTCAGCCTTATCGATGAGGAGTTCCTCGGCGGCGGCAGTATGCTTGCTCTTGGCGTAATTCCGGAAACCATCGGCTGCCGGTTCGAGGACGGCAAACGACTCCACGTCTGTCTGCTCCTGGCTTGCATCGGCGCGACCGGGGGCAAAGGGCACCGTCATGTTAAAGCCGGCACTCTTGGCTGCTTTCTCCACACCGGCGCAACCCGCCAACACGATCAGGTCAGCCATTGACACTTTCTTGCTGCCGGCGTTGAAATCTTTCTGAATGCCTTCCAGCGTCTTCAGCACGGAAGCCAATTGAGAAGGATTATTTACTTCCCAATCTTTTTGAGGCGCAAGGCGTATCCGGGCACCATTGGCGCCGCCACGCTTGTCAGATCCACGGAATGTCGATGCGGATGCCCAAGCCGTTGAAACCAGCTGCGAAACATTCAGACCGGATGCTAATACTTTGGCTTTCAAGTCGGCGATGTCCTTGTCGTCGATGAGTTTGTGTGTCACCGCAGGGATCGGATCCTGCCAGATGAGTTCTTCTTGTGGGACCTCAGGACCGAGGTAGCGGGAGCGGGGTCCCATATCGCGGTGCGTCAGTTTGAACCAGGCGCGGGCGAAGGCGTCGGCGAACTGGTCGGGGTTATCGAGGAAGCGACGTGATATTTTCTCGTAAGCAGGATCAAAACGAAGTGCCAGGTCCGTCGTGAGCATGATCGGTGTATGGCGCTTGCTGGGATCGTGCGCATCTGGAACGGTGGCTTCACCCATGTTATGTTTGGGTTTCCATTGTTGGGCGCCGGCAGGGCTCTTGGTCAATTCCCATTCGTAGCCGAACAGGTTCCAGAAGAAGTTGTTGCTCCACTTGGTAGGCGTGGTGGTCCAGGCGCCTTCCAGTCCGCTGGTAATTGTATCTCCTGCATTGCCCTTTCCGTAAGTGTTCTTCCAGCCGAGGCTTTGCTCTTCAATGCCGGCAGCGGCGGGCTCACGCCCGACATACTTGCTTGGGTCGGCGGCGCCGTGGGTCTTGCCAAAGGTGTGTCCCCCGGCGATGAGGGCAACTGTCTCTTCATCATCCATGGCCATGCGACCAAAGGTTTCCCGGATATCGCGCGCGGCAGCAACAGGGTCGGGATTGCCGTTAGGTCCTTCCGGGTTTACATAAATGAGACCCATCTGAACGGCTCCCAAGGGATTCTCAAGTTGGCGGTCACCGGTATAACGGTTGTCACCTAACCATTTGGTTTCTGATCCCCAGTACACATCCTCATCCGATTCCCACACATCCGCGCGGCCGCCACCAAAACCAAATGTCTTGAAGCCCATGGATTCCAGGGCGCAGTTTCCAGCCAGGATCATGAGGTCAGCCCAGGAGAGCTTCTTACCATATTTCTTTTTTACAGGCCACAGAAGAAGGCGCGCCTTATCGAGGTTGGCATTATCAGGCCAGCTGTTGAGGGGGGCGAAGCGCTGCTGCCCGGAACCGCCGCCGCCACGGCCGTCGGAGATCCGGTAGGTGCCCGCCGAGTGCCAGGCCATCCGAATGAAGAACGGGCCATAGTGCCCATAGTCTGCCGGCCACCAGTCCTGCGACTTGGTCATCAGGTCGACTATGTCTTTCTTAACTGCCTTGTAATCCAATGAGTTAAACTCCTTAGCATAATCAAAGTCTTTATCCATTGGATCAGACTGCACATCATGTTGACGGAGGATGTTGAGTTTGAGTTGGTTCGGCCACCAATCACGGTTTTGGGTCCCGGTCCCGGCGCTTTGCTTTATCGGGCCGCCGTGGAAAGGGCATTTACCTTCGCCATTCTTAGAATCATTATTAGCCATGTTTAAGCAGTTTTAGGTGTTAAAGTTCAAGTTTATCGAGCTCCATAGGATAAACCAAATTGATAATTCCTATGATTGGATAGTATCTCTCTATGCCATCTGTACAAGATGCACGAACGACTCGACGATTTGAATGAGAAATGTCAGTGCAGGGACAAATTCCAACTGCCACCTGCCAATGGCGAATTTACGCCTGCTCTTCTTTCAAAATACGCTGTAATTGCCGCGGGGACTTGAACCCGCACTTCGCGGCGATGTGCTCGATGGTGTATTCGGGATTGTTAAGCAGGGTGCGGGCAGTTTCACGGCGCAGACGGTTAAGGTACTCGACTATCGTCAGGCCGGTTGAGTCTTTAAAGACACGGGTGAGATTTCTCGGGCTCATGGCAACGCGTTCGGCCAATTCTTCAATGGAATTCTCGGTCGAAAGATTTTCTATTAAGTAATCCTGGATCTCATGAATTCGCGGATTGATATGATTCCGGAAATCCAGGTAAATACTCTGCTGGGTGTGGGAATGGTCCCGTCGGGAATAAACCACGAGCCCTCGGGCGACCTTGTGGGCAAAATTGGGCCCGCGCATTTGTTCCAGGAGTGCCAAGGCCAGATCGATCCCCGCACTGATACCGGCGCTGGTATAAATGTTGTCACTCTTGGCATAAAGAATGTCGTCCTGAACATTCGCCTTGGGAAAGCGTGCCTTCAGTTCATTGGTCCGTCGCCAGTGCGTGGTGCACTCGCGGCCGTCCAGTAAACCTGCTTCCCCCAGCACAAAGGCGCCGCTGCAAATCGAACACGTATTGACTTTCCGGGCGGCACACTGTTGCACCCAATCAAAGAACTCCCGCTCGCCCTTGAATTCGTCGCTGTGAACATAGGCATTGTCCATGCCGGGAATAAAGAGAAAGTCGCCTTCGTTCAGCTCGGCTTTCTTGTAGCTCTTGATTTCCCCGAACCCGACGCCTCCGGTCGACATGATGTTGTCCCGGTAGGCATAATATTCCATTGACGCTTCGAACCCGTGGATCCTGGCTTCAGTGAACACCTGGACGGGACCGGCCAAATCAAGCAGTTCAACGTGCGGCGGAACGACGAAGGCAAGTTTCATAGTGACCCAGGGATTGGGATACACAAGATGAAAATAATGCACCGGCCTTTTGATAGTCATAGCGCAAAATATTTGCTCGCTCCTGTTTCCGTCCTGGTTGAGCCTACTTGATCCGGAATCCTACGCCAAACTCCAGGGCAATGTTGTCCATATTGGCGTCGGCATAGTTGATGTCGCTGCCCTTGAGCGGCCAGGGATAGAGGGGGAGGTACAAGCGGAAACTGAAGAAGCAGTTCTTCACGCCTTTCTTCCAGCTATACATCATTCCATAGTCCGGGCTCCATGAACTTACCGCGAAACTCGCCTGCTCGTAACCGGGATTTTCCAATGTCTCTTTGTACGCGGTAAACTTCCCGCCGGCCATGAGGAAGAAGGAATGAGTACTCTTCCTGGCGTAGAAGGTTTTGCCGATGCCGAACTTCTGGTTGATCGAGAAATTGTAATCCGTTTTGATGTTGTTGAAGTCCCGCATCATGGGATTGTTGATGTTGTAGGAAGAGTGTGATGCGAGACTTAACCCTGGGCGCGGATTCCACTGCAGCAGGTTCGTCAGCAAGAGATCAGTGCCGAAGTTGGTGTGCACACCAATTCCTGGCTCAATGGTCCATTGGCGTTCGCGTAGGGCCGAATAGGCAGGTCGGCTTTCCTGTGCATTGACGATACCTGTCATTGCAAACAAAATGAGAATCAAACTGGCGGTCGTTTTCATGGTGTTTGGTTTGTTGGTGATGGTAATTCGTTTTTAGTAGGGCCGATGGCTGAAATAGTGTTCGAGGCCCAAGACGATATTTGGATTCCGCGAACCAATGTGTCCCAGATCCTTCTCCAGATGCCTGGCCAGGTAAATCTGGGTGTATTGCGTCGCGAGTACCTGGTAGAAAGCTTCAAAGGGCGCCTGCATCCTGCCGGAATTCTCCATCTCACCCTGGCCGAGAAATACCAGCTGCGACTGGCTTTGGATCGCCGGACGATTGGCTTTCTCCATCATCAACGCAACCTCATTGTCATACCACAAGGATGGACTGAGTATGATGTAGTTGCCGAACACTTCATTGTCCACGGCAAAGGCAAAGGCACTGAACAATCCGCCATAGGAATGGCCGAGGATGACGCGGCTATTACGTGTGGTGTCCACGGGATAGCGCTGCTCCATTTCAGGGATCAGTTGGTCACGCATAAAGGCCAGAAAAGCGGGGGCACCTCCTGTATCGGGGCCTGTCTTTGTCGGCGTGTAGTCCAGGTCGCGGCTGTTGCCATAACCGATACTCACCACAAACACATTGTCCTGGCCATTGCCAGAAGCGATGGCCGTGCACTGTTTGGCGGCAACGTCAAAAATGTCGTCACCATCCAGAAGGTAAAGTGCGGCGTACCTTTTCGAAGGATCAACAGTGGACGGCATCGCCACCTTGATTTCATAACCGACACCGGCGGTAGACACGAGCCGGAATTGCTGTGTAAGTGCCGGGTTAAACGATTCTTCCTTGCACCCGGTGAGGATCGCCAACACCAACGCGATCAGCGTCTGGATGACGAAGTAGGTTACTGTTTTGTTTTTCATAACTGCGGTTTTTGGTTGGTTGAGAGAATTGCTGTTCACTTGACAAAAGTGCGCGGCCCGGCGGCGCATTCATAGGTCACATCGGCGTCGTAAACGGACAGACTTCGCGACAAAAAGAAAGGAGGGGTTTCCCCCTCCGTGCATGATGAAGATGGCAATTCACCTGATGAATTGCGTGATGAAACGACTCAAGCGTTAAGCAACCTCGTCAGTTGTCTGCGGTAATGATAAGTCCCTGGTTGGGAGTCCATCGATCATACTCCATGTACTCCACGACGGCGCGTGCGGCGGCATCGCCACTGAGCTTGGTTATCAGGTGAAGAGCTCCATCGATCCCCGCGGAGACTCCGGCAGTCGTAATGACTCGCCCGTTATCGACGAAGCGAACATTCGATCGCACCGTAACACGCGGATGGGCTTGGCGGAGTTCTTCAATCCGCCGGTAAAACGTAGTCGCGGTGAGACCGTCCAGCAGACCTGCCTTGGCAAGGATGAATGCGCCGGAACATACGGAGAGCAAGTAGCGGGCGCGGGATTCGCGCTGGATCACCCATTCGACCACTTCGGGGTCGTTGTAGGCTACCGGGGTATTCCCTCCAAAGAAGGCCAGGATGTCCGCTTCCGGTGCATCCGCCATACTGAAGTCCGGCTGAATTTTCAGAATGCCCTGGGACAAAATGGGCCCTCCAGTCTTGGAGACGGTGAAGACCTTGAAACCGGCAATGCAGAAGGCTTCCATAGGCCCGGCAAAATCCAGCACTTCGACGCCGTCCTGGAGGTAAAAGCAAACGCTGTATGGTTGCATGGGTGTTGTTTGAATTGGTTTGACGGCACAAAGGTGTCGGGCCGGACTCATTCGTCATAGGACGAGAATGCGACATGAATGGACAACTGCAGACCGAATCCATGGCAGGAGACTGGCCCCGATAGCCGGTTCCATGGATTTGTGAGGCCAATCGGTGTCAATTACCTTAGTAGCCATTGAAAACAACGTACTTCATGCGAATTACCTTACTCACCGTCTTACTCTTATCGCTGGCAGGACATTACGCCATTGCCCAGGAAAAATATCGATACCCATCTGACTTTTCGAAAGAGGAGTATGCCGCACGGCGAAATCAGATCTTTGATGCGATCGGCAATAATGCAATCGCCGTCATCCAGGGTGCCACCGGCCGGGCAGGTTTCACTGTCTTCCGGCAGGCAAACACCTTCTATTACCTTTCCGGACTTGAAGCAGAACACGCCTACCTGCTGTTGAACGGCCGCAACCGCCAAACAACCATGTACCTCCCGCACCGAGACCAAGGCAGGGAAGAGAGCCAGGGGAGAATCTGGTCTGCGGAAGATCAGGATATTCTCAAGCCGCTGATGGGCGTCGATCGCGTCAAAGGAATTGAATTCCTGGCGGATGATCTTATTGGCGGCGGCCTCATTCGCCCGCCGGCATCTACCCTTTATACCGAGTTTAGCCCGGCCGAGACAGGCACTGACAGTCGCGATGAACTGCTCCACGGCCAGGCACGGTCATCGTCAGACCCCTGGGATGGCCAGCCGGCACGCGAAGCCATGTTCATTCAAAAATTGCACGAACGGGTACCGCAATTTGAAGTCAAAGACCTTTCACCGATCCTGGATGGCATGCGGCTGATCAAAAGCCCCGCCGAGATCGAGCTCATTCGGAAAGCAACGCAGATCGCCGGACTTGGCATCATGGAAGCGATGCGCTCCACACAGCCTGGTGTGTACGAATATCAACTGGATGCGGCCGCCAAGTATATCTTTCACCTCAACGGCGCCCGTGGCGATGGCTACGCATCCATCATCGGCGGCGGCACCAATGCCTACTTCGGTCATTACTTCCACAAGACCGATGAACTCAAGAACGGCGACCTCGTGTTGATGGATTATGCTCCGGACTACCGTTACTACACCAGCGATGTAACACGTATCTGGCCGGTCAACGGGAAGTATACCGCGGAGCAACGAGAGCTGTACAATTTCATCGTCGCTTACCGCGATGCACTGTTCCGCTACATCAAGCCCGGTGTGACGGCCAATGATGTACTCGATCGCGCTGCCGCCGACATGAAGCAGTACCTGGTCGGCAAGAAGTTCCTCAAGCCTGCACATGCGAAGGCCGTGGAAGAAGGCATCAAATTCCGCGGACATTTCCAGCATCCGGTCGGTATGGCGGTTCATGATGTCGGCCGTGTGCACGGTGTCCCGCTGCAGCCCGGCATGGTATTCACCATCGACCCGATGATTTGGATTCACGAGGAGCGCTTGTACATCCGTATCGAGGATGTTGCCGTGGTGACGGCGGATGGTGTTGAAAATCTCAGCGCATTCGTGCCTTCGCGAATCGAAGATGTAGAGGCGACCATCAAAGAGAAAGGCCTTATCGAGTTTCGCCCGGCAGATACATTACCCCTGAAGAAATAGACCATGAAAGCCGCTTGCCTTGCCCTTGCGCTGATCCTGGTTTCCGTCGGCAGCATGGCCGACCGCTACCCGAAGAACCCGGGTGTTGACGTGATCAATTACGATTTCCGCATCAAGCTCTCCGACCAAACCGATAAAATCGAATGTGAGGCCACCGTCGACGTACGTTATCTACAGGCCGGCGCCACCGAATTGCGGCTGGACCTGGTCAACGCCACTGAAGCGCTGGGCAACAAAGGAATGACCGTGAGCCGTGTAATGCACAACGGCACTGAATTAACCTATACACACCAGGGCAACAATCTGAAAATCAATTTGCCTTCTGCCGCGCAGAAAGATCAGCGCAGCCAGTACATCATTTCGTATTCCGGCATTCCGGCCACCGGCTTGAAGATCGCCAACAACAAGTACGGCGACCGTACCTTCTTCAGCGACAACTGGCCCGACAAAGCGAGGAACTGGCTTAGCGTCATTGACCATCCATATGATAAGGCTACCTGCGAGTTTATCGTAACTGCGCCGGCACATTACCAGGTGATCTCAAACGGACTGAAAGTGGAAGAAACAGACCTGGCAGGAGGGATGCGGCTTACGCACTGGCGGCAGTCGGTGCCCATCGCGTCCTGGCTGTACGTACTGGGCGTCGCGCGCTTTGCCGTTCAGGCCGTCGATGAGTTTGACAATAAGTCCATTGAGACCTGGGTGTACTACCAGGACCGCGAGGCCGGCTTCTACGACTTCGCCATACCAACGCGCGACGTGTTGGAATTTTACAGTTCGCATGTCGGACCGTTCGCCTACGAGAAGCTGGCCAACGTGCAATCCAACAGTGTGAGCGGTGGGATGGAAGCAGCCTCGGCCATCTTCTACAGCGAAGGCTCTGTAGTCGGCGATCGGAACAACCGATGGCGCAATGTGGTCATTCATGAGATCGCCCACCAGTGGTTCGGCAACGCGGTGACTGAATACGACTGGGATGATGTCTGGCTGAGTGAAGGATTTGCCACCTACTTTACCTTGTTGTTTATCGAGCACCAATACGGTCGCGATGCCTTTCTGGAAGGACTGGCGTCGAGCAAGAAGACCGTCATGGCATTCCAGGGCAAAAATCCTGACTACCGAATTGTTCACGACCAGTTGAGCGACATGTCAAAAGTCACCAGTGTGCAGACCTATCAGAAAGGGAGTTGGGTACTGCACATGCTGAGGGGCATGTTAGGGGACGACGTCTTCTGGAAGGGCATTCGTACCTACTATGCCCGGTATATGAACCGAAGCGCCACCACGGCCGACTTCCGGAGCGTGATGGAAGAAGTGTCGGGGATGGATTTGAAGCCCTTCTTTGATCAGTGGCTTTATCGCAGCGGCACGTTGAAGGTGACCGGCTCCTGGCAATACGACAGCAAGAAGAAAGAAGTAACCATTACCTTGAACCAGGCAGGAACCGGGTCGGCCCCATTTCGCATGCCCCTTCAGGTTGCTATTTCTTCAAACGACAATAATCCGCCGATAATCAAAACATTATCATTGGTCAATGTCACCGACAAATTCACCTTTCCAATGGAAAAGGCGCCCCGGGAAATAACCCTGGATCCCGATATGTGGGTGTTGATGGAATCGGAGTTCAGGCAGAAATAGACTGTTGAAACTCCGATTCTCTAGCTCAGTTTTGCCGTAAAGAACTCGATCGTCCGTTGCCAGGCTAAATCCGCTGCGGCTTTGTCATACCTCGGCGTCGTATCGTTATGGAAGCCGTGATTGACGTCAGGGTAGATGTAAGCCGTGTACTCTTTGTTGTTCTCTTTGAGCGCCTTCTCATAATTGGGCCAGCCCTCGTTAACGCGCGTATCCAGTCCGGCATAATGTAGAAGGAGGGGAGCTTTGATTTTGGGAACGTCTTCAATGGGGGCCTGGCTCCCGTAAAACGGCACCGAAGCACCTAGTTCGGGTACACGCACGGCCATGAGGTTGCAGATTCCACCGCCGAAGCAAAAGCCGACCACTCCTACTTTGCCGGAGCATTCCGGGTGCGACTTGAGGTGGTAAAATGCGGCAATAAAGTCTTCGAGCATGGCTGCCCGGTCGCGCTGGCTTTGGAGTTTGCGGCCGTCGTCGTCATTGCCGGGATAGCCGCCCAGCGGGGTCAGCGCATCGGGTGCTAGGGAAATGAATCCGGCCAAACCCACGCGGCGCCCGACGTCCTCGATGTACGGGTTGAGTCCGCGGTTTTCGTGCACGACGATCACGCCGGGCAACTTCTTCTTGGCGTCGACGGGGCGTGAGAGCTGGCCTTTGATCGAGCCGCCGCCTTTGGGCGAGTCGTAGTTAATGTATTCTGTCTTGAGGCGCGGGTCGCCGGCCTGGACTTGTTGGAGGTTATAGTTCGGGCTGATGAAGCTGAGCAGGCTGGCCACCGTAACGCCGCCGACGGCGTAGGTTGACAGTTTCTCGATGAACTGGCGGCGGTCGATCCGGTTATGTGCGTAGTCGTCATAGAGATCGAACACTTCCTGCTTGATGTCTTCTTTGCGGAGTTGGGACATTTTCGTTTAGGTTAAGGTGAAATGTAGAAAAAATTGGCCATGCAGTTCCCGCTTCGTTTGATGGGCGGTTTATTATTTATACGTGTGCTGGGCAGCTATTCTTGCTGTCAAACTTGTCAGGAGGGAAGACTGTGCGGTGCCTCCGGCTACATATTCGCCAATCCTTCTAATACGCCAAAGCAACACCCGTCGCATAAGGCGGAGATGCCGCTTTCAGTTTGCCCGTTTTGGGATCCCGGTAGATGCCCACCCACAGGCCTTGCGTGTATCGCCTTTCACTGGCTGGAATCTTCACGACGGGTAAACCACTTCGATCCAGTACGCTATCCGGGAATGCACCCTCCATCACCCGCACCGAATATTTTGGCGCCGTAGGAACGGTGGCATCCGCCAAGGGCATCAATATGGCAGGAGCATTTACAGCATCTTCCACATCCATGTTGTGCGCTATTATGTTCACCAGGGACTGCACGGTCTGTTGGTGTAATCCAGTTGACATGGATGCAAAGGGAAGGATGGGTTGGCCGTCTTTCAACAAAATGCCTATTTCAATAGGGGCAGGCAGCCGCTTACCAGGGCCCGCCAATTTGATCTGGGATTGTTGAAACCAGGCTGCATCGGTTATGGAGACGCCATCCACGTTAATAGCTTCGTTACCCCAGGTTACGGTGTTGATAGAATGCGTAATGGCTGTCATGTTGCCCCACTGATCAATAGCGACCACGGTATCAGAATGCTTGGGACCTACGCCGGCATATTGAGCTAGTTTCACGCCTTGCTCCATGCGCTTCCATAATTCAGCAGAGGTTCCTTTCAGCATTCGGGAGGAGTCGGTAAGATTAAGCCCCGGATAAATCAGCTCGCGGGTGGCCACTGGCAGAAAAGAGAGCATGAACATGTTTGTAACATCAGACATTGTGCGTAAGGCCTCACCGCTTTTGGACCAATGCGGTTTTGAGAAAAGGCCGGAGGCTTCCGCCAGGTTGAGTGCTTCAATGAGGTTGACGGTTCCATTAGAAGGCGGCCCCAGCACCGCCACTTCATATGCGCCGTATTGTTGTCGGGTGGGTTCATTCCAGATAACTTCGTAGTTGGCCAGGTCTTCCAGCGTCATCTTGCCGCCGTCCTTCTGCACGGCTGCAACCGCTTTCCTGGCCCATTCACCCTTATACATATAATCAGTCCCTTGCGTTACGATGTTTTCCAGGGTTGCAGCCAATGCTGGTTGCTTGAATAAATCACCCGGCACATAACCACTGCCATCCGGTTTGATCAGCGTAGCTTTTGTTTCGGGAAGCCTTCGCAGTTGTACATCTCTCCGTTTAAAGAAATCGCCCGTGCGCTCATCTATTTTAAATCCGTTCTTGGCGAGATAAATGCTAGGCTCGAACAAACTCTTGAATGGCAACTTGCCATAGCGTTGGTGCGCAGCCTCGACCCCTTTCATAAAGCCGCCCACGAGTGCTGTCCTGCCACTCACTTCACGGGACGCATACAAACCTTCTCCTCCGAATGGATTTCCACCAGGAATAGTCATAGGGTCAGTCTCCTCTTTCAGCGTATTCCATGTGGCATCCATGCTTACCATTTTTCCTGTAGCGGCATCATAATGCACCATATTCAAGATTCCGAAAAAGCTAATCACGGCTCCGGCATTCAAGGTGATCTGTGTCATCGAGGCCGTCAAGGCCGCGTCTACCGATGTGCCACCTTGCTTCAGCGCTTCAAGACCTGCCCTCGAGGCTGCTGCATGAAACGTATTGGTGACTGCGCCCTTTTCACCGTATGCCGCCGGATTGCTGGGGAACGAGCGGCTGTCCATCTCCAGGTACTTGTCCAACTCTCGATCACCCCAGTGGTCGGGAGAAAGCGTGATCTGGCCGGGCCTGTTGCAAGACGGCAGGATCAGTACGAAATGAGCGATGAGGAAATAGGAGAGTAATCTCTTCATACCAATTGATCTTTAGCGTATGTGACAGTTATTGATTTAGAATGAAATGTAGTCAAAATTGTTCGCCGGATTCGGGGTATAAGCTGGCAGGTACCCTGAAACGGCCGGCACACATACACTCAAACCTTTGCCTGTTATCAAACCTGCATCGACTCGCCAGATAGCATAGGCGAAGCCGCCTCGGTATAGCCTGGCATCTTGGACACGCAGTGGACACATAGAGGACGCTGATCTGACGCTGAATGGGTGTATTGAAGCACCTGGATAACACGTAAGTGCTTGTTGAAGTGGTACTTACCGAGGCCTTGGATGGATTGCTAAAGGCTTCACGTCAACAACGGCTTTTCCGTGTTGAAAAGTGCAATGAAAACTGACGAGTTTATCATTAAGGATTCAGAACTTACATCCACCACACCGGGTCAATGAATAAGAAATTAATGAGGGTTCTGGCTTTAGTTTTACTGGTTTCTTCGTCACTATTCGCCCAACAACAGCCCGTGGCCCTGGTCGGAGGCAGGGTTATCCCGGTGGATGGGCCGGTAATCGAAAAGGGCGTGGTCCTCTTTCAAAACGGAATAATCACTTCCGTGGGTCGTGAAGACCAGGTAACGGTGCCAACCGATGCGATACGCATTAATGTAGAAGGAAAGACCGTACTCCCGGGAATGATTGAGTCCAACGGACACGTAACGTTTGACGGTCAGCATGATCATGGCACCTATTGGCCATTAAAATTGGATCAGTTATATCAAATCGGTGAACGAAACCTGATGGCCGATCTGCAGCAAGGGATCACCACCTTGCGCGACACGTTTGGTCCAATCGATGTGATGCTGCAACTGAAGAAAAGTGTTGCCCACGGTGATGTGGCCGGCTCACGACTGTTTACGTGCGGGCTAATCCTCAACTACGGGAGCTTTACCGAATTGCTGAATTCAAAGGAGTTGCTGGCTGCCGGCATTGATCCTAAGTTAATCAAGCGGGCGAGCGACGCTCTTAATCAGCCGGTTCCTAATGCAGAGGAAGGCAAGAAAATCATTCGCGACTATGCAAAGCGCGGTGTGGACTTTATCAAGGTTTCCGCTTTTTCGGCAGAAGGAGAAATTCCGCCTACCCTGCCTTTTCAAACATTAAAAGATTTGGTAGGAGAGGCGCACCGGCTGGGGCTTCGGACCACCACGCATGCGATGAGTGCATCCAGTGTGGAAGCGTCCATTGATGCGGGTTCCGATGCCATAGAACATCCGGAATTTATCTCGGGAACGGTATCCGGAAAAGACACCGTCATCTCGACGGCCTTGGCCCGGAAGATGGCTCAACGAAAAGTATATGCCGTGCCGTTAAAGATTGCCTATGATGTGTATATCGACTATTACTCAGATCCCGGGAGACTGCTTACCGACAGGAATCATCACGATGTTCCTCAGGAATTGTTGGATGAAGGCAAACGGAATATCGATCATGCATTGGCCGCCAACCCAAAATCTGCTCAACGTTTTCTAAAACATGATGCGCTATTCAAGTCAAACTTGAAAAACCTGATCGATGCGAAAGTGCCTATTGCCATGGGCACCGACCGGGGAACAAGGTTAAACTATCACCAGGCCGCCAACCATATTCGTGAGCTGAAAATCTATATCGATCTGGGGATGACGAATATGGAAGCCATTACATCCGCCACGCTGCGTGGAGCCGAACTGCTGGGTATGGAAAAGAAACTAGGCAGCCTGACCAACGGTAAGCTGGCCGACATCATCGTGGTTGAAGGAAACCCGCTCGACACGATCGAATCACTCGGTAACGTAACGATGGTTTTTAAAGAAGGAAAGCGTTACCGCTGAGTTTCCAGAAGGTCCATCCAGAAGCCCAAATCCAGGCTCTAAGCCCTCAGTAAGAAAACCCCCTTAGGATATATAATTTATATTATGTTAATACGACTTTCCTGGCTTATGGCCCCCTTTAACGCTATTTGCAAACCCAAGCCATTCCCGGGCATGCTCCAGGCTACTCCACCCTCAGGATGTTAACCGGATTTGAAAAAGCGGCTCGCACAGTGTGGTAACTGACCGTGGCCAAAGTGATGGCCACAGCAATGCCACCTGATGCCAGGTAGACCCACCACTCAACGGTGATGCGGTACGTGTATCCAGCCAGCCAGTCAGTTGCAAAGTACCAGGCGGCAGGAAACGCCAGGCCAAATGAAAACAACACCAATACGACAAAGTCCCTGGATAGCAACTGCCAAAGCGAACCAGACCCGGCTCCCATCACCTTGCGAATGCCAACCTCCTTGGACCGGCGCTCCACGACAAACGAGGCCAACCCGAATATCCCCAGGCAGCTGATCGAGATGGCCAGCACAGCAGAAATCATGGATAGCCGGAAGACTTTCTCTTCACTGCCAAACTTCGTCGCGTAGTCCGCGTCCACAAAGCTGTAGTTGAACGGGTCGCCTTCCGCGTATTTCTTGTAGACCGACTCCAGGCGCGCTAACGCATCGCCCGGGCTGACTCCCGGTTTGACCCGGGAGAATATCAGGTAGCCTCCATCCGCAGTAAGGGCAAAGACCGTCGGCTTTACGGGATCGTATGGCGAATCCATGACCATATCAGCAATCACGCCGACTATGGTGAATGGGGTTCCTCCCCACTGGATCACTTCTCCAATTGGATCCGCGAAACCGAAATATTCTGCCGCTGCCTCATTCACAATCAGCGCCGAAGTGTCGGATGGAAAATCGCGTGAAAAATCACGGCCTGCCCGGAATGTCCAGCCCACGGTCGCACCAAACTCATACGACACATAAACGAAGGGAAAATCCACCGATACGGCGGGGTCTTTACCTTTCCAGTTGAACCGACTGCTCGAGTTACCAGTCTCTGTCGTTGGATTCGTAGCCCGGGCCATCGCGATCACCTCTCCTGTTTTCATCACTTCTTCCTTGAAGGCATCAAAGTGAGGACGCAATTTGCCGGAGACCATGGGTACACTGATCAGTCCCTCCCGCGTGTAGCCAACTCTCCGATCCTTTCCTAATTGAATTTGTTCAAGCACCACCCACGTGCCGA
This sequence comes from Cyclobacteriaceae bacterium, assembly GCA_044221195.1. Lineage (GTDB taxonomy): Bacteria > Bacteroidota > Bacteroidia > Cytophagales > Cyclobacteriaceae > ELB16-189. The sequence continues at coordinate 40,007 of JBGAPO010000008.1, forward strand.
TGATCAGCGCTACGGAAACGGAGAACTGGACAACCACGAGGACCTTGCGCGGTAAACCGGCCAGCCGCCCCGACCGGAATGTGCCCTTAAGCACTTGCACCGGCCTGAACGAGGAAAGAAAAAGCGCGGGGTAGCTGCCGGCCAGGACTCCCGTGAACAATGTAAAGCCCAGAATCACCAGGACGAATTGAATGTTCATCCACGGAATTACCAGCTGCTTGTTCACCAAGAGATTGAACGCGGGCAGGAACAATTGTACCACCACCAGTGCCATTCCAAGTGCTACGACGGCAATGAGTATTGCCTCGACGAAAAACTGGCTCACCAGTTGTCCGCGCAGCGAGCCCATCGCCTTGCGTATGCCCACTTCGCGCGAGCGCTTTTCCGACTGCGCGGTACTGAGGTTCATGAAATTGATGCAGGCCAGCATCAAAACGATTACGCCCGTGAGCCCGAACAGCCAGACGTATTGGATGGCCCCTCCGGTATTCACGCCATTCTTGAATTCGCTGCGCAAGTGCCAGTCGCTCATCGGAAACAGGAACAGCTGCGGCTGTTTCAGCGCCAGCTGCTCGCTCAAGTTCTTGAGCACGGCTTCCATTATTCTGTCCGAAACACGTGCGGGGTCGGCATTGGGCTTGAGGCGCACCCAGATGTGAAAGCCATTGGGACGCCACGGGTCTTCCCAATCTTTGAGTCCTTCGTTGTTGTAAAATGTTTTCCACGGTGCCATGAATGCTACCCGGGCAAATGTGGAATTCGCCGGCAGGTCGGCATAGATGCCTGCCACCTTATAGTCTACATCCTCCAGTTTCAAAGGTCGGCCCAGCGCATCGCTTTCGCCGAACAGTGCCTTTGCTGTAGCGGCGGCCAGTAAAATGGATTTGGGGTCATCCAGTGCATCCGTTCCTTGCATCATGGTCAATCCCAAGACAGCGGGCGCGCCCGGCTCATAATAACCTCCCTGCCGTTCCGAACGTTCGCCCTCGACTTCCATAAGATAGGTGCCTATCCCTGTCGACATGGCGATCAATTCAAAATCATCGGCATAGTGCTGACGCAGCTCATCGGCGAGCGGGTAAGGCAGGTTGCGCCAGGTCTCTACCACACCGTTGTTGGAAATATTTTGAATAATTCGTGCGGTGCGGTCATACTGTGCATGATACCGGTCGAACGACAATTCATCATATACCCAAAGTCCCAGGAACAGGGCTACGGCCATGCCGATGGTCAGGCCGCCGACATTGATCAACGAGTAGCCGCGGTTGCGACGCAGGTTGCGCCAGCCGATGGTGAGGTAGTTTCTCCACATAGGTATCGTGTTGGTGATGTTGATTCGTTGCGGCGGCCGGACGATTCCCGGGCGAAACAGGAGTAAAACGTCGAGTATAAAAGAACGGTCTGCCCTCCCCTTGCCGTGCCGCTGCATTCGTTGGGTGTACAACTCCTGGAGATCGCCTTCAATAGACGGGAGCAGATCCGGATGGCAGAACCAACGGAAGAACCGGAGAAACAAATGGGGCGGGCCCTTCTTCATGCGGTCAGGTGAACTTCAAGTTCAAGGCTACCTTGGGTATGTCTTTCCAGAGCGACTCGCGGGTCTTGCGCGTTTCTTCGAGGGCGCGTTTGCCCAACGCCGTAATCTGGAAATACTTCTTCGGCCGGCCGGCCCGGTCAGGCGTGGCTTCACCCTCGTACGACGAGAGGTATCCCTTGACTTCGAGTCGTTTCAATGCTGTCTGTAGCGCCCCGACACTGACGGCCCGGTTGAGCCGAAGTTCTATTTCATTCTTGATGGAAACGCCATACGCGTCCTTGTACAACACGCCGACAGTAAGCATGACGATTTCTTCGAACTCTCCCAACGAGTACTTTTTCATGACAGGCAGATAATACTTTCCTAATTGTAGTAAAAATCATGCCAACACCTGCCGGGTTGCGGTTTGGCAGGGAAAGCTGTCGGGGTTGTTCGGAATTGGACGGAAACTGCACGGCGACGAGCAATCACCGCACACCGCTTCCTGAAAAAATGGCGCCTCAGGTGAAGCGCCATATTCCCCTACTCTAAATGGCTGTTTACATTCCTGTCAGCGGCGCCCGGTATATGGAGAATGTCGTCACTCCTACCGTTCCTGTCAATGCATATACTTGATCACCCACGATGGTGAGTCCGTATATTGTTTGGAGAGCACCGAAGTTCAGCGTGGAAGGAATTACAGTAAACGTCTCCGAGTGAGTATCGAACACCCCGAACGTCGTCACTATCTGTGTCAGTGCCGGGTCCGCGTTGGGTATCTCACGGTTACCTGCTACATAAATCAAGTGGCCATAACGTGCCGCAAACGTCCGGTGCATGGGTGACGGCAACTTGAACGTTTGATTGTCGCCTGTCGTCATATCATGGATGAAGATGTCGTCTTCGGCTTGTTCCGTGACGAACGCCTGTCGGCCGCCAAATACGTAAAACTTACCATCGACGATTTCACCATGCGCCCAATACCGGGGCTCCGGCAACACACCCACTTCAAAAAGCTGACCCGAAGCCTGGTCGTGCCGGTAAACCTTGTTGGCGTTGGGGCCAGCGTCATAGCCGGAACCGCCGGGAAACATGAGGTCTCCACCAAAAAGGAATACGTTGTCATCCACCACTGAAGAACCATATCTGGTAAGGACCAGGTTATGCTTAACCGACACAGGGTCGCTCGACAGATCAAGCGGGTAGGTATTGACAAACTGTGCTCCCACCACCTTCAACTGGTCGTTGATGATGTGAATCTCCTTTGTTACAAAATCGCTGTTAAAGAAATCATGCGTCGTGAGGGTGCCGTCGTCCATGTCATAACGAATCACACGTTCCGGGTTGATTCCAGATGTGGCTGAAGCCCGGTAAGCCAGGTATAGCGAATTCGACGCCATTGATCCTGTAAAGCCCGCTGCCTGTTCCAGGCCAATGGATGTGCTCTCAATGTCAGTGACAAACGTAAAGTTGAGGATATCCGGAACCACGGATGCTGAGTCAGCCGGTGCGAGCATCATGGAAAGCTGCGACCCGTTCATTAAATACTGAACAGCCAATTTTCCATTGGCTGCGCGCGTAATGGTCAGGTTGGGGTCATCGGAAGCGATCGAGCCGTCGCTCTGGATAGTCAGTGTCCGGTCCAGGCTGGAAAGGTAGTAATCGAGCAAGACCTTCTGTGTCGTGGTGGCCGTGGCCCGTACCTGGTTTCGAATATTCCAGTTCAGCTTTGCCGAGGCGGGCGACGATGGACTGGCGCTGAAGACAAATTCGTCGTCCTTTACGTTGGCCAAGTCAGTGATGGTCAATGCGGCGCCGGTGCCGTTCTGCAGGGTGGCGCTTTGAATCTTCCACGACCGGGCGCTGCCGGCAGTGAGTTGATTCACCACAGTTGCCTGTCCGGGTCCGTTGCCTTCATTTTGGCAACTGATCAAGCCCGATAGCAGTATCAGGGCGATGGCAATTCTTTTCATGGGGTTTGGATTATTGTGTGGAGGATTGATGATAAGGGTTATTGCTTGCTTTGTTCGACATTGAAATTCAGCGGGAGCATGAAAATGCTCGGCACGGGACGATCGTCGATCGTGGCGGGCTTCCATGCCGGCATATTGTTGATCAGCTTCATGATTGCGTTGTCGAAGTCGGGGCCTAGCGAATTCAAAACGGTAATCTTCCCGACCTGGCCTTTTCTGTCGATGACAAAGGTCACTGTCGCGACTCCCTTCACGGAATCCTGAAGAGCCTCCATGGGATACGTCAGTTCCCGGGAGAGATATTCATATAAATGCGTAAAGCCCTCCACGGGTTCTGCCTGGCGGTAGTTTGCAGCCGCTGGTGGCGTGGGTTGGGCGGGCTCCTGTGCTGCCACCTGAGCTACCTGTTGCCTGGAGACACCCTCGGCGGCTTTTTTCGGTACAATCCGAACCACCGGGAGTTGCTGCACAGGAGCTTCCTTCAAAGAAACTGCCGAATCTGTGGCAATGGGCTTTTCTTCCGGGGGAATGATTTTCTGTTCCGCGACCGGAAGATTTTCCGGAGGTGTCATGGCGCTGTCTTGAGTAACCCAAACCAGTAAAGAGGAAACGGAGACAACAGCCAGACCCCCGGTAATTAATTTCATATTGCCCATGAACTTGGCCCAAAGCGTCAGCTGACCGGCGCTCTGCACAAGGCCGTCAAAATTCATGAGGGCCTGAATCTCTTCATCCGTCATCACCGTCGCCCGGTTCCTCGGTACGATCTTAATCCTGGGCTTCATAGGCCAAAAATTTCCTTTTAAGTTTTTCCAACACACGATACAACTTCACCTTGGCGTGGTTTTCTGTTATACCATAGATCGCGGCGATGTCCCGATACATCATGGATTCGAAATACCGCAATTCGACCAACTCCAGTTCCGGCGGCGACAACGTTTGGAGAATCTCTTGCAAGCGTCCGACGAGGTCGGCAGGCCGATCATCTGTATCAATCATCTCGAAAAGGTCTTCCACCTGTGAATCGTCAACCGACACTAACCTGGGCTTCAGGTTTTTGCGGAAGTAATCATGGCACTCGTTCAGTGATATCCGGTAAAGCCAGGCCGAGAATGGAATCCCCCGGAACTGAAACTTGTCCAGTTGTGTGAGTGCCTTGAGAAATACCTGTTGAGTGATATCCCCACTCACCTCCTTGTCTCCTACCCTTTTGTGAACGAAAAGAAAAATGGGCTTAAAGTACTTTTCATAAATAGGCTTAAAGGCCGTGCGGTCCCGCACAGCGCATAGCAGTATCTGCCGTTCGCTTTCAATAGCTTCTGTGCTACTGACTTCCTTTTCCACAGTTTAGGAACAGTTTAAACCCATAACGGGACCTTCCTTAAAAGATACAGCATCAAGGGAAGAAAATAATAAGGGCAGGTATACCTGTCATTTCAGGCCCAAAAGCCCTTATAAAGCTGGATTGAAAGAATACTCGGCCTTGCCAGCCATCAGTCCACCATCTCGAGCACGGCTTCTATTACTGAGCGTCCCGCGATACGGACCGTGTACTTTCCTTTCGGCAGGTATTCTCGAAAGGCAAGGAAGTATGGTAAGGGGCTTGTGTTCCGCTGTGTCACCAGGTCCCACCGGTACTGATTGAATCCTTTCCGAGCAGCCATTCGATCAGTCCATACGACTTTGCTGGAATCGTTAATCACTGAAATCGTGACTTCTCCTGGTTCCGTCTGCCAGAAAGTAATGGGCAGTTTCTCATACACCATGGAGTTACTGTCGTCAGGTAGTTTGTCTGGATTGGGTGCCACTTTCTTTGGCACCAAGAATACTTGATCTTGTCGTGGCATTCCTTTCGCCAACCATTCGTCCAAGCCGCGGAGGTTGAGATTGTAGATTCCCCTTCCGTGTGTGGACACGACAAGGTCGCGCGACAGGTCATCAAATTCAATATCGGAGATGGCAGTGGCAGGCATGCCGGTGCCGAACTGGGACCACGTCTTGCCCCGGTCGGTGGAAATGTAGATCGCCCTGTACAGCCCGGCAAAGAGAACGTGTTCGTGACGCGGATCTTCTTTGATCACATAGGCCGTTTCCGACGGCAGGTTGGCCGTGATCTTCTCCCAGGACTTTCCGTAGTCATCCGATTTGTACACATGCGTGCCGAAATCGTCGTAATTGAGACCTGAAAGAACTGCGTACACCCTCGACTCCCTGAATCGCGAGGGTTCGATGCACCGAATGTAAGCCGCTGGCAACCCGGTTTGCGCCGTCCACGTTGTGCCGCCGTCGCGCGTCATCCAAAATTGCCCTTTGTCGGTACCCGCATACAGCAGTCCGGCTTTTATCGGCGACTCCACTACGGCACTCAATGCCAACGCTGTACGCGTCTTGTCTTTGCCTGCCGTGAGATCAGGGCTGGCGGGTTTCCAGCTTCGGCCCTGGTCGTCACTCTTCAACAGGTGTTGGGCACCTAGGTAAAGCGCATGCGTGTGCGAAGACAGAAAATACGGGGAGATGAAGTTGAAGCGAGCGGTCTTGCGCTGCTCTTCTTTGAGACCGGCATATTCTGATGTGCGCGTCCGAAGATCCATGCGCCGGATTCCACCCTCTTGTGAACTGTAGTAGACGGTGTTGGAATCAGTCGGGTCCACTACCGTAACGCAGCCGTCTCCGCCGCTCCAGGGATCAATCCATAAGTACTTCCATCCGTCGTAACGAGCCGCATTCCATTCACTGGCCTTTCCATAAACCGTCGCGTCATCTTGTGTGCCGCCATAGATTGTGTAGGGTTTCTTGTTGTCCAACGTGATGTCGTAGAACTCACCGGTGGGAATATTGTTCAGGTGTATCCAGGTAGCACCCCTGTCGTGACTGACGTAAAATCCTCCATCGTTGGCGAGCGCAAGGTGTTGAGGGTTGTTCGGGTTGATCCATAGTTCGCACTGGTCAAGATGCAAGGGCTCTGCCGGATTGGGGAAAAGGTGGTAGACGTCACCGCCCACGAGGTTGAAGCTCTTTCCGCCATCCACGCTGCGAGCCAGGCGGACGCCCAGTGCGTAGATATCGTTGTCGTTGCGTGGGTCGACCACGATGTCGGCGAAGTACCAGCCAATCGTGGAGAAAATCATCAGTTCGTCGGCGTGCGTCCGCTTCCAGACTTTTCCTCCGTCAAGTGTTTGGTATACTTCGGCTGCGCCTGTATCACCGCCGTCCTCCCCTTTTGGTTTGCCTCGATGGTCAAGCAGGGCATAGGCCTTGTCGGGATCCTGGTATGACACGGCAAGCCCGATTCTGCCTCTCCCCTCGTCTGTCGGCAGCCCTGTATCCGACTTCGTCCAAGTCTTACCGGCGTCACTGCTTTTGTAGATACCGCTATTAGGGCCACTGACACCCGGATAGCTTTCCCACATGGAGGCATAAACAATGTTCGGGTTAGATGGCGCGATGGCGATGTCATTGGCTCCTGTTCGTTCGTTGACAAAGAGTACATGCTCCCATGATTTTCCGCCGTTCATGGTGCGATAGACGCCGCGATTCTTGTTCGTGCTCCAAAGGTGGCCGACAACGGCTACGTACACGATGTCTGGGTTGGTGGGATGAACGCTTACTTTGCTGATGTGCCAGGAATCTTCAAGGCCGACGCGCCGCCATGTGCTGCCACCGTCATCAGACCGATACATGCCGGTGCCGGGCATCGTGAAGTTGCGGGGCTTCTTCAACGTCTCACCCGTGCCGAGATAGATGATGTTTGTGTTGGAAGGTGCCAACGCCACGTCGCCGATTCCATACGACGGCTGGTTTTCAAAAATGGGTTTCCAGGTAAGCCCGTTGTTCGTTGTCTTCCAGAGATTGCCTGAGCCAAAGCCGAGGTAGATGGTCCCCGGATGCTCCGTGTCTACCTGAAAAGCCTCGACGAGGGCACTGTTGCTGGTCGGCCCGAGTTGAGTCCATTCGAGCCCATAAGTAGTTTCGCGTTGGTGTCGTTGATGCTCCGCAAAAGACTTTACCAAGGGCGACTCGGGTTGTTGCGCGGCAGCGTTGAACGTGAGGGCCAACAGCCATGCGGCTATCGATAATTGTCTCAGCATGTGGTCCTAGTTATTCACTTCTCACCACGAGGCCTGGTGAGTAATGTCTGCAAAGGCGAAACGGAGCTTGGTATTGCTAACACACCTTAAAGAACTTCTTACCCTCACCCTGTAGTATTTCTCCTTCCTGGTTGGCCAGCATCGCTTCGATCTTCTTGGCGGTTTTGGTAATGGCCAGCCCGCCAAGCCCGGTGCATCGGAGGGTATTCGGGATTGCGTCGCCGACGCGCTTCATGGTCTCGATCACTTCATCGAGCGGGATGAGATGGTCGTAGTCGGAAAGGGCCATGTTGGCAATCGAGATCGCTGTGCTGGCCGCCATGACGTTGCGGTTGAGGCACGGCGCTTCAACCCGGTCGGCAATCATGTCGCAGACCATACCCAGGGAAGCCTGCAGCGTCATCGAGGCAGCGGCGAGCGACTGTTCCAGTGTGCCTTTCTTGAGGGTTACCAGTCCGGCGGCAGCCATTCCTGAACCCGACCCGCACTCTGCCATGCAGCCGCCCACTTCGGCGGCAAATGTGGCGTGGGCGGCGATGAACACGCCGATGATTCCGGCAGCCAGCATCGCCTTCACTACCTCGTCCTGGTTTATCTTCAGGGCCCGCGCGGTACCGATCAGGGCGCCGGGCAATGCCCCGCACGATCCTGCAGTCGGAGCGGCCACAATCACGCCCATAGAACTTTTCACTTCCATCATCGCCGACGTGTACATGGTCACGTGGTTCAGCACATCACCTTCCACCAAAGCACCCGCGTCAAACTTCTTCTTGAAAGCCACTGACTGTGGCCCTAGAATCCGGTCCTTGTAGGTGGTTCCTTTCAATCCCAGGTCAATGGCATTCTCCATGATCGTCACAATGGCCCGCATCTTTTCTAATACCTCATCGTGACTGATGTTGCCGCGTTGCGCTTCGTAGTGCACAGCCAGTTCCCATAAGGCGAGGTTCTTTCCCTCGTTGTACCGAAGCATTTCATCACACGTAATGAAGGGAACCTTCAGGTCCTTTCGGGCCAGTACCGGGAGAACCGGCTTGAGCTGCTTGATGTATCGCACGTTGTCAAGGTTCCTCAACTCGTCCAGGATAGTTTCGGAAAGTGAAGCGCCCGACTTGATTTCAATGTACGTTGAGTCGCCGTGGTGAACTTCGAGGTAGTCGCAACGGATCGCCTGTTTGAGGTATTCGAGTACTGGTTCGGTGGCCTTGACGTAGACGAGCGTCTCATAGTAGTCGCCGGCCATATTCACCTCGGCCCCATCGATGCTGATTACCTGGATCATGCCGCCGCCCGTAGAAAGGGCGATGACTTTATGGGTTTCGCGATCGTTCTTAAGAGTAATCTGGTACGTATTGGGGTGTGTAGCCCCGATGGGACGGATATGGATCGTCACGCGAATGCCGGCTGCGTCAATCGCCTGTAGATAGTCTGGCAGCCGTTCGTCATAGGCTTCCCAGCCAAGAAACCCGCCGAAAAGTCCCATGTCGGATCCCTGTCCTTTGTGGGTGGTGGCCAGCGACCCGTTGGGGTCGAATTCAATATCCACCTCGCGTATATCACCGCTCATCAGGTCACGGCAGAGACGGCCGATGCGAAGGGACGCGGCACAATGCGAACTGGAAGGCCCGCGCATCACGGGGCCAATGACGTCATTGAAGATGCTTGGATAGGCGCTCATTTTGAATATCTTGACGAATGTAAGAATTTATGAGCCTGTTTACGAACGAATAACTTCTCCCCTTCCTATGATGACTACCGCGATCTGGATTGTACTCGTATTCCTCGGCATTTGGGTTGCCATTCTGCTTTTCCGGGACTACCTGAAATACAAAGACCGTCTGGAGGACAACAGTTGGTGGAAGACCGGAACGATCGGCTTCATCGGCAATTTCTTCGACACGCTCGGGATAGGTTCTTTCGCTATTGAGACTGCGCTTTTCAAATTCACCAAACAATCAGAAGACCGCCTGATTCCCGGCACGTTGAATGTGGCGAACTCCATCCCCACCATGGCACAGGGCATCATTTTTATACAGATCGTCGAGGTTGAACCAGTCACCCTGGTTACCATGCTGGGAGCCAGCGGGCTGGGGGCCGTACTCGGCGCAGGCGTAGTGGCGAAGATGTCGGAGCGAAAGATCCGGCTGATCATGGGTACAGCGTTGTTGATTACCAGTGGATTCATGCTCGCGTCAAAACTCAATTGGATTGAAGGCGGCGGTGATGCCATCGGACTTGAAGGCTTCAAACTGGGATTGGCCATCGCCGTTAACTTCGCGCTGGGAGCGCTGATGACAGCCGGGATTGGACTGTATGCGCCGTGCATGGCGCTCGTCTTTGCCCTGGGTATGTCGCCTGCCGTTGCTTTTCCGATAATGATGGGCTCCTGCGCGGTACTCATGCCGCTGGCCACTATTCGGTTTATCAAGGAAGGGGCCTACAACCGTCGAGCTTCGTTTATCATTAGCTTTACCGGACTGATCGCCGTGCTGATTGCTGCTTTCGTGGTAAAGTCTTTGCCCCTGGACACCATGCGATGGCTGGTGATCGTTGTCATAATTTACACGGCCACGGTCATGCTCCGTGCCGGACTTGCTGAAAGCGAGCGGAAGGAACCAACCTAAATGCAGACATTCTATCCAAATCCATGAAGCGGCTCGTCGGGCTAATGATGCTAATAACAGTTTGTTCAGCTTGCCTGGACGACTACCCAAAAGCGCCCGCATCACCTTTCGAGTCGCAGGCAGTTGCCATGGTGGAGAACCTGTCCAACCCGGCGTCGGGACTCATTGCCAGTCGCCCGGGTGAATGCTTTACCACGGTCTATAAGAACGCTCTTGCTGCCATGGTCTTCTTGCACCAGGGAAATCACAAATCGGCGGATGCCATTTTTGATCGGTTCGACAATTTTCGACTCAGTCTCTCAGAACCTTTCCGTGGCTTTCCCAAAGATTGGGACGCCTGCCTGGGGACACCGACCAACACCAATTACTGGGAAGGAGATAACGCATTCCTGCTGATGGCGTTGAATTATCAATACATAACCTCCGGCCGATCAAACAAGTACAAGGAGCTTCGCAGCGAATTGGTTAGCTGGCTGGTTTTGCGCTCACAACAGTGCGAAAGCATCATCGCCGAAGGTACCGCCAACATGTACGCGGCGCTTTTGCCCCATGCATCTGATCCGGCGGTAAGCCAGGCATTGGTACACCTGAAAAATTGCTTTGAGGCTTCGGTTGATTACTCCAATGTCCTGGATCATACGGTCAGGGGCACGCTGGTGTTTGGTGATACGACGGGCTTTGCTTCCGTAGGCAACTTCAAACGGACGGAAACATGGGTGTACAACAGTACTTCAATCAGCGCTTACAGTGCATTTTCCGGTGATTCATTTATCAACGTGGAAATCAGCGCACAACTACTGCTGGCTTCTATTCTCTCTGCACAATCCAGTCGTTTCCCTGGTCTGAGACAAGAGTTAGAGAAACTCTGGATCTACCAGCACAACGGCCGTGAATCCGGTCAACCCTACTTCCTAACCAACATCGGATTTGACAACTCCGCCACGTTGCCGATTGTAGATCCCACCGCCTACATGTTATTTGCCTACTGGAGACTGAACCCATTTATGGCGGGTAATCCGTAACCCGCTAACGCCAGCCAGCTGATTAGTGTCTTTTGAACGCCAGATTTCTCACCCTTCCATTGGATGCCTTAAAGCCGTCGACCTTACCAGCTTTGTCGCGTGTAAAGACGACATCCCCCAGGTTGTTCATATAGAAACTGTCCTTAGCTATGACGGACAACTTGGCATCATCGTGCCGCTGATGGTGTGAGGTGAGTGTATCGTTTTGCACATCAAACCAGTACCGCGTATCCAACTCCTCGCTGTAGTAGTTGCCTTCATAATCTGCCAGCCTCACCGATTTTACATCGAAGCTGTCTTTCTTCGCTGGCGGCGGAGGAGCTGACCATGGTTTATCAGGCTCCAGCTTATTGCCCAGGACTGCCTCTGCTTCTGCATAAGCCATTCCGGCCGGTCCAAAGGCAGCATAGTTGCTGGCCACGGCAATGTTCACATTCTCGTCGGGGAAACGGACAAGGAAGGAACGGAATCCGGCATCGCCGCCGCTGTGATTGATCGTGCGCAAGCCGCGGTATTTACCTACGGCGATGCCCATCGCGTAGTCCGTGGTGTCACCCTTGTTGAGAATGAACGGCTCTTGCATCATCTTCATGACTTTGGGATTGCCCACCTTCATGGTCTCAAAGTTTTGTGCCCAGGCGCAAAGATCTTCGGGTGTGGTAAACAAACTGGTTGCGCCCGCCGTGGCATAGCTCAGGACGCTCTTCTTGTACTCGATGTTATTGTTGTTGCCGTTTCTGTAATACGAATACGCGCGGTTGTCCACTACCTTTTCGTGGTCGTCATAGAAGAACGTATGCTTCATTTCCAACGGAGCGAAGACATTGGCCGCTGTCCATTCTGCCAGGGTTTGTCCGGTTACGCGCTGCACAATCTCAGCCATGAGCGTGAATCCCGTGTTGCAATAGAGAAATTCTTCGCCAGGCTTGAAATTCAGTTCGCGCTGACGTGCCACCATGCGCATGATCTGCTTCTGGGTGATCACGTCATCCAATCTCCAGCCGGCCATCATCAGCAGGTTCCATTGATCGCGCAAGCCGCTGGTGTGATGCACCAGGTGATTGATGGTGATTGTATAACCGAAGTCATGGAGTTCGGGCAGGTACTTGCGGATATCGTCGTCAAGCGAAAGTTTGCCCTGGTCGGCCAGCATGGCAATGGCAAACGCTGTGAATTGCTTTGACACCGATGCAACATGAAAGATGGTCGTGGGTGTAATCGGTCGGTCACTTTCGAGGTCGGCATATCCGTAGCCCTTGCTGAAGATGATCTGTCCGTCTTTCATCACCGCTACGGAGGCGCCGGGGGCCTTGAGATCCGTGCCCACTACACTGCGGATGAACTGCTGCGCGGCTCCATCGGTCGTCGTGGCGATGGGTTCAGCCCCCGTCACGACCACGGCATATTCACCTGAGTTCTCTTGATATGGGGTCACGACCAGCCGATGAACGCCGGGCATGAAGGTCTTCAGACGAAACAACTCCAACCCTCGGGAATAGCTGTCGAAGCCGGCGACCCTTTCCATCTTGGGATTGTATAGTTCGACGATCGCATCAAAGTTCCGTTGGTCTGCATGGCCATAGACCAACATACCGCTGTCAAGGGAAAGCTTGAACGTGTCGGCGGCGTGCTTAGCCAACGTACGGACCGCTGACGGAATTCCCACTTTCAAATCAGATTCGCTTTCATGCAAACCAATTTTGGGCGTTGCCGGCGAACAGCCTTGAAGGACCAACAGTATCAAAAGGAGTTTTCTCATCGGCGTGACAGGTTTGGAGAGTTCTAACGTAGAAATGGCCTTCAAGTTCCTATCCAAGGCAGGCTCATGAACTAGTTTGTTATCCCGAGCTTTTCAAGCACCGGGTCTCGGTTCTCAAAATATGCCTTTGAATTCAGCGGCACGGCATTCATTACCTCGATCCACTGCCGCTTGTCGCCCGGAATGCTTTCGTGGTAACGGTTGGAGATACTGCCGCGGGCGCCAGACCAGGGAAGCACCAATTCATGCTCCTCTCCTACAAAGTTGGGTTTTGAACTGCTCCGCTCGCCGATGAATTCCGGGTGACATTGAGCGTCGGCTAAGCTGATGAATATTTGACATGCCGAGAAGGTGTTCCTGCCGGTAATAAAGGTAAGCCTGCCATTGGGCACACGCTTTCGGAATCCCCGCAACACTTCCAACAGCGGCCCCAGCAGCGTGGCATCCCCGCCATTGTTGTGCCGCACATCAATGACCAGGTGCCCAGGTTGCCTGGCCATAAGGCTGTCGCCGAGACGGTGAGCAAAGGAAGCCAGCGGTTCCGATGGGTCATTCACAACCTAGTTGAATTGGACATACATCACGTTTCCCGGAAGGGCTTTAGTCCAGTATGTCCGCTGCACATCCGAAAGGTACAGCGGTGGAGGATTCTTGCTGATCCTGCTTGGCACCAGTTTGGGTACACCGCGCAGGCGTTCAACGGGTACAAAATCAAAAGATTGCTTCCTGGATCTGCCATCGGGGAAGGTAAACTCAAGCATTGCCTTTTCACCATTACTTGCACCAAGGGTCTCGATAGCTCCTTGGAATCGGAGAAAAAGAGGTCCAATCCATGGTATTCCCATCTCATTGTCGCGACTGATGTAATCGGACAGAAGAACCAAAGCTTCCTTGGCACTCACAGAACCAAACCGATCGACACGGGCGCCAATGTACTCTTCATAGGATTCCCGTGCATCGATCACAAACAAGCCATCTTTAAAAAGGTAGAACCGCAGGGGCAGAACATTTGACGTCACGCGTTCGGCAGCCCAAGGCAGAATGTAGGTATGTCCGTCACCCAACTGCGCGGCGAGATGCTCGAGCTCCAAAAGCATTCGCTGATCGCTATACGCAGGAATTTTCTTGCGAAGTTGTTCAACCAGTGCTTGAAAAGATGCCGGCAATGCCTCACTCCTGTAAACGTAGTGGTCGCGCTTTACGGCGGCGATATAGGCGTCGATGTCGACGTTCCATCCCCTGGTCCGTTCATCGCTCTGACACGCAGCAAGTCCGGCTAAGTGCAGGACGAAGATGAATAACGTTGCCCGTAGTTTCATGCTCAAAGGGTTTGGGCTCCGAATACAAATACGTCACCAAACCCCTTTTGCCTTGATTTCCAATGCGCACTGCTATACAGGTGTCCGCAATTGTCTGCTTTCTGCCCGCCCGCGGTCAGTAAAGCCCGCCAAATGCCCACAGTCGGCAGGTCACATGCAACTTGCCTGTTTCCTCTTACTCCTCACCTCTTCCCACTCACCGTTGTTCCCTTCGGCGGACTCACCCGCTTCCGGAGGTATTCGTCAAACCAGCCGATGGTGCGGTCGCCGACGTTCTGGATGAACTTGGGCTCGACAAAACCGTGCGGTTGGCGGGGATACAGCACCATCTGGGTTGGCACACCCCGGCGTTGAAGGGCCCGGTGCAACTGTAATCCTTGTTCAGGGGGAACGCGGTCGTCACTCATCCCATGGATGACGAGCGTCGGTGTTACCGCGTTCTTGATGTTGAACATGGCGCTGTGTTTGGCATAAACGGCCGGGTCATCCCAAAACTCCTTGTCAAAGTAGCTGGGCAAGAAGTCGGGGATATCGGCGGTTCCGTTGAAGCTCATGAGGTTCGTGACCGGCGCACCGGCCATCGCGGCCTTGAATCGATTGGTCCGTGTGATGATCATGCTCGTCATATAGCCTCCATAGCTCCATCCGGTGACAACCAGGCTGTCGGGGTGGACAACTCCGTCGGCAATCAGCTTGTCTACTCCAGCCATCAGGTCCTCATAGTCATTATATCCCCAATCGCGGTGATTGGCGCGGCGGAATTCGGTGCCGTAACCGCTGCTGCCCCTCGGATTGGCGCGCAACACCACATAGCCTTTCTCCGCAAAGGCCTGTATCGGGTATGGGCTGGACTGGCCCGTGTAAGTTTCCTGGAATACACCGGCAGGACCTCCGTGTACGTTGAGGATCATCGGGTACTTCTTGCCCTTTTGATACTTCTGTGGATACGTGACAATACCTTCAACGGTGTACTTTCCATCCTTTGACTTCCAGCTGGTGATCTCTGATTTGGCTACGGTCTGCCCGGTCATGTAGTCGCCGTGAACATTGGATACCTTCTTCCCCTGGGGTGCTGCGACGGATGCCATGTAGATCTCCGCAGGCGTCTCCGTATCCTGGAAAATGTAGGCGTAGTCACCTTTCCTGTTGAACGCGACAGCCGTCATCAGTCCCTTCGAGTGGATGCTCACTTTGACTGGTTTGCCTCCTGTTGCTGCGGCGCTATATAACTGCGAGCCTGTATGAAATGCCTCGGTGAAATAGATATTCTTTCCGTCGGCACTCCACCATGGCCCACCGGTGGGCGACTCATCATAGCTGGCGCCGATTTCCACCGGTTTGCCACCCGCGGCGGGTATGATACGGTAACCGGTTTTCGAGGCCCAAACCAGCTCGCCGCGAGTTGTCTGGTAGACAATGGATTTGCCATCCGCCGAAAACGCCGGGGAGGCATCAGATCCTGCATCACCGACAAGCACCCGAGGTGCGCCGCCACTTACCGATACCGTCGAAATGTTCGAGTTTGTCCACGCATTCGCCCAACTCCCATCCTGGTGGGTAAAGGCAATGGTTTGGCTGTCGGGGGACCATGCGAGATCGGTGATATGGTAAGGACCGTTGGTCAGTTGGCGTACCGTGTACTTGCCATCAGCCCCTTTGGTGAGACTCAAAACAAAAAGCTGTGCGTTGTCAAAGTTATCAACCACTTGCCAGTCGGTCTTCTCTTTCTTGTCCTTCTTGATGCGCACAGCCGCGGAGTCATTCATGAGGAAAGCGATCGACTTGCCGTCGGGTGACCAGGCATAATCAATGATGTTATCGGATTCATTGGTCAGTTGCTCAGCTTCCCCTCCGGAGAGCCTGACCCTGAAGAGTTGATTGACACCTTCCGTTTCGCGGCTGGACCTGAACGACAGGTACTGGCCGTCCGGCGAGAATCGCGGCGACACGCACGACTTGTCACCAAATGTCCACTGCACAGGTGCACTTTGCCCGTCGGTTACCCAGACATGGGTAAGGAAATCTGATTGATCGGGCGTCATGCGGGGGTCTGAGACGGTGAAGGCGACATGCTTCCCATCTTCAGAAATGGCTACACCGCCAAGGCGCTTATAGCTCATCATTTTTGCGGGCGTCCATCCGGATTGGCCCTCCGCGCTCGCCACCATCAACACAGCGAAGAAAAGTAGTGCGTGTTTCATAAGATTTGAGATTGAAGTGATTAAGCTAACCAATTTCAATAGGAACCCCAAGGGAAGAATGATGGTATGGAGAAGTCAAAGGCTGTGAGGTAGAGGTTGACGCAAGCCTTTGTCAACGCAAAACAGCGTTACCGATACCCTGCGGCCTGGAGTTCGAACAGTCGGGCGTAGGTGCCTGCTTTGCGGATTAACTCTTGATGGGTACCGAACTCCGATACTTTACCATCGGCGATTACCGCGATGCGGTCGGCCATCCTTACGGTGGAGAAACGGTGCGAGATGACAATGCCGATGCGTCCTTTGAGGTTTTCTTTCAGTTCGGCGAATATCGCCGCTTCTGCTTCCGGATCGAGCGAGCTGGTGGGTTCGTCAAGGACCCAGATATCGGCATCGCGGTACATGATTCTCGCCAGGGCGAGCCGTTGCCATTCGCCGCCGGAAAGATCGTGACCGCCTTCAAACAGCCGACCAACTTTTGAATCGAGTCCTTTCGGCATGCGGGTCAGCAGCCATTCGCTGCGGGCGTCGCGAAGAGCTTTCAGGATGCGCTCATCGCCTCCGTTGGCGGCAGGCCGACCCATGGCCACATTCTCGCGAACAGTGAGTTCATAAGTCGCGAAATCCTGGAAGAGCACGCCGATGCGGTCGCGCAGTTCCTGGGGATCCACTTCCTTAAGATCGACACCGCCCACGCGAACGGTTCCTTCTTCCGGGTCGTAGAATCGAAGGAGCATTTTGATCAGCGTACTTTTCCCGGCTCCGTTCTCTCCCACCAGTGCCACCAATTCTCCTTCGTTGATAGTAAGATTCAGATCTTTGACCGCATTTTCGGTTCCACCCTGGTATTTGAAAGTGACATGCTCAAATGAAATCCCTCCCACCAACTTGGCCGGCAGATGGCTGGGCGTCGGCGGGACGGGTATGAGCGATTCGATGTGCATGAAGGAGAAATAGTCTTCGAGGAATGTCGTGTGCTGATCCACGGCGACAAAAGTGCTGGATATCATGCCCAGCGTACCGGATACGGAAGCAAACGCGCCGATAACCAGCACCACGCCGCCCGGGTCAATGGTTCCCGCAGCACCGCGCAGCGCAAGAAACACATACGCCGCTGCCAGCGTAGTTCCGGTGACCAGTCCAGTAAGAATAGAAATTCGGGTACCCTCTTTATACATGCTTTCTCTCCGCTTGAACAGGTACTCTGATAGTTCCCGATGGCGCCCGATCAGGTAATCGGCCAGGACGTAGGCGCGGATTTCCTTGGTGGTCCGCGGCTGCACCAGTTGGTCGCCCAGGTAGCCACGCTCGCGTTCTTCAGGAGTTTCCTTGTAGTAGAATTCGTAAAGCTTGGAGGTGATCCGACTTTCCAACAACAAGGAAAGAACGGCGGAGCCGAGGGCGAGAAGAACAAGCACGTAATGAAGACTGGCCAACAGTGAAGCCATCAGAATGATCGTGACGAAGTTGCCCGACAAGCCCAGCACTGACCAGGTAAGATCACCGGGGCGCCAGTGGACATCCCGCCGTGCCCGGGCTAACCGGTCGTGCCAATTGGAATTGTCGAAGTGTCCCAGGTCAACACGCGATGCTTTGTCCAGCAGTCGTCGTTCCGCCTCGAGCTCTACCCGGCGAACAAACAACGTCCTGCCGTAACCCATGTACGCACCAAGGGCGCGCTGGACGGAGGCTGCCGCCCACAGTCCAACGAGGATGGGCACCATCGACTCAAAATTGTCGCGACGCGCGATGTGATTTACCAGCAGTGAACCGAGCAGCACGGAAACCGGCGTCATGGTCGCGTTGAGGATCCCCAGCAAAGAATAGCGAATGAGCAGCTTGGGCGACGCCGCATAGGCCAGTGCCATCCCCTGCCGGAGATTCTTCCAGACGCGCTCCGTCCGAGATCCCCTCTCTTTCATGCCGCTATTGTTCGTGATAGACAGA
Organism: Cyclobacteriaceae bacterium; assembly: GCA_044221195.1. Taxonomy (GTDB): domain Bacteria; phylum Bacteroidota; class Bacteroidia; order Cytophagales; family Cyclobacteriaceae; genus ELB16-189. The sequence goes on from JBGAPO010000008.1 coordinate 58,453, forward strand.
CAATGTCAACGGCTCAACGATCAGTGTTTTTCCGGCATTTGCCGGCATATGACTGCCGCTCGAATAGGCCAGGGTCCATGAACGCGCCGGCAATGATACGGTGACGGGTGTCTCGTTTCCGTTGACCACTACCAGGATCGTCTTCCAGGGATCATCGGCCGCTTTGCCGTCCAGACGATAGATGATCACGCCGGGAGCAGACGGAAGAAACTGGACATAGTTTCGAACTTGTTCGGCGTTGGACATGTGAAATACCCAATGAGCCTTTCTTAGTGCGATCAACTTCTTGTAATTCTCAACGACGGAAGCGTGTTGGGTCTTCCAGTTCCAGTTGATGGCATTGATGCTGTCGGGGCGATTGAACGAGTTCTCCACGCCCTTCTTCGTCCGCATCATCTCTTCCCCGGCGTGCAGGAATGGGATACCCTGCGATGTCAGCACAATGGCATTGGCCAGGATGTCCATCTTCTCCAATCGGGCTGCGCTGAATTTACCCTCACCGGATATTTCCAGCTTGTCGGCCAAGGTGTGGTTATCGTGACAACTCACATAGTTGATGCACTGCCACGGCTCCCGTGCCCACGGCGCTTTGGAATAGTTCACGGCGGAGTAATCCACTTGAGGATGTTGAACGGCAGCCGTAATGCCGAAACGAATGGAGGCCTCCGTGTTTGTTCCACCGTTGACAAACCCCTTGGCCTTCTCATCAAATACCGATCCCTTCAACCCGTCGCGCAAATCGTCGCTGAAGGCCGCGAAGTGTTTTAGCTTGGAAGTGTTCGCCTTCAGAGCCCGCAGGCTGTCAGGCAATGGACTTTTTCCCGCCGTCCATCCCTCGCCATAAAAAATGAGCGTGGGTTCAATTTTCAGCAGCGTATCGGTGAGCAAGTTCATCGTCTTGATGTCATGAATACCCATGAGGTCGAAACGAAATCCGTCAACATGATACTCCTTGACCCACCAGGCACAGGACTCGATGATGAACTTTCTCATCATGGCCCGCTCGGAAGCAGTCTCATTTCCACAGGCCGCTGCATCGGAATAACTTCCGTCTTCATTGTGCCGATAGTAGTAACCGGGAACCTCGCGGTTGAAGTTGGAACCTTCCGTCTCTCCGGTATGGTTGTAAACTACGTCCATCACGACCCGGATACCCGCGTCATGAAGCCGTTTCACCATCTGCTTGAACTCGCGGATGCGAACGGCAGGATCAAATGGGTTGGTGGAGTAAGAACCGTCCGGGACATTGTAGTTCTGAGGATCATAGCCCCAGTTGAATTGGGCAGAATCCAATTTGGCTTCATTGACCGAGCGATAGTCGAACACCGGAAGGAGATGAACGTGCGTAATACCCATCTCTTTCAGGTGATCAATGCCCGTAGCAAGTCCTGCCGGATTCCTTGTCCCAGTTTGAGCAAGGCCTACATACTTACCTGGTGTGGCATTACCGGCGCTCGGGTGAATGGTATAATCCCGCACGTGGAGTTCGTAGAGAATCGCATCGCTGACACTCACCAACGGAGGACGCTGATCCTGCTCCCATCCGTCCGGGTTCGTGTCCGCCATGTCTACCACGGCAGCGCGTCGCCCGTTAACCCCCACTGCTTTTGCATAAATGCCCGGTGTTTCGTCCAGGGTTTTGCTTTCGGTCTGAACCTGGTAGGTGTAAAAGAGCCCCTTTAGGTCCCGACGAACCTCCACTTTCCATACGCCATTCTCCGTGTAAGCGAGCGGAATAGATTCGGCCCGGTTGCCGCCATCGCCCTGCGGATATAGATGAAGTGTTACCGCCGTGGCAATGGGTGACCATATTCTAAAAACCGAAACGGTCGGGGTATAGGTAAGTCCGAGGTCGCTGCCGAGATACGGAGGGTATTCTTCGTAGTTCTTGTACGTGCGCGGCGAATCGTTACAGCTTGTCATAAGAAAGGTGACCAAAGCAAGGAAGAGAATAGGCTTCATATAGAACTGGCAAGCATCAAAAATAGCGAAGTGGCGTTTGACGTTCCGTACACATTGACTCAATTAATTGTAATCTTGGGTCCCAATGCGGCTTTGGCGCTTCTTCAGTATCCTCAGTATAGACATCGCTCTGGGCGCTGTGCTTTGTTGCGCATTTATGGCCCGGGTGCTGGGTGTAACCTTGCTTGTGCATGCGTACATAGCATTGGGCCTCATAGTTTGGATCATTTACACGGTGGATCATTTGCTGGATGCAAGCCAAGGCGCCCCTGAGCCTTCCACGGCCCGCCACCGGTTTCATCGTGACCATTGGAAACCACTTGCCGGGTTGGCTTTTGCAGCGATGTGCGCGGTAGCCATCGAAGTATTTTTTGTTCGAAAGCCTGTATTCTACGCGGGCTTGGGCGTTGCCCTTTTGGTGATCGTCTACCTGGCCGTCCAGCGAAGTCTTTCCTTTTTCAAGGAAGCCGCCGGAGCGCTGCTGTATACTGCCGGTGTCGTCGCGGCGCCTGTTTCACTCCTCGGCCAGGGCTTGTCCACTTCCCAATGGGGTCTCGTCGTGCTGCTTGGCTTGACCGCCTACACGAACCTGATGATTTGTTCATCATATGATGTAGAAACTGATTTACTGGATGGCCATCGCTCATTCGTAACGGAATTTGGCACTGGCATCGCCCAACGGATAATCTATGGATCACTCGCGCTGAGTGCCTCGGTCGCTATTTTTCTCGTCCTCATTTTTAACGTTGAGTGGACAGCCATACTGGTGTTCCTGGTTATGAATGTCATGCTATTTGCCGTCTTTCAATTGCCGAAAGTTTTTTCCGGTTCTGAGCGGTTTCGACTGATTGCCGATTTAGCCTTCCTGGTCCCGGGTATCTACTTACTTGTCGATGCGCTATAATGATTTCGACTCCGTGGCCGGATACTACGACTGGCTGGCGCGGTTGGTTTTTGGTCGGGCGATTGACCGATCGCAGGAGGCATTCGTAAAGGCTATCCCTGCGGGCGCCCGGTTGGTCATCCTCGGCGGTGGTACTGGCAGAATTCTGGATTACTTAAGTCTAAACAGACCCGACATCATTGTGACGTTCGTTGACGCATCGGAAAGAATGCTGGCACGGGCAAAGAGAAGGCAGCCAATACCAACCATTGAGTTCATCCATGGCACGGAAGACTCGCTGCCTGAAGGTCGCTTTGATGTGGCCATGGCACCGTTCTTTCTGGACATGTTCCCGGAGGAAAAAATGCTTACCGTAGTGGAGAAAGTATCCAGCCGTCTGCTTGAGGGCGGCCAATGGATTGTTGCCGATTTCGTTACCCCGAATCGTTGGTGGCAACGCTTACTGCTGGCGATCATGTACACGTTCTTCCGGCGCACCACGAACTTGATGTCCCGTGAACTTCCCGACTGGACTACCGTATTGGCGAACCGAGGATGGGAGAAAAAGGAATCGATCCGGTTCTATACCGGCTTCATTGAAGCTGCACGATTTGAACGATTACCGAAGTGAGAAATGATCTCCGGATAGGAAAACGGAAAGGACAAGCCCTTTAGCCCCTAGTTTGTTTTCTTGGCGGGACTGAGATCTTCTCGGGTTTTCGATGACAATCACTTGGGAAAGTCCGATCACCTCCGCAGAGGATCCCTTCACCACAATGGCTGTTGACTCGTCGATGCCTATTCCTTTGAGCTCGGGAAACTCGATCACGCCTGTCAGCAGCCTGTTGTGACGGCTGCGTATCAGGAAGTGCTGATCCACCAATACGCCGGTGATTAAACCGAGGCCTTTCTTAATCTCCAGGTTTCCGGACTCGATCACCTTGATCGTTGATGTATAGGTGGTGTCACGAAGCTGGTTTCCTGTAATCATTCGTTCACTCATCACCGCCGCACCTGCACTGGTACCGGCTACAACACATCCCTGGCGAAATGCTTCCTGGATGGCCGCTGCAATAGGCGTTCCCTCGACCACTCCCATGAAGCGACTCTGGTCACCGCCCGTGATGTAGATCAGTTTGGCCTTGCGGATAGAATCTATCCGGGCTGCGGGCGGCGTCTCCCCTTTTCGGAAATTCAAGCCATACAGGTTGCCAATGCCTGCTTTCCGGAACGGCTCCACAGCATAGTAGACGGATGAATCGGACGAACTCGACATCGGTAGTACCACGCCGTAACCGCCGGCCTTCAATCCGCTCTCCTGTATAATCCGCTCAATGATTACCGGAGGCCTCGATCCGCCGCCGATAATCACCAGTGTACCCTTCGCCTGCCCGAACGCCGGTTGGCTGAGCAGCGCAAGAATCAGCGCAGTGGATGTGAATATATATCGCACTTGAAATCGAATCAGCTTGCCAGGTATTTACGGGACCGTGCCTTGGTTTTTGCAGATCCCTGATCAGCCATGGTCTATTAATTAACAGGTCCCTTCCTCGTCGCCTTCCGTTGCTCCGGCCATTTGGCACGCTCACCGCTCTTGGCGTCAACAGGAAGCAAACTCTTATCTCGCGGGATGCGGTTGGGATCTTCGCAGGCCTGGTAAACCAGAATCGCGGCGAGGATCACATTGCTGCGGACGTCATCGAATACAACTTTGTCGTATGTATCACGGTTGGTGTGCCAGGTGTAGTCTCCGTACGACCAACTGGTGGCGCTGAGCGAAAAGCCGGGTGCGCCGACGGCGACAAAGGATGCATTATCGGAACCGCCACCTGACGGCATCCCGGGAAAGCGCGTCTCGATGCCAGTGCGGATTTTCTCGGGCACCTTGGTCAGGTACCGCTGGATGAAGTCGTATGCATTCAGGAAACCTTGCCCGGTGATTTCGCGAATCCTACCCGTGCCGTTGTCCTGGTTAAAGAGCATGTGCAGGTTCTGGACAATTTCCGGATGATCTTCCACGAAAGCGCGCGAGCCGTTCAGTCCCTGCTCTTCGCTGCCCCAATGCCCGACAAGGATCGTGCGCTTTGGATTGGGGTAAAGTTTTTTGATGATCCGCAAGGTTTCCATCATCATAATGGTTCCCGTGCCGTTGTCGGTAGCGCCCGTGCCGCCGTCCCATGAGTCGAAATGGCACGAGAGCATCACGTACTCATCCGGCTTTTCGGTGCCTTTGATTTCGGCGATGGTATTGAACGTCGGAACGGTGCCAAGGTCCTTCGAGTCGGTCCGAACACTGATTTTCGGCTTCATGCCTGATTCATTCAGGCGGTAGAGCATACCATAATCTTCCAGCGCGACATCGATGGTCGGTATTTTGGTTGTGCGGGCCTGGAAGATCTTGTTGACCCCAAAGCCGCGCGACCAGTTCGACGTGACGATGCCCAGTGCGCCAGCCTTTTCAAGGACAGCCGGCAGGGTCCTGTTGTTTTTGCCCGTCCTTTCAATTCTCTTGGTCCAGGCATCGGTCTGTGCTGTCCGATCCGCCTTCATCTTGTCGAACGATTCAGGCGTACCGAATTCCTTCCAGTTATAGTCAGGTCGGCCGGTCGGCTGCGGCATGGAAATCATGACAAATTTCCCTTTGACGGCGGGGAGCCATTTCTGGAAAGCCAGTGAATCGGCGACGTCCGGGATAATGACCAACTCCCCAACAACAGCTTTACCATTTGTCGAAGGGCACCATGCTAACTGTGTGGCTTCCAATGTTCTTACCCTGGGTGAAATCATGTCAATGTGAGATACTCCTCGTTCCCATCCCCTCCACTCTCCCCACTTTTCGTTGCGGGCGGTGATTCCCCAATCGCCGTACTTCTTCAATGCCCAGTCGTGGGCCTGCTGCATCTGCGGCGTGCCGACCAGGCGGGGGCCGATGCCGTCAAACAGCTCATGCGCCAATTTCTCCAACTGGGAATTCTCCGTGGCTTCCTTGACGATGCCGTCGACAACCGCGTCTTGGGCGATCACTAAGCTGGGAAGAAGTATTAGGGCAACAGCGATCCTTATTCTCATGATGTGAAGGTTAAGCGGCCAAGATAATCGTTGCCGGCAATGTGATGTTCCACTATTCTATGAACGGAATGCCCTGCCAACCCAGGGAGTTGATCCTTGAGCTGGCTATCAATCCTGCAAAGGTGTGGCTAACCTCGACGCTGTATCGACTCCACGCCTTTCTGCAGGACCTGCAGCAGCGTATCGACTGTGCTGCGATGCGTCCGGAAACTGAGGCATGCAAATCGAAGCGTGAACCTTCCATGGAGGATCGTACTGGAAATAAACACACGTCCATCCTCTTGGACTATTTTCAACAACTTCTTGTTGAAGGCATCCGCATCTCCCTTTGCCGGCACAAATCGGTAGGTCACCACCGACAGTTCAGGTTCCGTTACAGTTTCAAATCCCAGCTTCCGGATCTCTTCGTAAAAGTATTTTGCCAGGAGGAGCTTCTCCTCCAGGCAGGCTCGGAAGGGCCTGACACCGTGAAGTTTCAGGGGCAGCCACATCCGGAGGCCCCGAAAGTGTTTGGTGAGTTCAGGCGAGAGATCGGCAGGCGACGGCTCATCGGTTTCACTGAGCGCATCCTGCATATAGTTTGCCTGGTAATAATGGGTGGCCTGCAGGAGCTTGGGCTTTTTAACCAGTACCACGCCCAGTCCATAAGGGAGGAACAGACCTTTGTGGGGATCGATGACCAGGGAATCACTCAACTCCATACCCTTGAGTTTGGCTTTGCCCTCTTTGGTCAAAGCGAAGAAGCCCCCATAGGCGGCATCCACATGGAACCAAAGTCCATACTTCCTGGCAATCTTTCCGAGTCGTTCTAGGGGGTCGACAGCGCCTACATCCGTAGTTCCGGCTGATGCAACCAACAGAAATGGTATCAGGTGTTTACGTCGATCGGATTCAATCAAATGCGCCAGGCGATCGGCATCCATCCGGAACCCACTGTCTGTCGGAACATAGCGAATAACACATTCTTTTAGCCCCGCTATCCGGATGGCCTTTTCAATACTATGGTGCGCTTGCCGGGTCAGATAGATCACCGACTTCTTTACCTGGGCAGCCGTTACACCCTTGGCATCACGTGCCGTGCATATACCAATCAGGTTGGCAATACTTCCGCCCGAAGCGAGGTTGCCGCCTGCTGAGACCGGGTATCCCACGACGCCGGCAACCCAACGAATCAGCATATTCTCCATGCGCACGGCACCTGGACCAGCGTAGAATACCCCGGCGTACCGGTTGGTGATATCGGCCATATAATCGCCGAGGCTGGCATAATAAACTCCCCCGCCTGGAATGTAACCCAGGTGTCCGCCCGAGGCGGGATTCAATGCCGGGAAGTCAACACTCTTATGCAGCAGCCTGAGCAGGGAGGCAATGGGTGCCGGCTTTTCACCGATGGGACTTTTCAAGAGTCCTTTTCCCCGATCGCTTACCGCTTCATATGCCTTTCCCTTCGCCAGGTTTTCGAGGAAGGTCTCCGTATAGTTAATAACGGCTTGCCGCACATCCTGCCGGGCAACGGCGCCGGGTTCCAACTGCCGGGCGTCATGCTCCCGGAGGGCGATTTGTTTCTTCAGTGACATGCCCAATATTACTCAATTCGGCGTGGCTATCGAGGCGCCCGATCTCGTTTAGAGCCCTGACGATTATCATAGCAATTTCTAACTGACCTGTCGAGATTTAAGTACACTAAAACGGTAGTTATGAACAGCCTGATGACTCCCGAAATGGATTCTCGCGTTAACGAAATGCTGGAATCTGCCAAGACGGACCTGACCCGGTTCCGGAAAGAACTGGGACAAGATATGGTCAGTGTCCAAGATCGCTACAGCCAACTGAAAAAAGAACTCCTCGAGGCCGTGCGCGATATGAAGGCCATGCTGGCCGAAAACAAAGCGGTGGCCCGTGCGATCAGTGCCGAAATCCGGCAGAAACTGGATGTACTGGAAACGCAGGTCCAGCAGCAGTCAGAAAAACTGAGCGAATCCGAGCTGGCCCAACAGCTGGCGAACATCAAGCGGGCAATGACGGAGGTGGTCCGCTACCTGGGAACCCTTGATTTCTACGACATATCGCTTTCGAACATCCAGGATCGGCTATATCGTTACCGCATCAAGTTCGCCATCCTCAAACTCAAACTGCAGCTGGGGTCCATGCAATTCAAGGAAGTGGTGATGGATGCCAAAGTGGACTGGAAGAAAAAAATTCACGAGTTTCGCGGCGCCGAAGAGCGCATTGAAAAACGATGGAAGGTCTTTCAGCATGAAATTGCTGAAGCCTACGAGCATCTCCAAAAAGCGTTCACGTCTAAATAAATTACACTGTGGATATTCTTATTCAATCTCCCCGAATCAGCGTCAGCAACCGCGTTGAAGGGGTCGTTTACGAAAAGTTTGAGCGTCTCGCCAAAGCCTCCGACCGGATTGTGCGGTGCGAGGTGGTTCTAAAAAAAGAAAAGAGCGACACCAATGAGGGCTACCTTGTTGAGGCCCGGCTGATGATTCCGGGCAATGATCTCTTTGCCAAGGAGTACGGACCGAAGTTCGAAGTAGCCGCTGAAAATGCCTGCCTTGACCTGGAACGACAGCTCCGCAAGCGCAAAACGAAACTGGCTTCGAAAACAAGAGCCCGCAAGGTGAAGGCGAAGGCCGCCGACGAAGAACTCGAGTAGAATCCGGCACGTCCGCAAGTGAGTCCCTCTATCTCCAGAAGGTGAATACCGGGAATGATGCCGTCTGGCTGATCCGCTTGATTACATTCTGGCTGAAAAGTTTGTCCATCAACGTCCGGTGGTGATACGAGAGGGCCAGCACATCGATGTTCATCGAGTTCATGTAGTGTTCCAGTGCCCACGCCACATCGCGACCGTAGACTCCTTCAAAGTCCCATGGAATGTCTTTGTAGGTGCGGGCCATCACCACCTGCTCGAGTTGTTGAAGTTTCGTGTCCCCTTCCTCCGACTTCTCCCCTTCAATGACATGGATCACTTTGACAGAAGCACTCAACGAGGAAGCAAATTCGCGCAGCTGGTCAACGAGGAAAATCGGGTTGGTATGCGGGTCATAGGCATAGGCCAATTGCTTGAGCGGTCGGTAGGCACAGTTCTCCGGGATGACCAGCACGGGGCACATGGCTTTGTTGATCACCTGGTAGCTGTGACTTCCGAAGGCCAGCTGGTAGAAATCGTCTGCGCCATTGGTTCCCGTTACAATCAGGTCGTAATTCGTGCCCAGTTGGGCAATGACGTTCTCCACGGCCTCCGTCGTCGGCATCAATTGGGTCCCGCAGGTGACGCCAAATTCTTTTTCAACTTCGTCACTGAGGATCTTGAGGTCCTCCGTAAGTATCTCACTGCTATCCACCGACTCTTGGGTGAGCTGAACCGCCTCCGGCCAGATCGATGGCCGCACATGAATAAGGGTAAGATGCGCCATCAGGCTTGCCGCCAGGTTGCCGGCGAAATCCACAGCGTTCTTCGAAGCATTTGAAAAATCAACCGGACAGAGTATCTTTTTCATTGGATTACAGGTTATACAGATGACATTCGAAAGTGAGAATTTCCACCCGATTTCACTCATACACAGGTCATTGAGAACCATGACAATTATCACCAGCACGCATGGCCCTCGTTGACGATGAATCAGAACTCGACGCCGTGTCCTCCGGTTACACGGCCCACAACCGCGTCAGATTGATTCGCGGCGGTGCCGAGTACTTCGACCTGGTCGAGGAGTTGATTGACCAGTCGGTTCATTCCATTCACCTGCAGACGTACATCTTCGAGAGCGACCAAACCGGACAGCGGATTAGCGCCGCCTTGCGCCGTGCCGCCTTCCGGAACGTCAGGGTGTACCTCCTGCTGGATGGCTACGCTTCCGCCGACCTGGATCAAGGCTTTATTCAGCAAATGATTGAAGCCGGCATCCACTTTCGATGGTTCCAGCCCATACTGAAAGGGCGCAATTACTATGTAGGCCGCCGTATGCATCACAAGATTCTGGTGGTCGACGGACTGCACAGCGTGGTGGGCGGAGTGAACATGAGCAACCGGTACAATGACCTTCCCGGCCAGCCGGCATGGCTTGACTTTGCCATCCGCATCGATGGAGAGGCTTCCATCGAGTTATTTAACCGTTGTGTGGAAATGTGGACGCGGTCGATCTGGACCAAAATCGGTTTGTCGGGTATGTTCAACTGGCGCTCGGTGATACCGCCCGAAGAAGAAGCATTTACGCGGGTGCGGATAAACGATTGGGTGAGAAACAAGAACCAGATCTCGCGCAGCTACCTGCTGATGTTCCACCGCGCCCAGGAACAGATCACTATTCTCTCGAGCTACTTCATGCCCGGCCGCATTTTGCGCAAGCACATGACGCACGCGGCACGCCGGGGTGTGGTGATACGGGTCATCCTCACCGGTCGATCCGATGTCGGACTATCGAAAGCGGCCGAACGCTATTTGTATCCCTGGCTGTTGTCGCGGAACGTGGAGATCTATGAGTATCGTCACACGGTACTCCATGGCAAGATGGCGGCGTATGACCGCAAATGGGCAACCATCGGGTCATACAATGTGAACAATATATCCGCCTATGCCAGTGTGGAACTAAACATTGATGTGCGTCATGATGCTTTTGCTGAATCGGTAGAGAACGCCCTGGACCAGATCATCGCTGACGACTGTTTCCGCATTACGCATTCCCGCTATTCCCGCGCCACGTCCATCTTCTCCCGTGCCTGGCACCGCATCTCTTTCGAAATGATCCGCCTGATCTTCTATTTCTTCACGTTCTATTTCCGACAGCAGGCCCGCGGCCACTGATCACTTGCCGCGTATGCGTTCAACCAGTGACTGCGCAGCCCCGGCATCCCAACCGGAAAAACGTCCTCGCTGAACGACCAAATCGTTGTCGGTTGGATGGCTCAGGAAGTAGTGGAAAACAAAATGTGCCCTGCGGTCGCGCCATCCGATCATCTGGCCGAAGCGGAGATCGTTGAAGACGAGGGTATCGCCCCATTGTTCCACCGTATAATATCCCTCTGAAAACCGAATCAGGTGCTGTAGATCTTCGTGATCCGCCACCAGTGCAAGCAGCGCCTCGTTGCGCGGAAAAAATTCGAAGTCGATCGTGTCGGTAGCGTCAAATACTGAACGATATCCCACATAGCTTCCTTCGTCATTATTCACCACGATATACCATAGCCAGTTATTGAGGGGTGTCGGTGTGGAGAAGTATGTTGCTGCCGGCATGTGCTGCCTTTGGAGATTGGCCTGGATGTTTCGGTCTACCGACAGCTTGTTCATGACGCCGTATCCCAGGTAAAGCGCCGCCCACCCTACCGCCAGGAGTGCCGCCAACTTTCTTTTGGGATTCCCCAGCCCGGAGAAAACAAGGAAGACAAACGCGATCGCGAGCGGAATTGACAAGAATGGATCTGCAACGAAGAGTGTATTGAACGAAATCCTGGTATGTGAGAATGGCTCAAACCAGGCCGTGCCATAAGCGTTGAAGGCATCCAGGAAGATGTGGACGAACAGCTGCAACAGGTAGAATGCGGTCCACTTCCTCCATGACACCTCATGCGGCGAGATGTACTTATCTGACAAGAACGCCAAGGGGAAGGCACTCAAAGCAATAAACAGCAGGGAATGCGTAAAGCCGCGATGTGCCAGGAGGTCATTGGCAGGGCTTAACCAAAAGCCGGCAATGAAGTCGATGTCGGGAAGGCTTTGCGCCACGGCGCCGAGTACGAGTGCCTTGCGGCCGGCCTGTTTGCCAACGACCGCCTCTCCAATGCAGGCGCCTAAAACAATGTGCGTAAGTGAATCCACAATGCGGGCTATCCTTGAACGGTGCTCCGGTTGAACACCAGTAGCGGAACCTTGGTATGAAACGCCATCTTGCGCGTCACACTCATGTCCATGACGCGCTCTAAAAAGTCAAGCTCATGCGTGTACATGACGAGGATATCTGCTTTATTCTCCCCAATGAAATTTTCAATGGCCTTGGCGACATCATCGCTTTGCAGCTGGTGAAAGGAAATGGCTCCATATTGGCTCTTCTCAATCAGTGCCGGCTCCAGGCTTCGATCGACCCGGCTTGCACTGTTGGCGGGTGCAATGTGCAAGACCATGATTTCGGCGCCGAAGTAGGCAGCGATGCGTGACAACGATCGGGTCTCTCCCTGGACGTTCTTCAAATCACTTGCATACACCATCTTCTTCAGTTGGGTAAAAGCGGCCTTGACCGGTATCGCCAATATGGGTACGCTGCTGTGCTCGATCAGGTGGGCGGTCTTGCTTCCGCTCAGTATCTTCTTCAGCCCTTTCGCCCCTTTCGTGCCCATCACGATCAGGTCTACTTTCTTCTCTTTCGCATATTGTAGAATCACATCTTCCATCGGTATGCCGACCATCAAATCCGTGGTAATTTCTATGGGTTTCGACGCAGCAGCCTGGATTTCCTTCATGAGCTTGTCCAGGCCGCGTAATGACGAACGTTTCAATTGGTTCTCCAGTGTCTTCCAGTTGTGGAGTACGGCCTCCTCCGTATCCATTTCAACAACGGATAGCAGGATGACCCTGGCGTTGACGATGGCGGCCATACTCGCCGCATACCGGGCGGCGGCTTTGGCAGCGGCAGAAAAATCGGTGGGCACCAGCAATGTGACCAGTTTATCCATAGCGATGCCTTTGGATGGCTATCAAATATGGCCAATCCCGGGAAGAATTCCCATGATCAGAATCAGTTCATCCGCTAACTATTCGTAGCGGAGGGCCTTGACCGGATTGGACTTCGCCGATCGCAGGGTATGGTAGGCGATGGTGAGTAATCCAGTGACCATGGCCAATGCTCCTCCGGCAACAAAAACTGCCGGGTTCAGGTTGACCCGGTAAGCAAACGTATTCAGCCATCCGGACAACAGCCAGTAGAATACCGGCGTGATGATGACGAAAGCGATGAGAATGAGCCGCGTAAACTGCCCCGAAATCAGCAGGGTGATCTGGTATTCGGTCGCGCCCAATGCTTTCCGAATACCGACTTCCTTGGTTCGGCGCTCTGTCGTAATCATCGCCAGGCCGAACAGGCCCATCGCCGAGATCAGGATGGCGAGGCCGGCCATAATGGTTACGACCACGCTCATTTGACGTTCCGTCCGATAGAGCTCATCCAGGTGCTGATCCAGGAAAGTGTAGGTGAATGGGTAGCCCGCGACATGCTTGTCCCAAATTGATTTGATGGCGGCCAGTGTTTCCTGGGTATTGGCGCCGTCGATTCTAACCGTCATCTCTTCGTGACGCCAATCCTGGTGACTGACAATGGAAAGGGTATTCACGGTGTGATGCAGCGAATTAAAATTGAAATCGCGGACAACTCCAATGATTGTCCCGAGTGAGTCGTTGTGCATCCACCCGTGTCCTGCTCTTGTACCGACCGGGTTCTTCAGCTGGAGATGACGCACCATGGCTTCATTGATAACGAAACTCTTGCCGTTATCCAGCGGGTTCTCCTTCTCAAAACCTCTGCCCTCTTTGATCGCGATGCCGTAAACCTTCAGATAGTCAGGATCTACATTGACATTGGACGGCGCCATGTTGATGACGCCCGTATCGGATTTAACTTTGAAACCCCACTGATGAAAATTGTTGCCCAGTCGTTGTCCGGACGCCGTTACACCGACCACATGCGCCTGGCGGAGCAATTCATCCTTGATCACACCGTACTTGCTGTTCGATTCACGGTCCAACTCCACGAGCACCATCCGATCCGTGGCAAAGCCAACATCGGAATTCTTCATGAAGTACAACTGCTGGATCACTACACCCGTGCTCACGATCATGCCCATGGCCAAACCAAACTGCACGACGACGAGGGAACTTTGAAATACCGACTTTCTACCGCCTGAGCCGCCTTTCAGCACTTGCACGGCATTGACCGACGTCATGTACAAAGAGGGGTACATGCCCGTCAGAAGTCCAAGAAGAATGGTGATGCCGCCCAGGATCGCCAGGTTCACGGGATTGGTGAATATTTGAAGCAGCGTTAACTGCCTTCCGATGGCGGTATTCAGCAGCGGGAGCAGCAAGAAGTCAAGGACCAGTGCCAGGACCAGGGCAACCACCGCGAGCAAGAGCGATTCGAGAATAAATTGATTGAATAATTGCCGTTTCTTCGCGCCGACAGAAGTGCGCACGCCGATTTCCTTCCATCGATGCGACGCACGCGCCGTCGTCAGGTTCATGAAGTTCACGGAAGCGATCAACAGGATGAACAATCCCGTGATAATGAAGATGCCCAGATATTTCCCGTTGAACTTTCGGTAGTTCCGGTAATCGTGCTCGACGTCGGAGGAATTCAGGTGGACCTCCGTGAAGGGCTGCAGGTACAGCGAAGTGGTTTTATTAATATCCGGCTCACCGGTCCAGCGGGCAAACCATTCGGGAAATTTGGCTTCGAGCTTCTTGTAATCGACATTCGGATGAAGCTTGATATAGGTTACCAGGTAGTTCCCGTTCCAATCGGTATTAATCGTCGAGTCCTTGCTGGTGTAGGTGGCAAACGACTCGAGTGCATCGAACTGCAAATGCGAATTCTCGGGGACGTCTTTCATAATCCCCGTGATTTTAAACTCCCTGTCGCGCCGGGTCACCGTTTTGCCTACGGCCTCTTCAATTTGATCAAAGAATTTCCGGGCCGTCTCTTCCGTCAACAGAAGGCTGTTTGGTTCATCCAGGGCGGTAGCCGGGTCACCATATAACAGCGGGAAATCGAGCATCGACAAAAACGAGCTGTCCACCGTGGCGATCTGGTCAATCAAGAATTGCCGCTCCCCTTCCTTAATCACCCCCTTCGCCTGCCCCCAATACCGGGTATAATTTTCGATCTCCGGGAACTCGTGAATCATGGCCGGTCCAAACGGGCCCCCGGTAAGTGCAACCAGTTGCCGCTTGGTGCCGGTGAAGTTCTGCACTTCATTTACCCGGAAAATGGATGCCTTCTTCGAATGCCACGCATCGAAGCTTCGTTCGTCATGGATGAAAAGGTAAATGACAATGCACGCGGCAAGCCCGATCGTCAGGCTGAAGATGTTGATGAATGCGTAAACGGGATTCTGCCGGATGTGGCGGAGTGCGATGCGGAAATAGCTGACAAGCATAGGTAGGATACTTACTGCTTAGAACTGACTTTCAAAGAAATGGTTACACCATCTAACAAGCCAGCGGGGTGAATTCAAACGAATTCCCGTTAAACAGCCCGCGATCACTCAGTTTTAACATCGGTATAACTAATAAGGCCATAAAGGACAATGTCATAAAGGGTGCCCCAAGGGTTGATCCCATCTCCTTGGAAACCCGGTCCAGCTCGCTGTAGCGCCGCGCCACTGCATACGCATCCTGATCCGACATGATTCCCGCCACCGGAAGCGGGAGTATAGATGCAGTACCCGCTCTCGAAATGGAGACGCCACCTTTTTCGGCAATAACGGCATTGATCGCCTGCGAAATCGATTCATCATCACAGCCCACGGCGATGATGTTGTGGGAGTCGTGGGCCACCGATGAAGCCAGCGCACCCGTCTTCAGCCCAAATCCCTTGATGAAGGCAACGGCAGGTGCAGAAGATTGGTAGCGGTTTACGACCACCAACTTCAAAATGTCATTGTCCACATCAGGAACGAGGCAATTATTGTCTATGCGGGCCTTGACCACTTCTTCCGTTGTGATCAGTTGCCCGTCGTGTGCGACGATAACGCGCACTCGGTTTCCGGCGGCCGTCACCCTTATTGCCTCGGCCGATATCGGCTCAGCATGGAAATTGTTTGGCCTTGAAATGGGCACGCTGGGGATAAGCGTCATGCCGTTCTTGGCTACCATCTCACCATTGATTACCGTGTACTTAACCTTGAAATCCCGAAGATCTTTCACGGCTATGAAATCAGCCGGGTCACCTTTGCGGAGCAGGCCCACGTTCAGTCCATAGTGCAGCACGGGGTTCACACAGGCTGCTTTCAATACACTGAAGACATCAATGCCCTTCGCCACAGCGCGCCGAACCAGGTCGTTCACATGGCCACGTTCAAGGCTGTCGGGGTGTTTGTCGTCCGAGCAAAACATCACCTCGTTCTCATATTCCGGAAGCAGGCCGATCAACGCCTCGAAATTTCTCGCCGCACTTCCTTCGCGGATGATGACTTTCATCCCGTGCGCAAGCTTATGCCTGGCTTCCTCGTAGTCGACACATTCATGATCGGTCGAGATGCCGGCCTTAATGTAGTCGGCCGCTTGCTGCGGGGTCAATCCGGGGGCATGGCCATCGACCGTCTTGCCGTGCTTCAGCGTCAGCGCGATCTTTTCCATTACCATTGGGTCGCCGTGAATGACGCCAGGCCAATTCATCATTTCGGCCAGGTACCTGATTTCCGGACGGCTGAGGAGGGAGTCTATCGCCGCCGGCCCAAGTTCGGCGCCGGCAGTTTCAAAGGATGTTGCCGGTACGCAACTGGGAGCGCCGAAGTAGAATTTGAAAGCTATCGTCCTTCCATTTTCAATCATGAAATCAACGCCGGGTATTCCCAGGACATTGGCAATCTCGTGGGGATCGGAGACCGTGGCCACCGTCCCGTGTGTAGCCGCCATCCTTCCGAACTCACTGGGAACCAGCATCGAGCTTTCAATATGGACGTGGGCGTCAATAAATCCCGGAAGGATAAAGTGCGGCGGGGCCGGCTCCACTTCCCTGATCTCCAGGATAATGCCCTTGTCAAAAATGACTTCACCACCGTAGATGCGCCGTTGATGCAGGTCGACGATCTGACCTGAAAGACGTTGCGCTGTGGAACCCATGGAGAGAAAAAGAATTTTGCCCTTGCTGATGAAATGGAATCAAAGGTCGTAATTTATGGAATACTTGTTGCTCCTTCCCTTTTGCCATGACCTCCAAGTTCCTGTTCTCCCTCCTTTTTCCAACGCTTATCATCACCACGTGCATCGCACAACCCAAGCGCTTGGGGAGCCTGCAATTCCGGGATGTTTATACCGTGCCCAACAATCTCCAGTTCGCTGAAACACCGGTCGGCGGCCTGTCCGGCATTGACTTTGACGCCACAACAAATACTTACTACCTGATTTGTGACGACCGCTCCGCCTTGAAACCGGCCCGGTATTACACGGCAGAAATCAAATTGTCCGGGGCAGTCATTGACACGGTGATTTTCAAGGGAAAGTTCGACTTCATCGCACCGGACGGCAGCACTTATCCGACACTCAAAGCTGATCCAAAGCATACCGTTGACCCGGAAGGATTGCGCCTTAATCCGGTGACCAAAGAAATTGTTTGGGTGAGTGAAGGTGAGCGTATCGTCACCGCCAAAGACACCGTGCTCGTCGACCCCTCCATAACGATTACACAAAATGGCCGGTTCACCGGTCAATTTCCTCTTCCTGAAAATGCCCGCGTCACCGACCACGATTATGGGGCGCGACAGAATGGAACCCTTGAAGCGCTGACCTTTGCTGACGGTTACAACACGTTATGGGCTGCCCTCGAGGAGCCGCTCTACCAGGATGGACCCCGCGCGGACATTGAGGAGTCGAGGGCCCTTGTCAGGTTTTACCGCTACGACGTTGCCAGCCGGAAGAATACAGCACAGTTTGCATATGATTTGGAGCCCGTCGCGCATTCACCCATCCTGCCCACGGCCTTTCGTGTCAACGGGATCACCGACATCCTCGAAGCGGGCAACAACCAGTTTCTCGTGGTTGAGCGCTCATTTTCAACCGGTCGTCTGCCCTGCACGGTAAAGATCTTCCTGGCCGACATCGCATCAGCAACCGATGTGAAAGACATCGCTTCGCTCAAAAACAACGAAAAGATCAACGTGATCCAAAAGCGACTGCTTCTCGACATGGACACGTTAACTACACACGTCGACAATGTGGAAGGCATCACGTGGGGACCTCTGCTGAAAAACGGAAATCGTTCCCTCCTGCTGGTCACCGACAACAACTTTCAGAGTTTTCAGAAAACTCAAATCTTCCTGTTGGAAGTACTCCCTTAGTGAATGGTGTAGACCACGCCGAGGCAGGCAACCGTCGGTGTGATGCGGAAGCGGTCGTTGGATTCCGGGTACTGCTGCACTTTCGTGGTGGTGGTGAACTCCAGGAAACTGTGCTGCACTCCGCCCTTCAGCGACCAGCGCTCGTCAATGGCATACGTCACATAGAATTCCGAATTCAAGCTGCCCAAATCGTTCTCGCCAACCAGCAGTAAGTTGAAGCCTGTCGGCGCACCCCGCACCGGGCTGGAATAAATCCCTGTTGGATTGTTGCGATTGATATAGGTTCCCGATCGCTCGGCGCCGAAAGAGGCACCGATGACATCAATGTTGAAGCCCACCTGGAAGTCGTCGGTAATTTGGTAGGCGATGGCCATCAAAAAGTTAATGGAGTAAGCCTGGGCGGTTGGAAAGAACGCCGTGTCAATGTATTGAGGAATTGATTTCTTAAAGAGCGCGGCGGGTCCGGTCTCTCCTTTCACGATCCTGGCCGGAGCAGTGATCATGTTCGCATCGGAAGCAAAGAATCCGTTCATCCGCATGCCAACGCCCATCAGCAGTCGCTTGTTGTTGCCGAACTTCCAGAGGTGTTGATAGGAAGTGGATATGTTCGTTTGACCGCTGCCTACTCCCAAGGTCAGGTCTGCAAAATTGGTATGGGAGCGCGGGGCATCGTCACCCTGGCCGTGTGCCCAAAACCCTGTCAAAAGTATTGCGAGGGTTATAACTGATCGCATACGCGTGATGATTGAGACTCAGGGCAAGTTGCAACAGAATCACGCCAAACCAAATGATATTGATCAGCCCTCATGTCTTGTCAATGGATTGGAACGACCTCCCCGCCCGAAACGGATACCAAGTCGGCAAACGTAAGCCGGAAGACTGCGTTCGGAGTCCCGGCCGCCGCCCACAACGAGTCGCATCGACTCAGGTCCTCGTCAATATATGTCTCCAATTTCGACTTAAGTCCAACCGGTGAAACACCGCCAATGGCGAAGCCCGTATGCTCCCTGACAAAATCAGCATCGGCCTTTACTATAGGTTCGCCAATCCGACTGGCGATCATTTGCTCGTCGACCCGGTTGACCCCGCTGGCAAGAATGAGGATGGGCTTTCCGGAGTGAACCGTGCGGAAGATAAGTGACTTGACGATTTGCTTCACCTCACATCCAACCGACAAAGCCGCTTCCTGGGCACTGCGGGTGCTGGAAGGAAGTTCCACCACCACAAACGAAGGGTTGATGGCTCTCAGGATATCTTGCACCCGTTGGGCACCAGGGCTTAACTCGCTCACTGTTATTCTCAGACTTTTCCTAGTTGTCGAACGTCTTCTTCAAAATCCATTCGCAGGTCTTCCGGCAAATCATTCATCCGGGAATGAATCTTCTTCACCTGGTGATCATAAAGATTCTTGATCACGGCGCTTTTCTTAAAGTCAACGCCGGATTCCTGCAGGCTTCGGCAGAAGTGCAGGCGCAGTTCAACTTCCGTCTGCGGAATCCCGGAGTACCGGGCGTGCTTGTTGACCGTGCGCAGGATTTTGCGGATACTCTTCTTGAAGTAGTATAAATTCTTGTTGGGGATCGCCTCGAAGGCATCGGTAATATCCTGCTTGGAACCGGCAACATAGGCAGGCTCATCATCGGATTCGAAAAGCAAGTAGGTCAGCAATTCTTTGTTTTCGACCTTGTACTTGGCGAGCCGCAGTGATACGGCTATCAATTTTTCCTCGCCGGCTTCGGCCAGGGCGCGCTTGATTTCGTTGACGGTGGCGGACTTCAAAACGTCCAAAGATACAGGACGATCATCCCTTCCACCACGGTTGACCGAAAATTGGTTGATCGATCCGCATGGTCTCACCCAGCCGCGGAACGGCCAGTGGTACTTCCATTTGCCCGGCCTTGGCATACGCCCGCTCAATCGGGTCTGTCCAGGTGTGGTTGGCCAACTTGAACTTCCCCCAATGCACCGCCATGAGAGTTCGTGCGCGAAGGTCGATTCCTGCCTGGATGGTCTCCTCCGGCATCATATGAATGTTTGGCCACATGGCGTCGTATTGCCCGCATTCGAGGATGGCAAAGTCAAACCCGCCGGCATACTGTCCTATCTTCTGAAAGCTCACGTCATAACCTGAGTCGCCGCCGACAAAAACTTTTAATCCTCCGGATTTCAGGATGAATGAGGACCATAAGCTTTGGTTTCTTTTGAACCCTCGTCCTGAAAAATGCCGCGACGGCGTTGCCGTCAACTCCAGGCCGGGGAGGATCATCGCACTCTCCCACCAGTCAAATTCACGTATGCGGCTGGGATCAATACCCCAATACTCCAAATGCTCTCCCACACCGAGTGATGTTGCGAACAGCGGAACCCGGTGCCCGAACTTGGTGATCACCCCGAAGTCGAGGTGGTCGTAATGGTCGTGGGTGAGAATCACCAGATCGGGATCCGGCAAATCATCGATGGTGTACCTGGCGGTAACAGGAAAGGCTTTGCTGCCCATGAACGAAAAGGGCGATGCGCGTTCGCTGAAGACCGGGTCCACGAGGATCACTTTCCCGTTCAACGTGAGTAGATAAGAGGAATGGCCGAACCAGGTAATGGTGGGTTCCTCCCTGGACAACGACTTCAAATCTCCTTTTACGGACGGAAGGATGCTTTGCGGTTCCTGCCCGGGCAGGCGTTCGAAGAAGAACTTCCGCATCATTTTGGGATAGGAAGCACCTTCCCCCAACATGGGCGTTGGGACCACATTCTGGAACCCTCCCTCCCGAAAATTCGGTGAAGAATGAATTCTTGATTTCCTCAGCCCTGTCGGTAATTGACCAAAACTCCGGTTCACAGTCTTTGCTTTAGATACGAAGACGAAATCGGCGGCGGCTTATTGCAACTGCTCAGCCAGTTCGAGCCACCGCGTGCTTTTCGCATCGATCCGCTCGCCCAGTTCCCTGATCGCGGTCGACCACCGGGTAAGCTCTTCGTGGCTGGTAGAGCCGCCATTTAGTTTTTCGACGAAGACGGCCTTTTCGCTTTCGAGCATGGCAATTTCCTTTTCCAGCTCTTCGTATTCGCGTTTCGTCTTGGAAGACACTTTCTTCTTTTCCGGTGAAGCGGGTTGCTTTTGAGGAACCACGTTAACCACCTCTTCCGGCTCGGTTGATGTCCCCTCTTCCAGGGTATCGCGGTAGTCGGTGTAGTTTCCATTGAAGAGGCGAATGCGCCCGTCGCCCTCGAAAACAAGGAGCTGGTCAACCAGGTGGTCCATGAAATACCGGTCGTGCGAAACGAGCATAAGGCACCCGTTGAATTTCTCGAGGAAGTCCTCCAGTACATTCAATGTATCGATATCGAAATCGTTGGTCGGTTCATCCAACACAAGAAAATTCGGGCTGGTCACCAACAGTTTCAGCAGCTGTAGACGCTTCTTCTCGCCACCGCTCAGCTTCTCGACGTATGTGTATTGCTTTTCCGGCGGAAAGAGAAAGTTGTCGAGAAACTTGGACGCCGATACCTGGCTGCCGTCGGACAGGGTGATGAATTCAGCAATCTGCTTCACTTCTTCAATGATCCGGTTCGCGGGATTGAGATTCATGGTATCCTGCGTGAAATACCCGAAGCGGGTGGTCAATCCCGGCATGACATCTCCCTTGTCCGGCTTTGTCCGCCCCGTAAGAATATCCAGAAAGGTGGACTTGCCCACCCCATTCTTTCCCACGACGCCAATCCGGTCAAACTTCTTGAACACATGCGAGAAGTCGTCAATGATGACCTGGTCGCCGTACCGTTTGCTGACGTGTTCCACCTCCAGCACCTTGCCGCCTTGTCGCGATTCCTTAATATCCAACTCGAGTCGGTCTTTGCGCAACTCCTGGGAAGCCTTTTCTTTCAATTCGTAAAATGCATCGATGCGGTACTTGGCTTTCGTCCCGCGCGCTTTGGGCTGACGGCGCATCCATTCCAACTCTTTCTTCAGGAGGTTTCGTGCCTTCGCCACCTCCGACTTCAGCATCTCTTCACGTTCCGATTTCTTCTCCAGGAAGTAGGCGTAGTTGCCCTTGTAGCGATACAACTGCTGCCGATCCAGTTCAATGATCTCGTTGGCGACGTTGTCCAGGAAGTAGCGGTCGTGTGTGACCATGATTAGTGTGATGGTCGGGCCCGCCAAATAATTCTCCAACCACTCAATGGCGCCCAGGTCGAGGTGGTTGGTTGGTTCATCCATGATGATCAGGTCAGGATTCGAGAGCAGCAATTGCGCAAGAAAGATGCGCTTCTTCTGCCCGCCGGACAGTTGACTGAATGTTTTGTCCAGGTCAGGAACGTCCAGTTTGGTGGTGATCTCGTGAACCTTGGCATCGTAATCCCACGCCGAAAACTCTTCCATTCGCTCCAGGGCTGCCTGCATGCGTTCGGCGGGAACCTCCGGATGGTGAAGGCAGTCTTCGTATTCTTTGACGGCCGCGGCCACCTTGTTGGAGGTATCAAAGAGAATGTCCTTAATAGGCGTGTGACCGGGCACTTCGCGCTGCTGGGTAAGCACCCCTACCCGGATCCCGTCGCGCACGACAACCTGGCCGGAGTCGGACGCCAATTCGCCGGTAAGGATCTTGAGCAGCGTGGATTTCCCCACACCGTTGTTTCCGACAAGGGCGAACTTCTCGCCATAGGATATCCCAATAGAAAGGTCCTTAAACAGCCATTTGTCGTTGAATGACTTCGAAATTTGCTCAGCGGAGAGGTAGTTCATGCCAGAAAAGCCGCAAAGATAAGGTCTTGATCAACGTGGCGCGCTATCGAACGATCTTTCTGTATCAACCAGCGCTCCCGCCTATCCTTTGCCTACCACATTGTCAGGCGACGGCTTGAATATCTTAGAGAGCGGTACCGCACTCATGCCATGGAGGAAGATGCTGAGCAGCACGGTGAGGCTTATTACCGAGAAAATGCGCTCATGACCGGCCACCTTCAATTGAATGACCGCCATCAACAAATACAGAATTGACGCGATGCCGCGTGGTCCAAACCATCCAATAAAGTTGATCGTCTTTCGATCCAAACCGGTACCCATCAAGCTGAGAGCCACAGGAACCATTCGGATGACGGTCAGGCTGAGGATCGCGTATAGCCATGAGGTAAGATCCCAGTGCGGGTATGATAGTGGGATAATCAACAACCCGGTTACCAAAAAGATAAGGAGCACCAGGATTTGTCCCAGCGACTCGCCAAAGCCATGTATGGACTCGCGGAAAGCATGGGTCTTCGTTCCTAAAAGCATACCGGAGAAGAATGCCGCAATGAATCCGTTGCCGTGCAGCGATTCGGCCGCCGCAAAGGCCAATACAGCAATTGAAAGCGACGCGAGCCGCTGAAAGGTCGCACTCATCCACTGGCGCTTCGAACATTCGTCAACCAGGTAACCACCCAGCCAACCGACGGCGCCGCCGATGATGGGGCCAACAATAAACTGTTTGAGGGTAAACATTCCCCAATACGACAAGCCCTCGTCGGCATGTTCGCCTCCGCTCAGTACGGCGAGGCAAACCAGGATAGGTGGAAGTGCAAACCCGTCGTTGAGCCCGCTTTCCACATTGATGGTTTGTCGTACCGTCAGCGGCACCCGCTCACTCGTCACCACTGCCAGGCCGAGGGCGGCATCAGTCGGCGACAGGATTAGGGCCATCAAAGCGATCAGCCAGATGTTTTCATCCGGGAACATGGGCCATGCCATGAGTATGCCGACTACCATCGTGATGGGCAGTCCGATCAGCAGCAGCCGCATTGGCAGCTGCCGGTGCTTTAGCAATTCCCTGAGATCGAGCGTCGATGAATCTACAAACAGAACCAGGATCAGCGTCAGCTCGGCCACTACCTTCACCCAGGGCGCCTCAATATTCTCTTTGATCTCCGCCGGCACAACAAGACTCAGCAGCATGCCCGCCGTGACGAAAACCATTGGCGCTGTAATAACCGAGTGCTCCGCGCGGCGGGAGAAGAGTCCGAAGAGCAGTACCAGTCCCAGTGAGAATAAAAATATGGGATGTTCGAGCATAGCCGACTAAAAACCTACGGACAAAGTAACGAGAAAGAAGGGATTGGAAAGATGCGGGTTGTAGAAATAGGAAGTCAATTCCCAATTCTTCAGGCCGCCTCCCACAATAATCCCCCGCTGCAAGTCCAGTTCTGTTTTGTACAACCGGGTGCGTTGCGCACTAACCCCCAGCCAAAAATGATCCGTCACGGAGTACGTGATGTCTGACCACAAGTAAAAGAAGTTATTCTCCTTCGCGGCAGAATCCCACACGTACTCGCTCTCCATGTACCATTCAATCTTGTCGAGGGTGAGAGTATATTCCAGGCCCGCACCAAAGCCCCGGGTTTGGCCCGCAACCAGTCCCAACATCGGCGTTACCTTGTAAGTCACCTGGTTCCCTCCTTCCAGGTTATATCCCAGCCAGCCGGAAAAAGTCTTGAGGTCCTCGTAGTTGTACCGGGCTTCGAGGTGCAGCCAGTTCTTGTCGGCATGAAAAACAGGAAGAAAAATATATTCACTGCCGGGAAAGAAGTAATTATTCGCTTCCACATCCAGTGCCCATTTCGTTGAATCAGCCTGGGCCCAGGCGGACACGGAAACTCCGGTCGCCAGTAAGAGGAGAAAGATCGCTCGCTTCATGCCTTATCCTCCCAATGCCATTGTCAATCCGACCATCAGCACACCGATTACCGTATACACCATTGCCGTGAGCCATGGGCGGAACCCGGCATATCCTGCCAACTGGTATCCTCCGATAAACAACATGACCAACGCAATACCGTTCGAAACCCTCATCGCCACTCCCAATTCATGGATGAGGGCGAATGGCAGCGCGACCGGAAATGTGCAAATGAACACCAGCAGGAAGATCTGAAGCGCGGATATGAAATCCTTGACGGAAAGAATTTGAGAAACTTTTGGTTCAGGCAATTTCTTAATTCGGTCATTCAGTTGATTAACTTCCTCATCCGATAACAGGGATGCCACCAGGGGTTGAACTTCTTCCTTGAAAATGCCGCGCGCCGCTGTTTGATCCGTTGACTTCCGAATTCGGTTGATTACCGTAATGCCGTGTCCACGCTCCAGCAGCAGGTTCATCAGGTACATCACGGCATCGACAATGCCCCAGGCCACATTGCATCCCAGGGCCGCCCACAGCATCTCGCGCACATCGTTTCTCCCGGTGGCCACGCTGATTGCACCGGTAAATGTGAGTACCATGATCAGCCCAAACAGGACTTCTGCGATTCGGTCAATCGGGCTGAGAACGGCCCCTTCGCGGACACGCTTGCTCCAAAAATCATTGCTCATGCGGGGACAGGAATAAAGTAAAACATGATCCCAAGAATAACATAAAATACGACGAGTTGTACGCCCTTGTACCAGTTGGCGCGGCCGTCACCGCTGACGACAATGCCCAGCAGTACCGCAAAGAACAGGGCTCCCAGCAAGGCGCGATTAAACGACAAGTTGAGCTGTTCGGGCCCGATCACCAGGCTGCTGAACACCAGCACAGGCGCCACGAACAAGGCAATTTGTATTGAGCTGCCCAGCAGGATGCCGATGCTTAGATCCATCTTGTTCTTGGCTGCCATGCTCACAGCGGATATGCTTTCGGCGGCCCCGCCGACAATCGCCAGGAATACGACGCCGATAAACACCGTCGACATGCCCAGCGCGGCGCCGGTTTCTTCCGCGGCGCCGACCAACACTTCGCTCATGAAGGCGGCCCCGACAGAGGCAATCACCAGGGTAACCAACGCCCGCTGCAGCGACCACCGATCCGAATGTTCGCTTTCGCCGTCTGCGTCCTGGCTCTTGAAGAACTCACCATGCGTCTTCAGCATGAATACCAGGTAAAGGACGTAGCCGATCAGCAACGTTCCGGCGAGGAACAGGTTCAGCATATTTTCGCTTTGCACATATTCCTCAGCGCCAAAGAACCGGTGAAATGCGCGGGGCACAAACAAACTGAATGAAGCAATCATCATCATCGATCCATACACCCGGATGCTGGTAGGGTTGTAATCCTGGCTATGATACTTTAGTCCACCCACGATAAAGGATATGCCCATGGCGAGCAGTAGATTGGCCAGGATAGCGCCGGCCAGCGAAGCAAGAACCATGTCATAGAGCCCGGCGCTCAACGCAGCCATGGCAATAATCAACTCCGGCAAATTTCCGAACGTGGCATTCAGCAGGCCGCCAACCGCATCGCCGGTGTACGTTGCCAGATGCTCCGTGGAAGCACTGATTAGTCGGGCAATGGGAATGATGGATAACGCCGCCGAAAAGAAGATCAGCGGGGCGGCGGCTTCCTGGAGTTCGAGGATAAAAGAGGCCGGCACAAAGACCAATAGCCAGTAGATCGATGGCTTGAGCAGATTCTTCATAGGTGAAAGGCAATTCAATTTAGGCTTGCCTGCCGTAAAGTTAGCCTGACATTGGTCAGCGCCCATCATTGCCAATGATGGAATTTCATTTCAGGTGATTGGTCTTTTGATTTACCTTACCCGCCAATAAGCCCAAACCTGATGAAACTAGTTCTGTCCCTATTGCTGGTCCTGCTGTCATTGACCGCCAATTCCCAAAAGAAGAAATCCCCCGCCTCCCCTGCACCAGCGCCGGCTCCGGCCCTTGACACTGCCATCTTCAAGGCCCTCTCGTACCGGCCGATCGGTCCCACGCAGGGTGGCCGCGTAACGGCCGTTGCCGGAATCAATTCACAGCCGGGCACATTCTACATGGGGGCCACGGGCGGAGGCCTGTGGAAGACCCAGGATTATGGTATCACCTGGAACAATGTTTCTGACGGCTATTTCGCCACACCGTCTATCGGTGATATCAACGTGTTTCAACCCAACCCGAAGATCGTATATGTGGGAACCGGTTCCGACGGCATTCGTTCCAACGTGATCATTGGAAAGGGCGTCTACAAATCCGTGGATGCCGGCAAGACGTGGAAACACATTGGACTTGAAAAGGTCGGGCAAATCGGGGCCGTCGAGATTCACCCGACACATGCTGATACGGTTTTCGTCGCCGCCATCGGCCAGCCTTTCAACCCGAACAAGGAACGCGGCGTCTACCGCACACGCAACGGGGGGAAGACCTGGGAACAGGTGCTTTACCTTTCTGACACGATCGGCGCGGCCGATTTGGAGTTTGCGCCGGGCCATCCCGAAATCATCTATGCCACCATGTGGAGAGCGGAACGCAAACCCTGGACCATCATCAGCGGCGGAAACCAGGCCGGCGGCATCTACAAGAGCAGTGACGGAGGTACAACCTGGAAGAAACTTACGGCAGGACTCCCGGGCGGCCTCATTGGCAAAATCGATCTCGCTGTATCCGACGCCGACCCCAATCGTGTCTATGCGCTCATCGAAGCTCCGAAAGGCGCCCGCGGCATCTACCGGTCAGACGACCAGGGCGAGAACTGGAAGCAAGTGGTGGACAAGAAAGAGCTTATTGACCGTCCCTTCTATTACTGCAACATCGAGGCCAACCCGCTTAACGCAGACGTTCTGTTTGCCATGACCACGAGTTTCTGGAAATCAACCGACGGCGGAAAAACCTGGAAGTCGTTGTCAACGCCCCACGGCGACAACCATGACCTGTGGATCAACAAGCGCGATACGTCGATCTGGATTCAATCCAACGATGGTGGAGCGAATGTCACAACGAATAGCGGCAAAAGCTGGTCATCACAAAACAATCAGCCTACGTCCGAACTCTACCAGGTTGACGTCGATGATCAATACCCTTATTGGCTGTACGCGGGTCAGCAGGACAACGGCACAACGGTAGCCGTTCCCACGCTGCCCCCCTATGATCCGGCCGGCGGCCCTGCCAGTTTCCTGATGGCGACGGGCGGCTGTGAGACAGGCCCGGCCGTTCCCAAGCCCGGCAATTCAAACATCATCTATGCCAACTGCAAAGGGCGCTTCAGCGTGTATGACAAGAGCACCGGCCAGGAACGCGTGTATGTCGTCGGCGGTGCGAACATGTATGGCCATGACCCCGATGAATTAAAATTCCGGTTCCAGCGTGTTTCTCCGATTCATGTCTCGCCGCATAATCCCAACATTGTCTATCACACCTCACAGTATGTTCACAAGACCATGGACGATGGAAAGACCTGGGAAATCATTTCTCCCGATCTGACCGCCCATGATCCTTCCAAGCAGGTGATCTCCGGAAGCCCCATCACGCGCGACATCACCGGTGAGGAGTTCTACAGCACGATCTACGACATCAAAGAATCATCTGTAAAAGCCGGTCTCATCTGGGTAGGCGCCAATGACGGACCGGTGAGCGTGACCCAGGACGGCGGTAAAAGCTGGAGCAACGTGACGCCCCGCGAACTGCCGCCCGGCGGAAGAATCGACTGCGTTGAACCGTCTCCGCACCAGGAAGGCAAGGCCTACTTCGTCTCCTTGCGCTATCAGCTGGGCGACTGGAAGCCGTACATCTACAAAACAACGGACTTTGGGAAAACGTGGAAGTTGATCACGAATGGCATTCCGTCAGACTACCCGGTTCGCGTGGTTCGCGAAGACCCGGGCGCTGCAGGTGTTCTTTACGCCGGGACTGAGTACGGGATGTTTATTTCGTTCGATGACGGCGCCAATTGGCAGCCGTTCCAGCAGAACCTTCCGATCACCCCGGTAACTGACGTCAAGATCTACCGCAACGACCTGGTGCTGTCTACGATGGGCCGCTCCTTCTGGGTGATTGATGATATTACGCCGCTGCATGAGTTGGCCAAAGCCAAACAGCAGTCCGCGTACCTCTTCAAACCCGTTGATACCTATGCGTTCCGGTACCGCGGCAATGCGCGCACCGAGGTTCCATACTTCCCTGCCCCGGGGGTTATCATTGATTACTACTTGAAGAGTAAGCCCACCGGAGACATCAAGCTGGAAATACTCTCGGCAGGAAAAGTGATCCGATCATTTACAAGCGCCGTTCCTCCCCGAGATACCACGCGCGCCGAGGGCCGCAACATGGCCACCAACTTTACCGCCCGCAACACACGGGCTGACCTGGCAAAGAACAGCGGCGCCAACCGCTTTCGTTGGGACATGACGCACAATGGTCCTTGGGACGCCGATCCTTCACGCAACCGACGCGGCGGCCACCGTGTCAGTCCCGGCAACTATGAGGTCCGGCTAACGGTCGACAACCAGGCAATGACACAACCTTTCAGCATCCTGATGGACCCGCGGGTAAAGGGAACAGCTACCATCGACGACCTGAAAGCAACCGAGAAACTGGTCTTCGAAGTCAATGCCGTAATGGACACGGTCAAACGGGTGGCCGACAAGATCAAGAAGCAGCGCAAGGAAATTGCGGCCCTCATCAAGGCAGGCAAAGCCTCTGAAGCACAGACTTCACAAGATAAGTCACTGGCCCGCCTGGAAGATTTGCTGACGACAAAAGAAGGCGCTTATGAAAAGCCGCAACTCATCGACCAGCTGAATTACCTTCGCCAGCAGCTTGATCAAGCCGACCAGGCGCCGGGGAAAGACCTATATCTTCGCTATGAAGAGCTTCGGGCGCAGGCGGCAGGAGTCCTGGCGGATTATGCAGCCAACGCGAAAAAGTGAGCACTCGGCTCACTGCCCGTGAGCCTGATGACTTAGGTTGTTTGCTTCAGTTTGCTGTCGAGCGACATCCACCCGCCGCCGTTGTGCACTTCTGTATAGCCGTGGCTTTTCAGGAATGACTTGGCCTGGCTGCTGCGCATGCCCGATGCACAGCACGTAATCACGGGCTTGTCTTTGGGCAGCCGCTGATACTGGCTGGACAAGCTTTGCAGCGGAATATTGATGGAGCCTTTGATGTGGCCTTGGCTGTATTCGCCTTTGGTGCGGACATCAACGATAACGGCGCCGTTGGAGACCAGCTGACGGTAGTCTGCCTTCGGGCCAAAGAGATTTGCAAATAGACTGAACATATTCGTTTTAAGGATTCGAATCCTGGTTATTGGTTAGCGACACTATGCCAGCTTCCGCCGTTTTCACAATCTACTCCCTGCGCGCGCAACCAGTTAGTGGCCTGGCCGCTTCGTCCGCCGCTGGCGCAGCAAAGCACAATGGGCTGTTTCATCTTGCGAAAATCCTCCAGGCGTTCAGGCACCAGGTTTAAGGGAATGTTGACGCTGCCGGGCACATGGCCGCCCGCAAATTCTCCCGGGGTACGTACATCGACTACTGTTTTCATACTAGTTGTTAGATTCTGTGTTTGTAATGTTTGACTTTGGTTTTTCTTTCTGAAAGGACGTCAACAGCAGCCAGCCCATCATGGCGCCATAGAGCGTGCTGTTCATGGGCTTTGACGTGATCGGGCACGATCCTGTCGTGCAGCCGATGAAATGATAATATAGATACCCCCCGACGCCACCGACTAGAAGGCCGATGAGGGTGAGTTTGTGTTTGACGAGAAAACTCATTCTTGAAATGTTTTAACTGCTTCGCTTAAATCAAAAACCGGCACTTGACCGTGCAGCGCTGAGCGCACAATAGTGCTCCCGGCGGCGCTTCGGTAGCCGCCAGCGCAATGAACCACCACCGGCTTGTCGGTGGGTATTTCTTTCCAGCGTTCCCGAAGTTCATACAGCGGGATATGAATCGCTTTCTTAAATATCCTGGAGGCCTTTACCTCGGATGGATTCCGGATGTCCAGGATGGTGAAGGCATCTTCCGTTTTGCGAAGCAACTCCGGGTCGAAGACATTCATTTCGTGAGGCCCTGTATCGGCTACCGAAGCGCCGAGTATCTGCGACTCGTAGCCAATCCGGGCAATGCGCTCAATCAATTCGTTCAGGGCATCGTCGTTCTCTGCCACCAGGTAAAACGATTCACCCGGGCTGACAATGCTGCCCAGCCACGTCTCGAATTTTGTATCGCGCATCAGGTTGATTGCGCCCTTGTGGTGCCCCTTCTTGAACAGCCGCTCGGGCCGGGCATCGATGATGGTTACCGTTGTCGTCCCCGGCAGCGGTACGCGTTTTACCTGTTGTATGGCATCGCGAAAGTGAGTAGCGCCGCGCTTGTTGATCCCCACGGAATAGGGAAAATACTTGGGCACGAACGGCTGGTCTTCCAGCAGCGCTTTGACAAATTCTGCCTCGGACATCTTCTGCAGGCTCCAGTTTCCCATTTTTTCAGCACCGATCGTGCTGACATTCTGTTTGCTGAGCCCCTTACCGCAAAGACTTCCTGCGCCGTGGGCAGGATAAACGAGCGTATCATCCGCAAGTACCGACAGCTTGTCGCGCAAAGAGTGATACATCGACCGGGCCAGGTCTTCACGGGCAGCGGTGATCGCACCGGCAGCTTCCCGCAGATCCGGGCGTCCGCAGTCGCCGATGAATAAGGTGTCGCCGGTGAACACCGCCCGCTCTTTGCCCTCTTCGTCGATGACGACGATGCTGATACTATCCGGCGAGTGGCCGGGCGTATTGAGCGCCTTCAGGGTTATGTCTCCGAGGATCATCGATTCACCTTCGTCGAATGTCTGGTGCGGGTATTCGGCGCCCAGGAGTTTGCTTACATAGATCGTGGCCCCTGACGAATGGTGAATCTCCAGGTGGCTGCTGACAAAATCAGCGTGCGGGTGGGTTTCAATAACCGCCGTGATCTTTGCCTTTTGGCTGATCGCGAAGTCGTAGTATTGCTGCGGATTGCGCGCCGGATCAATCAGCGCCATCTGTCCCTTGCTGACAACGGCATAGGAATAATGCGCCAGGTTTTTGTCTTCAAATTGGTGGATGACCATGTGTGGTGGTTGTTTGCCGATGCAAAAATAATAGCGGCACCCTAGAGGATACCGCTACTTTGGTTACAATGTCGACAGATTTCCTGCTACTTGGGTTGAGCAGGCTGTATCGGCTGTTTGGGTTCTTCCTGCTTGGCGCGAGTGGAATACCCGAAAATGGAATACAAAGGGCAGAAATTGACGAGCCCGGTGATGAGGAATACGGCGGCCAGGACCATGAAGATGATGGCCATCGTGCCGGAAATAACATTTGCGAAATAGAGTATCGCAATCAGGACGGCAGCCCCGATGCGTACAAACTTGTCTATGGTACCAACGTTCGGTTTCATGGTGTTAGCGGGTTAGATGTAACATGAAGCAAATCTAACCCTGCCCCGTTCCGGAAACGGTAACAAAAGTCACACGAGCGTGATTTTATTTCGGCCCAGCTGCACGATTCCCTCCTCCTCCATTCGTTTTAACAGGCGGGAAACCACCACGCGCGCGGTGCCTAACTCGTTGGCCAGCTGCTCGTGGGTGACATGCAGTGTCCGGCTGTTGGTCATTCCCGACTTCTTCTTCAGGTAATCCAGCAGGCGCTCGTCCACTTTCTTGAACGCAACGGCGTTGACGACGTCCAGCAATTCTTCAAAGCGTTTATGGTACAACCGGAAGATATAGTCCAGCCATTCCGGGTTGTCCCGCACCATCCCCAACACCTTGTCGAGCGGCACGAACAGGATATCAGTCTCCTCTTCCGCCACGGCCATCACCTTGCTGGTGTCGTTGTGCAGGCCGCCGAGGAATGACATGATGCAGCTCTCGCCGGCCCGGATATAATACAGCAGTAACTCGCGGCCGTCCTCGTCGCGACGGATCACGCGGACACTTCCGCGGGTAACAATAGGAATGGCCTTGATTCGCATTTGCTCGCCCAGGATTAGGTCGCCTTCCTGGAAAGTGCGCGTAACTCCTGCAGCCATGAGCTGCTCGCTGAGTCTTGGAAGCGACTTGAATTCAAGGGTATTCGATAGGGATGTTTCCTGTGATTCCATGGCGGACAAGTTTCAACCTGACGAAAGTAACAAACCGAAAAGACTGTGGGCCGCTTACTTGCGGAAAGATACCAGCACAACGATGCTGTAAGGCCGAAGGGTATAATGGTTGGCCGTTACTCTCGGTACTTCGTCCCAGGTGAAGATATCTTTGGGAGCAGGCTGTGCGGTATCGATCCAGCGCTTCCAGGGACTATTGACGTTGTCCTCCAGCTCAAAATCAAGTGGTTCCATCCAGGCGTTCACCATATAGTGAAGACGCGTATTGCCGGTGAGGCTGGTGACGGTAAAAGCAATCGAATGTGAATTGTCAGACCAGTCCGGTTCATTCAGCCTCACGCCGTGCCAGGCGATCAGCCGCTGCTCGAGCAACTCCCGAAGGCTCAAACCGTACTTCAGCTGCGCAGCGTCACGAACCAGGCGCATTTCAATGAGCACTTTTACAAACCGGAACATATCCTGGTTCTTCTTGACGAGATCCCAATCAAACCAGCTGATCTCATTGTCCTGGCAGTAGGCATTGTTGTTCCCACGTTGTGTGCGTCGGACTTCGTCGCCCATGTTGATCATTGGCGTACCCACGGACAATAAAGTCACCGCGAAGAAATTCCTCATCTGACGCTTGCGCAGCGCATCGATACCCGGATTGTCACTGGGTCCTTCGACACCGCAATTCCAACTGATGTTGTGGTTGCTGCCGTCGCGGTTGTTCTCTCCGTTGGCCTCGTTGTGTTTGTTGTTGAACGATACGAGGTCGTTCAGCGTAAACCCGTCGTGGCAGGTGACAAAATTCACACTCTGCTCCGGCTCGCGCTCGTCGTTGCCATACAAGTCCGGGCTGCCCACCAGCCGGGTGACAAAATGCCGCACGGTACCGTTGTCGCCGCGGATGAATGCCCTTACATCGTCGCGGAACTTTCCGTTCCATTCTTTCCAGCTGTCGCCGATGAAGGTGCCTACCTGGTACAATCCGGCCGCGTCCCATGCTTCAGCAATCAACTTTGTTCCGGCCAGGATGGGATCTGATTCAATGTCCCAAAGGATGGGTGGATTTTCGATGGGGTTGCCCCGTTGGTCGCGCGACAAGATGGAGGCCAGGTCGAACCGAAACCCGTCGATGTGCATATCCTTGACCCAGTAGTGCAGACTGTCCATGATCATCCGCCGCACGATGGGATGGTTGGCGTTCAGCGTGTTGCCCGTGCCGGAGAAGTTGGCATACTTGGACTTGTCTGTCTCCAACGTGTAGTAAACGCTGTTGTCGATGCCCCGGAACGAATAGGTTGGACCGTCTTCGCCTCCTTCGGCCGTGTGATTGTACACCACATCCAGGAACACCTCAATGCCTGCTTTGTGCAATGCCTTCACCATGGTCCGGAATTCATCCAACGCCCAAAGCGGGTCGGGATTGCTGCTGTAGTGCTGGTGAAGAGCAAAGAATGAAATGGGATCGTAACCCCAGTAGTTCTTCCTGCCGTCGGGCGTCGCCGTGTCGTCAAATTGAAATACCGGAAGCAGTTCAACGGCATTCACACCCAGGTCGACCAGGTAAGAGATCTTCTCGATGAGCCCTGCAAAAGTTCCTCGTTTGCTGGGAAGCACGCCGGAATTCGGATGCTTGGTGAATCCGGCAACATGCATTTCATAAATCACGGTTTGAGCAAATGACCGCCGCGGGTGCTGGTCGTCCTCCCAATCGTACTGCGACATGTCGCAGACTACGCTCTTGAGGGGCACGCCGCCTGTTTGGTGATTTCGGAGTGTACGGCCATTCGGAAATGAAACAGCCTTGGCATACGGATCCAACAGCACCAGGTTGGGATTAAACCGATGTCCTTTCGTCACATCATGGGTGCCGTCGACGCGGAAAGCGTAAAGCTGACCGGCCTCTACACCCGGGACAAAGACGTGCCAGTAGTGATACGTCCGGTTGCTGAACGGATCCAGGGAAATCGTACGCGACGGCTCTTTGTCTCCCGGCGCACGAAAAAGAAGCAGCTCAACCCGTCGCGCGTTCCTGGAGAACAGGCTGAAGTTGACGCCTCCGTTCATACATGACGGTCCGATGGGAAATGGCTGTCCGGGCTGTGCGGGAGAAGGTCGTTCAAAGAAGGCTGACATGGAAACTCAATCGTCTAAAGGTAAATCCGGTCTCACCACGGCACCATGATAAAAGTCAAGGTGCATGATGATGAACCTAGAGCCATTCCTTCCTCCTGAACCAAAGGTAGATACTCAGTGTAACGCTGACCATCAAGGCCACGGAGAAGGCATAACCATAGTCCCACCGCAATTCCGGCATCACATCGAAGTTCATCCCGTAGATTCCGGCGATGAACGTGAGCGGCATGAAGAAAACGGAAAAGATGGTCAGTACGCGCATCACTTCATTGGTCCGCTGGGCGGAAATGGATATGTAGATATTCAACAGGTTGGTCACATTGTCGACCACTTGCCGGGCCATGGTTTGCAGCCGGAGAAATTCGTCCTTGATGTGGTTGTACTGCGCCGTCGAAATCTTTCCCTTCAGCCCCTTGTGACCCGGCTTCGACATGTCCAGAACGTTGTCGATCACCGTAGCGCGGCGCTTGATGTAGTAGAGATCCTTCAGCAGGTCGGGCGTCTTCTTCTGCAGAAATACCTGCGGCTCGTACAAATCGATCGCCTGGGCCAGCTTGGCCAACGGCGCATCAAACGTAGTGATCACCCGGCTGAATACTTCCACCAGCACATGGTGCGGGCTGGAATACTTCGATAAACCATCGGGCAGGTTAGCCTCCGACTTGATCGCTGAAAGGAAGCGAAAAGCAGGGCGATGAATACTGATCAGGAAATCCTTCCCAATGAACATGATGATCTTGTCCGTCACCTCCTGTATGGTGTCATCTTCCTCCGACGCCGTTTCCGTGAAAGCCCGCAGGATGACAAAGGCGTTGTCTCCGATAAACTCCAGCTTGGGAAGGTGTTCCGGCTGAAGGCAGTCTTCAACCTGCGACGGCGGCAGACCATAACCGTTGGCAACCTCAATCAGCTCCTCTTTCGTCGGCGCCGTAATGTCGATCCACTGGTACGAGCCTTCCTTCCGTTCACGGATTACTTCGATCATAAGTTCATTGCGCCTGACGCAAGCACCCGCTAATATATTGCATATTGCCCGTACTGGGGTCATGCGATGGAACAAAGTGCCCCTTTTTTAGCATCTTACTTCCCATGGAAAATGTCCCGTCACCATCGACCACACCAACGTCAGGCCTCGTCCGGCAAATGAGTCTGTTGGGTCTCGCCGCCACCGGCATATGTTCGATGATCGGCGCCTCCGTCTATGTCGTGCCGTTCATGATCCAGCGCAGCGTGCCCGGCATCGGACCTTACGTGCTGCCCGCTTTTCTTTTCGCAGCAGTCCCTGCCCTGCTCGCTGCATTTGCCTATGGCGTGCTTGCTTCCGCCATGCCGCGGGCCGGCGGCAGTTATGTCTATGCCAGCCGCGGCCTCCATCCGTACCTCGGGTTTGTGGCCAGCTTCTCACAATGGTTCGGCCTCTGCATCGCCATCGGTGTGGTCTCCTATGTCATCGTGCCCTTTCTCCGCGACATCGCTGCGGCATTGAACTTTGAGAATCTTGCCGGACTCCTGGAACAAGGAAGTGTACGCGTCTCGCTTTCGCTGATTATCCTGTGGTTGTTTGTCTGGATCAACATACGCGGCCTTCGTTTGTACGAACTCACCCTGATCCCGCTGATGATTCTTATGTTCGGTCTTGGCGCCATCGTGATTGTGACGGGATATTCATCCACACAGGCAACGTTTGAAGCCAGCCTGGCCGCGCGGAACATCGAGCCGGCAGCCGGCGGCGATGCGCCTTTCAACCTGTTTACATTCCTCTCCGCTTCGGCTGTCCTCTTCTCCAGTTTTATCGGGTTCGACAGTATTGCCCAAGCCGGCGGCGAAGCAAAGAATCCGGGAAAGAATTTGCCCTTGGCCATCGGACTGGCCGTCGGCATCGTAGGATGCTTCTACTTCCTGTTCTCCGGCGCAGTCTACCATGCCGTGCCTTGGACTTATGTTGCCCGGGAAGCAGCCAAATCGGATATCACCGCGTCGGGCCTGATGAGTGTGCTGATGAGTCCCGGCTGGACGATAGCGATTGTTGCCGGTGCCGCCGTCGCCCTCACCAACGATCTTCCGGCGATGCTGTTGTCTGTTTCACGTCTCATGTTCGCCTGGGCTGAGGATGGTATCTTTCCCCGGTCCGTGACGCGCGTGAATGCCCGGTACAAAACACCGCACATCGCCCTCCTCATCAGCGGGGTCATGGCGAGCATCGGTATCCTGGGAAGTCATTTTGCCGGCGACTTTTTCCTGGGCATCGATATCCTCGTCACCAGCATGCTGGTCAATTTCCTGTTGATGTGCATCACCATCATCACGTTGCCTCATCGAAACCCGGCGCTTGCCCAACAGGTAACGGTCTTCCGGAATCGCAACATACAACTGACCCTGGCCGGGCTCGGCATCTTCTTCTTGTCCGGCTTCCTGATCGTCCATATCATCCGCGACATGTCTGCGGTCGGAGCGTGGTACTTTCATTCCACACCGGTTTGGCTCATCGTCATGGTCGGCGCCTCGGTATTGTACTTTATGGAACAGCGAAAGTTGAAAGGCAAGGGCATTGACGAGCAACAATTGTTTTCCTCACTCCCACCCGAGTAACTTGCGGCTATGAACTCCGAACGTATCGATCTTGGCCCCGGATTGACTATTCCACGTGTCGTTACGGGCTTGTGGCAAATCGCTGATATGGAGCGCGACGGTCGAACGCTCGACCCGCGCACCACGGCCAAGGCGATGGCGTCGTATGCGGAGGCTGGGTTCACGGCCTTCGATATGGCCGACCACTACGGTTCGGCGGAAGTCATCGCCGGCACATTCCGGAAGGAGTTGGCGAAGTCTCCGGTACAACTATTCACCAAATGGGTTCCGACCCCAGGTCCTGTCAGCCGCAAGATCGTCCGCGACGCGGTGGAGCGGGCATTGAGTCGCCTGCAGACAGACAGCATCGATCTCATGCAGTTTCATGCCTGGAATTACGCCGACCCTCGCTGGCTCGATGGACTGTTTTTTCTTTCTGAATTGCGAAAGGAAGGATTGATCCGCGAACTCGGCGTCACCAACTTCGACACGGCCCACCTGCGCATCGCACTCACCAGCGGTATTCCCCTCGTCACG
Organism: Cyclobacteriaceae bacterium; assembly: GCA_044221195.1. Taxonomy (GTDB): domain Bacteria; phylum Bacteroidota; class Bacteroidia; order Cytophagales; family Cyclobacteriaceae; genus ELB16-189. The sequence goes on from JBGAPO010000008.1 coordinate 96,491, forward strand.
AACCAGGTTTGCTATTCGCTGCTTGACCAGCGAGCCGGCGGGGCGATGACGGAACTCTGCAAGGAATTCAAGGTGCAGCTTCTTGCATTCGGCACGCTGGCGGGCGGCTTCCTGACCGAGCGCTGGCTCGACAAACCCGAGCCGGACTCCAGCAAGGTCAAGACCTGGTCCGAAATGAAATACAAGCGCTTTGTTGACGCAGCGGGCGGCTGGACCAAGTTGCAAGACCTGCTGAAGACATTGCACGAGGTTGCGGGAAGGCACCAAACATCGATGGCCAATGTGGCCTCCCGGTTTATTCTCGATCGGCCCGCCGTTGCCGGTGTGATCATCGGCGCCCGCCTAGGTGCCAGCGAACACATCCATGACACCACAGGCCTGTTCCGGCTGTCGCTCAACGCGCACGATCAACAGGAAATCCAGGACAAGCTGCAGCAGCTCACTCCTATTCCAGGCGATTGCGGCGATGAATACAGACGACCGCCCTTTCTTACCGCATCGGGCGATCTCAGTCACCACCTGGAAGCCATGCCGGCGCCGTTCCCCGCTCACGAGGGCAGCGACGGACGCAGCAAAGCATTGAGTGGAACCGTATGGGAAGACCTCGCCGGATTCAGCCGGGCCGTACGGAAAGGCAATCACATCTTTGTTTCAGGTACCACAGCCACGCACGGCGTGGTCGACATCGGCGGCAATGATCCAACGGCGCAGACGCATTTCATCATCGACAAGATTGAAGGCGCTGTTCAGTCGCTGGGAGGAAAACTGGAGGATGTAGTCAGAACCAAGATCTATGTTCGAAACCTTGCCGATTGGGAACCCATTGCCCGGGCACACGGCGAGCGCTTCAGGACAATTCAGCCTGCCAATACGATGGTGCAGGCGGGCCTTATCGGCAGCGCCTACCTTGTTGAAATCGAAGCGGAAGCACTGTGCCGGTCGTAGCGGCTTCAACCCTGACTAATTCTCGAGCGGCCCTTTGTCGCAATAAGCTCCACCAGTACACGACAACGGAGTAAAGATTTCTGCCCGAATCTTCCATTGCCCGTCAATGCGGTGCCACTTCGCGTAGTAGGTGCCGGAAAGTTTGATCCTATCGCCATTCGGTTCGGTCCAGCTTCCCGTCCATGTGCCGCTTTCGCTGGCCATTCCCCATTCCTTAAAGATGCGCACCGCAACCGTGGCCCGGTGGTAGACCAGGTCAGGTTTGGCAGCCATGTCGGCGCCCAGCCGGCCCATCATCACGCTTCGTGTGCTCGAGACAGCATTCCTGGAGGTTACCAAATTGTAGTCGGCGGTGAGCGTTTGCGCCATGGCGGTAGTGTCGTGAGCGGCAATGGCCGCATTACTGATTTCTCTCACCTTCCGAATGTTCCGCTCGGCTTCATCATACGCCACATCGCAGGATAGCAGGGACAGGCCCAACAGGGCGAACACAATACTAGAGTATTTCATACAATTCTTCTCTTTAGTTCGCCCACTTCGCCACGGCTTCCGCCAGCTTGGGGATCAAGTTCTCCTTGCCTGCCTTAAAACTGTGATCGGCCTTTTCAAAGGTAATGAGCGTCGGCTGTTTGAGTTTCTTAATGACCTTCTTCAAGCTGGTAAGATCGGCCAGCGTGTCCTTTGTGCCTTGAAGGAACAACATGGGTTGCTGTATCGAGTATAAATGCTCGGCGCGCTCAATCGACGGATCGCCGGGCCGATGGAGCGGGAAACCGAAAAACACCAACCCCCGGACGTTCTCGGGCTGCTGCGCCGAAACATACGTTGACGACATCCTTCCGCCGAATGATTTCCCTCCGGCAAGGATGGACAGCTTGGGAAATAAATCGGCTGCCTTGGCAACAGCGGCTTCAACCGTCTTGACGGCTACCGAAGGTGTGTCCGGTCTACCCTTCTTGTTTTCCATGTAGGCAAAGTTGTAGCGCAGGGTGGTGATGCCCTGTTCGGCGAGGGCTTCCGCCAGGCTCTTCATGAACGGATGATCCATTCCTGCCCCCGCTCCGTGCGCCAGCACCAGCACGGCCTTTGGCTTCTTGGCTTCGATCACCTTGCCCGAAACCGTGCCGATGGATGCGGAGACCTTTATCGAAATCTTCTTCTCGGCCATCACTTCTTCATCAGCTTCTTGACGAAATAGTCGGCCGTTGCCTGGTAAACGGTCACGGCATTGGTGTGCTTCATCCAATGGTGTGTGTCGTCAACAATGACGAGTGTTTCGGTGTCCACACCTTTCTTTTCCAGTCGGCGGAGCAAGTCTGTGCTTTGATTGAACCTGACGTTGCGGTCGTCGTCGCCGTGGATCATCAGCACCGGTGAGGTCCAGCCGTCTACATAGGCTGTTGGTGAAGATTCCCATCCCACTTCCACGGCCTTGATAGCATCGGGAGCCCGCTCGTATTTGTCGGGGAACATCATGTTGCGTGTCCGTTCAATGGTGCGATCGTGCACCCCGTGGATGTCCACCCCGGCGGCGAAGAGTTTTGAGTCTTTACCTAATGCCATCGCGGTCAGGTAGCCTCCATAGGATCCGCCGTACACGCCGATCTTGGCGGCGTCGACGTTGGTCTGCTTGGCCAGCCATTCGCCGGCGGCTTTGATGTCGAGGTATTCGGACGCACCGCTCGTGCCGGCATTGGCAGGCTGGTGGAATTCAAAGCCATAACCAATTCCCAGTCGATAGTTCACCGACAACACCACAAAGCCGAGGCTGGCAAGGTATTGATTGGATGCGTAAGCGTTCGAATAGTAATCCGAGTAATGCCATCCCAGGAGCATCTGACGCGGCGGCCCGCCGTGGATATACACGATGGCCGGCTTTTTCGCAGCGCCACCCGCGGGCTCAAAAAGATCAGCATGCACCAACACGCCGTCCGAAGAAGTGAAGGTCACTTTCTTCGGTGTCACCAGGCTCTTCTCCGGGAATGTCGCCGGCACCAGCTCCTGGCCAATCAACTTCGTCTGTTTATTCGACAGGTTCATCACGGTGGGCAGCGGGTGCTTCTGGGCCGTGGCGCTGATGTAGGCCATCGAAGCACCGTCTCCTGTTGCTACCGGCGTCCACTCATTACCCGCTCCAGGGGTTAATACTTCCATCGCTGGTTTGTCAACAGGAACGCGTACCACGTGACGGCGATCGAGGTCAAGTTTGTCGGGACCTGTGTTGGCGCAAAAGGTCAGCCACTTGCCGTCGGGACTGAGCTTGATATACTCGCACATGAAATTCCCCGGTGTCAACAACACAGGTGCCCCTCCTGTTGAGGCAATGGAATACAAGTGGGGCCATCCATCGTGATATGACAAGAAGGTTATCCGCTCACCGTCGGCCCAATGAAGGTTGGTGGTTCCCTGTGTGGTGGGATATGAGCCACGGAGAGTGGTCGGCGCTTTCCAGAGCTGTGTGGCTTTTCCTGTCTTGATATTGGCAGTCCAAATGGACCAGGGACGATGACGGCGATTGAGCACGGAATCGGGAGCACCTCCATTGCCGGGTGTGCGAATAAAGGTCAGGCGTATTCCGTCCGGAGCCCATTGCGGTGAAGTGTCGTGATTGAAACTCGGTGCTATCCACTGAATGGGAGTTTCTGCATTGGTGTAAACTCCGACAAACGAATGGTCTCCCCGACCAATTGAAAATGCCAGCTTCGATCCGTCAGCCGACCATTCAAATGAGTTGATGGAGCCGCGTGTCGTGAACAGGTTCTTCGCAGCGGAAGAACCGTCAATGGGCACTGTCCAGAGTTGGTTGTTTTTGACAAAGGTCACGTCCGTGCCTTTGGGGTTTATGGCCGGGGCATCGCCTTCCGACAACGACTTCACCTCACCGCCGGCAAACGGCACGCTAAGTACCTGCACCTTATATGGCACCGTGCTGAAAGCCGGGTTTACCGGCAGACCGTCTTCCCAGTTCGAACCATGATCGCCGCCCCGGACGAACACCACCCACTTGCCGTCGTTGGATATGCTCAGGCTGGTGATCTCCTGGCCGTCGTCGGCATTGTAGTTCGTGAGCTTGCGCGCCTTGAAGTCAGGCCCTTCGGCTACATACACGTTGCGTTTGCCTTCCTCATTGAAGGCCCAGGCGATTTTCGAACCCTGGGCGCAGCCCGTCAGTTCATTGGGAAACGGTGCGCTCTTAATGGCGCTGAAAGGAAAACCCTGTGACCAGGCCTGGAAGGCGGCGGCGATCACAAACAGCAATAAAGTAAGTCGTTTCATAAGGCGTTGATAATGGTTGTTGCGGTAATGACAAGGTAAGGAATTCACACCGTGCTAATCTGCTCAATCCGCGCCAATAATTCCTGCCATCCATGTAAATGCCGGGAGTCCTCGCCACTATTCCGCTAGTTTTGCCCGAAACCCTTTTATCATGAAACGACGCGACTTTATCCGGGCATCCGCGGTCACCGCCGGATCGGCCACCGTACTCTCTTCCCTGAACGGATGCGCTGAGGCACCCAAACAGGTGGAATCGAAGTCTCCACTCGACGACCTGAAATCCATGATGGAGGGTGTTGCCCCCATCACCCTCGACGAACGCAAGGCTCGCCTCGAAAAGGCCCAGCGCCTGATGACCGATAACAAAATCGACGCCATCTACCTCGACGGCGGCACCAGCATGGATTACTTTACCGGCGTCCGTTGGGGCAACAGCGAACGGATGATGGCCGCCATTCTTCCCGCCAAGGGCGACGTCCGCTATGTCTGCCCGCATTTTGAAGAAGACCGCCTGCGCGAATTGATCACGTTCGGCAACGACGTGCGCGTATGGGAAGAACACGAAAGTCCGTATAAGTTGGTGGCCGGCATCTTGAAAGATCTCGGCATCCGAACCGGCCGCATCGGCATGGAAGAGCGTGTGCGGTTCTTCCTCTACGACGGCATCCGCCAGGAAGCGCCGCATCTCCAGTACCAAAGCGCCGATCCGGTCACCATCAATTGCAGGATGTTCAAGAGTCCCGCGGAGTTGGCACTGATGCAGAAAGCAAATGACATCACCATCGCTTCTTACAAGGCCGCCATTCCCTTACTAAAAGAAGGCATGTCGCCCGGGGATTTCTCCGGGATCATCGCTTCCGCGCACGGAAAGTTAGGTGCACGAGGCGGCGCGTTCGCATCTTTTGGTGCGGCATCCGCGTTCCCGCACGGCAGCAGCACACCGCAAAAGCTCCAGCCCGGCGACGTAGTGCTGATGGACGGAGGGTGCAGTGTTCACGGTTACGCATCCGATATTACCCGCACGGTTGTCTTTGGCGAGCCGACTAAACGACAGCGTGAGATCTGGGATTTGGAAAAGGCCGCACAGGCTGCCGGGTTTGCCGCTGCGAAATTGGGCGACCCTTGCGAGAACGTAGATATTGCCGCACGCAAAGTGATTACGGACGCTGGCTTTGGTCCGGGTTATAAAGTACCGGGCCTCCCTCACCGCACCGGTCACGGCATCGGTATGGATGGCCACGAATGGGGCAACATGGTGCTTGGCAACAAAACCCCGCTTCAACCCGGCATGTGCTTCAGTATTGAACCCACCATATCCATCTACGGAGAGTTTGGCATACGTCTCGAGGACTGCGCCTATATGACCGAAGAAGGCGTGAAGTGGTTTTCGCAGCCGTCACCGTCGATTGATCAGCCTATTGCTTAGTTTTTATTTCAAACACTTGATTATCCAAAAATGAAACGAATTCAGAACCCACTCTTCTTACTCGCGATTATCCTGACTGTGGCATTCACCGCCAACGCACAAAAGGTCCGCAAACTGCAAGCCGACTCCACCATCGTCACCACCGGCGAAGTGACCGTGAAAGGAAAGCGTTTTCCTTACACTGTCACGACCGGCACCCAGCCCGTATGGGATGAAGATGGAAAGGCCATTGCGGCCCTTGAGTTCACCTACTATGAACGCAATGATGTCACCAACAAGGCATCGCGGCCGCTGGTGATCTCGTTCAACGGCGGCCCTGGCTCTGCGTCCGTATGGATGCACATTGCCTATACCGGGCCTCGCATCCTGGAGATCGACAGTGAAGGATATCCTGTACAACCCTATGGCATCAAGGAAAACCCGAATTCCATTCTCGATGTCGCCGACATCGTCTATGTAAACCCAGTCAATACGGGTTATTCCAGGATCCTGATCAAAGACACGCCGAAAGAGAAATTCTTTGGCGTCAATGCTGACATCAAATACCTGGGCGAATGGCTCACCAACTTTGTCACGCGCAAGAACAAGTGGACCGCGCCCAAATACCTGATTGGAGAAAGCTACGGCACCACCCGTGTTTCCGGGCTGGCCCTCGAGCTGCAGAATGCCCACTGGATGTATCTCAACGGCGTGGTGCTGGTATCACCCACCGATCTCGGTATTGAACGTGCCGGACTCGACGCCGCGCTAAACCTTCCTTACTTCACTGCTGCCGCCTGGTATCACAAGTGTCTCCCGGCCGACCTCCAGGCCAAAGACTTGAACGACGTATTGCCGGAAGCAGAAGAGTTCACACTCAACGAACTCATCCCCGGGCTGGCTCGTGGCGGCTTCATCCCCGAGGCCAAGCGCAAAGAACTTGCCGCCAAGATGTCCCGCTACTCGGGAATTTCTGAGAAAGTCATACTTCAAAACAACCTGGATGTCTCCGCCCAGTTCTTCTGGAAAGAGCTGCTTCGCGAGAAAGGCGGCTACACCGTTGGCCGCCTCGACTCCCGGTATAAAGGCATCGACGCCAAAGAAGCCGGCACTGCGCCGGATTATGCCGCCGAACTCACCTCGTGGCTTCATTCTTTTACCCCGGCGATCAATTACTATCTCCGCGAAGTGTTGAAATACAAGACTGACATCAAGTACAACATGTTCGGCCCTGTCAATCCCTGGGACCGCAGCAACGACAACACCGGCCGCAACCTGCGTTTGGCCATGGCCGAGAATCCGTATCTCAACGTCATGTTCCAGAGCGGCTACTACGACGGCGCTACGCAGTACTTCAATGCCAAATACACCATGTGGCAGATCGACCCGAGCGGCAAACTAAAAGATCGCTTCAGCTTCAAGGGCTACCGCAGCGGTCACATGATGTACCTCCGCGCCGAAGATCTCATCACCGCCAACGACGACCTGCGCGAGTTTATTCTCCGCACGTTACCCAAGAAAGGACAAGCCGCGAAGTACTGAGATTTCACCTGGGGAAGCGACCGGGATAAATATTAAATGAAAAATGATAAAGGTTGAATATTGAAGTGCAACATCTACTGGCGCGACCCGTCACCAAACAACTTCATCCTTCAATCTTTATCATTTAATATTTAATATTCTGCCCTCGGCTAGTGCGGCCGCCTACAATAGAAGATAGGCGTCTAATATCCCTTCCTCTTGGAATTATCTATCCTGACAGAAAGCGATTCACTCACACTACTTATCCGTCATTCGAATCAGGTTTTTTGTGGCCGTTTGGATACTTTTTGTAGTTATTGCGATGAGCTCTTTGCACTCTTGATGAATAGGATCATCTGATCGTATTTTGTTCGCCCGGCTCAATATGGTCATGCAAACGGAGGACTCTCTAAGTTCCTTGTTCAATATCCTGGTCTTATGAACAAAGTCTTTTCTTGACTCCGCGCCCGTTGCCTCAGCATAGAGAAGTGCAGGAGCAGTCCCAGAACGTAACAACTGTCCCCCCAAGTGACTAGATATCTTGGATCCATCCAGCCCTGCCACCAAATCAATCGTGCTAATGGCAAAAGCAATGAATCTTTCTTGTAGATCATACGTCTTGGTTTTGCTTGTCGTTTCCATCATGGAACGAAATACGCATCAGGCAGCGTACGATCACAATCCCAGGCTGTACGGTTTCCCTGATTAATTCAATGGCTCATACTATGAAGGCGATCCATTAAATGTAGAATGATAAAGATTGAATATTAAAAGTGCAATGTCTACTTGCGCAACACCTTCATCCTTTAATATTTCTCATTTAATATTTAATATTTCTCCCCCACTCCATAATAATTTCCCATCCTTGCCGAACACTTTCTAAGGTAGCGTGCGTCTGCCCCGCGACAAAGCGGATCACAAATTTGTTATCGAGTTTCGTCTGCGTGAGTAGAATCTTTCCGCTCGCGTTCAGTTGCTGAATCAGCTTCGCGTTCAGCGCATCCAACGTCGGTTCATCATTGATTCCATCAGGATGGATGCGAAAGCAAACGAGGTTCAGCGGCACCGGCGCCATCAGTTCAAAGCCGGGAGTTGACTCCACCTGCTGCTTCACCCATTGACCGAAGGCGATATGGTCCCGCAGGCGCTGCTGCAGTCCTTCGATGCCATAGGTCCTGATCACAAACCAGAGCTTGAGCGCCCGGAATCTCCGTCCCAGCGGCACACCCCAGTCGCGGTAGTTGTTCACCAACTTGTCCTCGGGCGTTTTCAGATATTCCGGCATGATGCTGAAGGTATTGATCAGCGCCTGCTTGTCGCGGACGAAATACGCGGAGCAGTCGAAGTTGGTGAACAGCCACTTGTGGGGATTGAACACAAAGCTGTCGCACTTCTCCGCTCCTTTGCTCATCCACCGCAGCTCGGGAAGTATTAACGCGCTGCCCGCATAGGATGCATCGACATGGTGCCATACGTTGTGCCGCCGGCAGACCTCTGCAACCTGGTCCAAAGGATCAATCGCCGTAGAACTTGTCGAGCCTAACGTCGACACCACACAAAGCGGGGTAAAGCCATTGGCCTTGTCGCGCAGGATCACCGACTCCAGTTCGTCGGCTTTCATGGCAAACTGCTTGTCCGTTCCGACTTTCACCAGGTTATCGATGCCAAAGCCCGCGATACGCACATCCTTGTCGACCGACGAGTGGGCTTGCGTGGAGGTGTAGACCCTGAACCTCTCTCTTCCCGTAAACCCGGACTGGTTTACCGCATAATTGGTCTTCCACTCCCGTGCCGTCAGCAAAGCCACCAGTGTCGATGATGAACTACTGTCCTGGATGACGCCCGTGAACTCTTTCGGCAACCCGATCGCGTCGCGCAGCCATTCCATCATCCGTTCCTCCAGTTCTTCGGCCGACGGGGAAGTCAGCCAGATCATGCATTGGGCGCCCAGCGTCGTGGCCAACATCTCGCCGAGGATAGACGGCTCACTCGAACCCGACGGAAAATAGGCGCAGAACTGGGGATGCTGCCAGTGCGTCATTCCGGGAAGGATGACGTTTTCAAAATCTTTGAAAATGTCGTTAAACGCTTCGCCCTGCAGCGGCGCAGCGGCCGGCAGTTGTTTCTTGATGTCGCCGGGCTGGATGTCCGGCTTCACGGGATACTTGCCCACATTGCCCAGGTAGTCGGCCATCCAGTCGACGAGCTGGTGTGCGTTAGATCTAAATTGTTCGGGAGACATCGGAGTTATATAGTTCAGAGTTTCGAGTTTCGAGTTCCGAGCCTGCCCGCCAAAGGCACTGCGCTTGAATAGGCTTCTCGCTTGGCAGGCGGGTTCAACAGTTCAATGTTCAAAGTTCAACGTTCAAGGTTCAAGGTTCAACGGTTCAACAGTTCAACAGTTCAACGGTTCAACAGTTCAACAGTTCAACGGTTCAACAGTTCAAGGCCTGCCCGCCAAATGCAGTGCTCTTAAATAGGCTTCTCGCTTGGCAGGCGGGTTCCAAAGGTTCCAAAGGTTTCAAGGGTTTCAAGGATTCCAAAGGTTTCAAGGTTCATTGCTAATGAAGCCCTTTAGGGCTTTTATTCAAGATTCATTGCCACGCCCTTTAGGGCGTGGATTCGGGATAAACAAATCAGAAGGGCTTTAGCCCTGCTTCGCAGCAAGGAACCTGCCTATCACCTCATTCAATGTTCCGCTGCTGATCCAGCGCGCTACGATTACGAGATCATTCTCGCGGTCCACATAGACGATGTTCGTGCCGTTGCCCAGGTGGTAGAACGCTGAGGCGGGGGCTGAGGGCAATAGCTTCTTGTCGGTGTTCAGGAACCAGTTCATAAACCCGTAGGTCGGCTCGGCGGGCGTGGGTGTCGTGGCCAGCTTGAACCACGCCTCGGAGAACAACTGCTGATTCTTCCACTTGCCTTTGTTCAGCGTGAGGTATCCAAAGCGCGCCATGTCGCGGGCGTTGATGAACATGCCGCCGCCCCAGTGGCCGCCGCCGCTCACCGACTGCATAATCTGTCCGTCGATGACGACGTACGAGTTCTCGTAGCCGTACCATCGCCACGTGTTCGAGGCCTGGATCGGATCCATCACAAGTTCTTTCAGCACCTGGGGCAACGGACGTCGCCACACGGAGAGTCCGGCGAGCGCCAGGGCATTGACGCGAACATCGTTGTACTCATATACACTACCCGGCGCATTGCGCGGACGCGTCATCCACTCCGCCGGTTTTGGCGACGGCCGATCCGCCCACTCCGGCTTTCCCCACAGGGTTCCCTCCCAGTCGCTCACCTGGCGAAGCATGTGGTCCCAGGTGATCTTGCGGTTGTGAGGAGTCTCAAACGGCATGAGCAATTGTGGCTCGCCAAAGTGAGCAGCTTTGTCCGGGTCGGGATTGGGGTTGTATGGAAGGATCGGCGGGACATATTTCCAGACGGTGTCGTTCACGCTGCGGATCATGCCGCGATCAACGGCAAGGCCGATGACTGTCGAGAGAAAACTTTTGGTGACGCTGTGCGTCATATCCACGCGGTACGGGTCGCCCCATTCGGCAACGATGTAGCCTTTGTGTACAACGATCCCGCTCACGTCGCCTCGGTCTTTGAAGGGTCCGATGGCTGTGCTGAACGGCTCCCGTGCGCCAAAGCTCTGGTAGTGCGACTGCTCCATGCTGCGCGGGTTGTTGACCTCCTGGCTGATGCAGTAGTCGATCGCCGCTTTTAGTTTCTCCGGGTTGAAGCCTGCCTCATCGGGAGATTTACGCTTCCATTCTACATCCGGCCCGGGAAAATATATTTCAGGCGCAGACTTCTTCTGCTTCTGTCCCCACGCGACCAGGCTGAAGATAGAAAATAGGACAACCAGTAATCGCATAGGTCTTTCTATTTGATGCGGACGCCGTCGCGGATCCATGTGTCGGCGCCGACGGTCAATGTCGCATTGGTAAAGAAATTCCAACGCACATAGGGACCTTTTACATTGCCGCCCAACTCCGTGTTGTCGCCCAGCGAAAGCCGGATTATGCCGGCACCATAGCCATAGTACGGGATGAACGCGTTCTCCTTTGGAATAGTCAGCAGCGGGTTGAAGCCGACGGCAAGTTCGCGGAAGGAGTAGCCTGCATCGCCTGCTTTGTCGAGTTCCGCCTTGACGTTTTCCTTCCCTGATTTTGCTTCTATGTTGACCACCTTCCCTTTCTTGAAGGTCAGCACCAGGCCTTGAACCGGCTGCCCGTTCCACAAGCCATCGGGAAACGCGATGGTTCCTTCTACCGTCTCTTCCAGCGGCGCTACGCGGATCGCACCGGCAGGCAGTTCTACTTCCCGGTCGATGAGGTTTCTTGAATCTTGCATGTTGGTTAGAGAGGCATCGCCATCCTGCTTCGTCACCGGGCGGTCGCCGATGCGGAAAGTCAGGTTTGTTCCTGCCGGTGTAGTGACGTGCACGTCGGCCGAGCGCATGGCGGAGTCAAATAATTGTTGGACTGACTTGAGCGAATCGTAGTCGGTCTGCAGTAAAACCTGCTGGTACAGTTGGTCGATGGTCGGGGTGATTTCAATGGGCTGACCCGACAGATCGTAGGCGCCGCTCCAGTGAAAGTGAATGGTTCGGCCGTGGCCGAGGTTCAAAACCTCCTGCATGGCGGCGTAGGGACGCTGCGTCGGCACGGCGCCCGGCAGCATGATGGCCAGGTCAACTTCGCCAAACTGCGCGGTGAGATCTTCCACCGACTTTCCAGTTGAGGCATTTACAAAATCCGATGTCCATGATGCCGGTTGATTGGCCGAATCCACACTGATTGCTCCCAGGTACGTGGCGCCCGTTTTGGCGACGGCCTGCTCGAGTACGGCCACCAGTGAGTCAAACCGGCCCGGTTGAGCCACGATGAGAACCTGCTCGCCGGGTTGAAGTTTGCTTTGCCTGACCATCAGCTCGGCGATCGCATTGAAATCAAGAGCGGTGGGCTCCTTTTGCTGTGCGTTTTCTTTCTTGCTGCAGGCTGAAACGAGTACGGTAATCAGGACTGCGATGACGACAGTTAAGCGAATGGACGGGTGGATTTTCATGAGGCGCGAAAGGTACATCATTCCTAAAAAATGTATAGCAATTCTTCGCTGTTTGGGATACTTTTAGCTGTTACCGACTGAATTTCCCGGGTAATGGAAAACAGAAAATGAAAGACTTGAAGAACAAGGTCGCCCTCGTCACCGGCGCCAGCAAGGGGATCGGAGAAGCCATCGCGCTGACGCTCGCCGCACACGGTGCAAAAGTGGTTGTCAATTCACGCAAACAGGAAGATATCGACAAGGTCGCCAACATGATCCGCGAGGCGGGCGGCGATTGCCTGGCGCTGGCCGGCAATGCCGGAGATGTCGCCACCTGCAAGTCGCTGGTCGACCAGGCGGTTTCTCACTTCGGCGGACTGGATATCCTCGTCAATAATGCAGCGGCCAATCCCGCATTTGGACCGGTGGTGGAAACTCCCGAATGGGCGTACGACAAGATCATGACCGTCAATGTCAAGGCGCCCTTTGAGCTGGCCAAGTACGCGTACCCCGAACTGAAGAAGCGCGGCGGCGGATCGGTGATCAACATGAGTTCCATCGCCGGCGATACGCCCGACCCGGGACTTGGCATCTATTCTGTATCCAAGGCGGCCCTGAACATGTTAACCAAAGTCATGGCCAAGGAATGGGCGGCCGACAATATTCGCGTCAACGCCATCTGCCCGGGACTGATCAAGACCAAGTTCTCCCAGGCCATCTGGCAGGATGAAGCCATGCTGAAACGCTTCATGAAGCAAGTCCCCATGGGCCGGATGGGCACCGTGGAAGAGATCGCCGCCCTCGCCCTGTTCCTCGCCTCCGACGTGTCCGGCTACTGCACCGGCACGCTGTTCTACGCGGACGGGGGGACTGTAATATGACAGTGAACCGTGAACCGTGAACTGTAAACGGTGAACAGTAAACAGTAAACGGTGAACAGTAAAATGTAAACGGTGAACAGCTTGCCCCGACGCAGCTTTAGCGAAGTCGGGGTGAACGGTGAACAGTAAACCGTGAACTGTAAACGGTGAACGGTAAACTGTCGGGCACCCAACTTTGAACCTTGAACATTGAACTTTGAACTTTGAACTTTGAACTGTTGAACCGTTGAACTGTTGAACCCGCTGCCAAGCACGAAGCCTACTCAAGAGCAGTGCATTTGGCCGGCAGGCTCGAAACTCGGAACTCGAAACTCGGAACTCGGAACTCGAAACCCGGAACTCCTATGGAACCCATCTTCGCCACTCCCCGCCTGCGCAAGCTACTGCCCAAGGTAAAGTCCTTTGTTGAATCCGAGTTGATTCCGCTGGAGCGGGAACACCACCAGCGGCTGCCGCAGGAGACGTATGCGCTGCTGGATGAAAAGCGGGAGCTCGTGAAAGAGGCGGGGCTTTGGGGCATTCATCTTCCCAAAGAAGAAGGCGGTCTCGGGCTCACCCTCTGCGAGTTCGGCCAGCTGAGTGAATACCTGGCGCGGGCACCGCTGTATGGGCACTACACGTTCAACTGCCAGGCACCGGACATCGGCAACACGGAGCTGATTGCCAAGTTTGGAACGCCGGAACAGAAGGCCAAGTACCTGCATCCCCTGGTGAAAGGAGAAATTCGGAGCTGCTTCGCGATGACCGAACCGGCGCTGGCGGGTTCTGATCCGACGCGGTTAGGAACAACCGCAGTCAAGGACGGCAACGACTACGTCATCAACGGACACAAGTGGTTTACGTCCAGCGAAGAGGGCGCTTCTTTTTCTGTCGTCATGGCCGTGACCAACCCGGAGGCTCCCCCACATCTGAGGGCCAGCATGATTCTCGTGCCCCTGCCGGCAAAAGGATTTAACCATGTCCGGAAGATACCCGTCATGGGTGAAGCCGGCGGCGGTTGGGCCAGCCATTCCGAGATCCGGCTGGAGAATTGCCGCGTGCCGATTACCAATCGTCTTGGCGACGAAGGTGCCGGTTTCAAACTGGCGCAGGAGCGGCTGGGTCCCGGTCGGATACATCATTGTATGCGGTGGATCGGCATCTCGGAAAAGGCGCTGGACCTCATGTGCAAACGCGCGGTCAGCAGGGAAATAGAAGAAGGCGTGGTACTTGGACAAAAGCAATTCATCCAGGGGTTCATCGCGGAGAGCCGCATCGAGATTGACGCCGCCCGCATGCTGGTACTTCGCACCGCCACCACGATAGATCTTGAAGGACCTGCCGCCGCACGCCACCAGATTTCGGGCATTAAGTATTATACGGCCAACGTGATGCTGCGCGTCCTCGACCGCGCCATCCAGGTGCACGGCGCCATGGGGCTCACCGACGGCACCATGCTGGCCACCTTATACCAGCACGAACGCGGCGCCCGCATCTACGACGGCGCCGATGAGGTCCATTTGCAAAGCATCGCCCGCGCCATGCTCAAAGCCTATGGCCTTGATCTCAAAAAGAAGAAGTAAGACCGATGCAGATCGACCAGCCGCGCGACACCCGCAAGGGCGAAGAGATAGACCTCGCCTCGTTGAACAAGTACCTCTCGGGCTTCCCGGAGGTCGGACAGGTCAGAAGCCAAAAACAATTCCCCGGCGGATACTCGAATCTTACCTATCTCCTCGACACGGATCGCGGTGAGTTCATCCTCCGTCGGCCGCCGTTTGGGGCTGCGATCAAGTCGGCGCACGACATGGGCCGGGAATTCAAAGTGCTCTCGCTGCTGCGCCCCCACTACCCACGTGTGCCACGACCCCTGCTGTACTGTGAAGACGCCGGCGTCATCGGCGCGCCGTTCTATGTCATGGAGCGGCTCAAAGGCATCATTCTGCGCCCTTCCGTGCTCAAGGAAATGAACTATAGTCCGGAGGACATGAAAGTCCTCTCGCAGACGCTGGTGGACAACCTCGTAGCCCTGCACGCGCTGGACATCCATGCAACCGGGCTCGATCAGCTCGGCAAGCCGGAAGGATACATCAGTCGACAGGTTGAAGGCTGGACGAAGCGCTACCAGGCTGCTCAGACCGACAGCATTCCCGACATGGACCAGCTGGCGGCCTGGCTCATCGCCCATCAGCCGCTGGACAGTCCGCCCGCTTTTCTTCACAACGACTACAAGTACGACAACATCGTCTTCCGCGACGGCCATCCGCCTGAAATCATCGGCGTTTTGGATTGGGAGATGTCGACCGTCGGCGACCCGTGGATGGATCTTGGCGCCAGCCTCGCCTACTGGTGTGAGGCGGGCGATGGAGAGCTCGCGAAGGTCTTTAACATCAGCTGGTTGCCGGGCAATCTCACGCGGAAGGAAGTTGTGGAGCGGTACATGGAGAAGAGCGGCCGCACAGTGGCGAGCCCGGTCTTCTACTACGTCTTTGGCTTGTTCAAGAACGCCGTGATCGCCCAGCAGATCTATGCGCGGTGGAAACAGGGGCACTCAAAGGATCCGCGGTTTGGGGAGTTGATCCACGTGATCAAAGACCTGGGGCGCCGGGGGACCTTGGCACTTCAGCGAGGTGACTTTTAAACGGATACGTAATCCGGCGGGGGACTTCATGGCACCACGACCGACCAGGGAGACTCATTCAACTTCATGTTTCGCGCATCGAGAAGGATGAGGCCTTTGCCGCGGGTGGCGACTGCAACCCGGAGGAACCGGTCATGCCGATTGAAGAATCGAACCTGCGTGACCACGGTCCCGAATGAATACGAATAGCGACCGTAGTTCGTGTTGATCAACACCTCGCCTGTTGCCGTTGCCACGGCAATGGATTTCCCGGGCAACACATCCAAAGCGGTTATGGGTCCCTTCACGTTGGCCATCTTCTTAAATCGTTTCACAGCGGGCGTCACGGTCCACACTTTACCTGCTGAGGCTACCAACCGTAGGCCCGGCGAATAGGGTGCCGATACCGCCGTTATCCACCCGCCTACATCCACTTCGGTCTTCTCCTGAAACTGCGCACCCGAATAGATCCTCAGTCTGCCGTCACTGGCGGCCGAGATAAGTTCACCTCCATCGTCGCTGAAATTCGTGCCGGTGACATCCGCGGAGCCCTGGTCACCGGTCATGATCACGCGAGCCTCCGGCATTGCCAGGACAACCAGTTTCCCATTACCACCTGACACAGCTAGTTGATTTGAAGTCGGTGAAAATGCCACCGACGTCACCGGGGCCAGGGCCATGTTAAAAAGCACACGGCTGGTGCTGGCCGACAAGTTCCATTCCGTGACCTCGCCGGATCGGTTGCCGGTGATCAATACGGAATTCCCATTTCCAAAACACACAGAAGTAAATTCAACTTTCCCCGTGTTCGGCATCGACCCGATCGGCTTTTTCGTACTCAGGTCCCACAACTCCACCTGTTGATCCGCGGCTACGGCGAGGAGCGAGTCCATGACCGCCAGATCATTGATGGTGCGGTTGTTCGACCCAAGAAGTTCCTGAGCATGCGTGGCGTTACCCGTTATCAGCAGAAGAAATAAGAGGAGTCTTCTCATTGGGCCGAGTATTTGACGCGCTTGTTCAGCCCCATCCGGTAGCCCAGCGAAGTGCCAATTGACCAATACGAGAACTGGGTTTCGTCAAACAGATAGGAACTCATAAAGAAGTTATGTATCGATCCCTGCACGGCCACCGACACGCGGCTGGTCAATGCCAGTCTCACCCCACCGCCAGCAGCAATTCCTGCAGCCAATTGCGTACTGGTGGTAAAGTCCTCGCCATTGCCGGTCGCGAAGTAAAGCGGACCCGGCAGGCTCGTGGATTGGTAACTGATCGTCGGCCCAAACGATGCGAACAGAGAAAGTCTGTTCCAGACGCCGCGTTCACGAAATCCGGAAGACACCATCAGCATGGGGCTAATTTCCAGCAGCGTGTGCCTGGCGTCGCTGTATCGATTCGACTCCTGGCTTCTCCAGGAATAGAAACTGACGAAGTTCGCCGACAATTGCCCGTGCACGTACTTCCAGACCTTTCTTGATACTCTTGCCTCTACGGAGAAGCTGCTCTTGAAATTGCTGAAGAATGCGGGCGATGTATAGTTGCCGAGGTGTATGGTTTCAGGACCATTGACGGACACAAAGGCGTAGCCGATCTCCACCACTGACTTGCCAAACACAAGTTGCCGTTGCGCGTGTGAAATTTCGGGCAACCACAACAGCAAGACAACCCACCAAATTCTGTATGACCAACTTCCTCTCATGGATTGGGGTTGTAGATAAGAAAAGATTCAAGAGGAGACCAGATACCGGATTCCATGGAGTAACCTGAATACAAATAAATCTTTCCGTTCAATGTAAATCCCACGGCATTATTCATTCCGCTGGTAGGCAGATCGGGTCTCCTGATCCACAGTCCCGTGGATGGACGAAACTCCCAGAATTCATCAACGATCACTGGGCCAGGCTGTTCCCCTCCGGCGAGATAGGCAACCGTTCCTGCCACCACAACCGACGGATTATACAGCATACCGGGTAAGTCCGACAACTGCACCCAACTGTTGGCCAGCGGATCGAAGCGCCAAAGCTGCTTGCCGGAACAAGCGTATGCTTTTCCGCCTATCGAAAAGAGTCTTCCAACAAAACCCGTTCCCGGGAAATCGGCCAGTCGGGTCCACGCATCAAGATTGGCGTCGTATTTGTAAAAGTCGGTTAGGCTGACACTGTTCACGCCCATCCCGACATAAGCCGTTCCATTAATGACGCAACTGACAGGCACCACGCGTGCCTGGCCTGGAAAATCATTCTTGCGGGTCCATGAAACCGATCCAGGATCATACATCCAAAACTCTTTGGATGTTATGCCTGGCCCCAGGCCGTTATCGCCAAGACCGACAAAAATCTTACCGCTCACTTCAAATCCACAAGCTGCACGCCATTGATTGGTAGCGGGAAAATCAGGGTACCTGGCCCATTGCCCGGAAGAAAATGAGTACTTCCAGAACTGCCGGCAGTAGGTCGGTGAAAAAGTGTAATTGTAATTGTACTCCCCGACTCCGAAATAGAAACCATCTCCCGCCACTGAAATGCCTATCGCATTTTGCCGGCTTCCTGGTAGGTCCCCACTGGGAAACACCTTTGACCACTTGTTGACCACTATCAACGGCTGCATGGAGTATGTTATGATACCATTCACTCGTACCCCCACTTTGCTCGATCCGGTTGTGAAGTCATACGGCAGCTTGATGCGGAGCTCGGTGGATGATCCGGAAATAGCAGCGATCGGATAGGTTCCGTAGGTAACGGTATTGTTCGCCACCACCGGGCTGAAGTTTGAACCTTTAATAATGACCGTATCGCCCGCGCTCGCCTGGGCAGGAACAAGTTCAGTGATGGCCGCGCCATCGACAGTAAACAATCCAGAGTAAACAAAACTCCGGCTTGAAACCTTGATGGACCAACTTAAAAATCCTGAATATGGGAACCACGAGGGAATTCTCACAGTAAGGCGTGTGGGCGAACAGGTCAGGACTTCCACTTCGGACGACCCCAGCTTAACCTTATTTCTGCTGAGTACCGGGCTGAATCCGCTGCCCGACAATTCCACCTCACTGCCCCGGGTTCCCGATGAAGGGTTTTGATTCGTGATGACAGGGCCCGGGCAACCCAGACTTGTGAAGGTCTCTGTCTGACCATACACCACACTGTTTCCATTTCGCCCGAAAGCTCGAATGAAATAGGTTACACCCGAGTCAAGATCATAGTTGACGAACGCTTCAATCGGCCCTTTGGTGAATTCAACTGTCTCGAAGCGGAGCGCATTCTCCAGGGTGGGCGTCGTGTCAATGCTCCAAACAAAGCCAACAGTCCCCGCTCCTGTGCCCGCCTCAGCCACACGCCCCGTCAGGAGGACCCCCTGCTCCGTCACCTGGAATTGTGTACCCGTCTGCACCAGCGGCGCGGAGAACTTTTGTTCTTCCCGACAACCGACGGCGATCGCGCAAAGGATCAGAAAACTTAGAAGGATGCGGCAGCGGGTCATCTTGAAGGTCGGGTCAAGCCCCGGCTAAGGAGCATTGGCAAAGTTATCAAATCCCTCTATGGGCATCAGAATATGTAATATTTGGCTGAATTTTAAAGTTTCCTGGTCATCCCCAATCAGCGCTGCTTATTTTGCAGGCACAGTTCAGCGAATTACACTGTCACTTTATGTACGCCCTTTCCACTCAACACCCCTCCCGCCGCGCCTTCATCACGGGCGCTGCCTCCGGTCTCGGCAAGGCACTGTGCGCTGAACTGGCCAAAGACAAGTGGCTGCTGGGAGTGGCAGATATCAACCGGGCTGACCTCGACAAGGCAGCCGACGAGTTTGAAGCCATCGGCGCTAAGACAATACGGTTCACCCTCGACGTATCCAACCGGGAAGCCTATGCCATCGTAGCTAAAGACTTCCTCAACTTCGCCGGCGGTATCGACCTGTTATTCAATAATGCCGGCGTTGGCGATGGAGGATTATTTGAAGAGTATTCCCTCGACAACTGGGAGTGGATGACGCGGGTGAACCAGCTCAGCGTAGTCTATGGCTGTCATTACTTTATCCCCACGCTCAAGAAGCAGAAGTCGGGGCACATCCTTAACACAGCCAGCTTTGCCGCCATCAGCTGTGCGCCGACCATGGGGGCCTACAACATGACCAAGGCAGCCGTCGTGGCCATCAGCGAAACGCTGTACGGCGAGCTCCTGGATTTTAATGTTAAAGTCAGCTGCATCCAACCGTCGTATTTCAAGACCAACATCGCCCAAAGTGTCCGCGGCGGGGCGCTGGTAAAAAAGACCACGCAGTTCTTTATCGACCGGTCGGGAATAGAGGCGAAGGATGTGGCGGCGGAGATACTCCATCGCGCGGGGAAGGGCGAACTATACATCGTGCTGCCTAAACTGGCTCGCAAGGCATGGCTATGGAAACGACTGGCTCCTACCAGATTCCGGAAAATGGTGAAAGAAGGATTTGAAGCGGCTGCCAGGAAGGTGCGCTAACCCATGATTGCTCCTCCCACCGATCAGCAGGTATTCCGGATGCCCCTTAAGGTCACCCGCGAGCATATCGACAAGCTTGACCATGTCAATAATGTCGTCTATGTGAGCTGGGTTCAGGATGTGGCGGATGCCCACTGGAAATCGGGAGCCTCAGAGGCCCTCCGGGACCAATGCCGTTGGGTGGTTCTGCGCCACCTCGTGGACTACCACGTGTCGGCTGTTGAAGGGGATGACCTGGAGCTCTTCACCTGGGTTGACGTCCCTACCGGTGTCCGACAGGTACGGCATGTGTTGATCCAACGGGCAAGCGACCACAAGGTGTTGGCCTACGCCGAAACGACCTGGTGCCTCCTGGACCCCGTGAGCGGCAAGCCCAAGCGGATCAGCGAGGAAATCGACAAAGCCATCCGGCTGCTCCCCTGATCAGAACAACCCCCAATGCATCACCTTACGGTGACGGCGGAAGTCCATCAGATACAAGCACAACAGGCAGTTCCCCAATTGGAATAGCAGAACAGCCACGATAGCAAAAAATGTAATCATACACGTATCGTTTAAAAGGGAAGCTAAACTAGAAGCATTTTGGATATTATCCTAATAAACAGGGAATTATCTGTTAATAGGTGAAGTAATTGATTGAATGCCAGTGACTAGGTGCTGGGAGCTGGGAGCTGGGTACTGGGTACTGGATGCTGGGTACTGGGTACTGGATGCTGGATGCTGGGTACTAGTACTCTGCTAACGCCTAGTTCCTAGAACCTAGAACCTAGTACCTAGTACCTAGTACCTAGTACCTAGTACCCAGAACCTAGAGCCTAGAACCCAGCGCCCAGAGCCTAGAACCTAGAACCTAGAACCCAGCGCCCAGAACCTAGAACCCAGCGCCCAGAACCTAGAACCCAGCGCCCAGAACCTAGAACCCAGCGCCCAGAACCCAGAGCCCAGCACCTAGAACCTAGAACCCAGCGCCCAGAACCTAGAGCCCAGCACCTAGAACCTAGAACCCAGTGCTTAGGTCCTACTGCCCGATCTTTTAGCTTTGCACCCGATGACCGCCGACTCCCAACACGTTTGCAAAAGCTGTGGCAACACCTTCATCGGCTTGTACTGCAACCAGTGCGGCGAGAAAGTCATCGTTCCCTCCGACCGGTCGCTGAAGACGTTTATGAGCGGCATCCTGGTGGCGCTGACGTTCGCGGACAGCAAGTTCTTCAAGTCGATTGGCTTGGTGGTCTTCAACCCCGGGTTCCTGTCGCGGGAGTTCGCCGAAGGCCGGCGGGTGAAGTACTTGCGGCCCATGTCGCTGTTCTTCCTCCTGAACCTGATCTACTTCATCTTCCCCATCATCCAGCTCTTCAACGCCACGCTGCGGACGCAGCTAAACAGCTTCCACGGCAAGTATGGCGTTGCCACCATCGCCGCCAAAATGAATGCGCTGGGCATCCGCGACATCGGCTCCTTCGCGCTGGTGTACGACCAGAAGACGGGAGGACTGGCCAAGATGCTGGTGATCGTCTTCGCCATCATCGTGTCGCTGCCGCTGAATATCATCTACTGCACCCGTAACCGATTCTTCACGGATCATGTGGGCTGGGCGGTGGAACTGGTGTGCTTCAACTTGTTTGTCAACGCTCTCCTGCTGTCGCTGGTGGCCCGGGTGTTCGGCATCGGGAATTACATCAACGAGGTGGTGCTGATGTCCATCCTGGTCACCACGAACCTGTACTTCATCGTGCGCTCCGGCATTACGTTCTACGACGACAAGGGACTCAAACTGGTGTTCCGCAGCCTCCTGATGCTGGGAATGCTAAAGATTGCGCTGGAGGTTTATCGGGCGATACTCTTCTATGTGACGATCTGGACCTTGTAGGTTCAACGGTTCAACGGTTCAACAGTTAAACGGTTCGATTCCCTCGATCCCCCTTTAGGGGAGTAATGGGTGCGGGAGGAAGTTCAAGGTTCAAGGTTCAAGGTTCAAGGTTCAAGGTTCAAGGTTCAAGGTTGACAGTTCCCTCCATTCCCCTTTAGGGGAGTAATGGGTGCGGGAGGAAGTTCAAGGTTCAAGGTTCAAGGTTGACAGTTCCCTCCATTCCCCTTTAGGGGAGTAAGGGGTGCGGGAGGAAGTTCAAGGTTCAAGGTTCAAGGTTCAAGGTTGACAGTTCCCTCCATTCCCCTTTAGGGGAGTAAGGGGTGTGGGAAGAAGTTCAAAGTTCAAGGTTGACAGTTCCCTCCATTCCCCTTTAGGGGAGTAAGGGGTGTGGGAAGAAGTTCAAAGTTCAAGGTTCAAAGTTCAAGGTTGACAGTTCCCTCCATTCGCCTTTAGGGGAGTAAGGGGTGTGGGAAGAAGTTCAAAGTTCAAGGTTCAAAGTTCAAGGTTGACAGTTCCCTCCATTCGCCTTTAGGGGAGTAAGGGGTGTGGGAGGAAGTTCAACAGTTCAGCGTTCCATGATGAGTTGCATTTCGACAAATCAACTGTTAAGCTGGTCCAACTATTGAACTGTCCAACTGTTGAACTGTTGAACTCTCACTTTGAGCGCACGAGGCTCTCGATCAGCTCATCGACCTGGGTGTGGTCGTCGGCGGTGGTGCGCTTGCGGTACTCGAGGAGCATGAGGACGGCGTCGTTGATTTCGTTGTTCATCGCCAGCGTGAGACCCAGGTTGAAATAACTGTTGGGGAACTCGGGCTCGATGCTGATGGACATCTGGTAGTGCACCTTGGCCAAAGGAAGATTGCCGATCTCGGCGTAGAGATTGGCGAGGTTGTAGTGGGATTCAAAATGCCGCGGATCTTCTTTCAGCGACAACGTGAAGGCGTCGATGGCCTTGGGGAAGTTCTTCAGCTTGGATTCAAGAATACCCAGGTTGCAGTAGGCGTCGGGAACGCTGTCGCCCTCTTTGATGGCTTTTAGGTAATGCTCTTTCGCGGCTTTGTCGCCGTGCTCGTCGAGCATCAGGGCCTCTTCGAACGGGCTGAGCTGGTTGAGTTTGACGACCTTGGCGCCGGTAAACAGGTTGAGCTGGGCGGTACGGGGAGCAGGCGCCTCGCGCTTCTTGCGCACGGGACGGAAACCGAACTTCTCGGGCGGCTGTACAGGGAACTTGACAACCTTGGCCATGCGGCAAAGATACCGCATCCGTCAGCCGAATGCAATCGAGGTCAGCTGGCCTTGCGCTTGACCTTGGTCTCCTTCTGGACTTTCTTCTTCTCCTTGGCCTTCGCACCCTTGGCTTTCTCCATCGGCTTCTTCGCCTTCTCAATGCTGGCCTTCAACGCGGTCATGATATCCACCACAGGTGTCTCCTCTTCGGCAATGGAGATGATTTCCTTGCCGTCGATCTTGGCTTTGATCATTCCCTTCAGCGCATCCTGGTAGTGATCCTTCATTTCGATGTCGACAAACTGCTTGGACATGCTGTCGACGAGCATCTTAGCCATCTTGATCTGCTGCTTGTCAACTTTTACATCTTCAAGCAGTTGGGGCACCTCACCTATATTCTTTACTTCACTGGGATAGCGCAGCTTGTACAGTACAATCCCGTTCTTCTCGGGTGTCAGCAACACGACGGTCTCGCGGTCGCGAAGCACTACACGGCCCACTCCCACCTTCCCCGACTCTTTCAAGGTCTTGCACAGCAGCGCATAGGTCTTGGCAGCCACATCGCCGTCGGGACCTATATAATAGGGTGAGTCAAACAGGGTCGGGTGCACCTCGGTCGACTTCACAAAGCCCTCGATGTCGATGAGCTTGGTGCTCTTCAGCCGCACCTTGTTAAAATCTTCTTCTTCGACGATGACGAACTGCCCCGGCTCGTACTGGTAGCCCTTCACGATATCCTCCTGCTTCAGCACCTGGCCGGTGACTTTGTCCTTCTTCTCGTAGGCAACCGGGTTGTGCCCTTCCTTCGACAACAGGTTAAAACTCAACGTCTGCGCCGAGTCAATGGCATTGTATACCCGGATGGGGATCGTCACCAATGAAAACCGGATGTGGCCTTTCCAGATCGCTCTCATATCAAAAAATGGTTAATTCGACCAAAAAGTTAGCAATAGGATGCTAAAGTATTGACTATGAATTGTTTTTCAAAGCCAATTCTACTGCTACTTCGCGTCCGCCACACACCGGAATCCCACCGTGGCGTTCCGCTCAAACCCCAGCGACACCCGCAGCAGATATTGCCTGTAATGTAGCTCGCGCGGACCGCCCTGTACATACCACCAACTGGAGGAAGGTTTGAAGTAGCTGCCCCCCTTCATCATGATGTACCGGTAGCTGCCGCTCTCATAGAGGTCGTTGGTCAGTTGCCATACACACCCCGCCAGGTCTTGCAACCCGTAGGGATTGGCCCCTGCCTTGTACTTGCCCACCGGGTAGAGTTTGCCGTCGCCCAGGTTGCAGTTCTTGGGACTGATCCCCTCGATGGCCGTAACCGTCAGTGTCTCTGTCACCCATTGCTCCTTGCGTGTCACGGGCTTCACCTGTTTCCATGGCCACTCGTTGCCGGCGGGAGTCTGTGCCGCGTACTGCCACTCAACTTCGGTTGGCAGTCGCTTGCCAGCCCAGGCAGCGTAGGCTTTGGCGTCCTCCCAGGAGACGTACACAACCGGGAAGTTCTCTTCTCCTTTGGCGATCCGTCCTCCTTTCCAGTGGCGGAGGAAGTTGGCCGTGTCGGAAGGCTTGTACCCGGAGGCCTTGAGGAATCTTTCGAACTGGCTGTTGGTCACAGGGAACTTGTCCATGTAGTACGCCGCCATGGCCACCGGCTCTTTGCGTTCTGCCGGGTATGGGATGAAGTCGTCGCCGTGCGTGGACTTGGGGGTGAATGTGCCCGCCGGAATCTTCACCATGCCTGTCGGTGGTGTTGCCGAGCCCGGCGTGTGCTGGCTGCCTGAAATCAGGATGGATGTCCCCGGCTTGAGGTACACAACGGTTTCGTCCATGAGTTCGCCACCATCAAATGCCTGCACGACGAACTTCCCTTCATACCGACCAAATTCATGTCGCACATTGACCACCTGCTCGCCTCCCTTGATCGACAGAGGCTTCTTATCATACGACGGGTCCCCCGCCCATATTCGGATAGTTGACGCCTCGGCGTTTATGCTAAGCAATCCATTGGTCAACTCGCACTTCAACTTCACGGGAAACTCTGCCAGGCAGCCGACCTGCCCTTCGTTGTTGGTGCCCAGGTACTTACTGTCGAATGGATCGAGCCACGCTTCGAGGGTCTGCTTGTCGCCTCGCTTGGTGATGGCGGCGTCTTCATGGTGCCACAGGTCTACCCAGTGCCACCCGTCGCGGGGCTTCACTTCCAGCAAGGGCCCTTTGAACCCTCCGGGCTTCAGGCTGTAAAGGGTATAGATGAGCTTGGTCGCCGACGGCCAGTAGTTGGCCCACACGCTGTCCCGCAAGGTGGGCACGAGGGGTGTGTAGGCGGGACTGCGCCACACCGAGGTGTTCTCGCGCAGGATCATGGACGTCCTGCCGAAGTAACGGTACTGCTCTTCCTCGTAGTCCGGGTGCCCCGGGGCGAACTGGTTGATCTCCGTGCCGTAGCCGTTGAAGAAGGCGGTGGCATACTCGCGTTGTATCGGTTCTTTGTAGACCTCGGCCACGCGGAAGATGGCGAAGTCGGGCTTGATGAGCTTGTTGAGGTTGAGCATGGGCGGATAGTACAGCGCGTTGTGCACACGCCCCGAGACGATGCCCGGCATGTCTTTCGGCACGGCCATCCCCTCGCTGTACATGATCACGCCGGGCTTCACGGCATCGGCGGCCTGCTGCAGCTCCCGCGACGACTCTCCTTTCGTATCCAGCACCACGCCGTCGGCACCGGTGGCTTTGATGAGGTCGGCCAGGCCGTTCAGGTGCCCTTCACTCCTTGTGCTCTCGTCCCAGGGATTGTAGGCGATGAAGAACTTCGTGCCGTGCTTGCGCAGGGTGTCGGCCAGCTGCCTGAGTTTGGGCAGTCCGCCGGGCAGGTCGCGGTACATGTCGAACTGGTTCCGCGCGTCCATCCCCAGCGTGGGCCAGGTCGGCCACAGGCAGATGACGTCGTCGCCGCCGTAGAGCCTGGCGCCGCGCTTTTGAAACTGATCCCAGTTGAACTTGCCCGTGCTGATGTCAAAGTAGTCCTTGTCCCACGCCCCCATCAGGTGCATGACATACGCGTCGCGGATCCAGTTCAGGTCGGCGCGGTGGTACATGGCGTCGTCGAAGGTGTCGACATCATAGAGTTTCTTCTCCTGGAAACAGCGCCGCAGACCGTTCTGCCAGTCGCCTTCAAAATGACCGACGAAGAGGTTGTAGTTCACCGTGCCGCCCGGGTTAAGCACCGTCTCAAACCGCCGCCTCGTGGCGTTCTTCCACGAGTCGGGTATCCTGCGGGTGAGCGCATACAGGTGCACGCCGCCAGGCTGGTCGAGGCTGACGTACCCCAGGTCCCACGCGTTGTCGGGCACGATTACGTTGACGGGTAACCTCCCCGGGCGGAAGAGATGCGTGCGAGAAAGTCGGTGGTTGCTCACGCCGGTGATGTAGATATCCGATGCCGTCGGTGCCAGCGGAACGATGTTGTGGAGCTTGAGGGTGTCTTTGGAGGTGTTGGTAAAAGTGAGGACCAGCGAGACTGCGCCGGTGCCTTTGGTGGTGCTGATCTGAATGGGCGAACTCTGCGTTGAGTTCAGCCATTTGTCGCCTATTTGATAAGACACCAGCGGCCGGTCAAGCGCAATGCTGTGCTCAGCGGCCTGTATCCGTGTCACCTTCCCGTTGCTGACATCGACTTGTGCATGGGAATAGAAGGTGACGAAAAGTAGAATGAGGGTGGATATTCTGATCATGGGGTCAAGTTATGAAAACGTGCGCTACCTCTGCGACTCAGCGCGTCTGCGGTTATACAGGTGCCATTTTCACCGCAGAGGCGCTGAGGCGCAGAGTACCCCGATCCGTCGACTCACCGACCACCGATTACTGATGACTGATCACCGATTACCTACCACAGACTCACCCTTTCATCTTGACTTTCTTCGCACCCTGCTTGTCACCGAACGGATGCAGGTCGACACGGAGAGGTCCCAGTTGTTTCTTGTGCCAGCGGCTCTTCTTGTACCAGGTGTGGTGATAGATGGGCTTGCGAACGGAGACGGTGTGATAGGTCTTGGAGCCTGGAGAGCAGGCGCCGAGTAATGCGCAGAAGCCTATCAATAGAATGAATTTCACGCTGTAATAACGTATGAAAGTATACAAAATTTTGATGCATTCCCTCCGCGTCTCTGCGCCCCTGCCGTTAAACATTCTCGAGCCACACCGTACACCCTCCTACACTTCCTTCACCCCGAGCTCCACCAGCCTCCTCATAAACGGCTTCGTCGGACTGACCTGCGTCATCTGCAGCGTCGTGACGGCGCCGAAGAAGAGCGCCATGAGCATGTGGGTGATGTCGCGGGTATTGGAGGTGCGCGTGATCTCTTTCTTGAAGACCGCCTCCAGCGCGAACTTCTCCATCAGCTGCTCGATGCTCATGATCTCGATGTTCTGGATATCGGGCGTCTCCGGGAAGATGAGCTTCTTCTCTTCGGCCTTCAGCGGGAAAGGCTTCGGCGGGCGCTTCGGACTTGATAGATACGCCACGAGGCTGAGGATGATTCCCGGGTTCTGATCGAAGTCCTCAGAGAGTTTGTCAAAGACGTATTGAATACCCTGCAGTCCCTCCTTTGGCTTCTCTTTCAGCTCCACCGTGCGGCGCAGGCACCAGACGCGGAAGTAGTAGGCCAGGATGTCTTCCTTGACGGGGAAGTACTTAAAGAGCGTCACCTTCGAGATCTTCACCCGCTGGCAGATGTCTTCCACGAACAGGTCCTCGAACGGGCGCCGTCCGATGAGCTTTAGCGTATGCTCCAGGATGGACAGTTTCAGGCGGGCGGCCTTTTCTTTGCGGAGGCTCATGGCGTAGTTGTGACGGAAATAATACATTTAGGTTCAAATACCCAACTTTTAAATCCATGAAGCGTCTTTTTCTCCTGCTGTTGACCGTCCTGGCCGTTGCATGCCAGACCCAAAAAGAACCTGTTGTTGGTCTTATTGCCGACTCTGCGATGGTGGCTTCTGCCCAGCCGTTCGCCTCACAGGTCGGTGTAGACATTATGAAGAAAGGCGGAAATGCAGTTGACGCCGCCATTGCCACCCAGTTCGCCTTGTCGGTGGTCTTCCCCGCGGCGGGCAACATCGGCGGCGGCGGATTCATGGTCATACGCATGAAAGACGGCACCACCGCCACCCTCGACTTCCGGGAGAAAGCTCCGGCGGCAGCCACCACCAACATGTACCTCGACAAAGACGGCAACATCGTTGAAGGCCTGAGCCTTGCCGGTCACCTCGCGTCTGGCGTTCCCGGCTCCGTCGACGGCATGGTCGAAGCGCACAAGAAATACGGTTCACTGCCGTGGGCCGACCTCGTGCAGCCTGCCATTGATTTTGCACTGAATGGATTTCCCGTCTCCGAGCGCGAGGCGAACTCCCTCAACGAACTGCAGAAAGACCTCGAAAAGTACAACACCGTCAAGCCCGAGTTCCTCATGCGCGCCTGGAAGAAAGGCGACACCATCAAGTGGACCGACATGGGCCACACCCTCGAGCGCATCCGCGACAACGGCCGCGCCGGCTTCTATGAAGGCAAGACCGCCGAAGACCTCGTGGCCGAGATGCAGCGCGGCAAAGGACTTATTACGATGGAGGATCTGAAGAACTACCACTCCGTTTGGCGCGACCCGGTGGTGGCCAACTACAAGAACTACAAAGTCATCTCCATGGCGCCGCCTTCCAGCGGTGGTCTGTGTGTTGTTCAATTGCTCAAGGCCGTAGAGCCGCTGCCGTTGAAAGACTGGGGTTTTAACACATCCAAGACCGTTCACGCCATGGTCGAGGCCGAGCGCCGCGTGTATGCCGACCGCGCCAAGTACATGGGCGATCCCGACTTCTTCAAAGTTCCCGTGGCCGAGCTGATCGACAGCAAGTACATCACCGACCGCATGGCCAACTTCAACCAGGACAAGGCGACGCCCAGTGCAGAGATCAGTGCCGGCAGCATTCCCGGTTACGAGTCAGAAGAGACCACCCACTTCAGCGTGGTCGACAAGGACGGCAACGCCGTGGCTGTGACGACGACCCTTAACCTGTGGTTCGGCAACAAAGTCGTGGTAGCAGGTTCCGGGTTCTTCCTCAACGACGAGATGGACGACTTCAGCTCCAAGCCCGGCGTGCCCAACGTATTCGGCGTCACCGGCGGCACCGCCAACAAGATCGAGCCCAACAAGCGCATGTTGAGCGCCATGTCCCCTACCATTGTCGAGAAAGACGGCAAGCTGTTGATGGTCGTTGGTTCACCCGGCGGCTCGACCATCATCACCTCCGTCTTCCAGGTCATCCTCAACGTCATCGAGCACGGCATGGGCATGCAGGCCGCCGTCGACGCCCGCCGCGTCCACAGCCAGTGGCTGCCGGATGTCATTGTTCCCGAGAAAGGCGCCCTGAAGAAAGAAGACAGCCTCGCGTTAGTTGGACTTGGTCACAAACTCATGCCGCGACCGAACATTGGTCGTGTGGATGCGATACTCGTGTTGCCGAATGGTAAGCTGGAAGCTGGAGCGGATCGCACGAGGGCGGATGATGAGGCGAGGGGGTACTAGGTACTAGGTACTAGGTACTAGGTACTAGGTACTAGGTACTAGGTACTAGGTACTAGGTACTAGGTAATAGGTAATAGGTAATAGGTAATAGGTAATAGGTACTAGGTAATAGGTAATAGGTAATAGGTAATAGGTAATAGGTAATAGGCGCTAGGTCCCGTGTACTAGGCACTGGGCAGGCCTTGTCGGTCCTTCGATGGATCGGGAGGAACCTCCCGACCAACCTGGAAGAAATTGTAATGATAGCACAACCAGCACTGCTACCCGATCAGGAGTATGCTCAAGTCATGGTGGCGTGAAATCTTGGATTTGTAGCTAGTCGAATTGAAGCCCCTTGTGAGGTGCTTTCATAGCTTCAATGTTCTAGATCTTTTGAATTCAAAAGAAAAGGGCCACTAAAAGCAGCCCCTTCAAAGTTTACAATATAATGAGTTTTACTTAGGTCAACTTCCCTTTTGCTCTCTGTTTCCTTCTCCATTTGATCCAAATGCGACCGACCAGAAAGGAAAGTATTATGTAAGCAAATACTGACACCGCTAAAGTATTACCGACGTCTTCATTCTCTGGCACAAGTTTAAGAACTGCAAAAATCACTACCTGAAGAAGGACAATTGAAACAATTCCAAAGAGAATTGCATTCTTTCGATTCCATCTTAGGGTTTCCTCGTCAATGACTTGCATACAGCTTAAAGTTAGTTTAAGTTAGTTTAAGTTAGTTAAGCATTTAAAGCAAAGTTATCTGGTTGCGACTATTATCCCAGCTGCTCCGGATGCAACAGCAGCACCGAGGCTAACAGCTTTGATTGCAAAGCCCCATCCCACGGGGCCACTAAGAGCACAACCAAGTCCAACTAGGACCGCTCCTGCCACATCCGACCCAGCAATGATGCCGGCGTTAGTTACGTTAACGCGTGGTATTGGGTTACAAGTAGGACAACCATTTACTATTTGGTTAACCTCGTCCTTCCAAGCAGCATAATTCTGGGTCCAATATGGTGATGAACTTCTTGCAACCGCAATAGCTTCATACATAGCTGGTTGCTCACTACCAGGAAGATTATACATCACATCGTCAGAGATTGCATTGAGGTGGCTCTGTATTGAGTTGTTGTCCCCATCATAGGCTTCAAGGACATACATAATGTCATTGAGTATTTCAATTTGCCCATTACTCAAGTATTGGGAAACCTCATCCACTAGTTCATCTCTCAGCACCAAAGCCACGTCATCTGACACATCAGCCGTCCGTC
This sequence comes from Cyclobacteriaceae bacterium, assembly GCA_044221195.1. Taxonomy (GTDB): domain Bacteria; phylum Bacteroidota; class Bacteroidia; order Cytophagales; family Cyclobacteriaceae; genus ELB16-189. The sequence goes on from JBGAPO010000008.1 coordinate 127,579, forward strand.
CAAACTTCTTTGGTTTCCTCAAGAGATACTCAGAATACTTTTTAGTAATCACAATACCTTTTTCAACAGCAAGTTTCATCTCCTCACTTGATAAGTCAGCACCCTCCTGTACAATGTACCGAGTAACCGCAGCTTGACTGAATTGGAGCAATTCACTGGCGGTAAATTTTCCTCTCTTACCTGCCGCAATTTTGTTTCTCCTCGCTTAGTGAAGCCAAGGCAAAGTCCAAACCTTTATTGTGAGAAGTCCCAATTTCACTGAACTGGGATTCTGTAAACTTTGGTTCAGCATCAGGTTGGCAACTGAATGCCAGGCTTAAAAAGACAACAATTTTCAAGGCATTTTTCATAGGCGTTGTTTGGTTGGTTAATAAATCAAACCTACCCGCAAGGAGTAGACACCCTCAGGGAGTAGACTATTCAATATTACCCTTGTACGGTTTTCCTTACAATTTTGAATGGGATTAACTCCTATGCTTTTTTGCTGATTTCCGTAAAATATCAGATTATGTGCTCCCACCAAGCCAAGTACAACAAGACTGAGGACACTTGGCCAGGTCATCCCGTCGAATGCTTACTTTGGGTGAATCAAAAACAGCTCGAAAGAAAGCGCAGATTGCCTTGTGGGGGGCAATTCTTCTGGGGATAATCTAAAGAGTTATCGCTATAGCCTTCCCGTTGGTCTGGACATTCTTCCGGACCCTTCAAAGCACGCATTTGCCTCAAAGGTGGACTTGTAGTCCAACCATTACAGGTTCTTCTTTATTTCATTCAATCCAGCAACCAGTCCTTCAAAGAACTTGCCGTCCTTGAAGTGTGATATAATCACGCTGTTGATTTCCGTGCATTTCTCGTCCGACAAGAATTTCATGGAAACGTCGCTCGTCGAAATTCTCATTTCCCGATTGGCGGTGCTCACGGCAATCAAAACATTGCCTTTATCATAACTACCTCGTTGTCCCCACCACTCTCTATTTCTGTTGGAGAAGCTGGTGATGTTTGTGTCGGGAAAATAGTCATCAATTGTAACAATATAGACGAAGATATCCTTTGACTTGCCCAGGTCACCACATAGGTTCGTCAGTGAGTCAATCTGAGGTCTTGTAAATATGTCTTCCAGGTCGACAATTCTTTGAGCCATCCTGGGCGGCAGGTCGACACGATACTGAGCGCACGTTCGCCGTAATTCCCGATGAAGCCTATAGTGAAATGTATACAAAGCCTTAACTCTCTCCTCTTTTGGAGTATTCTCAATTGTTGGAGCATAGGTCAGCAACTGTTTCGAAACGATTATGCCTTGCGCACTTAAGTCGCCTGGATCTTTTAATTCAGTGATCTTTTTGCAAGTCTCCGTTACAAGGACCGCGTCTTGCGCTTTAACAGAAAGCGAAAGCGTTAGAAGTAATAGTGTGAGTCTTATCATGTGCTGAACCTATGGCAGACAAGACCTGAATATACGAATCAGGCAGGTGAAAACTGGCAGTCTCAAGAGAGTGGTCAGGTCACGTAAAGGCGCCATTACCCTGCTGAATTGTTGACTGTTCGTGCCAGGCTCTTGTTCATCGGTCAAATACAAAAAGCTCCAATGCACAAATCACAGTCACCGTTAATATTAGGACAACTGGAGATAGATAATCGTCCCGGTTCCATCCGAGACTTCTCATCTTTGGCCATAGTTTCTCCTCTTTTAATTTATAGTTAGCCAAGTAAAGATTAACCCCGAAAAACCAGATGAAAAAGAATATTGCCATGTTCGACAGCAAAGCATGCTCTGTCTCGGTCATGGGTTGAACAAACCAAATATTATTCCTGAAACCAGTGTAAAGGAATACATACAAAAAGAGAAAGTGAAACCGATGCAACAGTTTTATATGTGTCGGTTTGTTAACTGAGTTGTCTTCTGTCCTCATGTGCCTTCCATTTTTGGTACTCACACTTAAGCGCATTATGCTGTAGCGCAATCGGTGAGCATTTATTTTGTCAATAGTTTGATTGAAATGGCGAGAGGCAGAAATGTCAAGCTGAGAACAATTATCGCGTTAGTCCAATTGCTGACTTGCCTTCCTTTATATTTCTCTATTACCCTATCAACTCTGCTTTGGTAAAGTCGTTCGATGCCGTATACAAGAAGAAGCGCGAAGGGCAAGTAGTAGTACTTGTTGTCGAACGGTTGATTGAATAAGGATTGAAATAGTCCTAGATATTTTATTGTTGCCCCTACCAATAGAAAGTGAAATATTATCGCTAATGTCAGGAAGGCTTTAGCATAGAAAATTGAGTCATTGGATCGTAATTTCTCATTTAGCTGATACCAGAATATGAATATGAAGTCATACATGAATTTTGGTATTTGAGCCCTACTCCACAACCTTCTTTCGAATCCTCATGAAATAGTATACCCAAAACGCAATTACTCCGATCGGTATACTCAATTTGTACCAAGATGGATCTATCAAAGGATGCGGGTTAAGCATTGTCACCGGCCGAAAGAGCTTGAAGTCAAAGATGTCCGCTAAGAAGTTATAGTGAAGACCAACCGTCCCAAAGAGTATCACGAAGAACCAAAGTCCTCTGTTTCTTGCCTTGACAATAAAAAGAAAAACCAGCGTAATCAGGCCAAGTCCTGCGATTACCATTGAAGCGTAGTAAAGAATAAGCCCAACTGGGTTGTTCGAAATGTCGGCTTGGGGGTTCAGGGTCGGTGTTAACTCAATGATAACTCCTTCAACATTAATTGGTCCCCCATTTGTCAAGTTGACGTACTTTGTTGCGTAACCCTTTTTGGTTAGTATGATTTCCAAGTCAGGGCAACCTGTTGGGCACCCAACAAATTGACCTATCTCAAATTTCCCTTCTTTGTCCGTGTACTCCCTTTCCGTTCGCCAGGTAAGCATCACACTGTCCAGTGGAGATTTGTCCAGAGACGATATTACTTTTCCGCTTCCGCTCACCACTCCCTCACATGAGCTTAGAAGAGACCAAAACGTCACTAAGATGATTCCTTTAAAAAGCCTGCTCTTCATAAATAAAGTTCGCACAGCGACCTGCCAATACTTCGTGCCGTGTTTTAGCTTCACTCAGCCCAAATTTCCTTTCTCAATTTGTCCGACATCAAATAATGCTTGCCTTTGTACTTAAGAGAAAACCTATCGGCACAAATTGTGTCGGTCGTCGTTTTAGTTCTCATTATGATCAATGCCCTAGTGTCCGGATCACGTTTATCATTGTCTGGTCCCAAATTGTCCAGTTGTTGCAAGAAGTCATCAACAGTCCGCTTTTCAATCAAGTCATTTATCTTCACTTCGGTGCTGTCAAATGAATTCAGAAACTCTGAACACTGAATACTAATAAAGGTTTCAATGTTCATGTCAACTGAATATATTTTTATCGCCGGGTCATCAGTTCTGCTCTCCTTAGCCTGGCAGCAAGATAATATCGTCAAGTAAGTCAGTAGTAGTTTTTTTATCATACCTGTGATGGAGCTGGGTATGTCCCACTCTTATTTCGTCAGTCGTCATTAATTATTGTCGTCCTGTTACAATTGCTACACCACCAATAACCTACCGCGGACGCAATCCGAAGATACAAATAACGAAATTGAAATACGCCAGCCTCTGCGCCTGGCCAGGTGAAACGGTCACATACCGTTCACGCAATTCCACGGCAGACATCAGGTTAACGCACCACGACCCCCGGCCCCTGGTCCCCGGTCCCGGGCCCCCAGCAAAACCGTGTTTCCAGCAATCTGACTTTACTCCTCCTTCTATTCTCCTTCCATCCTTCTTCTATCCTCCTTCTATCCTGCTTCTATCCTCCTTCCATCCTCCTTCTATCCTCCTTCTATCCTCCGGGGGCCGGGGTGCACGGTACAGGGTACATGGTACAGGGGTGCAGGGTACAGGGGTGCAGGGTATACAGAGTACAAGGGAACTGAGCGCTGGATGCTTTTGATCCTTACCTGAATTTGAATTCAAGTCGCTACGAGATAAGGTCGTTCTTCCCGGCCCCTGGTCCCCGGCCTACCGTTGGTCCGGAATATTCAGCCTCCTTCGAACTTTCCATATACTCTGTTCGAACTTTCTATAGGCCCGCTATATACTTTTACCAGTCTCGCTATATACTTTCTTCAGCAAGTGTTCAACATGTGTTCAACATGTGTTCAGGTACTCTATAGTCTTGGCCCGGATTGGTAATCAGTCCGCTAAAAACAGTTATTCCGGAACCCGGGTGGGGAGGAATCTCCCGACCAACTGGGGATCATTTGTCACCTACGCCAAATGCCTCTCAATCCATTCTCTAATTTCGTCAAACGATAATTCACCTTTTGCTGCTCTAATAACGAAGTCAAACTTGTCAGTTTGTTCGGCTTTGAAATCCAGGTTGCCGTGCTTAAGGGTCAGTCGCATTACAACATAGGCCGTCCTTTTATTTCCGTCAAGAAATGGGTGATTTGAAATCAAACTTTCGAAGATGGCCGCAGCCTTGTCAACAGGTGTGGGGTAAAGATCTTTTCCGTCAAATGTTTGATGGGGTCTGCTTATAGCAGACTCGAGAGCTCCCTTGTCCCTGATACCTTTTGTGCCTCCAAATTTCTCAATCAAAATGCCGTGAATTTCCTCAACTTCCTTGATCGTAATCATCTAGCAAGTCGTTCGAGTAACTCTTTGTCCTCGGCCAATATCTCGCGTACGTTCCTCGCCAAGGCCAATTTGTCAGCTGGTTGCCGTTCAGCCTCCCGTAAAAAATCCAGAATGTCCCGAAGTACAGTCTCCGGTACTTTCTCCAGCGACTTTTGGATTTCGGACTTAATCTCTTCGGTAGTCATAGTCGTGTCAAAACGAAATTTACGAAATGTTCCGCAACAATGTCCCTTACAACCTCTTCACTTTTCCTTACAAACTATTCACTCGCTATTCACTTTCAGGGGCCGGGGACCGGGGACCAGGGTGCAGGGAACAGGGGTTTAGGGAACAGGGATTAGGGTATGAGTCGTCAGGCTGAGCGAAGCCGAAGCCAGGGTACAGGGTTGCAGGGTATACAGACTACAAGGGAACTGAGCGCTGGGTGCTTTTGATCTTTACCTGAATTTGGATTCAAGTCGCTTCGAGATAAGGTCGTTCTTCCCGGCCCCTGGCCCCTGGTCCCCGGCCCCTAGTTGACCGTAGCCCATCCGTAGGCTGACCGTAGGCCATCCGTAGGTTTACCGTAGGATTTCCGTAGGCCCTTCGGCGTAGATCATAGCTAGATCAAGGACCGCCTAAGGCTCGGTCAGTAGGATTACCGTAGACTGACCGTAGAATTGCCGTAGACCGACCGTAGGATTACCATAGCCGGACCGTAGGATTACCGTAGAAACAGGGGCCGGGGGTCGGGGGCCGGGGACCGGGGGTCAGGGACCGGGGACCAGGGTGCAGGGTTGCAGGGTACATGGTACAGGGTACATGGTCCAAGGGAACTGAGCGCAGGAAGCTTTCAATCTTTATCTTAATCTGAATTCAAGCCACTTCAAGCTAAGGTCGTTCTTCCCGGCCCCTGGTCCCCGGCCCCTAGTCTGGCTATACTGGTGCTATTCGGGGCTATGTTCTGGCTATGCTGGTGCTATTTGGGGCGATGCTCTGGCTATCCTCTGGCGATGCTCTGGCTATGCTCTGGCGATGCTCTGGCTATCCGCTGGCTATGCTCTGGCGATGCTCTGGCGATGCTCTGGCGATGCTCTGGCTATGCTCTGGCTATCTCTGGCGATCCTCTGGCTAGCCGGGGGTCAGGGGTCAGGGGCCGGGGACCGGGGAATAGTTGCAGGGTTGCAGGGTACAGGGTCCAAGGGAACTGAGCGCTGGATGCTCCTAATCTTTACCTGAATTTGGATTCAAGTCGCTTCGAGATAGAGGGTCGTTCTTCCCGGCCCCCGGTCCCTGGTCCCCGGCCCCTAGTCTGGCTATCTCTCGGGTTCCGAGCCTGCCCGCCAAATGCACTGCTCTTGAATAGGCTTCGCGCTTGGCAGGCGGGTTCAACAGTTCAAGGTTCAAGGTTCAAGGTTCAAAGTTCAAAGTTCAAAGTTGGAGGCCCGACAGTTTACCGTTCACCACGACTTCGCTAAGCTGCGTCGGGGCAAGCTGTTTACTGTTCACAGTTTACAGTTCACGGTTCACTGACCCCCGGCCCCTGGTCCCCGGCCCCCAGTCCCACTCACGCCGTCAGGAAGTTTCGTCTCGTTTGGTAATGAAGCAGGTAACTTTTTTTAACAGGCGCACTTAGAAACGACCTGTCAACCAGCGTTTCAACCAACCCCTGGCTCTTAAGGAACGGATCCAATAGCATCTTGCTCCTTTCTTGCGTTATTCCGATGCGCTTCCCCAATTCAACAAAATCAACGGCCGAGGGATGTTTCTTTGCCTTCCACGTCGTCGATTGAAATCCATCCGCAAAAAGTTTCCTGCTCAAGGCAAAATCTGTGTCGTCTACATGTATACGGGTATTGACGAGATCATACGCCGGGCTTAGCATATAGTCGCCTTGCCTGCTTTCCATCAGGGAAAAGTTTTTTAGGTGAGCGTCGCCATTGGAAAACGCATAATTGAAGACGACCAATCGGAAGTATTTTTCAATCTCAACCCGCCACGCCGGCGCGTACTTCTGAAATAGCAGGCCCAATTCCTCATAGCTGTATTCATACTTGAAATCCGGTCCCGCGTTGTCCTTTGTTTTGCCCGCCAGCGTTGCAAAATCCTCCTTACCCCATTTGGTGCCATCCCGCTTAACATCAAATCGCCGGGTAACATAAGCCGGAGATCCATCCTTGAAAAAGATGATGGCGTTCTCCGCCGTCTTAATGCCATAGACTTGTTCCGCGATCTGCATCGTCAAATGCTCATTGGCAGGAACCTGATCAACCTTTTTAAGATCTCTGGGTATGGGCTTAAGGATGTAGGTGCCTTGTTCCCCCGGCTCGGTCAGGCGCAAGACATTCTTCTCCCGTATCAGGCTCAGCTTCTCCTGAACGCCGGAAATGGAAATACGCTTGCGGTTCTCCATGAACTGTTCGGCGACCGCTTCGCTCTTTTGAGGCGCATCATATGGCAAAACGTGACTTACTTTCCTGCCGTCGAACAAATTCTTCAGACAAATTGGGCTATAGGTTGTATAGCCCTCGGCCAGCGTTCCCGGGCAGACATTGACCGCCACCGACTGAGTTTCAGTTGGCGTTTGTTTCCGCTCCTGATCTTCTTCTTTACTCACTTTTTTCGTCCTGTTTGACCGGTTGTATGGTTATCGCCCCAATCGTATCGGATTGCGCAGTAGCCATCAGCAAACCAAAACTGTCGCTTTCATCAATGTGCAGCAGGTTGCTTTGTAGCTTCTTGTTCACTCCCTCGCTGAGCATATTGAAAAAGAATGGAAAAAGCCATTCGCTGGTATATGTCTTTTGAGTTTTCGGAAGGGTCAGGCTTACCGCGGGTTTGCTGGCGTCGGCATACCAGGCGTCATCATAAGAAAACGTATAGCTTCTCCGGCTTTCTTCCGTGAGGTACCCAACCCGTTCCCCGTTTCTGTATACCACCGCCTGGCGCATTTACAATTGGGGCTTTTTTACTTCGAGCTTCAGTTCCATCCCCAGTACCTCGGCCAACTTGTTCAACGTCTCGAAGGTCGGGTTCCCTTTGCCGCTTTCGATGGCCTTAAGCGTGCGCAATCCAACCCCGGCGAGCTCAGCCAGGTGATCCTGGTTGATATCCAACACTTCTCGTCGCTCTTTCAGGGCCCTTATCAAATCCGATTGGTGCATTATAGTGCTCTTTTTGTCAAATATAGCTGGTTATTATCTAATTGCGCATCTATAAGTGTAATATAATGCACTATTTAGCCATAAATAGAAGCCAAATAGTGATTATGATGGCATAGAGTGCATCATATTGCACTATCAATAATCCGGGGACAGAGTTAGTTTCGAGTTCCGGGTTCCGAGTTAAGAGTTAAGAGTTAAGAGTTAAGAGTTAAGAGTTAAGAGTTAGAAGCCCCGTGGCCAGCCGGAGGTCAGGGGCCGGGGGCCGGGGGAGTTAGTTTCGAGTTTCGAGTTCCGAGTTAAGAGTTAAGAGTTAGAGTCAGGAATTAAGTTCGGTGGTTATTGTAAGTGTGGTTTTGAACCGCATAATGTAAAATGCAGAATACAAAACCCATCCATGGCCTTAGTTCTTCAGGTCCAAGGTTGCCCGGTGTACCAATCCGGGGTTTGTTCTTTGTCACCGAAAAATCCCCAATCGTCTAAGGTTTCGATGAAGCGTTTTCTGTCATAGGTTGAATAGTGGGACGGTTCCAGTGCAGAACAGTAATAGCCTAATTTTTCCACCTTGTTAAGGTCGACGATGTTGTCCGTCGATAAAACGACCGTACCCTTCTTACTCCCAAAGCTCTCGACCAGTAAATAGCAGTCAATGCTCTTGCCGTCAATGGTCAACGTGAACGGTGCCTGAATCTTGATTTTTAGATCTTTGGCTGCTTGCTCCCAACTTTTTACAAAGTCCACGTTTATCTTTTTGAGTTTCTGTGCGGTGCTACGAGCCCCAATTGATCGACGTGTTGGAATCCCCCGCTATCATCTTATTGATTTTGGGCTGGACCACCCAGACCCCGATGGGGAAAAACCAGAAGAGGAAGAATTCGCCGGCAAAGTCAGAGAAGGTGGTTTCGCGCTGCAGCTCCACGGTCTTGAAAGTCTTGGCCACAAAGTACAGGCTGTACATCATGCAGAACATCGAAAACAAATGCATCGGAACAATAATGGCGACAACGCCAAACGCCCCGGCACCGGGTCGCTCGCCGCCCTCCATTCCCGGCAGCCCGGTCACTGCGGCCGACATCCAGATCAGCAAAAACAAGATATAAACGAGCGGGGTAAAAAAGAAGAACTTGAACTTGCCCGTCTTCATTTTCACCGTAGGCGGAATCTTTCCCTGGAGTCCAATGGCTACCGACCAGAACCAGCCAAAGAACGTGCCGACAAATAACAGCATCATCAACGGGAAAAGCCTGAAAATATTAAAGAACGCCTCGGCGTCAGGATTCGTGTCGCTTCCAATGCTGACGATCATGGAGGCCATCATGGCCAACTGAAAAAGCACGGGAAGGCCGCATGTCAGAAGGAAAAGCTGCCAATGCTTGGCGCGGAGAAACCAATTTGTAAGAAGCATGGTGGGTGATTGCGATGGACGCGTATGAATATACGTCAATTCTTTCAGGCGGCAAATTTCGATTGAAATGCGCGAAGCGCCCACCGGGTACTGGGCGCTAGGAACTGGATGCTGGGGACAAGTTGGTCAGCGTCGGGAGGAATCTTCGGACCAACAGGGTTAGGGATTATTTTTTGCTTGGGCCTCTTCACCTTCAATTAAGAGCATCTAAGTATTCCAGATCTGAATAAACTAAAGTAGGCAGGTCTTTACTATCCAACAAAATCTTATGGCCAACCAAGACAGCAATCTTGAATGCCTTGGTTGGTGTAGAGAATGTTTGATTTCCACCAATCACGGGAATGGTTTCTTGAAGAATCTTCAGACCTGAAGCGGCATTAATGGAATATCCAAATCCAGACGATACCGGGCTCTGATAAGGAAAAATTCCGATGGCAATCGGTGTACCCACAAAAAGGCTGTCGGAAGAGATTAAATATGAGGATAAACTGAATGGATAGTGCTGAACTTCGAGCACCGGGCTTTTCGAGGTTGCACAAGGAACCTTTAGGGTACCAGAAATCTTCACCTGCAATCCATCAACCTGTAATTCTGCGGGTACATCAGTACAAAAATCAAAATAGCCGTACTTAAGACTTAGAAAATGGTAGCCGTTCAAATTGCCATCGACCACTTTAACAATAATTCCTTTGTCTGCGCTAACATTGGCCATTCCATCACCTTGGCAACCACATTGCACTGCCTTTTCATTGCTTGAGCAGGAAATACTGAACAAAAAACTAAAAAAAAGTAAAATGGAAGTGCCTCTCATTAGTTCCGAGTTCCGAGTTTTTTAGTTTGTGAATGCAGTTTTACAGTTCACAGTTTTACAGTTCACGGTTTACAGTTCACGGTTCACAGTTCACGGTTCACAGTTCACGGTTCACAGTTCACTGACCCTCGGCCCCCGGTCCCCGGCCCCTAGACACCCTCAACCGCCTTCTTGATATCGTCCAGGTCTTGCTGAATCGCCTTTCTCAAAACACCCTTGAAAAGAAACATGGGCATTGATTTAATTTTCGCCACGATGCCCTCTGATCGGGTCTCATGGGCGCTCTCCAACAGGATGCCGCTCCCACTCTCTGTGATTGTCATCGTCGTCAGGAAGATGAACCCATCCATTTCCGCCCAGGTCTTGTAGTAGCTGTTCTCGACAGCCTCGGTAATCCACTTATCAATCGCCGCCGGCTTGTCAAAATACATCCGTGTCTCCCGCCATTTCAGCCCGACCAGCCCGGCCGACGGCTCATCAAGGATCTCCACCTTCTGAATCCCACGAATGATCCCCGCTGCGTTAGGAATGTCGGTAATGGCTTTCCACACTGCTGACTTGGAGGCGTTGATGGTTACGTGCGCTGTTACGGTCATGTCTTTGCCTTGATAGCTTGGTTCTCCGTTACAAAGGGGCCGGGGACCAGGGGCCGGGGGCCGGAAAACATACCATCGGAGTTTGATCGAAGTTAATAATTTGTTTCAAGAGTGAATTACCGCCATGGCGACATAGTTCATTGTTGGCGGTAGTCAATTTCCAACACGTCTGTTGAAATCAATTAATGAGTTATTGGGATCAGACGAATCGTAAATGACGATGTATGTCGCGCCTTCTTCTTCGATTTCAGGGAAAGTATTGAAAAATGGATATTCTCGGTTCCCCGCCGAAGAGTATATTATTGAATTGACCGTGTATAAGTATTTGATTGCCTTATTCTCCTTTCCAGCAGTAGTGCCAATTGTTTCGGCATAGTTTATTTTCATGGAAATCCATCGGAGCGAATCAAGGTAGAAGATCAGCAATGCTGCAATGAAGAAGAGAGCGGCTCCAATATTTGAGAACTTACTATTTGCATTGGAATACCTATCCGTTTACCAAGGCCGTTCGCGACTGATCGCACTATCGATGCTGTTTGAAGTGTAACTACGAAAGTCCAGCGTGAATAAGGTGTCAAGTAGAGCAACAATAAACACCCCCACTATTGACTCTGTCAATTCGGCATTAATCAAATAAGTTGATTCATGTGTCATGGAATGAAGCTCGAAATTGATTTCCGCCAGGCTCGCATGTCGGTAATGGCTTTCCAAACTAATGGCTTGGAGGAGTTGATGGTTATGTGCGCTGTTACGATCATAGTTCCGAGTTCCGAGTTTCGAGTTCCGAGTTTATAGCTTGTGAATGCAGTTTTACAGTTCACGGTTCACAGTTCACGGTTCACCGACCCACCGATCACTTCACAACCCACCCCGCCAGCTCATCCGCATCCGCAATGTTCCAAGTGTGGTACCCACGCTTCTTGGTAACGACTAACTCACAGTGGTTGTTGCCCATCTTCTTCAGGTGTTTGCTCAAGCTTTCGAGGTCGCCGGCATTCAAGTCTTGCAGCTCCATCTCCGCGCAGAACCGTTCTTTGACAAAGTCAATATCCGGTTCCGTGTACAGGCGGATGGGGAGCGCTTTCAGCCAACGGGCATTGCCGCCGTCCTGTTCGTTGGATAAGAATGGTGAAGAAGCAAGGTAGTTGCTGTATTGGTCGTCCGGCGATCCGCCGAGGGCTTTGTCGAGGTAGTCGATGGACTGTTGCGCCTCGATTTGCACCTCACTGCAGCTGTACCGCCTTGTCTTTCGGGACGTCGCGTAGAGGCGTTGAAGATCAAGGGGCGGATCAATGACAAACGCACTGCGCACGACTCCGCCCTGGGAGATGAGGTACTCCGCATAACTCAGCGCCACGGCGCCACCTGCCGAGAAGCCGCCGATCACCACGCCGGGCGACGAACGGTTCTCGCTTTCCACCCGCAGGATCTCGGAAAGTTGTTTCCGGGCCTGCTCATCGGCAAACAAGGCGTACTTGAGGTTGGGCACAATCGTCAGGTATCCATGCCCCGCCAATTTCTCCGGAAGCGATGTCTTCTTGAAAACAGATTTCGGACTCTCGCCTTTCCCGGGGAACAGCAACAAAATACCCTTAACATCCCCGGCGGGCTGAAGCACATGGTAAGCGACACTCTTGCCATCCACCTTGATGGACTTTTGAACCACTTCCTGTCCGTGAGCCAGGGAGCATAAAAGCAGAAGGACTATAGTTGTCGAGATCGTATTTCTCATTGGAGCTGTCATGATTTAGGTGGAAAAGGTAGTGAAAGAAGGTTTCGGGGAACAGGGTCCAGGGACCAGGGGCCGGAGATCGGGGATTAGCGGTTGGGGCTCGGGGACCGGGGGCCGAGTTAGTTTCGAGTTCCGGGTTCCGAGTTAAGAGTTAGAGTCAAGAGTTAAGTTCGGTGGTTATTGTAAGGGTGGTTTTGAACCGCAAAATGTAAAACGTCGAATTAACGTAGAATGTAAAACTCAAAAGTTAACCGCACCACTGTTCACGGTTCACAGTTCACGGTTCACTGACCCCGGTCCCGAAAGATTATCTATCTTGGGCCGTCACCCACTTGTCCATGAAGGTTCTCGCCCTCGGTTGCCTTTGCATGATGGCCGCGGTATGCCCGCTTGCTGCAACTGCCCAATCCAAACCAGATACTGTCAAAGCCCTTACCCTGCTCGAGGAGGCAAGGAAGAATATTTCCAATCCCACATTGGCCGACTCCCTCGCTGAAATCGGATATCGGCTTGCCGGAGAGAATCTGAAGATCAAGGGCGAATGCGCCTATATTATTTGTTTCGTCAACTCCCCCATCAATTTTAACCGGGCCCGCCAGTGGGGCGACTCGGCTGTCGCGGTGTTCACGTTGAGTGACAACAACCTCTGGCTGGGCTATACCCATCGGGTGCTCGGCATCCGATCGCAAGCCCTCAAACGCAACGATCTTAGCTTGCAATACCTGCTGGAGTCTTCCCGGTTTTTTGATCGGGCCAACGACACCCTGATGCTCATTCAGTCTGACGTCTCCTTGTCGCAACTCTATCACAACAACCTGTCCGATTTTACCACGGGTCTTAAATACGCCCAACAGGCGCACGGACGTCTGGAGCAGCTGAAGTCGCCGGAACCACGCCTCGGCTGGCTGGTGTACAACATGCTGGCCATCAACTACGACGATCTTGGCGACTCGGCGGCTGCACTCGACTGGCACCGGAAGAATCTTGACACGAACAACAACCCAACAAACCGCTCCCGCACGCTGAACAACATCGGAAACACACTGCGCAAGATGGGCCGCGCCCGTGAGGCTGCTTCCTACTTCGCTCAGTCCATTGCGCTGACGGGAACCGACGACCTCTACATGCGGGCGACGGTGTACCTCAATCTCGCCCAGGTGAACGATGACCTGCAGCAGCGGTCCCTGGCCGCGAAGTACAATGATTCCTCCCTCTGGTTTGCGGAGAAGTCGCGGAACATGGAGAAGATCCGCGACAGCTATGAATTTGCGCACCGTTTTTACCGGGCCTCCGGCAACCTGCTGAAGGCCTACGATTGCCTGAATCGATTTATGGAGGTCAAGGACTCCACGCTCACCCGCGACAAAGCGGAGATTATCTATGAAATGGAGGAGCGCTATCAATCCCTGCAGAAGGAAGGCCAGATCGCGCAGCTGAAGGCGGAGACAATGACCAAGGATCTTGCGCTGGAGCGATCGAAGGTGATCATGTTTTCCGGGCTTGTCGTCGGGGCTGCCTTACTGTTGGCCGGATGGATGGGATTCCGCCGGCATCAGTACCGGACCAATCTGCAGCGGGCGGAAGAGCGCGAAGAGCTGCAACGGCAACGGTTCGGCGCCGTGATTGAAGCCGAAGAGAACGAGCGCATGCGCGTAGCCAAAGACCTTCACGACGGGTTGGGCCAGCTCATCTCTACCGCCAAACTGGGATTGACCGCGATTACACCCGGCCAGGATGCACAGGCACGGCTTCTCTCCAATTCCATCCAGGTACTGGAGCAGGCCACGCAGGAGGTCCGCTCCATCGCGCACAACCTCATGCCCGCCGCGCTGACGGAGCGTGGGCTTGTCGTAGCACTGGAAGACATGATCCAGAAGATCAATGAAGCCCGGCTGCTGGATGTGAAATTACTGGCGTCGATCGGCGAAGACCGCCTTCCCACCAATGTGGAGATTGCCGTATATCGCGTAGTCCAGGAGGCGCTGAACAACATGCTCCGCCACTCGAAGGCAGACCGCATCTTCGTCAGCCTCCAACGCGAAGGCAAGTCATTGCATCTTTCGCTGACCGACAACGGTGTGGGGTTTGACCGCGGTATGGTAACGCAAAGCAAAGGCCTTGGCTGGAAGAACATCTTTTCCCGCATCGCGCTGCTCAATGGAACCATCGACGTCGACTCGCGGCCAGGCGCGGGCACCAGCATCACCATCCAACTGGCTGTCTCATGACCGGGGGCCACGCGTTTCTTGTGGTAGACGACCACCGGGTTTTTGCCGAAGGCCTGGTAGCAGTTCTGCGACTCTCCTTTCCGGAAGTAAATTTCTCCATGGCCACTTCAGCCGAAGATGCATTGCGAGTGCTTGACACCGCCCCGCAAGACCTGGTCATCACGGATATTTCCATGCAAGGCATTTCGGGATTGGAGCTTGCGGCCCGGCTGAAGAAAGATTACCCGGCCACCCGGGTGCTCATTCTATCGATGCACAATGAGCAGCCGATCGTCAAGGCTGCTGCGGATACCGAAGCCGAAGGGTTTGTCCTGAAAAGCGCCAGTGCCGCGGAGATCACCCAGGCGATCCGGGATGTACTGGCGGGACGCACACACTACAGCCGGGAGGTGCTTCAGATTCTGTTGGAGGAAGCCCGTAGGGAAAAGCAAATGAACCAGCCAGCCCCTTCCCTCACCGACCGGGAGCGCGAGGTTCTTGCCCTCATCATGGAAGAACATTCCAGCGACGCCATTGCAGAGCGATTGTTCATCAGCAAGCGCACCGTAGACACGCACCGCGCCAGTATTCTTGCAAAAACCGGCTGCACAAACCTGATTTCCTTGTTCAAGTACGCCGTGCGGCACGGCATGGCGGAACCGCCTCCCCGTAGTCCTGCCGATAAGAATCGGTAGTGATACGGATACCGAGGTAAGGTTCTCCTGCGGATTTTTGCAAGAAACACCGCTATGAAACGCCTAACACTCCTCACCCTCACGATCCTGTCATTCCTGGCCGCCTGCAGTGAACTGGATCAGAAGACACCCCAGGAAAAGACCATTGACTTGCTCACCGCCGGCGTGTGGAAGGTCGATACCCTCCGTGCCCAGGTTATCTCCGAGGCGCCGGGTATGAAAGTCATCGACAGCGACTCACTCTTCATCAATTACGGCACCTGGGAATTCCAGAGTCCCAAGAACGAGAAGAACCCCGGCTTCAACACCGGCTATCTCATTCACAAATACACGAAGAATACAGTGCTGCATACCGATACCCTGGCGTGGGCACCCTACAATTTCAACCTGCCCACCAGCGATATTGACCAGCTGAGTGTTTTCTATCCCGATCCTTCCAAAGCAGGACGCCAAATCGTGGTATCCGACATCCTCAATATGTTTCTATATCTGAAGAAGGAAAACAACGCCGTTCGAATTGAAGGTGGGTTTTCATTTTCTGTTGGTTCCGGCGCGACGACCGTTAGCAACTACAAGCGATACCACCTTTCGAAATAACAGGGGCCGGGGGCCGAGTTAGTTTCGAGTTTCGAGTTCCGGGTTTCGAGTTCCGGGTTTCTAGTTCCGGGTTTCGAGTCATGAGTTAGAGTCAGAAGTTAAGTTCGGTGGTTAATGTCGGTGTGGTTTTGAACCGCAGAATGTAAAATGTGGAATAATGTGGAATGTAAAACAAATGTAAAACTCAAAAGTTAGCCGAACCACTGCTCAGGGGCCGGGGGCCAGGGACCGAGTTAGTTCCGAGTTTCGGGTTCCGAGTTAAGAGTTAGGAGTTAAGTGCGCTGGTTGTTGTCAGTGTGGTTCGAACCGCAGAATGTAAAACTCAAAAGTTAACCGCACCACTGTTGACTGTTCACAGTTTACTGTTCACCGCCCCACCGACTCACTGTACCACCCCCCCCACCCGCCTTCACCACTTCCCAGCATGACGCATAACCATTGTTGTGGACTGTAGGCTATTTCGGCCTCTTCTTTGGGCTTTGTCGTGAATCGAAGAGCGTCAGAATTACAATCGTGTCCTTCCTTGCTCGATAGAATACTCTGGTTTGCTTTGTCAGTTGGAAACCTCTCAAGTTCTTCTCCTTAATTTCAATGGCCCCCATTTCAGGGAATTCAATCAGAACTCTGGTGAAGTCGCGTGCTTTGTCGCGAAAGCTTTGTCTTGCTGTCGCCCCAAATTCTTTTTCAATGTAGTCAAGAATCTCGCCCAATCTCCTTTGGGCTTTCTTCGTCCAAACGAGTTTCATTTCAGATTTTTCCAAACCTCATCATCATCAACCAGGTTGGAGTCGTCCTCTGAATCTTCGTAAGCTTGAAGAACCTCTTTTTGCTGTTCGGGCGTGAGCTTCTTCCATAGCTGGCCTTCGGCCGATTTTTCTCTTACTTCAAGGAAATCGTGGATAACTCTGAGAAGCCGCTCATCCTCAATTCGATCAACAATCTTGTGCAGACTCGTCTTTATCTCTGTCGTACTCATGATACGAATTTAACTTTTTAGTCGCGTCTTTCAATAGCCCATTGCCCTCAACATCCGAATATACGAACCTTCAACCGCCGATTCAGATCACCCGTAGCACTTGTCCCCCATCTGATTGCTGCTTTCATCAGCAGCAATTCTAATAGCTGTCCCCTGATCCCCTGCCCCTGTTCCCTGATCCCCTGTTCCCTGGTCACCTGTCCCCTGTCCCCTGATCCCCGGCCCCCGGTCCCTGATCCCTGGCCCCCGGTCCCTGTTCCCCGGCCCCCGGTCCCCGATCCCCGGCCCCTATTCATGCTTCAACGCATCCACCGGATTCGCCACCGCCCCCCTATACGTGTGCACCGAGACAACCAAGACAATGACCGCGACAGCGCCGAAGGCGACGGAAAGGAAGGACATGGCGGTGACGGGGACGCGGTAAGGGAATCTTTCGAGGAATCGCTGGAGGAAGTAATTGGCAATGGGAAAGGCGATCACAAAAGCAATCAAGGCGGGCTTGACAAATTCCTTGAAGAATAAACCCATCACCTGCGAGACGGAAGCTCCCAACACCTTGCGGATGCCGACTTCTTTGGTCCGGCGCTCAACGCTGAACATGGTCAGCCCCAGGAGGCCCAGCACGGCGATGAGGATGGCGATTACGGTCAGCGCGGCGGAAAGTTTGCCGAGATTGATCTCCCGCAGCATCTGGGTCTCGAAATCCTGGTCGAGGAAGGAGTAGTCGAAGGTGATACCCGGGTAGAATTGGTCAAACACTTTTTTCAGGTTGGCGACCGCCGCGTCGAGCTGCCCTTCTTCATATCGGACAAAGAGATTAAACAACTGTGTGTTGTTGCCCAGGAGAAAGACTACGGGAGCCATGGGAAGGTGAATATCGTCGTTGTTGAAATCTTCTATGACGCCGATGATTTCTCCCTTGCGCTTGCCAAACATCGAATAGCTGATGGACTGGCCTACGGGATCCTTCATGCCCAGCAGTTCGGCGGCCTTGCGGTTGATGATGAAGTTGGTGGAGTCGCCGGGACGAGCTGCGGAGAAGTTCCTCCCCTGCACCACTTTCATTCCCAGCGTGGGGATCACGTCGACGTCAATGGTCACTCCGTAGAAGAAGACCTGTTCACCGGGATTCCTTCCCGACCACTCCACTTCGGAAGAACCGTTGATTTCCATGGGACTCGCCCCGGAAAACGCTACGGCCTTGATGGATGGATGCCTGGCCAGTTCTGTCTTCAACGCCTCCTGCGGTCGTATCACATCCGTCGGAAGCCAAACGTTGATCACGTTGTGCTTGTCATATCCCACATCGCGCTTCAGCAGGAAGTCGGTCTGCTTCCACATCATGAACGCGACGAAGAACATGCCGATGGACAAGGCGAACTGCACGCTGACGAGGGCTCTTCGCAGCGATGCTCCCGAGAGTGCCGTGAAAACGTTTCCCTTCAGAATGAGCGCGGGCCGCAGGGAAGACAAGAGCAACGACGGGTAAGCCCCCGCCAGCAGACCCACCACCAGGGCAATGACCGGCAAACCGATCCACACGGCGGGATCATCCCAGTGCCATACCAGCGGAACGCCAATGAAGTCGCGAATCACGGGGAGCATCAACAACACAATCCCCAGTCCCAGGACGGTGGCCGTCATGGAGAGCAGTATGCTTTCGGTGAGGAACTGCCGCACCAGGACGCGTTGCGTCGCCCCGTTCACCTTGCGCACTCCAATTTCCTTTGCACGCCGCGATGCCCGGGCCGTAGCCAGGTTGACGTAGTTGATGCAGGCCATCAGGAGGACAAAAGCGGTTGTCACGTTAAAGATGACGAGGTACGTTATTCGCCCGCCACCCGACGGCTTGCCATTCTCGAAACTCCAGTAGAGATGCCAATCGGGCAGGCCAAACAAAAGGGAAGTCGACGTGCCTTCCGGAAACAGCTTTAACAAATACTGGTCGAGCTTCTTTTCCACCGCCTCCTTGGCCACTCCTTCATGGAGTTTCACATAGTAGTTGATACTCTCGTCCGGCTGGCGGGGGACCGCGTTGAACGGCAGTACGAAGTGTACGTAATTCAAGTCGCAGTCGCCGGGAAAAGGTTTATACACCAGCGAGACCTGGTACTCGCGTTTGCCGTCGAGGGAAACATACTGTCCCAGTGCGCTGGAATTCTTAAACAATTGATCGGCTACCTTTTCGGAAATGGCGATGGATCGGTTGTTCGCAAAAGGCCGGTCCATGTTGCCTTCCACCGACGTGGTGCCAAACACGTTGAAGAACGTTGTGTCCGCATAGATTCCCACTTTACGCAACGCAACACCATGCGAAGACTTCAGCTGTTGTTTCGTGTTGTCGATCCGCGTCATGTACTCCACCTCCGGAACACTGCGGGTGAGGTAGTCGTCAATTGGTGTGTAATACTCTTCCCGCGTCTCCCAATTGCCTTCATACAGTTCATTGTTCATCACCACGAACACCCTCTCCGCATCCGGCAACTGCTGGTTGTACCCCAGCTCGTACCGATCCCACAAACCGAAAAGTATCACCACCGAAACCCCAATCACCAAACTCCCCAGCGTGATGCTGGAGAAGTAGAGGTTGCGGAAGAAGTGGCGGGCGGTGAGGGAAAGGGTCGATTTAAGCATAGGGAGTTAGTTCCGAGTTTCGAGTTCCGAGTTTCGAGTTCCGAGTTCCGAGTTTCGAGTTCCGAGCGCCACTGTTTACAGTTCACGGTTCACTGTTCACAGCTCACCGACCCACCGATTCACCGACTCACCGATCACCGACCCACCGACTAATCTTTGACAATCGTAAACTCCACCCTCCTATTCAACCTCCTTGTCGCTTCATTCCGGTTGTCGGCGATGGGTTTGGTGCCGCCGTAGCCTTTGCCTCGGACACGGCGGCCGCTGACGCCCTTGGAGACCAGGTAGGCCTTGACGGCGTCGACACGCTTCTGCGAGAGATTCAGGTTGTGCTTCGGGTCACCCCGGTTGTCGGTGTGGCCGGATAATTCAATCTCCACCTTGGGGTTGACTTTTAAGAATTCAATGACTTCGTCCAGTTCGTCCGTCGACTCCGGCAGCAGGTTGGGGGTGCTCTGCTGGAAGAGCACGCTCTTGAGGTTCACCGTGGCGCCGACCTCGATGGGCTGCAGCTTGAAGTTCAGTTCAAGTGAGTTCATCTCGTAGGTGCGCACGTCGAGTTTTTCAAAATTGCCGATGTAACCGGGGGCTTCCACGCTCACGGCGTAGCTGCTCACCGACGGGAAGCGCGCGGTATAGCGGCCGTCGGATTTGGCGGTGGCCTTGTAGGTGCTGTCGCTACGGAACTCAATGACGGCCGCGATCGGGTTGCCGGTCTTGGAGTCGGTGACGCGGCCGTAGACCTGGAAGAGTTTCTCATCTTCTGCAATGGGCTTGTCGCGGATGATCTCCACCATCTTCACGATGGTGTCCGGCCGGATCGCCGTGAGGGAGTCGTGAAGATTCGGCGGCGGCGAGAAGACTTTGATATCGCCCATGCCGTCGCTGTTCTGGGTGCTGGTATACAAGGCCAGCTTGGCCGACGGGAATGTTCTGTAGTGCAGCTCGCGTCCTTCGGTGTTGATGTTCGCGCCCATGTTCACCGGCGGCGACCAGTTCGTCCAGCTGTCGTCGAGGCGCTCGGCGAAGTACACGTCAAAACTGCCGTATCCTTTTCTTCCGTTGGTGGAGAAGTACAATATCTTGCCGTCGGCGCTGAGGCTGGGCGCCCACTCCTGCATGCGCGAGTTGATGGTGGGTCCCAGGTTGATGGGCTCGGTCCACTGGCCGTCAACAAGGCGGGCCACAAAGATGTCTTCTGCTCCAAAGCCAAGGAACGGTTCGCAGGAGAACACTACGGCTTCGACGGCTGTTGAGAAATACGCGAAGGTGTACGTAGACCGGTTTCGGAAGTCAGGGATGCGAATGTATTCCGGCGTGCTCCAACCGGTGCCGGTGCGGTGGGCGATGGAGATGCCTTGGGTGGTGGAGTGGTAATGATTTCCCAGGAAGATGCGGTTGCCGTCGTGGGAGAAGCCGATCACCGCGTTGTAACCTTCGTCGTTGAGTTCCTTCCCGGCATGAATCGCCTCACTCCAGCCGGTGCCCGTCCAGTTCGAATACCAGATATCGCCCAGGTCTTTCTTGCCGCCGATATTGTCGGAGTTGCCGGCCACGGTAAAATACAAGGTCTTGCCGTCGGGCGTGAGCATCGGCGACTGCTCGTCGTACTCCGTATTGGGCAGATCTAATGCGCGCTGGTTGAATGACTGGGCCGGCGACAGTCGCGACGCGATAAGAAGGATCAAGGCTAAGACAATCCTGCGCATATTACTTTGAAATCCAGGGGTTGCTCTTCAAGGTGAAACGCCACGGCAGCAAAGCATCTTCGCCGGCATAGTCGATACCAATACGCGGGCTGCTGACAATGTGTTGCCCGGACACGCGGCGGCCGATGTCGGCGAGCCAGACTTGCTTAGACGACAGTGCCACGCCGTTGTGCTGGCGGTCGATGCCCAATGCCCGGGTCAGTTTGCCGGGACCTGAGGTGATTCGTTTTTCGTGCTCCGCTCCTGTCCGCTCTTTCATGTATTTCACTCCTTCCAGGGGCTCCAGCGCACGGATCAGCACCGCATCTGCCTGGCCTTCGCGGTTAGTTACGACATTAAAGAGATTGTACATCCCATAACAGAGGTAGACGTACGCAACGCCGCCTTCGCCGAACATAACCGCATTGCGGGCCGTCTTGCGGTTATTATACGCGTGGCAGCCCTTTTCCTTCCACGAGTAGGCCTCGGTCTCCACAATCATGCCTGCCGTGACTTTCCTGTCCAACCGGGTGAATAACGCCTTGCCGATCAGGTCGCGGGCGATCCGGGTTACGTCATTTCGTTGATAGAAGGCCTCTGGGACTAGCATTTGTTAATAGCGGGCTTTGATTTTTTAGGTTGTCGAAACTCTCCTATTTTTGGCCTCCCAACGATCCGGCGTTGCCGGGTTCTAATCAAACCATCAAAAATAACATTTATGAAAAGAGTTTTGATCCTGTTGTTTGTTGCTGTTTCCCTTGCCGCTCAGGCACAGGTAGTTACCCCGGCACCCAGCCCTGCTGCAACGGTTACGACCGTCGTAGGTCTCACCGAGGTGAAAGTGGAGTATTCGCGTCCCAAAGTGAAAGGCCGCAAGATCTTCGGCACCGGCGCTGACTTCGTTACCCCTTACGGTTCCGTATGGCGTACCGGCGCGAATGCCGGCACGATCGTTTCGTTCGCCGATGATGTGAAGTTTGCCGGCACGGATGTTCCCAAAGGCAAATACCTCCTGCTCACCATCCCCGGTGCAACGGAGTGGACCGTTATCCTTTACAAAGACGTCGCTATGGGCGGCAACGTGTCGGGCTACGACCAGAAGAACGACGCGGCCCGCGCCGTTGTGAAGCCGGAGACGATCAGCCCGAAAGTTGAGGCCCTCACGATCGAGATCGCCGACCTCTCTGCCGACAGCAAATCAGCCACCCTGCAGCTGATGTGGGACAACACCAGCGTGAAAGTTCCTTTCACCGTCGACTTCGACAAGAAAGTGATGGCGTCGATTGAATCGAACACGCGCGTTAACCCCAACAACCTCTACGCGGCCGCTTCTTACTACCTCGAAAACGGCAAAGACCTGAAACTGGCTCTCGAGTGGATCACGACGGCAGCCTCGGCCCGTCCTGATGCTTATTGGGTCATGCACACGAAAGCCAAAATCCAGCAGGCGCTTGGCGATAAGAAAGGCGCGATGGAATCGGCCATGGCATCCAAGTCAGTTGCTGAGAAGCAGAAGGACGGAGCCTATGTCCGCATGAATGATGAACTGATCAAGGCGCTGAAGTAATTCGGTACGCAGTACTTAATGAAAGCCCCTGCCGAAATGCAGGGGTTTTTCTTTTTGAAGGGGTCCCCGTGGTGAACCGTGAACGGTGAACAGTAAACGGTAAACAGTAAACTGTGAACGGTAAACAGTAAACGGTAAACAGCCTGCCCGCCACCGAGCCGAAGGCGAAGGTTTGGAGGGTAAACGGTAAACAGTGAACGGTAAACAGTTAACAGTAAGCTGTAAACCGTGAACGGCATTTGATAACGGTACACGGTTCACAGTTCACGGTTCACAGTTTACTGTTCACGGTTCACTTCAGCGCCCTCAGCGCTTCTTTGGCTTTCTCGTTGCCAGGATCGAGCGCCTGCACTTTCTTCCAGAAGGACCTGGAGGTGGCGAATTCTTTCTTGAGGTAATGGAAGTACCCGAGATATGAGTACGCTTCAATCAACTCATTCTTCGAGCGGTCGGCGGTGGGCAGGGACAGCTCGATTACTTTTTCATAGTAGGGCTTGGCCAATCCTTTTTCAGACTCGGGATCGAGGCTGGACTGCGTGCGGGCTTCCCACAGGTAGCCAACCGCCATAGCGGGCTGCAAGGCGATGAGTCGCTTGAATGTGGTGTCGGCCTGGGCAAATTGCTGGCTGAAATAACAGGCGCGGCCGTACGAGTAGTAGTCCTGCGACTGCGGCCGGGAGGTGGCGAAGACCTGGCGATAAGCTTCAGCGGCCTCGGGGTACTTCCTGCGCTTCAGTTGTGTTTCGGCCAGCAACCGGGTGACGTCCGGCTGTTGTTTGTTGAGGTCGAGGCTCCGCCCAAGATTGGCCACCGCAACAGAGTCTTCGTTAAGTTTGATCAGCAGCTTGCCGTAGTATGCGTAGTCGGCGGCGTCGGCCTGCGGGGTGGCGGCAAAGTACCGTTGAAATGCTTTCTGGCTCTCCGCCCATTCTCCCGCCTCGTTGAGCGAGTAGCCGTAATACCGCAACGTCATCGGGTTGACGCCTTCTCCCTGCGTAACCTCGCGGAAGACGGCGTTGGCCTTCGTGAATTCGCGGGCCATGAAAAGGAAGAAGGCATACCGCGTTTGGTCCTTGTCGTTTCTTTCTATGCGGCGGAGGTACTGTTCAAAGTACTTCACCGCTCCTGCGCCGTCTTTGCGCTGATAATGGATTTCCGCCACTTCCCTGTAGGCAGGAGCATACGTGCTGTCGATGGCGGCGGCCTTGAGGAAGGACTCTTCCGCCATCCGGGTGTCGCGGGTGAGGAGATACAAGATGCCTAGCTTGTAGTGAGGCGCTGCCATCCGCGGGTTGTACTGCGCTGCCCATTCGTAATTGCTTGCCGCGGGCCCTCCCTTCTCCTGGGCGAAGAAGGCGTCGCCGAGCAGCATATAGGTTTCCGGGTTTTTGGGCTCAAGGGCTTTCGCCTGCTGCAAGAGTGCCACCGCGTCCCCTGCCCGGGCGCGGTCAGAGAGGTAGGCCCGCGCGACGGCTTGCAGTACTTCGACGTTCTTCTTTTTCGACATCAGCATCGCCTTGTCAAAGAGCGCGGCAGCTTCCGGTTCTTTTTTCTGGAGCCAACGGGCGTGACCCTGTCCGGCATACAGGAGCGCCTTCTTCGGATCAATCGTGAGGCCTTTGTCGAACGAAGTCATCGCCTCATCCAGTCGACCGGTTCCCAGCAGGATCAACCCCCGGTAATAGTAGAGATGGGTGGCGGCAGGGCGAACCTCGATGGCCTGTGTAATCTGCTCGACGGCTTTATCGCTGCGTCCCAGTTCGGATTCGTACATGGCCTTCTCCACGTCCGGATCGCTGAACTGTCCAAACGCCGCTGCGGTGATGAGTGCGAAGAACAGCATGCCCATGTACGGAAGCATAAGCATGGGCCTGATATATCGGTTGATAGTCATGTCACCTGGGACTTGAGGGTGTAAATTCAACAAGGCGCACCGGCATGGTGGCCGGCACCAGCCCGGCCTTCAGAACAATCCGCTGACCTTTGTCGCTGGAGACGAACGCGATGAAGCCGCTTCCCAGTCCGGTGCGTGCTTCTCCGCTCGCGATGAATGTATCGCGGATAAGCGGATAATCTCCCGTGGCGAGGTAGGCCTGGTAAGGCTTCACCAACCCGCTGTGACCGTTCAAACGGATCACGCGCACGGTGGACAAGAACCGATTGGCCGTGGAATCGTCCCGGTCGCTGATCCATTCGACACCGATCAGGCCGATGCTGTAAGGCTTCTTCACGATGTAGTCGATCACCGCCTCGTTGCCGTTGACGGCAAAGCAATTTGACGGGAATGCAGCGCCGTGCAGCAGCGAATCGCGAAGGAAGCGGGCGATACCTGAATGCGGGTTGTCGAAGATAATTTCCAGGGGTTGCCGGGCATACGACGGCTGAAGGTCACTCCACATATTGCTTTCACCATGGAGAATAGATTCGAGGTCACTGAGATTCATCGTGCTGTCCGGGCTGTTCTTGTTGGTGATGAGTGCTACCGCGCCCCGTCCTACGCGGACCTCAGTTGCGACGATCTTCCGTTCAAAGATCCGGTCCTTCTCCTCGCGTGACAACCGGCGGGTGACGACGGCAAGCCGCGCCGAATCGGTCACCAGCAGGCGGAAGGCGCTGTCTTCGGACACATACAGCGGACGGATGTGCGCTTCTTTATAAAGCCCTTCGAAGGCCGCTACTTCCGCTTCGATGAGGGGCTTGAGCGATTCATCGACGGCAATGGTGATCGTCCCCGTCGTAGGCGTGTCGACCAGGCGGCCATGCCTGTCCTTCTCACGGCAAGAAAAGAGCGAGAGCAGGAGGAGCAGGACATTGATGGATCGGCGCATTCTCATGACTCACTTACGGACATATTTTGTATAAACCCTTGACGCCCTGAAGAGGCCGTAGGCGATAATGACGAGGCCTACGGGGAGCGCGTAACGAGGCGGGATAGATCGGTCGAAATACCCCGATGCCACGCCTGCGCCCACCAGGACGTAGACCAGTACCATGATGATCTCCACGTATCGCATACGTTCAGCGTTGCCGCAAGGTAAACTTGATCGGCAGTGTGTACTTCACTTTTACGGGTCTCCCCCGTTGTTTGCCCGGCTTCCATGGCGGCATGGACTGCACGATCCGGATGGCTTCTTCGTCACACCCTGCTCCGATTCCTTTCAGGATCGACGCGTTTTGCACCTGACCCTCCTGGTCGACGATAAAGGTAACGTAGACCAGGCCCTGGATGCCGAGCCGGGATGCCTGGGCGGGGTAACGGATATTGTCGGCGACAAACTTGTACAGTGCCTGCAATCCTCCCGGGAATTCCGGCGACTGCTCGACGATGAGGAAGACTTCGTCTTTGTGGACCTCCTCCTCTTTCGGTTCCTTCACTTCCACCGGTTCCTCGAACACCACGTTGGTGGATACACCGGTTCCTTCCACGGCCACGGGACCTGTCTGGTTCAACTTGATTTCTTCCACCGTAGGCATCTGTTCTTCGTGTTCGCTCACCTCCTTGTCGGTTACTTTCGGCGGGAGAAACTTGATGATGGTCTTCACGGGCATGGGAACGTCGATCTTCGGCGGCGGCGCCTCGTTGGGAACGATGGGCGGCGGCTGGTCCAGGTTGATCGTAACGGACTTAAGCTCCAGGATCCCGCCCTCGAACTCTTCTTCGGGCTTGATCAGCTTCATGAAAGCCGGGAAGTAAAGCACGAGCCCAGCGATGACCGCCGTGATGAACACCGCGGCCAGGAGATTACGCGAGTACATGCGGCGGATGCGGTAGGCGCCGTAATCCTTGTGCCTGTTTTCAAAGACGATATCGTTCCACGCACGGGGAAGATCGACTTCCTGTTTCATGGCTTGTTCTCCTTAATGAGTTCCAGATCGACCTTGGTAATGTCCACCAGGGCGTAGCGTGATATGCTGCAGATGTTCATTTCATCCAGCAGGTCGACCATATTTTTGTACTTCGATTCATTGCTTGCTTTGACCAGCACCACCAGCTTCGGTATCTGGCCCTTCTTTTCGAGGAGGAGCTTCCTGACGCCGTCTTTGGAGAAGTCCGTCTGCGCCACCACGGGATCGGTGATGCCGATATACCAATAGATCCTGTCGTCCTGGCCGAGGATGAGCGTAAGGACGTTCTTTTCGTTGATTTCCGGTTGCTTGTCTTCTTCGGTGACACGTTCCGGCATGGATATCTCCATGGTCTGAGGCTTGCTTAACGTCGTGGTCATCACGAAAAACGTAAGCAGCAGGAAGGCCAGGTCGACCATGGGCGTCATGTCGATGCGGGTGGACGTCTTCTTGACACGGACTTTGCCGTCTTTCTTCTGTGAGCTGCTTTGTTGACTTACTTCTGCCATACCACGGAGGATAAAGCGCTATACTCCTTTTTCTTCACGTTCCATGTTGGTGATCAGGTTGAAGCGATTGACTTTCCTGTCCAACAATGTATTGATCACCTTCTTGATCACAGGGTACCCGACCTCCCGGTCGCCCTTGATGGCGATGCGGAGTTTATAGTTCGAAAGCCTGGCTTGGAGCACCCAGTCGGCGAGTTCATTGCGGCCCGAGTCGCAGGGTATGCCCGGCTGAAAGACCTGCTTCCGTTGTTCGGGCCGAAGGGCGAGGAACTCTTTCAGCCCGCCTACCGGCACGCCCATACCGGACATGACTGCGAAGGTGTGCTTTTCTTCGGGTGTAAAAGCAATGCCGTACTTCTGGCCCATCCGGTCGAGCAACGAGGCGCGGGTGTACTGCCCGTCGACGTTAAAGAATATCCGTCCATCGCTGGCCACGGAAACCGTAAGCACATCGGTTTCCGGAATCTTGATTTCCGACACCGACGACGGCGTATCCACGATGACAGGCTCGTCGGCGCGGAAGTGGGTGGTGAGCATAAAGAAGGTCACCAGCAGAAAAGCGAGGTCAACCATCGGGGTCATATCGATGGTCGGCGATTTTCGTTGCACCTTGACCTTAGGCATCTGCTCGTCAGTTTTTGGCCGTAAAATTCTGGATGATGGAATAGCTGGCTTCGTCAATGCCGTAGGTCAACGCGTCTATCTTCGAGGTGAAGTAGTTGTAGAGCACGATGGCCATTGCCGATGTACTGATTCCCAGCGCCGTATTGATCAGAGCTTCGGAGATTCCGTTGGCGAGGGCCACAGCATCCGGCGCTCCGGCGGTTGCGAGGGCAGCAAAAGCCTTAATCATTCCGAGTACCGTTCCCAACAGCCCCATCAATGTGGCGATGGATGCAATGGTGGCGAGAATGACCAGGTTCTTCTCGAGCATGGGCATTTCCAACTGCGTGGTCTCTTCGATGTCCTTCTGGATCATCTGCACCTTCTTCTCCATATCGACAGCCTGGTTTCCTGACAACTCCTTGAACTTGTTCAACCCGGCCCGAACCACGTTGGCTACGGATCCCTTTTGACGGTCGCATTCGGTGATCGCCCCATCGAGGTTGTGCGCGGCAAGGAGTGATTTGATCTCACGGACAAACTTCCGCATGTTACCTTTGCCGTGCGCACCGCTGATGGTGAGGCCGCGTTCTATGGCGAAGGTCAGCACCATCATCAACAAGGCCAGCAAGAGCGGCACAAGGTATCCTCCCTTATATACAATGCCCAGGTAGTTGCCGGGCAGCGGGTGGTTGGCGGGATCACTTCCCTGGAAGTTGGACGGATCGCCGAGAATGAAAAGGTATACAGCCACACCAATGAGAATCTCAAGGGGAATTACGAAGGCAGCGAAGCCGCTACGGACATTCTCCCATAGTGAACTTGTGTTTTTCATATGGAGAAAGGGTTGAATCTCAAATTTTCAGCCTGCCGGGAACAGGCGTCCCCGGAAGAACCTGACTAAAAATACCCCTGAAAAGCCGCCCGTTCTTATGACCAAAGTCGTCTTTGCGAGTGATTGTTGGCGGTTTGGAGAAGATGGAGCCCTCGGCTGGGGGGATTTAACCGCAGAATGTAGAAACAGTAAACGGTAAACAGTAAACGGTAAACAGTAAACGGTAAACAGTAAACGGTAAACAGTGAACAGTAGACTGTAAACCGTGAACGGCATTTGATAACGGTTCACGGTTCACAGTTCACGGTTCACGGTTCACAGTTCACGGTTCACAGTTCACGGTTTACTGTTCACTGTTCACTGCTCACGGGTACCTTCCCTCCTGGTCTGAGAGTCTGCACCACCAGCGCTACGACAATCACGGCGACACAGCCGATGATGTTGTACAATAGAAACGCGAAATCGGTGAACTTGTAAAGGTAGAGGATGATTATCTCGCCGACGATGCCGCCGATGAATACGGCCGTGGATTGGAGATACTTGATGTAGAAGGCGCAAAGGAAGATGCCCAGGATCGTGCCGTAGAACAGGGACCCGACAATATTTACAAACTGGATGAGGTTCTCGGCCTGGTCGACGACGGAGGCGTAGATCATGGCAAATATCGCCCACCCCACCGTAAACCACCTGGAAGCTTTGACATAATGCTGATCACTCGCATTGGGGCGAATGGAACGCTTGTAAATGTCAACCGCGGTGGTGGATGCCAACGCGTTAAGTTCTGAGGCGGTCGACGACATGGCCGCGGAAAAGACGACGGCCAGCAGTAAGCCGATCAGCCCTTGCGGCAGGTAGGTCATCACAAAGTTGATGAAGACGTAGTCTTTGTCCTGGGTGTTCTCGCCGGGCAGTGCGGCGCCGATGGCACTCTTGGCCCTGGCCCGCAGTGCGGCCTCCGATTCTTGCACGGCCTTCATCTCGGCCCTCGCCTTCTCCTTCGCCGCCGCATCGTTATTGCGGATGGCACCCATCAGCGCCTCGGCACTCTGCTTGCGCTGCTGAAAGACTTCGTCGTACTCGTTAGACAGAGCGGTGATCTCTGCTTTTGCCGACGTGGTCATGGCCTGCTGCATGAGGGGCTGGTTGTGCACCAACGGCGCCTGGTGGAACTGGTAGAAGACGTAGATCATGATCCCGATGTACAGGATGATGAACTGCATCGGGATCTTCAACAGGCCGTTGAACAACAGCCCCAGCCGGCTCTCCGTCACCGACGCACCGCCCAGGTAGCGGCCCACCTGCGATTGGTCGGCGCCGAAATAGGACAGGAACAAGAACAAACCGCCGATGAGCCCCGACCAGATGTTGTAGCGGTCGCTCAGGTTGAATGAAAGGTTGATCAGGTTGAGCTTACCGGCTTCCCCGGCGAATCGGAACGTCTGCCCAAAGGTGGTGCCCTCCGGGAGCATGGAGAAAGCAATGTAACCCGCCAGGATCATCCCGGCCATGATGATGGTGAGCTGGTACTTCTGTGTGATGCTCACGGCCTTGGTACCGCCGGAAACGGTGTAGGCCAGCACCAGCGTGCCGATCATTACGGTGGTGACGCTGATGCTCCATCCGAGGATGGTCGAAAGGATCAGCGCAGGCGCGTAGACGGTAATTCCCACCGAAAGTCCGCGCAGCATCAGGAAGTAAAAGGCCGCCAACGATCGGGTCTTGCGGTCAAAGCGGCTCTCGAGGAACTCGTAGGCAGTATAAACTTTCAACTTGTGATAGAGCGGCACCGCGGTGATCGACAGGATCACCATGGCCAGCGGCAGTCCGAAATAGAACTGCAGAAAGCGCATGCCGTCTTCATAGGCCTGGCCGGTCGTAGAGAGAAATGTAATGGCGCTGGCTTGCGTGGCCATGATAGACAATCCCACACCCCACCACGGCAGCGAATTATTGCCCAGCAGGTAACCCTGCATGCTGCTGGCGCCGCGCGTCTTCCATGCGCCATAGCCCGCAATGATCAGCAGCGTCCCGAAAAGGACAACCCAGTCCAGCGTACTCATGAGAACGACAGCGTGATGAAGAGGTAGAGAAACACTTGCGCTGCCATGACCAGCATCACGAGCCAGTACCAGCCTTTCCAATGTTGAAATACGGGTGGTTTCTCTTCGCTCATTTGGTCTGCTTCAGTTTCTGCCCTTTAGGTTTCGGCTGCTTGCCCAACGACGACAGGTTGGCGATGAGCTTGTAAGCGCCGGCCACGCCTTCCGGAAGTTCCCGGAAGAATGACAACCCGGTGTAAACATAATACCCGGAACCATATTGCGCCACGAGCAGGCTCCCGTCTTTGGGATTCTCCCCCGTATCATTCATCGACAGCAGGGCCGTGTATTTGGGATCCCACTTGTCGGGAAAATAGAGCCCACGCTCCTGCACCCAGCCGGTGAAGTCCTGCGCGGTGATCTTGTTGGGGAAATTCAACACCGGGTGATCGGGCGCCAGGATGCGGACCTCGCTGTTCTCCTCCGTAACGCGGTCACGCGAGATGTTGAGCGGGTAAGGCGAGAATTTGTCTTTGTCTATCTCCAGGTCGAAGTTCGTGTTGTACTGGGTAATCAGCGTTCCCCCGCCTTCGACGTACTTCATCAGGTCTGGCATAAAGAAACGGAGTCGTTCATTGGTATTCAAAGCGCGAACGCCGAGGACAACGGCGTCAACTTTCTTCAGGTTGGCAGCGGTGACTTCCTCGTTCTTCATCTCCCACACTTCGTAACCCAGGTTGCGCAGCGCGGACGGCGTCTCGTCGCCAGCTCCGGCGATGTAGCCGATCACCTGGCCTTCTTTCTTCACGTTCACGCGCACCAGGCTGGCCTTGGCCTTCGGCAACAAGGTCTGAAATGGAATATGATCGTAGGCAATAGTCTGGATCGACCGGTCGAACACTTTTCCGTTCACCTCAACCTGCGCGAGCAGTTGGAACGAGCCTTCGCCCGCGGCCGGGGGATAAACCATGAAGTCGACTTTCGACTCTTCCCCGCGCTTGGCCAGGGTGACGGGCGCCGAGACAGGGTCTGTGCGCCAGCCCGCCGGCAGAACCAGCTTGGCAACTCCCGACACGGGTCCGTTTGATGATGACTTCACCAACAGGCTCACCGATTTTGGTTTGGTGTCGGGGAAGACAAACACCGGCTGGCTGACATTGACGAATACCGGCGGTACAATTTCAAAGGGCCGAGTCAGCTCACCTTTTACCGGATCTGTCGATTTGAACACGAGCGGCACGTCGAGCACATACTTCTCCCCGCTCACTTCAAATGAACAGGCGACCGTAATGGCCGGACCATTTTCCGGCTTACCAATATACTCAGGGCCGGGAACGATGAAGAGTCCCTGGAGGTGATCTTCGCGGAGCCAATAAGGATCCGAGTAGCCCAACTGGGAGTCCACATTCTTGCGGGTTTTGAAAAGCACGAGCTTGTTGTCAGAAAGCGCCAGGTCCATGGAAGAATCCAGGCCCAGTTTCTTGCTGACCACCGACGTCAACTTGACCGGCACCGGTGATCGGTTTACCACCTCAAAGTTGTTAATGACCATTTCGCCCGGGGCGATCCACGGCTGGTTGGTGGCTACTTCGACATAAAGACCGAGGCAGTCCTGTATCAGTTGGTTGACTTCCGTCAATTTGCGCTCTCTCCACACCGAGGGTGCGAGCAAGCTGATCTGTTTTCTGATCTGCACGAGCGCCGGGACAGAAGCATACGGCTTCTCCTCATTGTATTCCTTGATGGCCTGTTCTACCAACGGCTGAATCTTTTCGCCACCGGGTATTCTCGACCATGTGGTATTCACGCCTTCGAACAAGTCTTTGCTGGCCTTCTCTCCTTTCAGGTAGAGGAAGTATTCCGGTGATTCGCCGCGGCGGCCGGTGGAGCCGAATCCCTGGCTCTTGTGTTGGGTGCGGCTTTCGGCGGCAATTTCTGAATACGATCTGCCGAGCAATGCGTTGTACGTGCCCATGTTCACCATGACAACGCCAGGCGTATTCTCATTTACCGTATTGTCGAAGAACCGGCCGGTGTTCATGTACACACGTTTGGGCTGCCACGCGCCGTAGCGGGCAACCTGGTCCGGTTTGTAGTCGGCTTTGCCCGCCAGGTCGAAGGCTTCCATGGCAAGTACGGCCGAACCCGTATGATGACCGTGCCCGGCGCGCTCGTCGGGAGGAAAACGGGTCAGGATGATGTCCGGCTGAAATTGACGCATGACGCTCACGACGTCGCTGAGGATTTCGTCTTTGCCCCAAATGGCAAAAGCTTCCTTCACATTCTTTGAGAAGCCGAAATCGTTGGCTCGCGTAAAAAACTGTTGGCCTCCGTCCAGGCGCCGGGCGGCGAGCAGCTCCTGGGTGCGGATCAACCCCAGCAAATCGCGGAGCTCGGGGCCGATGAGGTTTTGCCCGCCGTCGCCGCGCGTCATGGAAAGGTAAGCGGCCGCAGCAAGCCGGTCGTTGCCCATGAATGTGATCGCGCGTGTGTTCTCATCGTCGGGGTGTGCTGCGACGTAAAGCACAGCGGCCAGCACGTTGAGTTTCTTCAACTTCAGCTCGATGGCGGCAGCATTGGGCTGCCGGAACTGCGCAGAAGCAGAGGTGAGCGTCAGAACAAGGAGGCCAGATAGAAGTAGTCGCATAGCGTTATTTACGGGAAAAAACTTCGCAAGGTAGCAAGTTTGTCAGCGAAAAAAGTGGGCTTGGGATGAACGGCGGCGCCATCAGAATTTGCCTCGCTTGACGCCGTTGACTGTAAACGTCCCGTCGGCTTCCACGTTGAGCACAATTCGCGATGTCTCCTTCTTGTCGTCGTCCATTAGGTAGAAGGTGTATTCATAGGCCGTCATCCGGTCCTTCATGTCTTCCGTAAAGCCGAGGTCGAGGGAATAGATCTTCCCCACTTCCGCCTTCTTCGACAGGCGGTTCTTTTTGTTATTATCGCTGCAGCGGATACGTACTTCCTGCTCGGACAGCTTGGGAAAAGAAAGGTGGATGATCAGATAGGGCAAGGGCGTAGTTCCCGTCGTGCGCTTTTCTTTCTCGCGCTCCGTCTCCGTCAGGTCGATGAACGAATTCTCGGCCGCCGGGCGCTGCTTGAACTTGTACTCCAACTCCAGTTTGAATTCCTCAGCGGCCTTTAGCGGCGGCTGGCTTTCCTGCCACGGCTGAAGGAGGAAGAATGCCAGGAGTAAGTGCGTCATTGACATTCAAGGTAGCAAATTCCCCAACTATTTGCGGGTGATGGTTACCGACGTCAGGGACTTGGTGGTGCCCCAGGGATAGGTGTACTCCGCGCCGGTGGTGGTGATCTGCGTAAAGCCGGCATTGACCGTGCAATTGACAAAGCTGATATAATATGGATATACCAGTCCCACGTCGTTGGCATTGACTTTTATCTCGTTGATGTTCGGCAGCGAAACCCCGTTGAGCTGGCCCGCGGCTTGCCCCTGCACATTGTTCACTTTGATCGTTGATGTCAGTATCTCCAGCGTTCCGCCGGAGGCAGTCTTCAGTTCAAAGTCCACACTGATCATCTTGTCGGGTGTGGTGTAAGTCCACGAACCATCAATGCTCGTGAACACCGGTGACGGGGTATCCTTGCCACAACCGGTGAGCAGTGCCATCGCAATCACTACAAGCCATCGAATCATCTCGCTAAATTAGGGATTAATCAATGCCGCGATTTTCAAATATTAAAATACCCCGGTACTGGGGACTTGGGACTGGGTGCTCAGCCAAACCGTTCACTCTTCACGGAATAACGATGCGTTCTACCGATCGAATGGTTGAACTGACAAAGTGAAGGACATATATCCCCGATGCTGCTCCGGGCACCTCCAAGGCTGCCTGAATGGTTCCCGACGTGTCGGCCCAGGTTGGGTACACGGCCACGCTTTTCCCCGTGATGTCTCTCAACTGGATCTCCACCTGTTCACTCGGATGCAGCCCGGTGGCCCTTACATTCATCCTGTAGTCCAGCATGGGATTTGGGAAGACGCTGACCGTCGCCGCCGCATCGAGGTTTACTTTTACGATCGGGGAATAACCGAATGTTCCATTGAAGTCGGTTTGCTTCAGCCGGTAGTACGACACCCCGGAAATGGGGCTAGCGTCCAGATACTGGTAACTAGTCGCCTCTGCCGTGGTGCCGCGGCCTTCCACCACGGCCAGCGCTTCAAACACTTCTATACTCGCCGTGCGTTCCAAGGTGTAAAAGTCATTGTTCAGTTCGCTTTCGGTCTTCCAATTCAACTGCACACGCCCGCGGTCGGGAACGGCGGAGAACGAAACGAGGTGAATGGGCAACGGGGAATTCACGGCATCCACCGAAGCGATATGAAAATTATTCGCCTTGATCTGGTCGATGCTAAGGGTGGTTCGCTCAACGATAGGGCTCGCTGTCGTACCGCTGTTGGTTCCTGGTGTCCCCACTACCCCGGTAGACGTGCTCAGCCGAAGGTGGTTGATATTGGCGATTGTTCCGAACCCGGTGCCGCCCCCGCGCAAGCTCCATGTCGTTGCCGCTCCACTATATGTGCTTGTCGTCGTCCAGAAGGAATCATGACGCCGGGTAATGGGAAGGTCGTCCGTGAAGGCAACCGTGCTGGTGGTGTTGAGCGTACCGTTGTGGGTCACCGTCGTGGTGCCGTTTCCGGTGCCTCCAGGTTTGCCTAAGAAAAAGGGCCGGTAGTTGGCAAGAGTGCCCATGGGATACTGACCGCGGACGTTCCCCAGAATAATGCCCGCGTTAGCCATCGCTCGAGCCATCGAGCCTCCGTACATCCAGCCGGCCGTATACACGAGCGAGCCCGCGGCGTTTGAGGTAATGGACAGCGTGAGCCCGTTCAGGTTGATGATCCCGCTGGTCATCGTGAGAATATTGGCCGCACTGATGTTACTGCTCAGGGTAATTTGCGGTGCGGTCGGGAAGGTATTGTTTGTTGTCAGGTTGTAGAACGTTTCACCACCGGCCAACACGGTGCTGATCGCTTGGGCAGTCAAGGTGCCGTCGAGCGTGACCAACTCGGTGCCTTCGTCAAAGGGATCGGCGTTTGTGCTGGTCACCGTCCAGTTGCCCGCCAGCGTGATGTTGTCGTTGCCGGTATTCGGGTCAAGGCGCGCCGTACCGGAGATAAGCAGGTTTCCATTCACGTCGAGGTTGGCGGTAGTTACCTTTGTGCCGCTGTTGGAGAGGGTCAGGTGGTGGTAGGAAACTGCGACGATATTCTGGTTGCCGGCGGCACCGTAATTGAACGTGTTGCCGCTCACGCTGCAGTCCAGCGCCGAGGTCATCTGGGCATCGAAAGCAGCCTGGACGAAGTTCCAGTTCCATATGCCCGTAGCGAGGTTGTTGAAATTGGCGGCTGCCACAATGTTGATGAAGTCGCCACTCTGCTGGATGGTGCCCGAGTTGTTCACATTGAAGTCGGCGTCAGCGGGGTTGATGGACACCACGTTGAGCGTGGCACCTGCGGCATTGGTGAAGGTGTTTCCATCATCGTTGTTGGCACCGACCAATATGTCGGAGGTAACTGTAAGCGTCTGCCGGTTTACGAACGTTGCGTCGTCGGTGCCGATATCTGCCGGCTGGTCAAAGATGAGGTCATCGCCGATGGTAAATGCCCCGGTGAGGTTGTTGTCGACGGTGATGTCGTCTTCGATGATGCTAAAGTCGCCGGTGAGGCTGATGGAGCCCGACCCGGTGATGTTGAGGGTGGTCAGTGCGGCAGTTACCCGCATGTTTTCCGACGTAATGGTGCCGTTGTTGGTGAACGACGTCACCACGCCGCGGTCAAAGTCGATCTGAACGGCGGTTCGGCCGTTGCGGTTGATGGACCCGCCGGCATCCACCTGCAGGATACCGCGGTCGATGTTCAGATCGATGGTGTTGGCGTTGAAGCGCAATGACCCGGTGTTGCGGATCTCTATCCCTCCCGCCGTCACCGACGCGCTCATGTCCACGGTGTTGCTGTTGCCGATGATGAGATAGTCGGTCGCAATGGGCGCGCAATTGCACGACGCGCCACCCAGGGCCACCGTCGACCACGTGCTGTTGCCTACGGTCACGTCGCTCCAGTCGCCCGACTTCCGGCTGTAAAGGGTATTGACTCCCGTGATCCGGACATCATCCATCGTGTAGGAATCCAATCCAAAAAAATCTCCATTAGTGGTAGCCCGGACAACCACCTGCAGGGTACTGCCGGTAACGATCGCCGTGCCCGTCAGGGTAAAACTGGCGATCGTGCCCGCCTGTTCAAAGAAGAGGATTTCTGGGCCACCGTCGACTTTGTAATAGAGTCTTACATAGTCACCGGCGCCCGTCAGGAATCCCACGACGGTGGTCTCGATGATCGCGCGCCCGGTGCCGGCAATGGAAATGGGCGCCATGGTCCACACACCTTCGGTGGGGTTTCCGTTTACGAGGAAGACGTTGAAGCCCAGTGGGTTTTGTTTAGAAAAGGTTCCTCCTCCCGGGTTCGTTGCCGTCCATGTGCCTCCAATCGTGCCGCTTGCTGTCCCCGAGGTCGCCCCGTTGGCTTCCCCTTCAAAGTCTTCAAGCCATAGGACCTGTCCACTCGCGCCGATGGCAAGACATACGAATAGCAAACACAGCAGGCGACCGGTCATAGGGGTGTTCTTTATGGGGCTTGCATTTCAAAAGTAACCAAATCGCCCGTTTTTGCCATCCCGCCGGGTTAGGGAGTGTTGAAACGTGGTGGTCGGTAATCGGTAGGTCGGTAGGTCGGTGATCAGTGATCGGTAATAGGTCAGAACCTAGTAACCAGAACCCAGCCCCCAGCACCCAGAGCCAAAAGCCAACTGCCAACTGGCCAACTGCTAATCTACCTCCAACCTCCGCCCAATGCACGATACAAGTTGATGGCGGCAAGATATTGCTGCTTGTAGGTTTCCGTCAGTTGAAGTTCCGTTTCAAGCCGGTTTCCCCGCGCGATCAGCACTTCCATGTAGTTGGCATAGCCTGTCAGAAAAAGATCGGTCGAGATATCCACGGCATCGACCAGCGTCTGGCGCTCCTGCGCCTTGAGCAGGCTCACCCGCCGGTAGTTGGCCACCCGGTTCAACTCCGTCGACACTTCTTCGACACCGGTAAGCACCGCCCGCTGATACTCGATGAACGCCTGGTTTCGGTTCGCATAGGCATTGCGGTAGGCAGCGGTGATCTGATAGCGGTTCAGGATGGGTGCTGAAATTCCGCCCAGCACATTGTAGGCGAAGGATTCCGGCGCTAAGAACCACTGCGAACTGCGAAATGCATTCATCCCTGCATCTGCGGTGATCAGGATGGTGGGAAAATAGGCAGCACGAGCAGCCTTCAACTCGTAGTCGGCGCCGATGAAGGTGCTTTCAGCCTGCCGGATGTCGGGTCTGTTGATGAGAAGTTGCGACGGAACCCCGGCATTGGCCATGGCCGGCAGGTTATTCAAATCCAGCGTGTCGTTACGTTGGATGGATTGTGGGAATCTTCCCAACAATGTATTCAACGCATTTTCGGTGGCGATGATCTCCTGGCGCTTCACTACTTCCATGGCGCGGAAGCGGTACAACTGTGCTTCGAATTGTTTAACTCCCAATTCGGTGATCCTTCCGCTTTGCTTCTGGATGTGAATGACATCCACCGCCCGTTCTTGCAACCGCACAAACCTCCGGATGATGTCCAGCTCATTATCGAGTGCCAATAATTCATAATAGCGCCCCGCCACCTCGGCCACCAGCCGGGTGATCACGAGTTGGCGCCCCTGCGTGGAAGCAAGAAACCGGTTGAACTGCGCACGCTTCCGGTTCTTCAACTTGCCCCACAGGCCCGTCTCCCAACTTGCTCCGGCCCCGACATAATAGTCAGTTACCGGATCAGGTATCTTCTGGTCGCTCGAGATATTCGACGATTGGTTGGTGTCAAAATTCCCAACGCCTTCCTGGGTGTACTTTCCATATTGCGTCGCTCCTACCCAACCGGCTGCGCGCAACTGGGGGAAGAGTGCACTCTTGCTGGCACTCAGGTTGGCTTGCGCAGCAAATACACGTTGATTGGCGATTTGCATGTCAAGGTTTTTGCTCATGGCCGTGTCGATGAGACTCACCAGCCGGGTGTCGTTGAAGTAATCCCGCCAGGCCACCAGTACCGCCGTGTCGGACAACAGGGTGTCGGCTTTGAACGCCGTTGGCGGCTGCACCGGCTTCACGGGGTTCAGCTCTTTAGGCACACGACAACTCCAGGTCAGGACGACCACGGTCAGCACCAGCCCGATCACCTTGCCGTACTTCATGATGCTTTACCTGGTTGGTCCTTTCGCTTATAGTGTTCTTCCAGGCTGGCGAAAATGTAGTACAGTCCTGGAATGACGATCACGCCGAAGAGCGTTCCGATGAGCATGCCGCCGGCCGCTGAGGTGCCGATCGAGCGGTTGCCCAGTTCGCCGGGGCCACTGGCGATGACCAACGGGATCAGTCCCGCGTTGAAGGCGAACGAGGTCATGAGGATGGGACGAAGCCGTGCTCCCGCCCCTTCAATCATCGCATCGCGTATGCTGGCGCCCTCCCGCTGTCGCTGGACAGCATACTCCACAATCAGGATGGCATTCTTACCCAGCAACCCAATAAGCATCACCAGCGCCACCTGCGCATAAATATTGTTCTCCAGGCCGGCGAGCAGGAGCGCGAAGTAGGCTCCGAAGATTCCCGTGGGCAGGCCCAGCAACACAGCCATGGGCATCAGGAAACTCTCGTATTGTGCGGAGAGCAACAGGTAGACGAACACCAGGCAGATGGCGAAAATGTACACCGCCTGGTTCCCCGAGAGGATTTCTTCTCTGGTGATGCCGGAGAATTCTATGCTGTATCCACGCGGCAGCGCTGCCGATACTTCGCGGACGGCGCGGATGGCATCACCTGAACTGTAACCTTCGCGCGAGTCGCCGTTGATCATGATGGCATTGAACATGTTATAGCGCGTGATCTGTTCAGGGCCATACACCCGCTCAAGACGGACGAATGTGGAATAGGGAACCATTTCACCGCGGTTGTTCTTGACAAACAAATTCAAGAGATCCTCCGGCTTGGCGCGGTGCTCCGGTGATGCCTGGATCATCACGCGATACATGCGGCCGAACCGCACGAAGTTGCTGGCATAGTAGCTGCCAAACAGTGCCTGCAGCGTTCCCATCGCATCCATCACGCTCACATCGTTCTTAGCCGCCATCTCGTAGTCGACGTGAATCAGGTACTGCGGAAACGTCGGATCGAAATTGGTGAAGGCAGAACCGACCTGGGGTTTTTGCTTCAGGTCGGCGATGAATTTCTTGCCCACCTCATTTAATCGGGCCAGGTTACCCGACCCGGTTCGGTCGATGAGGCGAAGTTCAAACCCGCTGGCATTGCCGAACCCCGGTACGGTCGGGGGTGGAAAAAACTCGATGGTCGCGTCGGCGATGTGTCGTGTCTTGTCCTGAAGGATGGCAATCAATTCATCTACCGACTCCTTTCGTTCGTCCCACGGCTTCAGGTTCAGCATGGCCATTCCATAGGAAGCTCCGGCGGATTCGGTGACGAGGCTATAACCGCCCAACGTGGAGACGTTCTCGACAGCGTCGAGCTCATTGCTCACCCGTTCAATCTCGTCCATCACTTTTCCTGTCCTTTCCACCGTGGCTCCTCTCGGTGTCGTGACGTTGACATAGATCATCCCCTGGTCTTCCGTGGGAATAAATCCCGACGAGAGGATGAACGTCATGCCGTACATCAGGGCGGCAAACAGCACGATCGCTCCGGCGGTGAGCATGCGCCTCGAACCGACACGCGTCACCAGGCTGCGATAGCCCTTCTCCGTCTTATCATAGAGACTATTGAACCCGTCAAAGAACTTCTTCAGCCAGGCGTTCGACGACCCATGCGTTGGCCTAAGCAGCAGGGACGCCAGCGCGGGCGTCAGGGTTAGTGCGCAGACCCCGGATAGAAGAATGGCAAACGCCAGCGTCAGCGAAAACTGCCGGTAGAATACGCCGACGGGCCCACTCATAAACGACACCGGTATAAACACCGCCGACATCACCATCGTGATGGCTACGATGGCACCTCCGATCTCTCCCATTGCTTCAATGGTGGCTTCGCGGGCGTTCTTGCCTGTTTGCGCCATCTTGGCGTGCACGGCTTCCACCACCACGATCGCATCGTCCACGACGATGCCGATAGCGAGCACCATGGCGAAGAGCGTCAACAGGTTGATGGAGAAACCGAGCAGGCTCATGAACGCGAAGGTGCCCACCAGGGAGACGGGCACGGCGAGGGCCGGGATGAGCGTGGAGCGGAAGTCCTGCAGGAAGATAAAGACGACGATAAATACAAGCAGCAGCGCTTCAAAAAAGGTGCGCACCACTTCCTCAATGGAAGCATCCAGGAACCTGGAGACATCGTAAGCGATATTGAATTTCATGCGCGGGGGAAACGACGTCGCTTCCAATTCCGCCATTCGCGCTTTGATGTTTTCAATAACTTCCGATGCATTGGAACCGGGCCGCTGCTTGATCATGATGGCGGCGGAAGGCCTTCCGTCGGCCTTGGAGTCCATGTGGTAGCTCAACGAGCCAAACTCCACCTCGGCGATGTCTTTCAGTTTAAGAAAGCTGCCGTCGGCATTGGCGCGGATGACAATGTTGCGGTATTGATCCGGCTCGATGAACTTGCCGGTATACCGCAACACGTACTGGAGAGTCTGCGCTTTTTTGTCAGAGCTCTCCCCCGACTTCCCCGGCGCCGCTTCTACGTTTTGCGCGCGGATGACATTGATCACTTCATCCGTGCCCACCTGGTACACTGCCATCTTCTGGGGATCAAGCCATACCCGCATACTGTAGTCGCGCGAACCCATGATCTCCGCGTAGCCTACCCCATTGATCCGCTTCAACTCGGGCAGGATATTGATGTCGGTGAAGTTGAACACAAACTTTTCGTCGACCGTCTCGTCCTCACTATACAGGTTGAGATACATGAGCATGGAGTTGACCTCCTTCTCGGTCACCACGCCGGCGCGGATCACCTCTTCCGGGAGTTCATCCAACACCGTGCTCACCCGGGTTTGAACACTCACGGCGGCGATGTCAGGATCCGTACCAACCTGGAAAAAAACAGTGATGATGGTGATGCCGGCATTGCTGGAGACAGACGACATGTAGGTCATTCCCGGAACACCGTTAATGGCGCGCTCCAGCGGCGTGGCCACCGACTTCACACATACTTCTGCGTTGGCGCCGGTATAGCGTGCGGTCACGGTCACCGAGGGCGGAACAATTTCCGGAAACTGCGTGATGGGAAGCCCGATGAATGCCAGGATACCCAGCAACGAGATAAACAACGAGATAACGATAGAGAGAACGGGCCGATTGATAAACGTACTCAGCATAAGCCGTTCACTTCGCTTTCACGGGGTAAATATCTTCCTCCTTTTGCATTACCGGTTTGACAACGGAACCCTCGCGCAGGCTCTCCACACCTTCATAGACAATTGTCTGGCCGGGCTCCACACCCGAACCGACAATGTAAAAATCCTCGTACCGCTGCAGCGGAACGAAGCTCTTCATCATGACGAGATTGCTCGGGTCCACGGTAAACACATAGTACTTGTCCTGTATCTCCACTACCGATTTCTGCGGCACGAGGATGGCGCCGGGAATCAGGCGGCGAAGTTTAACCCGCCCGGTTGATCCATGGCGCAGGATATTGTCGGGATTGCCAAAACGAGCGCGGACAGCCAGAACGCCTGTCCCTTCTTCAAACTCACTCTCGATCGTCTCGATACGCCCGACGCTGGGGTACGTTGAGCCGTCGGCGAGCACCAGGCTCACGTCAATTTTCTTTAACGTATCAAGGGAGTTGGCACGTTGCTTCACATAGCGCAGGTAGTCCGTCTCCGACACTTTGAAGTACACATGTGCGGCCGACAAGTCGGAAAGTGTGGTGAGCAGCGTGCCTTCGGAGATCAGGCTTCCCAGGCGGGAAGGGATGCGGTCGATCATTCCATCGAACGGCGATGAGATGACCGTGTTGTTTAGTTTTACATTGGCAGCCACCTGCCGTGCTTTGGCCTGTTCGATATGAGCCAGGGCAATGTCGACCTTGGCGTCAGCAAGTTGCATTTCCGTGTTGGCGACGACCTGCTTCTGCACGAGCATGCGTACCCTCTCCCGCTCAATTTCCGCCGACTTGAGTTCCGCCTCGGCGCTCTTCAGGTCGGCCAGCGCGCTGTTGAGCATCGCCCGGTACTCTTCGTCGTTGATCTTAAATAAGGCCTGGCCTTTCTTTACCGGTTTGCCTTCATCGACAAATATCTTCTCCAGGTAGCCGTTGATGCGGGCCCGGATTTCTACGTTCTGTACGGCGCGAATGTCGGCCACGAAGTAGATGTCCGTCACCACATCCATGGCATGGGCCTGCGTCACCGGGACCTCATTCCCCGCATCCTTATCCGTTGTCGATGACTTGCCGCAACCACCCAGTACAAGAGCCCCTAGCCATAAGAAAAGCACTCTTTTCATGAACCTCAAGATCAGCCGTAAGGTGGACAAAAACAAGGAGATTGATCGCCCGCAAGTCGGCTTGCCCCGACGTAGCTTTAGCGAAGTCGGGGTGATCGGTAATCAGTGATCAGTAATCGGTGGGTCAGTGGTCGGCTTGCCCCGACGTAGCTTTAGCGAAGTCGGGGTGGGTCGGCGTAGCACCCAGCACCCAGCACCCAGAGCCAACAGCTAACGGCTAATGGCCAACAGCCAAAGGCCAAGGGCCAATAGCCAATACCGCCAACAGATTATCTATCTTGCCACACCCATGACTCATTTCCGCAGGCTCATCTTTTTGATCCTCGTGGCCGGTATGTCCTGCACGGACAGGGAGGTGGCGCTGGAAAGTTGCCAGCCGTACCTCATCGAAGGCTATACCGACCGGGTATCGTACTATCCCGGCGAGAAGGTGACGTTGTTTCTCCGGTCGGCGATGCACGTGGACTGCCAGCTGACGATTTACAGTGTCAATGACCAGGTGG
Source organism: Cyclobacteriaceae bacterium (assembly GCA_044221195.1). GTDB lineage: Bacteria > Bacteroidota > Bacteroidia > Cytophagales > Cyclobacteriaceae > ELB16-189. The sequence goes on from JBGAPO010000008.1 coordinate 171,155, forward strand.
CCATTTCGGTGCCGACGGCGATCAACGTGCAGGCAACGCAGAACCCGCACCCCTCGGTTGACGGGTATGGATACACACCGACGGTTCAACTTTCATTGCCGCTGGATTTGCGCAGCGGGATCTACCTCGTCGAGCAAAACATTCCACTGATTGTCAAGCCTGGTGGTCCGGTGGATATTATGGTGGTCTACCCCAGCAATACGGCCAATGCCTACGAAGGCTCCGGCGGATTAAGCATGTATGTCACGCCCAACATACGCCCCACCGAAGTTTCCTTTCTCCGCCCACAAACTCTCCAGGCGGACGCGGCCTATTGTTTGAAGTGGCTGGAAACGACATCATATAAAATTGGATACATCGCCGACTCCGACCTTGAACTTGCTTCCATACTTGGGTCTTCCAAGATGCTGCTGGTTCCGGGTCACAGCGAGTACTGGACGCGGAAGGCGCGAGCCAATTTCGATACGTTCATTGCCCGTGGCCGCAATGCGTTGATATTGTCGGGCAACACCATGTGGTGGCAGGTGCGCTATAGTCCGGCCGGCGACAAACTGATCTGCTACCGCGACAGTCTCAGCGACCCGGAACCTGACCCGCTGCTGAAAACCATCAACTGGAACAAGCCTTCGCTGCAATACCCGATCTTGTCCAGCCTTTGTTCCGACTTTTCTTACGGCGGCTTCGGACAAAAAGCCGACGAAGGCTGGGACGGCTGGAAGATCGTCTTGCCCGAATCGCCGCTGCTGACAAACACAGGGTTGAAAAAGGGCGACATCCTTCCTCTCGCGTCCCGGGAAATGGATGGAGCGCCCATAACAGGCTTCGACGCCGATGGATTTCCCATCATCAACCGGCAGTTGCTGAACGTTTACAAGTTTGAATTGATTGGATTCGACAAGGGGTCCCGCATGGACAAACAGACCGTTGGCACCTTCATGGTCTTTCAACGCACGGCAATCTCCGGCACTATCGTTCACGGAGCCTCTACCGACTGGTGCGGCCTTGGCGGCATGGGCAGCACCTACCCCACCCGCCTGCAACAAATCACCCGCAATGCTATTGACTTAATGCTGAGTGGGAAGAGTTTGTTCGCGAAGTGATGAGCCGTGGGTCGGCTTGCCCCGACGCAGCTTTAGCGAAGTCGGGGTGATCGGTGATCAGTGATCGGTAATCGGTGGGTCGGTGGTCGGTGGTCGGCTTGCCCCGACGTAGCTTTAGCGAAGTCGGGGTGGTCGGTAGGTCGGTGGGTCGGTGTTCGGTAAGTGGTAACAGACCAGTACCCAGCATCCAGAACCCAGAAGCCAGTACCCAGCGCCCAGAACCGAGTACCCAGCACCCAAAGCCAAAGGCCAACAGCCAAAGGCCAAAGGCCAACACCCCAACCCTACGGTTTCTTCGAACGCTTGTACACCATGAACAACTTCCCCGTAAAGAGTTGTATCACGTATGGGTCGGTGATTTCATAGCCGGTTGGGGCAGTGAGTCGGTCGCCGGGTTGGAGGGTCCAGGTGTAGCCGTCGTCAGAAATGAAGCTGACAAAGCGGGTTTGCATGTTGGGGCCTTGCGGGAAACCAAACATCCGGTACTTGTTATCGTAATAATACAGCGGTTGGGTTACGCCGTAACCGGTCGGTTGAAGGATGTCTTTGTAGGTAAAAGACGTCAATCCATCGGGACTGGTGGCGCGGATGGTGGCGCCGTCGGTGAGACTGAACACGTGCATGATCCACTCCTTCCCGTTATAAAAAATGTCAGGGTCGACAAGGCCGGGGTAAGTGAACACGGTGGCCGACCGGGCAAAACTCATTCCCACCTTGTCGCTGAGGGCCAAATCGATGGTATGCGGGCCAGTGGAATTCACCTGCTGATCGGAGGCGTAGTAGTACATCCGCACCTCGCCGGTCGGCATCCTTACCGGCGCAAAGTCGACAGCCTTCTCCGTGGCCATGCCGGAGATTGAGGCATCGCCCCACGTGAACGTTTTGCCCCAGTCTTTGGATGTCACGCAGCCCAGCCGTTCGGGGCTCCCGCTGGAGAAGTCGACGAAATAGACCGCAATCGTTCCATCCCAGAGTTGCGCCGCCGATGGCACGGATGCATGGAGCACCAGGTCCTCTTCGCGGTCCTCCTTCCAGGTGATGCCGTCATCAGAAGTGGCCGTGCGTAGGGTGTGATAGTAGGGTCCGGATGTGGGGAGTTGTTGAGGTATGACCTCGTTGGAGTTCTTGATGGGGAATATCGATGGCGTTGATGACTCCTTGGAACAATTTAGGAGCAGCATGGCCGTGAGGGCGATTGCCCATATCGATTTGCGCAGGTGCATAGGTGCGGCTACGTGTGCCTTCATTCTCGAGCTTTCGCCTCCATAAACCCCATTACATCAGAATATCATTTGGTTCTTTTCAAGAAATAGGTGTTGTCCGTTTCCTTGATTAGCAGTTCGCCTTGAGCCGGAAAGAACTCAAAGAAATATCCACTTGCGGCGTTCATGAAATAATTATCGTTAATTTCTTCCGTGTCAAATGATTTGCCCCGGGTCTCAACCGACAAGGTGTTTCCATCTTTCGCACAGTTAACGATGATCTGGTCTGAGGAATATTGCCCCAGGTACTTATCAAGGTCCACGCTTTTGAAACGATTGAGCTTGGTAAATGGAATTTGATAAGGCTCATTGAAGCAAATCTTCAACATACCTTCGATCAGGTCCGTCCGGGGATAGTTGATGCCATTGGTGCAATACGCGAAGGAAAGTTTTTCCTTCGGAAAGTGCCAAAGAGCAGTATAGAACTCTTCGATCCTTCCATTGTGACCAAAACTGGGGTTACTACCATATTTGTTTTGAAACATGCCCATACCATAATCATCGGTGATGGTTTTCATTTGAGCCAGGCTCGCCTGGCTGATGAGTCGGTGAGCGAACAAGGCGTCTATAAAGGCCACCAGGTCAGTCGGGGTCGAGATGATGGACCCCGCACCACCGTGGATGGTTAATTCAGTTTCTTTTTGCCTGGTCCAGCTTTGGTTGGCGTACTTGTACGAAGTGCTTTCATTGTCACTGCTTATGAAGGGTTTGCCAGAGTGGGTATTCTTTAACTTCAGCGGGGATGTTATTCTCTTTTTGAGGACATCGGCATACGGCATTTTGCCAACCCTTTCAATGATATAGCCTAAAAGGAGGTAGTTGCTGTTGCAGTAGTCAGCCGTCATACCAGGCTCAAAGTCGCTTCCTTTTTCTCGTATAATTTTCAAAAGCTCTTCCGGTGAACGGGGCTTGTCCATCCAGTTCTCAAAATCCGTGTCCTTCGTATAGTCGTGTAAACCGCTTCGATGCTGGAGCAATTGTTGAATGGTGATTTTGTCGGCAGCGGGCAAGTCAGGAAAATAGACGCTTAGTTTTTGATCGAGTCTTAGCTTTCCTTCCTCGATCAACTGGAATATCATTACGGCGGTAAACATCTTCGTCGTCGATCCGATCCGATACTTTGTGCTGATTTTGGCGGACACTTTTGACTCATCCACGATGAAGGAAAACCCAATGGCTTTCCGATAGGTAACAATGCCATTCTGCGAAATGGCCAAACTGCCGAGGGCCATTTCTTTTGACGCAAGCGTATTGAGGAGACTATCCAGTTTGGCGGTATTAAGCGTTTGTCCCCATGACGCAAAAAATGAAGCAGTTAGAAGGATACCTATGCCTATGGCTTTCTTCATTGGGGTGTGTCAGTTGAATGACCGAATGACTGATTGCAAAGATAGGATTTGCGATTCTTTACCTTAGACTACAGCAGTGGCAAGAAGGTTACGTCAACCTAGCACCCTCACTGGAATCACGGACAGAAGCGACTACCTCACCACCTGCTTCTGCTCTCCCAGTTTCTCAATTCCCAGCTCAACCACATCGCCCGCTTTGAGCCACACCTGCGGTTTCCTTCCCATGCCTACACCCGACGGTGTTCCCGTAGTGATGACATCGCCGGGCAGCAGTGTCATGTAGTTGCTGACATAACTGACCAGGAACGCCGCCTTGAAGATCATGTCGCTGGTGTTGGATTCCTGCATGGTGACGCCGTTGACTTTCAGCCACAACTTCAGGTTCTGTACATCGCCCACGTCCGCCGGCCTGACCAGCCAAGGGCCCAGCGGTGCGAAGGTGTCGGCGCTTTTGCCTTTGTCCCATTGAGAACTCTGCTGCTGGAACGCGCGCTCACTGTAGTCGTTCATGATGCTGTAACCGGCGATGTAGTTGACCGCCTCCTGTTCTGAAACATAAGAAGCTTTCTTGCCGATGATGATGGCCAGCTCACATTCCCAGTCGAGCTTGGTGGAATTCTTCGGCGTGATCACATCATCGTTGGGGCCGCAGAGCGCCGTGGTCGCTTTCATGAAGATGACCGGCTCCGCAGGAATGGCCGCGCCCGACTCGCGGGCATGCTGCGCATAGTTCAGCCCGATGGCGACAATCTTCGACGGCCGCGCCACACACGATGCGAGGCGGACATTAGCCGGCACTTCGGGGCAGGTCGATGCCTTGGAGGCAAGCCATTTCTCGAGGCGCGCCATCCCGTCGGTGGTAAAGAAGGTCTCGTTGTAGTCCTCCTTGAAACCCGAGACATCCAACCGTTTTCCCGTGGCCAGAATCACGCCCGGCTTTTCGTTCCCGGCGTTGCCGAAGCGGAAGAGTTTTAGCTGAGCGTCACACGACAAGCTCATGAAAACGAAGAAGTACAGGAACAGGAAGTGCTTTGGCTTCATGGATTGCTGCTGTTAGATCACAGCGATGAAGATACCAAGGCCCTCGCGAATTTGCTATTGGCAGTTGGGTGTTGGGTGTTGGCAGTTGGCTATTAGCCATTGGCAATTAGCTGTTGGCCGTTGGCAGTTGGTTGGTCTCATCTAAGGCTAAAGGCCAAAGGCTAAAGGCCAAGGGCCAAAAGCCAAAACCCTCCCCTTAACTCGTCGCCCAGAAATTTTTATCTTTATTCGTCACAACCAACCCACACCTCCATGAAAAAGATCCCACTCATTCTATCCCTTTCTTTCGCTGTCGTTTCGTTGGTCTACGGCTGGGTCCAGCACGTACACGCTGAAAGGAATGCTGAAGAGGCACTTCGTCAGGTTAAGCTCGCCGCAGAGGCGAAAATTCAGGCGGACCAAAATGCGGCAGAAGCAAGACGCCAGGAAGGCATGGCCGCCGAACAAAGGCGAGTGGCCGAGCAGGCGATGGAAGAGGCACGACGGGCTCTCGCGACGGCCCAGGAGGAATTGGCTAAATGTCGTAAAAAACGTTAGCGTTACGCCAAAAAATGCCACCAATAAAAAAGCACCGCAACGGGAGTCGCAGTGCTGAGTGAGCCCCCTGTCGGAATCGAACCAACGACCTACTGATTACAAGTCAGTTGCTCTACCAGCTGAGCTAAGGAGGCGTAAACGAGGGGCAAAAATAGACGAAAGTGGCGGGATTGCAAATGGAAGGCGCACCTGGGAGACACATCGCTTTCCTCCAAATTCAAGTTCCGCTGATTGATTAACCCATTACCCGAATAAAGCACTCATGACAACCGAGATTCTTCTGCGCTACCTGCACTTTCTCAGCATCCTCACCTTGGCGGGCACATTGACGGCTGAACTGGCCATGCTCCGGCCTTCGCTCACCCGCAGGGACATCGGCCGTATCGCCCTGGTGGACGCCATCTACGGGCTTTCGGCTATCTTGCTGCTCGCCGCCGGCCTCACCCTGTGGCTGGGCGGCTACTCCAAACCGTCAGTTTACTACACTCAAAACTGGATCTTTCTTACCAAGCTCGGGCTGGTCGCCGCCGTGGGTATCCTTTCCATCTACCCCACCATATTCTTTATCCGCCAACGCAAGGGAATGCCCGATGAACCGGTGAATATCCCTAACGCTGTTTTGTGGAGCGTCCGGGTGGAGGTCATGTTGTTGACGATCATTCCTCTTCTCGCCGGCCTGATGGCCCGGGGCATCGGGCTGATGCCTTCCTGAGGATATCAGCCTTTTCTTTTTCCAGCCATCTTCTGACCTGAATCGTAAACAACAAGGTCAAAGGTGCCGGCTGCATTCGCAACAAACTCCACTTCTGCCTCCGCATCTTTGAGAAAGAAGCGCGTGTCCGACATCCCGAAAAGTTCGGCCTTTGGCTGACCAGTGGCCTCCGACATGAGGCGCCCGCCTTCGAGCGTCACCACGAGATTGAAATTCGGCATCAATTCATAGGTGCCCACGTAACGTCCCAGTATTTCGGGTTTCACCGCAACTACGACGCGGGGAGTTGCCACCTTCGTCGATAATTGGCCAGTGATCTCTTTGCCCGACCGGTCCATGAAACGGACTTCTTTCACTTTTCCATCAGTGATAACAAACCGGAGCGAGGTCAGACCGGTTTCAAAAGAAAATGTCGTCTTGTCTTGCGGGAAGATTTTGAAACGGCCGCTGCCCCCGCGCTGGCTGAATAGTTGATTGCCCTCGGCGGAGATGATGCGCGTGCTGCCGTCGGCAAAGTCGTACGTGCCGGCCAAGGACTGCGCATAAGCCGGATCGAGTTGAACTTTGGCCACCGGCTCGAGGTAGGGTTTGCCGATGGCGATGCCTGCCAGTCGCGCAGACACGTCTGTCGGTGAACTGCAGTCGCAGTTGGAGAAGACCGCCACATAAACATCTTCATTGGGCAG
>JBGAPO010000009.1:0-176072 GCA_044221195.1 Cyclobacteriaceae bacterium
TTCTCGCTTCGATCAACTATAATCAGCAGGAATTCGAAAAAGGATTGGTTTATGCGGATAAGGAGATACAACTGCGGGAAGTAAAAAGGGATACTTCCTATGCGATAGCGCTGACAAACCGAGCGATGTTTCAACAGCAACTTGGGCAGTACGAGGGTGCTGTGAACTCATTGACGACTGCGCGTCCCGTCTTGTTGACTTCATTTCCACCCGATCACCTGGCTGTGATTAGCTGCAGTGTTGGCATTGCGACGAACCTTTATCTGCAGAATAGATATGACCTGGCACGTGCACAAATGGCCGCTGCCCTGGAATTGGCTGAAAAGAAGGGGGAATACACGGAAGAAATTCTTGAAGGATATTACTACGCCGGCATGATCGAGTTGGAGTCAGGGCGCGGTCATGATGCAGTGACGGCATTTACCAAGGCCGCAGCACAGTTTGAGGCTACCTCCATGACAGAGTCGGGAACCTATCCGCTGGTCCTCTACGGCAGGGCCCAGGCACACCAACTGCTACTGCAGTTCGACGCGGCGGAAGGGTACTATCAGAAAAGCCAGACCGCATACGAACAACTGATGGGCAAAGAAGGCGAGGGATATTATGCCATCCTCGCCGGGCGCTGCGTCAACCTACACCAGGCAGGCCACGCCGCAAAGGCAGACGAACAGATGAGTCAGCTAAAGTCGAGCAAGGCGTACTATGCATCGGCCGCTGCCGCACTTGGAGCATTCTATCACGGGCGCAACGAATTGGAAAAGGCGGATGGATATTATCGTGAAGCACTGGCGAACTATGGTAAGAACGACAAGATCGGCCAGTTGGACTATGCCGCCACAAACCTTAACCTCGCCTCCCTCTGCGCCGATCGGGCAATGACGAAGGAGGCGCTGGAGCGGGTCACGGAGAGCGGCACGATCATCAGCGCACTCCGCGGAAAAGACAACGCCCTCTACCTCTCGGTGCTTAACCGCACAGGCCTTGTACGCGAACAGGCCGACCAACTCGCGGAAGCCGAGGCTGCCTACCTCGAAGCAAAACGCCTCGCCGCGAAACTACCTTCTGTTCCCGACGCCGAGAAGTCTGTACTCCAGAATGGGCTCGGGGAGATCGCGATGCGGAAGGGCAACTACGTCCGTGCTGACTCCCTGTTCCAGGCCGTACTCGCTCCTTATGAGACAACAGGAAAAAGCCGCGACCGCTACTATGCGGGCGCGTTGAACAATCTTGCTGCCTGCCGACAGTTTCAGGGCCGCTTCAACGAAGCCCTTGAGTTGATTAGAAAATCCGTCAGCACAACAAGGAAATTGTACGGTATGGGCAGCCTTGCATACGGGAATGCATTGGAGAATGAATCTATCCTCCGCATGCGCCTGGGAGATATGGCCAATGCAAAGTCCTCGCTGGATTCTGCGGTGAGAATATATGAGCAAGCAGGTAAGGAGTCTTTGTCCTATGCAGACGGACTCATGAGTTTGGCTCGTTACAACCAGATTACCGGAGACTATACCCGTGCCGAACCTTACCTGAAGACAGCCAGGGAAATTATTCGTTCGAAGAAAGGTGCAGGTTCACCTGAATTTGCCGCAGTTCAGAACAGCCTGGCGCTATTATATCAAACACTGGGCAATTACCGTGACGCAGAGTCATCGCTGCTCGATGCCAAAGCAATCCTTCTTGAGACTCGTGGATCTTCTCATTCTGAATACGCCACGGTTGTCCAAAATCTTGCCGCACTTTATCAGCTGGAAGGCGCTTATGACAAGGCGGAGCCGCTTCAGCGAGAAGCACTCAACATCGACCGCAAGGTGCTTGGTGAGGGACACCCCCAATATGCCATTACGCTTCAAAACATGGCGACACTGAACCAGAAGCTGGGACGTAATGAGGAGGCAAAGACCATGCTGGAAAATGTGCTGGGAATCACAGGACGTCAACTGGGCAAAAAACACCCTTCATATATAACGACACTTAGCAACCTGGCCGCCCTGTACCAGGATCAAGGAAATTTTGCCCTGGCGGAAGCCACCTGGAAACAGAGCGTGGAGTTGCGCAAAGAGGTGCTCGGCGAAGACCATCCTGACTATGCGCGATCGCTCTACGGGCTCGCCGGTGTGTATCATGCACAGGGTCAGTGGGCAAAAGCGAAACCATACTATGAGCCGGTGGTTGAAAAATATATGAAGCAGGTTGAGGAGTTTTTCCCTGCATTGAGTGAGAAAGAAAAGAGCGCATTCTACGCCAAGATCAAACCTGTCTTTGACGCCTACCAGGATTTCTTTGTCCAGTACCTCCACGCCTTTCCCGCTGATCGTGACGCTACATTGGGAAAACTCTATAACCTCCAACTGAACACGAAGGCGATCTTGCTCAACGCTACAAATAAAGTCAGGACGCGCATTTTGTCGAGTGGCGATCCGGTATTACAGGAGTTATTCCGCAATTGGTTGACTACAAAAGAGCAGATTGTGAGGTATGTCAGCGCTTCAAAGGAGGAGCGAGACAAACTGGGCGTCAACCTGCTGGCGCTGGAAGAGCGGTCAAATGAATTGGAGAAACAACTTTCAGCGAAGTCAGATGCTTTCCGTTCCCAGGTTGAAAGGGAAAAGATCAGCTGGACTGACGTCCGGAATACCCTCGACGATGGAGAGGTAGCGGTGGAGATATTGCGGATACGCAAGAAGTACACCAAAGACTCGCTGTATTATGTTGGCTTGATCGTTCAAAAAAACAGCGTGGCTCCGGAGCTGATTCTCTGGAAGCATGGCGCGCAACTCGAAGGAAGAAAGTTCAAGTACCATAGGAATACCATCAAGTACCATGTAAACGACACGGTGTCCTATGCCTATTACTGGAAGCCCATCGAAGACAAAGTGAAGGCAGGCTCGAAGCTCTACCTTAGCTGCGACGGCGTGTTCAACAAGGTCAATTTCAATTCACTTTATGAATCGAATGCCCAGAAGTTTGTCATCGATAGTTACCGTCTGCAGCAGGTCAGCAATACCCGTGAACTCATTGATCGAAAGACAGCAGCGAAGACGTCGGCCAACACGGCAGCACTTTTTGGCTTTGCAGATTTCAATCTGGGAGAGGCGGACGTTGTGGGGCACGGAACAAAGCGGAACCTGGCGCGATCCTTAGGGTTTGAAGGGGAAAGCATCCCGGTGCTTCCGGCAACAGAAAAGGAAGTCGATGAAATCGCTTCGCTGCTGAGTCACAGCGCTTGGCGCCCCCAAAATTTCAAACGCATGGAAGCCACGGAAGATAACTTGAAGCGGCAAGAGAACCCGAAGGTTATCCATATTGCCACGCATGGATTCTTTCTTGGCGATGTAGACCTGCTCGACAACGAAAACAGCGAGTTGGCCCAGAACCCGTTGTTTCGGTCCGGCGTACTGCTGGCGGGTGCCGGTGTAGACCGCGATGAGTCAAGGCGCGTGGAGGATGGAGTCTTGACCGCCTATGAAGCAATGAACCTTAACCTTGATCAAACCGAACTCGTGGTGCTCTCTGCCTGTGAGACAGGGTTGGGCGAAGTAAGAAACGGAGAAGGAGTCTACGGCCTGCAGCGCTCTTTCCTGGTGGCGGGGGCCAATACGGTACTCATGAGCTTGTGGCAGGTGGACGATCAGGCGACACAGGAACTGATGAACTTGTTCTATGCCTTCTGGGTCGGGGGAACGGATAAACATGAAGCTTTCCGCAAAGCGCAGTTGCAGATGAAAGAAAAATACCAAATACCTTATTTTTGGGGTGCATTCGTTCTAATTGGAAACTGACCCAAGGCACCTGATATCCTTTATGCGCTCCTGGTTTCTAGGCTTCATGGCCCTCACCATTTATTGCCGCACCGTCAGTGCCCAGGCCCCTCAGCAAACCGCGGCGACTGTACAGCCGCTGGATTCCATGGAATTCTACAACAATACCAAGAAGCCGGCGATCAGTGATCCTTTGGTTACGGAGTATGCGCCAACCATCCAGGCCGATGGAAAAACCATTATTCTGGAGCGTGCTGAAAAAGGAAAGAAGTATGCCCTGTACGAAAGCCGGCTGGAGAATGGCTCATGGGGCAAGCCCATCGGACTTGACAGAGTAAACAACTTTGGTGATACGACTGATTTGATCGGCGGACCGACCCTGAGCTTTGACGGCAACACGATGTATTTCTTTCGTTCCGTCGGTATGCTGGGCGACCATGAAATCTTCTATTCAGAACGTACCCGTGACGGTTGGAGTGAACCAAAAAATGTAGGTGCACCCATCAACAGCCAACCCATCGCCGACAAGAACGGTGTACTGCACGGTGGATATGAGGCATTTCCGTCGGTAAACGCGGATGGATCAACACTTTATTTTGTCAGGATGAATGAAGACGGTCCCCGGGACAAGCTGCTGAGGAAGGAAAAGGATAACCTGTTTTGCCTTTGCATTTTCAAGTCGACTAAAGACAAGGATGGGAGTTGGACAAAACCGGAAAAACTGCCGTGGCCCATCAACCAGGATTGTGAAAAGGCGCCCCGTATTATGGCGGATGGACGGACCCTGATTTTTTCTTCTAACCGCCCCGGCGGCAAAGGCGGATACGACATGTACCAGTCGACACTTAATGATCTCGACGAATGGAGCATGCCCGTGCCTCTTAATTATGTCAATACCGATAAAGATGATCAGCTGCCCTGTATTTCTGCTGAAGGCGACCTGATGTATTACACCTATAATAACAGTGATGTGTACTCCGTGGTCATTCCGCCAAAACTCCGGCAATTCATGAACAACATTGTTCAGGGATATGTGCGGGATGAAGATACCAAATCGGGCATTGAAGCCGAGATTGAAGTGACCGATGCATTGACCTCAGAAACGGTGATGAGACTCGAGAGTAACCCGGCAGACGGCCGCTACACGATTGTTCTGCCAGTGGGTAAGAGCTTCAACATCGAATTTCGAAAGAAGGGATTTTCTTCGTTTACACACGCACTGGACCTCCGACAGGTTCATAAGTACCAGGAAAAAATACTGGATGTTAACTTGTTCAAGACCGTCAAGTTAGCCCTGAACATCAGCGACCATGAGATCTTTGAACCGATACCTGCGGAAGTGAAGATTCGTGAGAAGGGAAAGAACACCTTCTTGACTGATATGAAGAACAATCCCCGGGATGGACGTGCATTGGTTGACCTGGCGGTAGGCAAGGATTACGAGATCATTCTCAGCGCCAATCATTTCAAGAGTGAGATCCTGGATTTCAATATTTCAGGGCTGGTGATCTACCGCAGTTTCGAAAAATTCGTGGAATTGGTACCGGAGAAGACGGAGGTCATGCTCAACGTTTCCGACCTCGTCAACAACAGCAAGGTGAAGGCTAAGGTGGTGTTGAAAAACAAAAACCGCGATGAAGTCATTGAGGTCGGGGGCAACCAGATGGTTTCGCTTCGCACGGGTGACCGGTATGAAGTCGAAGTCACCAGTGATGCAGGATACGCCTTTAACTCCACGGTACTTGATCTTTCCAGCGGGGCGTCGGCACCGCCGGTCGATATCCGTCTCATGAAATTGGAGCGCGATGCCAAGCTTACTTTGCGCGATATCAATTTTGAATCCAATTCAGTCCAACTTTCCGATATATCTTTTGTTGAACTCCGTCGAGTCATTCAATTGATGCGGGAAAACCCCACCCTGCGCGTGGAAGTGGCCGCTCACACCGATGATCTCGGCTCGGAGAATTACAACCAGGTCCTCTCGCAGCAGCGAGCCAAGAGCGTTGCGGATTTTCTGATGGAGAACAAAATTGACCCATCACGCTTCGAGGCGAAAGGATATGGAGAATCCCAAGCCAAGGTGACCAATGATAACGACGTTAACCGGGCAATTAACCGGAGGGTGGAGCTTAAAATTCTCAGCATTTGACATGCAAAGGTACGCCTTACTATTCCTGCTTGCCCTCGCCATAACTTCAACGTTCGCTCAGCCGAAGTACAAGGATCTTGTGCCCGGGTTTGAGACCATGGGCCGCGATGAGTTAAGGAATACACTCAAAGAGTACTTGCTGGTCGACCTGGATCATCCGAATGCCAACTTCCGACTGGCCCTCATTTATGAATCAAACTACAAAGGGGCCGATGTGCTTACTCGGTATGAATACGCGATAGCCAATGCCACGCAAGCCCGGCTGCGGTTTACCAAGGCCCGGCAACTCGTGGATCAACGGGATGTCGAACGCAATAATGAGTTCTATGCGCCCCTTTACCGAACCGTGGATGCGAAGGGAAGGCCTTTTGTGGAGTTCTCCGTGATATCAGAAAAAATTAACCGGGGGCTGGACTCATCGATGCAGTTTCTTAATAATGCGCCGGCGATCTATCATGATTTTACAAAAAGTGTTAATCATTACGACAACGCCGTCAGAATCTTCAGCGAGATCAACAGCGAGTTTCTGAGCCTGGATGACATTTACCTGTATTTTGATCCTTCCTTTGACCGGAAGCTTACCCAGCTGAAGACCCACTATGATTCGGCCCGTCATTACTTTGACCAGTACCTAGCTCTTACAAAATCATACCCCATCCCGCATCACCGCCAGAAGTATCACGTGAAACCGATTATCACGTATCGGTTGGATGGCCTGATTACCCGGATGAATTTTCTCACTCCCGATATTGAATTCTGGGACTACGGTGCATGGGTGGAAAGAGTTCGCAAATCGGTCTCGGATGAAATTCTTTCTCTTCGTTCAAGACTGATCCAGAATGAAATCAGGTTGAATGAAAATCTGCAGAAGATAGCCGCCTCCAATGGGGAAGGGGTGACCGCGGTGAGCCTCGACAAACAAGTCGTCTTCAATCTGAATAACTATGAAAAGCAATCCCTGGTATTGGCACTGCTCGAATACAAACAGTATAAGCAAGATTGGCTGCTCAAGACCAAGACGTTTGTTGCGGACACCGCGAACGGCGAACGAAATGCCATGATCTACAGCACACTGATCTATTCCAATCGCACCGCTGATACGCTGCTGAATACTATCCGCAGCCGCAACACGAAGGAAAAGATCCGGAAGCACGGTGAGTTTATTGAAAAGTATTATGGGGGAAAGGATGGCTTGCTGAAGTATGTCGAGACAGAGCAAGAGGAAATACGTGTTACCTACGAACAATATTCCGGTGGACTAAGGTCGGCGCTATTAAATATGGTAACCGCTCCACTGGTTGCTCAAAACGCCAAGGCGGTCAGGTTCAACAATAAATGGACTGTGCCGCTAACGGTACAAGTCCCAAGCGCTGAGTCACTGGCAAAAGGGGATCCTATTACCGTGCAGAGCAGGCGGAGCCCTGACGGAAGCTTATACCTGGCAGGAATTTATAAGCCAGATAAAAAGACGAACCTTACAGTGGCCTATGTCGCTCGCGTCATGCCGGACGGCAAGCCTGGATGGATGCAGTCTTTTGCTCAAAAGGTAGACAGCCTCGCACCGGCAGTGGATGCGAACAATTTGCTCGGCCCTTTTGAGCTCACACAGGAAGGTTGTGTTTTTGTTGTTCGGGCCACACACCTTACGCAGCCGACTGCCCGAAACGTGTTGATTTACCTGAATGAAAAAGGCGAAGAAAAATTCCGTGTAAGGTTGGCGGACCGTGGCGTTGCCCGCAGGATTACATTTACGGAGCGCACCAATTCATTTGTGCTGCTCCTCAAAGGCCAGGACGAAGTTGCCAATCTGTCGGTGCCAGAGAACCTTACACTGGTTGGTATCAATGCATTGGGCGACAGATTGTGGCGCCGGCAGGTGACTTTTGCCGGTGAAATCATAGATTTTGTAAACCTCATCGACGGGCATATGCTGGCCGGCAATTACACGTTGCTGCGCGGCCCCAACGGCCAGGAGCATGTAGCCAAGGCCGGGGAATCAAACCCCTTTCTGGTCAGATTCAGTGAGAAGGGAGACATCGAAAAGGTTTTACCCATCACGACGACCAAGCCTGTGCACATAACCAACCTGGTCAAAGTGAGTGACAGATCCATTAACCTGGTTGGCAAGGAGGGTAACCTGCAGTCTTCTCCGTTGACTGGCGATGATCAGGTTATTCACATCATGAGCAACCGGTTGTGCGAAATTGTTTGCACCAACCTGCCCAGGTAAGTTGTTCAATCGATTGCAGGAATAAGAACCCATGTCTTCGAATAGAACGCATTCCCCGTGTCTCAATGTTTTCTTAGCTTCGCAGGCCTGAAATCATCCCCTCTGTATGATCGATCTGAAACAGCTATTTCCTTACTCGTTTGACAAGAAGTATTCAAAACCGGTGGCCTATTTCTCTATGGAATTTGCCGTCGATCAGGCGTTGAAGATATATAGCGGCGGCTTAGGCTTTTTGTCCGGTTCGCATCTCCGAAGCGCCTATGAACTCAAGCAAAATTTCATTGGCATAGGAGTGCTCTGGAAGTACGGGTATTATGATCAACACCGGAATATGGATGGCTCGATGAAGGCTTCTT
This sequence comes from Cyclobacteriaceae bacterium, assembly GCA_044221195.1. Classification (GTDB taxonomy): domain Bacteria; phylum Bacteroidota; class Bacteroidia; order Cytophagales; family Cyclobacteriaceae; genus ELB16-189. Next base: position 8,494 of record JBGAPO010000009.1, read on the forward strand.
TTGTCGAGAAGAACTATAGTTTTCTAACCGATACGGGAATTGTTTTCACGATCCGAATCCACAATCATGAAATCAAAGTTAAGGCCTTGCTTCTTCGGCCTGAAGTATTCAAAACGGCCCCGCTTTTTCTCCTCACGACAGACCTGCCGGAAAACGATCATCTGGCACAAACAATTACTCACCGTCTTTACGACTCCCACGAAAGTGCCCGGATTGCCCAGTCTTCCCTGCTCGGCTTCGGCGGCGCGAAGCTGTTGGATATCCTGAACCGGGAGACGGAAGTCTACCATCTCAATGAAGGTCATGCATTACCGCTGTGCTTCTATTTGTGGAGTAAATACAAAGACCTCAATGAAGTAAAAAAGCGGGTCGTGTTCACAACACATACTCCCGAACTGGCGGGGAATGAAGAGCACGATATAAACAAGCTGGAGGTGATGAGTTTTTTTGATGGTATTAGCAAAGAAGAGTATCAGCAGTTGATTGAGGCCGACAGCAAGAAACTCAATTATACAGTTGCTGCCCTGCGTATGGCAAAAGCGGCAAATGGTGTTTCAAAGCTTCATGCTAAGGTTTCCAACGAAATGTGGGCCTCTTATGAGGGAATTTGCGAAATCAAATCCATCACCAATGCCCAAAGTCATACGTATTGGCTCGACCAGGAGTTGGAGGCGGCATTTGACAACAAGGACATGAAGAAGGCACTGAAGCGAAAGAAGGAACTGAAGCGGGCCTTATTTGATGTTGTGGCTGACCAGACCGGAAAGATTTTTGATGAAAATGTTCTGACTCTTGTGTGGGCTCGTCGTTTTGCGGGATACAAACGAGCTAATCTTCTCCTCAGCGATATCGAACGATTCTTTCGCTTGGTGAACCGAAAAGGAATGCCTGTACAAGTAATCTGGGCCGGCAAACCTTATCCTGAAGACACCGGATCAATTGAAATGTTTAATGACATTATCCGGAAGACCAAGGGAATGCCAAATTGCGCCATCCTAACCGGGTATGAGCTTCACTTGTCTGCCTTGCTCAAAGGCGGTTCAGATATCTGGCTGAATAATCCAAAAATTTACCGTGAAGCCTCCGGCACGTCCGGCATGGCTGCCGCCATGAACGGCAGTGTTAATGTCTCCATTCCGGACGGCTGGGTACCTGAATTTGCAAAGCACGGTAAGAATTGCTTCTGCGTTGACGCCGCCGATCAGTCGCTTGATGAAGCGGAGCGCAATCGGATTGAAGCAGGAAATATCTACGATGTTCTTGAGCAGGAAGCCGTACCCATGTACTACAAGGAACCTGAAAAGTGGTTCAACGTTATGTTGCAGGCATGGACGGATGTCAAAGCTGACTTCGATTCTACCCGCATGGCCAAGGAGTACTACGAGGTACTCTATCGGTAGGGGGTGGTCAAACCTCCCGGCAATTGACGGGTATTTTTCATCTTTGTGACTTAGCTTCAGGGCTACGTGAACAAGCGCACACTTTCGGAAATCTGGATCTACCCTGTCAAATCACTGGGCGGTATTCGACTAACCTCTGCAAAGGTGTTCGAGAAGGGCCTCCAATTCGATCGGCGGTGGATGCTGGTCGATGAAAACGGAAGATTTCTCACCCAACGTGCACTTCCGCGAATGGCACTGTTTTCTCTATCCCAGGTTAATGAAGGGTTTCAGGTGAAGTACGGCAAGGATTCTATACTGTTGTCGGCAACCCGGGGTAATGGCAACCTGATCAAAGGTCAGGTGTGGAACGACGAGGTGGAGGTAATTGAGGCGCCGGCAGAATTTAATCGGTGGTTTTCGGAAAGGATAGGCATTGCGTGCCGGTTGGTTTCTTTCCCCGAAGAAAAACCGCGACTGATCGACGCCAAATACCGACTGTCAAATGAGAATGTAAGTCTCGCAGACGGGTACCCCGTGCTGATTATCGGCCAGGCTTCACTGGATGATTTGAATTCACGTCTGGATACTCCGGTTACCATGAGGCGATTTCGACCCAACCTGATCTTCACAGGCGGCTTACCGTATGAAGAAGATCAATGGCGGAATTTTCACATTGGCGATAGTGCATTTGTTGGGGTGAAGCCATGCGGGAGATGTGTCCTAACCACGGTTGATCCCCAAACGGGTGAGACAGGGCAAGAGCCCCTGCTGACACTTTCCCGGTATCGCCGGCAAAACGACCGAATAAATTTTGGGCAGAACGCGATACCGATTAAGTTCCACGAAATTCATGAAGGGGATGAAATCTGTATCGAATAATATCCTTGAGTTGTTGACGGCAATCGTCCTAATCGCTTGCGCAGGGAATGACCATAAATTGCCCATTCTGGGGACCCGTAGTTTCAACGGAATCGATACAGTGTATCACACCATTGCGCCATTTCAGTTTGTCGACCAGGACAGCGCGATGATAACCAACGCGAATTTTAAGGACAAGATTTATGTGGCGGACTTCTTCTTCACTTCCTGTCGGACAATTTGCCCCATTATGAAAACCCAAATGCTGCGGGTTTATGAATCGACCGCGGATATGCCCGATGTTCTGCTGTTGTCGCATACCATTGACCCGGAGTGGGATACGGTAGCTCTCTTGCACGAATTTGCGCGTCGCTTGGGTGTCGAAAGCAAGCGCTGGCATTTCGTAACTGGCGTGAAGGATTCCATCTACAAGATTGCCCAAACCAGCTATTATGCTACTGCCATGGAAGATCGCACGGAGCCTGATGGATTTATTCATAGCGGGGCATTTCTGCTGATCGACCGTAAGGGTCGAATTCGGGGTAAATATGACGGAACTAAAGAACGCGATGTAAATCGACTGATCAGTGACATCAAGAAATTGCGACGTGAGGAATAGCGGCCTGTTGAAGGTGGCCGTGTGTCTTCTGGCAGCGGCCGTCATGATGACGAATTTCTTGTCCTGTTCAACCCGCGACCCCAAGTTTCAGCAGTATATGGCGGAAGGCGAACAACTGTATGCTACTCATTGCAGTAATTGTCATCAGAAAAACGGAGAAGGTCTTCGATTGGTATATCCGCCGCTGGCGTCATCGGATTATATGGAGAAGAACTTCAGCCGCGTCATTTGCGGGATGAAGTATGGTTTGGATGGTGAGGTGGTCGTGAATGGAAATGCGTATAACCAGCTCATGCCGGGTGTACTTTCTCTTACTGAACTTGAGATAGCGGAGATTGCGACTTACATCTACAATTCCTGGGGACATCAGCGGGGAATAATTGAGTCACGATCTGTTCCTGCTTTGTTAGACTCCTGCGTTAGACCCGGCCCTAGACGATAGCCAGGTAATTTTTCTCCTTTTTTTTCTGTTTCTTGCAGCCTGCACCCCAACCTGCTGATCAATCATTATGGGCCGTAACCTCAGGCGAGTCATCGCCACGATCATTATCATCTTCGTGGTGTATGGCATATTGATCGCCCTGCTCCTTCGGCTTGAATCGGGCGTTCCGGGGAGTAAAATCATTTCACTGCAGGATGCGCTTTGGTATCTGATCGAGACACTGACCACGGTTGGTTATGGCGACGCACTCCCGGTGACTTATTGGGGCAGGATGGTCGGTTTCGTTTTCCTCTTTTCCAGTTTCGGTGTTTACGGCTTTATTATTGGACAGATTGCAAATTTTATGACCACACTCAAAGAGCAGAAAGAACTGGGCCTGAGCGGTACACGCTTTCAGGGCCACGTGGTAATTATTGGCTGGAACGACTTCGGCCAATCGGTGGTAAGTACCCTCCTGGCAGCCGGACGCCAGGTGGCCATCATCACAAAGGATCGGGGAAGTATCGGCATCATCCATGAGTTTTACCAGGACAAGCAGGTGTATACCCTTTTTTCGGACTACAATAATTTTGACCTGCTCGAAAAAGCGAACCTCCGGGATTCCTCCATTGTATTCATTAACCTGAACGATGATACCGAAAAGTTGGTTTACATCATCAACATCCGAAAGCACTATCCTGATTTGAACTATGTGGTCACCCTCGATAACGGTAACCTGAAAAGTACATTTGCCAACGCCGGGTGCACCTATGCCATTTCAAAGAATGAGATCTCATCTAAGTTGCTCGCCAGCTACATTTATGAACCGGATGTGGCCGTTCTAAGCGAAGAATTGATCGCCTATGCGCATGAAGGGCATGAATACGACATCAAGGAATTCCAGATCAAGTCCAATAATCCGCTTATCGGAATGCCCTATGAGAAAGCATTCTTTGACTTGAAAAAGCAATCCAATGTGATTCTCTTCGGCCTCGTACGTACAGAGAATGGCAAGCGAACATTGCACAAGAACCCCGAAAGTGAAATGACTATCGGCGAAGGTGACTACCTCATCATGCTAATGAACCACTCGGGTTATGCCCGGCTCCAGAAACTATTTAGGATTGAAGAAGGCGTATGATGACCATCAGGATCACCCGTTGGCAAAAACGTCTCGTGATCGGCCTGTTGACGGCCGGAGTACTGTTCTACCTTATTCTGCCAGCCGCCACGGAGTGGTACATTGAATCCAACGATGAAGAGTTAATAGGCCGCCAAATTGAAATCGAAGACATCGATTTCAATATCCTCAGCGGCGGCTTCACGGTGGAAAAACTAATTGTCTTTGAAAAGGACAAGCAGTCCAGGTTCTTTGAGACGGATCGAATTTATGTGAACCTGGAACTATGGAGAATCCTTTTTGGGACTTATGCGCTTGGCGAGGTGACCGTACAACAACCGCAAATAGCCATCGCTCAGCGAGGTGCTGTTTTCAATTTTGATGACTTGATGAAGAGGTTTGCTGCCGGGGATACCACGACAACCCCTGAAGAGCCGGTTGAGCCGGTTGATTTTCGGTTTGAAAATCTCCGCATTTCGAACGGGGTGATTGCCTACACAAATCAGGATGTTGATGCGGAATTGAAATTGATCAATCTCAATGTGGAATGCCCTCTGGTCAGTTCGGAGGACCCGAAGGAATTCTACCGGTTTGACTTCGGATTGGATAAGGGAGGAAAGGCAAAGGGAACTTTCCTGTTTGATTTGTCCACGCTGGACTACCGGACCAACTATGCGTTGGACTCGATGAACATTGGAATCTTCTTCCCATACCTGGCCGATTATATGCGAACCGGAAACCTGGCCGGACTGTTCACCAGTCACCAGGAAGTGGCCGGTAATTTTACACGACCGACTGAGGTGGCAACAACCGGAATGATGCGAATGAATGGCTTCGCACTCACCGATCCAAAGGATGAAAAGTTGTTCGGTCTTGAAGAATTGAATGTCTCGATCGATTCGGTTAACCTGGCTAAGGGCATCTACGATTTCAAGTACGTTCAGGTGCAAAGACCCTACTTGCGGGTCGAACTCTTCGAGGAAGGCAGCAATTTTACGAGATTAATGAAGGAAACGCCTTCATCGGGCCAGGGGATTTCATCGGATTCACTTTCCAAGGCGGCGGCATATGGTAATGTGTTTGCCTTGATGGCGGCGTATGTCCGTGAGTTGTCTCACTTGTACGCGTTCAGCGACTACAATGCTGACAGCTTGGTGATGCGTGGGGGAACACTCGTTTTCAATGACTTCACGCTCCACAGTCGTTTCAACTACTTGCTGGAGAACCTGATGGTCAAAGCGGATAAAGTGAGCTCTTCCGATAAGGACATCAACGTGGTGGCTTCTTCCATGCTGAATACTTCCGGTCGATTACAGGGCGAATTGCTCGTTGATCCTCATGGATTCAATAACATGATGATCAACTATTCCATCAGGGGGCTTCGCGTTTCTGATTTTAATCCCTACTCAGACTATTATGTAGCGCATCCGTTCACTGACGGAGTGTGTACTTACGTCAGCAAAAGTTCGGTAAAGGATCAGTATCTCAAGAGCAGTCACGTTCTTGATATCCAATCAATCAAGGTGGGCAAGAAGGTAAAGAACAATACGGCGTACCATGTTCCTGTTCGGTTGGCGGTTGCGCTCCTGCGGGACAAGAACGGTGACGTTCACCTGGAATTGCCGATTGAGGGTGACCTGAACGATCCCAAGTACAAGGTCGGCAAGGTCATCTGGCAAGTGTTCCGTAACCTTATTTCAAAAGCAGTAGCTGCCCCAGGCAAACTTTTGGCGGGGAAGGCAGGCGTGCAGGAGAAACTTCTGGAGGGCTTTGATTGGAGCCCCCTCCAGTCGGAGCTTTTGGACCCGCAGACCCAATCACTCGATGCGCTCGCAAAATCGCTGGAGACTACACCGGAAATGAAAGTAGAGCTTACCAAGGCATACAATACCTCGATGGAAACAGATGAATTGGCTATCCGGGAAGGGAAAAAGAAGTTTCTTTTCTTCCATCGTCGCATACAATCGGAAGATACGATGCAGCCGGATGAGCTGGCCAAGGTCGGCCAGATTCAACATAATGACTCAACGTTTAATGCCTACCTCAATCAGCAGGTAAATACCAATGGTGAGTTGGTATCCACGTATGAGAAGTCAAAAAAGCTGACGGGTCCGGAGAAGCTCAAACGAAAATTGGATGAAATTTATCAAACCCGAACCGACGCGGTCATCACATACCTGACCACGGTTAAGGGAATTACCCCTGACCGCATAACCCTGGTGGATCAGCCGGCCGAAAAGGCAATCCCCTATGCCACTGTATCACGTATATCATTCCGGTTCTTCGTCGATGAGTGACGGTTACCCCACGACTTCGGCGGCCTGAATATTGTGGAAGACGAATTCCACGTCATTCTTCATGTCCACCTGAATAACAGAATCCTTAGTGATTTCGCCGGCAAGAATTTGCTTTGATAATTCATTCAATAATTCTCGCTGGAGGACCCGCTTGAGCGGCCGGGCGCCAAACTGCGGGTCAAATCCCAGGACGGCCAATCGGTCTTTGGCTGCATCAGTGACGTCGATTTGAACTCCAGTTTCATGCAGCCGCTTGCGGATAAGCTCTACCTGGATATCGACAATCTTGCGAACCTCGGCTTTATTGAGCGGACGGAACATGACGATCTCGTCGATGCGGTTAATAAACTCCGGACGCACGGTCTTCTTGAGCAAAGCCAGCACAGCCTCCTTTGTCTCTTCCATAACTTCGAAGTAGTTATCGTCCCGGATAGTCTCGAAGCGCTCTTGAATCAACGAAGATCCAATGTTGGTCGTCATGATGATGATCGTATTCTTAAAATTGGCCACACGACCCTTGTTATCAGTCAACCGCCCATCGTCCAGAACCTGGAGCAGAATATTAAACACGTCAGGGTGGGCCTTTTCGATCTCGTCGAGCAGAATGACGGAATACGGCTTGCGGCGGACCGCCTCCGTGAGTTGGCCGCCCTCATCATACCCCACGTAGCCCGGCGGAGCGCCAATCAGGCGACTGACACTGTGACGTTCCTGGTACTCGCTCATATCAATGCGCACTATGGCGTTTTCATCATTGAAAAGATACTCTGCCAGTGCCTTGCTGAGTTCGGTTTTGCCAACCCCGGTAGTTCCCATAAAGATGAACGATCCAATCGGTCGCTTGGGATCTTGAAGCCCGGCGCGGCTTCGGCGAACCGCATCGGACAGCAAACGGATAGCTTCCTCCTGGCCCGCTACCCGCTGACCCAGCTCTTTTTCAAGCGTCAACAGCTTCTCTTTTTCGCTTTGCAGCATCCGCGAAACGGGAATACCCGTCCATTTGGCAACAACTTCAGCGATGTCATCACTGTCTACCTCTTCTTTCATGAGGGAACCGCTGCCTCGCGCATTCATTTTATCCTGGAGGGCAGTTAGCCGCTTTTCAGCCTCGGCAATTTTGCCGTACCGGATCTCCGCCACTTTGCCATAGTCCCCGGACTTTTCCGCCTGGTCGGCTTCAAACTTGAGTCTGTCCATCGCTTCCTTTTCTTTTTGGATGCCATGAACAATTTCCTTTTCACTTTCCCATTGGGCCTTGAATTCGTTGCGTTTTGAAGTCAACTCGGCAATTTCCTTGCTTAATCCGGCCTCCTTGTCGCGGTCCTTTTCCCGTCGAATCGCTTCGCGTTCAATTTCCAGCTGCATGATCTTTCGGTTGAGCTCATCCAGTTCCTCCGGCATGGAGTTCATTTCAATGCGCAGCTTGGAGGCAGCTTCATCCATCAAGTCGATCGCTTTGTCGGGAAGGAACCGATCTGCGATGTACCGGTGTGATAATTCTACGGCAGAAATAACTGCATCATCCTTGATGCGGACGCCATGGTGAAGTTCATACTTGTCCTTAATACCCCGGAGTATGGAAATACTATCCTCAACGGAAGGTTCGTCGATCATAACGGCTTGGAAGCGTCGCTCCAGCGCCTTGTCTTTCTCGACATATTTCTGATACTCCTTCAGTGTCGTGGCACCGATGGCATGGAGCTCGCCGCGGGCCAGCGCTGGTTTGAGGAGGTTGGCCGCATCCATGGCCCCTTCTCCACCTCCTGCGCCAATGAGTGTATGAATTTCATCAATAAAGAGAATCACTTGTCCATTGGAGTCCGTCACTTCTTTTATCACCGACTTCAATCGCTCCTCAAATTCTCCTTTGTATTTCGCGCCGGCTACCAGCAACCCCATATCCAGGGAGACCAATACCTTGTCCCGCAGATTCTCCGGAACATCTCCGTTCACAATGCGTTGAGCCATGCCTTCGACAATGGCGGTCTTGCCAACGCCGGGTTCGCCCAGCAGAATCGGGTTGTTCTTGGTACGTCGGGCAAGAATCTGCAGTACCCGACGAATTTCTTCATCGCGGCCAATAACGGGATCAATCTTCCCTTCCTTGGCCATGTTGTTGAGGTTCTTGGAATAGCGTTCCAGGGACTTGTACTTTCCTTCTGCATTTTGATCCGTCACCCGGGAATCGCCGCGGAGACTTTGAATGGCCTTGATTAACGCGGCCCGGGTAACCCCGGCATCCTTGAGAATAGCGGCCGCCTTGTCTTTAGAGCCCAGGATGGCCAACAGCAGGTGTTCAACTGAAATGAATTCGTCCTTGAATTCGCGAAGTTCCTTTTCTGCGCCCTGTAGAATGCCGTTGGTAGCTGTCGATAAATAAGGTTGGGTGCCGGATACTTTGGGGTATGACAACATGAGTTCATCCAGCCGGGATTCCATAGCTGGGCGATTGACATTCAATTTCGCCGTCAAATAGCCAATGACGTTTTCGTCAGTCTCAAAGAGCGCCTTCAACAGGTGCGCAGGTTCAATCGCCTGCTGTTGAGCTGAAAGAGCAAGTTCGGCCGCCTTCTGCAACGCTTCCTGTGACTTTATCGTGAATTTTTCAAAGTTCATTCTGAATCTCCTCCGTCCAGCCTAACCTCAAATCGCTGGCCAAGGGTTGATCGCTTGAAATTCAGGCAATTTTGTCCTGAATGGGAGTCTCGCGCCTCCGGTTTCCGGCCATTTTGACTTGTGTTATCCCTTGTGTATGGGTGGTTGATTCTGTAGCAAATAGAGTGTAGCTTTTAGAAAATATGTTGAAAACGAAGCTCACGGGTTTCCCGAAATCAATTTTGGTGGAGGTTGCATGGGAGGTATGCAACCAGGTAGGAGGCATCTACACGGTCATCCGGTCGAAAGCCCCGGCCATGGCTGACTATGTTAATGGCCCATTCTGCATGATTGGCCCCTATCTCAGCAAGAACATTCAGTCTGAATTGGAGCCGCTGGACGACGTTCAGGATTTGTTTGGTCAAGCTGCCGCAAACCTTCGAAAACGAGGGTATGATGTTCACTATGGCGAGTGGTTAATCACCGGGAAGCCCCGTGTGGTTTTGCTTAATCCCAATGTCGTTGAAGCAAAGGCACTGAGCGTAATCAAGTATCTCTTGTGGAAGAATCATGGAGTAAGTACGCCTGACAATCATACGTTGATAAACCAGGTTGTTGCTTTTGGGTACCTGACGAAACTTTATATTGATGAGTTGGTGAAGTTGGCCGGCACCGAAACACCGGTCATCGCACATTTTCACGAATGGATGGCCGGCTTACCGATCTTGGACATCCGGCGGGAAAAGATGCCGGTGAAAACCATTTTCACAACTCACGCGACTCAACTGGGGCGGCATCTGGCCATTAATTCACCCTTGTTTTACGCCCACTTGCCGTTCTTCAACCGGGAGGTAGAGGCCAGGAATTTTGGCGTGGTGACGGAAGAGGTGATTGAATACCAATCCGCGCAGAACTGCGATGTTTTCACGACTGTCAGCGACGTTACGGCCCGGGAATGCAAGCATTTGCTCAAGAGGAAACCGGACGTCATTGTTCCTAATGGACTTAATGTTGAGCGTTTTGAGGCCCTGCATGAATTCCAGAACCTCCATTCGCAGTACAAGAGGGAGATCCACGAATTCGTCATGGGCCACTTCTTTCATTCGTACACGTTTGATCTGGACAAGACCATCTATTTCTTTACATCAGGGCGCTACGAATACAAGAATAAAGGATTTGATCTTACGCTGGAGGCGCTATGGAGACTCAATGAAAAGCTAAAGGCGGAGCAGGCGGACATGACGGTGGTGATGTTTTTCATCACAAAACGAGAGTACTACAGCATTAAGCCGGAAGTACTTCAGTCGAGAGCAATGCTGGAGGAGATTCGGGAAACTTGCGCCACTATTGAGCGGGAGGTAGGCAGGGCGCTATTCAATACGTCCAGCATGCAGCAGGATAATCGGTTGCCAAACCTCAATAGCTTTGTGAGCGATTATTGGAAACTTCGCTATCGCCGCACTGTTCAGAGTTGGAAGAGCAACAAGCTTCCGGGTGTCATCACGCACAAGTTGGTTAACGAGGAAGGCGATGAAATTCTGCAATATCTGGTTCGCCGTAACTTCCTTAACCGCGCTGACGACAAGGTGAAGATTGTCTATCATCCGGATTTTATTACATCGACGAACCCACTCTTCGGCATGGATTATCAGCAGTTTGTGAGAGGTTGCCACCTGGGAATCTTTCCGAGCTACTATGAACCCTGGGGCTACACACCGCTCGAATGCATGGCCAGCGGGGTACCCTCAGTCACCAGCGACTTATCTGGTTTCGGCGACTACCTGACGCGCAACTTCCCTGACTATGAGAAAAATGGAATGTACGTCATTGAACGCGGGCGGCGGACATTCGATTGGAGCGCCCGTCAGCTGACCGGAACACTTTACCGGTTCTTAACACAGTCACGGCGCGACCGGATTATGCAACGCAATAATGTGGAAAGCAACGCTACGGCGTTTGACTGGAAAAATCTTATTCGGTACTATCAGCAGGCTTATGAAATGGCAGCCAACCTGCCCGCTTAAATCAAGAATGCCGGGCGCGAACTGAATTCATGATGATCATTCACCACCTTGGCGTAACCAATTCTATTGCGAACCAGTACCTGGCCGAGCTTCGCGACCCCATGCGACAGTCAAACCGGTTTTTATTCCGTCGCAATCTTACTCGGTTGGGGACCATCATGGCGTACGAGATTTCCAAGGAATTATCGTATCAGGAAAGGGCCATCACAACACCATTGGGGAAGAAGAACATGAACATTCCCGCAAGCGACGTCGTGCTGCTCACTGTTTTGCGTGCAGGATTGCCTTTTCTTGAAGGATTTCAACATGTATTTGATCAGGCAGATACAGGCTTTGTCGGCGCCTTTCGCGTTGAGGGAGCCGCGGAGTTGAGAATCCAAGCTGGGTACGTTGCCGTGCCTCGCCTTGAAGGTAAACAGGTCGTATTAATTGACACGATGCTGGCTACAGGTAAATCGCTTGCCGAGGTCCTTCGGTTACTGAAAGGTCATGGCGAGCCGGCACACCTGCACCTGGCTTCTGTTATTGCAGCGCCGGAAGGAGTTAAGTATCTGCAGGACACTGTCAAACTTCCTTCATCGCTTTGGACGTTTGCCATTGACGAACGGTTGAATGATGCTTTCTACATTGTTCCGGGTTTGGGTGACGCGGGGGATTTGAGTTTCGGAGAGAAGTAATATGGCGGAAGAAATCCTGAAGGCCATCCCGGCCTTTCTGTTCAGTACGCTGAAATTCATCCTCGGACCTACACTGGGCTTCGCTGCTGGGCTAAACTATTTCACGACTGTGGTTGCCACGATCGCCGGGATGATGACTTCGGTAACCCTGTTTACATATTTTGGTGAATGGCTGCGCTCCATCGTACTGCAACGTTTTTTCAAGAACAGGAGACGAATTACCCCACGGAGCCGCCGAATCGCCGGCTGGAGGCGCTATGGCCTTACGGGTATTGCAGCGCTAACGCCGTTGATCCTTACACCGGTACTGGGGACCCTTTTGGCGGTCGGCGCTACACGTTCAAAAGCCAGGATCTTGTTGGCCATGTTCATTAGTGCGACAGTCTGGTCGCTGGCCTTCAGCGGGGTAATTTATTTTCTGGGCAGCGACTACTTCCCCGAGTTTGTACAATGGATTTTTAGGAATGCGCCACCGAACATTTGATTGAAGGCACGCTACGGCTGACCCTCGTCAGGCAGCATTTCAATATCCCGTATCAGCACACGCTTGGCAATTTGTTGTGCGGTCGTAGTAGCAGCAAGGCCCCCCAATGCGGTTTCCTTGTAGCGGGTCTCCATACTGGCGCCAATTTCACCCATTGCTTCGATCACCTCATCAACAGGGATGACACTGCTGACATCGGCAAGGCCAATTTGCGCCGAACTGTTTGCAATGGCGGCGGCACTGGCATTCCGGACAACACAAGGTACTTCAACCAGGCCTGCGACCGGATCGCAAACAAGGCCGAGCATGCACTGTACCGTGATGGCTACCGCATTAAATATCTGATCGGTGTTTCCTCCAAGACAGTATACGATGGCTGCTGAACCCATTGCGGCTGCCGTTCCTGTTTCTGCCTGGCATCCACCAACGGCTCCGGCAATGGACGCTTTCTGTTCCATAATGAGCGCAACTCCTGCCGCAAGAAGCATGGCCTCCAGGATCTTCCGATCTTCTATTTCATGAATCTCCTGTAAGGTGTACAGCACACCTGGCATGATGCCGCTCGCACCGGCGGTAGGCGCGGCAACAATCCTCCCCATGCATGAATTAACTTCTTTCGCGGCCAGCGCACGCGAGATAAGCTGCTGAAACTCCTTCGACAGTACGGCTGTCGGGTAGCGATAGACTTTTTTCGCTCCATTGTTGATCATCCCTGAACGGGACGTCATGTCCTCTTCCAATCCTGTTCGAACGGCATCTTTCATGACTGTCCACGCCGTTTCCAGACCCTGCCAAATGGTCTCCGCCGAACGACCCTTTTGGTCCATCTCATATTCCAACACAACATCCACCAGGCTTTTGTGGTTTTCTGTGCTGTACTTCTTCCAGGCGCTGAAGGAATCAAAAAGGAAAGCCATAACCAAGTGTAATCTACGAAGTTAACCGTTTGTGTAGTGATTACAATTTTGGCTTTTGGAAAGTTCTATCTTCGGGAATCAAATAGAAACCTAATCTCAGCCCATGAAGTATTTCCTCATTCTTTGGCTTTCCATCCTCACAGTTCAGGCGGTTGCACAATCCAGCGATGAATTGACCATCCGTAAGATTTATGACAAGGCGCTCGCCGAAGGGCATTCCTATTCCATGTTGGATTATTTGTGCAATAAAGTTGGAGCGCGATTGAGCGGATCGCCTGGCGCAGCTGCTGCCGTCGAGTGGAGTCGGCATGTCATGGAGGAATATGGCTTTGACTCGGTCTGGCTGCAACCGGTCATGGTTCCTCATTGGGTGCGCGGCCAAAAGGAAATTGGGAGGGTGGTGAATTCAAAGAAAATGGGCACGGTGGAGCTTTCCGTTTGTGCATTGGGAGGTTCTGTAGGCACCGGCCCGGAAGGAATTACAGCGAGCGTAATTGAAGTTAAAAGTTTTGAAGAGTTGGCCGCGTTAGGTACAAAACAGGTGCAAGGGAAAATTGTCTTCTTCAATCGGCCAATGGACCCAACCCAATTGCAAACATTCTCTGCTTATGGAGGTGCAGTGAACCAACGTGGTGCAGGAGCCTCGGAGGCGGCAAAATATGGAGCCGTTGGTGTAATCGTTCGTTCTATGGGAATTAATCCTGAATCCTATCCTCATACAGGAGGCATGCGCTATTCGACAGGGACGCCCATGATACCGGCGATGGCCGTCAGTACGAAGCATGCAGATTTGTTGAGCCGCCTCGTCAAGGATGACAAAGGCGTTACCTTCTATATGGAAATGCATTGCCAAATCCTCGATGATGCACCGTCATTCAACGTGGTTGGTGAATTGCGCGGATCAGAATATAAGGATGAGATCATCGTCGTTGGCGGTCACCTCGATTCGTGGGATCTGGGTCAGGGTGCCCATGATGATGGGGCTGGCTGTGTGCAGTCGATCGAAGTGCTCCGTATTTTCAAAGCCATGGGATATAAGCCCAAGCGTACCCTTCGTGCCGTAATGTTCATGAACGAGGAAAATGGTTTGCGGGGAGGACAGAAATATGCGGAACTGGCCAAGCAGAATAAGGAGAACCACCTGGCCGCCATCGAATCCGATCGAGGTGGTTTTACCCCGCGCGGTTTTACGATCAGCGCCCCCGAGGGTCAACCCGAGAAGCGCACGCGAATTCAATCCTGGAAATCACTGTTTGAGCCGTACGGCTTATCAGATGTAAGTCAGCAGGGTGGAGGAGCAGACATCGGTCCCTTAGCGCCGCAAGGCGTAACGCTCATTGGCTACTTGCCGGACTCACAGCGCTATTTCAACTTTCACCATACGGCAGAAGACACCTTCGACAAAGTCGACAAACGAGAGCTGGAACTTGGTTCGGCCTCCATGGCGACAATGGTGTATCTGATTGATCAGCATGGTTTGAAATGAAGTCGTGAGGGAATCAGGGCTAAAAGCTGAGTACGTCAAGCACAATCTTCCAGGCCGATGCTTCGCGTTTCCAGATCCGCACGTATGTGGCGCGGCGGGTTTCTGATTTTGCCCCTGCGTCCAGGGTGACCTCGGCAGTGCCATAGACGTAGCCCATATCCCCCGACCGGGCTGTTTCGCCACCCAAGACAGTGGTGTTCGATAGGGAGGGGTATTGTCTGATAAATGAAACTGCATTATCCCTGCCGATGTGCGGCAAGGAGCCGCTCATCATCAGCCTGACTTCCGAGGAGAGATTTTCCGGGTACGCCGCTAGTTTCAATTGTCCCAACTGGTTAAGAAAATTCCTTTCTACTTCCAGAACCTGGTTCATTCCGGCTGAGGTGCGGCCTGGAAAAGATCGAATTTGACTTTCGCGCGAGGAAACAGGCGGCCCGGCATCAGGATGACCTATGCCAATATCCAGAACGTTTTTCCAGGATCCGTCTGGTTGTTTCTTCCAAATTGAATTGAATTGACCATAGGCCGATGGCTTGGCATCACTCTTCTTGGCCCGATAATACCAGGGGCCGGTGTTAAATCCGAAGTCGCCCGAGGATGCCATGTCGCTGTAGCTGATTTCCCAGGAAAGCCAGTCATCCGTGATGGGCTGTGCGGCGATGCGTTCCTTGCCTTTTACCGGACCATCGGGCCCCTGGGTGATGACGCTGTCAGACAAGTAGTAGAGAAAGGCATCGCGTCGATTTTGCGTGCGTGCCATTTCAATGAATGCTTTCTCCGCGTCCACCATCTCCCGGAGAGCGGTGGATTGCGCTTGTGCTGCACAGGCAACAAGTGCAAGCAGGAAGACCAAATGAAATCGCATGACCTAAGCCGTTGTGTGGTTACACGTACCGGCCGGACAAAGGTTCCTAGCCGTTAGCGTATTCCTCAACTGGTAAGCAACTACAAACCAGGTTCCGGTCACCATAGGCATTATCAACCCGACTAACGCTGGGCCAGAACTTGGCTTCGCGCACAAACGAAAGAGGGTAGGCTGCTTTTTCCCGGCTATACGGCAACGCCCAGTCATTCGCCGTAATCACAGCAGCGGTGTGCGGCGCGTTCTTCAATACATTTTGAATTTTGTCTGCCTTGCCTTCTTCCACTTCCCGGATCTCCTGGCGAATCTCGATCAAGGCATCACAAAACCGGTCAAGTTCTTCCTTAGGTTCGCTTTCGGTGGGCTCAATCATCAAAGTGCCGGCAACCGGGAAAGAAACGGTGGGTGCATGGAAGCCATAGTCCATTAACCGCTTCGCGATGTCTTCTACTTCGATCCCCGATTTCTTGAATTCACGGCAATCAACAATCATTTCGTGCGCACAACGACCTTTTGTGCCCGTGTAGAGAATTGGGTAGTGACCGGAAAGACGATCTTTGATATAGTTCGCGTTGAGAATGGCCAACTTCGTCGCGTTGGTAAGTCCGTCGCCTCCCATCATGGCAATGTAAGCGTAGGAGATGGCCAGGATGCTGGCGCTTCCCCAAGGTCCGGCGGAAACCGCTGTGATGGCGCGTTCTCCCCCGGTTTTAACCACAGCGTGACCCGGAAGAAAAGCCTTGAGTTTGTCATTGACACAGATCGGCCCCATGCCGGGACCACCGCCTCCGTGAGGAATACAGAATGTTTTGTGCAGATTCAAATGGCAGACGTCAGCCCCAATATTGGCCGGCGACGTGAGCCCCACCTGGGCATTCATATTGGCACCGTCCATATAGACAAGGCCGCCATTTTCGTGGATTGCCTCACATATCTCAACAATGGATTCTTCAAAAACGCCATGGGTTGAGGGATAGGTCACCATCAGGCAAGCCAACTTGTCCTTGTACTGTTGGGCTTTAGCTTTCAGGTCTGCCACATCAATTTTTCCTTCGCTGTCTGACTTGACAACAATTACCTCCATGCCTGCCATGACCGCGCTGGCGGGATTGGTACCGTGGGCCGATGCCGGGATCAGCGCGATGGTGCGATGAGAATCATTGCGGCTGGCATGATAAGCGCGAATCACCATCAGTCCTGCATATTCTCCCTGTGCCCCGCTATTGGGCTGCAAGGATACACCGCTGAAACCCGTTATTTCTTTCAGCCAATCCTCCAGGTGGGTGGTCAATTCATGATAACCCTTGCATTGATTGGCGGGTACAAAGGGATGAAGATGCCCGAGTTCCGGCCAGGTGACCGGGATCATCTCCGTCGTAGCATTAAGTTTCATGGTGCACGACCCCAGCGAAATCATCGAGTGCACCATCGAAAGGTCTTTGTTTTCGAGTCGCTTAATATATCGGAGCATCTCATGTTCACTGTGGTGTCGGTTGAACACGGGGTGACCGAGAAAGGAGGATGTTCTGATCAGCGAGGTCGGCCAGGAAATGGAATCAGGCTCAATGCCGTGTCCCGGAAATGACTTCTTCGTGGATGCTGCCAAAACATGCAGGATAGCCGTCACGTCATCGGTGGTGGTTGTCTCGTCCAGCGAAATGCCGATCCGGTTTCCGGTGAGGTAACGGAAGTTCATTTCACGCTCCAGGGCTTCACGTTGCACGGCTGACGCATCAGGAACAACCAGCAGGAGTGTATCAAAAAAGTTTGTGTTCAATTGCTGCAAGCCCAATTCACGGACGCCACTTTCCAGCATCCGTGTTAGACCATGAATTCGGCCTGCAATTTTTCGCAGACCTTCCGGCCCATGGTACACGGCATACATTCCGGCCATGACAGACAAGAGAACCTGGGCTGTGCAGATGTTGGAGGTTGCTTTTTCGCGACGGATATGCTGTTCACGGGTCTGCAGCGCCATCCGGTAAGCAGGTTGTCCTTGGGCGTCAATGGAGGCACCAATGATTCTTCCCGGCATCAGGCGCTTAAACTCTTCATGCGTGGCAAAAAAAGCAGCATGCGGTCCGCCAAATCCCATGGGCACGCCGAAACGCTGTGAAGATCCAACGGCGACATCAGCGCCCATTTCCCCCGGTGATTTCATCAGCACAAGGCTCATGAGGTCAGTGCCCATCACCACGAATACTTCCTTTTCATGGGCCGCTGAAATGAAATTTGTGTAGTCACGGATTTCGCCGATCCCGCCGGGGTTTTGTATGTAGACGCCAAAAAGATTCGAATCGGTAATGTCGAGCTTATCCAGGCTGCCGACAACCAGTTCGATGCCGATAGGGGCGGAGCGCGTTTTCAGCAGATCGATGGTTTGCGGAAAAACGGTCTCATCGACAAAAAATCTGCTGGCCTCTTTTTTCGAATTTTTGCGCGATGCGAACAAGAGATGCATGGCCTCGGCGGCGGCAGTAGCTTCATCGAGAAGGGAGGCATTGGCAATCTGCATGCCCGTCAGGTCCATCACCATCGTCTGGAAATTGATGAGCGCCTCAAGCCGTCCTTGCGCAATTTCAGCCTGGTACGGTGTATAGGCTGTGTACCAGCCCGGATTCTCGAGAATGTTGCGAAGAATTACACCAGGCGTGTAGGTGTCATAGTAACCTGTGCCGATGTAGGATTTGAAAATCTTGTTCTTGGATACAGTCTTTTTGAAATGTTTGAGAAAGGCGGCCTCCGACAAGGCTTCGGGGAGGTTGAGGCTCTTTTTCAGACGGATAGACGAAGGAACAGTTTCTTCAATGAGCTGGTCGACCGAAGCTGCCTTGACCACCTTTAACATGGCTTCGACCTGGTGTTGATCGGGACTGTTGTGGCGGGATTCAAATTTCTCGGAGAAGTGAGGATTGATCTTCATGATGGATGTCTTTGAAACTGCTTTCGGGTTAGGTGGAGCGGCCAGTTCCCGAACATGGTGGTCGCCGAATAAGTTGTCCGGAATCGAGGCTAGCCTTCGAATCGCTCGAACTGGGAAAAGAAGAAGTTTCCTTCAATTTCCGCGTTGGCATCCGAATCAGAGCCGTGTATGGCATTGGCATCGATCGATTTGGCAAAGAGAGCTCGAATGGTGCCGGGAGCTGCTTTCGCAGGATCTGTGGCTCCAATCAATTTGCGAAAATCTTCCACGGCGTTTTCCTTTTCGAGAATCATCGGAATGATCGGTCCGGAAGACATATAGGCGCAGAGGTCCTTGTAAAAGGGGCGCTCTTTATGAATGGCATAGAATTTACCGGCCAGTGCTGGGGTCAGCCAAACTTTCTTAATGCCCACAATTTTGAAGCCCGCCTCCTCAATCATTTTTGTAATTGCCCCGGATTTTCCAGCGCCTACAGCGTCGGGCTTGATCATGGTAAATGTTCTGTTAGTTGCCATCGCTCAATGGATTGGTTTGTTTATGGTTTCTGCCTGCCCTCGTGCAAGAAAGCAGGAGGTTTTTTCGGCCGCAAAACTATCAAAAAGGAGGTAGATTCAGGCGGGCAACCCGAATCATTTGTTGGTTCTGGGTCTTGATTTGGGCTTTCCGGGCTGAATATGTCCGGTTCAATCCTCAGATCCTCAAATCCTCATTATTTTTGCCCCCTTGCATGAAGAATATACAGGCCTTTAGGGAACTACTTGCCAGTCCCCGCCAAATAGCCATCGTGACCCATTTTAAGCCCGATGCGGATGCGTTGGGCTCCTCCTTAGGGCTGGCGGGATTTCTGAAGAAGAAAGGTCACCAGGTGCAGGTAATTACCCCCAGCGATTATCCCGCCTTTTTGGCATGGATGCCGGGGAATGATTCTGTGATTGCCTTGTCCAAGGAGGACCCGGCACCAGGTGCCAGGGCAAAAGAAGCAATTGAAAAAGCGGAAGTCCTTTTTTGCCTCGATTTCTCAGCATTGAAGCGCACAGAAGATCTTCAGGACATCATCCGGAACTCCAAAGCGATCAAGGTGTTGATCGACCACCACCTGGAGCCCGAGCGATTCGCCGATTTTGAACAATGGAAGGTTGAATCCGCATCAACTGCCGGATTGATATTCCAACTCATTGGAGAAATGGGCGACAGTCACCTGATGGATGCGGATATAGCCAACTGCCTCTATGCAGGGCTCATGACGGATACCGGCGGATTTCGTCATTCCAATACCACGCGCACAGAATTCATGATCGCTTCTGAACTGGTTGGTCACGGGGCCAACCCCAGCCTGGTGGCAAAGCTTGTTTATGATACCAATTCAATTGAACGTCTCCGCCTTACAGGATTTGTTCTCTTTCAGAAATTACAAGTACTTCCAAGGTTCAAAACGGCTTATATGGCCCTGAGTGCAGAGGAACTTCGCCAATTTGGTACTCAGACCGGCGATACGGAAGGTCTTGTAAACTATGGCCTATCCATCAACAATATCCGATTGTCTGTTCTTCTGTACGAACGCAAGAATGAGATCAAATATTCGTTTCGCTCTTTGGGGGATTTTTCAGTGAATGAATTGGCGCGACGTCATTTTGAAGGCGGAGGGCACAAGAATGCTGCCGGGGGTACGTTTAAAGGGACCCTGCAAGGGGCACTGAAGAAATTTCTTGACATCTTACCGGATTACGAAACCAACCTTAACGCTTAATTTTGTACGACTTCCAACTCATGAAAACGACGATCTATTCTTTTTTAATCCTTTCTCTCCTTCTTTCCGCCTGCAAGAAAGACCGGGAGGCTCCTAACGGCATGAAGGTCAGAGTCCTCAAAGAAGGAACCGGAACGTATGCCAAGCCCGGTGAATTTGTCATCACCAGTATGATCATCAAGGATGCGAAAGATTCCGTCTGGCGCGATACTCATGAATACAACCTCCCGATGATTCTCCCTGTAGGCGAGGAGTCGGCCATTGCCACAGAAAAAGGTGTGGAGAGTGTGTTCCGTGTCATGAAGATCGGAGACAGCCTGGCCATCGACGTGGAGGCGCAGACTCTTTTCAGAAATGGACCAATGCCCAGTTCGATCAAGGCGAATGATCTCGTGACCTACATATTTACCGTCAAGGATATTACCGATCAGCTCGGTGTAAATAAAATCCAAATGGAACTTCAGCAGCGTCAGATGGAGGATGCGCGCCAGCAAACCAACCAGCAGTTGGCAGCAGACACCACGGCCATCGATGCTTATTTGGCGGCAAACAAAATTGATGCAATAAAGGACAAGTCGGGGCTTCGGTACGTGTTGACCCGGAAGGGAAAAGGCCCTGGGCCCACCGTCAATAGCACGGTGAAAATCAAATACAAGGGGTATTTCTTTCCTGATGGCAAGACATTCGACCAGTCCAATGGTCCTGTTGAATATCCAGTCAATATTTTCATCCAGGGTTGGCAGATTGGTTTGCCGTTGCTGCCGAAAGGAAGTGCTGCGACCTTATACATTCCTTCCGGCCTGGCTTACGGCGTAAATGGTTATCAACCCGACATACCGCCGAATGCCAATCTTGTGTTTGAAATTGAGATGATTGACTTTAAAAATTAATTTTTTGAACGGGGTTAGCGTATGAAGAAGACAGTGATGATCGTATTGGTGTTGCTAATGGGATGCAGCACGGACAATGTATTGTCGTATGAGGATCAGATGGCAAAAGATCTGAGGATAATTGACAAGTATCTGGATGACAACGGCATCGTGACCACCAAAGATCCATCCGGCCTGCGGCTCGTTGTACACGAAGCGGGAACCGGCTTGATGCCGGCCTACACAGCGAAACTGACGGTGAAGTATGTTGGTAAGTTCATGAATGGAGCCATTTTTGATCAATCCAGACTCAATGCCAACGGCCTCCCGAATGCATTCCAAAGCCCGCTTTCTGATCTGATACAGGGTTGGCAAGTAGCCTTTGGAAAATATCTGGCGAAAGGAGGCAAAGCAACACTTTATATTCCTTCGGGCCTTGCCTATGGGCACGCGGGCAGCGGCCCCATTCCCCCCAATGCCAACCTGATATTTGAGGTGGAACTCATTGGCTTCATTAACTAACCTGTCTCAGCCGTTGCTGAAACTTTGCTTTGCGACGAACAACCAACATAAGTTGGCGGAAGTAATCGCAGCACTCGGAAATACCGAAGCAATTCGTTTGACAACACTGGCCGAAGCCGGCATTTTCGAGGAGCTGCCGGAAACCCAGGATTCCATAGAAGGTAACGCGCGTCAAAAAGCATTACACGTTTTTGATCACTACGCAATTGATTGCTTTGCCGATGACACAGGTCTTGAGGTAGAAGCATTGAACGGTGCCCCCGGTGTGGATTCTGCTCATTATGCCGGTCCGCAAAGAAGCAGCTCGGAAAATATCGCGCTATTGCTGAGAAACCTGCAGGGAAAAACTTCTCACGCGGCTCGTTTTCGGAGCGTAATCTGGCTGGTCACCCGCCACGGTCAGTGGTCATTCGAAGGTGTCCTTCATGGAACTATATTGGAGTCGAAAAGGGGAAACGATGGATTTGGATATGATCCCATTTTCCTGCCGAATGGTTCAACCCGAACCTTGGCGGAAATGACGATGGAGGAGAAGAATCATATCAGTCACCGGGGCATCGCTATCCGGAAGCTTGTGGAATTTCTCCGGGGACAATAAGGGCATTTCACTTTTTTTGCCATTTTGCACCGACATTGTTCACGTGAAAAAACCCTTTACCATTGGGATCACCGGAGGCAGCGGATCAGGGAAAACCCACTTCCTGGACGGGTTGTCTTCCCGATTTTCTGCCGAGCAGTTGTGCCTGATTTCCCAGGACAATTATTACAAGCCGCGGGAAGAACAGCCACTCGACCAAAACCAGGTGAAGAACTTTGATTTACCGGAATCCATTGACCGGGAGACTTTTCATCAGGATTTGTTAGCGCTCAAGAGGGGACAGGTGGTTACCCGCAAGGAATATACCTTCAACAATCCAGGTAAAGAACCTCGGACATTGATTTTTAATCCTACGCCGATCATTATCGTAGAAGGCTTGTTTGTCCAGTATTTCGAAGAAATTGTTCGTGAGCTCGATTTGAAGATTTTCATTGAAGCCAAGGATCATGTGAAGTTTGGACGCCGGATCAAGCGCGACCGTATCGACCGCGGATATGACCTCGATGATGTGCTTTACCGGTACCAGCATCACGTCATGCCCGTCTATGAATCGTTGATTGAACCCTTGAAACACCACGCCGATATTGTTGTTCCAAACGATCACGGATTTGACAGGGCTCTCGACGTAGTTTCAGGCTACCTCAAAGGCCTTCTGTAGCCGGTTGCAAAATTGAAGTCTATGGCTACCTTTGTAGCCCTTGTATCGGGATGAATGATCTGTCAACATATAGAAAGCTGATGATTGCCGCCGGGATTTTGTCGGCGTTGACAATTCTCCTGTCTCCTGCATTCCAGCAGGAAACCAGGAAAGTCATCACGGAGATCAAATCAAAGGCAGATCCGTCGGGTGAGAAGAAGCATTATGTCAATGTTTCTCCTGACGCGATGACGACAAGCCAGGCGGTGCAGGTTGAGCCTGTCAATCCATTTGTTGTCCAGGAAATCATTATTGAGTCAGAACAACCGGAGGCGACACCTGTTCCCAACGTTGCCCTTCCCGCATCTGTACTCAAGACGCTGCTCAAATCGGCTCTTTCTCCGCAAGCTCCCTAGGAACCGGCACGGTTCCTCTCGCCGCCGTAGTTCATGGGCGGCATGCTTCATCAATTAGTCACTTTCTCTAAATCGGTAAATCTTATGCGTAATAAAGGAGTTGTTATTGTACTAACGATCATCATTACCTTCCTCTGCTTATACTACCTGTCGTTTACGTTTGTATCGAGACGGGTGCAGGAAGATGCGGTCAACTTTGCTACCGACAAGCAGGGTGCCCTGAATCTCTCAAAGAAGCAGGGCTACCTGGATTCGGTCTGGAACCTCCCTGTTTATAATCTGCTGGGGGCAGAATACACATACAAGGAAGTTAAGGAAAATGAACTCAGCCAGGGCCTCGACCTTCAGGGTGGTATGCACCTGGTGCTGGAGGTTTCTCCTGTTGATATTGTGCGGGGTCTGAGCGGCAACAGCCAGGATCCGGCATTTGTCACCGCTCTTCAAACAGCGCGAGAGCGTTACAAGACCAGCAATGCCAATTTTGCTGACTTGTTTTACGCTGCATTCAAAGAAGGTAATCCCGACCGCACGCTGGCTTCATTGTTTGTATCAACGGCGAACCGTGGCCGTGTCAACCTGGGCGATTCGGATGATGCGGTGATTAAGTTTCTCAAAGAGGAAATTGAACGGGCGTTTGACCGTTCCTTCACCATTCTAAAGACCCGTATCGACAAATTTGGAACCTCCCAGCCCAATATTCAGCGTTTGCAGGGTGGCGGCCGCATCCAGGTTGAAATTCCGGGTGCGGACAATCCTCAGCGCGTTCGCAAGCTTCTATCCGGTGTTGCACGACTTGAGTTTTGGGAGATTGTCGAATATAGCGACCCCCAGCTTCAACCGGCGCTGGTTGCAGTGAACCAAATGTTGCTGAGAGAGCAGACAGCCAAGCAACCCGTTAAGCCGGCGGCAACACAGGAGAAGGGATTAACTGATTCCAAGAAAGACACAATCAAATCGGCACTGGAAGAACAACTTGCTCAGGCGGCCTCCGATACTAGCGGCAATGCGCTTGATTCGCTTCGCAACCTGACGGTATCTCCTCTCTTCGGACTTGCCAACCCTGGCATTCCATTCTTATACGCCGTTAAAGATACCGCCGAGATCAATCGGTTGTTGAAGCGAGAAGATGTGCGTGGTATGATCCCGCGCAATATTGGCTGGTTCTGGGATGTAAAACCGGAACCGGACATTACTCCCGGCGTGGATGACCTTCGATTGAACTTTGTCAATTTCGGTCGCGGTGCCAAGCCATTGCTGTCAGGAGAAGTTATCAACGATGCCCGACTGGATTATGATCAATTTGCGCGCCCTGCAGTGAGTATGACCATGAATGCTGCAGGTTCGAAGGTCTGGGCAAAAGTTACCCGGGAAGCGGCCAATAAGTCACCCCAGGGAAGGATTGCCATTGTGCTCGATAATTATGTTTATACGGCTCCAACTGTTCAAGGCGAAATCCCCAATGGCAATTCGCAAATCACCGGGAGCTTTGAAGTGGAGGAAGCAAAAGATTTGGCAAACGTGTTGAAGGCCGGATCGCTTCCGGCGCCTACCCGCATCGTGGAAGAGGCATATGTTGGACCTTCACTGGGTCAACTGGCACAAAATCAGGGATTGATTTCCTCGCTCGCCGGCCTTGTTCTGGTGGTCATCTTCATGATCATGTACTATGGCAAAGGAGGATGGGTTGCCAACCTGGCGTTGCTTTTCAATATCTTCTTTATCCTCGGTATCCTTGCCCAGTTTAATGCAGCACTAACACTGCCGGGTATTGCCGGTATCGTGCTAACGATGGGTATGGCCGTAGATGCTAACGTGCTGATCTATGAGCGTATTCGGGAAGAAATGCATCACGGAAAGAAGCTGCGGGAAGCCATCAAGCTGGGTTATCAGCGTGCCTTTTCTGCCATCTTTGATTCTAACCTGACGACTTTCCTTACGGGGATGTTTCTCTTCATCTTTGGACTAGGACCCCTCAAAGGTTTTGCGATCGTGTTAATGATCGGTATCGGCACATCATTCTTCTCCGCGGTCTACATTTCGCGCGTCATCATGGAATGGCTTGTTCGCAAGGGCGACGAAGCAAAGATGAGTTTCGAAACCCGTATATCGTGGACGATACCCAAAGACATGCTCATCGATTTTGTATCCCTGAGAAAGCGCGCGTATATTTTTTCTTCGACGATTATCCTCATTGGTTTTATTCTGATCGCCATACAAGGACTGAATCTCGGGGTGGATTTCAAAGGGGGGCGCTCATTCATTGTGGCGTTTACCCAGCCCGTTGAAGCAACTGAATTGAAATCAAACCTGGCGGCCAATTTCGAGAATGCCGGCACCGAGGTGAAAAACTATGGCGGCAACAATGTGATGAAGGTCACCACGTCATACCTCGTCGATGATGAATCGGAAGCAGCCGATGAAAAGGTCAAAGCGGCGATCATCAAAGGCCTGGAATCGACGACAGGAAAGAAATACACGGAAAATGACCGTCAGTTGGATGATCAACATTTCACAATTCCTTCTACATCCAAGGTAGGTGCAACCATTGCGGATGACATCAAAGGATCCGCTTACATGGCGGGTGGACTCTCGATCCTGTCCATCTTCTTGTACATCCTCATTCGCTTCCGCAAATGGCAGTTCAGCACAGGGGCAATTGTAGCACTGATACACGACATGCTCTTTGCGTTTTCAGCATTTGCCATTGCCCGGGTATTGGGCTTCTCCTTGGAAATTGACCAGGTTTTCGTGGCGGCGATATTGACGATCATCGGTTATTCGATCAATGACACGGTGATCATCTTTGACAGGATAAGGGAATACATGAACCTGGGTACGAGCCACGAGCGGGTTAAAATCTTCAACATGGCGATAACCAGTACGTTGAGCCGCACCATTGTGACCTCCAGCACGGTGCTGATCGTGGTTATTGTCCTCCTGTTTTTTGGGGGTGAAACCTTGCGTGGATTCTCCTTTGCCATGGTGATTGGTGTTATTATTGGCACCTATTCCTCCATTTTCATTGCGTCGCCCCTCGTTATTGATCTTGACCCTAAGGGCGCAGATCAATTGAAGGTGTAGCATCGAAATCATCGATTATAATAATAATCCCGTCCGGTCTCCGGTCGGGATTTTTTTTGATACTAAATTCGTTCAGGTATTATCACGCATGGTCTATTGCCGGATGAAAGGGCATCTAATCATTTTCTAACTTCTGCAAGCATGTAATGCCCCACAGGAGGGCGTATGTTTAATTCTATGAATATTTTGCTGATTGAGGATGAGCCAAAAACACTTGTGTACATCAAGCGGGGACTGGAAGAAAATGGCTATGCGGTTGACACAGCTGCCGATGGGATAGAGGGGAGACGCCTTGCCCTGGAAGGGAACCACCAGCTTATTATCAGTGATATCGTGCTTCCAGGAATGAACGGCATTACCCTCTGCCAGGAACTGCGGGCAATGAACAACCAGACGCCCTTGTTGATGCTCACTGCACTCGGTGATGTCGGTAATATCGTGGAAGGGCTGGATAGTGGTGCAGACGACTATTTGGTGAAGCCATTTGAGTTCCAGGAATTACTCGCCAGGATCCGCGTACTGACAAAAAGGGCTCCGTCTACACCACCCTCGCTGTTGCTGACTGTGGGCGATTTGGAAATGAACCTGGAATCTCGCACCGTGAAGCGCGGAGGAAAGAGTATTCAGCTTACCGCCCGCGAGTATTCGTTGCTGGAGTTTCTGTTGCGCAACAAAGGGAAAGTTCTTTCCCGCCAGGAAATTGTACGCCATGTATGGGGACTGGACTTTGATACGGGCACCAATATGGTGGAAGTCTACATTAACTATCTTCGGAGAAAAATTGACAGGGATTTTCCCGAAAAGCTGATCCATACCCAGTTTGGAATGGGTTATGTGATCAAACAACCTGACTAATCATGCAGATACGCACCCGGCTGACCATCCAATTTGCTGCGGTTGTATTCTCCTTTCTGCTCATCTCCTTTGGGTTGGTTTATTACTTCACCTATCGATATAACAGGGATCAGTTTAGGGAGCGCTTGAGCAGCAGGGCCATTACAACGGCCCGACTCCTCAATCTCCATGTTGTCGATTCGACCCTGTTGACCGTGATTGACCACACGAAGACAGGTATCTTGTTTGGTGAAAGTGTGACGATCTATGACAAAACAGGTCGCGAGATTTATGCCAACAATGATACGGTGTCGTTTAGCCTTCCATCTGAAACTCTTCGGAGGATTCATGAGCAGGGAAGCCTATTCTTCAAGTATGGCAACTACCAGGTTTCTGCTCATCAGCTGACTGACAAGGAGGATTCCTATGTCGTGATATCGGGCGCGATAGACGTCGTTGGTCACGAATTGATGAACAATCTCCTGCTGTTGCTGCTGGGTTTGCTTTTGGTCGCCATGGTGGTCGTCGTATTTGCCGGATGGGAATACGCCGGACGCGCACTTCACCCGATCAATGTCCTTATCAATGAAGTGCAGTCGATTTCTGAAGATGACCTCCAGCGGCGACTGAAGGAACCCAAGGGAAGGGATGAGATTGCCAAGCTGATCCGGATTTTCAACGGACTACTCACGCGGATTGAGAAGGCATTTGACTTGCAGCGATCGTTTGTCAGCAATGTATCACACGAACTAAAAAATCCGCTGACCAGAATAACCTCTCAGTTGGAAGTAACACTGCTCAATGCCCGTTCCAATGAAGAATACAGGGAAACACTAGAATCGGTGTTGGAAGATGTCCGCGAATTGAATTTGCTGGCGACAAGCCTCCTGGACCTGGCTTCGAAGCATCAGTCAACGCAGGCCTTTGCCATGTCCAGCGTACGAGTGGATGAAGCAATGTGGGATGCCATGGAACGTGTCAGCACCCTGAATCCACAATACCGCGCAGAAGTGGTCAATCTTGACTTGCCGGAATCTGAGGAAGACCTGTGCAGCTACGGAAGTCCCCATCTCCTCCGCTCGGCACTAATCAATATCATTGAGAATGCCTGTAAGTTTTCAAATGACCATACCGCCAGAATTTCACTTAGCTGTTCCAATCACAGCATCCTGATTCGAGTAAGTGATCGAGGCCCGGGGATCAGCGATGCAGACCTGAAGAATATTTTCCAACCGTTCTATCGCGGCAACCAAGGAACGTCCACTAAAGGACACGGTGTTGGACTTTGGCTCAGCAAGCGGATTTTTAGACTTTATGAAGGCGATGTAACCATACAATCGAAAGTCGGCGAGGGAACTGAAGTACTCGCGACATTAAAGACGAAGCAGAATATTAGGAACAATTAATCCCTTTCTAATGGAGATTAGGGACAATTGCTCGAGACAACTCCGAGATTTGACCTATTCATAGTGAGAAGGTCAGTGGGTGACCTGGTAGGGGCCGAACGTTAGGGAGGCCCCTATTTTTTTATTGACTCTCCAAGTCTTTTTCCACCCGAACTCCAACGGCTAGTATTCCCTGAAGCGTATCCTGTCGTGAAAATTGTAAGAGCCGGATCTTGTATTTTCCAGCATGCGGGAAATGATAATGAGTAGCGACAGGGAACTGATGGTCATATAAGTCGCCAATACCACTTTCTCCGGTCGGCCTACCCGTCGGATCAAAAAGATTGTTGTAAACCAACTTCCTGCTGAGCTCTTGCCCTGTTGAATCGGATAATACCCACGTCACAAAGACTCTATCCCAACGATAGTCAATTGAATTGCGCACGTTGTAATAGAGATTATAGGACTGCAGAGAATCGTCAACATGGAATTCAAAGGAGGGTTCATCCGTAACGAGCCAGTACCGTTGGACAAACTCTTTGTTATCCTCAAAGACACGTCGCTCATCACAACCTTGGAGAAGAGTGACCAACATGAAGAAGAGAAACAAGTGAAGAAAACGGCGTGCGGGCATCAAGACTTGGGTGGTTGCTGGGAATTACCTGGCCTCCGACCACGGTTGTGGCGCTGACCCCGCGAACGGCGCTTATTTTTTCCTCCCTTGTTGCTGAATTTCTTGTCGAGCCGCATGAGGTCGCTGTTCAGTACGGCTACTGGTTCCCGCTCGATTACCTCATTCTGTTCGAGCGTTGCAGGTTTTCTGCCCTCTTCATTCCAGCGAAGAATCTCCTTCACCCGCTCGACGCCCAGGGGGTACCATGTATTTTCGTCCTTGTACCCAAACCACATGGTTTTTCTGAAAATATCTGTCTTTTGAAGACTGGCATCGCCCTTTTCTGTCTGCAGGGGACGTGTAACTTCGGGGATGTCCTTCAGGGCCCCAAGGTACGTCTCTAATTCATAGTTGAGACAACATTTGAGGCGGCCGCATTGACCACTGAGTTTGCTCGGATTTAAGGAGAGGTTTTGATAGCGCGCCGCACTGGTAGCCACATTCTTGAATTCGCTTAACCAGGTGGAACAGCATAGCTCTCGTCCGCAAACGCCTATCCCCCCCAATCGTCCAGCCTCCTGGCGAAGGCTGATCTGGCGCATTTCCACACGAACACGAAATTCTCCTGCGAGTATCTTTATCAACTCGCGGAAGTCAACACGCTCCTCGGCAGAATAATAGAAACTTGCCTTTGTGTTGTCGGCCTGGAACTCAACATCGGAAAGCTTCATGCTGAGACGCATCTGCCGGATAATCTCGCGGCATCGATGGAGCGATGGCATTTCGCGCTTCTGGGCCTCTTCAAATTTCTCCAGGTCGCGTGTATTCGCAATGCGGTAAATCCGCCGGATATCTCCATCGTTCGCGACGTTCTTCTTCTTCATCTGGAGACGAACCAGTTCTCCCTGCAAGGATACATAGCCAAGGTGATGGCCGTTTTGTACCTCCACCACGACAGGATCTCCAGCATTGAGCTCCAGTTTATCCGCATTTCGAAAGAATTCCTTTCGGCCATTCTTGAACCGTACTTCCAATACGTCAAAGCGTTCCTGCACAGGCATGTCCATGTTCGACAGCCAGTCAAACACGTTCATTTTGTTACAGCCGCCAGTTCCGCAGGCACCGTTGTTATTACAGCCAGCAGTAACTCCGTCTTTTTTTGTTCCACACGAACAGCCCATTTCTAGTCGTTTGCCGGGAATCAGCGCCCACCGGTTTGTTGCAAATCTACGCCAATATCTCGTCTGAAATAAGAGTGCTCAAACGAAATGCCTTCCAATGCACGGTAGGCAAGCTTGCGGGCTTCATGGACATCACCGCCTAAGCCGGTAGCAGTCAGCACACGGCCGCCATCGGTTACAACCTCATCTCCATGGGGCTTCGTCCCAGCATGGAATATCATGGCGCCAGGTGCTGTCGTTTGAAGCCCTTGAATGGATTTACCTTTGGCGTAGTTTCCCGGATATCCCCCGGAGACCATCATCACCGTCACGGCAGTCTGGGGGTCTATTTCAATTGACTTGCCTTTTAGCTGGCCCCGGGCACAAGCAGAAAGCAGGTCAACCAGGTCTGTTTCAATGCGCGGAATTAACGCTTCGGTTTCCGGGTCACCCAACCGAACATTGTATTCAATGACATACGGTTCACCGCTCACGTTCATGAGCCCAAAAAAGATGAAGCCACAGTAGGGTATGTTCTCCTTCTTAAGGCCGTCAATTGTGGGTTCAATAATATGTTCTTTGACTTTTCGCATGAAAGTCTCGTCGGCAAAAGGCACAGGAGATACCGCCCCCATTCCCCCCGTGTTCGGCCCTTCATCGTTTTCTCCAATGCGCTTGTAGTCCTTGGCTTCCGGGAGCAAGACATAATTTTCACCGTCTGTCAGGACAAAGACAGAAACCTCTATTCCGGAGAGGTACTCTTCCACCAGGACGCGGGCACTGGCTTCTCCAAAGAGGTGGTTGACCAGCATGTCGCGCAGTGCCGTTTTCGCCTCAGAAAGATTGGGGGCAATGATCACGCCCTTCCCGGCGGCAAGCCCATCTGCTTTTAACACAATGGGCATTCGACAGCCTTCCAGGTAGCTCAACCCTGCTTCAATTTCGGTTTCCGTGAATGTTCTGGCTTTGGCAGTATGAATTCCATTACGCAGCATGAACTGCTTGGAGAAGTCTTTGCTCCCTTCAAGTCGGGCACCCGATTCTCCGGGTCCGACCATCAGCACGTGTGACAGATCGGTCTTTGAGGCCAGAAAATCACGCAGCCCCCTGACCAGCGGCAGTTCCGGACCAACGACAACCAGGTCAATTTGTTTTTGCCGGCAGATATGCGCCACACCATCGAAGTCTTCGGCCTGTACGCTCACATTGGTACCGAGGGTTGCCGTACCGGCATTACCCGGAGCAATGTATAGCGATTTGGTAAGTGGGCTTTGCCTGATTTTCCAGGCCAGAGCGTGTTCGCGGCCGCCGCTACCGAGCAAAAGGATGTTCATGGGTAAAAGACCTAAAGATAAAGAAACCTTGACTTGCGACGGTCAGTTGGCGTATTCGCTCAGGAATTTGATTCTCATCAATCGCATTTCCTCCTCATTATATTCGGAATTCCCGGCGTCAGCCATGGCTTCCTCGAGGCTATCGGTTTCGGAATTGAGGAAGTAATCGAAAATCTGGTTTTGCTTGTGTTCGTCCAATACTTCGTCGATGTAATAATCCAGGTTGAGTTTGGTGCCGGAATAGCAAATGTTTTCAATTTCCGTCAGCAGGTCATCGAACGTGAGACTCTTTGATTCGGCAATCTCTTCCAGGTCCACTTTTCGATCGATCTGCTGAATAATAAAAATTTTGATCTTTGATTTGTTCACCGACGACTTAACAACAACTTCCGTGGCTGTCTCGATATCGTTGTCGTCAACATATTTCTGAATCAGTTCGAGAAACTCTTTTCCGAATTTCTTCACCTTGCCCATGCCCACCCCATTGACCGCCGCCAGGTCTTCCTGGGAGGTTGGGTAGGTGGTTGCCATTTCTTCCAATGACGGATCCTGGAAAATAACATAGGGGGGAAGATTCTTGTGCCGGGCCACCTGCTTCCGCAGGTTCTTGAGCATCTCGAAGAGCTTCTCGTCGTATGACTTTGATGTAGTGGGTCTTTCCGAAGAGACCTCCTCATCTTCTATGGCCGTGGTGAAGTCATGATCGCGCGCGAGTTCAATAGGATGGGGCTTTGACAGGAATTTCTTGCCTTTTTCTGTCAACTTGAGGACACCGATATTCTCGATGTCCTTTTCGAGGTACTGATATATCAGTGCCTGACGAATCACGGATTTCCAGTGGTCTTCACTTTGGTCGCCCCCCTTGCCGTAAACGGGAAGATCAAAGTGCCCGTAACTCTTCACATACTCGTCTTCTGTTCCGCGGACAACGTTGATAAGGTGGTTCAAGCCAAACCGTTCGTTGGTTTGCTGGGCGGCTTCTAAAACAATTTTCACCGCCTCCGTGCCGTCATAACGTTCCCTGGGATGTACACAATTGTCGCAGGAGCCGCAATTGGCTTGCATGAATTCCTCGCCAAAATAATGCAGCAGTTGGCGGCGCCGGCACACCGGCGATTCGGCGTAGAATTCCATCTCCTGAAGCAATACCCGTGCGTTTTCTCGCTCCTGCACCGACTTGTCCTTATTGAACTTTTCGAGTTTGTTAAGGTCATTGTGGCTGTAGAACATCAGGCAGATGCCTTCTAATCCGTCACGTCCGGCTCGCCCGGTCTCCTGGTAATATCCTTCGAGCGATTTGGGAACATCGTAATGCACAACAAACCGCACATCGGGTTTGTCGATGCCCATGCCAAAGGCGATCGTTGCAACGATGATGTTGACCTCTTCGTTCAGAAAGTCATCCTGGTTCTTCATCCGGACATCGGGATCAAGGCCGGCATGGTAGGGCGCTGCGCTAAAGCCGTTGACATTGAGCAACTGAGCGATTTCCTCGACTTTCTTCCGGCTTAAGCAATAGATAATTCCGGATTTTCCTTTGTGTTCTTTGAGGAATCGAATCAGCTGCTTCTTGGTTTCTTTCTTGGGACGTACTTCGTAATAAAGGTTCTTGCGGTTGAATGAAGAAATGAATACGTCAGCCTCTTCCATCTGCAGGTTCTTCTGGATGTCAAGTTGAACCTTTGGAGTGGCGGTGGCGGTTAGCGCAATGATGGGCATTTCTCCCAACTGGGCGATCATCGTTTTGATCTTCCGGTACTCCGGACGGAAATCGTGGCCCCATTCGGAGATGCAATGGGCCTCGTCGATGGCCACAAAACTAATATTGACCTTCTGAAGGAAGCTGATGTTCTCTTCCTTGTTCAGCGATTCGGGCGCAACGTATAACAACTTGACGGATCCCGTTACGCAATCTTTCTTGAGCCTTGTAATTTCGGCCTTACTTAATGTGGAGTTAAGAAAACGTGCATGAATACCGTAGGCATTGAGTTGATCAACCTGATTCTTCATCAATGCAATGAGCGGAGAGATAACAATGGAAAGCCCCTCCCTGATCATTGCCGGCAGTTGGTAGCAGAGTGATTTGCCCGCGCCGGTCGGCATGATCACAAACGTGTTGCGGCCGCTTAGAATATTCCTGATTACCGCTTCTTGGTTTCCCCTGAACGACGTGTATCCAAAATGCTCTTTGAGTTTTGCCTTAAGTTCATCCTTGTCTTCCGCAACCATCATAAATTCCCAAGTCGATTAAATCCTTACATTTGCCTTCCTTCATAGGTGGATTTTGAAAAGCCATTGAATATACCTAAAAAATCAACAATAAGTTCATTAAACTCCGCCAATCAGCGGCATGCTTAGGATGAACGGACACACCCCCAAAATGTTATTCTGAGGAAGTCAAATGGATCGGAATTTATACGTAGTGCTGATGGCCGGGGGAATTGGAACCCGCTTCTGGCCGTATAGTCGAAACGCCAAGCCCAAGCAGTTCCTGGATGTCCTGAATACAGGAAAGACACTGCTGCAGTCGACTTACGAACGTTATTTATCCATCTGCGAACCTGGAAATATTCTGATCGTAACACACGAAGAGCACGCAGGACTCGTACGGGAGCAACTCCCCATGCTGAGCCCGGAACAGATGGTCTTGGAGCCCATGCGGAAGAACACGGCGCCGTGCATTGCGTATGCAGCGAACCGCATAGTAAGGCGAAACCCCGATGCGGTCATGGTGGTCAGCCCATCCGACCACTTAATCCTCAACGAGAAGGAGTTTCTGGCCACCATTCAAAAGGCGGTGGACCAAGCTCGTTCGCAGGACAAACTCATTACCCTGGGAATTGAGCCTTCCCGACCTGAGACAGGATATGGGTATATCCAATTTCTGGAAGGCAAAGCCAGCCTGAAAAAAGTTAAAACATTTACAGAGAAGCCTGAGCTGGCATTGGCCAAGACGTTTATTGAAAGCGGCGATTTTGTGTGGAATTCAGGAATCTTCATCTGGGGTGTTCAGGCTATTCTGCAATCCTTCTCGATCTACCTTCCCGAACTCGCCGAGGCCTTTGAAGAGGTTCGGCCGAGCCTATACACAGAGGCTGAACGTGGTTTGATCGCAAAAGTGTATGGGCAAACCAAGAGCATTTCGATCGACTATGCGGTCATGGAGAAGGCGAACAATGTCTATGTGACACTGGGGAATTTTACCTGGTCTGACCTCGGGTCTTGGGCATCCCTTCATGAGGCTTCTTCCCGCGACAATGACAATAACATGGTCAGCGGCCAAGCGTTGGTCTACGATACGCGTAATTCACTCATCCTTGGCCCGCACGATAAACTGATTGTAACCCAGGGGCTGAATGGTTATCTCGTTGGGGTTTTTGACAACGTGGTTATTGTTTGCGAGAAAGACAAGGAAGACATGTTCCGTCGCTTTGTCAACGATCTCAAAGCGCGCCCCGACGGTTCCCACTTTCTTTGATTATTGCTTTCGTCCGTCGGACTTCCTTTCGGAAGCCATCCGTTGACGCAACGTCTCGTAGATGGCCACTCCGGCGGCGACCGAAACGTTCAACGATTCAATTTTTCCTTTCATTGGAATCTTGACAAGCGCATCTGCATCTTTCAGCAGGGGCGCTGAGATGCCGTCTTCCTCGGAGCCGAGCAGTAGCGCCGTAGGCCCCGACAGTTCGGCATCGTAAATATTCTGTGCCGCCTTTTCCGTGCAAGCCACCACCTGAATTCCATTGTCCCGAAGCATTTTCATGGTTTGCTTCATGGATTTCACGCGACAAACAGGAAGGTGATGAAGGGCTCCGGCCGAGGTCTTTACGGCATCACTGGTAACGGGGGCATTCCCTTTTTCCTCCAGTACAATGGCATCCAATCCGGCGCATTCACAGGTGCGGGCTACGGCACCAAAGTTTCTCACATCGGTGATTCGGTCCAGCAAGAGCAAGAAGGGCGTGCGTCCTTCGCTGTACACATGGTCAATGATCGGCTGAAGCTCGGCATATTGTACGGCCGCAAGGTATCCCACGGCCCCCTGGTGATTGCGGGTAGTAAGCCTGTTCAATTTTTCGATCGGCACGAAACTGAAGGGTATGCCATGCTCTTTTAGCGTGGTGACGAGTTCCTTCAACAGGTCGTTGGTAAGGCCCGCTTGAAGAAAAACCTTCTCCACATGCCGTCCCGACCGTGCGGCTTCAATAACGGCACGGGTGCCATAAATCAAGTCATGCTTGTCCATAGATGAGGCGTCAAAAGTACGCTGAATAAAGGAGATTGTTTTGGCGCGAGGCTACATCAGTAGCGGCTCTTCCGCCACAGATCGATAGCCTGATACCAATATTCGGTATACCCTTTTTCCCGTACCAGCACGGAGTGTTCCGGATGATACACACTTCCGGCGCGGGCAAACCGAAATGCCTGCCGGGGGTTTTTGTAACTCCAATATTCGAACCCACCGTCAAAATTGACTTCATCGGGCAAGCCGAAGATTGTAAAAATCATGCCCCTGTCGGTTTTCCAGCCTTCCTTGAAGGATGTGAAATAGAGGTTAGCCAATTCAATTCGGCGAAAATAGTTGCGCATGAAAGTCCTGGCCCGATCCTTATCCTTCGTAATATCCAAAATCACTTTATCGAAGGAGGCCTTGTCTTCTCCTGCTTTTTCTAATGCCGCATTTTCTTCTCGAGTAGTTACGAACAGGAGGGGTCCTTTCAGGTCAGTAAGTTTATTGTACTTCGGATAAGGTGAATGCCGGACGTAGAAGGAAAATCCCAAAGCAGCGGAGGTGTCTTCCTGGGCCAAGTACAGGCCTTCCTTTTTGAACGGCCCTGCCGTGGCACCCGGCATCACCATAAAGGTGGAGTCCGGGAACAGGAACTTGTCCATTTTGAGTTCCTTCACTACAAAAGGAGGCGCAGGCGTCGGGAAATTGTCAGCATAGAACGAAACGAAAATAGGCTTACCAGACCCGCTTCCATGGAAAGTGTATACGTCTTCTGCAAGAACAAAGGCATCCCACTGCTTCTGCTTCCCTTCGCTATCCAGATAGCCATTGACGGGATGGTGCGCTTCAATAAGACGGTAGAAGTGCCAGGTCTTTCCAGTGGCGACATTGCTGAGGCGTACGACCAGCAACCAGGGCTTGGCGGGCCGGTTGAAAACAAATCGGCGTTCCATCCAGTTCTTAGTGAGCGTAACCGTATCCGTTGAACCCATCGAAGTACCTTGACGTTGGGCATACGATTCGCGTCTTTCCCACTTGACCAAATAAGGGGTCGCAATCGCATTGTTACACTTGACCCGATAGAATACCTCGATACTGTCGCCGTGATTAACCGGCTTGAATTGAAGCACAACCTCCGCCAAAGGATCGTACCAATGATTAAAATTTATTGCATTGACGGCTTGTGCGGAAGCAGCCATGCGCGCCAATAGAACTAAAATTGGAATAAGAAGGGAAACTCGACGCATAAGTCGGGAGTAAAAATAGCGAAGAAAGAAATAGGAACGGCCCACAGCCAAATGATGTAATTTTGAGGCCCATGACAAAAATCTACACAACGGAAATTGCCTCCGACCGCCTGGTTTCTGATAACCCATTACATCAACGCCTGCTCAAGCCATATGTTGTGGCTGGCCAATGGATTAAAGGGGATTTGCTGGAAGTAGGCTGCGGCGAAGGGAGGGGTATCGACCTTCTGTTGCCTAACGTGAACAGCTACGCTGCCATCGATAAGATTGAGGGGGCCATCATGTCTCTGAAGCAGAAATACCCTTCTTGCCGATTTGTCGCGGCCAATCTTCCGCCCCTCCCTTACCCCGATGCATCATTTGATTCGATTGTGAGTTTCCAGGTAATTGAACACATTGAAGATGACCGTTTTTTTCTAAGCGAACTGTTCCGCGTATTGCGCCCGGGCGGTACAGCCCTGATCACCACACCCAATCGCCCACTCTCACTTTCAAGGAATCCGTGGCACATTCGGGAATACACCGCCGATGAACTTCGCTCGCTGGCCTCATCCATTTTTTCGGCGGTTGAAATGAAGGGCGTCACGGGCAACCAGCGGGTAATGGATTACCATGAAAGAAACCGGGCATCGGTAAATCGATTGATGCGCTGGGACGTGTTTGATCTGCAGCACCGGCTGCCTGCGTCAGTACTTCGGGTGCCCTATGACCTGATGAACCGTTTCAATCGCAATCGGCTTCACCAGGCATCGGATAGCCTGGTAAGCAGTATCACGCAAGAGGATTATCTGATTACCGATCAGCCGGAGATCGCCCTGGATTTGTTCCTGATAGCGAGGAAATAGCTTTGGCTAGTAATCGCTCCGGTCAGTGCCACGGATCTGAAGGCCTTCCAAAATCCGTTCATAGCTGCTTTCGAACTTCTTGGCAAGGTCCGATTCGCCGTTCTCATACAGAATCCGTTGCAACTCACCCAGAATGTAAAGATTGCGGCGGACCTCCATGGATATACCGGTATACTTCTTGAGTTCGTAGTTCACCATCTCTTCTGCGCGCGTCCCAAGAAGTGTAGCCATTTCCACGGCCCTGGCCTTTTCACCCACCCGGAACAGCTGCTCGGCTGTTGAAACAGATGTGATATCGTAGCGAACTGCAGCATCCGGCATTTTGGCAAGGTTGAAGTCGATGACCTCCTTGGCCTTCGTAAGGTCGCCCTGGTCAATTATTGCTTCAGCGAGGGAGTTCAATGAACCGCGGTGATTCTGAATGAACCCGCGATAATCCTCATTGTAATAGAGTTTGGGATTGTCCAGGCCTCGATAGCCGAAATCGTGTAGCATCTTTTTATACGACGACTCCACATTTACCAAGGTTTCCCGGTCGGTTCGATTGTTCCGGACCGGCAGCACCCGGTAGGCGTTCCCTTCCTGAACCACGAAGTCTCGCATATCGAGGTTGAGTTGGGCAAGCGATGTATTGTTCAGGTAGATCGGACGCTCCCAATTGTTGGTCGTCAGAACATCAAGGAATGCCAAATCCTTTTTCTCCAGTGTCGTTCCCTTCAGCCGGATACGCATCTGATCAACCACCAGGCTATCCATTCCTTTCGGGATGATCCCTTTGGCAAGAACAGCCTGACGGTCAACATCAAGTGTGAAGACTTTGCTGGGGACTATATTGGTGCGTTCGTATCTCAGTTGAGGGAAGTTCTTTTTCAACAGATCCAGGTACTGGCGGAGATCCATACTGGGAATCTTGAGATCCGTGTAATAGAGCACATCATTTGGCCCTCCTTGACGATAGTTCTCCGGTGTAAGCGTATACTTGAAGGGTTCTGATTGGTTGACCTTCAACATGGTCTGTTCAATGTACCAGTCCGTGTTGTAGTAGCTGAACACAACCACCCGCACATCGGGCCTGAATTCCTCCACCTCTTGCGCGTACCACAGCATGAAGGTGTCATTATCCCCTCCGGTGAAGAGAATGGCATTTTGATCGCAGGAAGAAATGTAGTTCTTACCGGAATCCACGGAAAAGAATCGGTTGCTGCGGTTGTGGTCATCCCAACCCTGCGACGCCATCAGGACAGGCGCAGAAAGTGCAAGGAGCGTAACCACCACAGCGCTTGTTTTCTCACTTTTCAGTACGTTCCTAACTACCGATACAAGGCCAATAA
Source organism: Cyclobacteriaceae bacterium (assembly GCA_044221195.1). GTDB lineage: Bacteria > Bacteroidota > Bacteroidia > Cytophagales > Cyclobacteriaceae > ELB16-189. The sequence continues at coordinate 48,009 of JBGAPO010000009.1, forward strand.
CGGCAAACCCAATCCAGAGAGTAAAAGCATACGTTGACCCGGAATAGATATAATCACGCTCCCGGGGCTCAACCGGCGGAGAATTCAGGTACACCACGATGGCGACACCGGTCATGACAAACAGCAGGGCGACAACAGCGAAATTCTTCGTGTCTTTTACAAATTGGTAGAACATACCGATCAGTCCCAGGACAAATGGGATCATGAAGAAATTGTTCCGTGCCCGGTTTTCGGCCAACTCCTGGGGCAGCTTCTCGAACCAATCGCGCGGGCCAATCCAATCAGCATCCTGGATATCACTGGCCCGGCCGGCGAAGTTCCACATGAAGTAGCGCATATACATGTGCCCGATCTGTTGCCGGAACATGTAGTAGATGTTTTGTGCGAACGTTGGTTTTTCTCCTTCCCGAAGTCCTAATATGCTGCGGTATTGTTGTTTGAATTCCGGATTCCAGGCTCGCGGAAGAATGGTTTCCTGGCCCGGCTCGTAGACGTAGTCGTATTTCCGATCGGTGATTTCATACTTGTCTTTTCCCTTGGTATAGACAACGTCTTTCTCCTTTACGTCAATGATCTTGGCGGTGAAATAGGGGCCATAAAGCAGCGGGCGGCTCCCGTATTGTTCACGTTTCAGGTAACGCACAAATGACATCACGTCCTTTGGTGCATTCTCATTGATGGGCGTATCGAAGTTGCTTCGGATCACGATGGTCGCATAGCTTCCGTATCCGATAAGGATGAAGGCTGTCGATAGAAGAAAGGTGTTGAGAAGAGGTTTGTTTCGCTGATGGCTGAACCGGATACCGTAAACGAGCCCGCCAACCAGCAACAAGCAGAAAGCGATCACGCCTGAACCGAAGGGAAGCCCCAGGTTATTTACAAAGAAGACTTCGAATCCGCCGGCCAATGATGGAAGACCGGGTACGATGAAGTCATTGATGAATATGACAATGCCGCCACTCACCGCCAGGGCGGCCAGGATGCCCCACTGCGTTGGCTTGTATCGCTTGAAATAGAAGATCAGCCCCAGCGCGGGGATGGTTACGAGATTCAACATGTGGACCCCAATGGACAATCCGACCACATAAGCGATGAAAATGAGCCACCGGTTGGCGGCGCCCTCATCTTCGATTACGTCCCACTTAAGGATGCCCCAGATGACGAACGCGGTAAAAAATGCCGACATGGCATACACTTCCGCTTCAACGGCCGAAAACCAGAACGAATCGGAGAACGTGTAGGCCATTGATCCAACAAGTGCTGCGCCCATTAAGGTCCAGATTTGTCCTTCCGTTAGCTGGTTATCCCGTGTAACACCCATCAGCTTGCGCCCGAGAAGCGTAATTGACCAGAACAGAAAGAGGATAGTGAAAGCGCTTGCCAGGACGCTTAGAAAATTGATCCAATAGGCAACTTTCGTAACGTCCCCAAAAGCAAGGAAGGAGAACATTCTTCCCAACAGCATATAGAAGGGTGCCCCGGGCGGGTGCGATACTTCAAGTTTGTACGCCGTAGCAATGAACTCTCCGCAATCCCAGTAGCTGGCAGTCTCTTCAAAGGTTAGCCAGTAAGTTACCAGGGCGACCGCGAAAGCAAGCCAGCCGCCAATATTGTTGATCTTTTGAAAGGACATGAAGCAGAAAGAAATTGTAAGGGGCGAAAATAATCAATCCAAACGCAACACGAGACACCCGGCGGGAAATTTGGCCCGCAAGTTCAATAGACAATCGTGTAAAACAGCAACCAGAGAAGGAATATGGGCACATAAAAAGCCAGCACAATTATCCAGGCCGGCCGGGTTCCTTTACGGGTGTAGTGGGTGATGCCCACCACGAGCAGATACCAGTAAATCGGCTCCCACACACTCAAGGCCTTGCTCGGGTAGCTGTATTCCGCCGGCAGCGTGCGGTAGTCCATAAAGTTCATGACGGAGAGGGGATAAAACGCCCGGATGCTGTAGAAGTTGGGATCTTTTTCCACGAAGAAGAACCAGAAGATTTTGATCAACTCCGGCGCCAGAAATATGAATTCGCCGACCATTACAATCTTCCAGCATTCCGAATAGGTAACCCGGTAACCAAAAAGGAAGCAGCCGACCCAAATGACAAAGCCCAAGGCAGTGAATTTCCACGCGTAGATAAGGGGAATAGACACGTATTGAAGGGCGCTTCGCAGGAAAAGAACAGACCCTTCGGGTTGGTCAGCGAGAAACTCAAACGCCGCTGTCTCGTTTTCAATCATGGATTTCTTGACGAATAGCACCGCCAGCGTGGCCAGGCAGATCAACAGGAATAGCTGGCGCTTGGAATGTTCGTACAGACTCTTGGTTTCGGTTGCTTCACTCATGGAAATACTAGCTTCCGGGGTGCTATTTTTGCGGGATTGAAAGATACAGGTAAAATAGGATTGGTGTTGTGCTTTGTCTTTTCTTTCCTGTCCTCCCCGGGTCAGGAGAAGAAAGACACCACGATTATTCTCATCTCCAACATTGCGGTGCAGCTTGAGGCTACCCAGGCGTTGAACGATCTGTACAACTTTAAGTTTGCTAAAGCAGAACAACAGTTCAGATGGTTCAAGCAGAAATATGCCTGGCATCCGCTTCCTTATTTTCTTTTGGGTCTGAGTGATTGGTGGAAAATCATGCCCTCCATCGAAAACCGTGGTCATGACGATCGTTTTCTTGCGTACATGGACAGCACCATTATGGTGGCAGAGAATCTGCATAAGAGGTACCCGGAGTACCGCATTGAAGCGGCCTTCTTCATGGCGGCTGCCTATGGCTTCAAAGGTCGGCTGTATTCGGATGAAGATCGCAAAGAATGGCGCAAGGCAGCCCTTGCCGGTAAGCGCGCATTGAAGTACCTGGAAGAATGCAAAGAGATGGATTACTTAAGCCCCGAACTTTTATTCGGTGATGCGCTCTATAACTACTTTTCCGTTTGGGTGCGCGAGAATTACCCGGCATTGAAGCCGCTCCTTTGGTTTTTCCCCAAAGGAGACAAAGCCTTGGGGCTGAAGCAGCTTCGTGAGGTATCCTACAATGCATTCTACACCCGGACAGAGGCGATGGTGTGGCTCATGAGGATTTACAATAGCTATGAGAACAACAATGACCAGGCACTTCAGATTTCAGAATACCTCTACAAGACATACCCGGATAATCCGTATTTCCACCGTTACTATGCCCGGATGCTATACACCAAGGGCATGTTCGGAGATATGGAGCGTGAATCCAAAGCCATCCTGACCCGCATTGACAGTGGCGATATTGGCTATGAAGCCACCAGCGGACGATATGCTGCCTTCTTCCTTGGACAACTCGGCGAGTTCAGGAGAAAAACAGATGATGCAAGGAAGTATTATGAATTGACCGTCCAATTTGCCGAAGAAACTGGAGCTACCAAATCCGGGTATTATCTTTACTCCCTGATTGCCCTGGGCGAAATGGCCAACCAGCGTGGCGACAAAGCCGTCGCCCGCAAATACTTTGAAGAAGTAAGGAAGAAAGCCGATCGCAAAGACGAAGCATTTAAGGACGCCAAGCGAAGACTGAAGAACCTCGACAAGGGTGATTAGACTTTAACGTAAACTAGTATTAATGAAGACAGCCTTAATTACCGGCGCTACAGGTCAGGACGGCGCATACCTGAGTGAGTTGCTGCTCGCCAAGGGTTATGATGTGCATGGTATCAAGCGGCGATCGTCGCTGATCAACACCGCACGAATCGATCACCTGTACCAGGATCCGCATGAGAGCAGCCCCCACTTTCATTTGCACTATGGTGACCTGACCGATGCGATGAATATCACTCGCATTATTGCGGATGTAAAGCCGGATGAGATTTATAACCTGGGCGCCATGAGCCACGTCAAGGTTTCTTTTGAAGAACCGGAATACACGGCCAATGCAGATGCGGTAGGCGCCTTGCGTATCCTGGAAGCGATCCGACTTTTGGGATTCACCGAGAAGACGAAATTCTACCAGGCATCAAGCTCCGAGTTATACGGCCTGGTTCAGGAAGTACCACAATCCGAAAAGACACCGTTTTATCCCCGTTCACCTTATGGTGTCGCAAAACTGTATGCCTATTGGATTACGGTAAATTACCGCGAGGCCTATAACATTTTTGCGTGCAATGGAATTCTCTTTAATCACGAAAGCCCTTTGCGCGGCGAAACATTTGTGACGCGGAAGATTACCCGAGGAGTGGCGCAAATTGCCCTCGGGCTTCAGGATAAAATCTTTATTGGCAACCTGAATGCGCAGCGAGATTGGGGACATGCGAAGGATTACGTGGAGGCCATGTGGATGATGATGCAGCAAGAAAGCGCTGATGACTATGTCATCGCCACCGGCAAGACGACAACCGTCCGCGATTTCTGTAAGCAGGCTTTTGCCGTTGCTGGAATTGAGGTGGCTTTCCAGGGCAAAGGGAACCAGGAAAAAGGTGTAGTCGTGAAGAGTGAAAATGCTGAATTTGATTTGAAACCAGGACAAGTGGTCGTCGAGATTGATCCCCGTTATTTCCGCCCGACGGAAGTGGATCTTCTGATCGGCGATGCTTCGAAAGCAAAGGCTAAACTTGGGTGGAGTCCACGACACACACTCGACAGTCTTGTCCGGGAAATGGTGGAGGCCGATCTCGATTTGTTTCGCCGGGATGTCCACCTTAAGCAAGGCGGGTACAAAGTGCTGCGACGTACAGAATAATGGAAAAGGGAGCCAAAATCTTTGTAGCAGGGCACCGGGGAATGGTGGGATCTGCCATCGTCCGAAAACTGCAGGCTTCTGGATATTCCAACCTGGTGCTTAGAACCTCCTCCGAATTGGATCTGAGGGATAGTGCAGCGGTTAGTAATTTCTTTCAGGCAGAGAAGCCGGAGTTTGTCTTTTTGGCAGCGGCGAAAGTTGGGGGTATTGTTGCCAACAATACCTACCGGGCTGAGTTTCTGTATGACAACCTGATGATACAGAGCAATGTGATCCACGAATCATATCGCGCCGGAGTGAACAAACTGCTCTTTTTAGGGAGTTCGTGCATCTATCCCAAGCTTGCACCGCAGCCGCTGAAAGAGGAATATTTGCTCACCGGCCTTCTCGAACCCACCAATGAGCCGTATGCGATCGCCAAGATAGCGGGCATTAAGATGTGCGATGCCTACCGCAGTCAATATGGTTGTCATTTTATTTCGGCCATGCCTACGAATCTCTACGGCCCGAACGACAACTACGATCTCAAGATGAGTCATGTGATTCCGGCGCTGTTGCGGAAATTTCATGAAGCCAAAGTAAAGGGAAGCGACGAGGTGGTTGTGTGGGGCACGGGCGAACCTTTGCGCGAGTTCATGCACGTCGATGACCTGGCAGACGCATGCCTGTTCCTCATGGAGAACTTCGACGAACCGGGCTTTATTAATGTCGGTACGGGGGTAGAGCTTTCTATTCGCAAACTCGCCGAACGGATCGCGGAAGTTGTTGGATACAAAGGGCGCCTGACATTTGATGTGTCTAAACCGGATGGTACGCCAAGGAAGCTGATGGACATGAGCCGAATCCATTCGCTGGGATGGAAGCATCGCATTGATTTAGAAACCGGCCTTCGGAATGCCTACCAATCATTCGGGCTCATCGCCTGATGAACGTCAATGGAACTGCGTGACCTGCTGATTACGCCGATCTTTCTGCTCGTCATCTATGCCGTTGCTTACTTTGTGCGGCCTTATGTGTCGGATGAAGTAAATCGCTTGTATTTCTTTCCCGCCTTGACACTAAAGATCATTGGTGCCATCGCATTGGGTCTCGTCTATCAATTTTATTACGGCAGCGGCGACACGTTCATGTACCACACATTCGGAAGTCGATTTGTGTGGAAGGCGTTCATGGACTCACCCTGGGATGGCCTGAAGCTTCTGTTTGCCGACAGCAGGAACCCCGGCGATGTGTACCAATATGCTTCACAGATCTACCTTTTTCGTGATTCAAATTCGTATACCGTTATCCGCCTGGCGGCGATTTTTGACCTCTTTACCTTTTCCACCTATTCGGCAACGGCTTGCCTGTTTGCCGTATTTAGTTTCATCGGGTCCTGGCAGTTTTATCTCACGTTCTATAAGCAATTCCCTCACTTGCACGGACGCCTGGCTATTGCTGCCTTCTTCATCCCATCGGTTTTCTTCTGGGGTAGTGGTGTACTCAAGGATTCAGTGACGCTCGCCTGTCTTGGAATCGCCACCCACCAGATCTACATCATATTCATTGAACGCCGGACACGCTGGCACAATGTTGTTCTATTGTTGTTCTCCCTGTTCCTCATTTTCAGCATTCGAAAGTTTATCCTGCAAGCTTACCTGCCGTCCGTCATTTTGTGGATTGGTTCGTCGCAGATCTACCGGATTCGGGCGGTAATCCTCCGGGTGATGGCCGTTCCTTTTGTTGCGGCCGTACTGGTGGGTTCCGCATATTATACGGTCATCAAGGTCGGGGAAGATGACGACCGATATGCGGTCTCCAAACTGGCAGCCACCGCTCGGGTGACTGCCTACGACATCCGTTATTGGTCGGGACGATTCGCCGGTTCCGGATACTCCCTGGGCGATCTCGATGGTTCTTTTGAGTCCATGATGCGCCTCGCTCCCCAGGCCATCAATGTTTCATTGTTCCGGCCTTATCTCTGGGAAGTGAAGAATATCCTGATGTTGTTCTCGGCGGTGGAGAGTCTCATTCTTCTTGTCGCTTGTGTGTATGTAATCGGCAAGCAACGAACAAAAATATTCAGTGCGCTCTCAGACCCAAATGTACTGTTTGCGATAAGCTTTGCTCTTGTCTTCGCCTTCGCCATTGGTGTATCCACCTACAATTTTGGAACGCTTGTCCGATACAAGGTACCGTTGCTTCCCTTTTTTGTCACCGCCCTGATCCTGATCTCCAACTACCGGAAGAGTGACAGAAATACCGATCGGTTGGATGCCGTAGAGTAAGCATCAACGACACGGTGCCTGCCGGCGTCTCCTATTCTTTTGCGCAACGCAGCATCTTCAACCAATGCCGACAGCCGATCAAACCATGCTTGCGATGTGCTGCACAAATAGCCGTCAACATCATCCGAAATAATTTCACGATTGACGCCCACCGGGGAGGCGACAGTCGGAATGCCAAGACTCATGTACTGCAGGGCCTTCAGCCCGCATTTGCCTTGCGACCACGCATCATCCTGCAGCGGCATAATACCGATGTCCAGTTGACGCAGATCATCGATCTCTTTTTCTTTCGTCCATGGCATAAACACGAAGTGACTCAGGCGAAGCACGAGTGCCCGGTTGGCAATGGCCAGAAAACGGACGCGAGATCCGAACCGCTCTTCGAGTTGAACAAGTACCGGCTCGATCTCCTTCAGGTATTTGAGCGTTGAATGCGTTCCAGTCCATCCGATCGTGATTACGCCTGCGTTGGAATGGGTGTTCTCACTGGTCAGAATATGGAGCCGTTCGGTATCCACGGTAGTTGGGTTGACGATAACCGTGCCGTTATGCAGTTCGGCAAAACGGGCAAGATATCGATTGCCAACGCTGACCACGTGACTCCACCGGCAAATGGACTTCACCTTGGAGTGCCACTTCAGCGACGAAGCAATACGGTTTTCTTCACTCGTATTTGGAATCCATATCGAATCATCAAAGTCGTACATAAGTTTCTTAGCCATAACCCGGGCAATGAACCATTCCAACAGGGGCGGGCCGAGTGGGGCAATTTCCCGGTGAACAAATACATAGGATGCGCGTTGCACGGGTCCGAAGAAAATGGCCGCCCGGCGAATGAACCCGCCCGCGACAGCCAGAATTTTTCTGACGGTATTTCCCGGCGTATAGAGCAGACGCCATGCTTCCTCCGTCAGAAATGACTGGGTCTCCAACCGGTAACCCGATTCCCGGAGCGCGTCAAAATATTGTTCAAAACGGAATCGCTGGGATGGAGCATGCCCAAGTGGATAGGGAAAGAGAAAAAGGATGGTTCTGTTATTTTTCTGCATTTTTGCTTTGAGAACCTTACCCGCGCTGCAGGACGATCATGGCCCAGGAAAGAGATTACTACTTCGAATTAAAGCCCAAATATACCTTCAGCCTAAATCTCAATGAACTAATTGAGTACCGGGAGCTTTTCTTCTTCTTTACCTGGCGCGACATCAAGGTAAAATACCGGCAAACATTCCTCGGCTTTCTATGGGCAATCCTTCAGCCGCTGCTGCTCATGGTCATTTTTTCTTTCTTTATCGGCAGGTCCCTTCAGGTTCCCTCCGAGGGCATGGAATATCCGGTCTTCGTGTTCACGGGCCTGATGTTATGGCTGATCTTTTCTTCGGGGATCAGCAGTGCGGGCAACAGCATGATCAGCCAGGCGCAAATCATTCGTAAGATCTATTTTCCTCGACTCATCATCCCACTGTCATCCATTTTGGTTTCACTCTTTGATTTCCTGGTGGCATCAGTGGTTTTTATCCCCGTTATTCTTTACTACCAACCGAGCGTGGATTATGTCAGGGCGCTGTGGTGTTGGCCAGCCGGCGTCATCTTGTCGGTCCTTGCTACGTTCGGACCGGGTTGTCTCCTGGCAGCACTCAACGTGAAGTATCGCGATTTTCGTTACGTGATCCCCTTTCTGGTTCAGGTGCTCTTGTTTGTAACGCCCGTAATTTATCCGGTGTCAATGATCAAGTCCGCCTGGATTCAACAACTCATGGCGCTAAACCCGATGTATGCTGCCATTACGATATTTCGAATGCCGTTTACTTCCATTCCGGCTGAACCGACTCTTCTAATGATCAGCCTTATCTCTTCTGCCGTGTTGGTTGTAGCGGGCCTTGGATACTTCCGCAAAACGGAGTCTTTCTTTGCTGACCTAGCCTAAGCAACCGATGACGCCAATTCTCGAAATCCAGGGAGTCTCCAAAAAGTTCAGAATAAGTCATGAGGCCCGGCCATACCTGAGCCTCCGGGAGTCATTGGTTGGATTACTGCAGCGCCGCCATGAAAGCCGGGAAGACTTTTGGGCACTTCATGACGTGAGTTTTTCCGTTAGCCCGGGAGAATCGCTGGGCATTGTAGGTCGGAATGGAGCCGGCAAGTCTACGTTGTTGAAGATCTTGTCAAAAATTACGCCGCCCACAAAAGGACGAGTCGTCGGGAGAGGCCGGGTGGCGAGTCTCCTGGAAGTGGGAACTGGCTTTCATCCCGAACTTACCGGTCGGGAGAATATCTATCTCAACGGATCAATTCTCGGAATGAAGAAACGGGAAATTGACCGGCAGTTTGATGCGATTGTCGCTTTCGCCGGAACGGAGAAATTCCTCGACACCCCACTGAAGCATTACTCCAGCGGAATGCAGCTTCGGCTTGCTTTTGCTGTTGCGGCCTTTCTGGAACCAGAGATTCTATTGATTGATGAAGTGTTGGCCGTTGGCGATGCGGAATTCCAACGCAAGTGTCTCGGCAAGATGGAAGACGTCACGCGGAGCGGTCGGACCGTTCTTTTTGTAAGCCATAACATGGCGGCCGTTACACGACTCTGTGCCAACGCCATTCTGCTCGAAGGAGGCCGATTGTCCGGAATAGGGAAATCGGAAGACATTGTCAGTCAATATCTGGAGTCGTCGAATCCGGGAAAGGAGGGAGGGTCAGGCGTTTCGATACAGCGTGGAAATGTTGTGCGGCGCATTGAGTTGCTCTGTGACGGCAATGTAACCGGAACGTTGTACATGGGGTGCCGGATGGAAGTCCGTGTGCATTTTGAATCTGCTGTGCCGTTGGAAGCGCCCCTGTTGGGTATCATTATCAAAGACGGTCAGCAATCACCACTGGTAGGCGTGAACAACAAGCATTATACCGGAAATCTGTCAACGTCCCCGGTTTCGCGTGGATATCTGTCCGTATCCATTCCCAGCCTCCCGTTTTTTGAAGGTAACTATAGTGTCGATATTCACTTTGGAAATGGTTTCAAAGATATTGATGTGTGCCGCGAGTGCCTGCAGTTCAGCGTGGAACCTGTTGCCCTCACGGCGTCCGGTTTGCTTCCTGATAAACAACTGAACCGTGTATTTATCAAGGACGTCTCCTGGTCAGTACATTCAACCGAATAAGCCCTCATGATCCAACGCCTGTTTCGCAAAATGAGGTTGATCTCTTCGGATGCATCGATTAAATCGTTCCACCAATTGGAGCGGTCTTCCCCATTGTACAGCCAGTTGGCCGTCAAATGTGGAGAATGTCGTGAGCAATTGCGGCCGGTGTATGAAGGTTACGTCAGGGATGTTTCGAGCGCCAATATGGCCGCCTCGCTGGAACTTGGCGCGCTGCTGTTGGCGCTTTGCCGGATAAACCGGTGGCATCGTCTCCTCGATCTCGGATCCGGATTCAGTTCGTATGTTTTTCGACTTTACGCAAAAGAAAACCCTGGTGTTGTGGTTTATTCCGTTGATGACGACCCCGTTTGGCTCAAGCGCACCGCATCGTTTCTTTCGGAACATCAGTTGAGCACGGAACGTCTTCTTTGGCTGGACGATTTTCTACGGGAGAGTACTCAGCCTTTTGACTGCATCCTGCACGATCTGAATTTTGTCGAAGTCAGGATTCATCATGTGGAAGATGTTCTCAGCCGACTGGCGACCAACGGTCTGGCCATCTTTGATGATGCACATAAGCAGGATTATCGCTCCGCCCTGGTGAAGACCCTTCATTCCACCGGCGGATCCACGTATGGGCTCAAACCCTTAACCATGGATCAATTCGGAAGGTATGCCCTTGCATTCGTTCCGAAGGCCAAATGAAAGTTTCCATCATCATACCCACTTGCGACCGGGGGGCTGTGTTTGATCAAACTCTCCGTGCGGCTGCAGCGGCTGTCAAAGGCATGAATGCGGAGATTATCGTGGTGAACGATTCCAAAACCTCCACACCCAAAATTGCGGAAGCTCTCCCCGCAGCAAGATTGTTCCAGAACCCCGGGCGGGGTGTGGCAGCAGCAAGAAATTATGGCGCCCGCCATGCAAGCGGTGACTTGCTTCTTTTTGTTGATGATGATATCCTCATCACACAGGAATCACTGCGGCATGTAATCGATGTCCACCGGGAAAATTCGGGGATTGCATTGAATCCCGACTGGACTTATCCGCCAGAACTGATGCACACATTGTCCCATACATCGTTCGGCAGGTTTCTCCAGGCATATAAGATGACGACCTTCAGAGGGTGGTACGCCGATAAGACTTGGAAGGACAATGCCCTGTTCGAATCGCTGTCAGTTGCCAGTTTTCATCTTTCCATGGCACGATCCGACTTCGAGAAATCGGGTGGATACGATGAACAGTTCCCATTCGCGGGTTTTGAGGACTATGATTTTCCGTTGAGACTGAAGAATACGGGTATTCAATTCCGTATTGACACACGGATTTGCGTATTTCACAATGAACTCGATCGAACGGAATTAAGCGGTTGGCTTAATGGAAATGAGCGACGTGCGTTTACCCGTGCTGTGGCCGTGCATCGGGGCTACCAGCATTTGGCGCTCCATTACTCTCAAACTAAGCAATTTGCCCTTCGGCTGGCGTTGGTGCTCTACCCGGTTCTCTTCTGGTTGTTCTCTCAAATTCCAAATCGACAATCTTTCGACGGTATGGCCTTCAAATGGATTGGCTACCTTCAGGCCGCAAAAATATTCCGGGGTTATATCAATGGTTTGAGCAAATGAGATTGCCGCTCCGTGTTCGTCTGTTAAATTTCTTCCGCCGGATTTGGATGGTTGGCCCTCTGGAATCATGGTTGGCAAAGCACACGATTGGAAAAGCGCCTGACAATTTTCTCTGTAAACTCGTTCCCAATCCGTATCAATACCCGAGGCCGAGCTTTCGTGCGGTGGAACGGTCGGGTGTGCGGATGAAAGTGGATGTCAGTGACTACATGGGACACTACTTCTATTTTGGCTTTGACGACCCCAGCAATCAGGCACTCTTTTCTCTGGTGAAGGAAACAACAAGAATTGTCGATGTTGGCGCAAATATTGGCTGGACGGCCTTGTGGATGGCTGCGCATGCAAAGAACGGATGGGTGATGGCCTTCGAACCGGATGCCGTGAATTATCAACGGTGTATGGAAAATATCCGTCTGAATGGATTCAGGAACATCCAGCTTTTTCAGACTGCACTCGGAAATCGTACCGACGAGGTTAAAATGGAGGTACGAACCTCATGGAATCTCGGCGGGAACCGCGTAGCCCCTGGCAATGCAACAGGGAATCCTGTTGTTGTGAATCGACTGGATGGCGTTTTGAATCAATTTCCCGATCAAAATATTGAACTGATCAAGATTGACGTGGAAGGATATGAATTGGAGGTGCTTCGGGGGGCCGCTCAACTGCTTGAGCGCGCGAAACCCGTATTGTTTATTGAATTGGATGATAACAATCTAAGGGATCATGGTAGTTCTGCCGCCGACTTGGTAAGATTTCTTGAAACAAAAGGCTACGCCAGCATTGTGGAAGCCGTGAACCGCGTTCCGGTCAGTTCGGCTCAATCGTTTGAGAATTGCCACATTGACATTATCGCCAGTTAATGCCGACAAAGCGATTAGTCTATATCGTGTCCGACGTACACAAATCCATTGCCTTCGAATGGATTGCTTCCCGACTTGCAAAAGACTATGACCTGACTTTTGTACTGCTCAATCCGGGACCCACTCCGCTCGAGACTTTCCTCAAGGGCCACGGTATCAAATGCACTCGATTTGCGCTTCGAGGCAAATGGACTTTCCCTTCTGTTTTTTTTAATCTCTTTTTTTACCTGTTGTCCAATCGTCCCGATATTGTCCATGTACACCTATTCGAAGCCCAGCGCATTGGACTGCCGGCCGCCTGGCTTGCGCGCATACGGAAACGAATCTATACCCGGCATAACAGCACATTCCATCACGACTATCAACCCTCGGGAATTAAGTATGACCGGCTCAGTAACCTGCTTTCAACTCATGTTATTTCGGTCAGTCAGGCAACGGATCATGTCCTGAATGAACTGGAACATGTGCCCGTCAAAAAGCAGGTTCGTATTCCTCATGGATTCGACTGGCAAAGTTTTGATGCTATTACAGAAGAACGGATCGCCGCCGTCCGGAATCGATGGTCCATTCCAACGACCAGGCCGGTGGTGGGTATGGTGTCCCGATTCATCGAGTGGAAAGGTGTCCAATTTGCGCTGGAGGGTTTTGCCATGTTCCAGGAACAATTCCCGGACGCCTGTCTTGTGCTGGCCAACGCAAGCGGTCCCTATGAAGCGATACTTGGCGGCAGGCTGTCATCGTTGGATCCCCACCACGTTGTCCGTATTCCTTTCGAAGAGGATGTATTTGCCTTGTACCGGACCTTTGACTTGTTTGTCCATGTTCCAATCGACAGCGCAGCGGAGGCTTTTGGACAGGCGTATATTGAATCGATGGCATCGGAAGTCCCGTCGATTGTCACCCTTTCCGGGATCGCCTGCGAATTTGTTTTTGATCGACGCAACGCATTGACGGTACCTTACAAGGATAGCGAAGCCATTAGCGTGGCCATGACGGAACTTTGGACAAATCCGGAGTTGCGGAAAACCATCGCGGCGAATGCCCGTGAAGATGTAGTTTCGCGATTCGGGATTGATCAGATGATAACCTCGTTGAAGCAGGTGTACGATGAATAAGCCTTTCTTTTCGGTTGTTATTCCTACGTATAACCGGGCAGGTTTTGTCCGCCACGCAATTGATTCTGTTCTCCAACAATCCTTCCGGGAATTCGAAGTTATTGTCGTGGATGATGGAAGTACTGACGAAACGGGTGCCATAGTCAAGTCGATTACAGACCCTCGGGTAAAGTATTTCCGGAAGGCAAATGGCGAGCGGGCCTCTGCACGCAATTTCGGAGTCGACCAATCACAGGGTGCCTATATCAACTTCCTGGATTCAGACGATAGCCAATATCCTCATCATCTTCAGACGGCATATGATTTCCTGACGACAAAGTCAGTGGACGTCGTGCATCTGGGCTATGACATGAAAAGCCCGGAGGGGAAATTGTTGCGCACGGTGGAAAAGATCAAATCAATTAGCCGGCAAATACTCTCGGGCAACGTATTGAGCTGTAACGGGGTGTTTGCCAGGCGAGAGGTGCTACTCGCAAATCCGTTCAATACAGACCGGGGCCTGTCATCTTTGGAAGATTGGGAATTGTGGATCCGCCTTGCCGCCCGCTATTCGTTTCATCATGTTGAGGCTGTAACTTCAACGGTGATTGACCATGAACAACGGAGTGTGGTGTCCGGGCATGCCGCATCTATTGAGCGGAAAGTAAATCTGCTAATCAAGTACGCCACGAGCGACGTGACAAACATAGATCATTATGGAAATCAACTGAGTCAGGTCTCGGCCAGTGCGCATACCTACGCAGCGCTTCACCTTCGCATGGCGGGCGCACCTGTACGAGATTCCGTGCGCCACTTTCTTCACGCAATTCGTGTTTCTCCGGGTGTTCTGTTCACCCGCCGGTCAGCCGTGATTATCTTGATGATTTTAGGAATCAAATGAAAACCCCGGTGAACATCCTGGTGCTTACTTACTGGAGCCTTCCGGATGCACTTATCCAAACATACACACTTCCCTATGTGCGGATCATCAAAAAGCAATTGCCTCCGGAAAGTAGGGTGTCATTATTTACGCTTGAGAAGGATCCTTCCGTGATTACGAAGGCTGAGTGGAAAGATTCAATGCAACGCAGTGGAATTGAGTGGATAACGGAAGCATATCATCCGTTTGGATTGATGGCTTTGTTGCGGTGGCCGTTCATGATATTCAAACTCTACCGGTTGGTACGAAAACAGAAGATCAACTTCATTCATTGCTGGGCCACACCAGCCGGAGCGATAGGCGTAGTGCTTTCGATCTTAACAGGAGCCACGCTGGTCATTGATAGTTATGAACCGCATGCGGAAGCCATGATAGAAAATGGGACCTGGCGCAAGAATGGCATCGCTTTTCGACTGTTGTTCTTCCTCGAGGAGTGGCAAACACGCCGCGCTTCATTTCTTATCGCGGCAAATGCCGGCATGCAGCATTATGCGAAAGAAAAATACGGTATCGACCAGGTTGAAATGCTGGTGAAGCCGGCATGCGTAGACCTGGATCAGTTTACTATACCCGTCAGTAAAGATGAAGTACTGGCCAACCAACTGGGGCTCTCGGGAAAACGTGTTGCGGTTTATGCCGGCAAACTGGGCGGCATCTATCTCGACAGGGAGGTATTTGATTTTCTTCAAGTCGCATATAACCGATGGGGAGACCAGTTCCGAGCCCTGCTGCTGACCAATCAATCCGATGAGGAGATCAATGCCTTTTGCCTGGCCTCAGGGCTCAATCGTTCCGTGGTTGTCACTCGGTTTGTGCCGCATCAGGAAGTGCCGCGATACCTGGGCCTTGCCGATTTTGCACTTACCCCGGTCAAGCCGGTACCGACCAAACGGTATTGCACGCCGATCAAAGACGGTGAATATTGGGCGATGGGCTTGCCCGTGGTGATCCCTGCGAACATTTCCGATGATTCCGATATTATCGAGCGGGAAGGCATTGGGGCGGTATTGAAACGGCTTGACGCGGAATCTTATCGCGCCGCACTGGACATTATGGAGTCACTTCTGGCCATGCCGAAGGATCAACTGCGGAAAAAGATCCGCGATGTGGCAATCCGGTACCGCAGCTATGCCATTGCGGAGGAGGTGTACCGGCTGGTCTACAACCGGTGAAGTCAATCGACTTTCCTATTTTTACCGTTTCTGGAACAGTGAATTATGATTAATGTGCTGATTACAGGTGGCGCCGGCTTCATCGGCAGTTCCCTCGCCGACCGCCTGCTCAAGGACGATCGATACCGGGTAACCCTCGTCGACAACCTATTAACCGGTGAGATGTGGAAGGTACCTGAACATCCAAACTGTTCCTTTGTACATGCCGACGTAAATCAATGGGATGAACTGGCGCCCGTCATGACCAAAGGTGCATTCGACTTTGTCTTTCATTATGCCGCTGTAGTAGGGGTGAAGCGCACGATCGATAACCCGGTAATGGTACTTCGGGATATCGATGGGATACGCAATGTGCTCACCTTGTCGAAAGACACGGGCGTAAAGCGCATCTTCTTCTCCAGCTCTTCCGAAGTCTATGGTGAACCGGTAGAACTGCCGCAGCATGAAGAACGCACGCCGCTCAATTCACGCCTCCCGTATGCTGTGGTGAAGAATGTTGGCGAGTCTTTCTGTCGTTCATTTGAAAAGGAATTCGGTTTGCCATATACCATCTTCCGCTTCTTCAACACGTATGGCCCAAAACAGAGTACCGACTTTGTCATATCAAAATTCATCCGACTGGCCAAGGCTAATAAAAACATCCCGGTCTATGGCACCGGCAGCCAGACTCGCACGTTCTGTTACATAACCGACAACACCGAATGCACAGTTCGAATTTTGGAGGATGGATTGCTGACGAACGAAGTGATCAACATCGGCAGTGAGACGGATGTTACCATTCTTCAATTGGCTGAATTAATCATCCGGTTGACTGGCTCTGCATCCAAAGTGGAATTCCTGCCGCCTCTCAAGGAAGGAGATATGACGCGCAGGAAGCCAGATGCCGCCAAAATGAAGCGCATCCTTCATCACGACCCCATTACCCTGGAAGAAGGTATACGCAAGATTCTAGACGTGGAAGTCCCGATCGTTTCCTGATAAGCGTGATGATGAAGGCCCTGGTCACAGTCGTGCTGGGAATCGTAGGGTGCTTCGGCACAACTGCCGCACAGTGTCCGGCTACAAATTTCTCCATTCCAGCGACCGTTTGCCGCGGCCAACAAGTTTCGACCACCAATACTTCTGCACCGGGGGCCTACACATGGGATTTTTGTTCTGGTGATTTCAACCAGGCGCCTTCCGCCCAGTTGGCAGGCACGCTTGCCGGAGCCAATGGACGCCCCGGAATTGATTTTGCTTTCGATACGAAGTGGCATGCGTTTGTAACAGGCACGTTCTCTAATGTGCTGTACCGGCTGGATTTTGACAATGGACTTCAAAACGCGCCCTCTGCAGTTGTCAATCTCGGCTCCTTGAGTGGAGCACTGAATCAACCCGGACAAATTCGAATCGTCAACGAAAACGGGCAGTGGTTCGGGCTGCTTCACAATACAGGAGGAAGCCTGCTCAAACTGTCTTTTGGTGCATCCCTTTCAAATGTTCCAACGACCTCTTTGCTGATTTCCGGTGTTGGATACATCAATTCCGGACTCGCGGTTGGAAAGGATGCCGTGCATGGGTACATCTGTGTTATTTCTGGTTCCTCGAATCAATTTACGGTGCTGCGGCTGGGAAATTCCATAGCCGCGCCCAACCCTGTGGCTGACGTGATTACTTCGGCCAGCGTACCCAATCCAAATAACCTCGGCGACATTGATCTCATTCAAGTTTGTGGTAACTGGTACGGATTGGCCGATAACCTTGGAAATGGGAATATTTATCGACTGGACTTCGGAAGTTCCCTTTTTTCAAGCCCCGCCATCAACCAGGTGCAAACGCTGGCTGCCGCCAACCCGGGGCGCATCCGATGGGCACAAGAGGGTGACCGATATTATTTCCTTGCCCTTGCGCTTGATGGTACATTAACGAAAGGCGACTTCGGCACAACCGTAACATCGACCCCCACGCTGACTAACGAAGGAAACCTGGGCGGAATGCTCACGGCCAGCATGTATGGCCTTGGGCTGGTTAAAGAAAATTCGGTTTGGACAGTGATGGGCGTGAATCAGTCAAGCGGCCAATACTTCAGAATCAACTACACAGACAATTGTTCAGCATCACCAAGAACCTCGACCGCATCTTCACCGACAGTTTCTTACCTCGCTGCCGGAACGTACTACGTTTCGCTGTACAACTCATCAGCTGCTGCTACAGGAACTAAATCCCAATCCATAACAGTCACTTCACTCCAGGCGCCTGATATCGACTTCAACACGCTCAACAATTGCGCTCAGAATACAGTGAAGTTCTCATCGGTCAACGCTTCTGGAAACCTTATTGCCTATGCCTGGAATTTTGGTGACGGGAATACCAGTACAGCGGCCAATCCGGGAAACATCTATGCGGCAGCGGGAACCTTCACGCCGCGACTGAGGGTCACAGCATCCAACGGGTGCTTGAATGAGGCCTCCAAGTCAATCAATATTTTCAATGTACCCTCGGCGAACTTTACGATCCCGGCGGTTTCACCAATATGTACAAATCAGGCCTACTCCTTCTCCAATACTTCCGTGGTTGACCCAGGATCCAATCCGGGTTGGGAATGGCGCATCAACGGAGTGCTTGCATCGACGCAAGCAGACCTGGCAACTACTTTCTTAAACCCTGCCGCCCAGGAGATCCGTCTAAAAGCAAAAATACCGGGATGCGAAAATGAGATGATCAAGAATATCCCAACAGTATTAGTCGGCCCGGTCGTGGCATTTTCCGTGGCAGACGACTGTGCAGCCGTTTCAGTTCCTTTCAACAACACTTCCACGGGGGCAGATGCGGGTTTCGCTTGGAGCTTTGGCGATGGTGGCTCCTCAAATTCCTCGCAGCCAACGTACACGTACAGCAGCCCGGGAAATTTTATGGTCACGCTGACGGCCAGCAATACTTCCGGGTGTAACAACCAGGTAAGCCATCCTGTAAAAATATATTCCGTGCCTCAGCCTGACTTCTCGGTGGGACTTCCTCCGTTTTCCTGCAGCAACTCGCCGACCTTATTCCAGAATGCAACCCCGCCTCTGACCGACAGCAACATCACCAATTGGGATTGGACGTTTGGTGATCCATTGTCCAGCAGTTCTACCCAGCGTGACCCTTCTTTTACCTACGCAGCGGGTGGAACCTTCGGAGTCAGTTTGAGGGCAACTACTGATCAGGGATGTGCCATGACGATCAACAAAAGTGTTGTTATCGGGACCTCGCCTGTGGCCGACTTCGTACTCAGCGCGGCCTGCGTCAATCAACCTACTCAATTCACGGACATTTCCAGCGGAGGCGTACAATCGCGATCATGGCAAATTGGAGCCAGTACGTTTACCAACCCGACGCCGACATACACATTTACCTCTCCCGGGAATTACACGGCAACCCTCACCGTTACGGCTACCGGCGGCTGTACGAGCGTTCTTACCAAGCCAATTGTGGTCCCCGCCGCCCCCATGTTGGTCATCAATTCACAGAATCCTTGCGTTGACCAACCCACCGTGTTTACACTTACGGATGCGACGATGCCCCCATCGGCTGATCCTGTCACGGGATGGCAGTGGAATATCGCCGGAACGCTGTTGACGGGAAATCCAGTTGCACAGGCAATTTCAATCGTTGGGATTTCACCTGTTTCCGTCACAACTACACATGCCTCGGGCTGCAGTTATACTAAATCCGGAAGCGTCTCCATTTATCCCTCACCGACCGCCTCGTTCACGGCAACACCGGATCGCGGCGATCCGCCCCTGACAGTCCAATTTCAAAACACATCGACAGGAGCAAGTCAATACGCGTGGATTTTCAGCGGTGCAACGCCCGGATTCAGTACCGCCACATCTCCGGTATACACGTTCGTTGAGCTGGGCGATTACGCGGCTACGTTGACAGCCATCAATTCAGATGGATGTTCTGATCAATACCAACTGCCTATCCAGGTGCTGAATTCTGTTGTGGACCTTGAGTTGACGGCTTTCTCGCTTACGCCAGATGCGGTCACCGGAAAATTGAAGAGTACGGTCACCATTCGCAATAGTAGCAATATTCCAATGGCTACGGCTGAGGTCGCGTTGCACTTGTCTGAAAGTGCGGTAGTGAATGAAACAGTAGGTGTCAATCTTCTGCCCGGCGCCACATTGGTTAAGACGCTTTCATTTACAGTGGATCCAAACCAATTCCATGGAGACTTTGTATGTGTTGAACTCGTATCAGAGCGTGACGTTCGTGTGGACAATAACAAACAATGCATCGCTCTAAAGGATGAGGATTTTGTATTCGATCCTTATCCTAATCCAACTTCCGGGACCATCCAAATCGATTGGGTGGCTTCGTCTGCAGGGCAGGCACGTTTGACAGTATTCAACAGCCAGGGCCGCCGGGAATATGCGTGGGAAACCGTCTCGGCACCCGGACTGAATCAATCGCTGCACGACTTGGGCTTCCTTTCGGCTGGAGTTTACTTCGTTACGGTACAAACGTCAACCGCCCTCCAGACACGAAGGTTTATCCGCCAATAGGGGCCTTGTTCATTCACCCTTCTTGCTAACTTTAGGTCAAATACCCTGCATGAAAATTAAACTGGACAACATCGACCGCAAGATTCTGGAATTGCTGCAAGCCAATTCCAACATCACGAATGCCCAGCTCGCTCAGGAAATTGGATTGTCTGCCGCGCCTACGCTTGAACGGGTAAAAAAGCTCGAGACGGCAGGCGTCATCCGAAGCTACCACGCGGTTATTGAACCGGCGTCCGTTGGATTGGGAGTCAGCACTTTCGTGATGGCAACCTTAAAAGGTCATAACAAGGAGAATATTGCCAAATTTCTGAGCGCCATCAACAATATTCCGGAAATCGTGGAATGCCACCACGTTACCGGGCAGGCGGACTTTATTCTTAAAATTGTTTGTGCGGACATTCCGTCGTATCAAAACCTCATGCTGGAGAAGGTGACCAATATTGAAGTGGTCGACAACCTGCAGTCAACGGTTATCCTCTCCACGCTCAAGGATACCAAACGAGTACCGATACCCGAAGCATGACGACAGCGAGAACACAAGTGTTGAACGACACGCAGGTGCGGCAGAAAATCAGGCGAATGGCCTTCCAAATCTTTGAGAGCAATTTCGCCGAAAAGGCCATCGTGCTCGCCGGCATTGATGGACAGGGTTATGCCCTGGCCAGGGAGTTGGCCCAGGAACTCAGTGCCATCTCGCCGCTCAAAGTGAAGTTGGTAAAGGTGATGATCAACAAGGAAACTCCGGAAGCCGGTGAGGTGACACTTGATGTGGACAACGTTACAGTAAAAAACAAGCCGGTGGTGCTTGTCGATGATGTGTTGAATTCCGGACGCACGTTGGCCTACGGCTTAAAGCCCTTTCTCTCCATGGCTGTTAAAAAAATTGAGGTAGCCGTGCTGGTCAACCGCAGTCATCCGAAGTTTCCGATTCAACCGGAGTATACCGGGTATGAGCTGTCCACCACGCTGAGCGAACATGTCACTGTTGTGCTGGGCGACAAATCGGTAGTATACCTACACTAACCCCTGAATGCCATGTCTGTACACGCTGCTCCTGAGCGTAAACGCATAACCACGCATCAACTGCAGGAGATGAAGCATCGCGGCGAGAAAATCGCCATGCTCACGGCATACGACTACAGCATGGCGCGAATTATCGACAAGGCGGGAATTGACATTGTACTCGTGGGAGACTCCGCGTCGAATGTGATGGCCGGCAATGAGACCACGCTGCCCATTACCCTGGACCAAATGATTTATCATGCCACGAGCGTGGTGAAGGCGGTGAAACGCGCGTTGGTTGTTGTAGACATTCCGTTTGGCTACTACCAGGGCAGTTCGGGTGAGGCCCTGCGCTCCTCCATCCGGATCATGAAGGAGTCAGGGGCGCACGCAGTAAAATTGGAAGGTGGTAGTGAAGTCAAGGATTCTGTACTCCGCATTCTCAGCGCGGGTGTCCCTGTTATGGGTCACCTCGGTCTCATGCCACAGTCGATCTACAAGTTTGGAACCTATAGTGTAAGGGCCAAAGAAGAGACAGAAGCTGCGAAGCTCATGGAAGACGCTAAACTCCTTGAAGAATGCGGTTGCTTCGCGCTGGTGCTGGAGAAAATTCCAGCATCGCTTGCAGAGCACGTGGCGAAGATTCTTCGGATACCCGTCATCGGCATTGGCGCCGGAAGTGTTGATGGACAGGTGCTGGTGATGCAAGACATGCTGGGCATTACCCAGGAATTCAAGCCGCGATTCCTGCGGCGATATGCCGACCTCAACTCCGTAGTGACCACCGCGGTTTCAAAATACATCGACGACGTAAAGTCTTCCGCATTTCCCAACCCAGAGGAGAAGTATTAATCGGGGTTGCACACCTCCACGGCTGATGCATCGGGCTCAGCTCCAAACCACACCACCGAGTAGTTGCCGTAGATTCCTATGCCAATGGATTTCCATTCCAGCTTTTCCCACGTACCCATGTTGACGATTACCGGGTTATGCCCTGGGCTGTTCTTCCAGCCGTCGAGACTTTCCTCCGCCTCCGCGCCGTCAGAACTGTAAAATGCAATTTCGTACCCATCGCCCTCATAACCGGCAATTTCCCTTGGCTTGTTCCACATGCACGGCGCTTGCTTGTGATCAGGAGTGTAGCAGCATGGAGTCCAGGCCCCCTTGTCAGACCAACTGTGGGGGTTGCAATCACCGCGATGTTCATAGTCGAAATGTTCCGACAAGTCATGTACATGCGCCTGTGCCACTCGGGTCAGCTTACCTGAGAAGGGAATCGGCCGGAGCCGCTTTGATTTCCGGTACTCCATGATCAGGTCGTAAAGTTTTCTTTCCTCAGGAGAAACACATACCGATGGGTCGGCGGGTAGTGAGGAAGTGATCCAAAAGACAAGCAGAATAAAAGTCATGGTGAATGGAGAAGTATTTCCGGTCAAACGATAAACGGCCCCGGTTGGCCTAAAATTACCCGTTGTTTGACGTTATTTTCCTAATTTAACCCCCTGTAATGGCATTGTTCAAAATTCTATCCAACCTACTGTTATGAGCAAGATCAGCATCACCAACGGAAAATTGAACGTTCCGGATAACCCGGTTATTCCCTATATCGAAGGCGACGGCACCGGCATTGATATATGGCCGGCCTCCCAATTGGTTTTCGACAAGGCGGTTGAAAAGGCCTATGGTGGCAAGCGCAAGATTCAATGGAAAGAAGTCCTGGCCGGCGAGAAGGCATTCAACAAAACCGGCAATTGGATGCCGGATGAAACACTTACCGCATTCAAGGAGTACCTGGTGGGTATAAAAGGGCCTCTCACTACACCCGTCGGAGGCGGCATCCGTTCATTGAATGTTGCCCTTCGGCAAGACCTCGACCTTTATGCCTGTGTCCGCCCTGTACGCTGGTTTAAAGGTGTGCCCTCCCCTGTGAAAGAACCCCATAAAACCGACATGATCATCTTCCGTGAAAACACGGAAGACATCTATGCGGGAATTGAATTTCAGGAAGGGACCGAAGACAACAAGAAGTTCCTCGCGATGTTTAAGGAATCTTTCCCGAAACATTACAAGAAGATTCGTTTTCCGGAATCATCCGGAATTGGTATTAAGCCGGTTTCGCGTGAGGGAACGGAGCGCCTGGTGCGGGCGGCGTTGGAATATGCGATCACCCATAAGAAGCCCAACGTGACCCTCGTGCACAAGGGAAACATCATGAAGTTCACGGAAGGCGGTTTCCGTGATTGGGGATATGAACTTGCCAAGCGCGAGTTTGGCGCCACCGACCTGGATGGCGGACCGTGGCAGGTGATTAACTCGAACGGACACAAAATAGTGATCAAGGACTCCATCGCTGATGCCTTCCTGCAGCAAATTCTGCTCCGTCCCGATGAGTATTCAGTCATCGCAACGTTGAACCTCAACGGGGATTACGTTTCCGATGCCTTGGCCGCCATTGTGGGCGGTATTGGTATTGCCCCCGGAGGTAATATCAATTACAAGACCG
Organism: Cyclobacteriaceae bacterium; assembly: GCA_044221195.1. Taxonomy (GTDB): domain Bacteria; phylum Bacteroidota; class Bacteroidia; order Cytophagales; family Cyclobacteriaceae; genus ELB16-189. The sequence goes on from JBGAPO010000009.1 coordinate 71,846, forward strand.
GATTTGCCATTTTTGAAGCCACACACGGTACGGCCCCGAAGTATGCGGGCCAGGACAAAGTCAACCCTGGTTCCGTCATTCTCTCCGGTGCCATGATGTTTGAATATATGGGCTGGATCGAAGTAGCTAACCTGATCTATAAGGGCCTCGAAAATGCCATCGCTTCCAAGCGGGTAACTTATGACTTCCATCGGCTGATGGAAGGTGCTACCTTGTTGAAGTGCTCAGAGTTCGGAAAGGAAATAGTTGCCAGAATGTAACTTCTCGACCTCCCAATAGTCTTTATTTTGTTTAACCAATAAATCAATTTTCAATGAGACGTTTTCTTTTGTTGTTTGTCGCAATGGTTGGCTTGTCATGGACTGCAGTTGCCCAGGAAATCAATGGCGGATTGAACCTCAGCTTTCCCCCGGGGACAACCCTGTTTGGTTTCTCTGGTCGGTATGAAGCACCGATCAACAATGATTTCAAATGGATGGTTACGCCCGGTGTACAGTTTGGAGGGGGAGCTACCCTGATTTTCATCCAAGGTGGAGCCAAGTATACACTCCAGGAGACACCGGTTTATTTTGGTGCGGAACTGGGACCGGTGATTGGTTCCGGCGGAGGATACTCAGAGACAAAATTTGGATTTACTCCCACGGTTGGATATCGGATCGATGAGCAATGGGACCTCAGCTTTCAACTGTACGCGGGCGCATGGTCAACCTTTGTAGGTTTTCGATTTGCTTACGTGTTTAGTAAGAAGTAATTCTTGAATCAAAATAGGGGAAACGCTGCCAGCGTTTCCCCTATTTTTTTGTCTAACTTGAAATAAATGGTTGCTGTTAATGACAAAATGGTTGCCCATGAGGTTAATTAGCAGAATTGGATGTTTGATTATTTTGGGATTCCTGATTGCCCCTAATGCATGGTCGCAGGGAGAATCCATTAACGATTTGATCCGGAAACTCCAAAATACCCTGACCAAGGTGGAGTCGGCGAACGCTGCTTTTGAACCACAAGTGGAACTCATCGAGGGTGCAACCGTAAGGTACACCTATACACAAACCGACAAGAAGGGGGAAAAGACTACGGTCAGCTCGGATCTGAATCTTGCCGATATTGATCCCTATGCTGTTCGGCAAGAGACATCCAGGGATATTATCTACGTAGTGCTTACCGCCAAAAACAAACAAAAGTTGTTCAGCTCGACCAAGAATGGGAAGTCAGAGCCGTATGATCACGAGCTGAAGATTCTTTCCAAAGACGTGGATCAGGCGCGCGACATTGCTGACATCATCAAAAAGACAATCCCGCTTGCAGAAAAACAAATGGAAGGACGCCTGAAGCTTTCAGGGTATGAGGCGATGAAAAAATGGCTGATTGATCACGTTGTCAATGTGAACGATGGCGGTAAATCAATCAACCAGACACTGACTGCCGAGGCATATCCTGGCAGCTTTAAGCTGGTGCAGGTTGAATCCGATGGAAAATCCAGCCATCAAACGGAATATGTATTCAATGTTGGAGATATCAACGCGACCCTGCTCGGGTTGAAAGTATCAGGTACCCGGGTCGGAGTTGACATTCCCATGGCTGACCGCCTGAAATCCGTCAGCGTCATGCGCGATGGTCAGCCAAAGCCGTTCGAGGACAACGTCATTATCAGTGCAGCCAGCATAGATGCCGCACGCGATTTGCGCACAACGCTGGGGTTGATGGTGCCTCAGGCACAAGCTAAAATCAAGGAGAGCCTGCCGACCACAAACTCTGCCGATGATGCCCTTTCCAAAATTGCCGCATTGCTTGGTGAGGTCAGGGCCGGTGATGACACTTTTAAGCAAACGTTGAGCGGAAAATGCCTCACGACAGTAACGATGGTGCAATCCTCCTCAGGATCTTCAACCACCACGACCTCCACATTCAATTGGATGGACATTAATCCGGCGCTCATTCGGCTGGAGACATCGGGTGCGAAGATGACGCTGGAGTTACCCATGCTGGAGAAAAGGAAGCTGGTCAACGTTTCGAAGAATGGGAAAGTGACGGGCTATCAGGCGGAGACGTCCTTGATGGTGCCCCAGGTGGAGGCTGGCCGTCGAATTCAGCATCTTGCCGTCAGACTCATCGAGGTTTGCAAGACTTCATACAAGAATCCTTTTCCGGCTGATCTGAAGGGAGTTGTAACCTGGATGTGCGGCGCGGTGGGAGAGGTGCAGGTGGAAGAGATCACGGTGAAGCAGACCCTGGAACGGGCAGGGGATGATCAGAACAAGATGAAATTTTCTCGCACTACCATAAAAGCCAGTTCGGCTACGGAAGAGATCTTTGAGTTCAATCTGGGCGATATCAGTCTGGCCAGTATAACTTCCGATGTCAACGGAAAAATGCTCACCGTAAAGATTGAAACGAACTTCAAAAACAAGATCATAAAAGCGTACAAGGGAGGGAAGATCCAGCCCTATGCGTCCGGTATTGAAATACCTGTGGCAGATGCCGATGCTGCCAGGAACCTAGTTGGGGCCTTGCGATTTGCGGTGGAGAACCTGGGCAAGAGGTAGCGGCACGGCTCACTTCCACATCGGTGCAAAATCCCTTAATTTCGCCGAAAACGTTAAGCTATGAAGGTTCTTACGGTGAGTGTACTTTGCCTGCTTGCGGTCTTTGGAGCCAGGGCCCAGGATGAGGGTGCGATTGTGAAGAAGGAAAGGATTGAACGGGATAAAGGAGTGTTCGTCGGCGGGGGCATATCCATCGCCGCAGGCTCAAACCTTGGCGATTATTCCAACGGGATAAATTTCGAGGGCGGATTCATGAAGCGGATGAATCGCGTATTCTCCATTGGGGTTAGTCTTTCTTACCTGAAATTTGCATACGACGCTGAGGTATTGAAAACGAAACCGGATATTAATGGGACTGGAATACCTCCCAATTTCTACTACGATACCCAGGCCGCTTCCATTGACAATGGTTATTTCTTGACCTTGAAAGGTGGAGACCTGAGCATCATTTCCATCGCGGCAAACCTCAAATTCAACTTTGTCCCCGTAAAAGACAACTCCGTTATTTCGGTGTATGCCTTTGCTAAGCCTTTCATCGCCTCAGCCACCGTATCATCAATTTCAGGGTATGGGGAGTATTACTACTTCGATACGGGCCTTAATGACTGGATTGCAGATCCCAACCAGGACGTATCAGGTGCTTACAACTCGAAGTCCTCAATAACGGGAGGCATATTCCTGGGACCCGGCTTGGAAATAAATCCTGCAAAGCCGATTTCCATTTTTGTGCAGGCATCTTTTGGATATACTTTCCCTCTCGAAGTCGTCAGTACGCGCTCCTACGGTAACGACTATAACATTGATCTGGCCAATCAGAACTTCCCATTGGCCAGTCTTGGTTTTACTTCGATAAACTTTGCTGCAGGGGTTTCGTTTAACATCGACTAATTGCCTCCGAGATGAAGGGTAGTTGTGTCATCGTATTTCTGGTTCTTCTTTCTTCGGCAGCCTTCGGCCAGTTCAAGTTATATGAACAGGGCATCGATGCGTATCAGAATAAGGATTATCTGAAGGCGATCGAGCTGTTCAATTCGTATATGGACAAGACGACCCGCGACAAGGCTTTGGATGTTGACGTCCACTATTACCTCGCTCTTTCCTACTTCAAAACTCAATCGCATACGAGCGCCGTCAGGGAATTTGATGAAGCCCTTCAGCTCGGGCACAAAAACACGGGAAACATCTACTGGTTCATGGCCAAATCGTACACTGACCTGAAAGCCTACCCGGATGCTCTTAATTCTTACAACAAGGCCATTGGAATCATCCAGGATTCGCCCAACCGGAGTAAATTATTTTGTGAGCGCGCCATCCTGTATGACAAGATGAACCAGCGTGCGCTTGCACTTGAAGACCTTAGTAATTCACTGAGCGCTGACCCCAGCAACGTGGATGCTAAGCGTCTGCAAAAGGAGTGGCAGGCGGGTGTGGTTAGTACCCAGCAAGTAGCCGATACGCGTGCCACGGAAAGGAAGGCCGATCCCAAGCAAGGTGTCAACCCGCAAAAGACGACGAGCTCGGCACCCCTGGTCACCAACCCCGCACCTGCAGTCGTAACGGCTTTGCCTGCTTTGCCTACGCTTGCTGATCAGTTCAAAGATGAAAAGCGGTATGCGCTGGTCATCGGCAACAGTAAATACAAGTTTGTATCTCCCCTCAAGAATGCAGAGAATGATGCAAACGATATGGCAGCCGAATTGGCAAAGTGCAATTTTGAAGTGATCAAGGTGATCAACGGCGATTACAACCAGATGCGGGATGCCTTCCGAAAATTTCACGAAAAGTTGTCCACGGGGCCAAAGGATCAGACCGTTGGACTCTTCTACTACGCAGGGCACGGCATTCAGAATCAGGGAGAGAACTACCTCGTACCGGTGGAGGCCAATGTCGAGTACGAAGATGATATTCCAAGGACCTGTATGCCTGTGCAACGAATCATCATGGCTAACATGGAGCGGTCAAACTCGCGCATCAACATATTGATCCTCGACGCATGCAGAAACAATCCCTTCCCATCGGGATATCGATCGGCCGAATCCGGGCTTGCTGAAATCAAACGAGCCAAAGGTTCGTTTATCGCCTACGCCACAGCTCCAGGTTCTGTGGCCTCCGATGGCGAAGGAAGAAACGGCCTCTACACCCAGGAGTTGCTTAACGCCATGCGTAAGCCCGGAATGACCATCGAACAGGTTTTTAAAGATGTTCGAAGGAATGTACTTCGTCTCTCCGGCGACCGTCAATACACATGGGACAGCTCCAACATTATCGGAGACTTCTACTTTAAATTCTGAGGGTTAGTTACTTTCCTTTTTTCACAAGAAGCATCCTAAGTACAGTCTCGGCTGCCTCTTCCCCCTTATTTCCCAACTTTCCGCCGGCCCGTTCCAAGGCCTGCGATTTGTTCAAGGTGGTCAAAACACCGAAGGCGACCGGCTTGCCGGAATTGAGATTGACCGTCATGATGCCTTGTGATACTGCCTGACAGATAAATTCAAAGTGTGGCGTATCTCCCTTAATGACGCATCCGAGCGCGACCACACCGTCAATTTCCTTTTGCTTGGCCAGTCGTTGTGCAGCCAGCGGCAGTTCGAAACTCCCCGGCACCAAAGCCACTTGGATATTCTTCTTGCGGATGCCGGAAGCCAGCAATGCCGACCGGGCCCCTTCATAAAGCGCATCGGTTATTTCCGCATTCCATTCGGAAACGACAATCCCGATTTTCTTGTGCGCAAACTTGGAATCTTTTATACCGGTTGCCGAGCGCAGCGTGCCTGCCATAGTGGTGATCAGTTATTGTAAAAGTAATAAACAAAAAAGGATGGCTCAGCCATCCTTTCGTTGACCGGTAAGGCCATTCAGGAATTTGTCTCCAGGCGTGCCTTGAACTTGCGCGCGTTCTGGTAGTCACTGCTTTCCCAGAACTCATCAATTACGCGCTGGTAAGCCTTAATGGCCTTGTCCTTTTGATTCGCCTTTTCGAAAGCCAAAGCAGCTTTCATCAGGTAGGTGGGTGTGAAGAACTTGTTCGGTTTATAATTGGCGGCTTTGTCGTAGTAGGAGGCCGCATCGTCGTACTGTTTCTGCTCCATGTAGGCGTCGCCGATCAGGCTGTAGGCCCGCGCTTGAACCAATTGATCGTTGGCGCTAAAATCCTTCAGGTAAAGAATGGCCAACGGAAATTTTCCCTGCTTCATACAAACAGCACCGGCATAGAAATTCGCCAGGTTGCCGGCAGGCGTCATGCCGTAATCGTCAATGATCTGTTTGAATCCCAGGTTAAGACCGTCGCCTTCCATGGCCAGGTTAAGGCTGTCGGCTTCAAAGTAACGCACGGCCTGAAACATCTCCTTCTGCGCAAGGTCGTCCTGGCTGGCCACGTAGTAGCGGTAGCCAAAGAAACCGCCAACAACCAGGATAAGGGCGCCCAATATTCCGAAGACGATTTTCGGGTTGTGTTCAATCCATTGCTCGATGCCGGTAACCTTTTCGGCAATCGCCTCGGGGTTCTCCAGGATGTCCTTATTTTCTTCGTTTTTTGCCATGATTCGTAAAAAGTAAACCCCCCTGATCCCTGTCTTTCATTGTTCCAAGGGATACAGAAGGGCTGCAAAACTATACATTCGGCCCCATTTAACAAACGGAGGGACGGCGGACTAATCTGTCGTGAAGGGGTAGTCGGACTGTGCGTAAATGTCCTTCATCGCTTCAGCGGGATCCGGGAAGTTAGACTCTTCGGCAAACTTTACACTGTCCTCAACCTGGGCATTGACCCTTTCGACGATGGCCTCCAGTTCTTTTTCCGTGGCGTATTTCTTTTCGAGAATGGTCATGCGGCATACCTCAATCGGGTCGCGCCGCTTGTATTCATCCACTTCCTCCTTCGTCCGGTATTTCTGTGGGTCAGACATCGAGTGACCCTTGTACCGGTATGTGCGAAACTCCAGGAGCGTCGGGCCTTCCCCGGCACGGGCGCGTTCCGCAGCGCGGGCAACTGCGAGGTGAACGGCCTCTACACTCATGGCATCTACAGGTTCAGAGGGAATGTCATAGCCTTCACCCAGTGTGTACAATTCGGTTACGTTACTCGTCCGCTTCACGGAAGTCCCCATGGCATATCCGTTATTCTCAATCACGAAGATGACAGGGAGTTTCCAGAGCATGCTCAGGTTAAGTGCTTCGTGAAATGCTCCTTGACGCACGGCACCGTCACCCATATAGCATATGCAGACATTTGAAGTCTTCAGGTATTTTTCTGCGAAGGCAATACCAGCGCCAAGCGGAACCTGTCCACCGACAATGCCGTGACCTCCAAAGAAATTTTTTGACTTGTCGAAAATGTGCATCGAACCACCCTTGCCTTTGGAAACTCCGGTCTCCTTGCCATACAATTCAGCCATCACGGCCCGTGGATCAGTCCCCAATCCCAGCGGATGGGCATGATCCCGGTAAGCAGTAATCCACTTGTCATCGGGTGTCAGCGCACTGATGGCGCCGGCAGCACAGGCTTCCTGCCCGATATAGAGGTGGCAGAAGCCCCGGATTTTCTGCATCCCGTAAAGCTGCCCCGCGCGGTCCTCAAAGCGACGCATCAGGTACATCATCTCAAACCAGCGCAGGTACGTTTCTTTCGAAAACTCCGACTTCTCTTTCGGAGATTTTGATTTCGCTTGGGGGGTCGCAGACATATGAATTACTTTTGAAACGGACTGCCAAATTAACCCCCATTCCCTCAATTCCCAACTTTAGGCCGTGCACCTCAGGAAACTCCATTTGCTGAACTTTAAGAACTATGAGACTGCCGACCTGGACCTGGAAGGGTCTGTGCATTGCTTTCTGGGCCGAAATGGGAGCGGAAAAACAAATCTGCTGGATGCCATTCACTACCTCTCGCTGACGCGCGGCATCAATGGGGCGCCGGACGTAACCAACATCCGGCACGGAGCCCAGCATTTCCTGGTGCGCGGCGTGTTCGAACAGCATGGCAAACGGAAAGAAATTGCCTGCACTTTTACCCCTGAGCGAAAGAAAAAGATTTCGGAAGACGGGAAGGAATACACGCGATTCTCTGATCACATCGGGAAGTTTCCACTCGTACTGGTGGCGCCGGAAGATATCGAACTGGTTTGGGGCGGAGGCGAGGAGAAGCGGAAGTTCTTCGACACGCTCCTCTCACAACTCGACCGCGAATACCTCGACCAACTCATCGTTTATCAATCCAACCTTCGTCATCGGAATGGACTGCTGAAAATGTCGGCCGATCGACCAACTATTGACCGCGAGTTGCTCGCGACGTATGATGAACGACTGGTCTACTCCGGCACCCAACTTCAGGAACGACGCCGGGCGTTTGTTGACCGATTGTTGCCCGTGCTCCAAAAGCACTATGCCTTCCTCGTGCGGCAGCCTGGTGAAATTCCGGGCCTGACCTATACATCCGACCTGGATGGTGTTGATTTTGGGCGCGAATTGGTTTCGCGTCTTGAGCGCGACCGGATTCTCGGAAGAACTACGGTGGGAGTGCATCGGGATGAATTCAAGTTCACATTGGGCGGTCACGAGCTGAAACTCTTTGGTTCCCAGGGACAACAGAAGTCTTACCTGATCGCCCTGAAGTTGGCGGAGTTCGATTTTCTGGCCTCCAAGAACGGATTCAGGCCGCTGCTGCTGCTGGATGATATTTTCGACAAATTGGACGATGAGCGGATCGTGCAGCTGATGAAACTGGTGGCCGGCGGGACCTTCGGCCAGATCTTTATCACGGATGCGCGCCCCGGCCGCAGTATGGAGTCACTGACGCAGGCCGGCATCGAGGCCCAATGCTTTCAGGTGGAAGGTGGTAACTTGACCCGTAGCCGATGAAAGACTCCCGAAAAGATGCGGTGCATATCAGCCAGGCGATTCAGGAACTCCTGAAATCGCAGCACCTGAAACCCAAGTTTGATGAAGCCAGTGTGGTGGTTTCCTGGGAGCGTATGGTGGGTAAGTCCATCGCGAAAAGAACGCGGCGGATATATATCCGCGACAAAGTGCTGTTCGTTGAGCTACAGTCGCCCTCGCTAAAACAGGATCTGGGTTATCACAAGTCCGGTATGCTGGAAGTGTTGCAGAAAGAGTTTGGGAAAGAGGTGGTCACCGAGATCATTCTCATGTAGAAAGGCCGTTTTAAGAGCCATCTTGCCCCTGCCAAAATCCGGAGGGCGGCTTGCCTATCACCAAAAAGCCATTAATTTTGCACTCCTGTTTTTGGACAAAGAGCCCTAAAAAGGCAATTTAAAGTCCCCAAGCAGGGCGTTCTCAGAAATACACAACACAGTTTTCAAGCTGAGCTTGTTGGGCGAATTGAAAGGTGTTGAACCCGGGGGGATACTCAAGCGGCCAACGAGGACAGACTGTAAATCTGTTGACTTATGTCTTCACAGGTTCGAATCCTGTTCCCCCCACCAAAAAAGACTTTGCCAGGCGGCCTGCCCGCCGAGCAAAGCATAGGCGGGAGTAGCTCAGTTGGTAGAGCGATAGCCTTCCAAGCTATAGGTCGCGAGTTCGAGCCTCGTTTCCCGCTCTTTGAATGGCATTTGGCAGTTGGCCATTCGCCTGAGAGTCAAGTATTGACAATAGAATTGATGAGCTGGCTCGGCCAACAGCCAACGGCCAAGAGCCAATTCTGCCGTTGTAGCTCAGTGGTAGAGCACTTCCTTGGTAAGGAAGAGGTCGACAGTTCAATCCTGTTCAACGGCTCTAGGTTGTGAATTTTAGTAGTGTTCCGGCAAACGAGCTGGAATCCATAGTTGATAAATGACGGGAGATCGGAAGTGCCGATGGGTAGCGACCATCGTGAAGGCATCGCCGGTTTCTTAAAACGAATAACCCTTATTCGACAGGCTTAACATGTTTAGGGTGTATGCTTCTCAGGCGGAGAAGTTGGAATTGGACTTACTTTAACTTCAATTAATACACTTAAACACTTAACTGGGATTTTCAAGTATGGCAAAGGAAACATTCGATCGTTCGAAACCGCACGTGAACGTGGGCACGATTGGTCACGTTGACCACGGTAAGACTACGCTCACCGCCGCAATCACCAAGGTGCTTGCGAAAAAAGGATTGGCTGCAGAAAGAGATTTCTCGTCAATCGACAACGCGCCCGAAGAGAAAGAGCGCGGTATCACCATCAACACTTCACACGTGGAGTACCAGACCGAGAAGCGCCACTATGCACACGTGGACTGCCCGGGTCACGCTGACTATGTGAAAAACATGGTTACGGGTGCTGCCCAAATGGACGGCGCTATCCTCGTGGTAGCCGCTACCGACGGACCCATGCCGCAAACACGCGAGCACATCCTCCTCGCCCGTCAGGTAGGTGTTCCCGCTCTTGTGGTGTTCATGAACAAGGTTGACCTTGTTGACGACCCGGAACTCATCGAACTCGTAGAAATAGAAGTACGCGAGTTGCTGACGACTTATAAATTCCCCGGTGACAAGATCCCGGTCATCAAAGGTTCCGCTCTCGGCGCCCTCAATGGCGAAGCCAAATGGGTTGAGAAAGTGGAAGAACTGATGAAGGCGGTTGACGAATACATCCCCCTCCCGGTTCGCGCGGTGGACAAGGATTTCCTCATGCCGGTGGAAGACGTATTCTCCATCACCGGCCGTGGTACCGTGGCTACTGGCCGTATCGAACGCGGTGTGATCAAGACCGGCGACCCCGTCCAGATCCTGGGCATGGGCGCCGAAAACCTGACCTCCACCATTACCGGTGTGGAAATGTTCCGCAAGATCCTCGACCGTGGTGAGGCTGGTGACAACGTAGGTCTCCTGCTCCGTGGTATTGAAAAAACGGACATTTGCCGCGGAATGGTAATCTGCAAGCCGGGTACGGTAACCCCTCACGCCAAGTTCAAGGCCGAGGTTTACGTGCTCAGCAAGGAAGAAGGCGGTCGTCATACCCCGTTCTTCAATAAGTATCGCCCTCAGTTCTACTTCCGTACCACCGACGTAACCGGCGAAATCAAGCTGCCCCAGGGGGTAGAAATGGTGATGCCCGGCGATAACGTCTCCATCGAAGTGGAGTTGATCAGCAAGATCGCTATGGAAAAGGGTCTCCGTTTCGCTATCCGTGAGGGTGGCCGTACGGTCGGATCCGGCCAGGTAACTGAAATCCTAGACTAAGGACTTTCGGTTTTAAGTGGCTGAAACCGCTTAAATATCTGACAACCAATGAAGAGCGTTTCCGGGAAAAATCCCGGGAACGCTTTTTGTTTTGAGGCCTTTTGTCCTACCTTTGCAGTCCTTTTGAATTTAGGGTACGGTGGAATTCAAGGGGACGCCTGAAAAGGCGGTGGATAGCCAAACGGGTGTAGCTCAATTGGTAGAGTAGCGGTCTCCAAAACCGTTGGCTGGGAGTTCGAGTCTCTCCACCCGTGCAGAAGAAATAGAACGTCAAAACCCCGGAAAAGGGAATATTGATGGAAAAAGTGAAAAACTACATACTCGAATCAATCGACGAGGTGCGCAACAAGGTCACCTGGCCAAAGTTCAATGAACTGCAGGCCAGCGCTATCCTGGTGCTCGTTGCCTCGCTGATTTTCGCTTTAGTGATCGGCTTTATCGACCTGGGTTTTAACAACGCCCTGGGTTGGTTTTACCGCGAGTTTTAACGGGACGAGGCGATGGGAGAGCTAAAGTGGTATGTATTGCGCGTGATCAGCGGCCAGGAGAAGAAGGTTAAGGCCTACCTGGAAACCGAGATCGAGCGCTCCAAGCTGACGGAATCAATACCCCAGGTGCTGATTCCTTCAGAAAAAGTATATGAAATGCGCAACGGCAAGAAGAAGATGCGCGAAAAGAACTTCTTCCCCGGTTATGTGCTGATTTCTGCCGACCTCGCTCACCCGGAGGCTCACCATACGGTGACCAATATACCGGGTGTCTTGGGCTTCCTCGGTGGCACAGGCACAGGATCGGCGAAAGACCCGGTCCCCCTCCGCCAGAGCGAAGTCAATCGCATCCTCGGCAAGGTGGATGAGGTGGATGAAGCAGGCGAAAAACTGGAGCGGCCTTTCATCAAAGGAGAGTCCGTGAAGGTGATGGATGGACCGTTCAGCGGGTTCACCGGAGCCGTGGAAGAGATTTTTGAGGACAAGAAGAAGCTGAATGTGATGGTGAAGATCTTCGGGCGTAACACCCCGGTAGAACTGAGCTACATGCAGGTAGAAAAGTTAGAGTAAAAACCTATTAGCATAGACCAGATATGGCTAAGGAAGTAACAGGATATTTGAAACTGCAGGTAAAAGGAGGCCAGGCCAACCCGGCGCCCCCCATCGGTCCTGCGTTGGGTTCGAAAGGACTCAACATCATGGACTTTTGCAAGCAGTTTAACGCACGCTCTCAGGACAAGCCCGGTCAGGTATTGCCGGTATTGATCACGATTTACAATGACAAGTCGTTTGACTTTGTCATCAAAACGCCCCCGGCTGCCGTGTTGATCATGGAAGCCATCAAGATCCAGAAAGGTTCGAAAGAGCCTAACCGGTCGAAGGTAGGTTCGATCACCTGGGCACAGGTGAAGAAGATTGCTGAAACGAAAATGCCCGATCTCAACGCCTTTAAGGTGGAGTCGGCCATGAAAATGATCGCCGGCACGGCCCGCAGCATGGGTGTGACGGTTAGTGGTCCCGCACCGTGGGATAAACAATAATTGAGTATGGCACGGATTACAAAGAACCGCAAGGCCGTAGTGGCCAAGTATAACGCCGAGAAGGAATACGCTCTCGAAGATGCAGCCAAGCTGCTGAAGGAAATCACCTTTACGAAGTTCGACGCTTCAGTAGATCTGGATATCCGCCTGGGCGTGGACCCGAAAAAATCGGACCAGATGGTCCGCGGCGTAGTGTCCCTGCCCCACGGATTGGGCAAAGTTGTCCGCGTGTTGGTCCTCTGCACCCCCGATAAGGTGCAGGAAGCCAAAGACGCCGGCGCCGAGCACGTGGGCCTCGATGACTATGTAACCAAGATTGAAGGTGGCTGGACAGATATCGACGTGATCATCTGTACACCTACCGTAATGGCAAAAGTTGGTAAACTCGGTAAGGTACTGGGCCCTCGCGGTCTCATGCCGAACCCGAAGTCCGGAACCGTTACCCTGGAAGTGGGCAAAGCTGTGAAAGATGTGAAGGCGGGTAAGGTGGACTTCAAAATTGACAAACAAGGAATCATTCACGCATCCATAGGTAAGGCTTCCTTCAGCGCGGACAAAATCAAAGACAATGCCGCTGAACTTATTCACATGGTTGCGAAGCTCAAGCCGGCCTCTTCGAAAGGAACATATTTCCAAAGCATTAGCCTTTCGACGACGATGAGTCCCGGAATAATGATTGACCGGAGTACGATTGGCGGACTCTAATTTTTAAAACGATGACCCGCGAAGAAAAAGGACAGATTATCGATGAGTTGGCGGAGAAATTCTCCCAACACAATCACTTTTATATTACCGATGCTTCCGGTTTCACCGTCGGGCAAATCAATGCCTTCCGGCGAATCTGTTTCAACCAGGGCGTGGAATACAGGGTGTATAAGAACACACTGATTCGCAAAGCACTGGAAAAGCAGTCTGGTAATTTCGAACCCGTGTTCAAGGTATTGCACGGTTTCTCGGGCGTGATCTTCTCGAAAGAGAGCGGCAACGCACCGGCAAAAGCGATTAAGGAATACCGCAAGAAAAATGAAGGGAAGCCCGCCTTCAAGGCAGCGTCCATTCAATCGGATTTGTATTTCGGCGAAGAAAACCTTTCGGTGCTCAGCGACCTCAAGTCGAAGAACGAGCTCATCGGCGAGGTTATCGCAATGCTCCAGTCTCCGGCCAAGAATGTTTTGTCTGCCCTGTTGAGCAGCAAGCAAACAGTGGCTGGTCTGGTGAAAACGCTGGAAACAAGAGCAAAATAATTGTTGAACCTGAACTATTAAACACTTACTAAAATGGCTGACATTAAAGCAATTGGCGATCAACTGGTAGAACTCTCCGTCAAGGAAGTTTCTGAATTGGCTTCTTATCTCAAGGAAACCTACGGCATCGAGCCCGCAGCGGCTGCGGTAGCAGTAGCTGGCCCTGCCGGCGGCGGCGCAGGCGGCGCAGCAGCAGCTGAGAAGACCAACTTCGACGTTGTGCTCAAGTCGGCTGGTGCAAACAAGCTCCAGATCGTGAAGCTCGTGAAAGAATTGACCGGCCTGGGCCTCAAAGAGGCGAAGGACATGGTCGACGGAGCTCCCAAGACCATCAAAGAAGGCTTACCGAAAGACGAAGCGGAAAATCTCAAGAAGCAACTCGTAGAGGCTGGTGCCGAAATCGAGTTGAAATAACTTCTTGAAGACGCCGGGCATCGTCTAAGCCATACAGCAGCCCCAACCCCGACCAAATCGGGGCTGGGGTTACTGTATTTTCTGCCCACTTGTCCTCTTAGTACCGGGAACTTATAAACGAATTGCACCTTGGCAAAGAAGACCATCAACAACCGGATTGACTTCTCTAAAATCGAACGGATTATCGATTACCCCGATTTCCTCGATCTTCAACTTCAATCCTTCAAAGACTTCCTGCAGATCGAAACCCCCGCCGAAAAAAGGCAGAACGAGGGACTGTTCAAGGTATTCGCCGAGAACTTCCCCATCTCTGACTCGCGGGAAAACTTCGTGCTCGAATTCGTCGATTACACCATCGACCCACCCAAGTATAACGTCGATGAATGCATCGACCGGGGATTAACTTTCTCCGTACCGCTCAAAGCCAAGCTGCGCCTCACCTGCAACGATGAGGACAACGAGGACTTCGAGACCATCGAACAGGAAGTGTTCCTGGGGAATATCCCCTACATGACCGAAAAGGGATCGTTTGTCATCAATGGCGCAGAACGCGTTATCGTATCCCAGCTGCACCGCTCACCCGGCGTGTTTTTCGCCATGAGCAAGCACACGAACGGCACCAAACTCTATTCGGCCCGTATCATCCCCTTCAAGGGTTCGTGGATCGAATTCGCCACCGACGTGAACTCGGTGATGTATGCCTATATCGACCGGAAGAAGAAGTTCCCTGTCACTACCCTCTTGCGCGCCATCGGCTACGGTACGGACAAAGATATTCTCGACCTGTTCGGCCTGTCGGAAGAAGTCGAAGCATCGAAGGCTACCCTCAAAAAAGTCGTCGATCGCAAACTCGCCGCCCGTGTGCTCAAAACATGGACGGAAGATTTTGTGGATGAAGATACGGGTGAGGTGGTTTCCATTGACCGCAACGAAGTGCTCCTGGAGCGCGATCACGTCCTTACAGCCGAGGATGTCGATACGATCATTGAGAGCGGCGTGAAGTCGATCATCCTCCATCGCGACGATGTCAATATCACGGACTACCATATCATTTTTAATACCCTCGCCAAGGATAACTCGAACTCGGAGAAGGAAGCCGTCGAGCAGATCTATCGCCAGCTCCGCAACACGGAAGCCCCGGACGAGCAAACGGCCCGCGATATTATCCAGAGTCTGTTCTTCAGTGAAAAACGTTATGACCTGGGAGAAGTAGGGCGCTACCGCATCAACAAGAAGCTTGGCCTCGAACTGAGCGCCGACCAGCGCGTCCTCACCACCCAGGATATTATCCTCATCGTGAAATACCTCATCGGCCTGGTGAACTCAAAGGCCCTCGTCGATGATATCGATCACCTGAGCAACCGCCGCGTCCGTACCGTGGGTGAACAATTGTACACCCAGTTCGGCGTTGGCCTGGCCCGTATGGCGCGCACCATTAAGGAGCGCATGAACGTCCGCGATAACGAAGACTTCAAACCCGTAGACCTCATCAACGCACGGACACTGTCGTCGGTCATCAACTCGTTCTTCGGAACGAACCAGCTGTCGCAGTTCATGGATCAAACGAACCCGCTCGCCGAAATCACGCACAAGCGCCGCATGTCCGCCCTCGGACCCGGCGGTCTGTCGCGCGAACGCGCCGGCTTCGAAGTCCGCGACGTGCACTATACGCACTACGGTCGTCTCTGTACCATCGAAACACCGGAAGGTCCGAACATCGGTCTGATCTCGTCGCTCTGTGTTCACGCCAAAGTGAACAAGATGGGCTTCATCGAGACGCCGTACCGCCGCGTGGAAAATGGTAAGGTGAAGACGAAGGACATTATCTTCCTGACCGCCGAGGAGGAGGATACGCACAACATCGCGCAGGCCAACGCCCACCTCAAGACGAACGGCGAGTTCGTCGATGAGAAGGTAAAGGCCCGCTTCGAAGGGGACTTCCCCGTGGTGGAACCGAAAGAGGTTCGCTACATGGATGTGGCCCCGAACCAGATTGTATCGATAGCCGCATCGCTCATTCCCTTCCTCGAGCACGACGACGCCAACCGGGCGCTCATGGGATCGAACATGCAACGCCAGGCGGTACCGCTCATGCGTCCCGAAGCCCCCATCGTGGGTACGGGCCTTGAAGGTCGTATCGCCCTGGACAGCCGCGCACTCATCCTCGCAGAAGGCAGCGGTGTCGTGGATTATGTCGATGCGAAGAAGATTGTAATTAAATACGACGTCACGGAAGAGCAGCAGCTCGTCCGCTTTGACGATGAATACAGGACTTACGGCCTCATCAAGTTCCGCCGTACCAACCAGGATACCTGCATCAACCTGACGCCCCTCGTGAAGAAGGGTCAGAAGGTGGAGAAAGGTCAGCCGCTCTGCGAAGGGTATGCGACCGAGAATGGTGAACTGGCGCTCGGGCGCAACTTGCTCGTGGCTTACATGCCGTGGCAGGGTTACAACTTTGAGGACGCAATCGTTATTTCGGAGCGCGTTGTTCAGAATGACGTGTACACCTCTATCCACGTGGAAGAGTTCGAACTTGAAGTTCGCGACACGAAACGCGGAGAAGAGGAGCTGACTTCGGAAATTCCGAACGTGAGCGAAGAGGCCGTCAAGAACCTTGACGAGAACGGAATCATCCGCATCGGCGCGGAGGTTCGCGAAGGCGATATCCTCATCGGCAAAATCACTCCGAAAGGGGAGACCGACCCGACGCCGGAAGAGAAACTCCTCCGCGCGATCTTCGGTGACAAAGCCGGCGATGTGAAGGATGCCTCCATGAAGGCACCGCCTTCCCTGAAGGGTGTCGTGATTGAAACGAAACTCTTCTCGCGTCCCAAGCGCGATAAGGATGTTCGCACAAAATCCAAGAAAGAACTCGATGCACTCAAGAACCGCTACAGCAAGTCGCTCGCCGATTTGCGGGCGGAGATGATCAAGAAGCTCACCACGATCCTGACCGGCAAGACCAGCCAGGGTGTGAAGCACAAATTTGGCGATGAACTGATCAGCAAAGGCGTGAAGTTCACCGGCAAAGTGATTGAGAGCAACCTGTTCCCTGACAAGAATATCTACCGCGACGAGAGCAACTACAACGTTCCGGAAGAAGTCAACCTGATTGCTGACATCAGCCTGGAGTCGTGGACTACAGACGACCACAGCAATGACCTGGTGGCCGAAATCGTGAAGAACTACCTGAACAAGCGCAACGTGATTGCCGGGGAGTTCAAGCGCGAGCGGTTTACCCTCGAAGTGGGCGATGAACTTCCTGCCGGCATCGTGCAGTTGGCCAAAGTGTACGTAGCCAAGAAGCGCAAGCTGAAGGTGGGCGACAAGATGGCCGGACGCCACGGTAACAAAGGCGTGGTTGCCAAGATAGTACGCGACGAAGACATGCCGTTCCTCGAAGACGGCACCCCGGTCGACATCTGCCTGAACCCCCTCGGCGTTCCTTCGCGGATGAACCTGGGTCAGATCTATGAGACGGTGTTGGCATGGGCCGGCAAGAAACTCGGCCGCAAGTATGCCACGCCGATCTTTGACGGCGGCAGCCTCGACGACGTTTCATCGGAACTCAAGGAAGCCGGCCTCCCGGAATTCGGACGCACGTATCTGTACGATGGTCTTACCGGTCAGAAATTTGACCAACCGGTAACCGTTGGGATGGCCTATATGCTCAAGCTGGGCCACCTGGTGGATGACAAGATGCACGCTCGTTCCATCGGACCTTACTCGCTCATCACGCAACAGCCGCTGGGTGGTAAAGCCCAGTTCGGCGGACAGCGCTTTGGCGAGATGGAGGTGTGGGCTATCGAGGCATTCGGTGCTTCACACATCTTGCAGGAAATCCTTACCATCAAGTCTGACGACGTGATCGGCAGGGCGAAGGCGTACGAATCCATTGTGAAAGGCGAGAATATGCGCAAGCCGAATATTCCCGAATCGTTCAACGTACTCGTTCACGAACTGAGGGGTCTTGCTCTGGAAATTACAATGGACTAGCCATTTGGCAGTTGGCCATTGGCAGAGTCTGCCAAAAGCCAATAGCCAAAAGCTAATTTCGAACTGAATTGGAAATTGAAGTAGTAAACCTGAAAACAACTCGATAATGTCTTTCAGAAAGAATAAGAAGATCAACAACGATTTCTCCAAAATCACCATCAGCCTGGCTTCCCCGGAGTCGATCCTGGAAAGCTCGCACGGCGAGGTGACGCAGCCGGAGACCATCAACTACCGGACCTATAAGCCGGAAATGGGCGGACTCTTCTGCGAGCGCATCTTCGGTCCTGTAAAAGACTGGGAGTGTCATTGTGGAAAATACAAGCGCATCCGCTACAAAGGCATCATCTGCGACCGGTGCGGTGTCGAAGTAACGGAGAAGAAAGTACGTCGTGAGCGCATGGGCCACATTGAACTGGTGACGCCCGTTGCACACATCTGGTACTTCCGTTCGCTCCCCAACAAAATCGGGTACCTCCTCGGCCTGCCGACGAAGAAACTCGACCAGATCATATACTATGAACGGTATGTGGTCATTCAGCCCGGTATCAAGGAAGAAGAAGGCGTCAGCCGCCTGGACTTCCTCACCGAGGAAGAATACCTCGACATCGTAGACAAGCTGCCGCGCGAGAATCAATTGCTCGACGACAACGACCCGCGCAAGTTCATTGCCAAGATGGGTGCTGATGCGCTGGAAATGCTGCTCAGCCGCGTGAACCTGGACGAACTCTCCTACGAACTTCGCCACCAGGCTGCCACGGACACGTCCCAGCAACGTAAGGCCGAAGCGCTCAAGCGCCTCAAAGTGGTGGAAGCATTCCGCGACGCCAATTCGCGCATTGAGAACAGGCCCCAGTGGATGGTGATCAAGATGGTGCCGGTGATTCCTCCGGAACTGCGTCCCCTGGTGCCGCTCGACGGCGGTCGTTTCGCGACTTCCGACCTCAATGACCTGTACCGCCGCGTTATCATCCGGAACAATCGCCTCAAGCGCCTGATCGATATCAAGGCTCCGGAGGTAATTCTCCGCAACGAAAAGCGCATGCTCCAGGAAGCTGTTGACTCCTTGTTCGACAACTCCCGCAAGGTGAATGCCGTTCGCTCGGAAGGAAACCGCGCCCTGAAATCCCTCAGCGATATGCTGAAAGGAAAGCAAGGCCGCTTCCGCCAGAACCTGCTCGGCAAACGCGTCGACTACTCCGGTCGTTCCGTTATCGTTGTAGGTCCTGAATTGAAATTGCATGAATGCGGTCTGCCGAAAGATATGGCCGCTGAACTCTTCAAGCCGTTCATTATCCGCAAGCTCATTGAGCGGGGGATTGTGAAGACGGTGAAGTCAGCCAAAAAGATCGTGGACCGCAAGGACCCCGTGGTTTGGGATATCCTGGAAAACGTGTTGAAAGGTCACCCGGTGCTCCTCAACCGCGCCCCAACTCTTCACCGCCTCGGTATCCAGGCTTTCCAGCCGAAACTCATCGAGGGAAAAGCGATTCAGCTTCACCCGCTCGTTTGTACGGCCTTTAACGCCGACTTCGACGGTGACCAGATGGCCGTTCACGTGCCGCTGGGCCAGGAAGCCATCATGGAGGCGTCGTTGCTGATGCTTTCCTCACACAACATCCTCAACCCGTCCAACGGCGCGCCGATCACGGTGCCGTCGCAGGACATGGTGTTGGGCCTCTACTACCTCACCAAAGGCCGCAAAGGCGAGAAGGGTGAAGGCAAGCTCTACTATTCACCGGAAGAGGTGATCATCGCCTATAATGAAGGCCGCCTCTCCAAGCACGCCATCGTCAAGGTGCGTGTAAAAGTAAGGGACAAGAAAACCGGTGAACTTTCGACCCAGGTACTGGAGACGGTTACCGGCCGTGTCATCTTCAACCAGGTGGTTCCGGAAGAAGTTGGTTTTGTGGATGAACTTCTCACCAAGAAGAAGTTGCAGACCATCATCGCCGACGTGTACAAATCTGCCGGCATGGCGAAAGCCGCCAAGTTCCTCGATGATATTAAGGAACTCGGATTCCAGATGGCATACCGCGGAGGTCTCTCTATCGGATTGAATGACGTGAAAGTCCCGGCCGAGAAAGAGAAACTCGTTGCGTCTGCGCAGAAGGAAGTGGACGGTGTGTGGAGCAACTACATGATGGGCCTTATCACCGACAACGAACGCTACAACCAGGTGATCGATATCTGGACCCGCACCAATACGCTGCTCACCAACACGCTGATGAAGCAGTTGGAGGAGGACCAGGGCGGCTTCAATTCGATCTACATGATGATGCACTCCGGTGCCCGCGGTTCGCGTGAGCAGGTGCGCCAATTAGGCGGTATGCGCGGACTGATGGCCAAACCGCAGAAGAGCCTCGCGGGTTCGGTCGGTTCCATTATCGAAAACCCCATCCTCTCCAACTTCAAAGAAGGTTTGGATGTATTGGAATACTTTATCTCCACGCACGGTGCCCGTAAGGGTCTGGCGGATACGGCGTTGAAAACCGCTGATGCCGGTTACCTCACCCGCCGCCTCGTGGACGTTGCCCAGGACCTCGTCATTACCGAGGAAGACTGCGGCACGTTGCGCGGTCTGCGCGTAACGGCGTTGAAAGACAACGAAGACATCGTCGAGCCGCTGTCAGAGCGTATCCTTGGCCGAGTATCGGTGCACGACGTCTATGACCCGATCAGCGACGAACTCGTGTGCGCCGCCGGCGAAGAAATTACCGAAGAACTCGCCAAGAAGATCGAGGATACGAGCATCGAAGAAGTTGAAATTCGTTCGATCCTGACCTGCGAATCGAGGGTGGGTGGCTGTGCGAAGTGCTACGGCCGCAACCTGGCAACAGGTCGGATGGTTCAGTCCGGTGAAGCGGTGGGCGTTATCGCCGCACAGTCCATCGGTGAACCGGGTACCCAGCTTACGCTCCGTACTTTCCACGTGGGTGGTGCCGCTTCCAACATCGCAACGGAAGCCTCTATCAAGGCGAAATTCGCCGGCACGATCGAGTTGGAAGGTATTCGTACGATCGATATCGAGAAGGACGGCGAGAAGGCGAAAGTGGTTATGGGCCGTACCGGTGAGATTCGCATCGTGGAGAAAGACAAGAACCGCGTACTGATTGCCAACAACGTTCCCTACGGTTCATTCCTCCATGTGAAGGATGGTCAGAAGGTGGAGAAAGGCGATGAACTCTGTAACTGGGATCCGTACAACGCGGTGATCCTGTCGGAATTTGACGGGGAGATCGAGTACGAATCCATTATCGAAGGAATTACCTATAAAGAGGAGTCGGACGAACAGACCGGTCACCGCGAGAAGGTGATTACGGAGACTCGTGATAAGACGAAGAACCCGGCCATTATCGTGAAGGGCAAAACCGAAACGAAAGGTTATAACATTCCGGTTGGCGCTCACCTGGCTGTTGACGAGAAGGATCAGATCAAGGCCGGTACTGTACTGGTGAAGATTCCCCGCGCCGTGGGCAAGTCCCGCGACATCACGGGTGGTCTGCCCCGTGTAACGGAATTGTTCGAAGCGCGCAACCCGTCTAACCCGGCGGTGGTGAGCGAGATCGACGGTGTTGTTACATACGGCGGCATCAAACGCGGTAACCGTGAAATCTTCATCGAATCGCGCGATGGCGTGCAGAAGCGTTACCTCGTACCGCTCTCCAAGCACATCCTCGTTCAGGACAACGACTTCGTGAAGGCCGGCCAGCCGCTTTCGGATGGCGCCATCACGCCTTCGGACATCCTGTCGATCAAAGGACCTACGGCCGTACAAGAGTACTTGGTGAACGAAATCCAGGAAGTGTACCGCCTGCAGGGTGTGAAGATCAACGATAAACACATTGAATGTATCGTGAGCCAGATGATGCAGAAAGTGGAGATCATCGACAGTGGTGATACCAGCTTCTTGCAAGGCGAATACGTGGATAAATTGGAGTTCCGTGAAGTGAACGACCTCGTCCTCGACAAGAAGGTAGTGGTCGATCCAGGCGACAGCCAGAAGCTGAAGGCCGGGATGATTATCACGGCGCGTGAATTACGCGATGAGAACTCGTCACTGAAGCGCAAGGACCAACGTCCTGCCGAAGTGCGCGACGCCATGCCGGCGGTTTCCCGTCCGACGCTGCAGGGGATTACCCAGGCATCGTTGAAGACGGAAAGCTGGCTGTCTGCCGCTTCCTTCCAGGAAACCACCAAGGTGCTCAGCGAAGCCGCCATCCGCGGTAAGGCTGACCAGTTGGCGGGCCTGAAGGAGAACGTGATCGTTGGTCACCTGATCCCGGCCGGTACCGGCCAGCGGATATTCAACGATCTGATCGTGGGCTCTGAGGAAGAGTACGAGCGCATGGTGGAAGCCACCAACGCCCCGGCTCCTCCCCGCAAAGAGCGCGAAGTGCAGTCCATTTAATGATTTGACGATTGGTGACGGGGCGACATGTCCCGTCACCCAATCGCCGGTCATCTAATCCCGCTTACGATGGCAGACGACAAGAAGCAACCCCCTCAGCAGAACCAGATCAACATCGAGTTGACCGAGGATGTGGCGGAAGGTGTTTATTCCAACCTGGCGATGATCGCTCACTCGAACAGCGAGTTTGTCATCGACTTTATCCGGCTGATGCCCGGAGTTCCGAAAGCGAAAGTAAAATCCCGCATCGTGATCACGCCCGAACACGCCAAGCGCCTGCTCGCGGCCCTCAAAGACAACATCGACAAGTACGAAGACGCCTTCGGCCCCATCAAACGCACCGACGAGTTGCCCAAGTTCCCCATGAATTTTGGGGGAACGACCATGGGGGAGGCGTGAATCGGCTTGCCCCGACGCAGCTTTAGCGAAGTCGGGGTAAATCAGTGATCAGTGGGTCACCCACTTTTACATTTTACATTCAGTGTTTTGCGGTTTTACCCACACAGGCAATCGCGCGCACACCGACCGCTCTATTACCATTACCCCGGCCCCTGATCCCCGGCCCCATAGATTTAGTTACCTTCCTCTTCACCGTGACTGAAGTAGCGGATGTGAATGAGCGAGCCTTGATATTCACGGAAGTGAATCCGGTCTCCCAAGTTTTTAGCTCCATAATGATCGGGCCTTAGATGCACCGTCAGGGTGTCTCCCGCATCGGTAAGGACCACCGCGATCCATTGTTCCTGCTGGACTGCAGTAACTGAGTATTGCCCTCTTTTTACACCACCATACGGTGTGGCACCCGTGGCAAGGCGGGAGGGAACGTAGATCTTTTCCAGGACTATCCCTTCAAGGTGATCCGGAGGGTCGAAAACAAAGCTTCCTACCAGAATGGTTGTGGCAATGACGACCAGCAAGGTTAGGGTCACCATTCCGTTTCTTCTTTAACCACGCTCTTAAAATCATATGACTATTAAGTTTTTCTCCTTGAAGCATTAATGGACTACAGTACCAG
Organism: Cyclobacteriaceae bacterium; assembly: GCA_044221195.1. Classification (GTDB taxonomy): domain Bacteria; phylum Bacteroidota; class Bacteroidia; order Cytophagales; family Cyclobacteriaceae; genus ELB16-189. The sequence goes on from JBGAPO010000009.1 coordinate 95,166, forward strand.
ATAATAACCGCTATTGTCGCCAAACCCAGGCAACGTAAATATGCCTCTGGGTTGAATGACCTCCCATGGGGCTTTCTAGTGGGTAACGATATGCTTGGTGCAGCAGAATGGCACCCAAAAGTAGGCTGACTATATTTGAAGGTGCTCAGGGCCCAATGTCTTTGCTGTGTGCTGTTCATTTCCACTTTGGCAACTGGCCAATCCACTTGCTTTGAAACGTGTTGGACGCGTGCTAAAGAATGGAGCATGGCGGGGCTCAGTGGTGACATGTTAAGTTTTGAATTGGCCCGAAGAAGCGAGACGATTTTGCAAGGGCTGGTGGGTTGTCAAGCACCCGATTTTCGGGTAAAGACTTTGGATGGAAAAGAATACACTTTGTCCAGCCTGCGGGGCAAGGTCGTTGTATTGAATTTTTGGTTTACCACGTGTGAGCCATGCCGGTATGAACTTCCGGGACTTAACAGGTTGGTGAAGGAATACGCCAACCGGGGCGTTCATTTCCTCGCTTTGGCAAGGAACACCGAGGACGAAGTGGTTCAATTTCTTTCCCGGCATTCTTTTGACTACGGGCATGCTGTGGATTCAGATGAGTTGAGAATGAAATTCTGTGTTCTGGGTGGCTGGCCAATGAGCATGGTTATCGATCGCACTGGTGTGCTAAGGTTTGTTAAGACGGGCGGTCCTGTGCCTCCCAATGGTGACCCTTTGCTTCCTTACCTGGAAATGAAGCCGGTCCTGGATAAGTATATTCTGCAAAAGCCCTAGTGGCCACTGAATCCTTGGTCCCTGTTCCCTGACCCGTGATCCCTGACCCCTGACCCCCGGTCCCCGGCCCCTGACCCCTGACCCCAGGCCCCTGAAACCCCTAAATCACCCTGTTTTCCCACAAAATTCTTCGAACTGGCCCTTTGGAAGCTGTTTTCCTTTAGATACCTTTGCAGTCCCAAAAAATTAGAGGGTAAAAAAGACAGCAACTCGATGCCTACCATTCAGCAACTCGTACGGAAAGGGCGCAAGAAATTGACTTTCAAGTCAAAGTCACCCGCTCTGGACTCTTCGCCCCAGCGTCGGGGCGTTTGTACCCGCGTGTATACCACCACGCCCAAGAAGCCGAACTCGGCGCTCCGCAAGGTAGCCCGCGTGCGCCTGACCAACAGCAAGGAAGTGAACGCCTACATCCCTGGTGAAGGCCACAACCTGCAGGAGCACTCGATCGTGCTTATCCGTGGCGGCCGTGTGAAAGACCTCCCCGGCGTGCGCTACCACATCATCCGCGGAGCCCTCGACACCGCCGGTGTGAATGGACGGCAACAGTCCCGCTCCAAGTACGGCGCGAAACGTCCGAAAGCAGGCGCTGCTGCAGCGGCTGCAAAAGCTGCTCCCGCTAAAAAATAACTAAGAAGGAATCATGAGAAAGTCGAAACCGAAAAAGAGATATCTCCTGCCTGACCCGAAGTTCAGCGACACGCTGGTCACCAAGTTCGTGAACTACATGATGGAGCGCGGCAAGAAAAGCATCGCCTACAATATCTTCTATGATGCCATCGGTATCGTAGAGAAGAAGGCCGGAGAGCCAGGTCTTGAAGTGTGGAAGCGCGCCCTGGGCAACCTGACGCCTTCTGTGGAAGTGAAGAGCCGCCGCGTCGGTGGTGCCACCTTCCAGGTGCCGGTCGAAATCCGCCCGGAGCGCCGCATCAACCTCAGCATCAAATGGCTCATCGACTACTCCCGCGCCCGCGGCGAAAAAACGATGATGGACAAGCTGGCCGCCGAAATCCTCGCCGCTTCTAAAGGCGAAGGCGCTGCCATGAAAAAGAAAGACGATACGCACCGCATGGCGGAAGCAAACAAGGCATTTTCACATTTCAGATTCTGATCCTAGATGGCACGCGACCTCAAGTATACACGCAACATTGGTATTGCCGCTCACATCGACGCGGGTAAGACGACGACCACCGAACGCATCCTCTACTACGCCGGTGTGAACCACAAGATCGGCGAGGTGCATGACGGCGCCGCCACGATGGACTGGATGGAACAGGAGCAGGAGCGGGGCATCACCATTACTTCCGCGGCAACTACCGTCTACTGGAATTTTAAGGGCGAGAAATATCACGTTAACATTATCGATACGCCGGGTCACGTGGACTTCACCGTGGAGGTGAACCGCTCCCTGCGCGTACTCGACGGCCTCGTGTTCCTTTTTAGCGCCGTAGACGGCGTGGAGCCCCAGTCGGAAACGAACTGGCGCCTCGCGGACAACTACAAAGTGGCCCGCATCGGTTTCGTCAACAAGATGGACCGCGCCGGCGCCGACTTCCTTGGCGTGTGCAAGCAGGTGAAAGAAAAGCTCGGCAGCAAAGCGGTAGCTCTCCAGCTCCCGATCGGCGCAGAAGATAACTTTAAGGGTGTGGTTGACCTCGTCGGAAACCGCGGTATCATTTGGAACGAAGCCGACAAGGGCATGACCTACGAGGTAATCCCGATCCCGGCTGACATGGTGGAAGAGGCGAAGGAATACCGCGAAAAGCTCCTCGAGGCCGTCGCCGAAGTGGATGAGACGCTCATCGAGAAGTACTTCGAAGATCCGAATTCCATCTCTGAGGCGGAAATCATGAAGGCGCTCCGCGAAGCGACCATCAGCATGAAGATCGTCCCCATGGTATGCGGCTCGTCGTTCAAGAACAAGGGCGTGCAAACCATGCTCGACTACGTGATGGAAGTGCTGCCGTCACCGATGGACAAAGACGTCATCATCGGAAAGAATCCCGATACCGACGAAGAAGTCCATATCCGCCCCGATGAGAAGGAGCCGTTTGTGGCCCTCGCATTCAAGATTGCCACCGACCCGTTCGTCGGACGCCTGTGCTTCATCCGCGCCTATTCCGGCGTGCTGGAGTCGGGCTCATATATCTACAACTCCCGTTCGCAGCAGAAGGAACGCATCTCGCGCGTATTCCAGATGCACGCCAACAAACAGAACCAGATCGAACGCCTGGCCGCCGGTGATATCGGCGCCGTGGTGGGTTTCAAGGACATCAAGACCGGCGACACCCTCTGCGACGAAAAGCGGATTGTACAGCTCGAGTCGATGATCTTCCCGGAACCGGTGATCGGTTATGCCATCGAGCCCAAGAAGCAGGCTGACTCCGACAAGCTCGGTATGGCCATCGCCAAGCTCGTGGAAGAAGATCCTACGCTGCGCGTGAACACCGACCACGAAACGGGCCAGGTGATCCTCCGCGGTATGGGTGAATTGCACCTCGAAATCATCATCGACCGCCTCCGCCGGGAATTCAAGGTAGAGATCAACCAGGGCGCTCCCCAGGTGGCCTACAAGGAAGCCCTTACGAAGTCGGTTGAACATAAGGAAGTATACAAGAAGCAGACGGGTGGTCGCGGTAAGTTTGCCGATATCGTATTTGAGATCGGTCCCCGCGAACTCGGTCCGGACGACAAGCCCGGCCTGGAGTTTGAAAATGACATCGTGGGCGGCGTAATCCCCCGCGAATTCATTCCCGCTGTGGAGAAGGGCTTTGCGCAGGCCATGGTCAACGGACCGCTGGCCGGCTACCCGATCGATTCGATGAAAGTGCGCCTGTTCCACGGCTCGTACCACGACGTGGACTCCGACTCGCTGTCGTTCGAATTGGCAGCCCGCATCGGTTTCAAGGAAGCGGCACGCAAGTGCGCTCCCCAGCTGCTCGAGCCGATCATGGCGGTGGAAGTTATTTCCCCGGACGAATACACCGGTTCGGTGACCGGCGACCTCAACCGTCGTCGCGGCATCATGAAGGGTATGGATACCCGCGGTGGAGCCCAGGTGATCAAGGCCGATGTGCCCCTGTCGGAGCTGTTCGGTTATGTCACGGATCTGCGTACGATTACGTCGGGTCGCGCTTCGGCGTCTTTGACATTCTCGCACTATAGTGCCGTTCCGAAGAACCTGGCCGATAAGGTAATTGATGAAGTTAAAGGCGCCGTCGCCGCTAAGTAATACACTTATGAATCAAAAAATCAGAATCAAGCTCAAGTCGTACGATCACAACCTCGTCGACAAGTCATCGGAGAAGATCGTGCGCGCGGTGAAGGCCACGGGTGCGATCGTGAGCGGACCCATTCCGCTGCCGACAGAGAAAGAGAAATTTACCGTGTTGCGTTCGCCGCACGTAAACAAGAAGTCACGCGAACAGTTCCAGCTCTGCACGTTCAAGCGCCTGGTGGATATCTATTCCAACAGCGCGAAAACGGTCGATGCCCTGATGAAGCTCGAGCTTCCCAGCGGTGTGGATGTAGAGATTAAGGTGTAGTTCGCATTGACCCAAAGTCAAAAAGCCCTCTTTCGGTTTCCGGGAGAGGGTTTTTTGATGCGCCGATTAGCCGAGGTGCCAACGTGCCAATGTGCCAACGTGCCAACGTATCAATGTACCAATGGGTGTGTAGATGGTAGGCGTGAACAGTAACCGGAGGCAGTTCACCGGCTATTTGCTCACTGTTTACTGTTCACCCTCCATGCCTTCGCCTTCGGCTCGGCGGCGGGCAAGCTGTTCACCGTTCACTGTTTACTGTTCACCGTTCACTGTTTACTGTTCACCGTTCACGACCACTACCGACTCATCCTGACTTTGCCATTAATTGTTGTGCTGTATCTTCGATGAAAAGTCCCCCTGAACAATTGAATTCCGAGGACACCCCACAAGATTCCACCGTCCGGCCACCGTTGAAGGAGCACGAGGACTTCTATTGGGAGAACGGGTTTATGGTCTTCACGGAAGCCTATCACAAGAAGCGCGGGTATTGCTGCCAGTCGGGGTGCAGGCATTGTCCGTATAGAAGCGAGGCAAAGGGTGGGACTGTAAGGTAGACTGTCGGTTTGGGTGCCCATAACCTGACGCAGTACGACGAATGTGACCATTTTTCACCGCGAAGGCGCAAAGGAATGCAGGCGGCGAACGGGTTTCCCACGGAGCTCAGTGCTGGGAATTCAGCTTCAATAAATCAGGCGAGTCAGAAAATCATTTGAAAATGTAATCTGCCGGCCTGGGTTCTTCTATTCGTCGTCTTAGGTGAACTGAATTTTCCTCTAAGGGAGGAACGGTTGGTGTGAGTCCCCTAGCGTATTTTCTTCCAAAGTATTTCCGCCGCTTCAGTCGGCAGCAACTGCCTGTTTCGGACCTTCTTCATCATCAGTGCTTTTTCCTTTGTGGCGACAGCTGAGTGCATCAGATCATGATACAAGGCAGTGATGGCTTCCTCCAGCCACTGCTCCTGCTGCCGGAGCCGGTTTTCCTGCAGGTATCCCGTTTTCGTGGCATGAGATGTAAAGCCTTCGATCATTTTCCACACATCTCCCACGCCTTTGCCTTCCACTGATGAGGCGGTGAGGACGTTGGTCTTCCAGCCTGAGTCGGAAGCTTGCTGGAAGTGCAGCGCCTGCAGCGCATCCGCTTTGGCCTGGTTGGCAGCCTTGACGTTGTCGCCGTCGGCTTTAGTAACCACGATGCCATCCGCCATTTCCATAATTCCTTTCTTGATGCCCTGCAATTCGTCGCCGGCGCCGGCCAACATTAACAGGAGAAAAAAATCAACCATGCCACGAACCACGGTCTCCGACTGGCCCACGCCGACGGTCTCGATGAGAATGACATCATAACCCGTTGCTTCGAGGAGTAAGATCGCTTCGCGAGTGTGCATGGTGACGCCGCCGAGGGCGAGGCCGGTGGGCGAAGGGCGAATAAACACGTTCGGATTCCGGCTCAGGCGCTCCATGCGCGTCTTGTCGCCGAGGATGCTGCCCTTTGTCTTCCGGCTGGTGGGATCCACCGTAAGCACGCCGACTTTCTTCCCCCGTGTTGCCAGGTGCTCCCCGAATACTTCGATGAACGTACTCTTGCCCACCCCAGGCACGCCGGTGATGCCGATGCGGATGGAGTTCCCGGTGAAGGGGAGAAGCCTGGAGAGTACCGCATTGATCTTGTTGCGGTCGGCCGGCCGTGTGCTTTCCGCCAGCGTGATGGCCTTTGCCAATACGGTGCGGTCGCCGGCGCGGATGCGGCTGATCAGGGCGGCTGTGCTGAAGCGTGGGGCGGCCATGCGGTTGAATTACGATGCTAAATCTCTAAATTTACTCACTACCCATCAACCCCGGAGTCGCGAAATGAAAAAGTATTGGCGCGAGAGCCTCATCATCACCGTATGCGTGTTTGGCATGCTGTGGATGGCCAACACAGTTACCGACTTGAAAATATTCAGCGCGTTTGACCCCATTGGTCAGGCGCTGAAGGATTTTGAACTCACTGACTACGCCTTCTCCTACCTGCGCGAAGATCCGCCGGTAGAAGAACGGATCATCCTGGTAAACGTCGGTGTGTTGACCCGGGGCGAAATTGCCCAGCAGATTCAATTCATTAGTCAGTTTAAACCCAAAGTAATCGGCCTGGACGCGCTGCTTAGTTGCGAAGGCGGCCTTCGCGACAGCATCAACTGCCCGCAACTGCTGGACACACTGGGCAACCTGATGCTGAGCAACGCCATTCGCGAAGCGGGCAATGTGGTGCTCGCCTCCAAGCTCCTCCAGACGGATTCGCTGAGCCAGTATGACATTAATGAATCCGATTCGCTGGAAGTCATCGACTCCATCTTCAGCAACTATTCAACGCCGGGTTTTGTCACCCTCCCTACGGATGCGAACTACCAGGAAGATGTGAAAATCTGCCGATCGATCTATCCCCGGAAGTATGTCAAGGGCAAGGAGAATCTGTACTTCGGCGTTCAGATCGCCATGAAGTTTGATTCCGTAAAGGCAAAGAAATTTCTTGCGCGGAACAACGAAGAAGAACTCCTGAACTTTCGCGGGAATATTGAAGTGCTTCAACTGCGCGTACAAAGCCTGAAGAACGAGGATACCGGTACCAGTCACTATCCTACTTACTTCTACGTGGTGGACGCCGACCAGCTGTTGCGCGGTGAGGTGCTGCCTGAAATGTTTAAGAACAACATTGTCATCATGGGCTACCTGGGAGACTACCTGGGCGATCCGGCCTGGGAAGACAAGTTTTTTACGCCGCTCAACAAAAAAGTGGCGGGCCGGGCTAACCCGGACATGTTTGGTCCGGTGGTGCACGCCAACGCGGTGGCCATGATCCTCAACGAGGATTACGTGGACGAGATATCGGAATGGCAGCAGTTCGCCATCGCGTTCCTGCTTTGTCTGTTCACGGTAGCACTGTTTATTCTTATTGACGAGAAGCTGCCCCATTGGTTTGATGCTCTCTCGGTCATCATCCAGCTCGTGGAATTGCTTTTGATTTCTGTTCTCATGGTGCAGGCGTTCGCAAAGTGGAGCCTGAAACTGGAGCTTGCGGTAGCAATTGGTGTCTCTGCACTGGTGGGCCCTACCTACGATATCTATAAAAGTATAAAAGGTGAAATTGAACGCTGGCGGGCCCGTCGTCGCCAGAAGGCCCTGGAAGCAGCCGGGGTGAAGGTCAGCTTACCTGAGTCAGAGGCCTAGTATTAACGGCAGAGTTGGCACGTTTTTTATTACTTTCGTAGGCTAAATGACAAGAAAAATGAGAACAGGAAGTAGGTTTTTGATGGTTTTGGGCATATTGACTGCGGCTGTGGCTGGTTATGCACAGGCAGACTATGCCTTTAAAGTATTAGCCAGCAAAGGCGCCAACGAATACAAGTCCGGGGACACCTGGCAGCCCATCAAGACGGGCATCAGCCTCAAACTCGGCGACGAGCTCAAAGTGCCTGAAAACGCATACCTCGGCCTGGTGAGTAAGAATGGAAAGCCTGTCGAACTGAAGACGCCGAAGAACTACAAAGTGGCCGACCTGATGAGCTCACTCGGTAGCGCGACAAGCGTAATGTCTAAGTACACGGATTTCATCCTTAGCAGCAATTCGGCGGAAGCCAAGAAGAACCGCCTCAGTGCTACAGGGGCTGTGCACCGCGGCGAGCCGACCTCCTTGACGGTCTACCTGCCGCCGACACAGAACTCGTTTGTGTACAATAACAGCATGTATGTCGTATGGGAAGCCCCGAAGAGCGGCGGACCTTATACGGTAACGTTGACCGATTTCTACGATGAGGTCATTACGAAATTCGAGACTCCGGAGACACACTTTAAGCTCGATTTGAACGATCCGAAGTTGGCTAGTCGCAAAAACTTCCTCGTACAGGTTTCCAGCAAAGCCGACAGCAAAGTGCACTCGGAAGGTATTGCCGTGAAGCGCCTGGAACCGGCGCAATTGGAGAAAATCAAAGCAGCATATGCTGAAATTGCCGGCGACCTGAAGGATGAAACTGCCTTTGATAAGTTTATCCTTGCCGGCTTCTATGAGCAGCATGGGCTCATCATTGATGCGCTCTCTTCTTATGAAGAAGCCGTGAAGATGGCGCCTGACGTGGAGGACTATGTGCAGGCGCGGACGGAATTCCTCTACCGCAACAAGCTGGCGGTTCCGAAACAGTAAGAGCGAACACGATTTCAAGCGAAAAGCCCCGGCCACAGGTTGGGGCTTTTCATTTGGCTGTCAGCGATAATCTCCTAATTTTGTAGGCTACCCTAAACCGCACGACCATGAGTGTCCTCGTTAATAAAAACTCCCGCGTCATCGTTCAAGGATTCACCGGATCGGAGGGAACCTTCCACGCCGGCCAGATGATCGAGTACGGCACCAACGTGGTGGGCGGCGTAACGCCCGGCAAAGGCGGCCAGATGCACCTCGGCCGGCCGGTGTTCAATACGGTCAAAGAAGCTGTCGACAAGACCGGCGCTGACGTATCCATCATCTTTGTGCCGCCGGCCTTCGCTGCGGACGGTATTATGGAAGCTGCAGATGCCGGAATCAAAGTAATCGTGGCCATCACTGAAGGCATCCCGGTAAAGGATATGATGATGGCCAAGCAGTACATCAAAGAGCGCGGTGTGCGCCTGGTAGGCCCCAATTGCCCCGGCGTCATCACGCCCGGTGAAGCGAAAGTGGGCATCATGCCCGGCTTCGTGTTCAAGAAGGGTACGATTGGTATTGTATCAAAGTCCGGCACGCTGACCTACGAGGCGGCCGACCAGATTGTTAAAGCCGGTCTCGGCATCACGACAGCCATCGGCATTGGCGGCGATCCGATCATCGGTACCCCGACGAAAGAAGCTGTCGAACTGCTGATGAACGATCCTGAAACGCAAGGCATCGTGATGATCGGTGAAATCGGCGGTAACTACGAGCCGGTGGCCGCTCGCTGGATCAAAGAAAACGGAAACAAAAAGCCGGTCGTTGGATTCATCGCCGGCCAGACGGCCCCTCCCGGTCGCCGCATGGGTCACGCCGGCGCGATCATCGGCGGAGCGGAAGATACGGCCGCGGCCAAGATGAAGATTATGCGTGAATGCGGCATCCACGTCGTAGAATCACCCGCATTGATTGGGGAGACGATGGCGAAGATTCTGAAGAAGTAGCTGTTGCTCACGGCCGAAAGTTGACTTCCCAGCCTGAAGTTTGTGTGCCAGCGTGTCAATGTGCCATCGTGCGGCAGGTCAATGGAACTCAGCTCTTTTCTATTGGGGATCGGCACCACTTCACTCGAAACATCGCCACATATCCCCTCTGACCCGTTGATCCGGTGACCCGTTGAAGCCGGATCACAACAGTTCATTCGCCAGGTTCGCCAGCTCCGAACGTTCCCCCTTCTCCAGCGTAATATGCGCATAGAGCTCATGGTCTTTTATACTGTCGATCAGGTAGGAGAGTCCGTTTGATTGTGAATCCAGGTACGGTGTGTCGATCTGGAAGATATCGCCGGTGAAAATGATTTTCGTGTTTTCGCCGGCGCGGGTGATGATGGTCTTCACTTCGTGCGGTGTGAGGTTCTGCGCCTCGTCGACGATGAAGCAGATATTCGACAAACTGCGGCCGCGAATGTAGGCCAGCGGTGTGATTACCAATTTTTCGTTGGCCACCATTTCCGTGATCTTGGAGTATTCTTTGTCGTTCTCGCTGTACTGGTTCTGGATGAACTTCAGGTTGTCCCACAGCGGCTCCATGTACGGGTTGAGCTTCGACTTGATATCGCCCGGCAGATAGCCGATGTCCTTGTTGCTGAGGGGCACAATGGGGCGCGCGAGGTAGATCTGCTTGAAGTCGCGCTTCTGTTCGAGAGCCGCAGCAAGGGCAATCAGCGTTTTTCCGGTACCCGCCACGCCCTGCATGGTGACCAGCTTGATTTCGGGCTTGGTCACGGCGTGAATGGCGAACGCCTGCTCGGCGTTGCGGGGCTTGATGCCGTAAACAGAGCGCTTCTCCACATGTTCCACCATGCCGTTGGCCGAATTGAAGAACGCCAGGATGGACTTCTTTCCGCTGCGGAGGATATAGTAATGGTTCTTGGTGATTTGGGTATCGCCCAACAAATCCTCCGGAGGGCAATAGCCTTTCTCATAGAGCAGGTCAATCACATCCGGATCGACATCGTCAATAATGGTTTTTCCGGTGTAAAGTGAACTGAGGTTCTGAACTTTCCCCGTGGTGTAGTCTTCCGCCTGGAGTCCGAGCGACTTGGCTTTGAGGCGGAGGTTGATGTCTTTCGAAACAAGAATGACAGGACGGTCTTTCTCCTCCTTTTGGAGCAGGAGCGCCGAGTTAAGAATGCGGTGGTCGGCCTTATGCTCGTTGAATACCTTGTTGGCGTCGAGGGTGCCGTTGGCGCCCGTTTCCATGAGCACCTTGAAGTTTCCCTTGCTCTTGCCGTTGAGCGGGTTCCACTTGTGGAGCATCTGGTCCTTCGCCAGCTTGTCGATCAGGCGGATGAACTCGCGGGCTTCGAAGTTCTTGGTGTCGTTGCCCTTCTTGAAGTTGTCGAGCTCTTCGAGCACGGTGATCGGTATGCCGATGTCGTGCTCGTCAAAATTCAGGATGCTGTTGTGTTCGAAGAGGATGACGGAGGTGTCGAGGATGAAAACCTTCTTTTCCTTGCGCTGCTTTGCCATAGCTTAAAAAGTTGGGGACAGGACAAAAGAAAACCGCGAAGACAGTTCCCCACAGGAAGGAGGCTCCTGCAGGCATGAACGGTATCTTCGCGGTCCAATCGATAACTAAAACTATGTAAAACGGACCCATAAGTCAACCAGCGGCTGACTTTTATTGCAATTCTAACAGAAACTTCATGCGCGGGAGTAGATATCACCCTTGCCGGCCGGTGTGATACGGAGAACGTTGGCCACCACCAGGCGAACCAACTTGCGCGATGCGGCAAACCGATTCATGCCCGTGAGCCGGGCAAACTCGCCAACCGTGATCCCCGGATGGTCGGCCAGAAAGTGAATCACTTTTTGTTCGGCATCGCCGTAAGGAAAGCGAACACCTTTCGATGTCCTCAGCCGGCGAATCACTTCCTGCATCTCCCGGCTTGCCGACAAACTTTCATCTTTCTCCCGGACGAACGATACCTTCTTGCCTTTGACAACGAGGTAGTGCGGCCGCTTCGGGCTATGATCCACGTCAATCCAGAGGACGAAACGCTTTTCAGAAACACGCATAATGCGGGTCGCCAGGGGAAGCGCCGGCCTGCAGGTAGTCTCAAGTTCCTTTTCAATGACGAGCAGCTCCTCTTCCGGGTATTTCACACCGGGTATACTGCCGTCATCGTCAACGCCAACGAGCAAGGTTCCGCCCGCCGTGTTGGCGAACGCGACCAGTTCACGCGCGATCTTGTCGGGGAAGGAAGCTTTCCGTTTGAATTCAAGGCGCAACCCCTCACCCTGCGCCACCAACTTGCGCAAATCACTTAATTGACGGCTGTCCGCCGTCAGCTGTTCGGGGCGCTTCATTCGGGAGGGGGTAGAAAATTACCGGGACTTTCCGCCAAAGTTCTGTTCATCCTCGTCGTCGGCATCTTCTTCGCCAGGACTGAGGTTGAACATACCGCTCATGAGATCTTTGAACTGCACGCCGCGCTCCAGCCGGTGCTTGCTAAGCAGGCTGTACTCGCTGAGACCGTGCAGGGCGAACTCCATCAACAGGAGCTTCGTGGCCGGGTCTTTGTCCTTCTGAAATTCGTTGACCAGCTCCAGCAAGCCGTTGACAGAGCGCAGTTGTTTTTCATACTCCAGGTTGGAGATTTCGCTGAGAACGTCAAGCGTGTTTCCATCGCCAAACCACTGCGTGATCTTGCGGTAAGGACTCTTCTCCTTTTGCTTGCGGAATTTGTCGGGGTCGGGGAAATAAAGCAGGAACTGTGAACGGATGGCTTTGCCGACCAGATTCTGGGCCACCATCGCGGGCCCTTCCTGCTCACCTTCATAAACCAGCTCGACTTTTCCCGTGATAGAGGGAACCACACCAATGAAGTCGCTGACGCGGAGGGTGGCGTTCTTTTCGCCGTTCATCAGCGCCCGGCGCTCGGCAGCCGCCACCAGGGACTCATATGCGGAGATCGTCAGGCGTGCCGACACGCCGCTCTTGGGATCTACGTACTCGCTCTTGCGGGCTTCAAAAGCGATCTGTTCGATAAGATCAAGCGCCAGGTCAGGCGCGGATACCCGTTCCTGCTGTTCTACGCGGATGTTGGCCTCTTGCCCCGTAATCTTTCGGCCGACATCAATCGTCTTTGGATAGTGGGTGATGATCTGGCTGTCGATCCGGTCTTTCAACGGCGTGACGATGCTGCCGCGGTTGGTATAGTCTTCGGGGTTGGCCGTGAAAACAAATTGCAGGTCGAGCGGAAGACGGAGTTTGAAACCGCGGATCTGGATATCGCCCTCCTGAAGGATATTGAACAACGCCACCTGGATGCGGGCCTGGAGGTCGGGAAGTTCGTTGATGACAAACAACCCGCGGTTGGCGCGCGGGATCAGGCCAAAGTGAATCACGCGTTCGTCGGAATAGGGCAACTTCAGCGATGCTGCCTTGATGGGATCTACGTCGCCGATCAGATCGGCAATGGAAACATCGGGTGTCGCCAGTTTCTCCGTGTAGCGCTCGTCGCGATGCATCCAGCCGATGGGCGTTTGATCACCCAACTCGGCGACGAGATCGCGGCCATACCGCGACAAAGGTCTGATGGGATCATCATTCAATTCTGAGCCCGCGATGACCGGGATATATTCATCGAGGAGGTGTACCATGAGGCGTGCCAGGCGTGTCTTTGCCTGTCCGCGGAGGCCGAGAAAATTGATGTCGTGCCCGGCCAGGATCGCACGCTCTACGTCGGGAATGACGGTTTCTTCATAACCCCAAATGCCATCGAATACCTTTTCCTTCCGCTGCAGGCGGGCGATCAGGTTGGCGCGAAGCTCGTCCTTGATGGTGCGTGGCTGGTATCCCGCGGCCTTGAGTTCGCCGAGGGTCTTGATGCGTTTGATGTCCATGGTTACAATGTTTTACGCCGGTTGCGTTTGAAATCTTCAAAGACGAGGTTGCCCAGCCCTTCGAGGCTGCTGTAGTAGGCATTGCCGTTGTTGGCCTTGGTAAACTCGCGCACAAATGCCTTGAGGTATGGATCGGTGGCGATCATGAATGTGGTGACCGGGATCTTGATCTTCCGCAGCTGGTCGGCCAGGTTGAGCGTGCGATTCAGGATTTTCTGATCCAGCCCGAATGCATTCCGGTAGTAGCGGATGCCTTCCTTGATGCACGTCGGCTTTCCATCGGTGATCATGAAGATCTGCTTGTTGCTGTTCTTCCGCCGCCGCAGGATATCCATGGCCAGCTCGAGGCCGGCGACGGTGTTGGTATGGTAGGGTCCCACCTGGAGGTAGGGCAGGTCTTTAATTTCAATTTGCCATGCCTCATCGCCAAACACCAGGATGTCGAGGGTGTCTTTTGGGTATTTCTTCGTGATCAGTTCGGCGAGGGCCATAGCCACCTTTTTGGCGGGTGTGATGCGATCTTCACCGTAGAGGATCATGGAATGCGAGATGTCGATCATCAGGACGGTGGAGGTCTGTGTCTTGAACTCGTTTTCCACCACCTCGAGATCTTCTTCGGTCATAAAGAATTCCTCAAAACCGTGATTGATCTGGGCGTTGCGCAAGGAATCCGTCATGGAAATCTGTTCCATCGTATCGCCGAATTCATAGTCGCGCCGGTCGGTGGTGGGCTCATCGCCTCTGCCGTTGTGGTTGGTCTTGTGTTCGCCGCCCCTCGTTTTCTTCAGCTTGCCGAATATTTCTTCCAGCGCCGACTGGCGCAGGTTCTGTTCACTTCTTGCCTTAAGTTTGAACTGCCCGTCCGGACCTTCGTCGCTGATGTATCCTTTCTTCTTTAAGTCATCGATGAAGTCGCCCATACCATAGCCTGGGCTGGTGATCTTGTGCTGGCGGTCTACTTCGGTCATCCATTGAAGTGCTTCACCCACGTTACCGGAGGTGATCAGCACCAACTGCATGAAAATCTTCAGCATGCGGTCGAAGTCGCTGGACTGATCCTGCGGGGGAGGGGAATATTTGGAAAACCGGTATCCGAGCATGCGGGCGTAGGTTTAAACATAACCAATATCGGAGGGTTTCTGTTTGCCCTCCACCGATAAATATTACCGTGGGCGACTGGCAAGAACGAACGGGCCCGCATAGCGCCCCGTTGACTTTGTTAAGCGGAAAATTAGCTCGCGGCTGGTGAGAGGTCGGATTACAACGAAGTGGCTGTCGCCGTATCGCGCTCCTGCTTGTTCTTCTCTCCCATAGTGCCGTAGATATAATCCCACAACGGAGAAGAAACGCCAAAAACCATTTCGCCGTCCTTGTAGTGGTGAACAGCGTGGTTTACCCAGAGGACCTTTAGAAAATTTTTGGGGGGCTGGTAGGCGTGCACCATGTAGTGTACGGACAAGTACATCGCATAACCGACCAGGAAACCGGGAAGGAAGGAGAACGTGAAATCGCCGAGGATCAGCCGGAAAACGAGGAGGAGCATCGTTGCCAGCGTGATGCTGAGCAGCGGCGGCATGGCCAGCCGAGTCTTGTCCTTCGGGAACTCGTGGTGAACGCCGTGCATGGTGTACTGGAACTGTGCCCGCTTCGGCGTGGTGGGGGCCAGGTGGAAAATGTATCGGTGAATGTTATACTCCACCCAGGTGAAGACCAGCATGCCCAAAAAGAACATTCCCACCGTCATTCCCGCCGACAAAGAAGTGTGCGTCACGCTCCAATAGAGCAGGCCTGCCGAATAGGAAAAGAAGACGGTAAGCGGCACGGCAATGTGCGTACGGGACAAAGCCTCAAGAACGGGGTTGTTGAAAAGCTTCTTAGAGCCCTTATTTTGCGGTTTTACCTCATTTTCCATACTCTAATCGCATTACAGGGTGCAAAGATAATTCCGTAACGTGACGTTTTCAATGATCTCTGTCAGAGTCCCGGCAGCAGTGCCTAAGAGCCGGCAGACACCTTTGATTTCTCGATAACCCGTTCGTAGACCCGCTCGTAGAGGGGCAGGATGTTGGCGATGTCAAACTCCCTTGCCCGTTTCAGCGCGTTGTCTTTGAACGTCGGCAGGTTCTTCTTGTCGAGGATAAACAGCGCTTTGCGGCTCATGTCTTCCACATCGCCGATCTCGCTCATGAAGCCGGTGATGCCCTGTACGTTCAGTTCGGGTAGCCCGCCGGCGTTGGAAGAAATCAAGGGCACTTCACAGGCCATGGCTTCGAGGGCGGCAAGGCCAAAGCTCTCTTTCTCCGAAGGCATCAGGAAGAGATCGGCAACGGAAAGCACTTCTTCGATGGCTTCCAGTTTGCCGAGAAAGCGAACATCATTTTCGATTCCCAAATCTTTGGCCTGGGCCTCGGCTTTCTGGCGCTCGGGGCCATCGCCGATCATGAGCAGCTTAGCCGGCATCACTTGGTGGATATTGGCAAAGATCTGAACCACGTCACTGATGCGTTTCACTTTGCGGAAGTTCGACGTGTGCACAATCAACGCCTCACCATTCGGACAGATGGCTTTTTTGAAATGATCTTTCTTTTGCTTCTTGAATTTGTCGAGGTCGATGAAGTTCGGAATTACATCGATGTCGACGGCAATCTTGAAGTGCTCGTAGGTTTCTTTGCGAAGGTCTGCCGATACTGCGGTGACACCGTCCGACTGGTTGATGCTGAACGTGACGACCGGTTCATACGAAGGGTCCTTTCCAACTAGGGTAATATCTGTACCATGCAGGGTGGTGACGACCGGAATGGTAATGCCTTCCGATTTCAGAATTTGTTTGGCCATGTACGCCGCTGAAGCGTGAGGGATGGCGTAATGAACGTGGAGGAGATCGAGCTTCTCATTCTTCACGACACTCACCATCTTGCTGGCCAGGGCAAGTTCATAAGGTGGATATTCAAAGAGCGGATACGACCGAAAATCGACTTCGTGGTAAAACAGGTTCTCATTAAGAAAGTCCAGGCGCGTCGGCTGGGAATACGTAATGAAATGAACGCGGTGGCCTTCTTTGGCCAGGGCTTTGCCCAGTTCCGTGGCGACCACGCCGCTGCCCCCGAACGTCGGGTAGCACACAATTCCAATATTGATGTAATCCACAGTCTTAGGTTTGAGTCTTAATAACCCGATTTTGCCTCCGTAAGTTTCACCTGCCCGACCCGCAATAGTCGAATATGGCCTGATAAATGGCTTCCTGTATGCGAGGACGGATATTGGCGTTTAATAGTCTATTGTTATTCATGTCCGGCATCACCCTGTTGGATAGGAAGATATAGACCAGGTTGAACTCCGGGTCCACCCAAATGCATGTGCCTGTGAAGCCGGTATGACCAAACGTTCTGGCCGAAGCGTACATCGATGTCGGGCTGCTCCAGTCGCTGAGAATTGACTTATCCCAGCCCAACCCTCGCCGGCTGTCGGAGAACTGCTTGGTGCTGAACAATTCCACCGTCTCCGGTTTGTAGAAGCGTTGACCGCCGTACCATCCTTTTTGCAGCCACATCTGTCCCAATTTGGCGAGGTCGTTGGCCGTACTGAAAAGGCCGGCATGGCCCGCGATCCCACCGTGCATCGCAGCGCCCTGGTCATGCACGTAACCGACCAACTGTGACTTCCTGAACAGCGTATCATTCTCTGTTGGCGCAATGCGGTCGGAAGGGAATCGGCGAAGGGGGAGATAGCCTGTGGTGTAGGCACCGAGGGGCTCATAGAGATTCTGTGCGAGGAAATCTTCCATCGGCTGATTCAACAACTTCTCCGCCAGGTGCTGAAGAATGTAAAAGCCCATGTCGGAGTAACGATAGTCATAAGGAGTGCGCGGCGGCTTGTCCCGCACCCGCGCTTTGATGATCCATTGCCACAGGCTGTCCTTCATGGCTTTTGAGGCAAACAGATTCTCGGCGACGGGGAAAGGATAATCCGCGCTTTCCGATGTGCTGTAATATTCCGGCATCCATTGGTTGCCTTTCATCGTCTGCGCCCAGAAGGGGAGGAACGGCCACAGCCCGGCCTGGTGCGTAAGGATGTCTTTCAACGTGAAGTCCGCCTTGTTGGAATTCCGCAACTCGGGCAAGTAGACGGATGCTTTCTTGTTGATATCGATGAGGCCATGATCGTAGAGGAACAATACCGCCTGCAGCGTGGCCGAAATTTTTGTGACCGAGGCAAGGTCGTAAATGGTTTCTCCCGTGACGGGAATCTTCTTCTCGTACGTAAGGAAGCCGGCAGAAGCTTCATAAATCACCTTACCGTCTTTCACCACCAATGCATGACACCCCGGAGTGGCGCCCATCGCGATGGCTTCTTCCATGATGGGTCTTATTTTCGCCAGGCCGGCGCTGCTGACTCCGACGGATTCCGGTACGCCATAAGAAAGTCGGCCAAGGGACGTGGTTGTAATTCCGGTTCCTGAACTCCAGCCGCCCGACTTAACCGGCAGTTTTCCCTGAGCCGGCAATGCGCCAAAAATCACTTGCGCTGCAGCCGACGGCATGCGGTCCTGGTCGGTATACGCCGCGATTAACGCGTGGACGCCGGAATAATGACTAAGCCCCGCCGGATTTCCAAAGTGAACGACGATAAGACGATTGGTTTTTGCCAGACGATTGATCCAGTCCTTAACCTTTCGCTCCAACCCCGCGGCGTAAGGGTACACTGAGACAATCACTGTTTCCTTCGGGGTGATGACTGTGTTGACCGTGTCTGAAGGGTCCAGTATGCTCACGGTCCGGATTGGCGCATACTTCCGTATCATGTTGTCAAATTCCTGTCCGGAATCTTTGCCGATGGATATGGATACGAAGGACAAATCTTCCAGCATCCGGATGGGCAGGAGCGAATCGATGTCTTGGACCAAAGTCACCGCGGCGGCGGAAACTAGATCGGTTGTCTTATCAAATTCCGGGTTGTTGAGACGGCGCAGCAGGTTGTCCGTGTTTATTTTCGAGGAACGGCTGAGGCCGGCGTCGTACTTCGCGGCCAGTATCTTCCTGACGCTCGCATCGAGTTGCGCCAACAGCAGTTTGTTCTTGCGCGTCTCGCGGGCAATCTTTTTAATACCCGCCGACGGATCGACCGGATGGTAAATGATGTCGGCACCCACCTGGAAGGCGAGCAGTTCGGCTTCGCCGGCGCGCAGTTTGCCGCCGCGCCGGTTGATGCTCGCCGCATCGGCGAAGACAAGCCCCTGAAACCCGAGCCTGCGCCGCAGCACTTCGGGCACAAATACCTGGGAGACGGAAGCAGGCACAATGCCTTGCTCATTTTGAATGGAGAAGTGCAGGTAGTCCGTTGATATGCCGGCAATCCCGGCCTTGATCAGTTGGTGGAAAGGTTGGAGCGTCGACGTGTCGATGCGGTCCAGGCGAAGCACGATCATGGAATCGGGCAGTGGACGTTCTTCGCTCCAACGGCGCGGAAGATGCTTTGCCACGGCAAGAACACCTTCTGCCTGCAAGGCTTTTACAAACGCCGTAGCCCGCGAGCCTGCGAGCTTTGTATCGTCTCCAAAGTATCGCAGGTAGTCGCCTGAAAATATCTCGGCGTCGGCATTCGGAGCGAAATTGATGTGTACCCCCGCCTCCCTCATCTGGCGGGCAATAGCTTGTGCCCAGAGCCTGACGAGCGAATCGGAAGGCAAGGCACCGACAACCATCGGCTTTGAAAGACCCGAGACACTGTCCCAGGTTTGCCGAAGGCCCCATTCCGCGGAAGCGGCCACCAGCAGGGGAGCGTCAGAAATTTTCTGGAGCCTATTGAGCATGGCGGCGTGACTTACCGGTCCGCCACTCGTTATATATATACCGCCGGCACCGTCTTTGGCCAGGTCCTCCAGATCGTTAATATCGTCGCGCGTGGGATTGGCAGGTGCAGTGACCAAGAAGAGTTGCGCTGCCTTTGCCTGGCGGCTTAGTTTGCTGAAGACGCTGTCGACCCACCGATCACGGTCGGACTGCCCGAAGGATGTGCGGGCGAGTACGGAAAGCAGGACAAAGAGGAGAACTTTGTTCGACATCCTTCGGTTAACTTTGTATTTGGACCCGAATAAAGCAATTTTACCCGGAAGAACGATTCCGGCGGCCTAAACAGCACAGGAGATCATGAAATTCATTTCGCTCTTTACCAAAACACCGGAACACAAGCGGTTCAGCTACAAACCCCGCTACTGGGACCAGGAAGCGGAGGAGCGCCGTGAACGGGAAGAGCGCATCCGCCGCGAGTTGGATCGCGAACAGGGTATTGTACCTGAATCCACGGGCGACTACCGTGGCCGGATCGCCGGCTCATTCCAATCTGCCCGCCGCCGTTCCAACAAGCCGGCAAGTGAACGCCGGACGGTATTGCTCCGCAGCGGTGCGCTGTTGTTCCTCGTGCTATTCCTGATGGCGTTTCTGCAATGGGGAAAAGACGCGTTGTACATATTCTTCCTTTTCATTCCGGTTTACTTCTATTTCCGTTTTAAGAAATAGCCTGCCCGGACTGCCTCCCTTCATTCATGGCCGATATCATCCACCTGCTTCCCGATGCCATTGCCAACCAAATCGCCGCCGGCGAGGTGGTGCAGCGCCCGGCGTCGGTGGTGAAGGAGTTGATGGAGAACTCGGTTGATGCCGGTGCCACGCGCATCCAGGTCATCATCAAGGAAGCCGGCCGTGCGCTTATCCAGATCGTCGACGACGGCTCTGGCATGAGCGAAACGGATGCCCGGATGAGCCTCGAACGTCACGCCACGTCCAAGATCCGACAGGCGGAAGATCTCTTCACGCTGCGCACCATGGGCTTTCGGGGTGAGGCGCTGGCGTCCATCGCCGCCGTGTCGCAATTCGAGATGAAGACACGGCTCGCCGCGCGTGAACTTGGAACCCTTCTTGTCGTGGAAGGTTCGGAGGTACGACGTCAGGAACCTGCGGCGATGGAGAAGGGAACGTCTATCGCAGTCAAGAACCTTTTCTACAACATCCCCGCCCGTCGGAACTTCCTCAAGTCGAATCCGGTGGAGATGCGGCACATCGTGGAGGACTTTCAGCGAATCGCCCTGGCGCATCCTGAACTTTCCTTTTCGCTGACTCATGGCGATGAAAAGCTGTATGACCTCGAACCGTCCAACCTGGCCCAACGTATTGTCGGACTTTTTGGGAAGTCATACCAGGAGCAACTCGCATCGTGCCGCGAAGCAACGGACCTGCTTTCCGTCACCGGCTTCGTGGGTAAACCGGAGTCGGCCAAACGGACACGGGGTGAGCAGTTCATTTTTGTGAACGAGCGCTTCATCCGGAACAACTACCTGAACCACGCGGTCGCCGGCGCATATGAGAATCTGCTGGTTGAAGGCACGTTTCCTTTCTACGTGCTCTTCGTTACCATAGATCCCAAGCATATTGACGTAAACGTTCATCCGACGAAGACAGAAATCAAGTTTGACGATGAGCGCGCCGTTTATGCGGTGATTCGCGCGGCGGTACGACAAGCCCTGGGAGCGCACAACCTTGCGCCCACGCTGGATTACTCCGCAGACATCAACCTGGCGGACAAGATTGGTCTGTCGCAGGCGCTGAGCCGTGAGCAGTTTCTTGACGAACAGCTGGGGACGGGCCTGCAGCGCTCCAACCTGAAAAATTGGGAGAAATTGTTTGAGGAGGAGCGGCCGGCGCAGAGTGCCTTGTTTGGACAGTCAGAAGCAGCGGCATCGGAACGGATGGCCAACGTGCCCGTGCCTTCACATGTTCCTGTTTTTCAGCTTCCGTCTGGACACCTGGTGCGCCCCGCAAGGAATGGTGTAATGATCATTCACCCTGGAGCGGCGCATGAGCGGGTGTTGTATGAAAGCTTCCTGCGAAAAATGAAGGACCGCTCAGCCTCAACAGTGCAGAGCCTCTTCCCACAGCAGGTCACACTGACCACCGCCGACTTCACCCTGGTGATGGAAATGGAGAAGGAAATTAAGGCGCTCGGCTTCCAGTTTGACACCTTTGGAAAGAATACCATCGTCGTCACCGGTATGCCGGCAGAGGCAGCCGGGAAAAGTGAGAAAGAATTGTTTGAGGGGCTATTGGAACAGTTTAAGCAAAACCAGGCGGCGCTGAGCGTCCCGCTGGAGGACAACCTGGCTCGCTCGCTGGCCCGCCGCGCCAGCATAAAAATAGGGCAGCCCCTGACGCAGGAAGAGATGGATTCCATCGTCGATCGGCTGTTTTCGTCCCACAACCCGAATTATTCCCCGGACGGCAGTACAACATTTTTTATTTTTGAAACGTCTAAGATCGAAACACACTTCCGCTGATGTTCAACCTTACGCCCCTCGTCCGCAACCTGGTCATCATTAACGTTGTTGTCTTTCTCATTCAGAACCTGATGGGGGACGGGTTCACGGCATTGGTTTCCCTGTGGCCCCTTGGCAGCGAAGGGTTCGCACCGTACCAGTTCTTTACCTACATGTTTGCGCACGGCAGCTTCGGCCATATCTTCTTCAATATGCTGGCGTTGGCCTCATTTGCTCCGATCCTTGAGCATTACTGGGGAGATAAGAAGTTCCTGTTGTTCTATATCATTACCGGGATTGGCGCGGGTATACTGTACGCCGCAGTCAACTACTTTGTCTTCCCGGGCAACGTGGGCATCATGTTGGGTGCTTCGGGTGCCATCTACGGAATCCTGATGGCCTTTGGAATGGTTTTCCCGAACCTGGAGATCATGCTGTTGTTTCCCCCGATCCCGATCAAGGCGAAGTATATGGTATTCCTGATGGGCTTTCTTACTTATTTCATGGACCGCAGCGGCAGCGTCGCACACCTGGCTCATTTTGGCGGCGCATTCGTGGCGTTTATCCTGATTTCTTTCTGGCGAAGCTCGGGGAGGTAAGGGTCATGCAACTATTCCGTAAATTGGTAATCCCTACAACAAGCTTCCGGTGTTAGAGGATTTTAAGAACGCATTCAATAAGCCAAACAACGGGTTGGCGCAGCTGATCATCATCAACGTGGCGATCTATTTTGTGCTGCTCTTGCTGTACATGGTCTTGTGGGGCAACGAATCCATCTTCGAAGCGGTCTACAAACAGTTCTCCATTCCCCCGGTACTGACCGAATTCCTAAAGCGACCCTGGACGCTGGTCAGCTATATGTTCACCCACAGCATGCTGGACATCTTTCACATCCTGTTCAACATGCTGTTCCTGTATTGGTTTGGAAAACTCTTTGTGGAATACCTGGGCAGCGACAAGCTCATCGCGCTTTATGTACTGGGAGGTATCATCGGCGGTGCTTGCTTTCTGCTTTTGCATTATTTGGCCCCGGATTTTGTTGGCGACCGCGGAATGGTCGGGGCATCCGGAGCCATTTATGCTATCGTTGTTGCCACTGCGGTACTATTGCCGGACTACACATTTTACCTGCTGCTGCTGGGTCCGGTCAAAATCAAGTACATCGCGGCCTTCTACGTGGTGTTGTCACTGATCTCGCTGCGGCAAGGCATCAACATCGGCGGAAACATTGCCCACCTCGGAGGCGCACTCATCGGATTTGTTTACATCAAACAGATGCAGGTTGGGGTGAATTGGGGTGGATGGATAACAAGTACGCTCTCGTGGATCAAGGGATTGCTCTCACCTCGCAGAACCGTAAAAGTGACCTATCGCAAGGAGGCGCCCCCGAAAAAATCAACCGGAGCAGGCACATTGGGTGTATCCCAGCAGGAGATCGATGCGATTCTGGACAAGATCTCTGAAGGCGGCTATGAAAGCCTTTCAAAAGAGGAGCGCGAGAAACTCTTCAAAGCATCAAAAAAATAATTGGCCCCATTAGCCAATTAGCCGATGCGTACCAATTGTAGACTGTTCACTGTTTACCGTTCACCGTTCACTGTTCACCGACTACTGATCCACCGACTCACCGACCCACCGATTATTACGCACCAATTAACTTGGCCAGCAAGAAAGCTGCGCCGGCGGCAAGGGCACCGGTAAGTGCTACTCGTGCTGCGCCTTTGAGGAGTGGCTGACCCGTGAGTTTGCTCTTGATGACGCCAAACACCACCAGGCATATCAGCGTAATGACAGAGGAGTAGAGTAACCCCTCTGATGCGGTGGGCGTGACGAAGTAGGCGCTAAGGGGAATCAACCCACCGATGACATAGCTGACGCCAATGACGATGGCGCTCTCCAGTGCCCGGTTCTTGTCGGGACGCTCCAACCCCAGTTCAAAGCGCATCATGAAATCCACCCACTTCTTCGGGTTCTTCGCCATCTCGCGGGCGATGGTCTCCTGCAATTGTTCATTGAGTCCATACTCCGCGAAGATTTCCTTCGTCTCCTTGATTTCCACTTCGTGCAGCCGTTCAATCTCCTCGTATTCTCGCCGCTCTTCGGCATCGTAGTGCTCGATTTCGGTGCGTCCTGCCAGGTAGCCGCCAAGGCCCATGGCGATGGAACCCGCGGCAATCTCCGCCAAACCCGCCGTGATGATAATGCTGGTCTGATCCACCGCGCCGCTAAGACCTGCGGCCAAAGCAAACGGTACGGTAAGACCGTCGCTCATCCCGATGACAAAATCGCGGACTTTCTCGGAGGACTGGAAATGCTGTTCGTAAGGACTGACTTGCATTGCAAAGACGGTTTGAGTGTTCAAAAATAGGGAAACTTAAACTTAGTTCCCCCGCGCTGGAAACGGGCTAAAGCCCGGACACGGTGTAACAATTTTGCCCCCGGATTAAGCTAGAGCTATTGATGGGTTCGTATTAGGAGAAATTAATTGCCGTCAGCCCTAAGACTTGTTGGCCAACTGCCCGCAGGCCGCATCAATGTCCTTGCCGCGGCTCTTGCGGATGCGCGTGGTGATGCCGTGGCGTTCCAGCAAGTCCATATACATAACTAACGACTCATCGGAGGCTTGCTGAAATTCCCCGCCGTCGATGGGATTGTATTCGATGAGGTTCACCTTGCAGGGCACGCGCTTGCAGAACTTCAACAATGCCTGCGCGTGCTCCGGGGTATCGTTGATCCCTTTCCAAACCACATACTCGTAGGTAACCTTCTTCTTCTGTTTGGCATACCAATACTCGAGTGCATCGCCCAATTCCTCCAACGGGGTGGAGTCGTTGATGGGCATGATGGAGGAACGGGTTTCGTTGGTGGCCGCATGAAGGGAGACGGCCAGGTTGAACTTTACTTCCTCATCTGCCATTTTCCGGATCATCTTCGCCACACCCACCGTAGAAACGGTAATCCGCTTGGAGGCCATGTTCAAACCCTTGGGCGACGTAATCTTGTCGATGGCGGTAAGAACATTATTGTAGTTCAGCAACGGCTCGCCCATACCCATAAATACAATGTTGGTCAGCGGCCGGCCGAAGAACAGCTCCGCCTGCTGCTTGATGGCCACAACCTGGTCGTAGATTTCGTGGGGCTCGAGGTTGCGCATTCGCTTCAACCGGGCGGTTGCGCAAAACCTGCAGGCCAGGCTGCAACCCACTTGCGAAGAGACGCAGGCGGTGATCCTTTTTTCCGTGGGAATCAGTACCGATTCAACGATGAGTCCGTCGTGCAGTTTGACCGAATTCTTGATGGTGCCATCCGAACTGCGCTGCATAGTGTCAACCTGGATGTGGTTGATGGTGAAATGAGTCTTCAACAGCTCCCGCGTGGCCAGCGAAAGGTTCGTCATTTGCTCGAAGTCCTTCGCCGACTTCATCCACAACCACTCGTAAACTTGTTGGGCACGAAACGCTTTATCTCCCTGCTGGACAAAGAATTCCTTGAGCTCGTCGAGTTGGAGCTTGCGGATGTCGCGCTTAACGGGAGATTCAGTAACCATTACTTGATTCGCGTCAGGGTTTTTGTTTCGCAGTCCCTGCCGGCCAGGTGAAAACGCAACGTGGTAGCCGATAGTTCGTCAACAACCAGCTGCTGCGTCATAATGCCCGATTTCTTGTCGAGCAACTGAAGGTCTGTGCCGGTCAGCCGGTAGTTGAACGCAGTCTTGTCACTGCCTTTCTTCTTGCCGGTCGCAAATATTCCTTCCTCACCGGTGCCGTTCTTCTTGAAGACAATGACTTTCGCCACTGCGTTACGGTTGGAGCCCATGTCTTTCAGCAACTCCTTTTCCGTTTCTGACTCATTCATCTGGGCTCCGAAACAGGTCTTTTCTTCCGTTACCTGCCAGGTACCCAGCAGCGACTGTGCCTGCAGCGTTCCAGCGACGATCATCAGGCCCATCAGAAAATAAATGCGTGTTTTCATATCAGTTGCAAAGTTACAGTTTATTCATGTTCAGCATCTTCCCCCCCTCGGTGCCTTCCCCTTAGAGAACCTCAGGGCAAGCCTTTTAAAACTCAGGGCAGCCGAGAGCCTCAGGCACTTCTGACTTCTGACTCCTAACTCCTGACTTCTTCCTATTTGCACATTACTGGCGTTTAGCCGAATTTTCGCGCCTCAATAATTATGGACAAGAGTAATGCCATTATTTTGACCGCGGGCTACCTCGATAGCGACAACGGCAAAACCGCCCATGGACTGATCCGGGGCACCGAGCGATTCAATATCCTCGGCATCATTGACGACAAGGTTGCTGGGCGCGATGCAGGCGAAGTGCTCGACGGCAAAAAACGTGACATTCCGGTTTATGCGACGCTTCATGAATTCGTAAGTAAGAGCAAAGAGAAGGCCGAATTCTGCATCATCGGTGTAGCCACAAAGGGCGGCATTCTGCCGGATGAGCTGCGTGCTCTATTAAAGGAGTCCATCGAACTGGGCTTCGGCATCGTCAACGGCCTTCATGATTATGTCTCTGACCACCCGGAACTGGTCGAGTTGGCCAACAAAAAAGGCGTCGAAATCATCGACGTAAGGAAACCCAAGAAATTCAAAGACCTCCACTTTTGGTCGGGCGAAATCGAACGGGTACACTGCCCCAAGATCGCCGTGCTGGGCACCGACTGCGCCCTCGGCAAACGCACGACGACCCGCTTCCTCATGCAGGCCATGCGCAACGCTGGATACCGTGCGGAAATGATCTACACCGGCCAGACGGGCTGGATGCAAGGCGCGAAGTACGGGTTCATCTTCGACAGCACGTTGAATGACTTCATCTCCGGCGAAATGGAACACGCCATTGTCCAATGCTGGGATGAAGCGAAACCACATATCATCTTTATTGAAGGCCAGTCCAGCCTCCGCAACCCAAGCGGACCAGCAGGTGCCGAGTGGATTATCTCTGCCAATGCGGACGCCGCCGTCCTCCAGCACAACCCGCCGCGAAAGCGCTATAAAGGCCTGGAGGACTTTCCTGCGGATATTCCAACGCCAAAAGAGGAGATTGAATTGATCCGCATCCTCGGCGCACCAACAGTGGCGCTGACCATCAATACCTATAAGATGAAGGAGGAGGACGCCCGACAGTATGCGGCCCAGGCCACGAAAGAACTGGGAATTCCCGCCATTCTTCCCCTCGAAGACGGCGTGGAGGCCCTCGTGCCCATTTTTAAGCAAATGATCGACGAATCCATCGCGCAGGTATAGCCTGCTCAATTTATACAACTATGCAAATCAAGAACATCAAGGTCTGGAAAATGGACCTCGGCAATACCAAGCCATACACCATCGCCTTCAAGACCGTTGATGAAGTGCTTAATGCGTTTGTGGAGATCACACTTAGCAATGGCTTAACAGGCATCGGGGCCGCCAATCCCAGTGAGTATGTTACCGGCGAGAACCTCGATCAAACACTGGCCTCGCTGACCGACGCCAACCTGGAGTTTCTCAAGGGCAGAGATATTCGCGAAATCAACCAGCTGTTGTTTGAGGTGACCATCAAGTTCCCCAAAACGCCTGCCGCCCGCGCCGCCCTTGACATTGCCTTGCATGATGCCTTTACTAAATACCTGGGCATCCCCCTGGTCAAGTACCTCGGCCAGAAGATCCAGGCGATGCCAACCTCCAACACCATCGGGATCAAGAATGTGGAAGAAACCCTGAAGGAGACTGACGATTACGTCAAACGCGGCTTCAAGGCGATCAAGGTCAAGATCGGGAAAGACCTGGAGGAGGACATCGAACGGTTGGTGAAGATGCGCGAGAAGCACGGGAAAAAGATGGCGATCCGGATTGATGCGAACCAGGGGTATACAGCAGGGCAGACCATCGAATTCTACAACCGGACTAAATCCCTGGATATCGAGTTAATTGAGCAGCCGCTGCCCGCCAAGGCCGTGGCCGAGATGCGCCAGCTTCCCCCGGAGGTCCGGCAGGTGATCGCCGCCGATGAATCCCTATTGTCGCCCAAGGATGCCCTGGAGCTGGTCAAGCCGCCCAGGGCTGTGGGTATTTTTAACATCAAACTGATGAAGTGCGGCGGCATCGGTCAGGGGATACAGATTGCCAACATCGGCCTCCAGGAGGGTCTGGACCTGTTCTGGGGCTGCAATGACGAAAGTATAGTCAGCATTACTGCGGGTCTCCATGTGGCATTTGCCTGTTCAAATACGAAGTATATCGACCTGGACGGAAGCCTTGACTTGGCCAAGGACGCGGTCAAGGGAGGGTTCATCCTCGAGGATGGCATTATGCGATGCTCAGACAAGCCCGGATTGGGCGTTGAGCGGGTGGATTAGGGCTGTCGACCTGGGGCGTTGCCGGGGCATTTTAGAATCAACGCTGACGCTTTCGCCAACTAGCTGATATTCAAGAGGCTGCCTGTTTCCATTTTTTGTAGCCTGACAGGTCTCTGAAGCCCCCTGTCTTTTTTTGAATTGGGCTCTTGGTTACTCGACCTCAGTTCCTATCTTTGCAGTCCTTTTTGCGATACAAAACCCGCAAAACGGTATAAAAAACAGCAAAATAGGTTAAGCCATGCCTGGAATTTTAGGACGTAAGATTGGGATGACAAGCATATATGGCCAGGACGGTCAGAATATCGCTTGCACCGTCATCGAGGCAGGTCCCTGTATTGTAACCCAGGTCAAGAACCAAGAGACCGACGGTTATACAGCCCTGCAACTGTCCTTCGGTGAGAAGAAAGAAAAAAACACATCCAAGCCGCTGGTAGGTCACTTCAAAAAAGCTAACACCACACCCAAGCGGGCCGTGGTTGAGTTTCGTGACTTCGGCGCAGAGTTCAACAACATTGCCGAGCTCGGCAAAGAAGTTCGTGTTCAGGATGTGTTCGCCGAAGGAGATTTTCTGGATGCCGTAGGTACCTCGAAGGGACGCGGCTTTCAGGGTGTTGTGAAGCGCCATGGCTTCCAGGGCGTGGGTGGACAAACCCACGGCCAGCACAATCGCCTTCGTGCTCCAGGTTCCATGGGTAACGCCTCCTTCGCCTCACGGGTGATCAAAGGAAAGCGCCTCCCGGGACGCATGGGCAATGACCGCGTGAAAGTCACCAACCTCAAAGTGGTGAAGATCATGGCGGAGCACAACCTGATCCTGGTCAGCGGTTCTGTACCGGGTGCGAAAAACTCAACCATAATCCTGCAAAAGTGATGGACGTAGCAGTAACGAAATATAGCGGTGAGAAGACAGGCCGGAAGGTGACGCTGTCGCCCGAAGTCTTTGGCATTGAGCCCAACGATCACGCCATCTGGCTGGACATCAAGAGCTACCTGGCCAATCAGCGCCAAGGTACCCACAAGTCCAAGCAGCGTAACGAGATCACCGGATCCTCCAAGAAAATCAAGAAGCAAAAAGGTACGGGCGGCGCTCGTGCGGGTAACATCAAGAACCCCCAGTTCAAAGGTGGTGGCCGTGTATTCGGTCCCGTTCCCCGCGACTACAGCTTCAAACTCAATAAGAAGGTAAAGGACCTCGCCCGTCGCTCGGCTCTTACCTATAAGGCTAAGGATCAGTCCATCACCGTGGTGGAAGACTTCAACTTTGAAGCACCGAAGACCAAGCAGTACGCCGCCATGCTGAAGAGCCTGGGTGCAGATGCACAAAAGACGCTCCTCGTACTGCCGGCAGCCAACAAGAATATCGTGGTGTCTGGACGCAACATCCAAAACACCAAGGTGATCACTGCATCGCAGCTTAATACCTACGATGTGATTCACGCCGACAAGCTCATCTTCGTAGAGAGCTCGGTTGGTAAAATTGACACCCTCTTAAAATAAGCAGCGCCATGAGTATCCTCAAAAGCCCCCTGGTGACCGAGAAAGTGTCGGCCCTGAATGAAAAGGGAAAATACGGCTTCATCGTTGACATCAACGCCAACAAGGTGGAGATCAAGCAAGCCGTGGAAAAGATGTATGGCGTGAACGTGGCCAAGGTGAATACCCTGCGCGTCATGGGCAAACAGAAAGTGCGCTTCACCAAAGCCGGTACACTGGCCGGCCGCAAGCCGAACTACAAGAAAGCCATTGTGACGCTGGCGCAAGGCGAAGTGATTGATTTTTATAGCAACGTATAAACAAGACGAACGATGGCGCTGAAGAAACTAAGACCGGTTACCCCTGGCACGCGACACAGACTGTCGCCCGGTTTTGACGACATCACCGAAGGTCGTCCTGAGAAATCGTTGTTGACCACCATCAAAAAGACGGGTGGCCGCAACAACGTGGGACGCATGACCATGCGCTACATCGGCGGCGGTCACAAGCAAAAGTCCCGCAACGTAGATTTTATCCGCAGCAAGTTCGGCGTTCCCGCTACGGTGAAGTCGATTGAGTACGATCCTACCCGCACGGCACGTGTCGCCAAATTGTATTATGCGGATGGTTTCAAATCATATATCCTGGCACCCCAGGGATTGAAAGTAGGCCAGATCGTCATTTCCGGCGAGGATGTGGCACCGGATGTGGGTAACACACTCCCGCTGACCAAGATTCCGCTGGGTACGATCATCCATAACGTGGAAAACAAACCCGGCAAAGGAGCAGCTATTGCCCGAAGCGCCGGTGCATTTGTTCAGTTGCTCGCCCGCGAAGGCGACTACGCCACGCTGAAGATGCCGTCGGGCGAGATGCGCAACGTGCTCTCACGCTGCCTGGCAACGGTCGGCGCTGTTTCAAATGCCGATCACATGAACGAGTCGGTAGGTAAAGCCGGCCGCAGCCGTTGGAGAGGGGTTCGCCCCCGCACCCGCGCGGTTGCCATGAACCCGGTCGACCACCCGATGGGCGGCGGTGAAGGACGCGCTTCCGGCGGTCACCCGCGCTCCCGCAAGGGTCTCTATTCGAAGGGCAAGAAGACTCGCCATCCGAAGAAATATTCTGATCATCTAATCATAGCTAGGAGGAAAAAATAATGGGAAGGTCAATTAAAAAAGGTCCATACCTCGACGCACGCCTCGCCAAGAAAGTGAGTGCGATGGAACAGTCAGGTAAGAAATCGGTGATCAAGACCTGGTCGCGCCGGAGCACCATTACTCCGGAGATGATCGGATTCACCTTCGCCGTACACAACGGCAACAAATTTATTCCGGTGTATGTCACCGAGAACATGGTCGGGCACAAGCTGGGTGAATTTGCGCCCACCCGCACGTTCAAGGGCCACACGGGCAACAACAAGGCTGAAGCGGCTGCTGCTTAACCGATACGCACATGGAAGCAACTGAAAAGAAAGTAAAGAGGTCCGTACAGAAGCGGGACAAGATCAAGGCGGTAAAGGAAGCTGCCAAGACTGGTCCGGCCGTCGCTTACCTCAATGATGTGCCCACCTCGCCCCGCAAAATGCGCCTGGTGGCTGACCTGATTCGCGGCGAGCGGGTTTCCAAAGCGCTGAACCTCCTCAAGTATGAGGCGAAGCACCCGGCGGCACGCATGGAGAAGCTTCTGATGTCGGCTATTGCCAACTGGGAAGCCAAGAACAAGGATGCGAAGCTCGAAGAGGCAGACCTCTATGTAAAAGATGTATTTGTCGATGGCGGCCGCATGCTGAAGCGCCTGCGCCCGGCCCCCCAGGGTCGTGCACACCGCGTGCGCAAGCGTTCAAACCATGTCACATTGGTCGTGGACAAAATGCCGGCACAGCCCGCAAAAGAAAAGAAGGTTGAAGCAAAAGAAACCAAGGAATAATGGGACAAAAGATTAATCCTGTAGGCCTGCGCCTCGGCATTATCCGCGGCTGGGATTCGAACTGGTTCGGCGGAAAGGAATTTTCCGACAAGCTGGTGGAAGACCAGAAGATCCGGAAGTATATCGACGCCCGGATTCAGAAGGGCGGTATTGCCAAAGTGGTGATTGAACGCACCATCAAGCGCATTACGCTCACCATTCACACGGCTCGCCCGGGTGTGGTGATCGGCAAAGGTGGAACCGAGGTCGATAAGATCAAGGAAGAACTG
Source organism: Cyclobacteriaceae bacterium (assembly GCA_044221195.1). Taxonomy (GTDB): domain Bacteria; phylum Bacteroidota; class Bacteroidia; order Cytophagales; family Cyclobacteriaceae; genus ELB16-189. The sequence continues at coordinate 126,852 of JBGAPO010000009.1, forward strand.
AAGCAGCTTACCGGCAAAGATGTACAGATCAACATCTACGAGATCAAGCGTCCGGAACTGGATGCACGCCTCGTCGGTGAGTCCATCGCACAGCAGTTGGAAGCCCGTATTTCTTACCGTCGCGCCATGAAGCAGGCCATCGCTTCATCAATGCGTGTCGGCGCAGAAGGTATCAAGGTGAAGTTGTCCGGTCGTTTGGCCGGTGCCGACATCGCCCGGACCGAGCAGTATAAGGAAGGACGCATTCCGCTGCACACGCTGCGTGCGGATATCGATTATGCGATTTCCGAAGCGCAGACAGTGTATGGCAAGATCGGCATCAAGGTGTGGATCTTCAAGGGCGAGATCTTCGGCAAGCGTGACCTGTCGCCCAACGTGGGCATGGTATCACAGACGGAAGGCAAGCAGCAGGGAGCACCTCGTCGCGCCAGTGAGCGCGGTGAACGTCGCGAAGGCGGCGGCGGCCGTGGCGAACGTCGCGGAGGTGGTGAACGCGGCGCGCGTGGCGGTGAAGATCGCGGCAGAAGGAGATAATAGAAGACGTAGAGTATTTGATAACGATATAGAGTCATGTTACAACCGAAGCGTACGAAGTACAGAAAGTCGCAGAAAGGCCGTGTAAAAGGAATGGCGACCCGTGGTCATTCCATTTCTTTCGGGTCATTCGGACTGAAAGCCCTGGAGCCGGGCCAACTCACGGCGCGTCAGCTGGAAGCTGCCCGTGTGGCGGTAACCCGCGCGATGAAGCGTGAAGGCCAGGTGTGGATCCGCGTGTTCCCCGATAAACCGGTGACGCGTAAGCCCGCCGAAGTACGTATGGGTAAAGGTAAAGGAGCTCCTGAATTCTGGGTGGCGGCCATCAAGCCGGGTACTATCCTGTTCGAAGCCGGTGGAGTTACGCGCGCGACGGCCTATGAGGCCCTCAAGCTCGCCGACGGCAAGCTTCCCATCAAAACCCGTTTTGTAGTGGCCCGTGACTATGTAGAATAAGCGCTATGAAGAACAACGACCTCAAGGATTTGTCGGTAGACGAGCTGAAAGAGAAACTCATCAGCGAAAAGGAATCGCTGCGCAAAATGAAGTTTGCGCACCAGGTTTCCGCTATTGAAAACCCCATTCGCATTAAAGCGACGCGCCGGCAGATTGCCCGGATCAACACGTTGCTGCACCAGAAAGCAACGCAAAAGTAAAGCACTATGGAAAGGAATTCGCGCAAGGAGCGTATCGGTAAAGTGGTGAGCAACAAGATGCAGAAGAGCATTTCGGTAGCCATCGACCGTAAAGTGAAGCACCCGATCTACGGGAAGTTCATGAAGAAGACGACCAAGCTGATGGCGCACGATGAGAAAAACGAAGCCGGCATCGGCGATGTGGTGCGCATCATGGAAACCCGCCCGCTCAGCAAGAACAAGCGCTGGAGACTGGTGGAGATCGTGGAGAAGGCGAAGTAAGAAATTGTTGAAACTGAAAAGGAACGAGCTATGATACAGAATGAAACCCGGCTTACGGTAGCAGACAACAGCGGTGCCAAAGAGGTGCTCTGCCTGCACGTATTGGGCGGCACGAAGCGCCGTTATGCATCCGTCGGCGACAAAATCGTCGTGACGGTGAAATCGGCCATCCCGACCAGCCAGATCAAGAAGGGCACGGTATCAAAGGCCGTGATCGTACGGACCAAGAAGGAAGTACGCCGTAAGGACGGTTCGTATATCCGCTTTGAAGACAACGCTGCCGTACTGCTCAATCCCCAGGATGAACCCCGCGGCACGCGCATCTTCGGCCCCGTGGCCCGCGAACTCCGCGAGAAGCAGTTCATGAAGATTATTTCATTGGCCCCCGAAGTACTTTAAGACTATGGAAAGAAAGTTTAACAAGCAGCCGAAACGGAAGATCAAGAAGGGCGACACCGTACGGATCATCGCCGGCAACTACCGGAGCACCAAAGACAAGGTGAACCAAGGTAAGGTGCTGGAAGTGCTGCTCGCCGAAAATCGCGTGGTGGTGGAAGGCATCAACATGGTGACCAAACACCAGAAGCCGACCGCCGGCAAACCGGAAGGCGGCATCAAGAAGACCGAGGCGCCGATTCATATCAGCAACGTGATGCTGGTGGATCCCGCCACAGGACAGCCGACGCGCGTAGGCCGCAAGTTGAACGACAAAGGCAAGCTGCAGCGTTTCAGCAAAAAGACAGGAGAATTCATTAAGTGATTATAGCCATGGCAACGCCCAGACTGAAAGAGAAATATACCCAGGAGATCGTTCCGGCACTGAAGCAGAAGTTTCAGTACAAGTCGGTCATGCAGGTTCCCAAGATCACCAAGATCTGTGTGAACAAAGGCATCGGCGCGGCGGTCGCTGACAAGAAACTGGTGGACATCGGTTTGGAGGAAATCACCTCCATCACCGGGCAGAAGGCGGTACCCACCCGCTCGAAGAAGGACATTTCCAACTTCAAACTGCGCGCTGATATTCCGATCGGGGTTAAAGTGACGCTCCGTGGCGCGAAGATGTATGAATTTATGGACCGCCTGATGAACGTAGCGCTCCCCCGCGTGCGCGACTTCAAAGGCGTCAGCGACAAAGGATTCGACGGTCGCGGCAACTACACCCTCGGCGTGAAGGAGCAGATCATCTTCCCCGAGATATCCATCGACAAGGTGACCAAGATCAACGGCATGGACATCACGTTTGTGACCACCGCCACTACCGACGAAGAAAGTTATGAGCTCCTGAAGGCATTCGGGATGCCCTTTACCAACAAAAACTAAAAGCTAGTATGGCAAAATTGTCAATCGTTGCACGGGATCGGAAGAAGGAAAGACTCGTGACCCGCTATAAAGCGAAGCGCCAGGCGCTGAAGCAGGCGGGCGACTGGGCTGCGCTCGACAAACTCCCCCGGAGTTCCTCGGCTGTGCGTCTGCACAACCGCTGCAAGCTCACCGGCCGCCCCCGCGGCTACATGGGCAAGTTCGGACTTTGCCGTAACCAGTTCCGCCTGATGGCGCACGAGGGAAAAATCCCCGGGCTGACCAAAGCCAGCTGGTAGACTGACGATAAACGATTTGCTGACGAATAGTAAAAAGAGATTATGACCGACCCGATTGCAGACTACTTGACCCGCCTCCGGAACGCTATCAAATCCCGCCACCGCGTGGTGGAGGTACCGGCGAGCAACATCAAGAAGCAGCTCACGAAAGTGCTTTTTGACAAAGGCTACATCCTGAACTATAAGTTCGAGGATACGGAAAACAAGCAGGGTGTTATCAAGATTGCCCTGAAGTACAACCCGGAGACAAAGGATTCCGCGATCAGCAAGATTGACCGTGTGAGCTCACCGGGTCTGCGCCAGTACAAACCGGCCGACGGGCTCCCCAAAGTGCTCAACGGCCTGGGGATCGCGATCGTGTCTACATCAAAAGGAGTGATCACCGACAAAGAGGCTCGCGCCTTGAATGTAGGTGGAGAAGTATTGTGTTACGTGTATTAATTGATTGAACGACCATGTCACGCATTGGAAAACAACCCATCACGCTGCCCAAAGGGGTTACTTGCACCTTCTCTCCTGAAACGAAGAAGGTATCGGTGAAAGGCCCGAAAGGCGAGCTGCACCAGACCTTGACAGGCGACTTCAAGGTAGCGGTGGACAACGGCGTCATTACGGTAACCCGCCCTTCTGAAGAGAAGCCGGACCGCGCGCTTCATGGCCTGTACCGCGCCCTCATCAATAACATGGTGATCGGTGTAAGCGAGGGATATAAGGAGCAACTGGAACTCATCGGTGTGGGATATAAGGCTACGGCGCAAGCCAACGTGCTTGAACTCAGCCTCGGCTATTCACACAGCGTGTTCCTGGCCGTTCCTTCTGAATTGAAGCTCCAGGCTACCCAGGAGAAAGGTTCAAACCCGATGATCTACCTGGAAGGCATTGATAAGCAGTTGATCGGACAGGTGGCTGCCAAAATCAAGTCGCTCCGTAAGGTTGAACCTTACAAAGGGAAGGGTATCCGCTATGTGGGTGAATATGTTCGCAGAAAAGCTGGTAAGGCAGCTGCTAAATAAGTAAGGCTATGTCAGTAAAAACAAAAAGTACCCGTCGCGAGCGCATCAAGCGCGGCATTCGCAAGAATGTTGAAGGCACTGCACAGCGCCCTCGCCTGTCGGTCTTCCGCAGCAACAAGGCTATCTACGCCCAGATCATCGATGACTCGAAAGGCCATACGGTCGTTTCTGTTTCCTCGTCCGAGCTGGACAAGAAGGCCAAGCTCAACCTGGCGACTTCAAAGTCGGTAGGAAAGAAAGTGGCGGAGAAGGCACTGGCCAGCGGTGTTAAGGAGATTGTCTTCGACCGTAACGGCTACCTCTATCATGGAAATGTGAAAGCTTTGGCGGACGGTGCCAGAGAAGGCGGTTTAAAATTCTAAGCACATGACACAAAGCAACGTCAGTTCTGTTAAAGCCAGCGAAATCGATCTGAAAGAGAAGGTTGTCGCCATCCAGCGTGTCGCCAAAGTGGTAAAAGGCGGTCGCCGGTTCAGCTTCGCTGCCATCGTCGTGGTGGGAGACGGCAACGGTGTCGTAGGCTATGGCCTCGGCAAAGCCAATGAAGTAACCGATGCGATTACCAAAGGCATCGATGATGCCAAGAAGCACCTGGTGAAAGTGCCGATCATCAAGGGTACAGTGCCCCATGATTCCATCGGGAAATTCGGCGGCGGCCTTGTGCTGTTGAAGCCGGCGTCTCCCGGTACCGGTGTAATTGCCGGCGGTGCCATGCGCGCTGTTTTGGAAAGTGCCGGAGTGCACAACGTGTTGGCTAAGTCGAAAGGCAGCTCCAATCCGCACAACGTGGTCAAGGCCACGTTCAAGGCGCTCACCAGCATGCGGGATGCACGCACGATTGCCCGCAACCGCGGTGTAGAATTGTCAAAAGTTTTTAACGGATAAGGTCATGGCGAAAGTGAGAATTACTCAAATCCGCAGCACCATCAAGCGCCCGGAAACCCAGCTGAGGACGATCCAGTCGCTCGGATTGGGCAAACGCGATCAGTCAGTTGAAGTGGAGTATACTCCGCAGATCCAGGGCATGGTCCGCAAAGTGAGTCATTTGGTAAGTGTCAAAGAACTTTAATTATGAAGCTGCATACTCTTAAGCCGGCAAGCGGCTCAACGAAAACGAACAGGCGCCTCGGAAGGGGCCAGGGTTCTGGCGGAAGCACGGCCGGACGTGGTCACAAGGGTGCCCAGTCGCGTTCAGGCTATCACAAGAAGTTCGGTTTTGAAGGTGGTCAGATGCCCCTCCAGCGCCGTATTCCCAAGTTCGGCTTCAAGAACACCGACAAAGTTTATTATAAGGCCATTAACCTCGACACCCTCGAGGAATTGGCGAAGAAATCCGGCGCACCGTCGATCACCGTTCAGCTTATGGTGGACAACGGGATTGTCGGCAAAAATGACCGCGTGAAAGTATTGGGCCGCGGCGAATTGAAATCAAAAGTGACGGTAGAGGCGCACGCCTTTTCTGCCACTGCCACAAAAGCCATTGAAACTGCAGGCGGCAGCGCCACAACAGTGAAATAAATGAAACGTTTCTTTACCACCATACGGAACATTTTCTCCATCGAGGAGCTGCGCACGCGGATCCTGAATACGATCGGGTTCCTGATCATTTTCCGGTTGGGTTCTTACATCGTGCTTCCGGGCATTGATGCAAACCTGCTCACCGGGAACCAGGGTGGTATTTTCGATTTGTTGAATACGTTCCTCGGCGGATCATTCAGCCGGGCATCCATTTTTGCCTTGGGGATCATGCCGTACATCTCCGCTTCCATCGTCGTGCAGCTGCTTACCGTAGCGGTTCCGCACTTCACGAAACTTCAGAAGGAAGGCGACAGCGGACGGAAGAAGCTTAACCAATTCACGCGGGTGTTGACGATCGTCATTACCGCAGCGCAGTCGTATGGCTATTTGAGGGCAACCATCAACGCGGAAGCCATCATTCAGCCGGGAATGTTCTTTACGATTTCCTCCATTTTCATTCTTGTAGCCGGCACCATGTTCTGCATGTGGCTCGGCGAGCGCATCACCGACAAAGGCATCGGTAATGGAATTTCCATGCTGATCATGATCGGTATTGTGTCCCGTTTCCCGACAGCCCTGTACCTCGAGGCCACGGGCAAAGGCATGGGTGGTGCCCTGTTGTTTATTCTCGAACTCCTTGCTTTGTTCTTCGTGGTGATCGGTGTTATCGCCCTCACGCAGGCAACACGCCGCATTCCGGTGCAGTATGCCAAGCAGGTAGTGGGCAATAAACTCTACGGCGGCAAAAGAGATTTCATTCCCCTGAAGCTGAACTCTGCCGGGGTAATGCCCATCATTTTCGCACAGGCGCTGATGTTTATCCCTCCGCTCCTGGCGGGCATCTGGCGTGAAAGCGACATTGGCGCCTATGTAGGTGCAACCTTCGCCGACTTTACCTCATGGCAGTACAACCTGTTGTTTGCCATCCTGATCTTGTTGTTTACGTTCTTTTATACAGCCATTACCGTTCCGTCGAACGACATCGCTGATAACCTGAAACGAAATGGCGGTTTTATCCCGGGCATTAAACCGGGCAAGCAGACCGCAGAATTTATTGACAGTATTCTGTCGAAGATTACACTTCCGGGCGCCTTGTTCCTCGCAGCAGTCGCCATCATGCCGTCCTTCGCGGTGAAGGCCGGCGTCACGCAGAACTTCTCGCAGTTCTACGGTGGCACGTCGCTGTTGATCCTGGTGGGCGTCGTACTGGACACCCTGCAGCAGATCGAAAGCTACTTGCTGATGCGGCACTACGAAGGGATGATGAAGTCTGGAAGAGTAAAAGGACGTTCTCAGTTTGCGGCGGCATAAGGTTGAATGATTCACCTGAAGACGCCCGAAGAGATTCAGTTAATGCGGGAGAGCGCCAGGATTCTGGCGAAGGCCCACGGTGAAGTGGCCCGGTTGATAAAGCCGGGAGTGAAGACGAAAGAACTGGATCGGCGGGCGGAAGAGTTCATCCGTGATTCAGGAGGGATACCATCCTTTCTGAACTACAACGGATTCCCGGCTTCGCTGTGTATCTCCGTCAATGAGACGGTGGTGCATGGGATTCCGGGGGCGTATGAACTGCAGGAAGGAGACGTTGTCTCCATCGACTGCGGGGTGAAGTTCAAGGGTTATCACTCGGACTCGGCGTACACCTATCCGTTGGAAGGTGTTCGTGAGGAGGTGTTGAACCTGTTGATCCGGACTTACGACTCCCTGCTAAGGGGAATCGAGCAGGCGAAGGCCGGCAACCGGATCGGCGACGTGAGTCATGCCATCCAATCGTACGTGGAGCAATTCGGGTACGGCGTGGTGCGGGAACTTGTGGGTCACGGAGTAGGGAAGAGCCTTCACGAAGACCCGGAGGTGCCGAACTATGGCAAGCGGGGCAAGGGCCCCAAGATAGTGGCCGGGATGGTGATCGCGATTGAACCGATGATCAACCTGGGAACGCAGAAAGTGATTCAGGAACGCGACGGATGGACGATCCGGACCAGTGACCGAAAACCTTCCGCTCATTTTGAGCATACGGTTGCGGTGCACGCCGATCGGACGGAAATCCTGACGTCGCATGAAGAAATAGAAAAGAACTATTCGTACACGTGGCGAAACAGAAGTCGATAGAACAGGACGGAACCATCATGGAGGCATTGTCCAACGCGATGTTCCGGGTTCAGTTGGAAAATGGGCACGAGGTTCTCGCGCACATTTCCGGCAAGATGCGGATGCACTACATCCGGATCCTGCCCGGCGACAGGGTGAAGCTGGAAATGTCACCGTACGATTTGACCAAAGGAAGGATAACGTTTAGATACAAGTAATAAAAGGAATATGAAGGTCAGGGCATCCATCAAGAAGCGCAGCGCCGAATGCAAGATCATCCGTCGCAAAGGCAAACTGTATGTGATCAACAAAAAGAACCCGCGCTACAAGCAGCGCCAGGGCTGATCATGAATGAATTTGAATCAACGAACAACCAATAAGAACACATGGCACGTATAGCAGGGGTTGACATTCCGGACAACAAGCGGGGCGAAATCGGCCTCACCTACATCTACGGTATCGGCCGTCGTTCCGCCCAGAAGATTCTGACGGAAGCCGGCGTCAGCCTGGACAAGAAAGTGAAGGACTGGTCAGACGATGAGTCCAACCACATCCGCTCCATTATCGCTGAGAAACACCGTATCGAAGGTTCGCTTCGTTCCGAAGTGCAGCTGAGCATCAAACGACTGATGGACATCGGTTCTTACCGCGGCCTGCGCCACCGCAAAGGGCTGCCGGTACGTGGCCAGAAAACAAAAAATAATGCGCGCACCCGCAAAGGCAAGCGCAAGACGGTAGCCAACAAGAAGAAGGCTACGAAAGGATAATTAACTGACTGAACGAAAACAGCATTATGGCAAACGAGCAGCAAGGCAGCGCCGCCCCGGAGAAGAAAAAGGATAAGAGCAAGAAGCGCACCGTCCAGGTAGAGGCGGTGGGCCAGGCTCACATCCGGGCAACGTTCAACAACATCGTGATCTCGATGACCAACTCCACCGGTCAGGTGGTGGCGTGGGCATCAGCCGGCAAAATGGGTTTTAAAGGCTCCAAGAAGAATACGCCGTATGCAGCACAAACCGCTGCCCAGGAGTGTTCCCAGAAGGCCTTCGAACTCGGATTGCGCAAGGTGGAGGTCATTGTGAAAGGCCCCGGATCCGGCCGCGAATCGGCTATCCGCACGATCCAGAACTCCGGCATTGAGATTCTGACGATCCGCGACATGACGCCGCTGCCGCACAACGGCTGCCGCCCGCCCAAAAAGAGAAGAGTTTAAGCATTATCATTTCGAAGAGATACCATGGCACGTTACACAGGCCCCAAGGCAAAGATTTCAAGAAGGTTCAGTGAGCCCATCATGGGCGAGAGCAAGGCGCTTCAAAAGAAGAACTATGCTCCCGGCCAGCACGGCAAAACCAAAAAGCGCAAGCAATCGGAATACGCGGTGCAGTTGGCTGAAAAGCAGAAGGCTAAGTACATCTACGGTGTGCTGGAACGCCAGTTTGCACACACTTTCGACAAGGCCACCCGCAAGAAAGGGGTAACCGGCGAAGTGTTGCTCCAATTGCTGGAGTCGAGACTCGACAACACGGTTTACCGTCTCGGCATTGCGCCTACACGCCGTTCTGCCCGTCAACTGGTTGTTCACAAGCACATCCTCGTGAATGGCGAAGTGGTGAACATCCCATCATACTCCGTTCGCCCGGGCGAGAAAGTCGGTGTTCGCGAGAAGTCGAAGTCACTGGAATCCATTACCAACAGTCTCTCTATCGGCGGCTCGAAGAAGTACCCCTGGCTTGAATGGGACGGCGGCGAGATGGAAGGCAAGATGGTCAACCTGCCGCTGCGCTCCGATATTCCGGAGAATATCAATGAGCAGCTCATCGTTGAATTGTACTCTAAGTAAAAATAGGATTCTTAGGATCTTCAGGATTTTAGGAAGAGTTGTAGGATTAGAAGGAAATAGTTTGACCGGAGAGGTCGATAACATTTAAAACAAGCACCTATGTCAATATTAGCATTCCAAATGCCTGAGAAAGTGGTCATGGAGAAATCCGACGACTTTCACGGGTTCTTTACGTTCAAGCCCCTGGAAAAGGGTTACGGTGTAACGATCGGCAATGCACTGCGCAGGATTCTGCTCTCGTCCCTGGAGGGTTATGCCATTACGGGCATCCGGATCCCGGGCGTGCTGCATGAGTTTTCCACCATCGAGGGTGTAGTGGAGGATGTTGCTGAAATCGTCCTTAACCTGAAGCAGGTTCGTTTCCGTAAAGTGAGCGACAACTTCGACAACAAGATTACGGTTAGCATCAAGAAGCAGAAGAACTTCAAAGCCGGTGATATTGCACGCTTTACCTCTGCGTTTGAGATTCTCAATCCCGAGCATGTCATCTGCACCCTGGATGAGTCATCTCACTTTGAAATTGAGCTGAACATTGAAAAGGGCCGTGGTTACGTCCCCGCCGAGGAGAACAAACCCAACGAGCAGGTGTTCGGCTATATTCCGATCGACGCTATTTTTACGCCGATCAAGAACGTGAAGTTCAGCGTGGAGAATACCCGCGTAGAGCAACGGACGGACTATGAGAAACTGCTGCTTGAAATCGAGACCGACGGCTCTATCCACCCGGAGAAGGCCCTTGAAGGTGCGGCATTTATTTTGATTCAGCACTTCCGCCTCTTCAGCGATAAATCGATCGAACTCGAAACTGGCACCGACAGCGAAGTGGAACAGGTAGACGAAGAGCTGCTGCACATGCGCAAACTCCTCAAGACTCCGCTGCACGATCTGGATCTCTCGGTGCGTGCCTACAACTGCCTCAAGGCCGCCGACGTCAAGACGCTGGGTGACCTGGTGCAACTCGAAATTTCGGACATGATGAAGTTCAGGAACTTTGGTAAGAAGTCGCTCGCCGAACTCGAGCAGCTGGTTTCCGAGAAGAATCTGACGTTCGGCATGGACCTTTCCAAGTATAAACTCGAAGAAGACTAATGAGACACGGTAAGAAAGACAATCACCTCGGCCGCAAGAAGGCCCACCGTGATGCCCTGCTGTCGAACATGGCATCGTCGCTGCTGCTGCACAAGCGCATCACGACGACCGTGGCGAAGGCAAAGGAGTTGAGAAAATATGTTGAGCCGCTGATCACCCGGGCCAAGAATGATACCATGCATTCCCGCCGGACAGCCTTCTCGTACCTTCAGAACAAAGAGTCGATCAAGGCACTGTTCGGTGAGGTGGCTACCCGCACGGCGGAACGTCCGGGCGGCTATACACGCATCATCAAACTGGGCGACGTACGCCTGGGCGACAATGCCGAAATGTGCCTGATGGAATTGGTTGACTTCAACGACACCTACAAGAAGGATGGTGCGGAGAAGAAGGGCAAGACCCGTCGCAGCCGCAGCAAGAAGGCAGACGCGGCCGGAGCAGAAGGCGGCGAGACGCCCGCCGAAGCGAAGACCGAGGAAAAGCCCAAGGCAAAGGCCAAAAAGGCCGACGGCGACAAGAAAAAGAAGAAGTAATTGACGCCAAATACACATATAAAGGGGTTGGACATCTGTTCAACCCCTTTTTCATTTTCTGCTCTAGATGAAGTCACCTGTCGGATGTATTTTTGCCCTATAACCACTACAATACCTTGACCAAAAAAGCCTACATGCTCCTCCAGGATGGAACGCTCGTGGAGGGAACTGCCATCGGCAAGATCGGCACCACCGGGGGAGAAATCTGCTTTAATACCGGTATGACCGGTTACCAGGAAATTTATACCGATCCTTCCTATTACGGTCAGATCATCGTCAATACCACGGCTCATATCGGGAACTACGGGGCAATCGATGAAGAACAGGAGTCGGAGCATCCGCAGATTGCCGGAATCGTAGTGAATGAGTTTTCTGATTCGTTCAGCCGCAAATCGGCACGGGAAAGTCTGCAACAGTATCTCGAAAGGCACAACGTGGTGGGAATCGCCGACCTCGATACCCGGAAGCTGGTTCGCCACATCCGCAACAGCGGTGCCATGAATGCGATTATCTCCTCGGTATTAACTCCCGATCAATTAAAGGAGGAACTTAAAAAGGTCCCCGACATGAACGGACTTGAGCTGTCATCGATTGTCAGCACCAAGAAGCCGTATACCGTAGGCGATCCCAACGCTTCCATCAAGATTGCGGCATTGGATGTGGGTATTAAGAAAAGCATCCTCACCAACCTGGCCAAGCGCGGCTGTTATATCCAGGTGTTTCCGGCAAAGACAAGCTTCGCCATCATGGATCAATGGAACCCCGACGGATATTTTATTTCCAACGGCCCAGGCGATCCATCGGTAATGGACTATGCCATCAAGACGGTCAAAGAAATACTCGCCGCGGACAAGCCGCTGTTTGGCATTTGCCTGGGCAATCAATTGCTGGCACTCGCGTGCGGACTCTCCACTTACAAAATGCACCATGGCCACCGCGGACTGAATCACCCGGTGAAGAACCTGATTACTGGCCTGGGTGAGATGACGTCACAGAACCACGGTTTTGCAGTAAGCGATAAAGACCTGAGCAAGAACCCTGATGTGGAAGTGACCCACCTTCACCTGAATGACAATACGATCATGGGTATCCGACTGAAAAGCAAGAAGGCGTTTTCGGTGCAGTACCACCCCGAAGCGTCACCTGGACCGCATGATTCGAGATACCTTTTCGATCAATTTCTGAGCATGGTAAGGGAAAGCCAGGGAGCGGTGGTAGGCAACCGTTGACTTCCAAATGGGCCGGAATGGGTGATAAAAGTCATTCAGACTGTTGGCCGACATCGAATACCTTTATAGAATAAATCCACTCGACATATGAGTTACATCGAAAGCATCCACGCCCGGCAGATTTTGGACAGCCGCGGTAATCCGACCATTGAAGTTGATGTTGTTACCGAATCAGGAGTCCTCGGACGCGCCGCTGTGCCTTCCGGCGCTTCAACGGGTTCACGTGAAGCCATTGAGCTTCGTGACGGCGACAAGAAGCGATACATGGGAAAAGGTGTGATGAAGGCCGTGGCCAATGTGAATGACAAGATCGCGGAAGAAGTTGTCGGGATATCTGTCTTTGAGCAATCGCTGATCGATAAGATCATGATTGAATTGGATGGCACGCCGAACAAAGGAAAGTTGGGCGCCAACGCTATCCTGGGCACTTCACTGGCTGTGGCAAGAGCTGCCGCCGTAGAGGCCGGCCAACCTTTGTACCGCTATTTGGGCGGGGTGAATGCCAATACGCTTCCGGTTCCGATGATGAACATCCTGAACGGCGGCAGCCACGCGGATAATTCCATTGACTTCCAGGAATTCATGGTGATGCCTATTGGTGCATCCACTTTCTCGGAAGCTTTGCACATGGGAGCAACGGTGTTTCATACGTTGAAGAAAGTACTTCATGACAAGGGGATGTCAACCAACGTCGGCGACGAGGGTGGATTCGCACCCAACCTGAAGTCGAACGAGGAGGCCATCGAAGTTGTATTGAAAGCGATTGAGCAGGCCGGTTACAAGCCGGGCAAGGATATCGCCATTGCGTTGGATCCCGCTGCATCGGAGTTCTATGATTCAAAAACCAAGTTGTATCATTTCAAGAAATCCAGCGGGAAGAAGCTAAAGCCCCAGGAGATGGCGGAATACTGGACCAAGTGGGTCAGCAAATACCCGATCATTTCCATTGAAGACGGCATGGCCGAAGACGATTGGGCAGGATGGAAGACATTGACCGACAAAGTCGGCAAGAAGATCCAGTTGGTGGGCGACGATTTGTTTGTCACGAACGTGAAGATCCTGCAGGAAGGCATTGACAAGGGGATTGCCAACGCGATTCTGATCAAGGTAAACCAGATTGGTACGTTGACCGAGACCATTGATGCCGTCAACCTGGCCCGCAAGAACTCTTACAAGAGCATTATGTCGCACCGCTCGGGAGAAACCGAGGACAGCACGATTGCCGACCTGGCGGTGGCGTTGAATACCGGCCAGATCAAGACCGGCTCGGCCTCACGGTCCGACCGGATGGCGAAGTACAACCAGCTGCTGAGGATTGAGGAGGAGTTGGGAGAGGTTGGTTACTTCCCGGGAAAGAACATGTAGCTGTAAGGCATACAGCATTGGTTGGGCATTGGTCAGCGACTAATGCCCAATTTTTTTACCCCGCCACCAAAAAGGCGAGAAACACCCACACGCTGAGAATGAAACCAAAAAGGAAGATCCGGTAGGCCTGGTTCAAATAGGTGTATTTTCGATTAAGGATCATCCCCTGGTTATGCAGATCAATATTCATGGTCTCATACATGGCTTCGTCCGACAGCCGAAGTGTCTTCATTTTCTCCAGGTATTCAGACTGGCTGAATTGAGAAATCATGCCAAAGAAGACCAGGCTGGACTTGGATTTTTCGGGGGATAAGGTCTGTTGCTTGATAAGTTTTGGCTTCGCCGCCTGGATGGCAAAAATGGTGGACGCAAGGCAGCTCAGGAGGATCAGGGCGATGGGCACCACCACGTTGGTACGGTTGCCCACAAACTGATTGGCAACCACCCCATAACCGCTCACGGCGATAATGGATGAAATGATCATGGTATTGATGCTGATGATCAGGTTGGCCTTGTTGTCAGCAATCTGAATCAACGCAATCTGGTTGCGATATGCGACGCGGTAGAGGGTTTCTTTGGCCTTCCCTTCCTTTTTGCGGCCCGAATCTTCAGTGGCTTCACTCATGGTGTCAAATGTATTGGAATCTGGTTACCGACTATTCGGCAGTGTTAAAATATGGCATTTTACTGACTTCTCCGTGTGCGGAATTTCTGACCGACAAACTTATTCCTTGACCAGCGCAATCACCCGCTGCAAATGTTCCCGCTTTCGGCCTTCCCGGTGCTCGCGGGAATAGTTGGTGTGATACTGATGTGATTCCAGGAAGGACCGCTGCATGCGGTTCCACTCCTCCTCATTACGCACTTTACCCAACACCACAAGCTCGTCAAAAAGCTTCTTGCCGGTCTGGAAGAAATCATCGCGGCCGAGATAGTCCAGATCGGCATCGCATAATACCTGTTCCATCTTGTTTTTCGGCGACTGGGGAAGCCGCGTGGCCAGGATCATGCCGCAAACTGCTTCAACCTGCTCAGGACTGAATCCATACCCGGGAAGGAGTTGCCGGGCGAGCAAGCAGCCTCGATGCTCGTGATCCTGGAGCGAGATGGTGAGCCCGGCATCATGAAACAAGGCGGCAATACGTATCAGTTCGATCTCGCCAGCGCTCAGTTTTTCCGCCAGGGCGATGGTCAGCGATGCCGATAGTACATCCTCAATGTGCTCGAGGTTGTGATAAAGCAAGTTTTTCGGTAGTTCAGCCTTCAGTTTGTGGCGGATAGTTTGCTCCGCTGCAGCAAAGTCGGCCTTGGTGCTCTGGCGCAAGGAGAGCAGCAAGGGATCGATGGACAGCCAGATGAGGTCCACATCGTTTGTTTGCCTGGCTTTGTCGAGGTAGGACTGAGCGGCTGGTAAATCCCCAAGGGCAAGAAATGCGTGAGCGGCGTACACATTGACTCCCTTCTCACCTTTCAGGCTTCGGGATACCAATTCATCGGCCAGCCGACTGGCCTCTTCGGTCCGATGAATTCCCTGGTAGGCGCGGCAAAGATAGGCGACCATTGACGGCGGACGCACGGAGGAAGCCCGGAATCCGGAGTCGATAACTACTTTAGCTTCTTCGAATAACTCTTTTGTTACCAGGACGCGCGCCAGGTGATCATATAACCGGATAACGTGGGGGAAGAGAGCAATGGCCTCCCGCAATACCCGTTCGGCCTCATCATACCGCTCCAGAAGATACAGTGCAATTGCCTGGTAGTTGAAACTGGAGACACTGGCGGGATCCAATGATTTTCCTTTCTCGATCAGGTCAAGCGCTTCCGCGGCACGTCCTGTCATGCTCAGCACGTAGCTGTAGGTGTAATAGAGGTCCGCATTGTTGGGCCCGATGTCCAACCCCTGCTTCAGTTTCTTCTCTGCTGCCTGAAAATCTTTGTTGATGAAAAACTCCACGAATGCCTCCGTCAAGAGGTCATTGTCCGTCGGGCCCCGCTTGATGGCAAGAGGTAAGTATTGCCTGATCTTCGCCAGGCTCTCGTTCGGGGTCAGATTCCCATTCCATGACATCAGCGCGGAATAGGTGCTGGCGAGGTAGGAATAAGCCTGGCCGAACTCCGGATCGATCTGAATGGCCTGCAGGAAATAATTCTCTGCCTGCCGATAGCCATCGAGATTCCATTGATTGAAGGCGTGGCGACCCTTCAGAAAAAGATCGTAGGCCTTCAGGTTTGACGTAGGTCTCCCGCCTGAACCATCCCTCGGCTGATCAAACAGTGAGGCTCTCAATTCAACCGCAACGTTTTCGGCGACACTGCTTTGAATGGTAAAGATGTCATCCAGGTCTTCCCGGAAAGCCTTTGACCATACGGGTTGATCCTGAACCGCGTCAATAAGCTGTACGTGAATTCTGACTTTTCCTCCATGCGCCTGGGCGCTTCCTTCCAAAATGTATTTGACGCCCAATTCTGCGGCGATCTGCGGTGCTGTCTTGTCGGTCTTCTTGTACCGCATGGCCGACGTCCGGGAGATGACCTTGAGTTGACGAATGCCTGCCAGCTCAATAAGAATGTTCTCCATCACGCCATCCGCGAAATACTCCTGTGAAGGATCCTGCGAAAGGTTCACAAAAGGCAGAACCGCAATTGAATTGGATGCAAGGTTGTTGGGTTTGTTTTCGACTTCAGGCTTTGGTGAATCGATCACCGGTTCGTTGGCGCGCCCCGGGTATTTGATGGCGTAGATAAGTTCCTTAACCCCGTTGGCGACCTTATTCACCTGGTCCCGGTAGTAGGTCTTGTTCTGATTTTTTTCGGGGTTGTCAGAGGGCATCAGGGGTCGGTTCACACCACTTGACCGGTAAATGAACTCCACTGATCGAATGGCGCCCCCCAGTTCAGCCTCCAGCACACTTTTGTCTTCCGCATCGAGGTCGTGAATTCGTATCGGCAGGATGCGGCTTGCGACATTCCCGCTGGCCAACCGAATTTCCCGCCCAAGGGAGTCCTTCTGACACTTGTCATTGAAGGTCTTAAACTCATGCAGCCAGGCAAAGCTCTTGGGATCACAATAGGTCTGTGAGACGACGGGAAGGAAGATGAAGCTTCTTAGTTTACCTTCGAGGCTCTTGTCGACATGGTGCGTTTCCAGCAGCCCGTCGTGGGGGCTGGCATCAAAATAGATGGAAACAGATTCTTTCAGCGTGGCGGCGAGTTCTTCCTTCAGGTTATTGACGAACTCGGTCACCCAGCCGCGCGCATTGTCGTTCTGTCGATAGCTGACAAAGAGGTCGTATTCGTATCCGGGAATGATGCTGGGCATAGGTGATTCATTCAAAGATAGAAAAGCTTTCTGAGGTAGAAAGATGCCGAAAAACACCACCCGTTGCCCCGTTTGCTGACAATTCCTTATCTTCGTACAACCATTTTTTAAACTATGATGAAGCGGTTACCCCCCATTTTCAGGAACTTCTATTTCGTTACCGGAATGACATTCTTGATTTGGATGACATTTCTTGATTCGAATGACCTGATCAATCGCTTCCGGATGTCGGCCAAATTGCGTTCGCTGGAACATGAAAAGGAATACTACCGGGAAAAGATCAAGGAAGTTGAAAAAGACAGGGCTGAACTGATGGGCACCACAGAGCTGCTGGAGAAATTTGCCCGGGAAAAATACCTGATGAAACGCGACCAGGAGGATATCTTTATTGTTGAAGCAGCTGACTAGCATGAAGAAGGGATTCCTGTTGTTCGTTATGTTCTTCGCTGTTTGTTCTGCCTATGCGCAGCGCGAAGTGGATGACGGATCCAAACTCTCCGACCGCCTTTATTTTGGAGGAGGCCTCGGTATGAACGGAGGAACTGACCCCTATGCGGGAAGGTATTTTTTTATTGGCGTGTATCCGGTCATCGGTTACATGGTCAACAACCAGTTATCCATCGGCACCAGCATTACCTACCAGTACTACAGCTATTCTGATGTGGGCCAGGAAATTCACCAGTATGGAATTGCCCCGTTTGTGCGGTACAACTTTGGGCAACTGTTTGCCTACTCCGAGTACAGCCTGCTGAGTACGCCGACGTATTACGGACCCGCCATGCCCCGCAAAACATTCGACCGCTTCCTGATCGGCGTCGGATTTTCTCAACCCCTTGGAGGACGGGCCGCGCTGAACGTGATGGGAATGTATGACATGATCTGGAAGCGAACGGACTACGCGTTCGCCTCACCTTGGGTATTCCGCGTATTTGTTTCCTTCTGATCAGAAGGTCAGCTGGAACCGCTCCCCTAATTTTCGTAAATCCTCTTCCACACTGCTGTGCAAGGGAATACCTTGTGTAAGCCGTTCGGCATGGGCCTCGCGTTCCGGGTCGCCGGGTATGATCACTGCGGGCTGGCCCTGAATTGTTTTGGCTGACCGAAACCGGGTAATCCATTTATCCATGTGCTCTTTGAATTCCGCTGCCGGGCGAAAGGCATCAACCCGCATGGCTCCGAAGAAGTGACCGATTCCTTTGCCGACAGGATCAGCCGGCGGTGCGAGAAAACTGACGAAAGGTGGAACCCAGGGTCCATAGTTGGCGCCCGAAAGAACAGCGGAGAAAATATCCACCCATGCTCCGAGGCAAAACCCTTTGTGACTGCCATGATCGCGATCACTGCCCAGGGGAATCAACGCACCGCCGTCTTTGAGCTCATGGGGATTGCTGGAAGGATCACCATTTTTTTTCTGTATCCACCCCAGTGGCGCTTCTTTGTTCTTCCGCTGCAGGATCTCCAGCTTTCCATTGGCTGCGGTGGTTGTCGCAAAGTCGGCGACGAAGGGCGGCTGCTCGCCGGCAGGGATAGCCACGCAAATTGGATTTGTGCCGAGCAGCCGTTCAACGGAAAATGTTGGAGCGACCAGCGGACTTGCATTCGTCATGGCAATACCAATCATGTCATGATCGAGCGCCATCATGGCATGGTGCCCGGCAATTCCGAAGTGGTTTGAATTGCGGACCGCAACCCAACCTGTGCCGCAGGTGCGAGCCTTTTCTATAGCAATGGCCATCGCTTTGGGACCAACCACCAATCCAAGTCCCTGGTCACCATCCACCACCCCGGTACTTGGGGACTCATGGACTAACTTGATTTCCGGCCGGCTGTTAACCCGCTTTGCTTCCCACAAGCGAACATAGCCGGTCAGACGGGCGAGGCCGTGAGAATCTATGCCCCGCAGGTCGGCATGGAGCAGAACGTCAGCAGCCAACCGGGCTTCGTCGGCGGGACAGCCAATCTTGGTGAATACATCCTGGGCAAACTGCCGGAGAACCGGATAGGAATGGGTGGCTTCTTTCATGCGGCAAAAATAGCGATCCTGGAAACATCGGCACGGGTATTGAGCAGGTATCCGGCAGGCAAATTCTTCCCGGTTGGTTATGGAATTGATGCCCCGACGGCATCCTTACAGTAAATTTGATACCATGAACAAGAAACAAGCATTTTCAGTACTGGTGACCGCCATGGCACTGGTCGGTGCGACTTCAGTTTTCGGCCAATCCGAAAAATCGGTCGATTCTGACATTCGCGACATCACCGTATTTCTGGCCCGCGCACAGGTAAATCGCACCGTGAAGACAAGGCTTGAGCCGGGCCGTACGAGCCTGGTGTTGACCGGCCTGGCAAACCAATTGGATCCGAACAGTATCCAGGTGGGAGGAAAAGGAAATTTCATGATTCTGGGGACAAGTTTCCGCCAGAATTTCCTGCAGGATGTTAATACGCCAAAACCTCTTCGCATCCTCAAAGATTCATTGGAATACTACCGGAGGCAGCTTATCGTGGAAGAGAGCCAGAAGGAAATTCTCAACAAGGAGGAGGCCCTGCTTTCGGCCAATCAACGGATTGGCGGCGGCAATGCCAACCTGACGGTGGCCGAACTGAAGGCCATGGCCGATTTTTTCCGGGCTCGACTCGGTGACATCGTTACATCGCGCATGAAACAGGACGCCGCGATCCGTAAGACGAATGATAAAATCAACCGGGTACAACAACAGATCAACGTCCAGAATGAGTTGTACTCCCGGAATTCCGGTGAGATCGTTGTCAACCTGACCGCCGACGCAGCAACGGCGGCTGAGTTGGAAGTCAGCTATGTGGTATCTCGCGCAGGTTGGCAACCGGTGTATGATCTTCGGGCCACCAACACAAAGAGTCCGGTCCAGTTGAGTTATCGTGCCAATGTATTTCAAGGCACCGGGGAGGATTGGAAAAATGTGAAGCTCACCTTGTCGACGGCCAACCCGAACCTCGGCGGACTGAAACCGGAGCTGGCCTCACAGGTCCTGGATTTTCTTCAAGTGGTGCCCTATCGCACCGCATACGATAAGCGAATGAAATCCGGCCCGGTTGCGATGGAGCGATCTGATGCGCCGGCAGCGGTTCAACTGGAGGAAGCAGCTTCTTTGGCGGAACTGGTTACTACGGTTGAAAGTGCCGTCAACACGTCGTTCATGATTCCCATTCCGTATACAGTGCCATCATCCAACCAACCCACCCTGGTCGATATTGGCCGGCACGACTTGCTGGCAACGTACCAGTATGCGGTGGCACCCAAACTGGAAAATGATGCCTTCCTGATGGCTCGCGTGACGGGATGGGAGGAATTCAACCTGCTCCCCGGTCAGGCCAGTGTTTTCTTTGAAGGGACGTTTGTGGGCAACAGCTTCATCGATCCAAATTCCATTCGCGACACGCTGTCCATTTCCCTTGGCCGGGACAAGCGCATCGTGGTGAAGCGCGAAAAAGTCAAAGACCTGACCAGCCGCAAATTCATGGGCGGCAATATTCGCGAAGGTCGTGCCTTTGAGATATCGGTTCGAAATTCCCGCCAGGAGCCCATAACGATTGTGGTAGAAGACCAGGTGCCGATTTCAAGAAATTCACTCATTGAGGTTACGGTGACCGATGTGGGTGGTGCGGCCTGGAACAAGGAAACCGGAAAACTCACGTGGACGATGACGTTGCAGCCATCGGAAACCAAGAAGGTCCAATTTAAATACGAGGTGAAGTATCCGAAGGACAAACCGATCAGCGGGCTCTAGCCTGATTCAAACGACGGAAGCCCGGCCATGATGCCGGGCTTTTTTATTCTTGTAAGGACTCCCTACTTTTAAGCATGATCCGCTATGGGTTGCTCTTCATTGTTGTCTGCTCCGTTGGTTATGTACACGGACAGGTGGTCAATACCGCGACGATGGATACCCTGGAGACGACGAAGATTGGACATGTAGGACTGGGTGGTTACGTCGATACTTACTATGGATATAACTTTAACCAGCCCTCATCAGGGTACAATCCCTATTTTGTTTCCTCCGCGCGGCACAACGAATTGTCCGTTAACCTGGCTTACGTGGATGTTCGATACCGCTCACAATATATGCGCGTGCGGTTTGTGCCAGGCTTTGGAACATACATGGATGCTAATTACGCCCATGAACCCGGTTCTTTGAAAAACATGGTAGAAGCAAATATTGGCTTGCTGCTGTTTGAGAAGAAGAAGATCTGGATCGACGCCGGCGTACTGGGCTCGCCCTACACGAATGAAAGTGCCATTTCGAAAGATCACCTCATGTATACCCGGTCGTTTGCGCCGGAAAACGTTCCGTACTACATCACGGGGATCAAGTTGACGGTGCCGCTCAGTGAAAAGGTAAATGCCTATGCCTACCTGATCAATGGCTGGCAGGTCATCCAGGATAACAATACGGCAAAATCAGTAGGCACGCAATTGGAGTTCCGACCGAATAAGACGATGCTCTTGAACTGGAATACGTACACCGGCGATGAGCGCTCGGCCGACCATCCCGACTATCGACTGAGATTCTTTAATGATTTCTATTGGATCTGGAATTCAGGAAATCGATGGTCTGCCACGTCCTGCTTTTACTATGGCATTCAACAGCGGTCGACTTCTCCCACGGCGGCATGGTGGCAGGTAAATTTTATCGCCCGGTATGCGTTTACCAATATTGTTTCCCTGTCGGCGCGAATCGAACATTTTGACGACCCCTCGGGTATTATCGTGCACACGGTAACAGGAGCAACCCGGTTCCGAACGACCAGCTATGGCCTCTGTGCAAATGTTCAGTTTCACAAGATGGCCCTGTTCCGACTGGAGTACCGCCAGTTCACTTCGCTGGACAATGTTTATCAAGACAAGAATTCCAACCCCACCGGCAGCAGTGCCCTATTGGTAGGAAGTCTCACGGCATGGTTCTAAGCCTGCAGTGCAGCCAGGACACCTTCTTTCAATGAATAGGTGGATACTCTGACGTCGGAAAAGTTATACCGATTCAGCAGGTAGTTGATCAGGCAACTCGCTACAACGATCATATCCACCCGCATCTCAATCATCCCGGGAATCTGCATGCGCTCGGCACGGTCTTTTGAAATAAGCGTGCGGTGTATGGCGCGACAGGAGTCCACCGTTAGCGGCGTCTCGGTTTGCTGAACCGGGTACGGGATGCCGGCTGCGGCGCAGTGGATCTCACTCAATGTATCAAATGTGCCGGACGAGCCGACGAGCACCCTGGGCCTCCACTGATTCATGGGCCCTTCGAGAAGGCTTAGTGCAGCAGTGTAATGTTGGTCCAGCGCAGCGACTTCGTCAGGCGTTATGGGGTCATGTCGATGGAACTGTTCCAGCAATCGTTGCGCGCCAATGTCGAGGCTGGTCTTCCAGTGTATCGTTGATTCGTCGGCGATGATGAATTCCACACTTCCGCCGCCAATGTCGACGATCAGGCAAGGGGCATCTCCCAGCGGTACGGCGCTTCGCACGCCGTAGTAGATATATTCAGCTTCTTGTTGACCGGATATTACCTCCACCTCAATCCCGGAGTGTTTTCGAATGGCGGTGATCACCTCCTCGCCGTTGGCCGCGTCACGAAGGGCGCTCGTACCCAGGGCCCGAAATCGGGCCACCTTCTCCTCGTTCAGTCGGATGCGAAAATCTTTCATGCAGGCCACGGCGCGTTCGATGGCATCCGGCCGGATGGTCCGCTGGTTAATTCCTCCTTTGCCAAGTTTCACGGGTTTTCGGTCGCGATGGACAATGCGAAAGCTTCCGCCATCGATTTCGGCGATCAACAGGTGGAAAGTGTTTGTGCCGAGGTCCATCACCCCGATGCGTTGGCTCATGCGGTCATTTTTACGAGAGATTCAAGTTAGTATATCGCTGGAAACAATCCCTATATTTGGCCGGTCAACCCCATGAACTATGAGCCAGGAGTCAGGCTTGAGCAAGGAAAAGTTTGAAGAACTGTCACGCAAGAATCGCGAAGCCTTGCAGGGCGGTGGAGAGAAGCGAATAGAACAGCAACACGCCAAGGGTAAACTTACAGCGCGCGAACGGATACAACTGTTGCTGGACGACGGATCATTCGAAGAGCTCGGCAAATTCGTCATGCACCGAAGCCGTGACTTTGGCCTGGACAAGGAACACTACTTGGGTGACGGTGTCGTTACCGGATACGGCACCATTCACGGCCGGCTCGTGTACGTCTTCTCCCAGGATTTTACTGTTTTTGGCGGCTCGCTCTCGGAGACGCACGCGGAGAAGATCGTGAAGATCATGGACCTGGCTATGAAGAACGGTGCACCCGTTATTGGCCTCAATGATTCCGGCGGCGCCCGCATCCAGGAAGGCGTGGTTTCCCTCGGCGGTTATGCCGACATCTTTTACCGCAACGTGCTCTCTTCGGGTGTGGTCCCGCAAATATCCGCCGTTATGGGCCCTTGCGCCGGCGGCGCGGTCTACTCTCCGGCCATGACGGACTTCATCTTTATGGTGGAGAATACATCCTTCATGTTTGTTACCGGTCCCAATGTGGTGAAGACGGTGACACATGAAAATGTCACAGCGGAAGAACTCGGCGGAGCGTCAACACACAGTACGAAGAGCGGGGTGACCCATTTTGCCTGCGCCAATGAAGCGGAGTGCATTGCGCAGATCAAGACCCTGTTCAGCTACATTCCCCAGAATTGTGAAGAAGAGGCACCCAAGGTTTCTTATACCCCGGGCGACGAGCGGAGGGAAGGCTTAAACAAGATTGTTCCCGAGAACCCGAACCAGCCGTATGACATGAGGGATGTTATCCAGGGGGTCGTCGATGAAGGATCTTTCTTTGAGGTGCATAAGAACTATGCAGAAAACATTGTGGTGGGATTTGCGCGGCTTGCCGGCCGAAGCATTGGTATCGTAGGCAACCAGCCTGCCTCCCTGGCCGGTGTATTGGACATTGATGCGAGCATCAAGGGAGCCCGGTTCGTCCGATTCTGTGATTCGTTTAACATCCCTTTGCTGGTGCTCGAGGATGTCCCCGGATTTCTTCCGGGCACGGACCAGGAGTGGAATGGCATCATTGTGAATGGCGCCAAATTACTGTATGCATTTTCGGAAGCAACGGTTCCCCGCGTTACCGTGATTACCCGCAAAGCGTACGGCGGTGCATACGATGTCATGAACTCTAAACACATCGGCGCGGACATGAACTACGCCTGGCCGACGGCAGAAATAGCCGTGATGGGCGCCAAGGGTGCAGCTGAAATTATTTTCAAAAAGGAGATTGCGGAAGCATCCGACCCCGAAGCAAAACTCAATGAGAAGGTTGACGAATACACCAAAAAATTCGCCAACCCCTACCGGGCCGCACATCGTGGCTATATCGACGAAGTGATCTTCCCCGACCAGACGCGTGAAAAACTGATCAAAGCTTTCCAGATGCTGGAGAACAAGGTGGCTGTGCTGCCGAAGAAGAAGCATGGCAATATTCCCCTGTGAAACGAATCTTACTGCAATCAGATATGGACAAGAAAAGCAAAACCTTTCTCTACAATTATCTAAATAATTCATCACCCACCGGCTTCGAACATACCGGCCAGCAAATCTGGCTCGACTACATCAAGCCCTATATTGACGACAAGATGGTTGATGTGTACGGTACGGCCGTTGGCATCATTAATCCGAAGGCGCCGTACAAGGTTGTCATTGAAGCGCATGCGGATGAGATATCGTGGTTTGTTAATTACATCACCGAGGAGGGCTATATCTATGTCCGCCGCAACGGAGGTTCCGATCACCAGATCGCGCCCTCCATGCGAGTGAATATCTATACCGACAAGGGCGTCGTGAAAGGCGTATTTGGCTGGCCGGCCATCCACGTCAGAGACGCCGGCAAAGAAGAGGCGCCCAGTTTGAAGAATATCTTCATCGACATCGGCGCCGAATCGAAGAAGCAAGTCGAAGAGTGGGGA
Organism: Cyclobacteriaceae bacterium; assembly: GCA_044221195.1. Lineage (GTDB taxonomy): Bacteria > Bacteroidota > Bacteroidia > Cytophagales > Cyclobacteriaceae > ELB16-189. The sequence goes on from JBGAPO010000009.1 coordinate 151,881, forward strand.
GTACACGTCGGTTGCGTGGCCACCTTTGAGGATGAGTTCATTGAGTTGGGTAAGAACTACTTTGTCGGCCGCGCGCTCGACAACCGAATGGGCGGTTTCATGATCGCCGAAGTAGCCCGCCGACTGAAAGAGAACAAGAAGAAACTTCCGTTCGGGTTGTATATCGTCAACTCCGTTCAGGAAGAAATCGGCTTGCGCGGGGCGGAAATGATTTCCCGTCGCATCAAACCTGACCTGGCTATCTGTACCGATGTGACCCATGACACGCAGTCGCCGATGTATAATAAGAAGGAGAGCGGCAATTTGAAGTGCGGTGCCGGGCCGGTTGTCTGTTACGGACCCGCCGTGCAGAACAACGTATTGAAGATGATCATCCAGACCGCCGAGAAGAAGAAGATTCAATTCCAACGGCAGGCGGTGTCACGCTCTACTGGAACAGACACCGATTCGTTTGCCTACTCCGCCGAGGGCGTTGCCTCCGCGCTCATCTCACTTCCCCTGAAGTACATGCATACCACTGTGGAAATGGTGCACAAGGACGACGTGGAGAACGTCATCCGGATGATCTACGAAGTCTTGCTGACGGTGAAACCAAGTCATGACTACAGATATATCAAGTAGGCCTTGCACTTTTCATCTGTAATAAATCCAAGCTTCACCGCAAGGGGTGATCAATCTGCCGTGGGGATGCCAATGGTGGTTACATCAGCCCAAAACTGAGGATAGGACTTTCTCACAACGCCAGGATTTTCGACCTGTATCGTTGTGCGTGTGGCCAGTGGCGCAAACCCCATCGCCATCCGGTGATCTTCGTATGTATTGATCGCTATGGAGTCCGGAAGAGGCTGTTTTCCGGGAAGTAAAGTCCACCTGCCGGCCGACTCGGTAAGTGCCGTCCCCATCTTGGCCAGCTCATGCTGCAACGCGGCAATCCGGTCAGTCTCTTTGATCCTAAGGCTCTCCATCCCTGTGAACTCACCCGGAATCCCCAATGCCGCACATGCAGGCAATACGGTTTGGGCCAGATCGGGACAACCCCGGAAGTCAACTTTCATCGCGGCAGCCTTAGCCCCGCCGCCGGTTAGTCGAAGGCCTTGGGCACTAAACGCCGTGTGAACCCCGAGCTGTGCCATGATGTCTACAATAGCGCGGTCACCCTGCAGGGATTCCGAAGTTACCTTCGGCAACAAGATATCAGCCTTTTCTGCCAGCGCCGCGAAGGAAAACCAATAACTGGCCGCCGACCAATCGGGCTCCACGCGGTAGTTGGCAGGACGATATCCACCCGCCAGGATGCTGATCCGGTCACCGGTCATATCAACAGCTGCTCCAAAATGTCGCATCAGCCGGGCCGTCATCTCCAGGTAGGGACGGCTGCCAATCGTTCCCGTAAGGGTTATCGTGAGGCCGCGGGGAAGGGCAGGCGCCACCATCATCAACCCTGAAATAAACTGACTGCTCACGTCCCCCCGCAAAGTCAGTCGATCGGTTTGCTGACCTTCAAACCCCTCCAAATGGAGAGGTGGGTAACCGTCGTGTTCCCCATAACGAATGTTCGCTCCCAATTGACGGAGGGCGTCAACGAGCTCACGGATGGGTCGCTTCTGCATACGCGGCGTACCGGTCATTGTCTTGCGTTGTCCACTGACGGCGCAATAGGCCGTCAGAAAACGCATAACCGTTCCAGCATCCTCGACATCGATCACCTCGTCTGGGGTATTCAATAGCCGTTTCATCAGCTGCGTATCATTAGCCTCCGAAAGGTTTTCCAGGTTTGCCTGTCCGTTGAGGAGGGCATTGATCACTAAGACACGGTTGCTAAGACTCTTGGAGGAGGGAAGGTGTTGAACCGTGCCGGCAACGACCGGGTGCCTTGGTAAAGTGACGGATGATTTCAGCTTTGAAAATATTAATGACCCGACTTTTTCTGCTTCGGATGAAACAAATTACTTTCAAGTATAGTTAATGAAGATATGAGTTCAACGCGTAAAGTCGCTATCGGCCTTGGGATTGCCGGGGGAGCTTTGCTGGCGGCTTGGTTGCTGACGGGTTCAAGGAAGAAGAAAACGAAAGAGTTTCTTGCCCGCACAGTATCCGACCTCCGCAAATCTGTCCAGACCAAACCGAGTACCCCGGATGATAGCGACGTTCATTATGTATAAGAACGGTAATACGAAACACCCCTTCGGATTTCCTGTTCACTGACTGGCACGTCAAAAACGGCCTTCCCGATGCCTTTGGGAAGGGCCATCAGTATCCTCTTGCCCTTGTTCTTCTTGTCTTGGCTGATACCCGGCAGCAGGTCTTCCACGTCCGGTATCTCAATCTTGCCAAATACCTGGCGGATGTAGGCTGATATCTCCTCGAGGTCTGTGTTCTTTATCAGTTTCTTCTGGTGGGCAATGTGGGCTTCGATTACCATACCCGCCGCAATGGCCTCCCCATGCAACAACGGCTTGCCGGTCATCAGGGCCAGGCCTTCAATCGCATGGCCAATCGTATGGCCATAGTTGAGGATCTTACGCAACCCGCTTTCCTTAGGGTCCCGTTTGACAACCAGCGACTTGAATTTTACGGAGTGGCTGACCAGCCTCTTAAAATCCTGCTTTTCCAGCGGCCTCCTGCGTATCGTATTCCAAAGGGACTTATCGGCAATCAGGGTATGCTTAATAATCTCGGCAAAACCAGACCTCAGTTCCGCCCGGGGCAGTGTATGGAGGAATGTGGTTACAATGAGGGTGGCCTTTGGAGGAGCAAAAGTGCCAATGTGATTCTTCAACGGCCCGAAGTCTATCCCCGTCTTCCCCCCAATGCTGGAATCAGCCATCGCGAGCAGGGTGGTGGGCATCAGGATGCAGTCGACTCCCCGCTTGTAGGTCGAGGCGCAGAATCCAGCCAGGTCGCCCGTCACACCGCCGCCTAAAGCCAAAAGGACTGAATGGCGGTCCATACCCGCATCGGTCATTTCCTGCCATACTTTTTGACAGGTATACAGATTCTTGAAGGATTCGCCCGATGGGATAACGATCAGGCTATGTCCGGGGAGCTGATCCTTTACCAGGCCATAGCAATGATGCAGGGTGTTTTCATCCGCCAGCACCGCCAGGGAGGAATACCCCTTGAACAGGCTCCTGGTCAGCTTGGGTTTTGAATAGATATGGACGTTGGTCATGACTTCCCCTCAAAAATAGGGGTATTAATCCGGTTAGGCAGGGCTTTAAGCAGTTTCTCAACTGCCATGAATCAGTTTAGTTTACGCTTCGCCCGGCTATATTTGGGCCGTCAAAAAGTCACCCCATGGAGATTCAGCCGCTGGTAAGTTTTGAAGATACCGCCATTGCCTTTCGATATAAGTCGGACAAGGAATTGCGCAAGGCCAATTTCATCTTCACGATCGTCAATCACCCGCTTATTTCGGCCATGGCGACGGGCGCAGTCAAACTGGGGATGAAGATTGGGCTGCCCATCCAGGGCCTTGTCCGTTCCACCGTGTTCGAGCACTTCTGCGGCGGAGAAACCATCGAAAAGGCGGAGCGCACCATTCATCACCTCGGTGAGTATAATGTCAAGACCATTCTTGACTACTCTGTCGAAGGTGAGAAGTCAGAGGCCGGCTTCGATCGCACCGCGGAGGAGATACTGCGGACCTTCGACAAAGCAAAAAGCTCCGAGCATGTTCCATTCTGTGTATTCAAGATGACCGGTATGGGCAACGGTGACCTGTTTGAAAAGATTCAGTCCGGAAAAGTGCTCACACCCGCGGAAGACGATTCGTACCGAAAGGTGAGGGAGCGCGTGGACAGAATCTGCAAGCGCTCGTTTGAGACCGGCATCCCCGTGATGATTGATGCGGAAGAGACATGGCTGCAGACCCCCATCGATCAAATCGCCATGGAGATGATGGCACGGTACAATCAGTCCAAGGCACTCGTCTTTATCACTTACCAAATGTACCGCGCCGACAGCCTGAGCAATCTCAAGGAGGCACATCAGCGGGCAGCCATGCACAATTATTTCCTGGGTGTTAAACTGGTGCGCGGCGCTTATATGGAAAAAGAGCGGGAGCGCGCTGCACTGAACGGCTATCCCAGTCCAATATATCCCACGAAGGAAGAGACAGATGCCGCTTTCAACAAGGCGCTGCAATTCTGTATGGACAACAAGCAGCGCGTTTCCGTCATGTGCGGGTCGCACAATGAATACAGCAATCATTACCTGACCGTGCTCATGCAAAAGCACGGGTTGACGCCCAACGACAACCGTGTTTGGTTTGCGCAATTGCTCGGCATGAGTGATGTGATTTCTTTCAACCTCGCCAGCGCGGGCTACAATGTGGCCAAGTATGTGCCGTATGGCCCCGTTGAGTCGGTGATGCCCTATTTATTGCGGCGGGCAACAGAAAACACTTCCGTTGCCGGGCAAAGCAGCCGGGAGCTGATGATGATCCGCCGGGAGCTGGGCCGCAGAAAGCGGGAATCCTGAACTCCATTGCTTAACCATTTTACCCTATTTTTGCTCACCCATTGGGCTAACCCATCGTCATGCACCTAAGTGAACAGGAAGTAATACGCCGCCAGAGCCTTGAGGAACTGCTGAAGCGCGGCATCAATCCATACCCGGCCGATTTGTATGAAATCAATACATCGGCAAAGGATATCCTGGAAAGATTCCCGACCGCCGATGAGGCCGCTTTCAAGGCCGTATCGCTGGCCGGAAGAATGATGAGCCGGCGGATCATGGGGAACGCCTCCTTTGCCGAGCTGCAGGATGATTCAGGGAGGATCCAGGTCTATTTCAGACGCGATGACCTTTGCCCCGGCGAGAACAAAGACCTCTACAACGTAGTCTTCAAAAAACTGCTGGACATCGGGGATATTCTGGGAGTGAAAGGGTTTGTTTTCAAAACGCAGACCGGGGAGATTTCGATTCACGCGACGTCGTTGACGGTTCTCTCCAAGGCGTTGAGGCCGCTCCCGGTAGTCAAGGAAACAACCGATGAGTCCGGCGCGGTACATCGCCACGATGCATTTTCTGATCCCGAACAACGATACCGGATGCGGTATGTTGACCTGATCGTGAATCCTACCGTTCGGGACGTATTCATCAAGCGAACAAGGTTGGTGAATTCAATGAGGGAATACCTCAATTCGAAAAACTATCTCGAGGTAGAAACTCCGGTGCTTCAACCGTTGTATGGCGGAGCAGCCGCCCGACCGTTTAAGACTCATCACAATACATTGGACATGACGCTCTATTTGCGGATTGCCAATGAACTCTATCTCAAGCGCCTCATTGTCGGCGGCTTCACGGGCGTCTACGAGTTTTCAAAGGACTTCCGCAATGAAGGCATGTCGCGGTTCCACAATCCGGAATTCACCCAGGTAGAGTTGTATGTCGCTTACAAAGACTACCAGTGGATGATGAACCTCGTGGAGGAAATGATTGAAAAGGCAGCCCTCGACCTTCACGGCACCACGGCTGTTAAAGTAGGGGAGAATACTATTGATTTCCGTCGGCCGTGGAAACGTTTTACCATGGTGGAAGCCATTCAGCATTTTACCGGGGTTGATATCGGGTCGATGGACGAGACTGCCCTTCGGGAAACTTGCCGAAAACTGCATGTGCCGATGGATGATACAATGGGTAAGGGACGACTCATCGATCAGATCTTCGGCGAGAAATGCGAGCCAAACCTCATCCAGCCGACTTTCATTACGGACTACCCGGTGGAGATGTCACCGCTGGCAAAGAAGCACCGCACGAAAGAAGGCCTGGTGGAACGGTTTGAAGCCATTTGCAACGGCAAGGAGATTTGCAACGCTTTTTCTGAACTGAACGACCCCCTTGACCAGCGCAGACGGTTTGAAGAACAAATCGAACTGGGAAAACGCGGCGACGAGGAGGCGATGACGCTGGACGAGGATTTCCTGCGGGCCCTGGAGTACGGCATGCCGCCCACCGCCGGGCTCGGGATAGGAATTGACCGCCTCTCCATGATCATGACGAATTCGCCGTCTATCCAGGAAGTGATCTTCTTTCCGCAAATGAAGCCGGAGAAGCAAGGCCCTCCATCCGATGATGCGTCTCTTCTGGCATTGGGAATACGGCCGGAGCTGATTCCCATCCTTCATAAAATGGGTATCAACACGGCCGATCAACTGCGGGAATCGAAACCCGGCAAATTGTTGAATGATATCGGCGGCATGCGAAAGAAACTCAAGCTCGACGAGGTTGCTCCCGTTACGCTGCCGGAAATTGAAGCGTGGCTGAAGTAGCCGGTCAGTTGTCGTAGAACGACCGCGTGCGGTTCATCTTCAAATCCTTCAGCAGGGAGGACTTGATGCCGATGAAGAAAGCATACGACTGATACTTTCCAAAAGGAACCCAGCTCAGATTAACCTGCCAGCAATGCAGGTCACGCGAAACGGTGATATAGGTCTGCGTGATTTCATTCTGTTGAAAATCGTAACCGGTATTGAACGCCACCTTCCATTGCCGGGTAAGGGAAAAATCTCCGTCCAACCGCATCGCCTGCGTTACCCTCGGTGGAGAGTTGACCCCGTGGCTGTAATCCACGTTGTAATTGATCCGCAGATTCCAAGGAATATCAAAGTCGATGTACATGTCCGGGTTTTTTAACAGGTACTGCTTGTCGGCGTCTGAGATGTTGGAGGCCTTCCCGATTTTGGCCCGGGTGTCCGCGTCCTTCTTTTGCCCCTTGGCATTCAGGTTCGTACCAATGGCCATGTTGGCGTTGGTAATCCGGCCGATACCAAACCCGTCGTCCAACACATAGTACCCCGCGGGTTCAGGCGTTGGATTCCAGGCAAACAGGCGCGTGCGTATTTCTCTCGGTGTTCCCCCATTTTCAGAAACAATGGTCACGTACTTGTAAGGGTCTAAGGTGGCTGACAAGTTGATATTGAGTTTGTTGTCGAGCACGTTGGTATTGGCTGCCATGCTGAACGGCGCCAATTTGAAGGAATCGGCGCGCATGTTGTACCCGCTGCTGATGGAGAGCGTGTTCAGGAGGGAAACTTTCTTCGCTACGGTATCCTTCTTGCCCATGACTTTCATCTCCAGCGTGTTGTTAATCCCAAAGCTGATCGTCGCGCTTTCGCCGAATCGGGAAGATCCATAAACAAAGCCATCGTGAACTGATTTATACACGGGGTTCTTGTTGCCCGGAATGTCCACGCGTTGATAGTAGCCATAGGACGGATCGCCGAAATTGGGCTGAAAGCTCATGGACGCGGATGGATTGATAACGTGCCGGATCGCCTGTATCCCAGTTTTTCGTTTGAAGAAATAGGTACCGTAGATCCGCGTGGCAATCCCGATGCTTCCTGAGTAGTTCAAGACGGTGTTGAATCCCTTGATGGTATCGGTAACAACGGCTGACTTTTGATCTGCCGACAAGCCCCACTTGAGTTTTTCAAAGTACCACAGTTCATCAATGGTCACCGCCGGGCTGATGGTCAGGTAATTGAGCACTTTGAAACTGGTGGCGAGGGGTATGTTGTGACGAATCCCTTTCCTGGCGCGTTCAAGAATGATGGGCATCGTCTGTGAGTTGATCGGTGCAATGCTGTCGTGCGTGAAGGGATTTCCTTCCGCATCCTTGTAATTCCTGCCCAGGTTGTTGGTCATCTGGTTGGTCAATGCGGTGGACAACCGGGTGGAGAAGTTTTGGAGGAACAAGCTCTTGGATCGCTTGAAAGGATAAATATTATTGACGTTAAACGTAAGGTCGGGCAGCGACATGTCCACCTGCCTTGTAGTCAGGTCCTGGTTGAGGCGGAAGTTGGCTCCCAGGTTGAACATCGACCCGAAAGTTTTGGAATAGGAAATGTTCGACGTCAGCTTCCGGGTGGTATTATCCAACCGCGGCTGCGACGGGTTTGTATTGTACATCAGCAGGTTGTTCTGGTTGTACGTGGCGCTGGCCGCGTTGACGGACGCCGAGAACCTGCCCGTTCCGCGGGTCTGCGGTGAGTGAGACCACATGATCCGGAAGTCTTGCACCGTGCTGTTGTCCTCAATGTTATCGGTCAGACGGTTGTTGGAATAACTGAAATTGAAGTTGCCGGTGTAGTGATACCGCTTGTTATAGTTGGAGTTGATATACAAGGCCGACGAACCTTTCGAGTAGATGTCGCCGGTAACCTGCAGTTTGATGTATTCGCTGATGTCAAAAAAGTATCCGCCATTGCGGAGGAAAAACCCGCGGTTCTTTTCTTCGCCGTAACTGGGGACAACAACCCCCGATGCGCTTTTCCGCGGCGATGGAAAGATGCCGAAGGGAAAGCCCAACGGAACAGGTACGCCGTTCATGGCCATGTAGAATGGACCGACAACCATCTTGTCGCCCGGGATTGCTTTGGCCTTGGTGGCTACGATCTCGTAGTGCGGATGAGCAAGGTTGCACGTGGTGTAGGCATTGTGCACGCTGAGCAATTCATCCTTGCTGTTCTTCATCACCGCATTCCCATGAAGGAATCCTTCATCCTGTTTGGTCACGACCTCGGAAATGCGGGCTTTCTTCGTTTTGAAATTGTAGTCGATGCTTTTCGTTTCATACCTCTCCTGGCCGTTGATGAAGATGGGATAGCCCACCCGGCGTCCGGCAGAGTCAAGCTTGCCGCGCGCCGAAATGGTTGACTTTTCATAGTCGATTTGGATTTCCTCGGCCATGAGCTCAATCTGCCCATACCGAATCTTGGCGTCTCCATACAAGCGGACGATCTTCCGGTCAACACGCGAATTGATGGAGTCGCGCGCCGAATAGACGATGGTTGTTTCAATGTCGCTCTTTGGCTTCGGGGCCAGTGTGTCCGCCTTGACGGTATCGGCCCGCACCGGTTGCCCGGGCAGCGAAGGGCTGATCCCTTGCCGCTGAACCTGTGACCAGCCTTCAAAACCCAGGATGAGGAGAAGAATGAGCAGCGAAAATCGTGAAGAAGTTCCGGGCACGGTGGGTGTCAGATATTTAGTTTTTAGCGAAAAATTCACGATTTTGTGCGAATTTATGTCAAAATAGCTCGTATCACTACCCCTTGAACCTACGAACTAAGGCCTTTTTGCTAGCAATAACCTTGCTAAACTCCTCGGCGATCGACCGGCCGACGGCAAATGCCGTAGATACGATAGTCATCGATGCCGGACATGGGGGCAAGGATCCGGGTACGCACGGACAATCCGTGAAGGAAAAGGATGTTGCGCTCAAGATTGCCCTTAAAGTGGGCGGCTACATTGAAAAGAATATGCCCGGTGTAAAGGTGGTGTATACGCGCAAGACAGATACGTATCTCGCACTCGATGAGCGGGCGGCTATCGCCAATAAGGCGAAGGCCGACCTCTTCATTTGTATTCATGCCAATGCGGTCCCCCGGGAGGAGATCTACGGCACCGAGACCTATGTCATGGGTCTTCACAAATCAGAAGGCAACCTCGACGTGGCCAAGCGGGAGAACGCCGTAATCCTGCTGGACAACAATTACGAGCAACGATACGAAGGCTTTGACCCCAATAGCCCGGAGTCCTATATCCTGTTTTCCCTGGCCCAGAGCGCCTTCCAGGAAAGCAGCCTCAAGTTCGCCGAGAAGATTGAGTCACAATTCAAAAACCGGCTGGGGAGAAAAAGCCACGGAGTGAAACAGGCAGGGTTTTGGGTATTGTGGCGTACGGCCATGCCCAGCGTACTCATTGAGGTGGGATTCCTCACCAACAAGAAGGAAGAAAAATTTCTCGGAGACGCAAACGGCCAGGATCTTATCGCCTCGGGAATATACCGGGCCTTCAAAGACTATAAAGCGCAGTTGGAATCGATTAACTGACGATGGTGAAAAACAAGGAATTCAAGGTGGGTGTGTTTGCGGTACTGACGTTGGTGGCGTTGTACTATGGCTTTTACTTTCTGAAAGGAATCGACTTCTTCTCCAATACGCGAAAGTATTTCGTTGTCTATGACAATGTGAATACCCTCGCCGTTTCCAATCCGGTAAAAGTCAACGGCTTCGCCGTGGGGCGGGTCAGCGACATCCGCATTCTCCCGGAAAAGAACCATCGGGTCCTGGTTCAAATTGACATCGACTCCAAAATCCAACTGGGCGATTCCACCAAAGCGATCCTCGACAGCGAATTGCTGGGCGGAAACTTCATCGTCCTCTCCATCGGCGATGTGAAGAACCCGAAGAAACCGGGCGATACGATCCACGCCGAGTTGGCCAAGGGTATGTTTGAACTACTGAAGAATACGGCAGAGCCGGTGGCAAGTAATCTCCAGACTACGCTGGGTAAATTCAACATCGTCATCGACAACCTGAGCCGGAACTCACAGCGCCTCGACTCCATCTTCAAGAAGCTTCAATCGACTCCGGACATCCTCAATACCACCCTGCTGAATGCCAATGACAAAATCACGGTGGTATCCGGCAATTTTACCGACGTGGCATCCAATATCAACGGGACGCTCAATGAGCTGAAGCCAACGCTGAAGAACCTGGCGATGATTTCGGACTCGCTGAAACAAATTGAATTGAACAAAACCATGCTGCGAACGCAGCAGACGCTGGCCAGCCTCAATGAAACACTTGGACGGCTCAAGAAAGGCGACAACACGGTGAGCAAATTGTTGACCGAAGACACGCTGTATGTCAACATGAACCGGCTGTTGAAACGGATGGACAGCCTGGTGGAGCACATCAATCACTACCCCAAGCATTTTACGGCTCCCCTGGGTAAGAGCCACAAGAAAGTGGAACGCGACCTGAAGAAAATGGAGGAGGAGAAAAAGAAGAAGGCCGCCGCTGCCGCGCCACCCGTGGCAACAAAACCCAACTGATCTCACTTTCCACGCATCACATGGACCTGGAATTCAACCGGAACGAAGACCTTTTTAAACAGCTTTGCTTCCAGCTGGAATCCAGGATCAAACGCATCAGCCAGGGCGGTGGAGAGAAGAAAATTGAGGAGCAACATCAAAAGGGAAAGCTGACGGCCCGGGAACGGATCGCTTATCTCACGGACAAAGATTCTTCCTTCGTAGAAATAGGGACGCTGGCAGGCGAAGAAATGTACGAGGATGTTGGCGGTTGTCCGGGCGGCGGCGTGGTCACCGGCCTGGGCAGGATTTCCGGCCGCCTCTGTTTGATTGCCGCCAATGATGCCACCGTGAAGGCCGGCGCATGGTTTCCCATCACCGCGAAAAAGAACCTCCGCATCCAGGAAATCGCGATGGAGAATCGGCTCCCCATCATCTACCTGGTCGACAGCGCCGGCGTATTTCTCCCCATGCAGGATGAAATCTTTCCGGACAAGGAACACTTCGGCCGGCAGTTTCGCAATAATGCAAAGATGTCGTCCATGGGAATCGTGCAGATCGCCGCGATCATGGGCAGCTGCGTGGCCGGCGGCGCATATCTTCCCATCATGTCGGATGAGGCGATGATTGTCGACAAGACCGGTTCCATCTTCCTGGCTGGCTCCTACCTGGTTAAAGCGGCGATCGGGGAGGAAATTGACAATGAGAGCCTCGGAGGCGCCACCACGCATTGCGAGGTCTCAGGTGTAACCGATAATAAATTTCCGAACGATCAATCGTGCCTTGACTATATCCGTTCGATTGTCTCGAAGATTGGCGACAATCCCCGCGCCGGTTTCGATCGTATTGCGCCGGCACTCCCCCGGGAAAACCCCGGCGACATTTATGGGATATTCCCGTCCGACCGATCGAAGCCCTATGACACCCTCGAAGTAATCAAGCGGTTGGTGGACCATTCGGAATTTGACGAATACAAGTCGCTTTACGGGAAGACGCTGATCTGCGGATATGGGCGCATCGACGGCTGGGCCGTGGGCATTGTCGCCAACCAGCGGAAGGTGGTGAAAACTAAGAAAGGGGAAATGCAGATGGGCGGCGTGATTTACTCCGATTCTGCCGACAAAGCCGCCCGGTTTATCATGAATTGCAACCAACGCAAGATTCCCCTGGTATTCCTGCAGGATGTTAGCGGCTTCATGGTGGGCAGCAAGGCAGAGCAGGGTGGAATCATCAAGGACGGAGCGAAAATGGTCAACGCGGTAGCCAACTCTACGGTGCCGAAGTTTACAGTGATCATGGGCAATTCGTATGGCGCCGGCAACTACGCCATGTGCGGCAAAGCCTATGACCCCCGGTTGATTGTGGCCTGGCCGACGGCCCAAATCGCTGTCATGAGCGGAGCGTCGGCTGCCAAGACGCTGCTGCAGATCCGGATCAGCGCCCTGAAGACGAAAGGACAAAAGATCTCTGCGGAGGAAGAAGCGGCGATACTGAAAGAGATTACGGACCGCTACAACAGCCAACTGTCGCCGTATTACGCAGCCGCCCGCTTGTGGGTGGACCAGGTGATCGATCCGCTGGACACAAGGCAGTATATTTCGGCGGGCATCGAAGCGGCCAACCATGCCAAGGTGAAGAAGTTTAATGTGGGGGTGATCCAGACTTGAGTTGATGAACGAAAAGGAAATCAAAGCGCTTATTTCTCTCCTCGACGACGAGGACAAGCAAGTCTCCGCTCACGTGGAGGAAAAAATCAGGTCGCTTGGAACACAAGCCATCCCATTCCTGGAAAAGGAGTGGGAAGCAAACCTGAACCCGGCCGTCCAGTCGCGCATCGAATCCATTGTCCACGACCTGCAGTTTGAATTGTTGAAAGAGCGGCTGCTGGCGTGGTACCGCGGCGAAAGCAAGGACTTGCTGGAAGGCATGTGGATAGTTGCCACTATTCAATATCCTGACCTTGACCTGGAGAAATTGAAGCAGGAACTGGAGCAGATCTACTATGAGACATGGTTGGAATTCCGTGCCGATCTTCATCCCATGGATCAGGTTAAGGTGGTCAATGGCGTTCTTTTCAACAAACTGAAGTTTGGAGCGAACACGAAGAACTTTCACTCGCCCGGCAATTCGATGATCAACATCGTCCTGGAGACGAAGAAGGGCAACCCCATTACACTGTGTGTCATCTACATGCTGGTCGCACAGAAGCTGAAGCTCCCGGTATACGGAGTGAATCTTCCCAATCTCTTTATCCTCACTTACAAGGACGCGCAGAATGCGCCATTCTATATCAACGCGTTCAACCGCGGACTGATCTTCACCCGGCAGGATATCGAAAACTACATACATGAGTTGCACCTCGTTCCTCAGAATTCCTTTTTTGAGCCTTGCGACAGTGTGGAAATCATCCGGCGGGCTTTGCGCAACCTGATCATGTCCTTTGAGAAAATGGGTGAGCACGCCAAAGCGGAGGAAGTGAAACTCCTACTCGTGGAGATCTCCGATGGCGGAGATCTGGGTGTCTAGAATTATTTCTTCCTGATGGAACAGCCCGCACCGCGCACCTGGTGATGCCCGGTGTGCTTGCCGGCGAGGACATTGTCGAGCGCGACCTTGAGGTGGTGCGTGCTGATGGCTGCCGGGTCCTGGGGATTATCATCGATGGCCCCGCTGTAGACAACCGTAAAGTGAGTCTTTTCATGCAGCAGCACGAACGCCTCCGGACTGCGTTTTGCACCGAGAGCGGTCATCGCCGCCTGGCTTTTATCGGCAAGGTACGGCGCCTGGAAGGCAGCGGCCGCCTCCCGCATCTTCACCTCCGATTCCTCCGGTTCCAAATGGGAGTTCACCAGCAGAAACTGCACCTTGCCGGAATAGTCCCGGATGAGCGCCGCGATTCGGTCCACGTAATACTTGTCGAAAGGACATTCATTGCTGGTGAACAGCACCACAACAATTCCTGAGCTGGCATAGTGATCCAATGAAACCGGTTGTTGCGTCACGACGTCCGTGACGGTGAAGTTCTTCACCGAGGTTTGCCCGGCCGCGGATAGGCTGAGTGCCGTCAACAGGAAAATCACCCCCTTTCGCATAACAGTTATTGTGAAGATTGCGTGAACACCAGAACATAATCCTTCGTAACCTGGTAGCCGAGATCAACTTTCGCTCTTGCTTCGTCCAGGTCGATAAGACATTGAATGGTACCCCGGTCCGACAGGGCAAACGGTTTTATCCGCAAGTGGTCGCTGAACAATACGTTGCGCCTTCCGTGGATCTTATAGAGCGCTTCCTTCGCGCACCAGTAGATGCACAGTTTTACCAAGTCGTTTCCGGCATCCGTCATTTCATCCGGACTGAGTACGCGAGGGCCAACCTGGCGAAGCTTCTCCTTCGCCTGCTCGACATCGATTCCCACGGATTGCGAGACATCGATCTGTGCGGCGACATAAGGAAATGAGTGCGACAGGGAAATCTGGTGGGAATGGGTCTTCAGGAAAGGTTTGCCGAATTCATCCTTGCGGATTCCTTCGTACGACAAGCCGACGTGCTCCACCAGCGTTTTCAACAACGCCCGACCGGCAAGCCACTCCAATCGTTTTTGGGGATGGACAACTTCGTCCGGGCAGCTTTCAAAGGAAAGAAAGGATAAGTCCGGCTCGCTTTCTGCGATCTGCCAGACGCCCCAGGCCCTGCCCGGTCCTAACGACTCGATTTTTGTCTGCGGCATTAGGTAATTCTTCTTTGCAGAATGAATTTTGTGAAAGATACTTTTAAAAAGAGGACTTTCCCATGAGCGCCATCCGGGTGAACCGCATTGCCACACTGACCGGCCATCGCGACAGTGTATATGCCCTGGAGACCATCCCCGGGTCGCCCGTTTTCTTTTCAGGTTCCGGCGACGGAATGGTGGCGCAATGGAAACTCGGTGATGAAGAAGGCCAATCGGTAGCTCAGCTGGGAGCTTCGGTGTACGCGCTGAAGTATGACTCGGTTTCCGGCTATCTCATCGCCGGCCACAACTTTGATGGAATTCATGTGCTGGACTGGCAGGCGCGGAAGCAAGTGACTTCACTGAAGCTCACGGCCGCGGCCATCTTTGACATTGCCGTGGTGGGCCGAAAAGCGATCGTGGCATCGGGCGACGGGAAGGTGACCGTCGTTGATCTTACATCGATGACAAAAGTGCACGAACTGGTTGCCTCCGGACAAAGCGCCCGGGTGATTGCTGTGCGGCCCGATGAGAAGGAGATGGCTATTGGCTACAGCGACAGCCATATCCGCATCTTCCGGCTGGAGGACTTTCACCTGGTGGCCGATTTCCCAGCCCATACCAATTCCGTATTCTGCCTTCGTTATACTCCTGACGGCGGGGTTTTGATCAGCGGATCGAGGGACGCCCGCCTGAAATCGTGGAATTCGTCGCAAAATTATGCGCTGATGAGGGAAGTACCGGCCCACCTGTTTGCCATCAACGACCTCCGTTTTAGCCCGGATGGCAAACATTTTGTAACTTGCAGCATGGATAAGTCCGTCAAGGTCTGGCGCTCAGAAGACCTGACGTTGCTGAAAGTCATTGATAAAGCACGGCACGGAGGACACGGTACATCGGTCAACAAGTTGCTGTGGTCTTCGTTCAACAGCCAAATCGTGAGCGCCAGTGATGACCGGACCATCTCCGTTTGGGACGTAATTTTTTAAACTGAAAACCCCTACGTCATGAAAGTAACACCGTTGGAAATTCGCCAGAAGACGTTTGAACGTACGTTGCGCGGCTATGACAAGGATGAAGTAAACGCCTTCCTGCTGTCGCTTTCCCAGGAGTGGGAACGGATGATGGACGAAGCGAAGGATCTCCGGCTCAAACTTGAGGCCAGTGAACGCGAAGTGGCCAAACTCCGCGAAGTCGAAAGTTCATTGTTCAAAACCCTGAAGACGGCGGAAGACACCGGTGCGAATGTTATCGAGCAGGCCAACAAGGCCGCCGAACTGCACCTGCGGGAGGCGCAAATGAGCGGTGAAGCCATCCTCAACGAAGCCCGGGACCGCGCCCGCAATACGCTGGAGGACGCGGAGATGACCTCGCGCCAAATGCTGGCGGAAATGGAAGAGAATCTTCGCGAGCTGGCACAGCAGTATAAATCGATTGAAGCACATCGCAACAACCTGATCGACGACCTCCGACGCCTGGCCAACGAGGTCATGGACCGTTCCGAACGCTCGAATCAATCGTCGAATCGTTTTAATGTGGATGAACATCTGAAGCAAGCGAAGCGCGAAGTCAAGAAGTTGATCCTGCCCGGCGATTCGGAAAACAGACGCATCCCGGCACCGGAAGTAAAAGCTGTCACCCCGACGGCGACCCCGCCGACTGAGCCGTTGCGCTCTTTCTTCGATGAAGTGGCATGACGGG
This sequence comes from Cyclobacteriaceae bacterium, assembly GCA_044221195.1. Lineage (GTDB taxonomy): Bacteria > Bacteroidota > Bacteroidia > Cytophagales > Cyclobacteriaceae > ELB16-189. The sequence goes on from JBGAPO010000009.1 coordinate 168,113, forward strand.
AACCATCAGTCTCGAAGGCCTCGAATTTCACGCATACCACGGAGTATACCCGCACGAGCGATCATCGGGTAACAAGTTTGAAGTCGATGTTGTCGTAGAGACCAACATCGATCCCTCCGCCTTTGCGGATGATCTCGGCGGTACACTTAATTATGAGGAGCTCTATTCGATCATCCGGTCGGAGATGGAAAAACCTTCCAAACTGCTGGAGCGTGTAGGTCATGCTATGGCCGGCGCCATTCTGCAGAAGTTCTCCCAAGCCATATCGGTGACCATTACTATTTCCAAGTTCAATCCTCCCATCGGCGGCGTCTGCAAAAAGGCAGCGGTAACCATACGGGAGAAACGCTAGACAATTTCAGTTTGTCCTGATCGGCTGACAGCCGGCAGGCCTGTGATGGATATTCCTTGAACAGGAGAGGACTACGGCTCCGATGGGACCGGGTCGACAAACACAAACCCCCGGGCGTCTGCCCCCTCATAAAAATCCACCGCCTTCCCATAAACATACATCATGTGCTTCTTGTCCACGTGAATGGTGATGCCTTCCAGTGTGTAAGTGATGTCGGTGTCTTTGGGTTTGTCAAATCCCAGGATTAACCGGTGCCCGCCGCAACCGTGACCACCGCGAATGCCCACGCGCAATCCGTAGCCCTCGGGTATGTTCTTCGTCCGCATAATGGCATTAACCTGGGCGGCGGCCTTTGGGGTTAACGTTACCGGCGTTTGAGGGCTCACAGACGATTCGTGTCTATTGTTCGTTGTATACTGCAAAGACGGATGATCAAAATTATCTAATTTTAGCCACCTTTCACGGAACAAATTATGGACGCACTCATTGAATACGGAAAAATTCTGCTCCCCGCGTCGGTCGTGCTGTACGGGGTCTACCTCACGGTTCGGTCGTTCATCAACAAGGAAATCGACCTCAAACGACTGGAGGTGCGCAGCCGTGCCATCGAGACTATTCTCCCCAATCGCCTTCAGGCCTACGAGCGCATGTGCCTCTTCCTCGAACGGATGTCGCCGCCCAACCTGCTCCTCCGACTGAATAACCCGATCTATTCCGTCCGGGAGCTCCACAAGATTCTTCTCGACGAGATTCGGAATGAGTACAATCACAATGTCTCGCAGCAGATTTATATGAGCGAAGAGGTGTGGAGCATGATCAAGAGCGCCAAGGAAGACCTCACCGTGCTGATCAACGAGGCATCGTCCTCCCTTCCGGAAGAGGCTACCGGCCTCGACCTTTCCCGGAAAATCTTCGAGTTGTCGCTGGAGAAGAACGTGGAGCCGATCAGCCATGCGCTCACCGAACTGAAAAAGGAAATTCAACAGACCTTCTGATGGCCGTCGCATTGATTGCCGGAGCCACCGGGCTTACCGGGTCCGCTTTGCTGGAACTCTTGTTGAAAGACCCGCACTACAGCCAGGTCATCGCGCTGACCCGAAAACCGCTGAACCGAACGGAATCCAAGCTGAAGAACCTTGTCGTAAACTTTGACCAGCTGCGGGAAGTTGCATCGGACTTGAAGGCAGACGATGTCTTCTGCTGTCTAGGCACAACCATCAAGCAGGCGGGAAGCCAGGCGGCCTTTCGAAAGGTGGACTTTGACTACCCGCTGCTGCTGGCCCAGGTAACCCGCGAACAAGGAGCACAACAGTTCCTGATCATTACGGCGCTGGGCAGCGACAAATCTTCTTCCATATTCTATAACCGCGTGAAGGGAGAAGTGGAGGAAGCCATCTCCAAGGTTGGATTCCCCAATTACCACATCTTCCAACCCAGCATGTTGCTGGGCGAACGCACGGATGACCGCGCCGGTGAGTCAACCGGAAAGTGGGTGATGAGCGTTTTGGATTTCTTGATTCCAAAGAAGTACAAAGCCATCGAAGGCATCCGCGTGGCCAGGGGAATGCTGCAGGTGGCGAAACAAAATGTACCCGGTAGTATCATTCACTCATCGGCTGAACTTCAGGACTATACCCAATGATTGTCGTCATCCAGCGTGTCCGTGAAGCCTCCGTTGACATCGAAGGAAAACGCACGGCAAGTATCGGCAGCGGACTTCTTGTGCTGGTTGGAATTGAAGAGACCGACCAGGACGAAGACATTGAGTGGTTGTCGGCCAAAGTGGTCAACCTCCGGATATTCAACGACAGCGCCGGCATTATGAACCTGTCGGTCAAGGACGTGAACGGGGAAGTGCTTGCGGTAAGCCAGTTTACGCTGCACGCCAGTACAAAGAAGGGCAACCGGCCGTCCTACATTCAGGCGGCAAAGCCGGATATCGCCATCCCGGTCTATGAAAAGTTCGTCAAAGCCATCCAGGATCAATTGGGCAAGCCGGTTCAAACCGGGGTCTTTGGAGCGGATATGCAGGTAGGCCTGGTCAACGACGGCCCGGTCACCATCCTGATCGATTCGAAGAACAGGAAGTAGATCAAATCACGGCGAGCGTAATGAACACGATGTTCAGCACCACGTAAACCGCCGAGACGATCCAGAAGCCGCGCCGGTTGGTTTCTTCCGCCAGCTCTTTTTTCCCATGGTCAAATTGCCGCAGCGCAATCGCTGACACCAGCAGTGTACCGAAGATGCCGATGAAGGTCAGCGCATGCAGCGTATCAACCAGCGTAAACTCCGACGACTCCGGCAACAAGGAGTCGATGATATACTTGTTACCCACGGCGGCAAACAAGCCGCCCACGGGAAGACCAAAGCGGGGTTCCATCTCGGAGGGATGGGGCGTAAAGCTGATCAGTGAAATCAGGAAGGCGATGTACATACCCAGGAAGATCTTCATGAACATCCCCCAGGCGCTTCGTTGAATTTCCATGTCGATGGTAAACTGAGAAAAGGTCTGGTGATCCTTCAACGGCCGCGGATCGCCGAAGCCCGTTTCGTATTTGTGGTCACGGGTGCCCACGCGGAAATCGGTAATCGTCCACCCGTCAATCGCTTCCTCGTCGTCGAACTTGCTGCCCTTGAAGTCGGGGTCAAAGATGAGAATGCTGTTGTCCAGGATGCTGTTTTCAATCTGCACCTTCAAATGCTGCTGATCAAAGGGAAAATCCCCGACCGACCAGTTTTCCTTCATGGTGCACTTCATCTTGAGCATCACCCAGGCCTTGCCGTCGACGGTATCAATAATGGACTCCGGCGGCTCGATGGTCTTCGCATTGGGAATGTCCAGCTGCTTCGTGAAATCAAAGTCCGGGTTGGAATACAAGAACCACAGCCAAAACCGAACGGTGTATTCCTTGTCGTGAAAATTGATGTCGTGAACACTGATCACATAGGCGCCCACGCGCACCGTGTCCGGCCCTTCGGCCCTGGCCGCCAGGGTGGACAAGAGAATAAGTCCCCCGATCAGCAACGACTTCATTCGACTCAGCATGGACGCAAGATAAGGAGACGCTCCGTTACTTGGTTTCGATCTTGGCCTTCATTTGCGGATTCCCTTTCACGTAGGTCTCGAGCATGTTGTCCATTTCCCACAGCATGTGAAGGATGGATTCCTTGGCGCGGTACCCGTGGCTTTCATAAGGAAGCAAAACGTATCGCGCGGTGCCGCCGTGACCTTTGATCGCATTGTAGAATCGTTCTGTCTGAATGGGGAATGTTCCCGAGTTGTTGTCGGCCTCGCCGTGAATCAACAGGATAGGCGTCTTGATCTTGTCGGCATACGAAAAGGGTGACATCTTCGCATAGACATCCGGCGCTTCCCAGTATGTCCGCTCCTCACTTTGGAATCCAAACGGCGTAAGGGTGCGGTTATATGCGCCGCTGCGTGCGATGCCTGCCTTGAAGAAGTCGGTATGCGCCAGCAGGTTCGCCGTCATGAATGCTCCATAGCTGTGTCCGCCGACACCCACGCGCTTCGGGTCCACTACGCCGAGTGACGCTCCATAGTCGATGGCCGCCCGTGCGCTGGCCACCAACTGATCCACGTAGGTATCGTTGGGCTCTTTGTCGCCTTCACCCACGATGGGAATAGAAACGTTGTCCAACACAGCATATCCTCTCACAACCCAGAAGATGGGCCCGCCGGAATTGATGCGTGTAAATGTATAGGGTGAGCCTTTGACTTGTCCCGCCGTCTCCTTCGATTTGAATTCTTCAGGGTAAGCCCAGAAAAATGTGGGCAGCGGGCCTTTGTCCTTGGTGTAACCAGGAGGCAGGTAGAGGTCGGCCGTCAGGTCAACGCCGTCGGCGCGCTTGAACTTAAGCACCTGCTTTTTCACATCCTTGATTTGCGGGTAGGGATGTGGAAACGCGGTAAGCTGTGCGACGCTCTTGGAGCTGATGGTGCGGGCAAAGTAATTTGGATTCTCAGCGTTTGACTCCCGCGAAGTGATGAAGGAAACCTTCTTGGCGTCGGTCAGCGCCACGACGTATTCATAGTAAGGAGCTTCGCTCCGCCACAACCGGGTGATCTTCCCGCTGTTCAGATCCATCTTGTCCAGGAACGGACGGTCTCCTTCCGGAGAGGCACCGTCGCCGTTGAGAAAGATGGTGTTGTCTGAATTGATCTGCATGACTTGTGTGCCATAGACGCTCGTTGTAAAAACGGGATCGCCCGGATCTCCATAGGCATCTTCAGAGGAACGGTCAAATACGGTTTTCTTTTTTGCCGGATTGGAAGGATCAACCTGGTAGGTCCGGGTCTTCCTGTCGTTCCACCAGAATTCATAAACCCACGCCGACTTGTCGTTACCCCAGGCGATTCCTGAATACCGCAACGGCAAGGAGATGAGGACTGTCGGCGTGCTCGTAAAGGGAGCCGCCCACATCATGACCTTGTCGCGAATGTCGGCTTTCACTTTCGGGTCGCCGTTGTCCTGAGCTTCCGTCCAGTAGACAGTCGCCGGCTGATCAGCACGCCATCCATGACCGCGCGGCCCGGTGATGACGGCATTGAATCCCACCGGGATATTTTCTCCCAACGGAATATCGGCCAATTGCTTGATCGGTGTTCCGTTCAGATCGGATACCTGTACGAGTTGTGGGAACAAATTGACCGGGACGAGGTACGAGTAGGGTTTGTGTGCCGTTCGGGTCAATATCAATGTTCCATCCGGCGACGGGCTGATGGAGCTATACACCGCGGGCTGACCCACCGGCTTTTCAGCGCCGTCGAGCGTTATCGTCATCAACTGCGAGGTGCAGTAAAAGTCAAAGGCGTCTTCGTCGTACTTGTTCTTGAGCAGATCCTGATAGGTCCGCGAAGGAGCCTTCTTGCCCAGGTTCTCTTCAATGACCGGACCTTCCGGGGTGCGCGAGCGAGTGCCTAATTGTTTTCCATCATTGGCAGCCGCAAGGACAAGGAGTTTATCCGACGACGAAGTCCAGGCTATGGGGTTTGCATAGGTCGCGTTGATCTTTCTCCGGGTCAATTGCTTCGCCTGGTAAGAAACAAGGTCAACTGTCCAAAGCTCAATACGATCGGGGTAGGTGAGGAGGAAAGCGGCTTTCTTGCTGTCCGGTGCGTAGCTGAAATTGCTGAGCTGGATCGTTGCCGGCAAACCGGAGACGGTATGTTCCTTCATGTCTTTGAGGCTTTTGAACTTCAGCCCGACAAAAGGATTGGTTCGGCTTGGTCCGAAGTTATCGGGGTTGATGCGCAGGCCCGCGATGCGCAACTCGGGCCGTGACAATTCTTCGATGGTTGGAAAATCCGAACGATCAAGCAGCGCCATGATCGATTTGTCGGGCGAGAGGGAAACGGCCGGCGTCAGGGGAGCCTCAACAAGTTTGGCAATTTCCTCCGGGGGCCGCTGGTAGCCCACTTTGGTTTGGGCAGCCGCCGGCACGGCAATAGCAATAGCAACAGCAAGGATCAATTTCTTCATGATGTTGGATTTTGGTGAAATGTACAATCCTAACGGCAGATTCGCCATTCAAATTCCGTGGGTAAACTATTCCTGGTGCTAGCGATTATTGAGCTACTTCTTCTATTTTTGCCCCATTCCTATTGACATTATACGTTGACACGTTAACACCCTTCTATGTACGCCGGACTTCTTCACACCCATTCCTTCCTTCGGTTTCTGGTTCTTATACTGCTGCTGATCGTCATTGTGAATTCCTTCCTGGGAATGTCCGGCAAGAAGCCTTTCGGAAAGGTGGACAACCTGCTGGGGCTGTCGCTGTTTTCGGTTACGCACACCCAGCTGATCCTCGGCATCCTCCTGTACTTCCAGAGCTCGTTTGTAAAATTTGGCGGCGAGACCATGAAGGACGCCAATATGCGCTATTGGACCGTCGAGCACATCACGCTGATGCTCGTTTCCATTACCCTCATCACGATGGCGCGGATCACCTCGAAAAAGATGCCGGATGATGCGGCCAAGCACAAGCGCATGCTGGTTTTCAATGCCATCGCGCTGGTCCTTATCCTGATGGCCATCGCCATGAGCAAACGGGGATTCTTTTCCATTACGGGAAACCCGGGGCTTTCCTGAGCGGGCAAACGCCCTTCAATCACCCTTCCCCGGTGAAGGGCGATTCGTTACCTTTACCCTTCAAACCCCTGGCATGCGTCACCTTGCATTCATCGTTTGTTGGCTAATCGGATTTACGGGCAGTGCCCAAACCTTCGCTCCGCGCTATGAGCTGAGCAAAATCAAGGAAGTCAACTCACCATATCATGACGCCGCGCCGGTCATCTCGCCCGACGGCAAGAAACTCTACTTCTTTGTAGTTGATCACCCCTCGAATACTTACGGTAAGACCGGCACCCAGGACATCTGGATGAGCACGAAGGATGATAAGGGAGTATGGTCAGCACCTCAGCACCTGGGCTCCCCGTTCAATCAAAGCAAGACCAACCAGGTATTCCAGGCCCTGTCGGACGGCACACTCCTCGTGCGCGGCGGTCGTTCAAAGAATGAAATCGGCTTTTCGCTGGTCAGCCCGGGAGGCGGATGGAACGAGCTCAAGATCAAAGACCTTGACAACATGGTCAAAGGAAGGTTCAACGGCGCGACGATTTCCTCCGACCGCAAGCACCTGATTTTATATTTCTCCGAACAGGCCGGCGCCGTGAAGAGTGATTTGTATGTCTCCCACGACCAGGGCGGCTCATGGACGCGCCCCGAGCGGTTGAAATTCAGCAACAACACGGATGAGTTCGCTCCCTTCATTGGACCGGATGACAAAACACTTTACTTCGCCAGCGACCGGCTGGGAACGGGCCGCCAGGGAGGTGCTGATATCTATAAGACAACGCGTCTCGACGACACCTGGACCAGTTGGTCGGAAGTGACTAACGTGGGCAAGCCCGTGAACACGGCCGCCGCGGATGATTACTTTTCCATGGACGCCAACGGCAACGTATATACCGCCCGGTCGAACAGCCGGATGGACGGAGGCAACCTCGATATCTTCGTGTTGGTACCGAAGAACATTAAAGTCATTGCCGCAGGAACCGTTTACGATGAAAAGACCAACAAGCCAGTTGCAGCAGCTGTCACGGTAACCATCAAGGACATGAAGCCCATTGCCATCAAGACACCGGCAACGGGAAAGTATGAAACACGCATTCCGGAGATCAATGAATACCAGGTGAGCGCCAGCGCTTCCGGGTATCAGCCCAAAGATATCACCATCGCTGTGCCCACCCTGGGAGGCGACACGACGCTGGTGGCCGATGTGTACCTCACACCCATTGCCAAAAAACTGATCCTGACCGGCGGTGTGTTTAACAAGAAGACCAACGAACCCATCGCGGCCAAAGTTGATTTCACCTTGCGGCCCGAACGGCGCAGCAGCTACTCCATTACGTCGGAAGCCGGAAAGTACAACCTGGAAGTAGGCGCCCTCGGCTGGTATGTGATGACAGCGTCGGCGGAAGGCTTCCTGCCGGCCACGGACAGTGTTGATTTCAACAGTGAAGACCTGTCGCCGGCCAGCAAAGACCTGTTCCTGGCCCCCATCGAAGTGGGCCTCACGGTT
>JBGAPO010000027.1:0-34609 GCA_044221195.1 Cyclobacteriaceae bacterium
TACAATAATTGGACAACGCACGTCAATCATTTTGTATCCGGCTATTACACCGCCCTGGGAGATGTTTATAGCGAAGATCCAACCGGCAAAGCGCTGACTTTTTATAAACGCGCGCACCTCTATGCGCCTTACAACCAGCACGCCGCATCACGACTCGCGGATATGGAGGCCAGTGTGGGAAATTTTCCCAAACAGCTGGCCTATGCGGTGGATGCCAACCGCTTCAAGCCTACCGAGTTCACGTTGCTCAATGCAGACCACCTTTATTTCGTTTCCGAAAACGCCTACGAGGACATCATGCTGTTGCGAACGGCCAAGAGCTTGTTCCCATCCAGTGGACCTATCCTCAATAACCTGGGACTTGCTTACTCCCGCGTGCGCCTGCCCGATTCAGCCGTGTACTATTTTTCCCGCGCAGAGAAAGATGACAGAACGAGCAGCACCGCCGAAATGAACCTGCTGGGTGTCCTCGCTAAAACAAAGTCAACTCGTGATGCGGACTCCATCTTCCAGCAGGCCCCGGCGAATGCGTGGTCGGTTAAAGCCAATGCCCTGGCACTGGCCAATCACCAGGGAAGGATCATTGACCAGAGTATCCCGCTCCCAAAAGATTCCCTCTTTAACCTCTTCACCGCGTCGGCGGTTGCCAATCTCCTCACCAACCACACCAACAAGATCGATACCGCGTGGATCGCCGCCTGCGTCGCGATGTCCCGAAAGCCGGAGAACCTGGCGTTCCGGCACATGATCATGCAATCGGCGGCGAAAGCCAGCTATGCTGCCGGCCAGGTCAACCGGGCCGTGCAATGGCTGCAGGAAGTAGTATTTCTGGGTACGAATGAAGGGGCAAACAACTACACCCTGGGCCTGATGATGATGGACCAGGGCAACCACGATGTGGCCATCAACTATTTCCTGTATGCCATCAACCAGAATTTCAGACCGGCTTCCGTCGCGATCGCTACCTGCCTGGCGGAAGAGGGAAGAATCGATGAGGCGATTGTCAACTGGGATTCCATCGCCCGACGCAAAGATTCCACCCTGCATGTATTGGGCGAGAGCATGAAGCGCGTGCTGGCGGCGCCTCCCGCGTGGTTCAACGAACTGAATGAATCGGAACGGTTGTATTACGCCCTGTACCGCATTCCTCCCGGTGACTCCGCCCTGTTCAACCGCCTCATCACGCAAATCGGCAATGAAGACCTTCGCGCCAAAGCCTACCTCAACCGGGCACGCCAGTATTTCGCAGTTGATGAACTGCCCTCCGCCGCCAGGCAATACGCACATCTCAAGGGATTGCACCTCCGTGACACGGAACTGTTTGCCGAGATAAAGTATTTCGAGATGCAACTGCTGGCGGCACAAGGGAGATTGGATGCCCTGCAGGCGATCATCGACCAGGGAATCTTGTTCGGCCCTTATCATGAAACTGAACGGGTCTACTACGAAGGACTGAAACTTTGGGCTGCTGGCGACACCGTTGAGGCGGGCAAGCGATTCGACTGGCTGTCGCAGAACAATTGGTATTTTGATGAGGGCGTGGTGACCGCAGCGCGCTTCAATATGAATGACATCCACAAAGCTTATCGGATACTCTCCGACGCCCTGCAGGTTAACCAGGAGTCCGTAAAGATTCTGAAAGCTTATATCCCCGTAGCCCTGGCGCGCGGCTTTGACCGCTATGCCGCTGACGCACTGCAAACCCTGCGCACCCTTCTGACACCTGAAGCTTTCGGGAAATACGTGGCCGAAAATCAGCTTTCCGGGCTGCTCGGTCAATAAGGTATTTTCTACCTTTGCGCACCTTACCCTACTACCATGGATCTGAAACACATTCCCCTCGAATCATTGCACGAAAAATTAGGCGGCAAGATGGTGCCCTTCGCCGGCTACGTCATGCCCGTCCGGTATAGCTCCGATATTGAAGAACACATGACCGTTCGGAAAGGGGTCGGCGTTTTCGATGTCTCACACATGGGAGAATTCACGATCCGCGGACCGCAGGCACTCGACCTTATACAACGGGTCACCAGCAACGACGCCAGCAAACTGGTGGACGGGCAGGCACAATACTCCTGCCTACCCAATGAAACCGGCGGCATCGTAGACGACTTGATTGTCTATAAAGTAAAGGACAACGACTACCTCGTTGTTGTGAACGCATCCAATATTGAAAAGGACTGGAACTGGATCTCCCGGTTCAACACCAAAGGCGCGGAAATGAAGAACATTTCAGAAGACATCTGCCTCTTTGCCGTGCAGGGCCCCAAAGCGGGCGGCGTTCTTCAGAAGCTCACGAAGGTGGATTTGTCGGCGATCAAGTACTACCATTTCGCTATCGGTGAGCTGGCGGGCACTCCCAATGTCATCATCAGCAACACCGGTTATACCGGCGCCGGTGGATTTGAAATCTATGTGAATAAATCGGCCGCCGAAAAAGTGTGGAATGCTGTCTTTGAAGCCGGCAAAGATGAAAACATCAAACCCATCGGTCTTGGCGCCCGCGATACCCTTCGCCTGGAGATGGGCTTCTGTCTTTACGGCAACGACATTGATGACACCACCTCGCCTCTCGAAGCCGGTTTAGGATGGATCACCAAATTCACCAAAGAGTTTACCAACAGCGCCAACCTCAAGGCGCAGAAGGAAGCCGGCGTCAAGCGCAAACTGGTGGGCTTCCGCATGGTCGACAAGGGTATTCCCCGCCACGACTACATCCTTCGCGACGCCGCGGGCCAGGAGATCGGCAAGGTCACTTCCGGTACGATGTCTCCCCTGATGAGCATCGGCATCGGGTTGGGCTATGTCAAGGCCGAGCATGCCGCCCCCGGGTCTGAGATATTTGTTGATGTGCGGGGGAAGATGCTGAAGGCGATGGTGCATAAACTGCCCCTGATCGAGGGGTAATAGACTAAAGTCCATCCAAAAATCATCCGATCAATTCCCCGCCTTGAAAGGCGGGGCTATAAATATTGCCACACCCAAATCGCTTGATCCAGGTGCCGCGGACTAAAGTCCATCCAAAATATTGCCACGCCCTTTAGGGCGTGGATCATGGCAAATAGCTAACACAGGGCTTTAGCCCTACCCGGTCTGAAAATCATCACGAAAACCAGACAGTCGACGAAGGCGCAGATTAATCATAACAAAATAGCTTTGGTCAAAAGAAATTCATGCCTTACCTCAACGTCTGGATACACGCCGTCTGGTCCACCGCCTATCGCCTTCCACTACTAACCAAGAACATTCGCGGGCGGGTTTTTGAACACATCAAATCCAATGGTTATCAAAAAGGAATTCGCATCGATCGTATCAACGGATATCTCGACCACGTCCATGTACTGTTCATCCTCCCTGGCAACCTGTCCATTGCCAAAGCAATCCAGTTAATGAAAGGAGAGTCCTCCTACTGGATCAACAAGAATCAATTGACCCGGGAAAAGTTTAAATGGCAGGATGAATATTATGCGGCCACCGTTGGCGAACCCGACCTTTTTAAGGTTCAGGAATACATCGACGGGCAAGAACTACATCACCGAAACCTGACATTCTCTGAGGAATACGCCAAACTTGTCGACGACCTAAAAACACACAGTTAGCGAGCATAATCACCCCATTGCCAAACTACCCTCAAATCGCCAACTTTGGGGCCCTATGAAAACCATCGACGTCTGTCTCAGCCCCGAGCTCATGCATCTCTACAATGTCCGTGACCGGACGGTGGTGGTCGTCGATATTCTGCGGGCTACGTCATGCATGGTAACGGCCTTTGCCCACGAGGTGGAAAGCATTACCCCGGTGGCTGACCTGGCGGCTTGCCGGATGATGAAGCAAAAGGGGTACATCATCTCCGGCGAACGGGATGGCAAAAAGGTGGAGGGATTCGACAAAGGCAATTCGCCTTTTGAATATACCACACCCGACATCCGCGGAAAACGCATCGCGTTCACCACCACCAACGGCACCCAGGCCATCGAGAAGTCGAAAGATGCCAACAAAGTTATTATCGGCTCGTTCCTGAATTTGAGCGCCGTTGTCAAGTATCTCCTTTTTGGAACCAACAACGTGTTGATCGTCTGCGCCGGATGGAAGGGGAAAGTCAACCTGGAAGACACGTTGTTTGCCGGCGCGGTCATCGAACGATTGCGCAACCACATTGAGCCGGACTGCGACGCCCCGCTGATTGCGCATGATTTGTACACCCGCGCCAAAGGGGACATGGTCTCCTACCTGGCCAGCTCATCCCACGTCAAACGGCTCGACAAACTCGACATCCATCAGGACATCGAATACTGCTTGTCGATGGACCGCTACGATGTCTTGCCGAAATTGAAGAATGGCGTCCTCACGCTGATTTGAGTCGAGGACTTATTTCGCCAGGTAGACAACCTTCGCGCCTACCACAGTTCGAAGTACTTTCACGTCCCTGATCTGTACCGGATCGATCGTGGTAATATCCTTGTCGAGGACAACAAAGTCGGCGAGTTTGCCCGCCTCCAGGGATCCCTTGATCTTTTCCTCATACGATGCGTAGGCGCCATTGATCGTGTAGGCCTGCAAGGCTTGCTCCACGGAAATCTTTTGCTCCGGAACCCAGCCGTCGGGATTCTTGTCGTCGAGGGTGCGGCGGGTCACCGCGGCATAGATGCCTTCCAACGGCGTCGGCGGCGCGACGAACCAATCGCTGCCAAAGGCAACGGTGGCGCCGGCGTCCATCAATGATTTGAAGGCGTACGTGGTCTTGCAGCGCTCATAGCCGATATACTTCTCGGCAAACCGGCCGTCGTCGATGGCGTGGTAGGGCTGCATACTGGCGATCACGCCCAACTGCTTCAGCCGCGGGATGTCGGCCGGATGAATGTGCTGAAGATGCTCGATGCGGAACCGGCGGTCGCGGGGACCGTTTTCCTTTTCGACACGCTCATAAATATCCAGCAGCGTGCGGATGCCTTTGTCGCCGATGGCATGGACCATCAGGTGCAGTCCGGCGCTGTCGGCCGACTTGATGCCGCGGTACAATTCGTCAGGTGGTGTGAGGAAGAAGCCCGAATCATTGGGTGCATCTACAAAAGGCTTGAAGAAAGCGGCGGTATGCGAGCCGAGTGAACCGTCGACAAACTGCTTGAGGTTTCCAAAATGCAACCATGCGTCGCCGCGGCCTTCCTTCTTGATCTTGGCATCCAAGGCGCGCCAGTCGTTGATGCTGGTGCCCGCATAGATGCGGGTGATCAACCGGTTTTGCTTCCGGGCACGTTCGAAGGTGGACCAGTAGCCGCTCATGTTGTGGGCAGAAGTCACGCCTTTCGAGGCCACGTAATTCATCGCCGCATCGAGTGCGCGATCTTCCAACGCCTCCGGAGCGGGCGGAACAGCTTTGTCGATCAATGTCATCGCATTGTCCTTGAAGATCCCCGTGAGCTTTCCCTTCTTACGTTCAATCGCGCCGCCCGCTACGTCCTTCACGTTATCAGCGATACCTGCTGTCTTGATGGCGGCCGTATTCGCCAGCGACATGTGGCCGTCGAGCCGGTTTATCCATACCGGATGATCCGGGGTTACCGCGTCTCTGGTTATCCCAATCGCCGCCCATAATCCACGTACCGGGGGGAACTGTCTTGGCAAAGTCTCCGATTCGTTTAATGAACTCTTCCTTCGTCGCCGCGTCGCGGAGCTGCACGGAAGAAAGGCGAAAGCCGCCGTCGATGAAGTGTGTGTGCGTATCGATGAATCCCGGCGTGATCAGTTGCCCTTCCGGCACCCGAACCACCTGGGTGCTGTCGCCAATCCATGGTGCCAGCTCCTGCTTACTGCCTACGGCGACGAGCGTATCGCCGCGTGTGGCCAGTGCTTCTGCCCACGGGTTGGCCGGGTTGCCGGTCCAGATTTTTCCAATAACGACATGCTCGGCCACCGGATGCTTGGAGCAGGAAGCCAGGAGCAGTACAAAAAGAGCAACAAATAAGGATCGCATGCGAATTAAGGTTAACTGAACAAATGACCGGAAATTTCACGGGAATGACAATTGACGTCGAGCCGTCACCGCGCCCGTTGACCCCGCTACAACGTGCTTTCGTCGGCCGGTGTCCGCCCGCGCGCTAAAGCAATTAACCCCAGTGCCGGTCCAAGAGAAAGAAATAGGAACAAGAATGAAGTATCAACCATGACAGACAGTCGTCCCAATACCTGTATGCTCACGATGGTGATGAAGAAGCCAATGCAGTTCACGAAGGTGAGCGCGGTACCCCGCTGCTGCGGGTGCGTGTTCTTGGCCACCAGCGTAGAGAACATCGGTGAGTCGGCGATCACCACGATGCCCCAGAATACCAGGAAGCCCAGGAACAAGGCCGGCGAGTCAACACCGAACATCACCGGCGAAAGCAGACAACATACTCCCGATGCGGCGAGCGCCAGCACCGCGGTCGTGCGCTCCCCGATCTTCATCGACACGTATCCAGCGCCGACACAAGCCAGGCTGCCGACGCCAATAATTGCAAAACTCAATTCAGAAACATTCCATCCGAGATCCGAATGTTTGCCGGCATAGGCGGCGAGCATAACGGGCACGAAGGCCCAGAACGTATATAACTCCCACATGTGGCCGAAGTAGCCGAAGGCGGCGCTGCGAAACGGTCGGCTGTGAAACACCTTAAACACCACGGACATTTCCATCTTCCCCGCCTGCCTCCGGTGCGGGCCGTCAGGAACAAAAAGGATCATCAGCAGGCCGCCGATCAACGCCAACGCTGACGCGGCGCCAATCACATACTGCCAGGGATAACCGGAGAGGTATCCGCGAAGCAGGTGCGGGAACGCCGTTCCCAGAACCAATGCACCCACCAGGAACCCCAATGATTTTCCAAGTCCTTTCTCGAAGTAATCGGAAGCGATCTTCATCCCCACCGGGTAGATGCCAGCAAGAAAGAAACCGGTCAGGTAGCGCAAGGCGAGTATGCTGAACCCGGTGTTGGCTTCGCTGAGGATGCCCAGGTTGAAAGCTGCCGCGAGCACAGCACTTACAAAGAATACCCGTGAAGGTGAAAACCGGTCAGCGATGGTCAGCAGGGCAAAGACCAGTGTTCCTGAAATAAACCCGAACTGCACCGCGCTGGTCTGGTGGGCAAAGTAGAGTTCACCCAGGTCAAAGGCCTTCACCACTTCCGGCATCACCGCATTGCCGACGAACCACAATGTCGTGCACAGAAACTGCGAGATCACAATGACGGGAAGCGTGTACCGCATGACGCTATTTAAGCTTGGGGTTGGCGTGGTGCCGGTCTTTGTCGCGCTGTGTCTTCTTTTCCATGTTTTTCTTAAACGCCTCCGTCAGGTTCACGCCGGTTTGGTTCGCCAGGCAGATCAGCACCCACAGCACGTCGGCCATTTCGTCGCCCAGGTCTTTGTTCTTGTCCGACTCCTTCTCCGACTGCTCCCCATAGCGGCGGGCCATGATGCGGGCCAACTCGCCCACTTCTTCCGTGAGGATGGCCATGTTGGTGAGTTCGTTGAAGTACCGCACCCCATGCGCTTTGATCCAACGGTCCACCTCCTGTTGCGACTGCTCTAACGTCATAGCTATTTCTTTTCCAGTTCTTCAAAGTCGATATCCATCACTTCGTAGTTCTTCCACCCGTTGAAGTCGAAGTGCCACCACTCGTGTTCATACACCGTGAACCCGTTGCGCTCCATCACGGCGATCAGCAGGTCGCGGTTCTTCCGCTTGACCGGATCTTTGACATCGGCCGTCGGCCAGGCCTGCGTGTCAAAGGCATCCCAGGCTGTCGGCATGGGTAACTCTTGTCCCGTCTTCAGGTCCACGATGGTCATATCCAGCGCGCAGCCGCGATTGTGGCGCGAACCGCGATACGGAGAAGCCACATACGTCGTGTCGTGGTATTCTTCATAGAATTTTACCGTTGCCTTGTAAGGACGGTACGCATCATAGACCTTGATGCCGTAGCCGAGCTTCTTGAATTCCAGTTGGGCCTTCTTCAGCGCTTCGGCTACCGGCTTGCGGGCGTAGGCACGGGGTAGCGTGTAGATCTTCTTTCCCGTGAAATTCTTCTCGGTGGCGTACCCAATTTCCAGCAGAATGTCCGGGGCTGCGATGGCCAGGTTCACCAATTCCTTCTCCGGGTTAGCTTTCAGGCTGGCGCGGTATTCCGGCAAACCGGTGGTCTTCAGTCCATATTTATTCTGTGCGGAACCGAGGACGGGCAAAAGCAACAAGGCGATGACCAGTGGACGCATAAGCATGTTTTAGTTCTCCCCGGCCGACACGTTGTGAGAGGCAACGGAACTTTGAATGAGATGTTTACTAACTTTCTGTCATGAAAATACTGAAAAGAATAGTATTCGTCCTGATCCTCCTCGTTGCAGTGACCGCCCTGGGAGGGTACCTATATATTCAATCCACCAAACCCGCCTACGAGGGCGCCGTCACCCTTCAAGGCCTGAAAGGCGAGGTGGAAGTCTACTACGACAAGTACGGTGTGCCGCATATCTACGCGAAGAGTGAGGAAGATGCCTACTTTGCCCTGGGCTACGTGCATGCCCAGGATCGTCTCTTTCAAATGGAACTGCTGCGCCGGGTTGGCGGCGGCCGGCTCGCTGAAATCCTCGGGAAGGACCTT
Source organism: Cyclobacteriaceae bacterium (assembly GCA_044221195.1). Taxonomy (GTDB): domain Bacteria; phylum Bacteroidota; class Bacteroidia; order Cytophagales; family Cyclobacteriaceae; genus ELB16-189. The sequence goes on from JBGAPO010000027.1 coordinate 8,631, forward strand.
ATCCCGACCGACAAACTCTTCCGCACCCTGGGCATCAATGCCTGGGCCGAAGAGCACGCCAAAAAGTTTCTCAGCGCAGACACTGCCGGCTACCAGCGGGCCGCACTCGCCTACCAGCGCGGCCTGAATGAATACATCGCCAACGGCAAGACGCCGCTTGAGTTCACAATCATCGGAATCCCCAAGACGCCATTCACGCCGGCCGACATCTACCGCATCGTGGGCGTGATGGGCTTCGGATTTGCCGAAGGCTTCCAGGTCGATCCCATGCTGGAGAAAGTGCGACTGGAACTTGGCGATGCCTACCTGAAAGACCTCGCCGTGCAAACGCCGCCGAATGCGGTGTTGCTGAAGAACTACAAAGGCGACAAAAAGAAATCCGGCGTCGATCCGATGATCACCATGGTCCAAAAGGCTTTGCAGAACCTGCCTGTTCCGCTTTGGGTTGGAAGCAACGGCTGGGCGATCGACGGTAACCACTCGGCATCCGGCGAACCTATCCTCGCCAACGATACCCATATGGGATATGCACAACCTGCTGTTTGGTATGAAGCGCATCTCGAATTCCCCGGCCACCGCTTTTATGGACACCATGCGGCCGGTGTTCCCTTCGGATTCCTTGGCCAGAACGATTTCTGCGGTTGGGGCCTGACGATGTTTGAAAATGATGACACGGACTTTTTCCGTGAGGAATTCAACCCCAACGACTCCAGCCAGGTGCGTTTCGGCGATCAGTGGGAAGCCCTCACGGTTCGGGAAGAAGTGATCCAGGTGAAAGGCGAGGCGGATGTAAAATTCAATGTCCGGTCTACTCGTCACGGTCCGCTCTTTAACGAATCCATGGATGTACAATATGCTGCACCCGTTTCGGTATGGTGGGGACTGACGCACATGACGAATGAGGCTTTGCAGTCCGTCTACACCATGAACCACGCGCGTTCGTTTGATGAGTTTCAGAAAGCAGTGTCGCGGATTGCGGCGCCGGGACTCAATGTCATGTATGCCGATCGCGAGGATGCCATCGCCTGGTGGGCGGCGGCAAAGCTTCCTGTCCGGCCTTCGCATGTTAATTCGAAGTTCTTCCTCGACGGCGCCTCCGGTAAAGATGAGTATCAGGGCTACTACGACTTTTCGAAGAACCCGCAGGCCATCAACCCGCCTTGGGGCTTTGTCTACACAGCCAATAATCAACCCGACACGGTCGACGGTGTGCTGTATCCCGGGTACTACTATCCCCGGGCGCGTTCCGGTCGACTGGTTCAGTTGCTGGATGTCGACAAGAACTGGACGATGGAGGATGTCAGCAAAGCTCAACTTGACGCCATCTCCATCATGCACCGCGACATCGCCAAGTCGCTTGCGGGTGCACTGGCAGCAGCGGGCAACGATCAATATGCCGACATCGTGAAGGCGCTTACGGAGTGGGACGGCGACCACAAAACCAGCGATATCGCGCCGTCCATTTACTACAACTTGCTGGCTCACACGATGTATCTCGCAATGAACGATGAAATCGGGTGGGCGGCCTACAGCGCCTTCAATGCCTCCTCGCTGTCGAAGAACTCATGGGAGATTCTGGCAGCCAATGACCTGTCTCCGTGGTGGGATGATGTGAATACCAAGGATAAGAAAGAATCGCGGACCGACATTGTAGCCAGGGCAGCGGAGAAAACGATTGCCTCACTGAAGAAAACGAGCGGCCCGTCGATGGCAGACTGGCAATGGGGAAAGATTCATTTGTTAAAGCACAAGCACCCGCTCGGGGCTGTCGACCTGCTGGACAAGTTTTTCTCCGTAGGACCATTCAATGCCCCCGGCGGCAGCGAGGTGGTCAACAACCTGCACTTCACGATGGACACCACCGGTGTGTTCATGGTAGATGGCGGGCCGGCGCTGCGCAAGGTCACCGACTTTAGTGATGTGGAGAACGGGATTTCGGTATCGCCCACCGGGCAGTCGGGCAATGTGATGAGCCTGCACTACAGGGACCAGGCGCAGATGTATGTTAATGGAGAGACACGCAAGATGATGATGAACCGGGAGGAGATTGTTGCGGGGTCGACCAGATTGATACTGAGGCCTTGATCAAAAACAACATAGCCCCGGCATTAATGCCGGGGCAATTAATGCCGGGGCTATATTAATTGATATTGAATTTGTTTTTATCTGACGAGGATCACCATCTCCTCCACCACCCGTGTGCCATCCGGCTCCGAGCCAAAATCCCATGCCGACGCTTTCCCCTGGTAGATCTCCATGCACCACTTCGCCGTAGGGCCCGGCGACTGTGACAGCCAGTCACTCAACAGCTTCTCTCCTTCTGCACCTTTGCCCTGCTTCCGAAGCGCCCAAGCGGTAACCAGGTTGTTGATATCGGCATTTGCCTTCTGACCGGTCACGCTCTGCCATGACGATGCGGCCTTGTCTGCCTTCTTCATCCCCTCGTAACACAATCCCTCCAGGAAAAACTCTGCCCGCGAATCGATGTCCTCGTCATAGGGTTTTCCGACTCCGAGATTTACCGGGTACAACCGTGCCTTGGCGATCATGGATAATGCCTCGGAATACTTCTTCCCTTTAATTTTCTCGATGGCCTGCATGAGCCACGCCTCGCGATAGAGCGCGTGACCCTCCCGCGAACCTTCATAGGGCAGCACGGTGGTCTTGCTCAGCACCTCGTTGCAGGGAGCGTACTTCTCTTCGAGCAAGTACGTCTTGGCCAGCAGCAGGCGGATGCGGAAGTCGTTCGGGATGCGCTTATCATAGTCCTGTGCGACCCGCAGCGCGTCGGAATATTTCTTCTGCGCGATGTAGTATTGGATCAACTGCTTGCCGTAGCGCCACTGCAGGGGATCAAGTTCGGCGGCTTTCTGGATGTCTTGCAAAGCCGATTCTTTGATAAGCTCGGCCCGTGCGGCGTACAGCGGGGCAAACTCGGGGCGATTGCCGCAGACCTCGAACAATTCGCGCGCCTTCGCTTGTTGATTCTTGCTCCAATAGATCAAACCCAGCAGGTACTTCGGTTTCCAGTTGCTGGTGACGCCGGTGGCCCACGCAAATACTTCGGCGGATTCCGGACGGAAAGGAAACACTCCTTTCACGGATGCATCAACCGCTTTCGCCAGCGACTTCTCCGAGGAGCCCGTCAACTGCTGATCGAGGAAGGCGAGCCAGAAAAGCACTTCCGCGTTTGACGGCGCCAGCTCCAACACTTTGTGGGCATCCTTCAAAAGGCCCAGGCGGTAGTACCACGCGGCAAGTTCCAGGTACGACTCCACCGCCAGTTCGTTTTTGATGCCGGAGGTGAAGTTCTTTTGCGCGGCCGGTGTTCCCTTCAACAGGTAACTCTCAAACCAGGAGAAGTGATTCAACGGGTTGACAAACCGGATGCGGCTCAGCCACAGAGAATCCGCAGGGCCCGGTGCTGATGCTCCACGAGGTCTTACCCGTTGCGCTACTGCCAACAGTTGCATCGCCTCCGTGTTGAACTGGTTCTCCTGAAGACTCCGCTCGGCATAGTCCACTGCCGCGTCGTAGCGGCCGTCTTTCAATTCCATTCTGCTTATCTCGGTGTAGGCTGCGCCGCGGTAGCGCGGGTCCTGGGCGGCGAGGTCAAATCCGTCGCGGGCATCTGTCTTCTTGCCCAACGCCAGTGAAGTCAGTCCATAGTAGAAGTTGGCGGCAGGATCATAAGTGTCGATGCTCAGGGCGCGCTGGAGCAGGCTCATGGCTTTCGGGTAATCCATGTTCCGGTAGGTGACCATGGCCAGATCGGTCAGCGCCGGCAAGTAGTTCGCATCTTTTGCCAGGCACTCCGCCAGCTTTTCTTCGGCGCGAACATACTGTCGTTCGCGGATGAACTCCTTGCCTTCCAGGTACAGTCCCTGCACACTGGACCAATCAAAGTCTTTGGGCGATTCCACCGGTCGCGAGAGCACGCCGTCGGCCGGATCCGAGTTGTATTCCAGTAGCCGGTCTCCCAAAGTGACCACCACCGGGTCCGTCGAGGACGTGGACACCGAGTCGGCGAATGGCTTCAATACTTTCAAGTCTACGATCTTCTCCGCGATCACCTTTCCGCCCTGGCGGATCACCAGTTTGTCCTTGCGGTCTTCCAGCGGCGAGATGTCTACGCGCACGCGTCCATTGCGGATGCGAACATTCATCGCGCCGGCCGGGCTCGCTGTGACGAATCCCTGGGTTCCTTTCACCGGATACCAATATTCCGTCCATGTGTCTGTCGAGTAGGGAAGGAAACCGCGGTGCTTGAACGGTGTGGCCGAGCTGGTGTGATCCGTCTGGTTAAACAACCGCCCTGATTGCACTTCGACGTACTGTCCATCGGTATCCGACAGCAGGTTCTCCCAGATCATGCCCTGCTGGGAGAGTCCCCAGATCCATATTTTCTTTCCGGCCTTGTCTTCGTGCGCAGAGTAGCGGCCCATGCCGAAGTTTTCGTTATGCCAGAATCCGCCGAAGAAGTTGGTGTACTTGCCAAAGACGTGGTAGGATTTGTACGAGCCGAAATTGTTCTGCTCATAAAATGAGATGTTCTTTCCATTGCTCTCATGGAGCGGCCAGGCATGGTTGCTGCCGTCGTGGCCGAGGTAGCGGGTACCGGGATAAACAAACTCCAGGTTGCCGGCCGCTTTGATGCCGACGTTCATCCAGGTGTAATACGGCTGCTCCAGCGGCGTTGAGTTGCTCCAGAAAGAACGGGTAGTGAAGTAGCCCTTGTCCCGTTCCAATTTGATTTCCATTGTCCAATAGGTTTGCGTGAGCAGGTCGAGTGTGCCGATGAAGCAGCTCACACTCCCGTCGAGGAAGTCCTTGCGGATGGTGTAGTCGACCGGGGTGGCGCAGTTGGGTGTGTGGCCGATGATGCCGTAGTTGGCCTCAATACCCCCGCTGGTCCACGGCCCGCGCATGGCGATATCGCGGAACTTGACGACATGGTTATAATAGAGGAAGGGCTTGCCGGTGGCTTTGTCCGTTGCCGCCCAGATCTTGCCGCCGACTTCCGGCAGGATTATCACCGAGATGTAATCGTTCTCCAGCTCCACCACTTTCCAGGACTGATCCACACCTTTGTCGGTGTAGCCGTCAAAACGGAAGTAGGGATAGATGTTGCCCATCCGGGCGACCGGATCGGGATCGGAGAAGGGATACGTCTTGAAAACCTTTTGGTACTCTTTGATCGTCGCCGGATTTTGGGCAAGTGCTGCTGTTAAGAAGCACACAGCCAGTGTTGTTAGAATTGTCTTCATTTCAATTTGAAACATTAGCGGTTCCTTTATCCTCTTGTCCCCTTTATCCCTAATTCCCTGTCCTGTCCTCTGTCCCAGGGGAAGGGATAGACAGATCATTTGATGATCAATAGAATTCCTTTGCCTTTGGGAATCAATATGCCTTCCGTCAGATTAATCTGCTGCTGATCCTGGAAATCCTTTATCGCAGGCGCTACCGCCGTGGTCGTTGGTTTCATTCCGAGCGACTTCCAGTCGATAACAAGTTTTGCCGTGACGTCATTCGCCGCCCAACTGGCGACTGCCACGAGCAGGCGATCGTCTCGCTTGTACACTGTTGCAAGGACTTCGGGGTTGTCCGTCTTCACCGGGTTTTTGTCAACCCAGTAGCCGATCATCTCGGAGCCTTTCATGCCGAAGTCGTCCCAGACTTGCCAGAGGTGACTCGGGTCGCTGTTTTCTGTCCACGGCATGCGGTTGGTCATGCCATAGATCATACCGCGCCAGGGGTTGCCGCCCTTCTCCAGCATCTCGCCCATCAGGCCAAACGGGATACCCGATACCTCCGTCATCCAGAAGTCGGGCTTGGAGTCGTAGTCGAAATACTCGCCGAACCACAGGCGGTTCAGGTACGGGAAGTGTTCGAGGTAAAGGTTCGCGCTGTTGTTGAACCCGTCGCGCTTGTTGTACTGGTTGGCGGAGTGAAGATCGATGATGCCGGGACCTCGCTCACTCTTGAGTACGCGGCGGATGCGCTTCATCGTGACGCGATCGAAGGCCACGTCGTCGAGGTAAATGCCGTCGATGCCGACATTCTTCACCAGCCAGCTCATCCCTTCCACGTAGTAGTTATGCCACCGGCTCATGCCGCTGTTGATCACCGCCGCGTCTTTCAATTCCGGCACAAACCAGGCGGCGATGTAGTTTTCGCCGAGATGTTCCTGCAGCCAGGAGAACCCGCCGCCGGCGCCTGGCGAATAAATCTCCGTACCCAGGCTTCGCATCACCGGAGTCTCATAAGCGCGGTTGGACAACTCGCGAACGGTGTTGTAGATTTTCACTTTCAATCCCTTTCGGTGGGCTTCATCGATATAGTCCTTCATTTCCTTTGTGCGGATGAAGGGATAGTTGATGTACGGATTGATCGCGTTGGCGTGATGGATGTTGACTACGCTGGCGCCGCGATGAATGATAGTGTCCACCGGGCTGTACTTGTGGTAGAACCGCGTTCTCCATTGAAAGTCGGTGTCGAGGGTATGGAAGGGCGTGAGGAGGAGTGTGAAGTTGTAGTACAGCGACTCGCCGGCATTCATTTCGCGTGCGCCGCTGAAAGCTGCCAGGGTTGCCGTCATCGCATCTTCGGTGATGGTGATGCCGCCTTTTCCGGCGTTGCCCCATGAGGGAGGCAGGTTCAGCGGCTTCTGCAGATAGAAGTTGGTATTCAGCGGACGAGAATAATTTTCCGCGCGGAGCGAGAACTGCATGCCGCCGTTCACATCGCCGATCCACGCGCCGTCCTGGTTCTTGTTGGCGACATCCCACGTCCAGTTGAACTGCTTCGGGCGAATGCCTCCGCGCTGACCGAGGCCCAGCATATACTTGGCAAACGGTTTTCGAATGGGTATCCGCATCCGGGTGTTGCCGAGACGGATATCGTGCTGCGCCGTAAGCTTCATCGAATAGGTGACAAACCCGTCAAACTCCAGGCGGCCGGTAACTTCAAGCGTAAGACCGTCGGTCGTGCTGGTGGTTGTCCAGCTGGCCGCACCACCCGATTCCTTTTTGATCTCCACACTCTTGGCGTGCGTCCAGCGGAAATCGGTCTTGTTGTTGCGCGACACCTCGAAATCAAACCCTGCCGAGAGCAGCGGCTTGCCCACATTGTCCAGCTTCGTCATGTAGGGAGAGAAGTACGTCGTAATTTGTTTGGGCAGTCCGTTGGCGCCGATTTCCAATTTGCGACCGAGGATACTCAACGTATGGCCGGAGACTTCGATGGGTGTGTAGGGAGCGATGACTTCGTCGTTGGCCGCCAGTGTGGAGTTGAGCCATGTGAGGCGGGTTTGTTTCCACGGTTCGTCGACGCCGCCGCTTGCCGCCGTCTTGTCGGTCACGGTGATTTTGATCGAGATGGTTTTCGATTGTGCGCCGGCAGCCTGGATGGTTGCCGTACCGGTGTACTCCCCTGCTCGCACATTGGCGGGAACATTCACCAGGCACCATAGCGGCTGGATCTTTCCTTGTTCGACGTCAAGGTCTTTTGTGAATGGTTTGCCGTCGTACGTTATTCCCGTTGTGTTGAGGCACGACAAGCCGGATATTTTTCCTTGCGCGCCCGTGAGTTCAGAGAGACTAACGGTGATGTCGTTCACGGGGGCTGCGTGCGCCCAGAGGCCCAGCTGGAATGAATAGTTCTCGCCTTTGTCGGCCGAGCCCGTAAACGCATCCGACGGACCGTTGACAATCCATCGGTGCGGGAGGTCGGCGGTAAGTTTTACGGGGTTCATCCGGTCTTCCGGGAAGATCATGAACGGCTGTCCCGCTCCTTTTGCCCGCATGGCTTCCGTTTCCGCCTGCGTGGCGATTACTTCCATGGGGAAGAAACTGTTGAGCGCGTCGATGCTTTGGAATTCCTTGACCGTGGCCGGGATGCCTTTGTTGTTCACGGCCAGCGCCATCCAGTCGCGGGAAGAAGTCTCCCTGTACTCCGGGTATACAACAGTCGGGTAATTGGATCGGCCCTTCGTATAATATTTCAGGTAGTATACATAGTAGTCGCCGGGGCCTGCGGCGGGTTCAAAAAAGACATCACCGTACTCCCGCGTTACCGTGCCTCGTCCCACGTTGCGGATCAGGTTTCCCTTGGAATCCGTGACGAGGATCATTTTCTTTTCCGGGTTAGCATCCCGGCGGCGCCATCCGATCTTCACGGACGCCACTTTGCCTGCGGCGGGAACCTGAACTACCGCCCGGTGGTTTCCCAGCGAGTCGGCATTCCAGCAGTTTTCACAAATGGTGTACGGTAATTCCTGGGCCTGCGCGAAGTGAAACAACAAACTTGCCACAACGCCGGTAAAAAGTGGTCGCATTTCAGTGGGTTAGGGGTACGTAAAATTACATCTTTCCCTTTGCGTCTTAGCGCCTTCGCGGTTCAAAATCTGTTGAGATTTCCCGCGAACCTTTAGCTTGCATCCTTTCAAGCCATGATGATTCCCCTTTCAACTCTTCGCTCCGACACACCCGGCTGCGCCGCCAAGATACATTTCAACAACGCCGGCGCCGCGCTCATGCCATCACCCGTCATCGAGGCCCAGCGGTCCTACCTCGACCAGGAGGCTGTAACGGGTGGTTATGAAACCGCCGACCTGCGCACCGCCGAGATCGCCGGGTTCTACACGAGCATGGCAAAGCTCCTCGGTGCTGAGCCCCGCAACATAGCATTCACCTCCAGCGCCACCAATTCCTTTGCCCGTGCGCTCTCCTGTATTCCGTTCAAGCCCGGCGACAGCATCCTCATCGCCAACGAAGACTACATCTCCAACCAGATTCAATTCTTGTCCTTGCAGCAACGCTTCGGCATTACCCTATTGCGGGCAAACAGTCTTCCGGAAGGCGGCGTGGATGTGAACAGTATGGCGCAACTGATGGATCAGCATCATCCCAGGCTCGTGTCGCTCACGCATGTTCCCACCAACACCGGGTTGATTCAACCCGTAGAAGAAGTGGGCAGGCTTTGCAGGGAAAGAGGTATTCTCTACCTCGTTGATGGATGTCAGAGCGCTGGCCAACTACCTGTGGATATGAAAACCATCGGGTGCGATTTCTTTACGGGGACTTTCCGAAAGTTTCTCCGCGGTCCCCGGGGTGCGGGGTTTCTGTTTGTTTCCGATCGTGTGCTCAACGACGGCCTCATCCCCTTGTACATCGACATGCGTGGCGCCGACTGGGTGGAGAAAGATCGTTTCGTTCCGCGGCCCGATGCACGCCGTTTTGAAGATTGGGAGTTTAACTATTCACTCGTAGTGGGCAGCGCGGCAGCGGCGGACTATGCGATGAACGTTGGCCTGGAGGAAATAGAAAAGCGAAACCAGGTGTTGTGCCGCCAGGTGCGAAGCGCATTGAGAGAACTCGGGCTGACCATTCTGGATAAAGGTCAGCGGCAGAGCAGCATCATCGTGGTAGCGTTACCGGGTCACGAGCCGGCGGAGGTATTAAAGCGCCTGAGGTTAAAGAATATTAATACCTCCATCAGTTCCCGGAGCTCCGCCGTGATCGATTATGACGCAAAGGGGGTGACGTGGGGGCTTCGTATCTCACCGCACTACTACAATACTGAAGAAGAAATTTCGTTGTTTAAACATGCAATTCAGGAGTTTGTCTAACTTCGGGTTAACCTAAACCACGGATCATGGAACGACAAGAGTTTCTTCGCCTGCTCGGTACCGCCGGCATCGCGGTGTGCGCCGGCTGTTCGCTGGAATCCTGTTCAAACGATTCAGGCGGCACTGTGCCGGCTGCTCCTACAGGAGTCGACTTCACGCTGGACCTTTCCATGACGGAGAACGCCATCCTGACGAGCGACGGCGGATTTCTTTACAAGAGCGGAATTATTGTTGTGTGCCTCAACGCGACAGCGAAGACCTATGTTGCCGTAAGCCAGGCGTGCACGCACCAGGGCACCACGGTTTCGTTTCAATCCTCATCCGGCCAGTTCGTTTGCCCGGCGCACGGCAGCCGGTTCAGCAACGCGGGTGTCGTTGTCCAGGGACCGGCCGCTTCGTCGCTTCATAAATACAATACCACGCTGACGGGGACGAACCTGCGGGTGTTCTCTTAGTAGAGTGGTGCCTTCGAGAGCCTCAGGCACCGGCCTCCCCCTTCGAGAGCCTCAGGGCAAGCGAGAACCTGCCTTCGGGAGCCTCAGGCACCAGCCTTCGAGAACCTCAGGCACCACAGGCACCAGATTTACTTTTTTGGCATAAACTGAACGCAGACCGGAGAAGTAACTTTCACCGAGGCGGGAGTTTGGGTTAGTGCTCCCGAGGTTGCGTCAATTTTGAAAAGGGCGATTACATCCGATCGTTGATTGGAAGCGAACAGCCAGCGGCCGGAGGGATCGATACCGATGTGACGCGGCGCCTGGCCTCCGCTTGGCGTCCAGTCTTTCACCGAAAGTTTTCCGTCAGCGTCAATAGCAGCACGAACGATGCTGTCGTGGCCGCGGTTGGAGGCGTAGATAAATTTCCCCTCGGAGTCGATGAGGATTTCCGCCGCGCTATTGGGACCGGTAAAGTCGGGCGGCAGCGTGGAGACCGTCTCCCCTTTCGTCATCGCTCCCGACGGCACATCCCATTCAAATCGCGTGATGGTAGAGTTTAATTCATTCAGCACGAAGATCGTCGTGCCCGATGGCGTCATGACCAGGTGGCGCGGGCCGGCTCCGGGTTCGAGGTCGGCGTGCGGAGGACTGTTGCGCGTCAACTCGCCCGTAGACGCATCAAAGCGGAAGATCATGATCCTGTCCGTCCCCAGGTCGGCCACCAGGACAAACCGGTTGTCGGGAGTGGACTGAACAAAGTGCGCGTGGGGGCTTTGCTGCCGGACAGAATCCTTTCCCGAACCTTGAAACTGGATGATGGATGTAGCGTGACCCAGTTGGCCGTCGGTGTTCACGGGAAGCACCGCGATGCTGCCGCCGGAGTAATTGGCGACGAAGAGAAATTTCTCCGATTGGTCGAGCGACAGGTGGCAGGGAGCGCCGCCGTGCGAGGGCACCTGGTTCAGCAGGGTGAGCGCTCCATTGGTGCGATCCACTTCAAAGGCGCTGACTGCGCCGGAAGGTTCACTGTTGAACTCACCCAGTTCGTTGACCGCATAGAGGAACTTGCCCGACTGGGCGAACGTGAGAAACGAAGGGTTCGCAGTTTTCGCTGCCAGGGTTAATGCGCCCAGCTCACCCCGTTCCGCGGAAAAGGTGCAGGTGTAAATGCCATCGCTTCCGGTACCCGTATAGGTTCCGATGAACAGGCGGTCGGCGGGCCGGCTGCTGCATGCGGCGATGAGGAGGGCAAGGCAGATGAGGATACAACGCTTCATTTGCCCGAAGATATCACATTGTGATGCACCCGTGACGGGCTGCGAACCGGGCAGGAAGCAGACCGCCAGTTTGTTAAAAAAATAGCGGCTTAGGAGGCCCAGAAGCATTCCGTCTACGGACTTTAGCCGGGAACAATGACAGAACACACCGCGGATCAAACGAGAACAATGCTGACAAGTCCCTATAAGGTCCCTATAGTGTCCCTATAAGGTCTCTATAACCCCGGGTCGGAGTGGAAATTGCAGCTGCCGGAGCAGCGCGGGAAGACCTGGTATGATGCCATGAATGCATGCATCCTGCTAACTACAAAATTGGATGTTACGACCAAAATCAATCACAGATTTCTTTTTCCCGGTGTTTTGCCGCTACGCTTTTGATCGTGCATAGAAGAATGAACGCCTGGATTCCACATCGTCATACGTTACCACCTCTTTCTCACGGTGGAATTCAAAGTAGCTCAGCAGACCGAAATCACCCGAGCACATGGCCGTATGCGCGAGGAAAACACCGATGACCGTCAGCTGCCAATTGGTGCCTGCCACAAAAAAGAGGATGATCAATATAGCCGTAATGGTTACAAAGGGCGCCAGGGCTACCACGCTGAACTCCTTCCTGTCCGCCACGAATTTGTCCGCGAGCGCCATGAAGTAGAATTTCTTCAGGTTGACATCATAGGACGTATTCCTTGCTCCCTGCGACCGGTAGGCCAACACATGTATGCATTCATGCACGGGCACCAACGCAAAAGCGATGGCCAGTCCGTAGGCAAAATAGGAGAACCGATCGCCGAGGTTATAGCTCTCCTGACCGTAGCCACTGACCAAAAAGTACCCTGCCCAACCGAACGCGAGCAGGTTGCAGAAGTAATACAGCAGGGAGTACCTGTTCCTCTTCCTCAGGTACGTCCGGATAAACGGCACCAATTCATTGTGCTCCAATTGATCCAGCAAAGTGTACTGATTAGGAAGTTCATCAGGCTTTAGCGTCATGGGATTAATGGTTCAGTCGGGGTAAAAACAGTTTTGATCACAAAATGTTTTTGACTGAAGTATTGGCGCTAACGCAGTTTAGCTTCAGGGTGCGGCTTGCCGCCAACAATCACGGCGCAAGTTACAAAAGCGCCATATTGGGATTATCCTTTCCTTTTCCTTCTATAATAACTCAGCTGTGCTCCAACGCCTAAACTTAATTCGTCAAACGTGTCTAATTTGTAATACCTAATGAAATATTGAAACCATCTATATCCACCCTGGAGGGAAGCCTGATATTCAACGTTGTCTTTATACAATGAAACTTTCCCTGAAACTTTCCCGAAAAATGGTCGACCTAAATATTTTCCGACTCCAATCAATACTCCAGATGAAATATGGCTTTCGTCTCCAACTTTCTTTAAGTCCAAATGGCTGTAACCAGTGATAAATGTAATTGTTCTCAAATTAAGTTGTGCCTCACCTGAATTTGCAACAGCTTGAAAGTCCTTGTTAAATGAAACGTTTCGGTAGCTCCATCTGAAGTCCATATCAAAATCACAGTTAGATATAGGATGACTAAACTCTACATGTCCTGTTTGAAATGCATTTACATCTAGGTTTGTTTGGTAACTGTAAGAACCTTTTACAACTCCAATAGATGTATGTGGCGATGACAATTCAAGTTGTCCGCCAATCGGGTTGTGTACTAGTCCACTGCTTGCATAAAGAATAATGTGGTATGCGTCAAAAAAGTCCTTGTTACAGTCTGGTTTAAGTGTCAATGTAATTTCTGTTCGTCCCTTTAATTGGAATTCCTGAGTCTGAAATCCGATAAATAAAAAAACAAGAGTTGCATTTGGGTCAGTTACTATGATTGAAAATTTCCCTTCTGCATTTGTATTTGTCCCGTTTTCAGTTCCTTTCTCAACGACATCAACTCCAGGTAATGCAGACTTGTCGTCACTAATCACAGTCCCAACGACTGTCACCTGACACCAAGCTGTAGTTGTTGTCAGAATTATCAAAACTATTGTCAGTCGTTTTATCAAGTGGTGAATTTGTCCAAGCGAAACGATGCACAACAACTGTATATCCGTCACTCCAATCTACAATTTCATTGCATATGCGCTTTGCAGTGGCGTGGTTCTTTATTCCCGAATCTTAAATGAGGTCTCAATTCTTTCAATCTCAGATGACAACTGGTCCCAACTACTTGTGTAACTCATGATTTGAAGGGCATAAACCAGTCCCCCTTTTTTGGTCACGATGACTTTACCTTTCATTTCTTGATTTTCAGGATACACCAATACAAAGTCGGAAGTCTCCGTAACCACATCATTCAAAGAGCCCTTTCTCAGATCCGTATACTCGTACACATTGTCATCTGCTATTTGTCTCCACTGTTGCGTGATGGATGGATAATTCGGGTCATAGATTATCCGCTTTGAAAAATATACCAGTCCTGTGCTGTCACTCCGTGCCGCTACAAATGAGTTTTCATACTCCTTGTACCTGCAATTCCTGGCGACTAGAATTCTCGTTCCATTTGATTTACAATCGATCAACGTGTCATTGTATGCAAGAACTCCCTTCTCAACCCACGCCTTCAAGGCTTCGGTCCTTTTTTCTTCCAATTCACGGTTACTCAATATTGAACGCCAGACAAAGAAAGAAAGGACTCCGAGTCCAAGAATAATCCAGGTTATATAACCTCGTTTGTTATAGGAATTGCTATGCCTTTTCCTGGTTTCAAAATACTGTTCGTTCAATTCATCACCCATATCTCAAGAAGAAATGCCTATTAACGACCCGTGTATTTCCCAAGCCGGGTTCCCATTGCCTTAGGAGGGTTTACCAAAGGAGAGCTTGTTAAGCCTTGGTTGGATAAACCAAACGCCAACGGGTACCATCCAAATCAAAAATGCTTCTCCGGCATACTCGTCAATTTTAGCGAGTCGCCCCAGTTCAATTGTCTTAAGTGTTCTAGCTGCATATAAAACAATATAAATCATGAGTCCCAAGTAGATGGGAACGCCTATGAATAACAACACCAGAAGATCGTTGCTTGTCAATCTTGCTCCGCCTTCAGCTACCCAAAGGAGAGAAATCAAGATAGTCAACGCAGAAAGAAACGCTAGTCTGAATACCCCCAGGTTGAATCTTTGCCCAGCGGGTAATTGCTCAAAAAGCCCGTTTCCAATTGCCCAAATCCAGCTAAACACAGTTGAAACAATTACGACCCCAACTATCACATTAATGGTATCAGCCTGGCTGCTTTCTGAAACGACAAAGAAGTCCGACAAGAGAGGTAATCCAATCACTATGAGGAATAATTGCCAATGTTTGAGTTGAAGAATTAATCTCATCTATCCCTATTCAACGAACCATCGGACTGAAACGAAGTTAATGATTTAATTCAAGAGCGAATGACCGGCATGGCGTCATACACGCTGTTGTGGGGCGTTATCAATCATAATGGATTGAAACACCAGAATATACTTCAAGTATATCCCCTGTGTCATTGAAGATGAAGTAAAATGATATTGAACTGCCTTGCCACGTTGTTCTATCATACGGGAGGCAGAATGACTTGACCTCGGCGGCAAGAGTGTTTTTATAGATGTCAGAGAAGAAAACTATGAAACCAGCCTTCTCTTCAGAGATTAGTCCCTCCATGGTTTCAGTGATTTTGGAGTTGGTTTTCATTTGGTAATTCTTCCAAAAAAGCTCAAGCGAGTCTTGAACATGTTCTGCTAATTCGAATTTTCCGCTTCCTAAAGCATAGACACAATTTTCTGTCATTTTATATCTTCTCTTAAGAAAGTCACAAATGGGAAAGCCTCTATAGTTTTCGATAAACTTACTTGCAACCTGAAGCTCTTTTTTGAATTCTAGTTTTGCGCCTTTGATAATTTGGTTGCAATTGTCTGTGAGTTCTTTATTTGTTCCTAGACCAATTGACTTGGTTGACTTATTAAGGTAATTGTAAGCAGTTGCATACATTTTGGATTCATTAGCTTGCGCGAATACGCAATTAGATGCAAAAAGAATAGCTAAAACGATCGATGGTTTCAAGCCTCAATTGATAATGCCCCACAACAATTGTTTATCAGCCTCTCCAATCTACAAATTCCACTATCTCAACGCTTAGTTCCCAGCACCCAGTACCCAGCGCCCAGCCCCTACTCCTCACATCCCCATCATCACAAACGCCCCCCAGTAGTAGGGCTCCTTGTACTTGGGGTTGGCCATGAGCTGGGCTTGCGCCTGCTTGAAGGCTTTAAGTTTGTTGCCGGTCTTGGTCCAGTTGGTGTAGAAGTTGGTCATCAGCAGCTGCGTGGCGGCGTCGTCCACTTTCCAGAGGCTCATCAGCAGCGTGCGGGCGCCGGCCACCTGGAAGGCGCGCTGCAGTCCGTACACGCCCGAGGAGCGACGTACCTTCGAGATTCAGGTTCATCGCCTCATAGGCGGTGAGCACGCCGTTGTCGTTGCCGGCCAGGTCGGCCTTCTGCTCTTCCTTCGCGGGATCCGGTGCGCCGGCCAGGATCAGCCCGGAACGCAGCAGCGGGTTGTTCTTCGCGTGCTCGGCGCTCACGCCCATCGCGTCGCTGTCGGTGTCGGGCAGGAAGTACCCGTGCGTGGCGATGTGCACCAATGATTGTCCTTTCAATGCCTTGACGTTCGCTTCCGTCGCGTCGGCTTCGGTGTGGCGGCTCACTTTGTAGCCCGCCGTCTTCAGCACGGTGGATACTGCGTCGATCTCCACCTTGGTGCCCGGCAATGCTGGCGCCGCGCCGCCAAACTCGGGGAAGCCCAGCAGGAAGGCCTCCTTCGCCCCTGCCGGCCGCTTGATCTTCGCCGACAACAGGTCGCGCACGTTGCCCATCACCACGATGTCGTAGGTGCTGCCCAGGAAATTGCCGCCGGGCTTGCGGATGGTGTTCACGTTCAATTGCGCATACACGCCGTCGGGTGAAAAATAAATATTCTTCTTTCCCGCCAGCGCCGCATCGAGCTTCGACCAGTACTGGATATAGGAGAATTCGTCGGGCATCCGCTGGAGGATGGAGTTCTTGTAATACTTCGCGAACTTCGTTTCCAGTTCGCGGCCATTGTCGAGTATCACCACTTTCGGCGCCGTCGCTCCTTTGGTCAGCACCAGCAGGGCGTAGCGCGAGTCGGCGGTGAGGTCTTTGTCGAACTTGCGCACGCGGGCCACTTCCACGAGGGCATCGAAGTCGCCGAGCACGGCGGTCACCAGGCTCATGTCCTGCCGCTCGGCGGAGTAACCCTGCGAGAAGGCCGAGGACTTCGCCGACAGCGCTTTCTCCCGGTCGTTGGCATCGCGTTCCAGCGCATCGAGGTCCACTTTTTGTTTTTCCAGTTCTTCTTTTGACAACGTGTAGTACCGTGCCAGCGCCTCTTTCTTATCCAGCCAGGCCGTGTACTCCTGGATCAGCGCTTCATCGCCGCTGCCGAGAATGGTCTGCTTGATCTTGTTGGTGGAGTTGAGCAGCAGTCCTTTGGTCGCCATCTGGTACTCGAACATCGTCTGCAAGAGCGCGGGGTTTGTCGCGCCGGCTTCGAGGCAGAAGTTATAGAACCGCTGGAACCTCGGCTGCAGCACATCCCAGTACTTGGTTTTCTCCGCCTCGCTCATCGGCGGGAAGTAGCGGTTGACAAAGTCCATCGACTTGGTCATCGCCGCGCCGTAGTATTCGCCGGCTTTGGCCAGGTCGCCTTTCTTCCAATAGAGAATGCCGAGGTCTTCCTGCGAGCGCACGTAGTCCGGGTGGTTTTCACCGAGGGCCGTGGCGCGGATGGCGATGGCTTGCTGCAAGGTCTTTTCCGCTTCGTCGAGGCGGCCTTGCATGCGGTAGAAGTTGCCCAGGTCGTTCTGCACTTTGGCGTAGTTGAAGTTCTGGTCGCCGAATTTGGACTTGTAGACATTGGCCGCCTTCTGGAGATAGCCTTCCACCTTATCCATCTTGCCCATCTGTATATAGAGCAGCGCGAGGTTGTCGAGCACGCCGGCATAGTACGGGTTGCCGCTGCCGAGTCCCTTCTCCAGGTTCAGGTAGATGGCTTCCGCTTCGGCCCACTTGCCGGTCTGCTGGTAGAGCAGCGCCAGGTTCGACTGGAATCCCACCTGGTTGCGCATGCTCTTCTTCTTGAGTTTGTCCATGATGGCGGACGCCTTCTTCAGGTTTTCCACTGCCGCATCGAAGCGGCCGATGTCGTAGAAGAGGATGGCCTGGTTGTTCAGGGCCACGGCATACTCCTGGCTTCCGGTGCCGAGGCGCTGTTCGATTGTCTTCAGCGCCTGGTCGAACGTTGCCTCCGCCTCACTGTAGCGCGCGAGGTCGGCGAGCAGCACGGCGTAGTTGTTCAGCGAGGACGCGTAGGCCTTGCTGTTTTTGCCCAGGTTTTTCTCCCGCAGGCTCATCGCTTCGAGTGTGGATTTTTCGGATGAACTGAACCGGCCCATGGTGGCGTAGAGAAGGCCGAGGTCGGCGTGGACCTTGCTGTAGTTGATGTTGGAGGTCAGTCCCTCGATTTCGTAGGCTTGCTGGGCGCTCAGGAAGGAGGCTTCCGCCAGGGCGTACGTGCGTCCTTCATAAAATTTCTCTGCGATGTCGAGCAGGTCGCGGCAGCGCATGACCGGCGGCTTTTCCGAATCACCCTTCGTGAGACTCGACACGCTGGTCACCGTTTTCACGATGGTTTCGCTGGCGTCGGAGATATCCATCATCCCCGAGTTATCGATCACCGAGATGGCATAATTGAAATCCGACGAGTCGAGCCGGGTGCGCTCCTCCTCGAGGTCACCCGAAGCCATCTTCTTCCCCCTGTCAATCTGCTTCTTCAGCAAGTCGTCGAACTGTGCGTTGGCCGAAGTGAGGGCCATCAACGAAATCAAGACCACCGCTAATCCTCTTGAACCAATCTGTAAAGTTTTCATGGTAGCTTTTCAAACTTCCTATTCAAAATCAAAACGTATCCACATTCCGGTACGCGGCAATCAACGCCGTCTCCCCTTCTTTGCCCGCGCCAAAATTTCCATGTTCCATCCCCATCACCCCGCGGTAGCCCTTGTCGTAGATGTACTTGAAGATGTTCTTAAAATTGATCTCCCCCGTTCCCGGTTCTTTCCTTCCGGGGTTGTCGCCGATCTGGAAGTAGGCGATCTCGCTCCAGCAGCGTTCGATGTTGTTGATCAGGTTGCCCTCGTTGCGCTGCATGTGGTAGATGTCGAAGAGGATCTTGCACGACGGGCTGTTGACCGCCTTGCAGATTTCAAACGTCTGGTCGGAGAGGCGCAGGAACAGGTCGGGGTTGTCGCTGAGCGGCTCGAGCACCATCACCAATCCGTGCGGCTCAAAGATTGCCGCGCCCCGTCGCAACGCTTCGACCACATTGGCCGTCTGCAGGCCCATGGGCATCTTGCGTTCAAAGTAGCCGGGAACAACCGTCATCCACTTCGCATTGACGCGTTTCGCGACGTCCACACACTGCTTGCAGGTTTTCACGAAGGTGTCCAGGAACTCCTGCTTCCCGGTTGTGAGGGAAACTTTCCAGTTGTCGCCTCCCTCTACGACAAAAACGCCCATGGTCATGCCGAGCTGGGACAAAGTCTTGCCAATTTTCTCCTGGTCAGCCACCGGGCGGTCGAGCATGCCGTTGTCTTCGATGGCGCGGAAGCCCTGGTCGTGGGCGAACTTGATCTGGTCGATGAAATCCGCGCCGGCGCTGTTCTTGAACATGCCGTCGTGCGGAGCGTAGTTCATCTTGAATGTGGGGGCGGCGTCCGGGGCCGCGAACGAGGGCCGGAAGAGCGAAGCGCCCGCCACCGTGGCCATCGTGTTGAGAAGGAATTTTCTTCGTTGCATAGACACGATCAAGTTAGTCACGATCGCCCAATATCCTTTACCTTTCGGCCAAAATTTCCCCTTGAGACTCTACCGCAATCTTTGCGAGGCTGTTATCGACAACCTGCACCAAATTTTTGAAGGCAATCGCTACGCCGACAAGGTCATTGAAAAAGTATTAAAGCAGCATCCGCGATGGGGCGCGCGCGACCGGCGGTTCATCGCGGAAACCACGTACGACATTGTCCGCTGGTACCGGTTGTTTCGAGAGCTGACAAATTCCGGTGAGCACGACTACTGGCAGTTATTCGGCGCCTGGTGTATGTGGAACAAAATAGACCCGCCGAATTGGGAGGAGCTGGATGGATTGGAGAAGAGTCGATTCTACGAGGCCTACGACAAGGCACAGCACGTGCGCAAAATCAGGGAGTCCATTCCCGACTGGCTGGACGAGCTGGGCCAGCAGGAGCTTGCCGGCAACTGGGACAAAGAACTTCACGCCCTCAATGAGCCCGCCAAGGTGGTGCTGCGGGTGAACACGCTGAAGATTACGCGGCAGGGATTGCAAGAACTGCTGAATGATGAAGACGGTATCGAGACGGAGCGACTGGAAGAACATCCCGACGCGCTGCACTTGCGGGAGCGTCAGAATATTTTCACGAGGCAATCTTTCAAAGACGGGCTCTTCGAAGTTCAGGACGCCGGTTCACAGCAGATTGCTCCGTTTCTCGACGTCAAGCCCGGCATGCGGGTGATTGACGCCTGTGCGGGCGGAGGAGGAAAGACCTTGCACCTCGCCGCGCTCATGCAGAACAAAGGCCGCATCATCGCGCTGGATACCGAAGGCTGGAAACTGGAGGAGTTGAAGAAACGCGCCAGGCGTGCCGGCGCCAGCGACCTCATTGAAACGCGCGTCATCGATTCATCGAAAGTGATCAAGCGGCTGGAGGGTTCCGCCGACCGTCTGCTGCTCGACGTACCCTGTTCGGGGCTTGGCATCCTGCGGCGCAACCCGGACGCGAAGTGGAAGCTGTCGATGGAATTCCTGGACAAGGTCAGGGCGCTTCAGCAGGAGATTCTGCAGAACTATTCCGTGATGGTGAAGCCCGGGGGTATCCTGGTTTATTCGACGTGCAGCATTCTGCGGTCGGAGAATGAAAGGCAGGTGGAAAAATTCCTGGAGACACACGGGGACCGCTTTGAAATGATCAGGTCACAGTCGGTGTGGCCGAGTGAGGGGTTTGATGGGTTTTTTATGTGTGCGATGAGACGGAAATAATTGCCACGGATGGCACGGATGAGCACGGATTAGAATAAGGATTGGGGGAGGAAGGATTCGAAGTTGTTGAAGCGGTAGCCGACGGTGATGCCGAGTTTGATGTCGGTGGTGAGGAAGAAGGAAGGGTTGAGGATGAAGTAGTCGGCGTCGATGGAGGAGCGGAGGAAGGCATACCAGCGGCGGCCGTTGTAGCCGGCGTTGAGCATGGCGGCGGCCTTGTACTCCATATTAACCGTCGTTTTCTCACCCGTCTTTCCCCTGAAAGTGTTTACCGCCACTCCCCCACCCACAAACACCACGGGTGCAACAAACCAGCGGCCATCGGACGTGGTAAAATTGTAGCCGTAGCCGGGCATCACCACCACGCCGGGCGCATATGCATACTTCAACCCCGACTGTTCGCCATAGGTAGTCGCCACATCAAGACTGTCAGGGGGAATGGATTTACCTACGCCCAGCCTCCGATAGAACGGTTCAATGCGCAGGAGCATGGAGCCGGCGCTTCGTCGTTGCACTTCGTTGAGGAATGTCGCGGCCTTGTAGGAGTACTTCCGGTAGTTGAAGTAGTAGGTGATCGGAAAGCCCAGGCTCAGCATATCGATTGAGGGCCCGGAAACGAATTGGCCGGAAGCATCGGCCGCCACCAGGCCCATGCTTTGCAGCCAATACCCGCGGATGGTCCAGCGTCGCGACGAATAGCTCCCGGAGAGCCGGAACTGCTGGAGGTTCTGTACGCCGGTTTCCATAATATGAGACGAGGGCAGCGAGAAGGTCAGGTCCAGGTCGAGGAACTTGTAGGTGAAGCCGCCGCCGAGGAGGTCGCTTACGTTGGTGAATCGTCCGGACGAGATGGTGCCGCTTTTCTTGTGGCCGTACTCGAGGAGGTAGCGCTGCGAGGTGTAATGAGCGCGGATGTCATTCTTGCGCGCATGTCCCATCACATACAGGCTGTCAACGCCGTCGATGGCAAGCAGAGCGGGTTGCGCGAAACCCGGAAGCGCAACTGCCGCCGCAAAGACAAAAATCAAAACAACCCTCATCTCCCAATCACTTACTTCTTCTCCCCAGTACGCCCTGGTGCACTTCATCGTTGGCTTTATAACCGTTCAGTTGGTACACCGTGAAATAACGCGCCATGCGCCCGCTTCGGTAACTGTAAAAGACCTTTAACTGATCGATGGAAGTGAAGTACCGATAATAGCACTCATCCAGGATCACGGGGTAATTGCTGGGGACGATACAGAGTGCACTCTCGCCGGGTTTTAGTTCAGGTCGTATTCCATTCAACCAGGCGTATTGATGAAGGTCGCGCAGCAGTCCGACGCCGATCACCGGCCGGTTCATCGGCATCGCCACGTAGTAGTCGACATGAGCGCCGGGGAACCACTTGTGCGTCACCAGCGGAAGGTTGGCGGGTATGCGCCCCGCCTTTTCTTCTGCATCCACCCATGAACGAAATTCTTCGGAGAAATTTCCCCATCCATTCAGGTCGAGCGTGATGTCGTCTTCGCCAAACCGGTTCTTGACATGACTGCCGATCGTGCCCGGGTAGAATTTCACCGCCAGGATCGTCAGCAGCAGCAGTCCGGCCATGACCCTGAGTGTGATCGTGAGAATTCGGGGCGGCTGGTCGGTGCCTGCCTGCGTCGACTTTTCATCGAGGTAAGCGGCGGCGAGGAATCCCAGCACCATCACCGCCGGCCCGCTCCAATGGGGAAGCATGGCGCTGAAGAGCGACATGACGGTTACGACGGCAACCAGCGGCAATCCGTTTATCAATACAAATTTCAGTGAGTCGGAAGACAGGAATTTCATGGAACCGATTTGCCAGGCGGCGAGAATGATCAGCACACTGTTTACGGGATTGCCGTACACCAGCTGGCCGCCGACAGCCTGAAGAAAGTAATCGAGGTGAATCCATGACTCATCCACTCCCACCCTGCCGCTGTGGAAGCGGTAGGTGACAAAATCATTCTGAAAATTCCAGATGAGGATCGGGCTCAGGACAGCGAGGGAGATTATCCCGGACAAATAGAGTCCGGGTTCTTTCAGGCGATGGCGTGCATAAAGCAGCACGTATAGTCCCAGGCTCGCCCACAGAAATATTCCATGCACTTTGCAGAGAACGGCCAGGCCGACCAGCACGCCGAACTTCATCCAAAGCGAATAAGAAATCTTCTGGTCGGCCGGAGCGGTGACGATCTGATGCATCACCAACAATGCGGCGAGCCAGGCGACGAGCTGCGGGCTGTCGGGGATAATGAAGGTGCCGGCGATGAGGGAGGTGAACAGGTTGGCGGTATATAATATAGCCGCATACCAGCCGGTCCGCTCATTCTTAAGGGCGGTTCCCAGGCGGTACACCAATACAGTGCCGACCGCCGAGCAGGCAATCGCTCCCAGGCGGATAAAAAATTCATCGGTCAGCAGGAGGTTCAGCGTCGACAGGCGGATGAGCCATGCGACACCGGGGGGATGGTCGAAATAGTTGGGGTTAAGATCGAGCGCGTAGAGGAAGTAGTAGACCTCGTCATTGCCGAACTCCAGGACGGCGGCTGCCACCATCCGAAGGACAGTCGCAATGAGGATGAGCCGTTTGAGTTGCTGGGGCATGGAAACGATGGTGAAAAGTACGCTTTTGTCGATTACATTTGAAATACAGCCGTCCGGTCTTCGCATGATCCGCATCATTCTCCTCTTCATCGCCGCCAGCCTTCCCGCCCTGGCACAAAAGGAAAGAAACTACGTGCAGAAAGTGCCGGGCACCACTATCTCCTTCAACATGATTGCCGTACCCGGTGGCAAGTTCACCCTGGGCAGCAAGAGCGTGCTGGCCGACAACGACGAGAAGCCAACGGTGGAAGTGGAACTCTCGCCGTTCTGGATCGAGGAACATGAAGTCACTTTTGCGGAATGGGATGCTTACTTCAAAGACTCCGCCATCCCCCAGGTAAAAAACATGGACGGCATCACGCGGGCTACTCCACAATACATTGATCTGACTTTTGGCATGGGCCGTGATCCGAATCAGCCGGTGAACAGCATGAGCCAGCAGGCTGCGCTGATGTACTGCAGGTGGCTCTATTCAAAAACGGGAATCTTCTTTCGTCTCCCAACGGAGGCGGAGTGGGAGTACGCGTGTAAAGCCGGCGAAGCCAAACCTGTAGATCCATCAACGCTGGGTGACTACGGTTGGTACGCAAACAATAGCAGCAGCAAGTTTCAATTGGTCATGCAGAAGAAGGCGAACCCGTGGGGGATCTTTGATATGTTAGGCAACCTGAGTGAGTGGACCCTGGACCAGTACCAGGAGCAGGGCTATGCTACCCTTTCAACCAAAGATCCCATGACTGAACCAACAGGCCGGTATCCGAAAACGGCCCGGGGTGGCTCCTACCTGGACGCCGCCAATCAATTGCGGTGCACGAACCGCATTCCGTCGGATCCGAAGTGGAACATCCGGGACCCCCAGATTCCTAAAAGCCGTTGGTGGATGACGGACGGCACGTTCGTGGGCTTCCGCGTGGTGCGTCCGGCCCGTCAGCCGGCAGCGGCCGCCATTGATGAATTCTTCAACCGCTACCTCAAAT
Organism: Cyclobacteriaceae bacterium; assembly: GCA_044221195.1. Classification (GTDB taxonomy): domain Bacteria; phylum Bacteroidota; class Bacteroidia; order Cytophagales; family Cyclobacteriaceae; genus ELB16-189. The sequence goes on from JBGAPO010000027.1 coordinate 32,683, forward strand.
AAAATCCTACCTTCGATTAACGTACCAAAACCATCCTGTTATGAATAAGCCGTCCAACAGCCGCCGCACGTTCCTCAAGAAGTCCACCCTTGCCGCCGGGTCGCTCGTCACCTTGCCCCTGGTATCCGAAGGCGGATTTTTCAACACGTCCGCCGATGACACGATCAAGATCGCTCTCGTTGGCTGCGGAGGCCGAGGCACCGGCGCCGCCTTGCAAGCGCTCCTCACCAAACAAAACGTCAAGCTTGTCGCCATGGCGGATGCGTTCCGTGACCGGATCGACGAATGCTACAACAACCTGGTGGCCGACGATCTCAGCAACATCGCCGGGGTTCCCGGAAGCGTCAAGAAAAAAGTGGCGGTGAAAGAAGAGCACAAGTTTGTCGGATTTGACGGATACCTCAAGGCCATCCCCATGGCCGACGTGGTCATCCTGACGACGCCTCCCGGCTTCCGCCCGATTCATTTTGAAGAGGTCGTGAAACAAGGCAAACACGCCTTTGTGGAAAAACCGATGGCGACCGACCCGGCCGGGATCAAGCGCGTTCTCGATGCGGCTCAAATTGCCAAACAAAAGAAACTGAACGTCGTTGTCGGCCTTCAACGGCATTATCAAAACAGCTACCGCGAACTCTTCGGCAAATTCAAAGACGGCATGATCGGCGAGATCGTATCCGCGCAAGCGTGGTGGAACAACGACGGTGTGTGGGTGAAAGAGCGCAAGCCCGGCATGACGGAGATGGAATACCAGATGCGCAACTGGTACTACTTCAACTGGCTTTGCGGCGACCACATCGTGGAGCAGCATATCCACAACATCGACGTGATCAACTGGTTCAAAGGCGAGTACCCGGTCAAAGCCCAGGGCATGGGCGGTCGGGAAGTGCGGAAGGGAAAAGAGTACGGTGAAATCTTCGATCACCACTACGTGGAATTCCAGTATGCCGACGGCACGATCATGAACAGCCAATGCCGCCACATCAAGGGCACGTTGAGCAAGGTGGACGAATTGGTTGTCGGAACGAAAGGCTCCATCTATTGCGATGCCGGGCGAATCACCGACCGGAAAGGAAACACGATCCACCAGTTCGACAAGACGAAAGAAAACAATCCCTATCAGTCCGAGCACGACGAACTGTTTGCCGCCATCGCCAAGGGTGAGTACAAGTTCGCCGACGCCGAGAATGGTGCGCGCAGCACGATGACCTCCATCCTGGGCCGCATGGCTACGTACTCCGGGCAGGTGGTGGAATTTGAGAAGGCGCTCAACTCGGGGCTCTCCCTCCAACCGGCGAGCTACGCGTGGAATGCGGACATGCCGTCGAAGCCCGACGCGAACGGATTGTATGCTTGTGCAGTACCGGGAGTAACCAAGTACGTCTGATCGAGCGACCGCTATGAGTACCCGCGACAAACGTGTAGACGCCTACATCGCCAAGTCCGCGGCTTTCGCGAAGCCCATTCTGAATCACATCCGCGAACTGGTTCACCAGGCTAATCCGGAAGTTCACGAAACGATCAAGTGGGGGTTCCCGCACTTCGACTACAAAGGCATGATGTGCAGCATGGCCTCCTTCAAGAGCCATTGTGCCTTTGGCTTCTGGAAGGCCAAGCTCATGGCCGACTATGACAAGCAGCTTTCGAAGGTGGGCGAAACCGCCATGGGGCATTTTGGACGGATCACGAGTCTGAACGACCTGCCATCGGATGCGAAGATGCGGAAGTACATCAAAGAGGCTTGCCGACTCAACGACACCGGCGCCAAGGTGGAACGCCCCAAGCCGTTGCCAAAGAAGCCGCTGGCCGTACCTGCCTACTTCCGGAAAGAACTGTCCAAGAATCCCAAAGCCAAGTCGACGTTTGACAACTTCTCCTATTCCCACCGCAAGGATTACCTGGAGTGGATCACCGAAGCAAAGACCGACGT
>JBGAPO010000028.1:0-34523 GCA_044221195.1 Cyclobacteriaceae bacterium
GGCAACAAGGTATTCGCCACCATTAACAAGAGCCTTGGTTCATCGTACTTGTTTGAATATTTCATCGACTCGATCGGCAATCCCTACTTCAAGCAGAAGATCACACAGGCCGCTGAACTCGGCGCCATCCAACAGGCGCCCGACGGCCAACTGTATGTGGCGGTCAATGGCACCGGCAATGACTTTCTTGGAAAAATTACGGCCGACGAGGACACCACACGATTGTCTTCATTTGTTCTTAATGGCTTTGCTCTCGCCGCCGGAACAAATTCCCGCCTGGGGTTACCCAATTTCATCCAGCAAATCTCCAACGCAACCGGCGGCCCTACCTTGGACTATTCCGGAATCTGTCTCGGCACGCCGACACGGCTGCTGGGCACGCCAACTGACGCTATCGACAAATTCTTCTGGACACTTGGCGACGGTACCACCGTTTTGGATAGTTCTACCGTCACACATACGTATGCGTTGCCCAATTCTTATCTCGTCAGCATGCGGCTCACCAACCGATGCGGACTCGACACTACGCTGACCAAGACTGTCAAGATCGTGCCGCCGCCGGCACCGCCTACTATCCCCGGCGCCGCAGCGTTATGCAACGGACCCGTTACCCTCAATGCCAACACGGGCAACATTCCTGGATTGACTTACCTCTGGACAGGTGGAGCAACGACACAAACTCTCGTCGTCAGCGAACAGTCCATAATTGCCGTCACGCTGACGGATACAAACGGATGTACATCATCGGGTACAAGCCTTGTGGCCGACAACCGCCCCCAGCTGGACCTGGGGCCTGATCAAACACTTTGTCAAAACTCTTTTACCCTCGCACTGAATGCATCCAACCCCGGCGCAACGTATGCCTGGACGGTTGTAGGCCCCAACGGCGGCGGACCGACATCCGGTCAGAGCCGTGCGTTGATCACAACAAATCCGGGACAGGACAGTTACACTGTCGTCGTTACTGATCCGATAACGACATGTTCCATCACGGAGAACCTTCTCGTGACCATTGTCGCCTCACCGTCGTTTACACTTTCCGGGACTAACCTCACTGGCTGCAATATGGCTGTGCCGGACGGAACGTTGTCCGTGCAAATTCTCACGACGGCTCCGCCAACCGGCCCGTATTCATACTTCATCACAGGTCCCGGTGGATACAACCAGCAGGGCATCGACCAGCTGGCGCCCAGTACAGTAACCCTCACGACATTGGATGCCGGTGTGTATTCGGCTATTCTCAATGACCAGATATCGGGCTGCACCATTTCACAGTCGTTCGGATTGTCGGAGAACGCGTTTACGGCAAATGCCGCAGCGTTGCCGCCGATCTGTGATCCTGTCTCCCTGCAGGTAACAACTACTGCAGTGGCACTTCCTCTGCAATACCGTGTACTGGAAAATACGGGGGCGGTCGCGGCCAGCAACGCAGGTATCGCAACAGCTACTTTCAACACCAACCCGATCACCAAAGGTGTTTATGCCGGCACCTACACCATTGAAGTGACCGACAACGGAGGATGCACATTCAACATCAATAACTTCGCCATCAACCCCGGCGCTCCGATCGCCATTACGTTTACCAACAACATTTGTAATACCCCGCCAACCATCACGGCCAACGCACCGGGCGCAACTACATTCTCCTGGACAGGTCCCGGAATCGTCGGGGCCACGAATGGAGCCACGATCCAGGTTTCCGGCCAGGGTTCGTTTAACTATAATGTGGCCGTAACCGGCGGTGTGGGTACGTGCCCCGCCAACCTCGACAACCCGGTTGTGCTGGATAATCCTGTCGCTGACTTTACGCAAACTGATCCTTGCCAGAATACCGTGATCCTGACGGCAACGCCACCGGGCAACTACACCTACCGGTGGTACCGAAATGGTTCGGCCAGCATCAGCGCCCTTGGACAATTCTTATCCCTCGGGATACCCGACAACGGCGACACGTATCAATCAGAAGCGTTCAGCACACTCAGTGGATGTACATCTCCGAAGTCGGCCGCCAAGGTGGTGAGCGTAACGGGCGTGGTAGACGCGGGCCTGAAGGCAACGCCTGCCTGTGAAGACGGCAAGCCATTCACCCTCACCGCGGTCACTTCCGCAACCGGGGTAACTTATGCCTGGGCACTGAACGGGGCGACGATAAGCGGCGAAACGGCAGCCACCACCAGCCAGACGCAGGAGGGCACCTACAAGGTTTCCATCTCCAAAGCAACGTGCACGACGGACGCCAACATCAGCATCAAGCGATCACCCCTGCCGATCGGGAAACTGCCCAACCGACTGGTGATCTGCAATGATCCAGGGAATACCGATCCGAAGACCAGCCAGGTCGACCTTGATCCAGGCAAGTTCAAGGCGTACGATTGGTTCAAGAATGAACTCACCCTGAACTACACGGCACAGGTGTTCACGGCTACGAGTGAAGGCTTGTACCGCGTTGACCTCACCAACTCTTTCGGCTGTATTGCGCCCGATGAAGTTGAAGTGATGAACGACTGCCAGCCGGTGGTCGAGGCACCCAACGCTTTCCGCCCCACCTCCAGCATTGACGACAACAAGCACTTCTTTGTGATCACCAACTTCATCAAGAACGAAGATTTCAGCATCTTCATCTTCAACCGATGGGGCGAATTGGTGTTCACTTCCACTGACCGGAAGTTTACCTGGAACGGCGGCTTTAATAATACAATCAGCCAGCCGGCGCCCAGCGGCTCTTACTCGTACGTCATCCGTTACGTCAGCTCCTTCCGGCCGGAACGCGGCATACAGGAAAAACGGGGCGGCGTGGCGCTGCTGCGGTAAAAGTCGTTGAAAATTGATGGGGGAAACCCTATCTATGCACCACCATCATTCTGTTGTTAGATTTTGAAACAGTTTCTCCTCATTGCCCTTTTTGCTGTCGCGAGCTTACCCATCACGGAAGCCCAGATCATCAAGACGTCGCTCACCCTCACTGTGCGCGATGAACTCGGCAACACCGTGGAAGGCGCCACCGTGACCCTCTATGAAACGGACGCCAACTACAAGGAAGAAAAGAACCCGGCCGCTACCGGCGACACCGACAAGAAGGGCGTCGTCAAATTCAAGGACCTCAAGGCCATCTCCTACTTCGTCATCGTCCGCAAAGGCGACAAGGACAACATGGGCGGCGGCGAGCAGATCGGGAAACTGGAAGCCAACAAGATCAACAAGGCTACCGTCATCATCCAATAATGACAGCAGCGGATGTCGGCGCACTGATTCGCCGGTACATTCTTGAATTCCCGGAAGAGAAAGCAACCGCCGAGCGATACCTTTCCCTGATCGCTCACCCCGACGCATTTCTTCGTACCCACTTGCCGGGTCACATTACGGGTTCATCGTTCATCGTTTCGGAAGACCGGACCAAGACGCTGCTGGTTCATCACGCCAAGCTGAATCGGTGGCTGCAGCCGGGTGGCCACGCCGACGGTGAGGCAGACGTTGCCAACGTCGCCCGACGAGAAGCGAACGAGGAGACGGGCGTCATGAACCTCATGCTTCATTCCGGTGAAATCTATGACCTGGATATTCACCTCATCCCGCAGCGAAAAGACTTTCCTGTGCACGATCATTATGACATCCGGTTTCTGTTTACCGCTTCCGAAGCAGATCCCTTGGTGGTAAGTGAAGAGTCGCACGATGTGCGATGGGTGCGCCTGGACGAACTGGAGAAGTTCAACGACGAACCCTCGCTCCTCCGCCTGCGCGACAAGCTCCGTCGTTAATCTGATTTTTTTGGACAACTTTGTGCCATGACCGACGCCGTGGTAGGTACATCCGTTAGCGAAGCCCGGAAGTTTCTCCTCGAGGGAAAACTGGTGGCTATTCCCACGGAGACGGTCTATGGCCTGGCCGGAAACGCACTCGAAGCGGATGCGGTGGCCCGTATCTTCGAAGTGAAAGGTCGCCCCCGGTTCGACCCGCTGATCGTGCATGTGCCTTCCTGGGAAAAAGCCCAGGCCTACGTACGCGATGTTCCTCACCCGGCAGAAATTCTCGCCCGCAATTTCTGGCCCGGACCACTCACCTTGCTCCTTCCCCGTCAGTCTATGATTCCGGATTTGGTCACCGCCGGCCTCGACCGCGTAGGTCTCCGCTGTCCAGATCATGCGCTGACCCGTGAACTGCTCGACCAACTTCCCTTTCCGCTGGCCGCGCCCAGTGCAAATCCCTTCGGCTATGTGAGCCCCACCACCGCAGAGCACGTGATGCTCAGGCTCGGCCGCAGAATACCGTATATCCTCGACGGCGGTCCCTGTCGCGTTGGCATTGAATCAACCATCGTCGGCTGGGAAGGCGACCAGACAGTTGTCTATCGTCTCGGCGGTATCAGTGTCGAACAACTGGAATCGGTCATCGGGCCGGTGACGGTCAAGTCGCACTCTTCGTCCAAGCCGCAGGCACCCGGTCAACTGCAAAGTCACTATGCCCCAGCGAAACCGTTTTACCTGGGGAACATTGATTCCCTGATCCGGGAAAAGAACTTGCTGAACCCGGGCATACTCGCCTTCCGTAACGATCACAACAACTATCCCAACAGCCTGGTACTAAGTCGAGCGGGTGATCTGCATGAAGCTGCCCGCAATCTCTTCGGTATGCTGCGCGAACTCGATCAGCGCGATGTGGATGCCGTGGTGGCGGAAGAGGTTCCCAACCACGGGTTGGGCCGCGCGATCAACGACCGCCTCCGGAGGGCTGCCGCTCCGAAGCGGTAATGCCCATACCAAACAAAGCGAAGTCGTAACGCACAGGATCCGCCGGGTCCAACATGCGCAGGTTGGACGTCAACTCCAGCGCCGTCTCCCAATCCACCGATTTACGGCGAATCAACTTCAGCTTCCTCGCTACGCGTTCCACATGCAGGTCCAACGGGCAAACCAGTTGCGCCGGCGAAATGAACTTCCACAACCCGAAGTCCACGCCGCGGTCATCGCGCCTCACCATCCACCGCAAGTACATGTTGATGCGCTTGCAGGCCGACTTGCGCTCGGGCGTGGCGATGTGCTTCCGCGTACGCGCCGGGAAATCGGGAAGGCCGAAGAATGCCCGATGAAAATGAATCAGCCCGCTCTCGATGGTCTCCTCGCCTGGGTTCACCTGAAAAAGCACCTCGAGCGAATCGTGCTGTTGGTAGTGGCTCCGAAGAAACTCAACAAAATAAAGCAAGTCGGTGCTGTTAAACGTGCGGTGAACGAAGGACTCCATCCGACGCAGGTCCTTTGGCCGGTGGTGAAGGAGAAACTCATGCGGCGAATTATCCATCATCGTCATCAGTCGCTGACAGCTTTTGATGATGGTTGGACGCTGCCCCCAGGCGAGGACCGCGGCGAACAAACCTGCAATCTCAATATCCTTGAGCGCTGCCTGGTCCCCGGTGCTTCGCCTGGCCATCTACTTCAGAAATCGGACTTCCACGCGCCGGTTGATCGTGCGGGCGTTGTCGTCTTTATCGGGCACCAGCGGTTTGGTCTTGCCAAATCCCTGCGGTGTGAGCCGTGAATATGCAATTCCTTTCGACACGAGATAGTCGCGCACACTGTTCGCGCGGTTCTTGCTCAGCTCCAGGTTGTAATCATCCGTGCCGATGTAGTCCGTATGACCGGACAGCTCTGCCCGCCACGTCGGCTGCTTCTGGAGAATGTCCACTACACGGTCCAGTTCAGGGAATGAAACGGGCAGCAGTTTATACTTGTCAAATTCAAACTGGATGTTCTTCAGCACGTAGGTCTCTTCGGGCTTTACCTCCTTACCATCCGACCAAACGAGCGGTGGCGGAGGCTCTGGTGCATCCAATGGAATCACCGCGACATCATCAATATAGAAGTAGGCGCTGCCGTTGAGCATCGGGCTCTTGCCTTTGCGCGTCTCCAGCTGCGTGAACTGCGTACTCAGGTTATCGAAAAAGTTTCCGATCACGATAAACTTCTCGCCGCCGGACGCTTTGTACTCACCGGAAGCCACCAGCCATCCCGCCGAGGTGACCGGCTCATTCGAAATCCACGACAACGCCGGCACGCGGTTGATGACCTGGTCGTTTCCCTGGAAGTAGGACGTGTCCATCAGCATCAGCCCGATGCGGTCGGCCGTATAAACGGAGTAGGATGCCAGCTTGAAATAGAACTCGAGGCGATAGCGTCTGCCTTTGGTCAGCGGCTCGGACAACTCGCCCTCTATGTACTCCCGGTAACTCCGCGGCTTCGCGTTGGGCCGGCTCCAGATGTAGATACCCGCGTAGGCTACGCCGGTGTGCGCGTTGGATTCGCCCGCCCAGTTAAAGGGCACATCACAATCACCCCAGCTGCATTGATTGAAATAGTCCGGCGTACCCATGTTCGCCGCCTTCCAGCCCGGAAGGTTGAAGTCACGGTAACTGGCACTGAAATTATTCGGGCACCGGTTGCGCTCTTCGAAACTGGGATTGATGACAAGATTCTGAGCCCCTCCGGCGAGGGTGCACACCAGCAGGGCCGTTATCAGGGCACCTTGCTTCACCGTGCTATTTGTAATAAGTGATCTCGGCGCGGAACGTAGGATCTGTGGCGCCGAGCCGGTCGTATGCTGACTTCGAAATGAAGATCAAAACAGAAGGATCTGCCACTTCCGGCGGACCGGTGACGCGCACAAAGACTTCCTGGTTTGTTGCCAGGTTGCGAATCTTCAGAATGGTGCCCGGCTTGATGGTGGCGTGCTGCGCGAGATACTTCCTGTTCCCCTCCGTCCCTTGCAGCAGCGAGGCAGTGCCGATCTCCTTCGACTCATTGGCTCCGTTAGGACTCTCCGAGATCCTTGTCGCCTCGGGCATCGGCGTCACGACAGGTGTTGATGTTGTTGTAGGCGTTGTGGCTGTCGCTGCCTGTGTGGTCACGGCCACTGAGGGCGCCAGCGTAGGCGCAACGGGCGAAGTGCCCGGAGCGGGCGCGGCTACACTCAGCACCTGCCCGATCTTCAGCTCGTCGGCGGTGATACTGTTCCATTCCTTCAGCTGCGTCACGGTCATGCCGTACATTTTGGCGATGGAGTAGAGCGTCTCTTTTGGCGCTACGGTGTGTGTCTTGGCGGATGTCGGTGCGGGCTTGATCTCCGCTGGTGGTGCGGCTGTGTTTTGCCTGATTAAGATCTCCTGCCCCACGGAAAGATTCCCGTCTTTGAGGTTGTTCCATGCCTTGATGTCATCCACAGACACGTTGTAGTGCCGAGCAATGCTGAACATCGTTTCCTTGGCCGCCACCCGGTGGACGATGCCTTGCGCCGTCTTCGTGGCGTCCGGCGCCTTGGGCTTGCCGCCGTAGGGGATCTTGAGGATTTGTCCTACCTCAAGACCTGCATCGGCGGTGGGGTTCTGCGCCAGGATGTCGGCCACCGTCGTGCCGTAACGCTTCGACAGCGCGTACAAGGTTTCCTTCTCTCCTACCTGGTGCACCACGTGCAGCTTCCCGTTGATCGTCTCCGTCCGGAGCGAGTCGCCCGGGAAAAAGCCAACCAACGACATCAACAGAATCTGAAACATAAGTCGGTTACAAAGACCTATAAAGTTACCATTTCGGGCGTTGGTTGCACAACCCCTTTGGCGTCGATTTACTTAGTATTTTTGTCGAAAATCAGGGACATGAAAGCATTTGGCTGGACGATGATGTTGGTATTGACGGTGCTCTCTGCGGCATTCACCCAGTCGCCGAAACGCCCCCGGGTGATGGTGATGGAAATCAAAGCCGAGATCGATCCCCGCATGCTGCGGTATGTCAACCTGGCGCTCGACCACGCCGAAGAAACCCAGGCCGATTACGTGATCATCGAGATGGATACCTATGGCGGGCTGCTCAACGACGCCAAGGAGATTGTCGACCGGATCATGGATTTTAAGAAACCCATCTGGGTGTATGTCAACAACGACGCCGCATCTGCCGGGGCACTGATCTCCATCGCCTGCGACAGCATTTACATGGCGCCCGGGGCAACCATTGGAGCGGCGACGGTCGTGGAAGGTGCCGGGGGACAAGCCGCACCCGACAAGTACCAATCCTACATGCGTTCGATCATGCGGTCGACCGCCGAGGAAAACGGCCGTGACCCGCGCATCGCCGAAGGCATGGTCGATGAAAAGGTGGTGATCGACAGTATCAAGCAGGCCGGGAAAGTCATCACGTTTACCACCTCGGAAGCCATCGCCAACGGCTACTGCGAGGGGAAGGTGGAGTCCATCGAAGAGATCCTGAAGAAAAACAAAGTGACGAACTATGAAATCGATCATTTCAAACTGGGCGCCACGGAAAAGATCATCGCCTTCTTTCTCAACCCGTTCATCAGCGGCTTGCTGATCCTGGTGATCATCGGCGGCATCTACTTCGAGCTGCAGACTCCCGGCATCGGCTTTCCGATTTTTGCCGCGATTGTGGCGCTGGTTCTTTACCTCGTTCCCTACTACCTCAACGGGTTGGCCGAGTATTGGGAAATCCTCGCGCTGTTCCTGGGCATCATCCTGATCCTGCTGGAGATCTTCGTCATCCCCGGCTTCGGCGTGGCGGGTGTCGCGGGTATCGCGCTGACGATCACATCGCTGGTGCTGATCATGCTCAACAACGATTTCTTCAATTTTGAATTCGTTCCGCTGGGCGATATTGTCACCGCCATGATCGTTGCGCTGGGCGGCGTAACCGGCGGTGTGTTCATGCTCTTTGTGGCGGGGCCGCGGCTCACCAAGACCAAAGCGTTTCAAAACATCGCCCTGAACGATACACAGGAAACTGCACAAGGGTACAAGTCGAGCGGCTTCCCGCCGGAGCTGCTCGGACAGAAAGGAACAGCCTACACCGTGCTGCGCCCCAGCGGCAAAGTCATGCTCGCGGGCAACGTCTATGATGCTTACACCCGCGGCGATTATATTGAAAAAGGAGAAACCATTGAAGTGATCGCCGCTGAAGGCACTTCCCTGCGCGTTAAGAAATCCGAATGAAGATCCTAGGAGTAATTCCCGCCCGGTTCGCATCGTCCCGTTTCCCCGGCAAGCCGCTCGCCGACCTGTTGGGCAAGTCGATGGTGGAGCGAGTGTACCGCCAGTGCGTCAAATCCAAAGCGCTGACCGACGTGGTCATCGCCACCGATCATCAGGACATCTACAACCACGTGATCGAATTCGGCGGCCACGCCAGTCTTACATCCGACAAACACCCCAGCGGCACGGACCGCTGCTACGAAACACTGGTGCAGCAAAAGCAGACATACGACTTTGTCGTGAACATTCAGGGCGACGAGCCGTTCATCGACCCCGGGCAGATTGATCTGCTCTGCGCTTCGCTGGACAAGGACACCGAACTCGCGACGCTCATCCAGAAGATCACCACCCTGGAACAGCTGCTGGCGCCGACCGAAGCGAAGGTCGTATTGAATCATAAGCGCGAGGCGATGTATTTCAGCCGGTCGCCGATCCCGTTTGTGCAGAAGCAGGTGCAGGAAGATTGGCTGAAGCACAGTACTTTTTACCGCCACATGGGCCTCTACGCCTACCGCAGCGACATCCTCAAAGCCATCACCCAGTTGCCCGTGTCTCCATTGGAAAAGGCAGAGTCATTAGAACAGCTCCGCTGGATTGAAAACGGCTATCGCATCAAGACTGTAGAGACCGACGCCGAAGAAGGCATGTGTGTGGATACGCCCGAGGATTTGGAGAAGGCGAGAGAGTATCTAAGAAGAGTGGGTACGCCGGATTGATTGCTTGGCTCGCCAGAGGCGAGCCTCGCAATGACAGTGGGTCGGTGGTTCGGTAGGTCAGTGGGTCGGATAATCCCACAAGCCAACTACTCACCTACACATTGGCACGCTGGCACATCGGCACGCTGGCACATCGGCACGCTGGCACACTGGCACGCTGGCACGCTGGCACACTGGCACGCTGGCACGCTGGCACGCTGGCACGCTGGCACGCTGGCACGCTGGCACGTCAGGCTTCGACTTCGCTCAGCCTGACGACATTAATTAATTATAGGTGTCATCCTTAGCTTGCCCACCGCAAACTCCCTCACCGCTTTCACCACCGACTCGATGTCTTTCGACACCACATGCGATCCCAGCACGTGGCCGCCGGCGTTGGGGATGGGGACCATCACTTTCAACGAATCCGGTGTGGCGAGCTGGCTGTTCATTTCCATCATCGCGCTCACTTTTACCACCGGGTCCTGCTCCTGGTCATTCTTGTAGTAGTACAAGGTGAGCGTCGGACAAGTCACTTTCGTGAATGTCTCCGAATTCATCTTGTTGTCGACCAATTCCTGTAGTTGCGTCACCGACTCGAGGCGGTAAGCATTGTTCCAGAACTTATCCTTCTCCGGATCCGGCGGGAACGTACGGTTCTTCCCTCCGATGGCGAGCCGCGCGATCTGCAAGCCCCAGGGCTTGTCGAGGAGCCACGCCTTGTCGTCGTTGATCGCGATGTTCGGCGACATGTTGATCATGGCGTAGACGTCTTCGGGGTAGTAAGCCGCCAGGATCAGCGACATCGTGCCGCCGGTGGATGTGCTCATCAGGATGACCTTGTCGCCAAGCGCTTTGCCGATGGCGAGCGCTTCTTTCGAACTCTTCCACCACCGGTCGGGTGTAAAGTAAAGTAACTGATCCGTCGTGTCGATACCGTGATCGGCCATGCGGGTGAGGTACAGGTTGCAGCCAAACGTTTTGGCGAACTGCTCATGCACCGGGTCTCCCTCCTCCTGGCTGGCGGAGAACCCGTGGATATACACCACGCTGAACGGCGTCTTCTGCCGCGTGCTGTCGGCCCAGATGATTCGGGCCTCGTTGTCGGGCTTGAGCTTGTGTTGCGCCTCGTTGCTGGCCACATATTGCTCCAGTTCATCGGGTGCCGAGGGCACGCTGATCTTCGCAGGATCAAACACCGGCTCATCCGGTTCAGGTCCCAGCGCGTAGATGGCGATGATGAGGATAAAGGGGAATGTGATGCGGATAAGAAGATTGTTCTTCATAGGAGAGGATGAGGAATAAAGATAGGAAAGAAAGTGATTCGGGGGCCGGGGGTCAGGGGCCGGGGACCAGGGGTCGGGGGTCGGGGAAATAAGAAGTCAGGAGTCAGAAGTAAGAGGTAAGTTGTGAACCCCACGAACACTGCGCAGCGGGCACGCGCCCCGCCTGCCTTCGCTGGCACTCAGGGACTGGCAGGCGCGCTGTTCGTGGACGCCGGCCCGCACTCTTATTGGCAAAGATTCGTATAGCCAATCAGGGCAATTACCAAAATCATCTTAAATCAAAGTTCAGACCACCATTTCAATAGGTCGGGAGAATCCCCCAACCAACTAAGAACGCGTGCCAGATTGCCTATTATTACTACTCGTTCTTTATGAACCCCTTTGGTAATTCTGTCCAGCCGGCTAATGGCGCCACAACGCTATCAATAAGCTCGTAATTCAGCACATTGTAATATATTGGATTCTCCACAGCATACTGAAGTATGTACTTCCTTCCTTGCAATAGCATCAATTCGTTGGGATCACATCGGGTCTCAAATTGCTCCCCGTTGGCCGTGTACCTCAAAATATACCCCTCGCCTCTACGAGGCGTACTGCATTCTCTCACTATCAGAGCAACTGTGTACCTGTATCCCTCAGAAGGCACTACAAAGTATTTATAGCACACTCCTGCGATAAGGAATACCCCCACAATCAATATGTTCAGTTGGACACGCGGGTTTTCCTCTCGTTTGTTATTCAAACTCTCCAATCACATTCATTTTTTGCCTTACAAAGGTACTAAGAGTTACGTCTGGTGCGCATTTGAGCCTGATCCCTGTCCCTGGCCCCCAAACACACAAACAGAAGAGCCCCTCCCGTTGGTCCGGACATTCGTCCGGACCTTTTCGAAGCACACGCCTCCAATCGAAGGGTGGACTTGCAGTCCGTTTCGCGCCTGTTCGTCTTGCGCCACCGGGAAATCATATGCGCGAAGGTTCATGTGACCGAATTCTCTTCACCTTAGCCAATATAAGAAATCTCGATTGTACGAAGGCATTTTACGGTTTGCCCTCACCGTCAATCGCGCGCACCACTTTCCCCCGCCCGCGCCCCGGCCCCTGGTCCCCGGCCCCCGAACAAAATCAGAAAAGCCGCCCTCGTACAGGCGGTGCTTCGGCTTCGCTCAGCACCTTGCATTTCCAGATACCGCCATGCCTTTACTCATCCCATGAAATAGAAAAGGCCGTCTTCGTATAGACGGCCCTTCATATCAAAAAAACCTTCGACCGGGAACAGCAAAAAATCATCCCGGCCACGCGTCGAAGCCGCCCCACACACGGCGGGGCGGAATCGGGCGCAGCCAGGGGCGACTGCCAATAGTCGCCCGGTCAAAAAGAAGGCAAACCGGCGCCGGCAAAAAATATTTACTGCCAACAACCACTACGAATGGAGTAAATGACCAGTCGCGCCGGTTATGCCATGACCTCACCCCGGCCCTCTCCTGAAGGAGAGGGAGGGATGCATCCGCGCTCGCCTTATGGCGAAAGCCGGATGAATAGTTGGGAACGGACAGTCCGGAAAAAAGCAGGCGATGCCCTGCGCACACCAACCACTGGAATGCCCGCAGGAACCCGCTCTCCGGAATGTCCGCTACCCGTTTAGTCCACATTGTCGTGCAAGAACTTGTTGTTGCCCAACAGGGAGTTGTCATCATTGAGGTTGTACTTGGAAATGAACCGCTCGGATGAGTGCGGCGCATTCTCCATCTTCACCCCGCGGCGGAGATAGGCCGGCAGCGTCCACTTCTCGTTGAACTCTTCTTTGCTCATCTCCTGCTTGCGCGCCGTCTTCAGTTTCTCCCGGCGCTCTTTGGCCTGCTGCTGCAGACGCTCTTTGGTCTTTCGTGCTTCCATCATTCCTTCTTCGTTAATGACCTGGTCTGCGGCAATCTCGCTGCCGACTGCGAATTCGTCTTTATCGTCCCGGAGGCGGATAAACTCATCCTCCTCTTCATCCAGCTCCACTTTGTGGGCCAGCACTTCCTGCTGGTCGAAGAGCGGCAGCGGCGGCAACGGAACTTCCTCCTTGCGCACCGGCTTCTCCTCGCGCTTCTTCACTTCGGGCACGACGACGGGCTTCACTTCCGGTTGCGGCTCCGGCTTCACCTCAGGCTGAGGCACGGGCTTCACTTCCGCAACAGGTTGCTCTTCGATTTCCGGCTCGGGCTCCGGGGTCATCTCCATTTGAGTCTCCACCACCCATTCGGTCTGCACATTCTCTACACTCTTCGTAACAGGCACAAACTCCATCTCGGGTTCAACGGGTGCCTCGTCGAGAATCGGCTCTTCGATGTAGGTCTCCGTATACGTAGTCTGCTCCGTCACCTTCAACTCGATGTCGTAATTGCGGTCGCTGACGGCGCTGTCGGACCAATCATCGATATAGCTTTCACTCTTCTCGAGGTCGAGCACTTTCTTCTCTTCCTTCTTCTTCGGCTCGGGGCGGCCCTGGCCGGCAAAACCGGTTGCGATTACGGTGACGCGGATTGAGTTTCCAAGGGCCACGTCGACGCCGTGACCAAAGATCACTTCGCATTCGTCGCCGGCCTGCTCTTGGATATATTCGGTTATCATGCTGAGTTCGTCCATCTGCAATTCGGCAGCTTCACCCGACATGATCGACAGCAGAATGCGCTTGGCGCCCATGATGTCGCAGTTGTCGAGGAGCGGTGAAGCGAGTGCCTGTTGGGCTGCGCGAATGGCGCGGTCTTCACCGGATGTCTCGGCAGACCCCATGACGGCGGCGCCGGCGTTGAGCATCACGGTGCGCACATCCTGGAAGTCGACATTGACATAGCCCGCGAGGGTGATGATCTCAGCGATGCTCTTCGCGGCGGTGGTCAGCACACCATCGGCTTCGCCAAAGGCCTGGCTGATGGACAAGTTGCCGAACATCTGGCGGAGCTGGTCGTTGAGGATGGCGAGCACAGTGTCGCAGTTGGTCTTCATTCCTTCAAGGCCGGCCTGCGCTTGTGCTGTTTTCTTGCGGCCTTCAAATCCGAACGGCATGGTCACTATGCCAACCGTGAGGATGTCCATCTCCTTGGCGATCTTGGCGATCACAGGTGCGGCGCCCGTACCGGTGCCACCGCCCATACCGGCGGTGATGAACACCATCTTGGTGCCGTGAAGCGCTTCACGGATCAGGTCTTTGCTTTCGAGCGCGGCGGCACGGCCAACTTCGGGGTTGGCGCCGCAGCCTAGTCCTTCCGTGAGGTTGGTGCCGATCTGCAGTTTGGTCGGTACCGGGCTGCTGTTCAGGGCTTGCAGGTCGGTGTTGCACACGATGAACTCCACATCTTTGATGCCGAGTTTGTACATGTGGTTCACCGCATTGCTGCCGCCGCCGCCGACGCCGATCACCTTGATGATCGATTTCGCGTGCCGGGACGGCAAGTCGAATTTGTACGATGATTGAAACATGGTAGTAGTGGTTAGTGGTTTACGTTCAAAAAATCATTCATCCAAAAAAATCGGTTAATACTCGTTCTTGTCGCTCAGGTCGTCGATCAACAGTCCCTTGGTTTTGTTCAGGATGCTGCTGAAGAAGTCCGACGTGGGCTTCTGCTTCTTCACCTTGACAGTCACTTTGTTCTCCATGGCCTCGCGATAACGTTCTTCGCGCTCGTCGAGGGAGCGGAAACCGGCCAGTACGAGACCGACTGCCGTGGCGTACATCGGGCTCTTCACGGCTTCCAGCTTGCTCTTGCCGAGGTGCTCGTTCGGGTAGCCGATGCGGGAGTCCATGCCCGTCATGTATTCTACCAGGTGCTTCAGGCTGTTCAACTGGGAGCCGCCGCCGGTGATCACGATGCCGCCGGCAAGACGTTTCTCATAGCCGCAGCTGATAATCTCGGTATGCGCCATTTCGATGATCTCCTCCATGCGGGCCTGGATGATGTTGGAGAGGTTCTTGACCGAAATCTCCTTGGCCGACCGGTTGCGGATGCCGGGAATCGAAACGATCTCGTTCGGGTTGGCCTCTTCGGCAATGGCTTTGCCGAACTTTGTCTTCAGTTGCTCCGCCTGCTTGGCCATCACCATCAATCCGGTCTGGATGTCGTTCGTCAGGATGTTGCCGCCGAACGGGATCACCGCGGTGTGGCGGATGATGTTGTCGTAGAAGATGGCGATGTCCGTGGTTCCACCACCTATGTCGATGAGGCAGACGCCGGCTTCTTTCTCCTCGTCGCTGAGTACGGCGAGACTTGACGCCAGCGGTTCGAGGATGAGGTTGTCGATCTCCAGCCCGGCGCGGCGCACGCACTTGTTGATATTGTTGATGGCGCTCGTCTGTGCCGTGATGATATGGAAATCAGCCTCCAGTTTCACACCGCTCATGCCGACGGGGTCTTTGATGCCCTCTTCGTAGTCGACGGTATAATCCTGCGGCATCACGTGGATGATCTCGCTGCCGGGCGGGATGACGATGCGGTACATGTCCTCCGTGAGGCGGCTGACGTCTTCGATGCTAATCTCGTCGTCGTTGGACGAACGGGTGATGCTGCCGTGGTGGATGGTGCTGCGGATATGCTGGCCCGCGATGCCGACGTTCACCACGCCGATATCGATACCCGACATGTCGCTGGCCTCCTTGACGGCCTTCTCAATGGCAAAGACCGTCTTGTCGATGTTCGTCACAATGCCCTTGATGACGCCCTCCGACTCGGCTTTGCCCATGCCCAGGACCTCGAGTTTTCCGAACTCGTTCTTGCGGCCGACGATGGCACAAATCTTTGTTGTACCGATGTCGAGGCCTACGACTATTTTCCCATTTTCCATAGCTAAAAACTTTTGAGTGGTTGTTTAAAAAATTCGTTTCGGGTTAGTGGTGCCAAACTCGACGATCTGTCCCGTCACCTGCGGATAGATGGTGATCTCGTTCTTGCTGTTGAGATCCATCTGCGCAATCTGCGCGGTCCAGAATTGATCCTCGAGTATAAATTCAATCATCTCCATCAGCTGCTGCCCCTCCTCCGTTTTGTAGAGGTTGCCGGCTTCGATCATCTTCTTCATGCCCCGGCCGCTGAGGATCATCACACGGGATGAAAACTTGTCGGAGATGCCCATGACCGTTCCGTCTTCCGCAACATACGCGTCGGGTGCATCGTCTTGTACAATCCGGGCAATCGGGCGTCGCAACTCGACACGCACGATAAGGTTGCCTTTCAGGTCGCCGTAGAGTTCGGCATCGCTGATATGCTTGTCAAGCATCAGTGTCTTTTCAACGGCCTTCAGATCGATGCGATTCACCGCCGTGCCACGAAGGGAAGGTGTGCTGTTCTCCACCAGCCGGGTTACATCGGCTTCGTCCATGAAGTGGTTGTCGTGGATATTTTCCAGCTCCACGATGATGTTCTTCACCACCACGCCGCCTTGCTTGCGCTCACTAAAGGCGATGAGAAAGAAGACCAATCCAAGGCCTACCGCGATGCGTACTTCGTTCCGTATGTTGAACTTAACCTTCATAGCGTTTGGCGAGCATTTTTCGTATAGGTTTTACAAACAGGTCGATATCGCCTGCCCCGACCGTCGCGATCACCTCGATGTCCATGGAGTCGAGGGTGGACAGCAGGTCTTTCTTTGTCGTCTTGATCTTCACCGGGCTGGTGAGCTGGTTGAAAATCAGGTCGGAACTCACGCCGGCGATGGGCAGTTCGCGCGCCGGGTAGATGTCGAGCAGTACCACTTCGTCGGCCACGCTGAGGCTTTTGGCGAAGCCGGCGGCGAAGTCACGCGTGCGGGTGAACAGGTGAGGCTGGAAGATGACCGTGAGTTTACGTTCACCGTACATTGCCTTCAGCGATTTCAGAAACGCTTCGATCTCGGCCGGATGGTGGGCGTAATCGTCGACGTAGATGCAGCCGTTCTTTTTGTAGACATACTCGAAGCGCCGCTTCACGCCGGCGAACGAGGCAAGGGCTTCCCGGATGACTTCCGGGGAGATGCCCAGGTGCCGTACCGCAAGGAACGCCGCGATGGCATTCTCCACATTGTGGAATCCGGGAACGCCCAACTTGATCGATTCAATTTTCCGGCTGCCGCCCTGGAGGTCGAAAGTAAAAAAGCCGCTGTCGGCGCTGACGTTGGCAGCAAGAAATTGTCCCTGGTTCAGTCCATAGGTGGTCACCGTCACGTTCTTGTTCGCCGATGCCAGATGAGCAACCGAATGATGGATAATCAGGTTACCCTTGGGCTCTATTTGTGCAATGAATTGACGGTAGGCGTCCAGCATGGTGGCGTGGTCGCCGTAGATATCGAGGTGATCGGGGTCTGCCGAGGTAACAACGGCAGTGTGCGGATGCAGGCGAAGGAATGACCGGTCGAACTCATCCGCTTCCGCGACCACGACTGTCTTGTTGCCTACGTCACCGTGCATCACGAGGTTGGAGTCGTAGTTGGAGGTAATCCCGCCCAGGAACGCCACCATCTCGTGCTGCGCGGTTTTGAGAATATGCGCGATCATCGATGACGTCGTGGTCTTACCGTGCGTGCCGGCCACGGCGATCGTGTGGAAATCTTTGGAGATAAGTCCCAGCACCTCCGACCGCTTCATGATGGTGAAGTCCTGGTCCTTGAGGTAATTGAATTCGGCGTGATCCTTCGGGATGGCCGGCGTGAAGATCACCAGCGTCTTTTCCCTGGTGATGTATCCCGGGATAAACTCCACCTTGTCTTCGAAGTGCAGCTCCATCCCCTCCTCCAGCAGTTCGTGGGTAAGCGGCGTCGGCGTGCGGTCGTAGCCGGCGATGCGCAAGCCCTTCTTCTTGAACCAGCGGGCCAGGGCGCTCATGCCGATACCGCCGATACCGAGAAAATAGATGCTATCGTAATCGCTGAATTTCACGCGATGAGTTTTTCAATTTCGTTGACTATATCTTTTGCCGCGTTCGGTCGGCCGAACGTGGCGATGCGTTCACCCAGGCGCCGGCAGCGGTCACCGTCGTTGAGCAAGGCCAGCACTTCGGCGGTCAATTTTCCTTTCGCTTCCTGGTCGGCTACCATGCAGGCGGCATCTACCCGAACCAACGCCATGGCGTTCTTCGTCTGGTGATCTTCTGCCACATTGGGCGAAGGCACCAGCACCGCGGGTTTTTGCGCGAGACACAATTCAGAAATGGAGAGTGCGCCGGCACGCGAGACAACCACATCGGCCGCAGCATATGCGAGGTCCATTTCTTTCAGGAAATCATACAACCGCACCTTGCGCATATCCTTGTCGGCGACCTGCGCCTTCACACTTTCATAGTACACCTTGCCCGTCTGCCAGATCACCTGCACGTTGGCACCAATCAGCTGATCCAGGCCGGCGAGCAAGCTCTCGTTGATAGTCCGTGCGCCGCCGCTGCCGCCGAGGACGAGCAGGGTGTGATCGGTGTGGTTGAATCCGAAGTGCTGGAGCGCACGGGGCCGTTTGGCGCCAACCTCCAGAATATCTTTCCGAACCGGGTTGCCGGTCATCACCACTTTGTCTGCGGGGAAGTGGGTTTCCATTCCCGGGTAAGCGACGCAGATCCGCTGCACTTTCGACGCCAGCTGCTTGTTGGTAAGACCCGCGTAGGAATTCTGTTCCTGCAAAAGGGCCGGCACTCCCATGCGCGTCGCGGCGAGCATGAGCGGTCCGCTGGCGTAGCCGCCGGTTCCAACGGCTACATGGGGGCGAAAATTCTTTACGATCTTCCGCGCCTTCCACAGGCTGGCGATGAGTTTGAACGGGAACATCAGGTTGGACAGCGTGAGTTTCCGCTGCAGGCCCGCGATCCATAGCCCGATGATCTTGTATCCGGCCTCCGGCACACGCACCATTTCCATACGACCTTCGGCGCCGACGAAAAGAATCTCTGCGTCAGGATACCGCTCACGGAATTCATTCGCGATGGCGATGGCCGGGAATACATGTCCCCCGGTCCCGCCGCCGCTGATGATGAGTCGATATGGTTGGGTGGGTTTCAAATTAGTTGGTGCGGTGGAAAGGTTGTGCTTTCAAGTTCTGGTGAACGGTAAACAGTGAACGGTGAACAGTGAACGGTGAACGGTAAACCGTGAGCAGTACCTCTTCCGATATATTGAGATTTAGCTGGGTCATGCCGCCTTTGCTTCAATGGTTTTCGACTCCTCTCCACTCGGTGATTGTCCCCAATTCTCCTCTTGCTCACCCCGACTGACGCTGAGGATGATTCCCACGGATAGTCCGGTGAACAGCATGGCTGTTCCTCCCATGGAGATCAGCGGCAGGGGTTGTCCGGTGATCGGGCCGAGGCCCACCACGACACCCATATTCACCATCGCCTGGCAGACCAGGTCGAAGCTCAGTCCCGCCGAGAGCAATCCGCCAAAAGCGCGTTCGGAATTATAAGCCGCCTTCATGCCGCGGTGGAGCAGAATCAGGTATAACAGCAATACAATCACACCGCCCACCATTCCGTATTCTTCAATGACAATCGCGTAGACGAAATCCGAATACGGGTGAGGAAGGATGTTGCGCTGGTCGCTGTTGCCTGGTCCCTTTCCAAAAATTCCACCCGTGGCCACTGCGATCCGCGCATGCTTGGCCTGGAAAGGAAGTTCAGTACCGTTGATAAAACTCAGAATGCGATTCTTCGCTGTTTCACCCCGCACGCCGAACTTCAGCGCCACGGCTCCGGCCAACAGGCCGATCAGGACCAGCATGGCGAGGTACTTCACCGGCACGCGGCCGATGAACATGACCAGCATGCAGGTGGCAAACAAAAGGATCGCGGTGGAAAGGTTCGTCAATGCGATCAGTCCGCAGATAACGCCGCACCAGATTAGCATCGGGATCAGAGAGTCTTTGATGTCTTCGATGTTCTGCTGTTTCTTCGAGAGCATGCTGGCCAGGTTGATGATGAGCGCCAGGCTCGCGAAGTCAGAGGGCTGAAACGAGGTGTTGATGATGGGGAGCGTGATCCAGCGCGCGGCATCGTTGATACTCGTTCCGTTGGTGAAAGTGTATACCAGGAGCGGCACACTGACCCACAGGGCCAGTCGCGATAGTTTGGAGTAATAGCGGTAGTCGATCTTGTGGCCGATCCACATGGCGCCCAGGCCGAGAAGCACCATGAACGTGTGCTTGACCAGGTACATCTCCGGCGCAACGGTGCGCTTGTAGGCCAGCGTCCCAATGGAGCTGTACACCACAAGAATGCTGATCAACGACAAGGCGAAGACCACTGCCCAGATGACCGGGTCACCCTGCAAATTGTTATCCGCCCATTCCTTAAACTTCTTCATCGCTTCAGGCGTTTACGTGTTCCGTTTCCTCTTTCAGTCGAAGGACCGCTTCCCGAAACTGGTCGCCGCGGTCCATATAGTTCTTGAACAAATCAAAGCTGGCGCAGGCCGGCGACAGCAAGACGACGTCTCCTGTCTTTGCTTCATTCAGCGCCAGGCGCACCAGCGACTTCACCTCCTGCGTTTCCAGGACCTTGGGCACCAGCGGGCCGAAGAATTTCTTCAGCTTGTCATTCTCCTTGCCCAGGCAGATCAGCGTCTTC
Organism: Cyclobacteriaceae bacterium; assembly: GCA_044221195.1. GTDB lineage: Bacteria > Bacteroidota > Bacteroidia > Cytophagales > Cyclobacteriaceae > ELB16-189. The sequence goes on from JBGAPO010000028.1 coordinate 20,557, forward strand.
ACCTTTTTCTTCACTTCATCCTTGATCAGGTTGTAGTCGTTGCCTTTATCGATCCCGCCGGCGATCCAGATCAGGGGCTGGTCATAGCTGCCCAGGGCGTAGATCACGGAGTCCACGTTGGTCGCCTTCGAATCATTGACGAACTCAACGCCATTGATCGTGGCAATAGACTCCAGCCGGTGCGGCGCGTTCTTGAAGGTCTTCAGTCCTTCTTTGATTGCGGCATCCGGAACCTTCGCCAGGTAAGCTGCCGAAACGGCTGCCATCGTGTTGACCAGGTTGTGCACGCCTTTGAGGGTGGTTTCAGATTGCGCGATCTTGAATTTCTTCTTGCCGAACTGGAATACCATCTTCTTTCCGTCGTAATGGGCGGACGTGATGGCCTCGTGATCGAGCGAGATCTCTACGCGGTACGCTTCGGTGGACCGCTGACGAGCCTCTTCGCCCGAGACTTTGTCGTCCAGGAAATAGACGAAATAGTCTTTGGACGTCATGTTCTTGATGAGGCGAAACTTGCTGTTGACGTAGTTCGCCATCTTGTGATCATAGCGGTCGAGGTGATCGGGCGTGATGTTCAGCAGAATGCCGATATGCGGATGGAATTTCTTCGTGCCATCGAGTTGGAAGCTGGAAATTTCCAGGACGTACCAATCGTGGTCACCGGCAGCCACCTTGCGCGCCAGGCTTTCGCCGACGTTTCCGGCCAGCGCAACATTCAAACCGGCTGTCTTCAGCAGGTGGTAGGTCAACAGTGTGGTTGTGGTCTTGCCGTTGGTTCCGGTGATGGCGATGATCTTGCCTTTAAGATATCGGCATGCGAATTCGATTTCGTCGATGACCTGGATCTTTTTTGCCTTGGCTTTCTTGACGATTTCGGCCTTCTTCGGGATACCCGGGCTTTTGATGATCAGGTTCGCCGACAGCACTTTCTCTTCAGAGTGTCCACCTTCTTCAAAGGCGATGCCATGGGACGCCAGGTCTGCCCGGTAGTTGTCTTTCAACTGGCCCTGGTCTGAGACAAATACGTCGAAGCCTTTGGCCTTCGCCAGGATCGCCGCGCCCGTGCCGCTTTCGCCTCCGCCCAATATGACTATGCGTTCGCTCATGTTATCGGAGTTTCAGGGTTGCCAGGGTGAGTATGGCCAACAGGATGCCCACGATCCAGAACCGCGTAACGATCTTGGCTTCGGGGATATTCTTCTTTTGGTAGTGATGGTGCAACGGCGACATCAGGAAGATGCGCCGGCCTTCGCCGTACTTTTTCTTCGTGTATTTGAAATACGAAACCTGCATGATGACCGACGCGTTCTCGACGAGGAGAATGCCGCAGAGCACGGGTATCATCAGTTCCTTCCTTACCGCCAGCGCCACAACGGCGATGATGCCGCCCAATGACAGGCTTCCGGTGTCTCCCATGAATACCTGCGCGGGGAATGCGTTGTACCACAGGAAGCCCAGGCAGGCGCCGACAAAGGCGGTACAGAAAATCACCAACTCGCCCAGGTTGGGGATGTACATGATATTGAGGTACGAGCTGAAGTCAACCCGACCGGACAGATAGGCAAAGATGGCCAGTGTGAGTCCAATGATGGCGCACGTGCCAGCCGCCAGGCCGTCGATGCCATCGGTGATGTTGGCGCCATTGGATACGGCGGTGACAATCAACACAACGACCAGGGAATAGATAATCCACGTGTAGTTAGCGTCAATGAAAGGCAGCAGACGGCTGTAGTCAAGTTCGTTGTTCTTCAGGAACGGTACGGTCGTCTTGGTGGACCGAACGTGCTTCATGGCGGTCACGGGTTGATCAGCGTCTGTCACCGAAGCTTCAATGGACCGGTCCGTTGTCACCTTCTCGCCAATGACCACGCTGCTGTTGAAATAAAGTGTCAATGCCACGACCAATCCGATGCTAACCTGTCCGACGATTTTGAACCGGCCCGCGAGGCCCTCCTTGTTCTTTTTGAAGACTTTAATGTAGTCATCGAGAAAACCAATCAGGCCCAGGCCAACGGTTGTTACGATCAGCAAAATGACATAGACGTTGTCGAGTTTGGCGAAGAGGAAGGTGGGAACCAGGATGCCGCCGAGGATGATGAGCCCGCCCATGGTAGGTGTGCCCTTCTTTTGCATCTGACCTTCGAGGCCGAGGTCGCGAATCTCCTCGCCCACTTGTTTGCGCCGAAGAAAGCCGATGAGCTTTTCGCCGAAGGTGATCGTAATCAACAACGAAAGAACTGCTGCTGCCCCGGCGCGGAAAGAAATGTATTGAAATACACCGGCGCCGGGGAAGTTAAACTGTTGGTCGATATAGGTAAAAAAATAGTACAGCATCAGTTCGCAAACATTTTCAACATTCGTCCCACCACCTCACGGTCATCAAAAGGACGCTTCACGCCCTTAACTTCCTGGTAGGTTTCATGTCCTTTGCCTGCCACCAGGATAATGTCCTTCTCTTTGGCCAACATGCAGGCGGTCTTAATCGCTTCTTCACGGTCCACCATCACCAGGGTTTTCTTTGCATCCGCGGGGCCCACGCCCTGTTGCATCTCTTTGATGATCTCCTTCGGATCTTCGTCACGCGGATTGTCTGAGGTGAAAATGACCTTGGTCGAGTACTTGCAGGCGATGGCCGCCATTAATGGGCGTTTGCTGCGGTCGCGGTTGCCGCCGCATCCAACCACCGTAATCACCTGTTCGGCGCCGCTGCGGAAGTTGGTAATGGTCTCCAACACATTTTTGAGCGCATCCGGAGTATGTGCATAGTCCACGATGGCGGTGAACTTGGAACCCGGCATGACCCGTTCGAAACGTCCCACCGCGCCCGGCAGTGAAGAAAGTCGGAGTAAGACCTCTTCCTCATCTTCGCCCAACAGCAAGGCAGTGGAATAAACGCACAACAAATTGTACGCGTTGAAATCTCCGATCAGCCTGAACCACACGTTGCGCGTATTCATGGCCAGCTCAAGTCCGTCCAGCGAATTGGTGACTACTTTGGTGCGGTAGTCGGCCATCTTTTTGATGCCGTAGGTTTGCTTCTTAGCCTTGGTGTTCTGCAACATCACCATACCGCGCTTATCATCTACATTCACGAGGGCAAAAGCATCGGATGACAAACCGTCAAAGAATATCTTCTTGGCGCGGATGTAGCTCTCGAAGGTGTGATGATAGTCGAGATGGTCGTGGGTGATGTTGGTAAACAAGCCTCCCACAAAATGCAACCCCTCAATTCGACCCTGGGCGCAGGCATGCGAGCTCACCTCCATGAAGGCGTGCGTACATCCTTCCTCCAGCATCTGGTTGAGAAGGAGATTGATCTGAATCGGGTCCGGTGTCGTGTGGGTAGCCGGCAAAACCTTATCGACTATCCTGTTCTCCACGGTCGACAAGAGGCCGCACTTCTTACCCATGGCCGTGAAGAGCTGGAAGAGCAAGGTGGCCACCGTTGTCTTGCCGTTGGTGCCGGTTACGCCAACCAGTTTCAGTTTTTTTGAAGGGTTGCCGTAGAAGTTTCCGCAAATGACACCGAGTGCCAATGCGGAATCCTTGACCGTAACGTAGGTCACGCTGTTATTCGTCGCTTCCGGCAAGCTGTTGCAGACGATCACCGTAGCACCCAGCGTAATGGATTTATCAATGAAAGCATGGCCGTCGGCCTGCGTGCCCTTGACGGCGACGAACAGAAAGCCGGCTTCAACCTTGCGGGAATCGAATGCAATGCCTTTGACATCGACATCCATATCACCCACGGTGGAGGTGATGCGTACATTGTACAATATGTCGCGTACGGCAGCCATCAACTCAGTTGTAAATAAATTCTTGCCCCTCTTGAAATCCGGGTGCCGGGAGAAAGCGATTGTTCGGATACCCGTCCACGGCCGGTCACCGACACGTGAAGGCCGCTCTTCTCCAGTAAATAGATCGCATCGCGGAGCGTCATGCCCTGCACATCAGGCACCAGGCCTTTGATGATGGGGTTCTTCCTCCACACCACCGAGTTGCCGTTCTTGACAGCCTTTATCCATTCGTCTTCGGTGGAGGAATGATTGGATACGCCCAACTCATTGCATAGCATGGTAAGTTCCTCCTGGCGGCCCGCACGGATCGTCGGGAATACGCCGGCTTCCAGCACTGCCTTCTTCTCCATGGCCATGTGGAGTTGAAGATCACGGGAGTAAATATTATCCGCAATCCGCTTGAATACGGGACCCGCCACACTGTTGCCATATTGATAAATGCCGCGCGGATTCTTGATCAGAACAATGGCGGTGTACTTCGGTGCATGTGCCGGGAAATAACCGACAAAGCTGGTGACCACCTTCTTGGTATAGCGTCCGTTCTCCAGAATCACCGCGGTACCGGTCTTTCCGGCGATCCGGTAGTTGGCATTTTTCAGGTTACTGGCCGTTCCGCGGTCAACGACGCCTTCCAGCAAAAGCCGCAGCTGGTTGAGTGTGTTCTTTGAACAGATCTTCGAATTGAGCACTTCCGTCTCATATTCCTCGATGGTCTCATCGGCCTTCATGACGCGCTTGACAAGGATGGGCTTGATCATCACGCCGTCGTTGGCCACAGCATTGTACAGCACCAACGTGTGCATCGGGCTCATCTCAAAGCCATAACCGTACGCCATCCAGGGCAATGTGATGCCGCTCCAATCTTTGTCCTTCGGACGCGGAATCTTCGGGGTCGACTCGCCGGTGATCTGCAGGCCAAGGGGCTTTGAAAGTTTGAGCCGGTCGGCATAGTCGACAAACTTTTGCGGCTTCAGACCGAAGTGCTTGTCGGCGAGCTTCGCCATGGCAATGTTAGATGAAACCTCGAACGACTGCTGAACGGTGATGGTGCCGTAGCCGCCTTCGTCGTGATCGCGGACCTTGTGCTTGTAGAAGGTATACTCGCCATTGCCCGTCTCGATCATGTCGTTGAGCTTCACGCCGGTTTCTTCCAGCAGGGCCATCATGGTTACCAGTTTGTAGGTGGAACCCGGCTCAAAAGAACCGCCAATGGCGTGATTGAATTTCTCGACGTAGTCGCCGCCATCACGGCTGAGGTTGGAGATGGCCTTGATTTCACCGGTCTTCACTTCCATGACCACGACAGTGCCCTCATCGGCATCGTGTCCCTTCATGGCATCATACAGGGCTGTCTCGGCGACGTCCTGCAGGTTGATGTCCAGCGTCGTTTGGATATCCATTCCATCAACCGCCTTAATGTTGTTTGCGTCAAAGACCGGCTTCCAGGCGCCACCGGCTATTTTTTGAAAGAGCGCTTCGCCGTCCTGCCCGCCCAAGTCTTTTTCAAAGCTGTATTCAAGGCCTGCGCCATTCCCGTTTTCGTTGACAAACCCGATGGTCCGTCGGCTCAGGTGGCTGAACGGCCGGTAGCGCACATCAATCTTCTCAAACAAAACGCCGCCGCGAAGCCTTCCTTCCCGGAAGATGGGCCAGGAGGACATTTCCTTCTTGACCTGGTAGTTGATCTGCTTCCGATTGATGACGAGGTACTGCTTATTCGTCTCCCGCGCATCGCGAATCATACGCTTGTAATCGGTAGCCGAGCGGTCTTTGTAATACCGCGACAGTAAATAGGACAAGGAGTCAATACCTTCCTTGAAGACCTCATCCTTGACCAGTGTGGGGTCCATGGCCACTTTGTAGAACGGCAGGGACGTCGCCAGCAGGCTTCCGTTGTCGGAGTAGATGTTTCCGCGCGTGGCCTTTACTTTCTTGTAGTCGAACGAGATGTCGTTGCCCATTTTCACCCACTTATCTCCTTCCACGAATTGGATATGACCCACCTTCGCCGCCACACAAACGGCAAAGACCACCACGGCCAGGAAGGCCAGGCGGACGCGGATCAATATGGACTTCTTAATATTCACTCTTCAACAACAACTTTGGTGGGTGGCGTTTTGCTTTCTTTCAGGCCCATCGACTTCACTTTGCGGGCGACTTCACTCTGTTTGCTGGCAAACATGAGGTCCGATTTCAGGGTGGTATAGTCTGCCCGTAGATCTTCCACTTCCGACTGCACCTGGTCAATCCGTCGCACGGTTTTTTCAGCGTGGTGGGTGTTGCTTATATAGAGCAGGCCCAGGGCCATGAAGAATAATATCTTGGGCAGATATTGCACCGGGAACCCTTCTTCAAAGTAGTTCTCCAGCTTGAGGCGTCGCTCTATCCCGGAGAAAAGAGCAGGCCCGCCTCCTGAAGATTTCTCCCGGGGCTGATTTGCCCTTTCCGGCTCAATTCTGAATTTATTCTCACTCATACTTCAATTTCTTTGCGTCCCACTTTAACTGCCTGCTCTTCGTTCACCAATTCTAAGTTTTGCGCTGCGCGCTCTTGCATTTTGTTCAACCTCCTCCGGCGAAGCCTCCATTGGTTTTCGGTTTACCGGGTCGAAGGGGCGGATGATGTTTCCGTAGAAGTCCTTCTCCAGTTCACCGAAGACCTTTCCGGTGGCGATGTAGTTCTTCACCATCCGGTCTTCGAGGCTGTGGTAGCTCATGACCACCAGCCGGCCCCCGGGAATCACTACTTCGCCGCTTTGGTGCAAAAAATCTTCGAGCGACTGCATCTCTTCATTCACTTCGATGCGGAGCGCCTGAAACACCTGGGCGAAGTATTTATTTTCTTTTCCCCGTGGGGCGACTTTCTTCAATGCTTCCTTCAGATCCTGGGTAGTCGTCAACTTTCGCTGCGATCGTGCGTTTACCACCTCCCGTGCGGCCGTTCGTGCATTTTTCAGTTCACCGTACATACCGAAGAGCTTATGCAGCTTTTCTTCGGCGTAGGTATTGACGATGGCGGCGGCGGTGGTCTTCGCATCGGTGTCCATTCGCATATCGAGCGGTCCGGAGAAGCGGGTGGAAAACCCGCGTTCGGGTGCGTCGATCTGGTGCGAGGAAACACCGAGGTCGGCAAGAATGCCGTTGACCTGGCTGACCTTGTGAAGCTTGAGGTACTGTTTAAGGTACCGGAAGTTCGCCTGACAAAATGTAAAAGAACGATGCGTTATCTTTTCTGCTTCCTTTGCTGCATCCGGGTCCTGATCGAAGCTGATGAGCCGTCCGCCCTTCAACTGCTCCAGGATAGCCATGCTGTGTCCGCCACCGCCAAAGGTGACATCGACGTAAGTGCCCTCCGGGTCGATGGCGAGCCCTTCGAGGCATTCCTTCAGCATGACAGGTCTGTGGTAGCTCATAGCTGCTAAGCCATGTCTACTCATTCAGATACTTCCCTGCCAGTTTGGACAATTCACTAGGATCGGTGATTTGGTGCTTCTCATAAACGCCCGGGTTCCATAGCTCGACCTTGTTGCCGGTACCCACGAGGGTGGCCTCCTTGTCAAGCTGGGCATACTGGAGCATGTTCTTGGGGATCAGCAGGCGGCCGTTGTTGTCCAACTCCACCGTGACGACGCCCGAGAGAAAGTTCCGCTGTAGTTTGCGGTACTCCTCATTGAACTCGCTCAGCCCGGAAATTTTTGAGAAGACCTTTTTAAACTCCACCATGGGATAGAGGATGAGGCACGGCTCAAAGCCCTTACGGATCACCAACTCACTACTCCCGTCTTCGGGGAGCTGAGCCTTGATCCGCGAAGGCAGAACGAGCCTGCCTTTGGCGTCGAGCTTGCACTCAAATTCACTGGTGAAGAAAGTCATGACGATTAGTGGTTGTCCTGAACTCCCGGCCATGCCGACTACTATCGGCAGTTTCCGGGTACTTCATAAGCAAACTTATGTAATTCTACCCCACTTTCCTCCACTTTCCACCACTTTTTTGGCAATATCCTTCGAATTCAGCGCGTATGAGGCCTTTTTGAGGGTCATAATTGCTTAAGACAACGGATTTGGAGCGCAGTACTAAGTGCCTGTAAATGAATGATGTATAAAACGGTGGATTTGGCCACTCACGCAGTGGCAGATTGTGGGAGAAAAGATTTCGATTTTATGGAGTCAAGCTCCTCAAATCGGGATGTTTGAGAGCTAGGAAAGCCTGGAAAGAACCTCCACCGTGTGTTCTCCCAGGTGAGGAGGTGCCGAAAGCGGTGATGAATTAACTAAGCCAGCACCCACAAAGCCGCGCAAACCCACTAGTCCATTATCGTGCAGCTGAATCGACTGCGACAAAGGATCGGCCAGGGCGTCCCCTACAGTTCGGACAAGCCCACCCGGTATTTTCAAACGATTCAATTCTTGAACAAGAAACGCCGCCGTCAGTTGTCGTATCGCCTTGGCCAATTGCTCGTTCAGTTCTTTGCGATGCGCGACCCGCTCGGGATTTGTTCGCATGCCGTTCCAATAGGGGTCAGCTGGATTTAGCCCCAGTATCTTCAGCAGTGCTTCAAACTGTTTGTCATTACCCACAGCCAGCAAGAGCAATTTCCCGTCCGACGTCTTAAATGTATCGCCATACGGTGCAATATTGGGGTGTGCGGAGCCCTTGCGAGTCGGCAGTATTCCGCCCACCAACCAATTCGTGGCCTGATTGGCCAGGGAGGACAAGGCAGTTTCGAAGAGCGACACTTCCACTTTGCTTCCGTCATCCGTCTGTTGCCGCTTCAGCAAGGCAAGCAGGAGCCCTTCCTTAAGCTGGTGCGCCGCCAGAATATCCACGAGTGCCACCGGCATCTTAACAGGCGGGCCGTCCTTTTCACCATTCATATCCATGAATCCCGACTCGGCCTGAATGACCGCATCGTAGCCCACCCGATCCTCCGCTGCGCCATAGCCGGTAATCATTCCATAAATCAAGGACGGGTTATTCTCCCTGAGCTGCTCATACCCTACCCCCAATTTTTCGGCATCACCGGGCTTGAAGCTGGCAATAACAATGTCCGACTGAAGAGCCAACTGAATCACCTTCCTCCGATCATCGGCTGACGTCAAATCAAGCAATACCGATTTCTTTCCCCAATTGCACGAGCAGAAGTAGGCTGATCGGTCATCCGTGCGCTCTCCCTCGGCTCGCCAACTGCGCGTGACATCGCCTCCCGTGTGAGGGTTTTCTATTTTGATGACTTCAGCGCCGAGTTCCGCGAAGAACTGACCCACGCTGGGGCCCGCGAGAACAGAGGCCAGTTCAAGGACGCTTAGCTTCGAGAACATGCCAAACAAATCAGTTGCAACTTACTCACAATGTAAAGCATTCACGGGGTTCGCTTTAGCCACACGCCAGGCAGGGTAGAATATCGCCAGGCAGGCAATTAATACCGCCGCGGCACCGGTAACGACAAAGATCCAGAATGAAATCGTTGTCTGATAAGCAAAAGTCATCAGCCAATTCTTCATGAAATAGTATGCGATTGGCCAGGCAATCAGGTTCGAAAGCAACACCATCACCAGAAAATTTCCAGAGAGCAGCCTGATGATTTGAGGCACTGAACTTCCCAAAACCTTTCGAATGCCAATTTCTTTTGTTCTGCGTACCGTCATGAAAGCGGTAAGGCCAAACAGGCCAAGACCCCCAATAAAAATGGAGAGTGCCGCAAACACTGAAAATAGTTTCTGGAAAATGCTTTCAGCCTTGTAATGCTCCTTCAGATCATCTTCCATGAATTCAAAATTGAATGATCGCTCCGGTGCAATCTTTGCCCATGTGGCGGCCACGTTGGCTAATGCCTTCTCTGCATCGCCAGAGATCCTGATCTCCATCCAATCCAGGCTTTCTGTGGTTTCTGAGGCGAGCGTAAAAACAGTTGGCACTATCTCGGTATGCAGAGAGGCAAAATGAAAGTCCTTTACCACTCCAATAATCGTCCCGTTCTTTTCAAACCACTTGGAACCTGTGAACGTAAACCCAAAAAGTCTGTTTCCTACCGGCTCCCGCATCCTGAGGAGCTTAGCGGCCGATTCATTGATAATATACGCTTCCTTCAAGTCGGATTTCACATCTCTCGAAAAAGACCGTCCAGCAACCATTCGGGCGCCCATCGTTTCAAAGAAGTCATAGGACACCGTGACTGAAGGAATCCCAACATCTTCTTTCTTCCAATCAAGAACATAAGGTCGAGAGGTGGTGACCGGTTGGGTAACCTTGTTATTAGAACCGGTAACTGAAACTATATCTGCGTGTCGAAGCAGTTCGGTCTTCAGGATGTCAAACCGAGAGGAAATCTCCGTAGTCTGCAACGGTACGATAACAAGCCGTTCGGGATCTACGCCCAGGTCCTTTGTCCGCAGGTAATTCACTTGGTCGACAACGATCAGGGTGCTGGCAATCAGGGCGGCAGATATGGCAAACTGGAATACAATCAGCCCGTTCCTGAGGTACTGTCTTCCATTGTTGAATTCCAGCTTCTTGGACAATAGACTCATGGGCTTTGCTCGAATCAACAGTATGGCCGGCAGAATTCCCGCCAATAAAGAGATGATCAACGCAGCAACAACGAGTCCAAGAACCACAGGCCCATCCACGAATGGGTTAAACTCTAATGATTTGCCGCTCAATTGGGTGAATACCGGCATGGCTACGGCCGTTCCAAATCCGGCAATTACCGTGCTGAAGGAAACGACAATGAAGCTCTCTGTCAGGAATTGCCCCAGTTGCGACCATGTCGAAGATCCCAGGATCTTTTTCACTCCAAATTCCTTGCTGCGTTGGAATGATCCGGCCATGGTCAGGTTAATGTAATTGACACATGCCAACGCGAGGATGATCAATGCCGCCATGGTGAAGGTATTGACAGTGGCTACATCTCCATTCGTTTCAATTTCACCTTGCAGGTGCGAGTGCAGGTGGATGGTTTGAAGGGGTTGAATGAAATACCGGGGAACATCGCCTGTCCAATGCGTTGCTACTACCCGGCTAATGGATGCCTCAAGCTTCTCACGATCAAACGCGTCAGCCCTAAAGTAGGTATACATGTTTCGGCCAGTCCGGTTGTCTTTTACCCAGTCAGGAAGCCAATCAACTACACCCGACATGGGCAATATGATTTGCGCATAGAAATGCGAGGTGGACGGCCACGTTTCCATAACCCCGGATATCACAAATGATTTTTCGCGTATGGTAATGGCCCTGCCTAGTACATCATTGGTACCAAAATATCGGAGTGCTGTGGCTTCATCCAGAACGATGTTGCCAGGCCGATCCAAGGCGGTCGGCCTGTCTCCACGGATAAAGGGAACCTGAAATACGCGAAAGAAGGACGAATCGGCATAAACCACTCCGTATTCCATGAATTCCTTTTGCTCCACGATCAACAGTTGGGCCGAAAAACCTATACGGCACATGGCGTTCACTCCCGGCAACTCATTGGCTATTATCGGCTGCAGGAGGTAAGTGGTATTCGCCGCCTTGTCATTGTCACTACCATAATTACCTGCAATGCGGTAAACATGCTCTCCATCATCGAAATGCCCGTCGAACCGGTACTCATCCCTGACAAAAAGGGCAATGAGAATGCAAACCATCAGGCTTACTGAGAGTCCCGCAACATGGATGATTGTATGAATCTTATTCCGTGCCAGGTTACGGATAGCGATCTTAAAAAGGATGCGTGCATTCATATGCTTCACCAAAAGTCTGACGTTTCGATGCGCCGGCTAAGGCTGTGAGCCGATCGTTCGAAGTACAAGCTACAATTTAGGGTTCAGATTGACGCGCTATACGGCATTTGCCCCTGAGATATTCGGTCCTTCTCCCTATCATGAACATTTCTTTATTTTGCACCGTTCTTGTCAAAATAATCCCTTCAAGATGCGCTTTTTGCTCCTTTCTCTCAGCATTCTTATTCTCTTTTCTTGTCAAACCAAAACGCCCGAGTTGAAAACCGGCACCTGGCGCGGTGTCATCCAATTGCAGGGACAGGAACTCCCCTTCACGTTCGATATCGAAAAAGAAGGAAACAGCTACAAAGCCTACCTGAAGAACGTTAGCGAGAAAATCCTCCTGGATGAAATCAGCTTTCGCAACGACTCCGTGTTCATGCAGCTTCACGTATTTGATGCCGATCTCCGGGCGAGCATCAGTGAGAACACGTTGCGTGGCACCTTCTACAAGAACTATGCACCGGAAGTAAGCCTGCCGTTCTCAGCGACATTTGGAGAAAATTTTCGCTTTGTTAAAAACGAAGAAGCACAAGCAAGTCCTGATTATACCGGGAAATACCAACTTGAATTCACTCCCGACAAAGGAGATCCCTACACATCCGTTGGCGTGTTTGAACAGATGGGGAACCACTTGACCGGTACATTCCTCACCCCCATGGGCGACTACCGATACCTGGAAGGCAATGTGGTTGACGGCAAACTCAAGCTGAGCACCTTCGATGGCAACCACGCCTTCGTGTTTGTCGCATCGCTCGCCGGTGACTCATTGAAAGGTGACTATTACACCGGAAAAAGCGGTCACGAAGTATTTTCAGGCATCAGAAATCCGGATGCCAAAATGCCCGACCCGGAGTCACTCACCCTCCTCAAGGAAGGTTACGACCGAATCGACTTCAGTTTTCCCGATCTGGACGGCAATCCCGTGAAACCTTCGGACGAGCGCTTCAGCAACAAAGTGCTTATCCTTCAGATCTTCGGCACGTGGTGCCCCAATTGCATGGACGAGACAAAATACCTGAGCCAATGGTATCGCGACAACCATGAGCGCGGGGTGGAAATCCTTGGGTTGGCCTACGAGCGCAAGCCTGATTTTACCTATGCGTCCGAACGGGTCATCAAAATGAAGAAGAAATTGAATGTCCCCTACGAGTTTGTCATCGCCGGGGTAAATGATAAGGAGGAGGCTGCCAAAACGCTTCCTATGCTCAACCGGGTACTTGCATTCCCGACGACCATTATCATCGGCAAGGATGGCAAAGTGAAGCATATTTACACCGGTTTCGAAGGACCGGGAACGGGGATATACCACGAACACTTCAAAGAGCGATTTAATCAGCTCATCAATGAACTTTTAAACGAGAAATCGGCTTCTTCCGTCACAGTCAAGAAATGAAAAAGCGGGTTGTTGTTGGCCTTTCCGGCGGCGTTGATTCCAGCGTCGCATACCACGAACACTTCAAAGAGCGATTTAATCAGCTCATCAATGAACTTTTAAACGAGAAATCGGCTTCTTCCGTCACAGTCAAGAAATGAAAAAGCGGGTTGTTGTTGGCCTTTCCGGCGGCGTTGATTCCAGCGTCGCTGCGTATCTCCTCAAGGAGCAGGGATACGAGGTCATCGCCATGTTCATGAAGAATTGGCACGACGACTCGGTAACCATCAGCAAGGAGTGTCCCTGGCTCGACGACAGCAATGATGCCATGATCGTCGCACAACAACTCGGCATTCCGTTCCAGACGATCGACCTCAGTGCGGAATACAAAAAACGTATTGTTGACTATATGTTTGCCGAGTATGAACGGGGGCACACACCCAACCCCGACATCCTCTGCAATCGTGAAATCAAATTTGATATTTTTCTTAAGGCCGCACTGAAGCTCGGTGCCGATTATGTCGCTACCGGTCATTACGCCCGTAAGAGCGAGGCGACCGTCAACGGAAAAACGGTATATCGGCTATTGTCGGGAAAGGATTCCAACAAAGACCAAAGCTATTTCCTTTGTCAACTGAGCCAGGAGCAGTTGGCCAAGTCCTTGTTTCCGGTCGGCGAACTGCTCAAACCCGAAGTGCGCGCCATCGCACGAAAGGCAGGCATCGCTACGGCAGAAAAGAAAGATTCACAAGGGCTCTGCTTCATCGGGAAGGTGCACTTGCCGGACTTCCTGCAGCAACAATTAAAACCGCGCAAGGGAAAGGTTATTGAAGTCTCGGCATCCAGCGAAGTATTTGCCGGAACCGACGATGAGCAAGCATTGGAAGCAATCACCCAGCCCTACGCCTTGTCCCCATCCGCCGGTGAGGTTGTCGGTGAACACAATGGTGCGCATTTCTACACGATCGGTCAGCGCCGAGGCTTGAACCTGGGTGGATTTGAACGGCCGCTCTTTGTGATCGGCACCGATACCCG